>CAVXQP010000010.1:140000-261461 GCA_963763955.1 uncultured Solirubrobacterales bacterium | reverse complement strand
CAACCCGAGGTTGTCCTGACTTGACCATCAAAGTGACAAAGCTCCCCGACGCCGAACCGCGCGACCGCCACGTGGCGATCGGCGTCTTCGATGGCGTTCACAAGGGTCACCAGGCGGTGATCGACGAGGCGGACACCGTGCTCACCTTCGACCCGCATCCGCTCAGCGTGATCAACCCAGAGGCGGCGCCAAAGCTGATCATGCCCTTCGACGTGAAGCGCGACGTGATCGACGGGCTCGGGGTCGACGAGCTGGTGGTGATCCCGTTCGACAAGGAGTTCATGAAGATCCCCGCCGAGGAGTTCATCTCGCGCATCCTGGTCGAGCAGCTCGGGGCCCACAAGGTCTCGGTGGGGGAGAACTTCCGCTTCGGGACAAGAGCCAAGGGGACACCGCAGATGCTCGCCGAGCGCGAGGACTTCGAGACCCGCATCGTGCCCTTGATCGAGGTCGACGGCGAGACGGTCTCCTCGAGCCGGATTCGGGCCCTGGTCGCCGCCGGAGAGGTCGAAGCGGCGATGCGGTGCCTGGGAGCCCCGTTCATGGTGGAGGGCGAGGTCGTGGAGGGCGATCGCCGCGGCCGCGAGCTCGGCTTCCCCACGGCGAACCTCGTTCCCGACGACCGCCTGGTCGTGCCGGGCCACGGCGTCTACGCCGCTTTCGCCAACGGCCACCCGGCGGCGGTCAACGTGGGGGTGAGGCCGACCTTCGAGACGGGCAGGGGACTGCTGATCGAGTCCTTCCTGATCGACTTCGACGGCGACCTGTACGGGCAGAACCTGCGTGTCGCCTTCGTCAGCCGGCTGCGTGGCGAGCGGCGCTTCCCGAGCGTCGAGGACCTGATCGCGCAGATGAACAGGGACGTCGCCGAGGCGGGGGAAATCCTCGCGAAGTACGAGGACAGGGGCAAGCGGTAGATCGCTACCCTGTTGCGTCGATGCCGCTGACCAAGGACCGAAAGCAGGAGCTGATCGGGAAGTACGGCCGGTCGGGCGAGGACACCGGGTCCGCCGAGGTGCAGGTCGCGCTGCTCACGGAGCGGATCAACGAGCTCACCGAGCACCTGCGCACCCACAGCAAGGACCACCACTCGCGCCGTGGCCTCCTGAAGATGGTCGGCAAGCGCCGCCGCATCCTTCGCTACCTGGAGAGCAGCGACCTGGAGCGCTACCGCTCGCTGGTCGCTGAGCTGGGCCTGCGGCGCTAGCGCCGGCGAGCGACATGATCGAGGCCGGCACGAGCGCCCCCGACTTCTCGCTGCCCGATCAGGACGGAAACTCGGTCGCGCTCGGCGACTTCCTCGATCGCAAGCTGATGATCGCGTTCTATCCGCTCGACTTCAGCCCGGTGTGCACCGGTCAGCTCAGCCTCTACCAGGAGGTCCTGCCCGAGATCGAGTCGAAGGGCGCGACGCTGGTCGGGATCAGCGTGGACTCGAGCTACTCGCACCGGGCCTTTCGCGAGCAGCTCAACCTGACCATGCCGCTCCTGGCCGACTTCAACCCGAAGGGCGAGGTCTCCCGCGCCTACGGCGCCTGGATCGACGCCGTCGGCCACGCCAACCGCTCGCTGGTGCTGATCGATCACGGCAAGGTGAAGTGGTCGTACGCGGCGCCGAACCCGGGCGAGATCCCGGGCGCGAACCTGATCTTCGACGCGCTCTCCGGCTAGTGGAGAGCGAGCGGCTGAGTCGCCTGCGTGCGTCGTTCCGTGCCTGGAATGCAGGTCGCCTCTAGAGCCGGGTCTCGTCGCTGACGAAAAGGTAGTAGAACGCGAGTGCGCCGCTGAAGACGAGGACCGCCGAATAGATGATCAGGCTGAGCAGTTGGCGGCCGGTGACCTCGTCGAAGCGGTCCACGAACGGGCCGATCAGGACGATGTCGTAGGCGAGAAAGCCGATCAGCTGCCCGGCCGCGTTCGACCAGCGAGGCTGGACGAAGCCGTAGATGAAATAGACCGCCGCGCCGAGGTAGACGAAGCCGAAGATCACCGAGGTCTCCGAGCGCAGTTCCCAGGGGAAGATGTCGGCGCCGAAGGCGAGGGCAGTTCCCGCCGCGACCAGCACCAGAGCCAAGCAGGCGAAGGAGCCTCGGACCACCGATGGCATCGGGCGCCGGTCGCGCCACGGGATCCGGCGGCTCCAGAGGAAGACAACGAGGCTGGAGAGCGCCGCCGCGCCGAAGGCGACCAGGTAGGGGCCAAGGGCCGGCCGCCCTGGGTCGCCGGCCAGGGTGAGCAGATAGACGAAGATCGCGCCATAGGTGATCGAGAGCTCGAGGCCGCCGGCCTGGATCGCCGCGAGCTCGCCGCTCACCCCGATCCAGAGCGCCGGCAGAGCGATCGCCGCCAGGATCGACGCGATGAAGATGAACGAGAGCGGCGTGTCGGGCCAGGGCCAGAGGTCGGTGGCCCAGTGAGAAGACTGGAAGAACCCGAGCGCCAGGACGAGTGCAGCGACTCCGGACGCGCAGAGGCCGGCGCGGATCGTCCTCTCCCCGACGAGACCTTCCACCCGACGCAAGATACCGTCGTGGCGATGAGCGAGTTGACCAGTGCAGCCATACCGCCCGTCGGCCCGGACGACCATGTCACCGGCAATGGGGTGGAGGCGATCGTCTACGCGGACTTCGGGTGTCCCTACTGCGCCGCGGGCTGGGCGCGGCTGCGCGAGCTGCCGCTGCGACTCTGCTTCAGGCACTTCCCGATGGCCTCGAAGCACCCGCGCGCACCCGCCCTGCACGCCGCGGCCGAGGCGTCTGGCCGGCAGGGTGCGTTCTGGGAGATGTGCGACTCGCTCTACATGGACCGCGGGCACGTCGACGACCCGCACCTCTGGGAGCGGGCCGAGCGGTTCGGCCTCGACCTTGACCGCTTTCGCTCAGACAGCCGCTCCGACGCCGTCCGCGAGCGGGTCGAGCGGGATTTCGTCAGCGGAATCCGCGCCGGCGCGGCCGGAACGCCCACGGGGTTCGTCGATGGCCGCCGCCTCGAGGGTGAGCTGATAGAGGCTCTGCGGACGATCAGCGGCCGCTAAGATCGTCGCGACAGAGAACGAGAGTTCTTAAGCGAAAGGCCGTCAACCGGACGGCCGAAGGGAACAAGACATATGAGCATGTTTGACGTAACCCGCGTCTCGGCTGAGGTAGGCGGGGAGGAGATCTCATTCGAGACCGGAAAGCTCGCCCGTCAGGCGAGCGGCGCCGTCGTGGTGCGCTCCGGCGACACCATGGTCCTTTGCACCGCGACCGCGGGCAACGACCGCGACGTGGACTTCCTCCCCCTCACCGTCGACGTCGAGGAAAAGCACTACGCCGCGGGCAAGATCCCCGGCTCCTTCTTCCGCCGAGAGGCGAGGGCGGGCGAGAAGGCCACTCTTACGGCGCGGATGATCGACCGTCCGCTGCGTCCCCTCTTCCCGAAGGGGTGGCACCGGGAGACACAGCTCGTGTCCCAGCCGATGTCGGTGGACCACGTCCACCCGTACGACATCCTGGCGATGAACGGCGCCTCCGCCGCGCTTGCCATTTCGGACATCCCCGTCGCCAAGCACGTCGGCGCGGTCCGGATCGGAAAGCTGGACGGCGACTTCGTCATCAACCCGGAGGAGGAGAGACAGGAGGAGCTCGACCTCGACCTGATCGTCTCGGGCACCGACGAGGCCATCCTGATGGTCGAGGCCGGCGCCAACGGCGTCACCGAGGCCGAGATCCTCGATGCCCTCGATATCGCGCACGGCGAGATCAAGAAGCTCGTCGCCACGATGGAGGAGCTCCGCGATCAGGCCGGCAAGGAGAAGATCGAGGTCGAGCCGCCGCAGGTGGACGAGAAGACCTACGCCGCGATTCAGGCGTCCCACGGCTCGAAGCTCGACGAGGCCACGCAGGTGCAGGCCAAGCTGGAGCGGCAGGCTGCGATCGACGCGGTGGAGGAGGAGGTGCTGGAGGTCTACGCGCCTCCGACCGAGGACGAGCAGGCGGATCGCGAGCGTCTCGCAGAGGTCAAGGCCGCCTTCGCCAAGCTCGAGAAGGACACCATCCGCAAGCGCATCGCCGTCGACAAGAAGCGCCCCGACGGTCGTGCGCAGGACGAGATCCGGCCGATCGAGACCGAGGTCGACGTCGCGCCGCGCGTGCACGGCTCAGCGCTGTTCACTCGCGGGGAGACGCAGATCCTCTCCAGCGTCGCGCTCGGCACCACCCGCATGGACATGAAGGTCGACAACCTCGGCCTGCAGGAGACCAAGCGGTTCTGGCACCACTACAACTTCCCGCCGTTCTCGGTCGGGGAGGCCGGTTTCATGCGCGGCCCGAAGCGCCGCGACATCGGTCATGGCGCGCTCGCCGAGCGGGCTCTCTCGGCGACCATCCCGTCCGAGGAGGATTTCCCCTACGTGATCCGGGTCGTCTCGGACACGCTGGAGTCGAACGGGTCCTCGTCGATGGGGTCCGTCTGTGCCTCGTCGATGGCCCTGCAGGCCGCGGGCGTGCCGGTTTCAGCACCGGTCGCCGGCGTGGCCATGGGCCTGATCAAGGAGGGCGATGACTACACCGTCCTCACCGACATCGCCGGCGTCGAGGACCACCTCGGGGACATGGACTTCAAGGTCGCCGGGACCCAGGAGGGCATCACCGCCCTGCAGATGGACATCAAGATCACCGGTGTCACGCTCGAGATCCTCAAGGACGCGCTGGACCAGGCACACCAGGGCCGCCAGTTCATCCTCGGCAAGATGGCCGAGGCGATCGACCATCCCCGCGAGCAGCTGTCGCAGTTCGCGCCGAAGATCACCTCGATCAGGATCGACCCGGAGAAGATCGGCGCCCTGATCGGCAAGGGCGGCGAGACCATCCGCGGCCTCTCGGAGGAGTTCGAGGCCGAGATCGATGTCGACGACGACGGCACGGTGCGCCTCTACGCGCCCACCGGCGACCAGGTCGACGCCCTGGCGGAGCGGATCACCTCGATGACCAAGGACGCCGAGATCGGCGACCGCTACTCGGCGGGCAAGGTGGTGAAGACCACGAATTTCGGCGCATTCGTCGAGCTCACCAAGGGCACCGACGGCCTGCTTCACATCTCCAACGTGAAGCCGGGCGAGCGAGTCGGCGCGGTCGAGGACGTCCTCAACCAGGGCGACGAGATCGATGTCACCGTCGTCGAGGTCGACAAGGAGCGAGGCCGGATCGGCCTGCGGCTCAGCCAGGACCCCGACGTCGAGGGCAAGTCGGCGGAGGATCTCGCCGGCGTCGGCACCGGCGACCCGGGCCCCCCGAGCCGCCGTCGTGACAGCGGCGGTCGCGGTGGCGACGGGCGCAGGCGCGAGCGTGACGGCGGCGGTCGGCGTCGCGAGCGCGACGGTGGCCGGGGTCGCTGAGCCCGACGTGGCCACCGACCAGGCTCA
Organism: uncultured Solirubrobacterales bacterium; assembly: GCA_963763955.1. Taxonomy (GTDB): domain Bacteria; phylum Actinomycetota; class Thermoleophilia; order Solirubrobacterales; family 70-9; genus DASUPK01. The sequence goes on along the minus strand of CAVXQP010000010.1, from coordinate 256,060 downwards.
GGTAAGCCAGCTCGACTCCGGGATCCGGGTCGTCACCGAGGCGGTCCCCTCGGTGCGCTCGGTCGCCCTGGGTCTCTGGGTTCGCACAGGTTCGAGGGACGAGACGCCGGCGCAGGCCGGCGTCTCGCACTTTCCTCGAGCACCTGCTCTTCAAGGGCACCAAGCGCTACTCGGCGATCGAGATCGCGGAGATCTTCGACGGCCTCGGCGCGTCGGTGAACGCGGCCACCGGCAAGGAGTCGACGAACCTCTACGCGCGATTCCTGGACACCCACACCGAGGAGGCCTTCGACCTCCTGGCGGAGATGCTGCTCGGCCCGACCTACCCGGAGATCGACTCCGAGCGCGAGGTCGTGCTCGAGGAGATCGCGATGTACGAGGACGAGCCTCAGGACAAGGTCCACGACGTGCTCGACCGGGCCGTCTTCGGCGGTCACCCGCTCGGCAGGCGGGTGCTCGGGGAGGCGCAGGTGATCAGCTCGATCCCGATCCCCGACATCGACGCTTATCACCGGTCCCACTACACCGGCGGCCACATCGTGGTGGCCGCCGCCGGCAACGTCGAGCACGACCGGATCGTCGAGCTCACCAGGCGTCACGTCGAGCCGCCCGCCGCCAGCGGCGACGGTGGGGCACCCGACCCCCCGCCGGTCAACGGCGCCACGGTCGGCTTCCAGCAGAAGGACACCGAGCAGTTCCACATCTGCTTCGGCGGTCCAGGCATCGATCGCAGCGACGAGCGTCGCTACGCGCTGAGCATCCTCGACGCGGTCTTCGGGGGCTCGACCTCATCGCGGCTCTTCCGCGAGGTCCGCGAGAAGAAGGGCCTGGCCTACGCCGTCGGCTCCTACACACAGCACTACGTCGACAGCGGCCTGATCGGCATCTACGTCGGCACCCGCGGGGACAACGTCCAGGAGGCCTGCGAGATCATCGGCCGGGAGCTGGCCTCGATCCACACCGAGGGCATCACGGACGACGAGCTCGCGCGTGCCAAGGAGCACGTCAAGGGCCGGATGGTGCTCTCCTCCGAGTCGACCGGCGCGCGCATGGGGAGGATCGGCAAGGCGGTCCTCTTCGACACGCCGCTGCTCACGCTCGACGAGCTGCTCGAGAAGGTCGACGCGATCACCTCCGAGGACGTCGCCGAGCTGGCCCGGGATCTTTACGCACCGGACTCGCTCTCGGCCGCCGCGATCGCCCCCAGCGAGGAGCGCTTCCGCTCGGCGCTCGCGCCGGTCTCAGAAGCGCTCGCCGCCTAGCGCGGGACCTCAGGGGGATCGACACATAAGATCGCCGCATGGCCGACCCGATCAAGGTCGTCGTCTCGGGCGCCGCGGGCCGCATGGGGGAGACCGCATGCGGCGCAGTCGAGGCCGCTGACGACTTGGAGCTGGTCGGCCGAGCCGACCCGGAGCTCGACACGTCGGTGAACGACGTCCTCGACGGCGCCGACGTGATGGTGGACTTCACCACGCCCGACGCGGCCCCCGCCAACGTCCTCGAGGCGATCAACGGAGGCGTGCACGCCGTCGTCGGCAGCACCGGATTCGCCCTCGACGAGCTCGAGGCGACCGTGCGGCGGGCGGACAGCGCCGCGAACTGCTTCGTGGCCCCGAACTTCGCGATCGGGGCGGTGTTGATGATGGAAGTCTCGAAGCGGATCGCGCCACAGATGCCGGAGGTGGAGATCATCGAGCTGCACGGCGACCAGAAGAAGGACGCGCCGTCGGGCACCGCGAAGCGGACCGCGGAGGTGATCCGCGAGGCCGGCGGCAACGTCCACGAGCCGATCCACTCGGTGCGGCTGCCGGGGCTGGTTGCGCACCAGGAGGTCATCTTCGGCGGCGAGGGGCAGACTCTCTCGATCCGCCACGACTCGATCGATCGCTCGAGCTTCATGCCCGGCGTCCTGCTCGCCGTGCGCAGGGTGATCGATCTGCCCGACCGCTTCGTGGTCGGGCTGGAGAACCTGCTCCGCTAGGGAAAGGGGCAACCCGTTTCACGTCGGGTACCCTCCGGCTGATGGCGGAAATCGGAGGCGTACTCACCGCGATGGTGACTCCGTTCGCCGAGGACCGCTCGGTGGACGAGGCGACCGCGCGCCGGCTGGCGCGGCACCTGATCGAGCACGGTTCGCACGGGCTCGTGCTCAGCGGCACGACCGGCGAATCGCCCACGCTCGACGACACCGAGAAGGTCTCCCTCCTGCGCGCGATCCGCGACGAGCTCGGCTCGGAGGCCCTGATCGTCTGCGGAACGGGCTCCAACGACACGCGGCACTCCGAGCAACTCTCGGCGGCGGCCGCGGAGGCCGGAGCTGACGCCGTTCTCGCGGTCACCCCCTACTACAACAAGCCCAACTTCACCGGCATCAGGGCTCACTACGAAGCGGTCGCGAAGGCCGCCGGCATCCCGGTGCTGCTCTACAACATCCCCTCGCGGGTGGTGGTCAACCTCTCGCCCGAGCAGCTCGCCGAGCTGGCCGGGATCGAGAACGTCGTCGGCGTCAAGCAGGCGAACGACGACGAGCTCCAGCCGGTCGATGGCCTCCGCGTGTTGGCCGGCAACGATGGGACGTTCCTGCGGACGCTGGAGATGGGGGAGCCTGGGGGCATCCTCGTCGCCTCCCACCTCGTGGGGCCGGAGATGAGAGAGATATATGACGCTGTTCAGGCCGGGGACATCGACCGCGCGCGCGAGATCGACGCCAGGCTCCGTCCGATCTATGAGGTCTGCGGCAGGACCAACCCGATCCCGGTCAAGGCCGGCCTGGAGCTGCTCGAGGTGTGCTCGGCCCGGGCGAGGTTGCCGATCACGGAAGCCGACGACGAGCAGAGGGCCGAGGTGAGGCGGACGCTGGAGGCGCACGGTTTGCTGGCTGGGAGCGCCGCGTAGGTTTGAGCAGCTCGAGCGTCCGGATCCTTCCCCTGGGGGGCCTGGGGGAGATCGGCAAGAACATGACGGCCGTCGAGGTCGAGGGGCGGATCGTCGTCGTGGACACGGGCCTGATGTTCCCGACTGCGGACATGCTCGGGATCGACCTGGTGCTCCCGGACTTCTCGACGTTGCGCGAGCGCGCCGACGACATCGAGGCGATCGTCCTCACTCACGGGCACGAGGATCACGTCGGGGCGCTTCCGTACGTGCTCCGCGAGATCGGCATGCCGCCGGTGATCTACGGGGGCCTGCTCACGATCGGCATGGTCCGCTCGAAGCTCGACGAGCACAAGCTGCGGCAGGTGCCGCTGGAGGAGCTGCCCGCCGGGGAGCGGGTGCAGGCGGGCCCGTTCGAGATCGAGCTCGTCCACATGGCCCATTCGATCCCGGACGCGCGCGCGGTCGTTCTGCGCAGCGATCCGGGCACCGTCCTCGTCACCGGCGACTACAAGTTCGATCAGACGCCCGTCGACGGCATCCCCGCCGACGTCTCGCGACTGGCCGAGCTCGGGCGCGAGGGTGTCCTCTGCCTCTGCGGCGACTCGACCAACGCCGACCGGCCGGGGGTGGCGCCCTCCGAGTCGAGCGTCGGCCCCGCGCTGCTCGAGGTCTTCGGCCGCTGCGAGGGCCGGATCGTGGTCACCTCGTTCGCCTCGAACGTGCACCGGGTCCAGCAGGTGATCGATGCCGCGGCGAACCTCGACCGGAGGGTCGCACTCGTCGGGCGGTCGATGCGGAAGAACTTCAACATCGCCTCGAATCTGGGCATCGCCTCGGCGCCCGACGGGCTCTTCATCTCACCCAAGGAGATCGAGGACTTTCCCGACGAGAAGGTCGTCGTGATCTCCACCGGCAGCCAAGGCGAGCCGCTCTCTGCCCTGCGCAGGATGGCGCACCGCGACCACCCAGACGTCGAGCTCCACTCCGGCGACACGGTGATCTTCTCGGCCACCCCGATCCCGGGCAACGAGCGCTCGGTCAACGAGACGATCGACCGGATCTTCCAGATCGGCGCCCAGGTGGTGACCGCCGCCGACGCGCCGATTCACGCCTCGGGGCACGGCTGGCAGGAGGAGCTGAAGCTGATGCTCAACCTGACCAAGCCGCAGAACGTGTTTCCCTTTCATGGCGATCACAAGCGCCTCAAGCTCCACGGCGACCTCGCCGAGTCGGTCGGCATCGAACGCGACCGGATCTTCACCGGCCGCAACGGGCTCGCCCTCGAGCTCGACGAGTCGGGGGCCGCCTTCGGCGAGGATGTCCACGCCAGCATGATCTTCGTCGATGGCGTCTCGGTCGGGGAGCCGGACGAGTTCGCCCTCCGCGACCGGCGCAAACTCTCCGACGACGGGGTCTTCATCGTGGTCGCGACGATCTCCTCTGATGACGGTTCCCAGGTCGCCGACCCGGAGGTGATCCTCCGGGGGGTCCCGTTCGCCGAGGAGGCCGACGGCCTCCGCGACGAGCTCCGGGACGTCGTCCAGGACACGCTCAACGACGCGGCTGATGAGGAGATCCGAGAGGTGTCGCTGCTCCAGCAGGACCTGCACGACGACATCGCGGAGTTCGTCTACGAGAAGCTCCACCGCCGCCCGCTGGTGCTACCGGTCATCGTCGAGGTCTGATGGCCGTGCGGTTGCCGTGACCGGGGAGGGGGCGCGAGATGGCCGGACTCCCTCGACCGCCGATGAGGAGATCATCTACGCCGAGAGCGGATTGGTCGCATCCGAGCGCTCGGACGAGCAGCGCCTGCGCGAGGTCCGGCGAGAGCTCGAGCGCGGGTTCAGCGAGCTCGGCCGGATAGGGCCAGCCGTCTGCGTCTTCGGGTCAGCCCGCGCCCCGGAGGGGGCGCCGGAATACCGCCTGGCGCGCGAGATGGGCCGCGCGATCGGGGAGGCCGGATTCACGGTGATCACCGGGGGCGGGCCCGGTCTGATGGAGGCGGCGAACCACGGCGCGCAGGATGCCCGTGCGCTGTCGGTCGGTCTCAACATCGAGCTGCCCCACGAGCAGGCGCTCAACCCCTACGTCGACCTCGGCATCGAGTTCCACTACTTCTTCGTCCGGAAGCTGATGTTCCTTCGCTACTCCGACGCCTTCGTGGTCTTGCCGGGCGGCTTCGGCACGCTCGACGAGCTCTTCGAGGCGCTCACGCTGATCCAGACCGGCAAGGCGGTCGATCATCCGGTGATCCTGCAGGGATCCGAGTTCTGGTCGGGATTGATGGATTGGATCGCGGGGTTTCCGCTGGACCAAGGGATGCTGACGCCGGAGGACCTGGCTCAGGCGGAGGTGGCCGATGACGTCGAGGACATCATGGCCCGGCTCGAGTCGGGGATCCGCGCCCCCGGGTAGCGCCCGCGCACCTCGTCCACGAACTTGGCCATGCGCTCCGCGAGCGCGGGCTCGTGCATTTCCAGGACGGACTCGGCGTTCTGCTCGCCCGAGCGCGACAGGTTGAAGGACCCGAGGAAGACCACGTCATCGGCGACAGTCACCTTCGCATGCATGAAGTCGTGGACCTCGGAGTCCGGTGTCCAGGGCGTGGAGGGCTTGGCGGAGAAGGGCAGCTTGCCGAGTGCGGCAGCCAGCAGGGGGATCTTCCAGGCGGTGTGCCCGTTCTCGGCCCACTGGTGGAACACGGTCTCGGTCTGCGGGCCGTCGACCACGCCGGCGATGTCTCGGCCTCCCCTGTCGGCGAGCTCGGCGAGGGTGGCCAGGATCGGCCCGGAAGTGATCACCGGCGACGCGATCCGCACCCTGCGCCGCGAAGAGCCGATGGCCGTCGCGATCCGGTGCGAGAGCTGCTCACCATGACCCGGGGTGAACCAGGCCGTCACCGGCACCCCGCCGACGTCGACCGGTTCCGGGTCAACCTTGCCGCTGCGCGCGACCTCGGGCCGCGCCCAGAGCTCCTCGAAGTTCTGCCGGAAGCGGGAGGCGAGCTGTTCGCTCTCGATGGTGGCGAGCACGTTCTCCTCTCTAGTCCAGGAGTCGATCGTCCAGTTCGCTGACCCGGCCCAGACGGCCTCGCCGTCCCGGACGACGTATTTGTGATGCATCAGGTCCGGGATCCCCGGGACGGGTCGGGCATCGATCGGCAGCTCCGCGAGGATCTCGGGACGGGTCCGGGGAGGGGGGTGGAGCTCGGATGGCCTCCCGGAGTCGACGTTGTAGAGAAGTCTCGTCTTGACGCCGCGCTCGCTCGCCGCGCGGAACTCGTCGGCGACGATCGAGCCGGTCGGATCGGGGAGGCGGACGTCGTAGAGCGCAAGCTCTAAGGTCGATCGGGCCGGATGGAGGAAGCTTGCGACGCGGCGGGCCACGTCAGCGGCCGTCTGGCCGCCGTCCGTCAGGGTGAAGACATCTATGGGTCCCATTGCCGTGGTTCGAGTGGCGCAGCCGCTGCCGTAGCGCTCTAGCCTTCGATCAGCATATGTTCAGGGGGTACGTCCAGCACGTTCACGAGGCATTCGACTGCTTCGATCGCGGGGATTGGGATCGCCTGCGCCTGCTGATCGCGCCCGACAACGTCATGACGCCACCCGAGTTCTGGCCCGATCCCGGGCCGTTCATCGGGCCCGACGAGAGCATCCGCGAGTACCGGCGCTTCTTCGAGATGTTCCGGGGCATCGAGGTTACGGTCAGCGGCATCGTCAGTCACGAGGCCTGGGCCATCGGACGCTACCGCGGGGTGATGGAGATCGAGGTCCCCGACCTGGATCTGCCCAGAGAGCTCGAGTTCACAGGAGTCCACCGCTTCGAGAACGACCTGTTCGCCGAGTCGCACTACCGCTTCGATCGCGACGCGGCCCTCGCCGCCGCGGGCATATAAAAAGCCCCCGGCGGTCGAGGGAGGGGCGACCACCGGGGGCGACGCTTTGGCCAAACGTGATGCTGTGCTGGCCTCAGCGGGTCTCGCCGTGGAGTGTGGGGTTTCGCACCACGGCGAGGTGTCTCGTCCAGTGGGGAATCTATGAGCCGTTCTTGAACGTTTGCTAAAGCGACCTGGTGGGCCGCTCTGCGGCCTTGGCGGCCGTCACCTGCTGGAGTGGCAGGCGCACCGAGAAGCGCGCACCGCCGTAGGTGCTCTTGCCCGCCGAGACTGAGCCGCCGTGCGACTCCGCCACGGCGCGAACGATCGCCAGGCCCAGGCCGCTGCCGCCGCCGCCGGCGGTGTCGGCCGGCCCATCGCCGCGAACGAAGCGGTCGAAGACCTGATCCTCCATCTCCTCCGGGATTCCCGGGCCGTCGTCGACGACCTCGAGCAGAGCCTCGTCTCCATCAGGGCGGGCGGTGAGCTCGACCGTGGTCCGCTCCGGCGTATGCCGGACCGCGTTCTCGAGCAGGTTGCCCACCAGTCGGTGGAGCTCGTCCGGGTTGCCCTGCAGGGGAAGCGGTCCCTCGAGCTGGCTCTCGAGCCGACGGCCACCGGCGAGAGGCTGGACCTCCTCGAGCGCGCCGGCGGCGATGGCCGCCAGGTCCATGTCCGTGGTCGCCACCCGGCGGCCAGCATCGGCACGGGCCAGCAGCAGCAGGTCCGAGACGAGCCCCGACATCCGCTTGGTCGAGGTGAGCGCCGAGTCGACCGCGTGCCGGTCGTCATCCGAGCCGAGGCCGCCAGCCTGCAACAGCTCGAGGTTCGCGTGGATGCTCGTCAGCGGTGTCCTGAGCTCGTGCGAGGCATCGGCGACGAACTCGCGCTGGCGCTCGAGCGATTGCTCGCGTTCGGAGTGGGCCTCGTCGAGGGCGTGGAGCATGCCGTCCATCGTCCGCGCCAGCTCGCCCACCTCGTCGTCGGTCTCCGGGACCGGAATGCGCTTCGACGGGTCTCGGGTGCTGGTGATCCGGCGTGCCAGGTCGGTGAGCGCCTTGATCGGGCGCATCGCCCGGTCCGCCACCGCAAGCCCGGCGAGCAGGGCCAGCAGGGTTCCCCCGAGCACCCCGGCGCCGAGGAAGAACCAGAGGCGCGCGACCGTGTCGTTGACCCCGGTGTTGGGGCGTCCATATTGGACGTAGGCGGGGAGTGAGCCGGTCGCGCTGATCGGCTCGGTGGCGACGCTGAGCTCGCCGACGTCGTGGATGCCCCTCGTCGGTGACCCGAGGTTGACGTTGGGGTTGGTCGCGGCCCCGGGGATGGGCCGCCCATACTGGTCGAGCACCTTGATCTGCGCGTCTTCGGGCAACGCGAACGCCCGCAGGTTGGGAGCCCGACTGACGATCACGCCGTAGACCGGATCTGTGGAGACGCTCGTCTCGGCGCCCAGCGAGCGAGCGGCGCTCCGGAGCTCCTCCCGGAAGTCGCTGCGGATCCGATTGCCGACGACCTGCCCGAGGACGAGCGCGAAGCAGACCAGGATGAGCAGCGTCAGGCCGGCTGTGGTGATCGCGATTCGCCAGCGGACGGGAATACGCTCGAAGAGAGGGAGCTTCGGGCTGCGGATCCAGCTCACGTGGCGCCCTTCAGCACATAGCCGGCCCCTCGCTTGGTGTGGAGGAGCCGCGGCTCACCGCCTGACTCGAGCTTGCGCCGAAGGTTCGAGATGAAGACGTCGATGGTGTTGGTCTGCTCGAACGGGTCGTATCCCCAGACGTCCTCGAGCAGGCGCTCGCGGGAGACGACCAGCTTCTGGTTGCGGGCGAGGTACTCGAGCAGCTCGAACTCCCTGTTGGTGAGCTCGATCTCACGCTCGCCTCGCTTCACCTCGCGCGTATCCGGGTTGATGAGCAGGTCACCGACCACGATCGAGGCGCTGCCCCGTGGCGGCCGGCGCCGAAGGAGCGCGCGAATGCGGGCGAGCAACTCCGAGCGCTCGAAGGGCTTCGGCAGGTAGTCGTCGGCGCCGGTGTCGAGGCCCCTGACGCGGTCCTCGGTCTCGGTGCGAGCGGTCAGGATCAGGATCGGCACATCGCTCTCCGCGCGGAGGCGCCGGCAGACCTCCATGCCGTCGAGGCGGGGAAGGCCCAGGTCGAGCACGACGAGGTCCGGGCTGAACTGCTCGGCGGCGGTCAGCGCCTCGGCACCGTCGCCGGCGCTGCGCACCTCGTGGCCCTCGGCGCGCAGGGAGCGGCGCAGGACGTCGGCGATCGCCTCGTCGTCCTCGACGACCAGCACCCGCGCTGAGGCTATTACCTGTTCCATCACCATCTTTAGGTTAGGGGCGAATTCCGGGCTCTCAAAGTGGCCTTGAGAGAACGTTTAAGCGGCCTCCGGAGCCACGCCCCCACGCACGAAGGGGACTGCAGTTACGCGTCGAATGGGGTGGGCGGATGCTTGCAGACCGCATTTTTGGCGCTCCGGCGCGGCGTGATCCGCCCCGGCGTCGCAAGAAGCCTGCGCGCGGGCGGAATCCGAAGCCGGCGGCGCGCGGCCGTGCCCGCGGGCGGCGCCGGGCCTCGCCCGAGGTCATGCAGCGGCGCCTCGACCTCGCCGGCCTCGCCTGCATCGGCCTGGCGGTCTACCTCGGGTACGTCATCTATCTGGGCTGGAACGGGGGGACTGTCGGGGACGGCTCGCACACGGCTCTCTCCTATGCCGTCGGCGCCGGCGCGATCGTGGTGCCGGTCGCCCTCGGGCTCGCCGGCGTCGGACTGATCCTGCGCCCGTTCCTGCCCTCTCCGAAGTCGGTGGCGCTGGGCGTCGCGGCGATTGCCTGCGGACTGCTGCTCGCGCTGGCTGCGCAGACCGCCGGCCTCGGACCCGAGGGAGTGCGAAAGGGGCTCTTCGATCCGGCCTTCTTCCCAGATCACGGCGGGGGCCTGGGCGAGGTCCTCTACTGGGCGACGAGCACGCTTTTCGATCGCATCGGCGCGCACATCGTGGCTGTCGTTCTGATCGCCTCCGGCCTGCTGCTGCTCACCGGCCGCTCTGTCTCCGACATGGTCCGCGCCGGGCGCCGCGGCTTCGATCGCGCCAAGCGCGGCACGGTCGGCTTCGCAACCGCGATCAAGGAGAGCCGCATCAGAACCGATCCCGACCTGATCGATACTGCCCCGGCCGACACCGAGCCCGTCTTCGGGCCCCCGGAGCCCGTCGCGGATGGAGAGGACTTCCACGTCGTGGTCGGGGGCGATGAACAGGAGACCGAGAAGGTCGCGAACTTCGACGAGGCGGTCCGGGTGGCCGATGAGCCCGACACCAGCGAGCTCCAGGACCTCGAGAAGTCAGACGAGGAAACGATCAAGGTTGCCAAGCCAAACGCGCCCGAACTGCATACGCCCGGAAGCGAAGCTGAGGACGTGGGCATTGATGGCGAAGCCGTGGAAGGCCCCGGTGAAAAGAATCCCGTCCCTCTCACCCCGATGGGTAAGCCACGTACTGGCGTCACGGAGTCAGAGGAGATCGACTACGAGACGCCCATCGCGGACCAGGTGCTCGAGCGGGGCGCCCCCGACAAGGGTCCCGACAAGCAGGATCACGAGGAGATCGCCCGCAACCTGCTCGAGACGCTTGGACACTTCGGCGTCGAGGCGAAGATCGTCGGCACCGTGACCGGCCCGCACGTGAGCCGCTACGAGCTCAAGCTGGCGCCGGGCACCAAGGTCTCGAAGATCACCCAGCTCAAGGACGACCTCGCCTACGCCCTTGCCTCCACCGACATCCGGATCCTGGCGCCGATCCCAGGCAAGCAGGCCGTCGGAGTGGAGGTCCCCAACCAGCGGCGCCGCCTCGTCCGCCTCGGCGACATCTACGGCGGTCGTCCGCAGGGGTCCTCGCCGCTGGTCGCCTGGCTCGGCAAGGACATCTCGGGCAGCGCCGTCTGGACGGACCTGCAGAAGATGCCCCACGCGCTGATCGCGGGCACGACCGGCTCGGGCAAGTCGGGGAGCGTCAACGCAATCCTCAGCTCGATCCTGCTGCACGCGTCGCCCAACGAGGTGCGGATGGTCCTGGTCGATCCAAAGCGGGTCGAGCTCAACCACTACGAGAAGATCCCCCACCTGCTCACGCCGGTGGTGACCTCGCCGCGGCTGGCGGCCAACGTCCTCAACAACCTGATCGCGGAGATGGAGAGCCGCTACGGCGTCATGGAGCAGGCCCGGGCGCGCAACCTCGCGGAGCTCAACCGGGTCCGCGAGCGGGAGCGAGAGGCACCGCTGCCGCACATCCTCTGCGTGATCGACGAGCTCGCCGACCTGATGATGGTCGCGCCAGCCGAGGTGGAGGACGCGATCATCCGGCTGGCCCAGAAGTCCAGAGCTGTCGGCATCCACCTGCTGCTCGCCACCCAGCGCCCGTCGACCGACATCATCACCGGGACGATCAAGGTCAACATTCCCGCCCGGATCGCCTTCGCCGTCTCCTCCCAGGTCGACTCGCGCGTGATCCTCGACCAGGGTGGCGCCGAGACCCTGCTCGGCCAGGGCGACATGCTTTTCCGGCCGGCCGGGACCTCGAAGATGCAGCGCATCCAGGGTGCCTTCATCACCGAGGCGGAGATCGCGAAGATCACCGAGCACTGGTCCGATCAGGGCGAGCCCGACTTCGCGGAGGAGCTGCTCGAGACGCCGCAGGTCTCGAAGGACGAGGCGGACCCCGACGACGACTTCGATCCGGACTCTGATGACCTGCTCGACCAGGCGGCGCACCTGGTGGTGGAGAGCGGCACCGCCTCGGTCTCGATGATCCAGCGCCGCCTGCGAGTGGGCTACACCCGCGCCGGGAGACTGATCGACATGCTCGAGCGTCGCGGAATCATCTCAGGCTACGAGGGCTCGAAGCCGCGCCAGGTGCTGGTCTCGATCGCGGACCTGCCGCGCGTGCTGGGTGGAGCCCCGGCGCCCGCGGGCTCCGCTGAGGGCGGGGCGGAGGAGCCCGTTCCCGCTCGCCTCGACGCCGACTAGCTGCCGCAGCGACCGTTTAGGAAGCGGACCTAACCTCGCCTTCAATGGCGGGACGGTGGGATCATCCTGCACGCGTTCGAGTGCGGCGCCGGCGCGCGGTGGCGAGCCTGATCAGCGGTCTCTGTCTGGTTGGCGTGGTCGCGCTGGTGGTCGCTCCGGCAGGCACCCCCGCGCTGTCGACGGCGGTGAGCCGTTCCGCCGCGCTCCAGGGCGCCCTGCAGCAGGCGAGGACCCGTCTCGGGGTACCCGGCGTCAGCGCCGCCGTGATCCAGCGCGGCCAGGCACCTTGGGCAGGGACCGCCGGCACCCAGCTGCCGAGCGGCGGTGACCCGATCACGCCGGACACGCTCTTCATCACCGCGAGCACGGCGAAGACCGTGACCGCGGCGATGGCAATGCGCCTGGTCCAGCAGGGCAAGTTGGGGCTCGACCGGAAGGCGGGCCGCTATCTGCCCGAGCTCCGCGAGGGGAACCGGATCACCGTCCGCGAGCTCCTTCAGCACACCAGCGGCCTGCCCAACTACCTCTCGTCGCCGCGGATCCAGCGCCTGTTGAGCAGCGATCCGCAGCACGCCTGGACCCGGGCCGAGGTGCTGCGCGCGGTTGGCCACCCGACCTATCGCCCAGGGACACGGACGACCTACTCGGACAGCAACTACATCGCCCTCGGCGGGATCATCGAGGCAATCGAGGGCGAGCCCTTCGAGGAAGACTTCAAGACGTTGATCGCCGGGCCACTGGGTCTCAGCAAGTCGAGCTGGCGCTACGACGACTCTCAGATAGGCCGGTTCGCCCAGCCGACGATCCAGCGGCCGGACGGTTCGTTCTTCGACCCGTGGCAGTCCGGCACGATCAACACCGGCCACTGGGGCGAGGTCTGGACCGACGGGGGCCTGGCCACGACGGCCAGTGAGCTGGCAGAGATCGCTCACGCGACCGTGATGGGACCGCTGCTGAAGCCGGCCACGCGACGTCAGATGACCGACTTCGACAGCGATGGCGTCGGCCTGGGGGTGTTCGACAAGTACTTCCTGGGTCGGCCCTGGATCGGTCATGCCGGGCTCTGGGCCGGATTCACCTCAGAGCACTGGACGTACAAGCGGCGCGGGCTGACGGTCGCCGTACTGACGGACCTCGAACCCCGACCGGGTGCCGCCAACCCGGCCGAGACGATCTTCAAGTCACTCGCACAGGTCGCGCTCGGCACCTGAGCCGGGGACGGCTGCCTGCGATCGAGGATCGGGAGAATGACGGCATGAACCGCGACGGAGGGCTTCGAGCCGGCATCCTGGTCACGGGGACCGAAGTCCTGAGCGGCTACGTCACGGACCGCAACGGGCCCTGGCTCTCGGAGCGCCTCGCGGACCTCGGGGTGGAGGTCGAGGAGATCACCGTGGTCGGTGACCGCCCGGAGGATCTGGAAGGCGCCCTGCGTCACATGCGGGATCAGGGTCTCGACCTGATCGTGACCAGCGGTGGGCTTGGGCCGACGGCCGATGACCTCACCGCCGAGGTCGTGGGGCGCTTCGCGGGCAGGAAGCTCGTCCTCGACGAGGAGATGGAGGAGAAGATCGCCCAGATCATCGCCCGCTACGCGCGCCGCCTGCGCTTCGACCCCGAGGCCGTGCGCGAGGGAAACCGCAAGCAGGCGATGGTGCCCGAGGGGGCGGTGGCGATTGACCCGGCCGGCACGGCGCCGGGCCTGGTCGTCCCCGCCGACGGCCAGGTCGTGATCGTGCTGCCGGGCCCACCGCGCGAGCTCCAGGACATGTGGCCGCGCGCCCTGGCCGCGGCGCCGGCCCAGGAGGTGCTGGGCCGCGCGCAGCCGTACACGACGATGTCGATCCGCATGTTCGGCATCCCGGAGTCCGAGCTCGCCAAGGCGCTGCGCGAGATCGAGGACGAGGGCGTCGCGCTCGACCAGCTCGAGGTCACCACCTGTCTCCGCGGCGGGGAGCTGGTCACGGACGTGCGGCACCGCGACGGCTCGGAGGAGGCCGCCGAGGGGCTGCGCGCCGGCCTCGCCGAGCGTCTCGGGCAGTTCACGTACACCGAGAGCGGCGAATCGATCGAGGAGGTCGTCTTCCGGCTGCTCGGGGACCGAACGATCGCGGTCGCTGAGTCGGAGAGCGGGGGCCTGCTGGCCGGCCGCCTCACGCTTCGGCCCGGCTCCTCGCAGTGGTTCGCCGGAGGTGTCGTCTCCTACTCGAACGAGTCCAAGGCCAAGCTCCTCGGGGTCGATCCGAAGCTGATCGAGAGCAAGGGCGCGGTCTCACCCGAGGTCGCCGAGGCGATGGCGGACGGCGCCATCGAGCGCATCGACGCGGACGTCGGCTGTGCGGTCACGGGAATCGCAGGTCCCGACGGCGGCAGCGAGGAGAAGCCGGTGGGCTACGTCTGCTTCTGCGCCAAGACGGCCGCGGGGGAGAGGCTCGCCCGGGACCCGGTGCTGCCCGGCAGTCGCACGGACGTGCGGGAGCGATCGGTGGTCGTCGCCCTCCACCTGGTCCGCTACCTGCTGGAGGGGCGCGAGCCGCCGCGGTGAACGCTCCGGAGCCCTACGAGATCCGGGTGGGCGAGGAGGCGGTCGCCGACCTGCGCGACAGGCTCGGACGCACTCGCTGGCCGCAGCAGCCGCCGGGACACGGCTGGGATCTCGGGACCGACCTCGTCTATGCGCGCGAGCTCTGCGAGCACTGGCGAGATCGCTACGACTTCTCGCGGCTGGAGCGCCTGAACGCGCTGGGGAGCGCCCGTTGGGAGGGCCTCCACTTCCTGCGCGTCGATCCCGATTCCAACGGGGACGGCGATGCGGTCGTGCTGCTGCATGGCTGGCCGAGCGGGCCGATCGAGTACGAGCGCACGGCGAGCATGGTCGCCGCCGCCGGAAGGACCGCGATCGTTCCGTCGCTGCCCGGGTTCGCCTGGTCGGAGGATCCCGGCGAGCCTCTCGACGTGGCGGGGGTCGCGGTGCGGCTGCTCGCCCTGCTCACCGACGGCCTCGGGCTGGAGCGGTTCGTCGTCGCGGGCGGTGACTGGGGGGCGCCGATCGCGACGAGGATGGCTTTCGACTGCCCGGACCGGGTCGCGGGCCTGTACATCAGCACCCCGGGGATCGTGCCCCGCCCGGGCGACCTCTCCGATCCACCGCTGAGCGAGGACGAGCAGGCATTCGTGGAGCGCGGGCTCCGCTGGTTCCGGCGCGAGGGGCACCACATGGCGATCCAGTCGGCGGCCCCGGACGCCATCTCCCCGGCGCTCACGGACTCGCCGGCGGGGCTCGCGAGCTATCTGGTCGAGAAGTACCGCCGCTGGGCCGACACCGGCGGCGATCTGGAGAGCCGGTTCTCCAAGGACGAGCTCTGCGACTTCCTCACCATGTTCTGGTCGACCGGCTCCATCGCGTCGTCGCTTCGCATCTACTGGGCCGAGCGCCGCCGGCGCTGGCACCTCGGGCCGGGGGAGACCATCGCGGTCCCGGCCGCCGTCGGAGCCTTCCACGCCGGCATGCAGGCGGACGGCGAGAGCGCCGGCGTGATCGGAAACCCGCCTCAGGAGTGGACGCGCCGCGTGTTCAGCGACCTGCGACGGTGGAGCGAGCCCCCCAGCGGCGCGCATTTCTCCGCCTTCGAGGAGCCCGAGCTCTACGTCGGGGACCTGATGGGGTTCGCCGATGCGCTCTAGGCTCGCGATCTCGGTGGCGGCCGGAGGGGCGCTGGCCCTGCTCCTGCTCGGCTGCGGGGCGGACACGACCACCGCGGATCGCAGGCAGGCGCTGGAGGACTACGTGGCGAAGGTGCAGCCGATCAGGCTCGGGATCAACGAGCTGCTCGACAAGGCCGATCCGATCCTCGAGGGCTATCGGGAAGGCGATCTGAGCGCGAAGCAGGCGCAGCGGGGGATCGAGCGGATCGAGCGCGGCGCGGCGGGCTATGCGGTCCGGATCGCCGCGATCGAGGACGTGCCCGAGGAGATGCGGGCCGCCCAGGACGCCTACGCCCACACCTTCGTCCTCCAGGACACCTACCTGAGCGCCCTGGCGGCGGCCCTGCCCACGCGCGCCTTCGACGAGCTGCCCCATTTCCAGAACGCGCAGCGCGCGGCGATCATCGCCTGGCGCACCCGGCTGCAGGTGCTCGCCGACCGCTGGGGTGCGAAGCTCCCTGCGAACCTGCAGGTCGCCGGCCGGGGGGAGATCTCCCCGGCGCCGACCGGCGACTAGGGCGTTCGCGCAATCCGTCGGCTAGCCCGTAGCCAGATGGGTCGGCGTCGCATTGCCCGGTGCGAGCAGGTCGAAGCCGTCGGGGATCTTCAGGTAGCCGGCCCGGCGCCCGGAGTGGTCCGTGTGCCCGTATTGCCAGACGATGCGCCGCTGCCTGGGGTCGATCACGACGACGCGGTGACGGTAGTCGTCGTTCGCACCGATCAGCCCATTCGGTAGCCGCTCCGCCAGGCTCGGGTGATCGAGCATTCCCGGGCCCGATTTCGGGTGGTAGGACCAGAGGATCTTCCCCGCCCTGTTGAACTCGTAGACCCCGCCCGGCTTCGCGTAATCGGCGACCAGATAGAGATTCGGCCCGAGCTGCTGCGGATCGGAGGGATAGCTGATTGGGAGCCGCGTGCTCCAGACCAGCTTCCCGCGGCGGGTGAACTCATCCACATAGGAGCCGTGCACCTCCGAGACGAGGAAGTGCCCGTTCGCGAGCGGGGTGTCGCCGTTCGGGTAGGCGATGCTCCTCGGTGGGTCGTGGGCGCACTGACCGCTGGTTCCGATCTGCGACTGCGGCTTGCCATTGGGGCGGATGAAGAGAATGCGGCAGTTCTGCGCGTCGGCAACCGTGATCGACCCGTCCTTGAGCAGGTAGGCGTCGTCGGGCTGATTGAGATAGCCGGGCCGGGAGCCGGCCGCGCGAGGATGGCCGTATTGAAACGTGACCTGGCCGGAAGGGAACGCGATCCGCACGATCGTCTCGTTGTCCTCCTGGTTCGAGATCAGCCCCGTGCCGCGCTGTGTGAAGAACGCATCGTCCGGGAAGTAGAAGCCGCCTCGCGGAGCCGCCCTGCCCTTGCTCGGGTACTTCCAGAGAATCTGCTTGGCCGCGTTGACGAGCAGCAGCCGGTTGTTGCCCCTGTCGGCGATCAGGAGGCGCCCGGTGAACGGGGAGGCCGTCGCGGATGTTCTTGTGGAATCGCCGCCGCCGGATCCCGAGGCCAGCACGACGACGGCCAGGGCCGCCGCGACGAACAGCGCTCCTCCGCCCAGAAATCGGCGGCGCTGGAGCTGGCGGCGCTGTCGCGCTTGCCGCCTTCGCTGCCGAAGCGTCTCATCGGTGAATGCCAAGTCCGGCCGGCAGTCTTGATGCCGATCATCAACGCGGCATGAAGCACGCATTCATCTCGTAGTCATGTGTGCCTCGTCAGATTGCGACTGTGGCCGATGGCGACGGTGCAGCGAAACCTCGGGACCGTTAGGAGCCTCTTGCGATCTCGCATCGCCTTGCTGGCGCTCCCGGCCGCGTTGGTCCTGCTCGGGGCGGCGATGCGTGCTCCCGTCCTGCTGACCTATCACGGGCCCTTAACAGCTCATGGGGTGGACCTCGCGGAGATGGCCCATGTCGGCGCCTACTCCGACATCTCCCATCTCTATTTCCGCGATCACCTCTGGCAGCACCCGATGCCGTACTTCGACTACCGCTTCGAGTACCCGGTGTTGACGGGGCTATTCGTCTGGGTCGCCAGCTTCGTGCATACGAGCGACGCGGCGTACTTCCTGGCGTCGGCCGTCTTGCTCGGCGCCCTGGCGTCTGCATCGGCGTGGGTCATCGATCGGATCGATGGATCGAATCCCTGGTTGTTCGCAGCGGCGCCGGCCCTGGCCCTCTACGGGACCCTGAATTGGGACCTGCTCGGAATCTGCCTGCTCGTCCTCGCGCTGCTCCTGCTCCAGCGAGGTCGAGATGGCCTTGGTGCCGCGGCGCTGGCCCTGGCCACCTGGGCCAAGTTCTTCCCGATCGTCGTCCTACCAGTGATCGTCGCGCTGCGGCTCGCAGACCGCCGCCGCCGCTCGGCGGCTCGAATCGTGGGGATCTTCCTGGCGGCGACGCTGGCGGTCAACCTGCCGTTCGCGATCAGCGGCGGCGCGCAGGGTCCGATCCGGGCGAACTGGTCCTACTTCTTCACCTTCACGGCGCAGCGTCCGCCCCGAGCGACGATCTGGCAGCCGCTACTGGGCCACGGGGCCGACCTGGTGAGCACACCCCTGTTTGCTGCGGGGCTGACGGCAATCGTCATCCTGGCCGTCAGGGCGCGGAGCCGCCCCGGCGGCTCTCTGATTCCGGCGGCGTCGGGCGGACTGCTCTGGGTCTTCGCGACCTCCAAGGTGTACAGCCCGCAGTACGCCCTCTGGATCTTCGCCGCGCTGGCGATCGACGGCGCTCCGGTGACGATGGCGGTCGCCTTCGCGCTGGTCGACCTGCTGATCTTCTCCAGCACATTCGGCCCGCTCCACCCAGCCGGGCCGATCGCGTCGGTCTTTCCGCTCTGGGTGCAGTGGGGCGCGTACGGGCTGCGCCAGATGCTCACCGCGGCGCTCGCGTTCTGGCTCGTTCGCAGGAAGCTCAGCCCGCCCGCTGCTGCGCTCGAGCCGACGTACCTGCCTGCTGCCAGATGACCGCGGCCCGTGACCGGCTCACCGACGCCCCGAGCTCGCGGGGAGCGAGCCAGAGCTGTGTCGCCGGACGATAACGCCAGACCATGAAGCGACCATCGAAGTCGCGCGCGACCAGGTGCAGCCGCGGCGTCGACAGGAGCGGGCTCGTCGTCGGCTTGGTGCTGCCCTGGCGCGGGAGTGCCAGGACGTCGACCTCCCCGACCAGGTCGCCGTTGACCGGCAGCGGACGGCTGGCCGGTAGGTAGAACTCGAGTGGTTTGCGGGCGAAGCTCCCCGGTGTCGCAATCACCACCCGGTCGACCCGGGGCGGTCCCAGGTCGCTCGCCGCGGTACGCCAGTCCTCGCTGTGGTACTTCGGCTCCCAGGCGGTGAGCGCAACGACTGCGAGCGACGTGACGCAGAGCCCCAGCGCGGCAGCGCCGCCCAGCAGGGGCCGCGAGGGAGCGGCAAAGCCGATTGCCAGGAGAGTGAGAGCGGGAACCACCGCGACGATCAGGTTTCGCGGGTCCAGATAGTCGAGGCCCAGGAGCGAGAGACCCATTGGAAGCGCGACGGTGGCTGCCAGGAGCATCGCCATCAAGCCGGGGCCGGCACCCTCACCCGAACGTTTCGGCCAGGCAAGACCTGTCAGGCCGACCAGCGCAGCCACGATCGCCAGACCGGCGACCGGGACGGCGGCGGCGGTGAGATCGAAGCCGACGAGGAAGTCGAGGGGCGTGACTGCGAGTCGCCCGAGGACCGGCGCCTTGCTGATCCAATCGGCATGACCGTGCGCTTGTTGCTGGAGCGCCAGGGGCAGCAGCAACGCACCGGCGAGCGCCACGAAGCCGACCGCCAGCGCCGGGACCCGGCGGTTGGTTGCCGAACGGACCAGGATCACGGCCTCTGGGAGCAGCAGAAACGCCGCGAAATAGTGCGTCGCGAGCGCCAGGGCGGAGGCCATCGCCCAGCCTGCGTAGAGGCGTCGGTTCGGCCGGCGCAGCGCTCGCAGAGTGAGCAGCAGCGCGATCGCGCTGAGCAGTGCAAGTAGCGAATACGAGCGAGCCTCCTGCGAGTACCAGACGAGGAATGGGTTGACCGCGACCAGCCCGGCAGCGATCGTGGCGGCACGTGCGGTAGCGAGCTCGCGCCCGACCCAATAGGCGACCGGCACCAGGGCGACACCGCAGATCGCTGGAACCGCGCGGATTCCGACCTCGGTGCTGGGGAACACCTTCACCCAAAGCCACGAGACCAGGTAGTAGAGCGGGGGGGTGGATTCGAGATTCCCGATTCCCGTCAGCATGTGGCCCAGCGAGCGGTGGACGAGGTCCACGGTGCTCACCTCGTCCCCCCAGAATCCCTTTGCACCGAGCGTGCCGAAGCGCACCGCCGCCGCAAGCAGGATCAATCCCAGGAGGACGTAGCGGGCCGGCGGTCCGGTTCGTGGCGGCGGCGTGGCGGAGACCATCGGTTGGCGTCCTTGAAGGCGGCATCGCAGGCTAGATCGCAAGATTGAAGGCCCGGTGAACGCCGCCGTCGAGCCTGGGGAGGGAGAAAACCGCCGCCCGGAGCCTCATTCGCCCAATGAGCGAAGGCACCGGAGCCCCAGCTTGGCGGCCGCACGGACGGATAGCGTTTCGGCGTGGCCAAGCAGCGGCTCAAGAGCCCGCGGGCCCGCCTGTTCGTTGCCGTCGATTTGCCGCAGGACGTCCGAGCTGGGCTTGGTCAGCTGGCAGCAGACGGCCCTCGCCGACCCCGCCCTCCGGGTCGTCGCGCCGGAGGCCCTCCACATCACGCTGGTTTTCCTCGGCTACCAGGCCGAGAAGGATGTGAAGGCGATCGCCAAGGCGGCGTTCGACAAGGATGTCGCAGGCCCCGGCGGTCGAGCTCGCCGCCGAGCCGGTGGGGATCCCGCGCGGGAAGCGTCCCTCGCCTGATCGTGCTCGGCGCGAACTCGGATGACACCGTGACCCTGCAGCGCCGGGTGGAGGAGCGCCTGGTGGAGGGCGGTTTCCACGAGCCGGAGAAGCGGGCGTTCTGGCCGCACGTGACGGTGGCGCGGGTCAGGCCCGAGGCGCCGAGGAGCCGGAAGCCCGCGCTGATCACGACCCAGCCCCACCCGCTACCCGAACACATGTTCCGGTTCTTCCGTCCGACTCGTCTGGTGCTCTTCAAGTCCCACCTGCGCCGGACGGGCGCGGAGTACGAAGCAATGGCCGAGTTGGAGCTTCCGACCGCCAACGACGACTAGAGGACTGAGAGGTGACCGAGATGGCAGATCAGAAGCCCAACCTGAGAGAGGCCGGCGAGAAGGACGCGAAGGCGCGCGACCAGGCGCTGCAGGCGGCGGTCACGCAGATCGAGAAGGAGTTCGGCCAGGGTGCGCTGATGAAGCTCGGGGACCAGGGCGCGCTCAAGGTGGAGTCCGTCTCCACCGGCGCCCTGCCGCTCGACATCGCGCTGGGAGTGGGCGGGGTCCCGCGTGGCCGCATCGTCGAGATCTTCGGACCGGAGTCCTCCGGCAAGACCACGCTGATCTACCACATCATCGCCGAGGCCCAGGCTCGCGGCGGCGTCTGTGCCTTCATCGACACCGAGCACGCGCTCGATCCGGTCTACGCGCGGAAGATCGGCGTCAACACCGACGAGCTGATGATCTCCCAGCCGGACTATGGCGAGCAGGCGCTCGAGATCGTCGACGTGCTGGTTCGCTCCGGCGCCGTAGACGTGGTCGCGGTCGACTCGGTCGCGGCGCTGACGCCGCGGGTGGAGCTCGAGGGCCAGATGGGCGACCAGCACGTGGGCCTCCAGGCGCGCCTCATGTCCCAGGCGCTGCGCAAGCTGGCCGGGAACCTGAGCCGCGCCAACACGATCTGCCTGTTCACCAACCAGATCCGAGAGAAGATCGGCGTCATGTTCGGCTCTCCCGAAACCCAGCCGGGTGGCCGGGCGCTGAAGTTCTATTCGTCGCAGCGGCTCGACATCCGCCGGATCGAGACCCTGAAGGAGGGCACGGAGGCGGTCGGGAACCGGGTGCGGGTGAAGGTCGTGAAGAACAAGGTGGCGCCTCCGTTCCGCCAGGCCGAGTTCGACATCGAGTACGGCGTCGGCATCTCCAAGGAGGGCGCCCTGCTCGACATGGCCCTGGAGCACGACCTGATCCAGAAGTCCGGCTCGTTCTTCTCCTACGGGGAGACGCGGCTCGGACAGGGGCGCAACAACACCAAGGAGTTCCTGCGCGACAACCCCGAGCTGGCCGTGGAACTGGAGAAGAAGATCCACGCGAAGCTCGGGCTCGGCGCCGAGGCCGAGACGCGGCCGGAGGCCGAGAAGGAGGCCGACGCCGCCAAGGCGGCCGAGATGGTCGAGGCAACCAAGAAGCCGGTGCCCGCCAAGAAGCCGGAGAAGAAGGCTGCCTGACGACCCGTATGAGCTCGCGCTCAGGGCGCTGAGCTACAAGGAGCGCACGGAGTCCGAGCTGCGCGGCTGGCTCGCCGAGCGCGGGGTGGAGGAGGCCGAAGTCGAGGAGGTGATCGTCCTGCTGATCGGGGCGGGCGCGATCGATGACGCCAGCTTCGCCCGGCGCTACGCCGAGGACAAGCGCCAGCTGGCGGGCTGGGGGCCGGACCGGATCTCGGCTGCGCTCGCGGGCCGTGGTGTGCCCCGCGAGCAGATCGAGGCCGCCCTGGACGCGGAGGACGTGGATGCCCAGCTGAATCGAGCCGTGGGCCTGCTCGGAGACCGCGGGATGCGCTGTGGCTCGGAGAGGGAGCGCGAGCGCGCCCTGGGCCTCCTGGTAAGGCGGGGATACCCGCTCGAGCTGGCCTACGAGGCCGTGCGCAGGGTGGAGCGCTTCGCCGACGCGGCGTGAGGCACGCCGGGTAGGATCCGCGGCGGGATGGACGGCAACTTCTTCTTCGTCATCGGGATCGTCCTCGTGGCCCTGGCCGTGCTGTTCGCCTTCGTCGGGATCCGCGGCGCCGATTCGTTTCCGCCCAACCGGGCGGTGATGGCGGGCGTGATCGCCCTCTTCATCGTGGTCGTGGGGACGACCATGGCCTTCGCGATCGTCAAGTCCCGGGACGAGCAGAAGAGCCGCAACGAGAAGCTCGCCAAGGAGGAGGGGACGACCACGACGACTCCGAGCGGCGGGCCGACTACTGATCTCGCCGTATCCTCACCTGCCGACGGCTCCCTGGTCTACCAGCCCAATGGCCTCCAGGCCCAGCCGGGCAACGTAAGCATCACCTACGACAACCCCTCGCAGGTCCCGCATAGCATCGCTGTCGCCACCGCCAACGGCAACGTCCTCGGCCAGGTGCAGCCGTTCACCAACGGCAAGCAGTCCGTCAACCTGACCAGCCTCGCCCCGGGCAAGTACGTTTTCTACTGCACCGTTCCCGGCCACCGCCAGGCCGGGATGCAGGGCGACCTCACCGTGCTGCCGCCAAAGAAGTAGCTCTCCATTCAGTTCGTATAGCGCGGCTCTTGGCATGCTATACAGGATCGATGATCGCCGAGATGGAGGCGGTGCGCCTGCGCAAGGCACACGCCGACTTCGAGCGCGTGCGGAGCCGCGTCTGGGTCGAGCGCGTGCGGGTCGGGGTCGAATACCGTCGGGCGATGAGGGGGATCGACGAGGAGGTGACGCGGATCCGCCTCGTCCGGGACAGGCTGGTCCGGCAGTCCGTGGCGGCCGGGGCGAGCTACAGGGAGGTCGCCCGGACCCTCGGCCTTTCGCACAGCCGCATCCAGCAGATCGTCAACTCTCCCTCCAAGTAGGGCCGGCGCCGCTAGATTGACTGCGATGGAGCGCCGCTACCACGTCACCTACGTTCGGCTGTCAGATGAACCAGCATGACTCCGAGCGGATGAAGGGAATGCTCGACTCCCTCGGCTACGTCGAATCGCCCGATCGCGAGGGCGCCGACCTGATCCTCTTCAACACCTGCTCAATCCGCGAATCGGCCGACAACCGCTTCATCGCCCACCTCGGCGAGGCCAAGCGACTCAAGTCCGAGGATCCGCGGCGGGTCGTGGGGGTCGGTGGCTGCTGGGCGCAGTCGGTGAAGGACGAAGTCTTCCGGCGCTTCCCGTTCGTGGACGTGGCCTTCGGGCCGGGTCAGATCCACCGCCTGGCAGAGTTCCTCACCTCGGACTCGCTGACCGCGCAGGGCTACTTCGAGTTCGAGGACGTCTCCGGGCATCTGCCGATGAAGCGCGCCCGCGAGTTCCAGGCTTGGGTGCAGATATCGCAGGGCTGCAACTGCGTCTGCTCCTACTGCATCGTGCCGTCGGTGCGCGGCCGCGAGGCGAGTCGCGACCCCGATGAGCTGGTCGCAGAGATGGAGAGCCTGACGGCCGACGGTGTGCGCGAGATCACCCTGCTGGGCCAGAACGTGAACAGCTATGGGCGCGACCTGCCGAAGGAGAGTCGGATCGCCTTCGCTGAACTGCTCACCCGGGTGGACGGCGTCCCCGGCATCGACCGCATCCGCTACACCAGCCCGCACCCCAAGGACATGCGCGAGGACGTGATCCGAGCCCACGCCGAGCTCGACTCGCTCTGCGAGCACATCCACCTGCCGCTCCAGTCGGGCTCCACACCGGTTCTGAAACGGATGCGGCGCACCTACGGCAGGGAACGCTACATGGACCGCGTGGCGCTGATCCGCGAATACGTCCCCGACTGCGCGATCACCACGGACATCATCGTCGGCTTCCCGGGTGAGACCGAGGCGGACTTCGAGCAGACCCTCGAGGTGGTCGACGAGGTCGGCTACGACGGCGCCTTCACCTTCCTCTTCTCGCCGCGCCGCGGCACGGAGGCCGCCACCTTCGAGGACCAGCTGCCGCACCCAGTCAAGCGCGAGCGCATGGAGCGCCTGGTGGAGCTCGTCCAGCGGCGCGCGCGTGAGCGGGCGCAGCGTTTCGTCGGCCGCACCGTGGAGGTCCTGGTGGAGGGACCGAGCCGCACCGATCCCTCGCGGCTGCGGGGCCGGACGCGCCACAACAAGACCGTCAACTTCGACGGGACCGGCGCCCCCGGCGAGCTGGTGGAGATCGAGATCTCGGGCGCCACCTCCACGACCCTGAGCGGCTCCGAGCGTCTCCTCAGCCGCGCCGCGTAGGCGGGCTCCGCGGAGCGGGCGATGCAGGTTCTGGCGCTGTTCGGTCCGACGGCGGTCGGCAAGACCGGCGTCGCCATCGCCGTGGCCGAGGCACTGCGCGGTCTCGGCGAGGACCCGGTGGCTGTCAACTGTGACTCGATCCAGGTCTACCGCGGCCTGGAGACACTGAGCGGAGCGGCCGATGAGGAGCAGCGAGGACGCCTCGAGCATCGGCTGCTCTCGTTCGTGGGCCCGGGCGAGGAGTTCAGCGCCGGCCGCTACGCCGAGGCCGCTCACCGCGAGATCGACGCGCTCCTGGCCGATCGGCGTCGTCCGATTGTGGTGGGCGGCACGGGCCTCTACCTGCGGGCGGCGCTGGCGGACCTGGACCTGCGGCCGCCCGTCCCCGCCGGGATCCGCGAGGAGGTCGAGGCGGAGCTCGCGGAGCGGGGATCGGAGGCCCTGCACGCGGGGCTTGCCGCCGAGCTGGCCGAGAAGGTCGACCCGAACGACCGCAAGCGGATCGCACGCCTGACGGAGCTGTCCCGGGCGGGGATCGAGGCTTCCTCCGGCGCCGAGGGCCTCTGGACGGCGGAGCTCCGGCACCCGACCCTGCTGGTGGGCCTGACGATGGATCGCGAGCGGCTGGCAGAGCGGATCGGCGCGCGGGTTGACCAGATGGTCGCCGCCGGCGCGGCCGACGATGCGCGCGCGGCGGAAGAGGCGGGCGCCTCGCGGACCGCGAGCGCGGCGCTCGGCTTCGAGCAGCTCGTCGCCGACATCGACGCGGCCCCGTCGGCCGAGTCGATCGAGTCGATCAAGGCAGCGCATCGCGCGTACGCCCGGCGCCAGCTCACCTGGATGCGCCGCATGGACGGTGTCACCCTGATCGACCGCGACGACCGCTCCGACGATGAAGTTGCGGCCGAGGTGGTCGGGCTCCTGGATGCGAGTCCGGCGGCTGCCCGCGAATAGGCTGGGCGGATGAAGTTCGAGAAGTGGACCGCCCTCGGCAACGATTACGTGATCGTCGAGGCGGCGGCGCTGCCGTGGGAGCTGACCCCCGAGCGAATCAAACGGATCTGCAACAGGCCGTTTGGGGTCGGTTCGGACGGAATCCTGCTGCTGATCCCGATCGAGGACCCAGCCTACGTCGCCGAGCTGCGGATCTTCAACCCCGACGGCTCGGAGGCGGAGCTCTCCGGAAACGGCGCCCGCCAGGCGGCGCTCTACCTCCGCCACAGGGGATGGACCGACGCCGATGAGTTCACGATCCTGACGAAGGCAGGGGAGGTCAAGCCGACGATCCGCACAGAGCGGGATTGCACACTGGACCTCGGTCGCGCCAGCACGACCTCCCCCGACTTCCCGTCGGGAGGAGACGACGGCCGCGGCGAGCTGCAGGCCGGGGGGCGCGCCTGGAGCTTCCAACATGTCTCGATCGGCAACCCGCAGTGCGCGATCGAGGTCGACAAGAAGGAGCTCGAGGAACTGGACCTGGCCGCACTCGGCCCGGAGATCGAGCATCACGAGCTCTTTCCGAACCGCACGAACGTGAGCTTCTTCGACGCCAGGGAATCGTTGGTGCGAGCCCGGATCTACGAGCGTGGGGTGGGAGAGACCCTGTCCTCCGGAACCGGCGCCAGTGGAGCGGCGGTGGCCGCTTTCCTGGGCGGCACCGAGAGCCCGATGAGCGTGGCGCTCGATGGCGGGCAGCTCCAGATCGAGGTCAGCGACCAGCTCGAGGTGCGGCTGACCGGCTGGGCCGAGGAGGTATACACGGGAGAGTTCAGCGAACGGTTCACCCGGGTGCTGGGAGAGGTCCGCTCCCCGTCCCCCTAGTCTTCCGCCCGATGGCCGCACCCGCGAAGAAGAAGGACCTGGCCGCTCCCTCCCAGAGGCTGGATGCGATCCCTCCGTACATGTTCGCCGAGCTCGAGCGCAGGATCGAGGCCAAGCGCGACGAGGGCATCGACGTGATCAGCCTCGGGATCGGGGACCCGGACACTCCGACCTTCCGCTACGTCGTCGAGGCGATGCGGGAGGCCGTAGGCGACCCGGGCGCGCAGAAGTACCCGAGCAATCGAGGGCGCCCGGAGTTCCGCGAGGCGTTCGCGGACTTCTACCTTCAGCGCTTCGGGGTCGAGATCGATGCCGTGAACGAGGTGATTCCGGCGATCGGGGCGAAGGAGTGCATCTACAACCTCTGCTTCGCCTTCCTCGATCCCGGCGACGTCGCCCTGGCCTCGGATCCCGGCTACCCGGTCTATACCGGCGGGCCGGTTCTCGCCGGCGCCGAGGCACATTTGCTGCCTCTCCGTCGGGACCTCGGCTTCGCCCCGGACCTCGATGCGATCCCGGAGGAGAAGCTCGAGGCGGCGCGTTTGCTCTTCATCAACTACCCGAACAACCCGACCGGCGCGGTGGTCCCCGAGGGCTTCTTCGAGCGCGTGGTCGAGCTCGCGGGGCGCCACGAGATCCTGGTCGTCCACGACAACGCCTACTCCGAGACGACCTACGACGGCTACGTCGCGCCCAGCTTCCTGGCAACGCCGGGGGCGAAGGAGGTCGGGGTCGAGGTCTTCTCGCTCTCCAAGGGCTACAACATGACCGGCTGGCGGTGCGCGGCGATCCTCGGCAACGCCGAGGCGATCAAGACCTACTGGCGGCTGAAGACGAATGTCGATTCGGGGCTGTTCGAGGCCGTCCAGCTCGCCGGAGCCGTCGCGCTGCGCGGCCCGCGCAAGGAGGTCGAGGAGATGTGCCGGATCTACGAGCGCCGGCGCGACCTCGTGGTCGAGGCGCTTCGGGACATCGGGGTCCGGGTCGAGGCCCCCAAGGGCACGATCTACATCTGGGCGCCGGTGCCCGATGGCCACACCTCCGCGTCGTTCGCGGAGCTGGTGCTCGAGGAGGCGGCGGTGGTGGTCTCGCCGGGGTCGATGTACGGGCCGAGCGGCGAGGGCTTCTTCCGGATCTCGCTGACCACGCCGGACGAGCTCCTCCGCGAGGCCGTACAACGGCTTCGCTCGCACCTGACCTAAAACGGGTCGCTCCTTTCGGAGCGCCCTTGCATACCCGCCGCCACAAGGGACCAGGACGGTCGAGGTTCAGACGCCGTAGGGTGCGGGTAGGCGGGGTTCTCGCGCGGGGGGCGAATCGGCCTTTACCGGAGCCTCAGCTAAAGGCGCCACCCTGTCGCGCCGACCCGTCAACTGATGAGCCAAATCGGACTGATACTCGCGCTCGGCTGCGCCCTGATCTCCGGGGTGGCCCTGCTGTGCAAGCACCGCGGCGCGGTCAACGCGCCCGATGTCGTAATGAGGAACCCCTTGCGCAGCGCGTCCGCACTGTTTCGCTCGCGCTGGTGGGTGATCGGATTCGGTCTCGCCTTCTGTGCCTGGTGCCTACACGTGGCGGCGCTTTCCATGGCGCCGCTGTCGCTGGTCCAGGCTGTGATCGCCGGTGGCCTTGCCATGCTGGCGATCCCCGCGCGCCGCTGGTTCGGCATCGCGGTTGGCCGTCGCGAGGTGCTCGGACTCGTGCTCTGCGCCTCGGGGCTCGCGTTCCTTGCCCTGACGGCTGGCCACGGGCGCCCTGGAGGCGGCTTTACCAGCTCGACGATGTTCGCGTTCGAGGGTGGGACGCTCGCGCTGGGCGGGTTGCTGATGCTGGCATCGGCTCACGAGCGCCTCGATGCACACGGCTGGGTATTCCTGGCCGCGGCGGCCGGGACGCTGCTGGGAGTCTCGGACGTGGCCCTCAAGGCCCTGACCGAGACGGTCGGAACCGCTCCCCTCGCCGTGATCAGCCCCTGGACTGCCGTCGCGATTCTGGGCGGCCTCGGCGCGTTTCTCGCGCTGGCCCGTGGACTTCAGCTCGGCGATGCGGTCGGCGTGATCATCGTCTTCTCGGCCGCCGCGACGCTGGCGGCGATCGCAGGAGGGATCCTCGTCTTCGGGGACCCGTTGGGTTCCAACCCGCTCACTGTCGTCGGCCGGTCATCGGCGTTCCTAGCTGTGATCGCGGCCGCGGCGCTGCTTCCGCTCGTCCCGTCGCAGCCTCTGGCTGCGCCACGCGCACCATAGAGCGCTGCGGGTCGCCCTGGTGGCCGCCTAACATCTGATCAGTGCAGAGAAACCGCAACGGACGACAGTCCGAGAGCGTTTACGTAAACGGCTCCGCCGGAATCGTCAACCCTCGCGCCCGTCAGCGCGCCATCGCAGTCGGAATCGTCCGCGACGACGAGCATCGCGACGACCCTCTTGCCGAGCTCAAGGAGCTGCTGCGAACGGCCGGGGTGGCGACCGCCGGGCAGTTGACCCAGGCGCGCAGCCAGCCCGATCCAGACCGCTACCTGGGCCGGGGAAAGCTCGCCGAGCTGAAGCGGGAGATCAGCGCTGCCGACGCCAACCTGGTCGCCGTCGACGACGAGCTGGTGCCCCGCCAGGAGCGCAACCTGGAGCAGGCTCTCGAGGTGCCGGTGATCGATCGCACCGCGGTGATCCTCGACATCTTCGCGGACCACGCCCACACGGCGGAAGGGAAGCTCCAAGTGGAGCTCGCGCAGCTCGAATACAACCTCGCCCGCATGAGGGGGCTATGGACCCACCTCGAGCGCCTCGGGGCCGGGCGCATGGACGGCGGGATCGGTACGCGTGGTCCGGGCGAGTCGCAGATCGAGACCGACCGCCGCCTGGCGCGGAACAGGATCACCGCGCTGCGCCGTCAGCTGGGGCGGGTCGAGCGCAACCGCGCCGTGATGCGGGCCGAACGGGAGCGTGCAGCGCTGCCGACGGTGGCCCTCGCCGGGTACACGAACGCCGGCAAGTCGACCCTTCTCAACGCCCTGACCGGGTCGGGGGTCGGGGTGGGGGAGCGGCTCTTCCATACCCTCGATCCGACCACCCGCGCTTTCACGTACGAGGGCCGCCGCTTTCTGCTCACGGACACCGTCGGATTCATTCGCAAGCTTCCTCACGCGCTCGTCGAGGCTTTCAAGGCCACGCTCGAGGAAACCGTCCTGGCGGACCTGATCCTGCACGTGGTCGACGGCTCCGAGCCGGAGGACGACCGGGCGGACTCCATCTCGGCCGCGGATGAGGTACTCGATGAGATCGGTGCGGGCTCGTCGCCGCGGCTGCTGGTGATGAACAAGTTGGACCTACTCGATCAGGAGGAGCGCCGAGAGCTGGCCCTCCGCCACCCCGAGGCGATGCTGGTCTCCGCCGAGACGGGTGAGGGCCTCGACGGGCTGAGATCCCGGATCGCCGAGGAGATCGGCCAGCGACTCACCCAGGTCGAGTTGCTCGTACCCTTTGGCGCCGGTGACCGTCTTTCTGAGCTTCACGAGATCGCTGGTGACCTCGAGCGCGAAGATCGCGAGGACGGGGTTCTCGTTCGCGCGCGACTACCTGCCGCCCTCGCCGATCGCTTCGCCGATCTTTCGCTTAACGGACGAGGAAGCCGAGCTCGCAGCGGAGTTCGAGCGGCCGGCGACTGACGCCGGGGACCCGCTCGACTCGCTCGCCATTCCGGTGCCGGACGTGACGACCGAACCCGCGTCTACGTTGGGCCCGCGTATGGAGGAGCTCAGGTTCGTCAAGCTCAGTGACAAGGCGACTCTGCCCACGCGGGCTCACGACAACGACGCCGGCCTCGATCTCTACGCCGCCGAGGACGCCGGGATTGCGTCCGGGGCGCGGGTCAGCGTCGGCACGGGGCTGGCGGTCGCCATCCCGGATGGACTGGCGGGCCTGGTTCTGCCTCGCTCCGGACTGGCGCTCAAGCACGGCGTCACGCTGGTCAATTCACCCGGGCTCATCGATCCCGGCTATCGGGGCGAGGTCCGTGTACTGCTGCTCAACACCGACCAGGCCAGGGGCTACCACTGCACGCCCGGGGAGCGGATCGCGCAGCTGCTGCTGGTCCCGATCGCCACCGCCAGCCCGATACGGGCCGACGAGCTCGACTCGTCGATTCGCGGGGCTGGAGGGTTCGGTTCGAGCGGGACCTAGGTGAAGGAGACCTGCGGGGCTTCGCGCTCGGCGGCGTCCCCGATCTCGAAGAAGGTCTTGGGAGTGAAGCCGCCCTGATTGGCGATGATCGAGCCGGGGACCTGCTGGATGCGCGTGTTGTACTGCTGGACGTTCGAGTTGTAGATCCGGCGTGAGGCCTGGATCTCGTCCTCCAGCTCCGAGAGCTGACGCTGGAGCTGCTGGAAGTTCTCGGTCGCGCGAAGCTCGGGGTACTGCTCGGCAACCACACGCAGCCCGCCCAGAGCCTGGGTGAGCTGGGTCTCCGCCTTGCCAGCCTCCTCGGGGCCACTCGCCTGCATCGCGGCGGCGCGGGCCTGGGTCACCTTCTCGAAGGTCGACTTCTCGTGAGAGGCATAGCCCTTCACCGACTCGACCAGGTTCGGGACCAGGTCGTGCCGCCGCTTGAGCTGGACGTCGATTCCGCTCCACGCCTCGTCACACTGGTTGCGCAGCCTGATGATGCCGTTGCGGGCGAGGACGTAGATGAGCCCGACGAGCAACAACAGCGCGACGATGATGATCACGATGACCATGGGGGGATCCTAGCCCGTCGAGGCCGCGCGCAGGGCGGAATCGTGGGCGGCGGCCTCGAGCTCGTCGTCGAGCGGC
The DNA here is from genome assembly GCA_963763955.1 of uncultured Solirubrobacterales bacterium. Lineage (GTDB taxonomy): Bacteria > Actinomycetota > Thermoleophilia > Solirubrobacterales > 70-9 > DASUPK01. Next base: position 224,867 of record CAVXQP010000010.1, on the reverse strand, counting down.
TCCAGCTCCGGGAGCGAGCCAGTGCGCCGCTCGATTGCGAGAGCGATGAGATGGTCGGCGAGCCAGGCGTTCTTGGGGAGGAGGGGGCCGTGCAGGTAGGTCCCGATCAGGTTGAGGCGCTTCACCCCCTCGTGGCCGTCGTGATCGTTGTTGCCGTGTCCATGGAGGACCCTGCCGAGCGGCTCCGCATTCGGACCGAGGTGGGTGCGGCCGCCGTGGTTCTCGAAGCCGGCCAGCACTATCGGGCCCGAGCCGAGGTCGACCTCGATCGAGACGTTGCCGATCAGGCGCGGCCCGGGAGCCCGGACGGTCTCGAGGTCGGCGATCCCCAGTCCGGAGATCGACTCGTCCCCGAGCTGGTAGCGGTGGCCCAACAGCTGGTAGCCGCCGCAGACGGCCAGCAGGGCGGCTCCGTCCTCGACCGCGGAGGAGATGGCGGCGCGCTTGGTGCGCAGCATGTCGTCGGCCACCAGGACCTGGTCGCGGTCCTGGCCGCCGCCGATGTAGATCAGGTCATGGTCGGCTGGCTCGAAGCCGTCCCCGGGGCCGGCCGCCGCGTAGTGGAACGGGATTCCGCGCCACTCGCAGCGGCGCTGCAGGAAGAGCATGTTGCCACGGTCCGCATAGATGTTCATCTGCTCGGGATAGAGCGCGAGCAGCCGGAGCCCCGGAGCTCGCGGACTCATTTCGGGGCTCCCAACAGGACCACGACGGAGTCGGCCTCGTTTTCGCCCGAGCTGATCGACCGCCTGCCGATCGGGAGGAAGCCGGCGTCGGCGGCCTCACGCTCGAGGGCGTCGGGATCGACCCGATGGAGGATCTCATCGTGGACCTCGCGCTCGATGCTCCCGTCCGGCGAGACGCGCTCGCGCAGCCGGCGCACCGTCAGCACCTGATCGCTGACCTGCACCCAGAGCGGCTCGCTCGAGTAGACCCAGCCCCCGATCTCCCGCATGTCGGGGAGGATCTGGGTCGATGCGGCGCCGGCGCTGAGCAGCGTGGACTCGTCGACCAGGGTGAGCCCCACCATGGCGCCTGGGGCCAGGAGCTCGAGCAGGCGCGCCAGGAGCGGCGGCCGAGTCTCTGTGTCGAGTACCTGGATCACATGCAGCGGGCCGATCGCGAGATGGGGATGCCGCGGCAACCGCAGGCCGTCGGGGGAGTCGAGGTCTCCCTTGAGGATCGTGAGGGAGACGCCCCGATCGGCCGCGAGGCGCTCGAGCTCGCCGGCCAGGTCGGGATCCCGCTCCAGAGCGATCACGTCGTAGCCGTGTCCGGCCAGGTGCAGCGCGACGCGCCCTGCTCCCGCCCCGAGCTCGAGCACCGGGCCTCCTGAGGCCTCGGCCAGCTCGACCCAGAGCGGGAGGTCGGCGCCGTAGCCGCCGAACTCGACCTCCTGCCAGACGGAGGGAGCTGTCATTGCCAGAAGTCGGCCGCCAGGCCGCGGTTGGCCAGCAGGGTGCGAAGCTCGAGCAGCGCCGTGTAGGTCGGAAGCGCGAACACCCGGTCCGGGGCAGCCGCCACCGCCTCGTCAAGAGATTCCTCGATCGGCCCGACGACCTCGATCGTGTCCTCGGGCCAGCCGGCGTACTTGAGCCGGAGGGCCATCTCGGGCGCGCGGGTCCCGGCGCAGATCACCCGGCGGATCCCGTCCGCGAGGATCTCGAAGTCTGCGTCCCAGATCCAGGAGACGTCGCGTCCGTCGGCGATGCGGTCGTTCAACGCGATCCAGAGATCGATTCCCGCCCTCGGCTGACTCGAGCATCAGGGTGCGGAGCACCTCGTTGGCACCCGCCGGGTTCTTGATCAGGAGGATGGAGACGGGCCTGCCCGACATCTCGATCGTCTCGACACGGCCGAAGACAGCGCGCATGGACTCGAGGCCCTCGCGGACCTGCTGCAGCGGGACGCCGGAGCGCAGGCCCGCGGTCACCGCCGCCAGGGCGTTGTAGACGTTGTAGAGGCCTGGGAGGGGCAGCTCGAGGTCGAGCTCGCCCTCGGGCGTGGTGACGAGCACGCTCGAGCCGCTGATGCCGTGGAGCTCGATCCTGGTGGCGGCGATGTCCGGCACCGGTCGGTCGGCGCCGCAATCGGGGCACCTGTAGTGCCCCAGGTGGCCGACGAAAGCGCGGTCGTAGACGTAGGGTGCCCCACAGCGGCGGCAGTGCTTCGCGTCGAAGGCGTGCTGCAGCTCGGGGAGCGCCTGGCTGGTGTCCTCGATCCCGAAGTAGGTGACCCCCGGCCGGCGGCGGAGGTCACGATCGCGGCCGAGGTCCGCGATCAGCGGATCGTCGGCGTTCAGGGCGAACTCGCAGGAACCCTCGAGCGAGGCCACGAGCTCCACCCATTCGTCAGCGAGTCTCTCCAGCTCGCCGTAGCGGTCGAGCTGGTCGCGGAAGAGGTTGCCGAGGACCAGCAGGCGGGGACGCAGATGCGGCGCGACCCGGGGGAGCCACGCCTCGTCGAGCTCGAAGAGGCCCTCGTCCCCGGACTGCTCCAGGAGAGCCGTCGCCACGCCCCAGTGCATGTTGGACCCGGCGCGGTTGTGCACGGGAGTGCGGCCGGCGGCCCGCAGGATCCCCGCGATCATGCCGGCGGTCGTGGTCTTCCCGTTGGTCGAGCTGACCACGATCGAGCCGCGATCGAGCCGGGATGCGAGACGGTCGATCGCGTCCGGGGCCATGCGCACGAGCAGGCGACCGGGCAGGGTGGTCCCTCCGCCGCGGCCGCTGCGGCGGCTCAGACTCCCCGCGGCCTTGGCGAGGCCGCGCTTGGCTGTGAACAGGGCGCTCATGGCGCGCCCGCAGGTTAGGCCCCCCTCAGGCTGGGGGACCGGCGAAGGGACCGGGCGGTGCGATCACGGTGAGGGCGCGGGGGAGGACCCGCAGAGTGGCCGGCAGGTCGGTGATGTGCTCGCCGTCGGCGTAGACGGCGAAATCGCGGTTCGACCGTATCTCGACCGTTGCACCCCTGTGCTCGGAGACCTCGTCGTTTTCCAGATGGGTGCCCTTGAAGGCCTTGGGCAGGCCCCTGAGGTAGCGCAGCTTGCCCACGTTGCTGACGGTGATCACGTCCAGCAGCCCGTCGTCGAGCTCTGCGTGAGGGGCGACGAACATGCCGCCCCCGAAGGCACGGCTGTTTCCGACCGCGACCGAATAGCCGTCGAACTGGATGGGCTCGCCCGCATCGATCATGACTGTGAACCTGGCTGGCTTCCAGGCCACCAGTGCGCGGAAGGCTGCGTAGGCGTAGACCAGGTTGCCCTTCACCAGTCGCGCCTCATTGGCGATGCGATTGGCGTCCGAGTCGAAGCCGCAGGAGGCGACGCAGAGGAAGGGCTGCCCGTTGGCCTCGCCGATGTCGATCTGGCGCTCGTGCCCGTCCGCAAGCACCGCCACCGCCCCAGCGGGCTCCGAGGGGATGCTCAGGACACGCGCCAGATCGTTGCCGCGCCCGCCGGGGAGCATTCCCATTGGCGTTGCGGTGCCCGCGAGCGCGCCGCCGACCTGGCCGACCAGCCCGTCCCCGCTCATCACGACGGGGACCTCGCCCGACTCGGCCGCGCTGCGTGCCTCCGAGATCCCGTGCTCCAGGCTCTCGGTGCGGACGACTCGGTACCGCACGCCCTGGCGGACGAGCTCGCGCTCGACGTCGGGGAGCAGCTTCAGCGTCTTCCCGCCTCCCGAGTGGGGATTCACGAGCACGAGGTGGCTTCGGTCGGTCGCGATCCGGTGAATCTAGTTGCGGCGCGAATCAGGAGGAGCGACGCCCGACGAAGTAGGTCCCGTCGGCGGCTCCGCCGATCTCGATCCGATCGATGCCCGCCCTGTGGAAGCCTCGACTCAGCACCGAGTCCGGTGTAAAGAAGGGAGTCTGTGGGCCCCAGCTCGCAGCGATCACCGCATAGCCGCCGGGGCGCAGGACGCGGGCGATCTCGGCGAAGAACGGAGGCGTGTTGAGCTGGGCGACGAGATCGAATGACTCGTCCTCAAATGGGAGGTGAGCAGCGTCAGCCACCTTGAAGGCGACCCGTCCCTCTGGGTCAAGTCCGATTCGGTCCTGTGCACGGCGGATCATCTCGGGGGAGATGTCAACACCGCGGACCCTCGCGTGCGGGAACTCCCGAGCGATCAGCAGCGCGCCGTCTCCGAGCCCGGTGCCGATGTCGAGCGCACGCTCGGGCTCCGGCCGGACGTGGAGGAGCGCGGCGGCCAGCGGCGCCAGGTGCCCGGGCGAACCGGCCGTCGTACGCTCATCCCATCCCTCCGCCATCCGGTCGAAGAAGCGGCGCATCGGGGCGCGGACCAGCGGCCAGCTAGCGGGGAACCGCGCCACCAGGCCGTTGAGGAAGCGGCCGATCAAGAATCGGGTCCGCATGCGGCGATCATCGCAGGAGCCGCGATTAGGCTTCGGGGCCTTGACCGTGGAGACGAGCTGCGGCTCGTTCCATATCGCGCTCGATGTGGCGCGCGCACCGAAGACGAGCTCCTCGTTCGCGTATCTTGCTCCGCAAGGGGGTCTACGACGACACCCTCTTCCACCGAGTCGTGCCGGGGTTCGTCGTCCAGGGGGGCGACCCCACCGGCACCGGCGCCGGCGGGCCCGGATATTCGATCGATGAGCCACCACCGCAGAACCTCTCCTACACGCGCGGCCTTGTCGCGATGGCCAAGAGCCCGGCGGAGCCGCCCGGGCGGTCGGGGAGCCAGTTCTACGTGGTGACCGCGGCGGACGCCGGCCTGACGCCAAGCGACGCGCTGCTCGGCCGCGTGACCAGTGGCTTTGATGTGGTGCTGCGAATCGAGCAGCTCGGCACGCAGATCGGCAGGCCGATGGCGCCCGTCGTCATCCGGCGCATCACGATTCGAGGCGGCTGATGGCGAAGCTGCGGGTGGGCGATTCGGCGCCGGACTTCGATCTCGAGGCGACGGGCTCGCGGCGATACAGCCTCGCCGACTTCCGCAGCAATGGCGTGATCCTGGCCTTCTACCCGGGCGACTTCACGCCGGTGTGCACGAAGCAGTTCTGCTCCTATCGCGACGACGGCGACCGAATCGAGGCCCTGGGCATGCCGATGGTGGGGATCTCGCCGCAGTCGGTCTCCTCGCACGAGCGCTTCGCCGACCAGAACGGGCTGACGGTGCCGCTGCTCTCCGATCCCGAGAAGAAGGTCGCGCGCCGGTACGGCGTCGTCGGGCCCGGCGGGTTCATCCGACGCGCGATCTTCCTCGTGGATTCCGCCGGCACGGTCCGCTATCGCAATGTGGCCATGTTCGGCCTGCGCTACCAGGACGTGGGCGATCTGGAGCGTGCGATCTCGCAGCTGGCGTAGCGGTGGCCGAGCGCCTGGATCCGAGTCCCTTCGAGGTTGACTCCTCGGGAGTCGTCCTAGCGGGCGAGGAGGTGGGGGAGGGGCCGGCGGTCGTCCAGCTGCACGGCCTGACGGCGACCCGGCGCTACGTCCTGCACGGCTCGGTCGCTCTCGCGCGCCGCGGATACCGGCTGGTCTCCTACGACGCCCGGGCGCACGGTGAGTCGGATCCGGCGCCTGCGGGGGAGGGGTATGGATACGGGGCGCTGACGGGCGACCTGAGGGCTGTTCTCGCTGAGCGGGAGGCGGCCGGGCCGCCGGTGCTGGCCGGGCACTCGATGGGCTGTCACACCGCGGTGGCCCACGCGCTCGACCACGCCGGCGAGGTGGCTGCCCTCGTCCTGGCGGGGCCCGTGACGCTCGGCATTCCCGCTGCCGATGAGTCGCTCGCCTACTGGGACAGCCTCGCGGACGGGCTGGAGCGCGGCGGGATCGAGGGCTTCATGGAGGCGTATGAGGAATCCCTCGAGACCGATCCCGCCTGGACCGAGACCGCCCTGCGGATCACGCGCGAGAGGATGGCCCGCCACCGCCATCCGGAAGCGCTCGTCCGGGCACTGCGGGAGGTGCCGCGCTCGCTTCCCTTCGAGGGGCTGGAGGAGCTGGAGACGCTCGACGTCCCGGCGCTCGTCGTCGCCAGCTACGACGAGGCGGACCCAGGGCATCCCTACGCGATTGCCGAAGCCTGGGCCGAACGCCTGCCGGCGGGCAGGCTGATCAGCGAGGAGCCCGGCAAAGCGCCTCTGGCCTGGCAGGGGGGTCGTCTCTCACGGGTGATCGCCGACTTCCTCGACGAGCGAGCGGTGCGGGAGCGCTTGGGCTAGCGATCCTCCAGGCGGATCACGAATCGCAACCCGGACCAGGTCTCATCGATCGCGCAGACCTTGTTGTCGACCAGACGGTTGGCGAGGCCGAGCTCGCGCGTGACGTTTTCGGTCAGATCTGTCTCGACTCCTGACGAAAGCTTGGGCCAGGCGATCCAGAGCCCGGCGGCGGGGTCCATCGCTCCCCTCAGAGCCGGCAGTCGCCGCTCGAGATCGGCACGGCTCTTGGTGAAGAAGACGATCACGTCGAGAGGGCGGCTGGCCCGGGACTTGACCGTGACGCCCTCGGGGAGCTCTCCGAGCAGCCCGAGGAAGCCATCCGGCGCTGAAGGGAATGCGACCCGGTTTCCCTGATTGATCCCGAGCTTCTTCCACAAGGGAGTCCCCGAGTAGCCGACCATTCGTATATTTCACCGGGTGGGCGAGGAGGATGGCTATCCGATCCACTATGCGGCCGTGAAGCGCGGCACACCCGTGTACGCCTCCGATGGCAAGCAGGTCGGCGTCATCGACGAGGTCGTGGACAACTACCGGGAGCGGATCCTGGACGGCTTCGTGATCGAGGACTCGAGCGGTGAGCTGCGCTTCGTCGACGCACCCGAGGTCGCTCGCACCGCCGAGCGCGCGGTCAGGCTGACCATCGACTCGGCCGTGGCGGCGCAGCTGCCGCCTCCCGAGAAGGGCGCCCCGGAGTTCAGCCCCCGGCGCAGCGGTCGCCTGGGGAAGCTGCTCGGCGGCAAATGGCGGCGTCGCTAAACGAGGGTCAGAGCCCGAGCTTGCTCTTCAGCAGGCGGGCGTTGCGGATCGCGTATCCCTCCCAGTCGTTGTTGAAGTACGCGTAGACCTCGGTGTCGCGTCGCCATTGTGCGATCCGGCGGGCCCACTTCGCGAGCTCCGAGTCCGAGTACTTGCCGTGGCGGCCTCGACTGCCGTGGTGGAAGCGAAGGTAGGTCCAGTCGGCTGTCCGGACGAGCGGCGTGCTGATCCACCGAGATGACTCATCGCCGATCACCAGGGCCACGCCGTGGGCGCGGAGCAAGTCGTAGACCTCGTTCGTGAACCAGGTCTCGTGCCGGAACTCGAACGCGTGTCGTCCCGGCGGCAGCTCCGCCAGCGCGCTCGAGAGGCGCTCCGTGTCGCGGTGGAAGTTCGGCGGGAATTGCCAGAGCAGCGGCCCGAGCTTTTCGCTGCTGGTGAGGGGCTCGAGCGGCTCGTAGAAGCGCTTCATCCCCGCCCCGATCATGGTCAGGCGCTTGATGTGGGTCAGGTAGCGGCTGACCTTGACGGTGAAGGTGAATCCCGGCGGGCTGTGCTCGGCCCAGCCTTGGACCGCGGCAGGCTTGGGAAGCCGGTAGAAGGTGTTGTTGACCTCGACGGTGTCGAAGTGCTCGGCGTAGTACCCGAGCCAAGCGCGCTGCGGGACGCCCTTCGGATAGAAGACCTCGCGCCAGTGCGGATAGACCCAGCCCGAGCAGCCGATATGCACGTCCACTAGCGCACGCCGTTGCGGTGCAGGACGAGCAGGGCGATGTCATCGCGCGGCTCGCCGCCGTGTCGCTTGATCGCAGCCTGGGCGAGCCGTTCGGCGATCTCGTCGGCGCTCTTACCGGCGAACCTGGATAGCTCCTTGGTGAGCCAGTCCGGGTCGTCGCGTTTGCTGCGGTCGCTGACGTCCAGCACCCCATCGGTGTAGAGCACCAGCGAGTCGCCGATCCCGAGGTCGGCCTCGACATCGGCCAGGACGACGTTGGGAAGCGCTCCGAGCAGCGTGCCGGGCTCACCGATCGAGTCGACCCGACCGTTCTTGCGCAGGACGAGCGGGAGGGGATGGCCTCCCAGGGCAACTGTGAGGTGGGCGGCTCCGGATCCATTGGACGGCGGCTCTATCTGGGCGAGGGCGGCCGTGCAGAAGCGCAGGTCGGCCTGCTCGGAGCTGATCGACTCATGCAGGGTCCGCAGCACCTGGCTGGGGGAGCTGTCGGGCGATGACGCGGTTCGCACCGTGTAGCGGGCCAGCGCTGTGAGCGAGGCTGCCTCCGGGCCCTTGCCGCAGACGTCGCCGATCACCGCCGTCCAGATGCCGAAGCCGCTGCGGAAGACGTCGTAGAAGTCGCCGCCCACCTCATATGCCTCACCGGCCGGCAGGAAGCGTGAGGAGGCCTCGAAGCCCCTGATCTCGGGCAGCGACCGCGGCAACAGGCTGTGCTGGAGAACCGAGGCGATGTGAGCCTGCTGCTCGTGCAGGCGGGCGTTGTCGAGTGCGAGGGCGGCCCTGTCGGCGAGCCGCTTCGCGGTGCGTCGGGCGGTCTCGTCGAAGGCCTTGGCCGGCCGCATGATCCACAGGGTCATGGCGCCGAGAACCGATCCGCGGGCGCCGAGCGGGAGCACGATGCAGGACTGGAACCGATGCCGGCGGAGAAGCTCCCGCTCGTTCTCGCGGGTCGTGATCCGATCGATCTCCTGGTCGGAGAGGCGGTCCAGGAACTTCGTCCGGCCGGTGCGGATCACCTCGGCGACGGGGTGGGGGCCATGCGGATCGATCGGCGTGTCGGCGCGCAGCTTGACGAAGATGTCCGCGACCTCGGTGCCGCGGCTGCGCGCGGCGATCCGCTCGATCGATCCCTCGGAGGTGAGGACGTCGATCAGCGCGACGTCGCCGAGCGACGGAACGGCGAGATCGGCGAGATGCTGGGCGCGCGCCCTACGGTCGAGGGCGTCCTCCATCAGCGCGCCGGCTTCGGCGAGCAGCTCCGACGCGGCCTGCTCGCGGTTCAGGTTGACGCGCAGGCTCGCCACCCAGAGGCCGGCCAGGAACCCCGCCATCACGGTCACGACCGAGATCACGTACTGCGCGGCGGCGACGTTCTGATGCCAGAGGATCGAAAGGACGGCCAGCACCAGGCAGAAGGCCCCGACCACGCCGGTCTCCGGCAGCGACGCGCTCATGGCCGCGATCACAGGCGGGATAGCCAGCAGCCCGATCAGCACGGCCTGCCGTCCCACCAGCCCGTCCAAGACCGCGATCGCGCTCGCGATGAGCATCGCGATCACCGCCGGCCCGGAGAGCTCCTGCAGACTTGCCAGGGTGGGCGGCGGAGTGATCAGCTCCCGATCCTTGAGAGGCATGCGCCAATCGTAAATCGGCACGGAGGGAAACCGTGGTTGGATGCAGGTGTGGCCAAGGCGGGCGACACCCCGGACGACGCATGGGATGCGATCCGCCGCACCCGGCTCGCCGCCGAGCGCACGGAGCTCGCCTGGGTGCGGACGGCGCTCACCTCGATCGCAGTCGCAGTCGGTGTCGGCCGGGTGGTTCCTGAGCTCAGCGGGACAAGCACTGAATGGCCGTACCTGGTGGTCGGCATCGGCTGGGCGCTCTACTCGGTCGCCCTGTTCGGCTACGGATCGGGCAGGTCCCGCAAGGTCGAGCGGGCTCTCGACACGGGGGAGATGATCCCGAGCTCGCGTGAGGAGGCCCGATTGCTGATGGGTTCCGGGATCTTGCTCTGCCTGGCGACCGTGGGCCTGATCGCGGCGTCGGCCTGACCCGTCCAAGCGGATAACCGCACGACGTTATGTCAACTCAGGTGAGGCGATGGGAATCGAGCTGAGACAGATCGCACCCGATGACCCGGTTGCACTCGAACTCGCCGAGGCGCTTCGGGACGGGGTCGAAGCGACGCCAGGTGGAGGGCGGCGCCGCAAGGCCGAGGCACTGCAAGGGAGATCAAGCGGATGTACGTCGTGCCGGCGTACCGGGGCTCCGGCGTCGCGACCCAGATCCTCGACGAGCTCGAGCGGCGCGCCCGCGAACGAGGCTTTGAACGGGCGGGATACCGGCGGATCCCGGACTACAACTCGAATCCGCGGTCGAACCGCTGGTACGAGAAGCCTCTGCGTGAGTTTCCATAACCCCCGTTCCCGTGCATTCGCTCAGGCACGGCCTACCGGGTGTCTCAGCATGGCGTGCATCCGGTCGCTCGTGTGGAATTGGGGTCGGCGCAGATGAAGCAATCCCCGACACACCTGGCATGGCCGGTGCTCTCGGTCGCTGTCACATCCGGCGCTGAGTGCGTCGCCTGCGGCTCCCGTGACGACCTCGTCGCGCACCACAAGATCCCGCGGCGCTATGGCGGGCTGGACGTGCTCGAGAACCTCGAGCCGGTCTGCCGCCGCTGCCACCCGAGGGTCGAGCAGGAGGCCATCGCACGGGCCCAGCAGGTCTGGGAGCGGCCGGACTGGCCCTCACCGCGTCGCCGCCGAAGAGGGCGTCCGGGTCTGATCCGCCCCTACTAGCGCGAGGGCCTTCGCAAGCAGGGGATTCCTGACGAGGTTCAGTCCACGCGCTCGATCGCAGGGGAATCACGCCGGTCGATGAGGTCGAGGACGGCCTTCTCGATCGGCCCTTGCACCTGGGGCCAGTCGGCGGGGTCCTCCGGAAGGCGCTCGAAGACTCCGCCCACGGTGAGGCCCCCATCGAAGCGGTCGAAGACGCGCGGATCGATGTAGGAGGCCCGGCAGACCGCTGGCGTGTTGCCGAGATAGTGAGCGACCTGCTTGACCGCGTCGCGCTTGGCCCGGGCGCGCGAGCCCTTCGTCTCCAGATCCCGCTCCCGCGCCGAGGCGGCTAGGACCACGGCGGCGAGCACCGTCGCGTTCCAGGTCCTGAAGTCCTTGGCGCTGTGTCCTTCCCCGAGCGTCTCCTGGATGTAGTCGTTGATCTCGGTGGACTTGATGTCCCGCCAGGAGCTCCCGTTCCGATAGGCGAGCAGCTCGTGCCCGCCGCCGCGACGGGCGCGGAGCGTCTTGACCAGCCCGGCGATCGAGCGGTCCCCCACGACCTGCACTCGGCGCTTGCCTCCCTTCGCCTCGTAGTCGAAGACAACCGTGCTTCCGTCCACCGTCACGTGGCGCTTTCGCATGGTCGCCAACCCGTAGGTCTCGTTCTCCTCGGCGTAGTCCTCCGAGCCGATCCGGAAGAAGCCACGGTCGAGCAGCCGCACGGCGCAGGCGAGCACTCGCTCGCGGGAGATGCGCCGCTTGCGGAGATCTCGCTCGACTCGATGGCGCAGCTTCGGGAGCGCTCGGCCAAAGTCCAGCATCGCGTCGAACTTCTGGCGGTCACGCCGCTCGCGCCAGAGGTCGTGATAGCGGTACTGCTTGCGACCTCTGGCGTCCACCCCGGTCGCCTGGATGTGGCCGAGGGGGTCCGCGCAGATCCAGACGTCCTCCCAGCCCGGCGGAATGGCGAGCGCCCGGATGCGCTCGACCACGTCGGGATCCTCGATCCGCTCCCCACCCTCGTCGACGTATTCGAAGCCCCTCCCCCGCCTCCGGCGCTTGATTCCCGCGATGGCGCAGTCACTTCGTCTCAGGCGAGGCATGGGCCACCAATACCCCGCGAGAGCGATAGTTAGCGCGTGACGATCATCGTCGGCACCTCGAGCTGGTCGGACCCCGGCTTCGTCGAGTACTGGTATCCGAAGGGATTGGCGGCCAAGGACCGGCTGGACTTCTACGCTGAACGCTTCGATGCCGTCGAGCTGAACTCGAGCTTCTATGCGATCCCCGCGATCTCGACGGTGGAGGGCTGGGCGAAGAGAACGCCGGAGCGGTTCAGCTTCGACGTCAAGCTCCACCGTCTCCTCTCCCACCACGCCGCCCAGCTCAAGGAGCTGCCCCCTGACCTCCGGGACGAGGTGGAGACGAACGAGCGCGGACGGGTGCTGCTCGACCGGCCGCTGCTCGACGAGATGGTGCGGCGGACGGCGGAGGCGATGCAGCCGCTCGCGGAGGCGGGGAAGCTCGGGTCATACCTGCTGCAGCTCACCCCGGCCTTCGACCCGCGCCGCAACGAGCTCGACGAGCTGGCCCCGGTGATCGACGGGCTGGCCCCCGTCCCGGTCGCCGTCGAATTCCGCCGGCGGAGCTGGGCCTCGCCCAAGCGCTTCGAGGGCGTCCTCGACTGGCTCTCGGCACACGAGGCCGTCTTCGTCTGCGTCGATACCCCGCCCGGCGACCACGTCCCGATCTTCCCCCCGATCGACGCGGTCACCAACGACTCCTTGGCCTACATGCGCTGCCACGGGCGGAACACCGAGGGCTACCTTCACGGCCGCAGCGTCGCCGAGCGCTTCGACTACGACTACTCGAAGAAGGAGCTGGAGGAGATCGACGAGCGCGCCACCGCGCTCGAGCAGGAAGCCGAGCAGGTGCACGTGATGTTCAACAACAACGCGCGAGAGCTCGCCCCGAAGGCCGCCCGTTCCCTGCGGAGCATCCTCGGGCAGGACCCAGGGCCGGAGCCGTAGGCGGCCGGCCCGGCCTCATTTACTCTCGCGCCGTATGATCCCAACAAGAGGCCCGAAAAAAGGCCCGGCGAGGCGACCCCAGGGGGATGAAGGCCGCCTCGCCGGGTTGGCCAACGTGCTGGACGCCTGTTAAAGGGTGCAGTTGGCCGGGGATCCGGATGAAGCCCAAGCCTACGCAGGCCCGTATTGCGGGACATCCGTTTCCATCCGCAGAAACACTCCGTACAAAACACGGTAGTCAGGCACTACGACTGGGAGTACGTCCGCCGGGCGGCGCGTGCGCCAGAATCCCCAAGATGAGCAGCGATCCAGCGTCGGGTGTCGGAGTCCTGACGGCCCTGGCCGCCGGCATGGTCTCGTTTCTCTCGCCCTGCGTGCTGCCGCTGGTCCCGGGCTATCTCTCTGCCGTCACCGGGGTGGCGGCGGCCGACCTGGAGAAGGCGAACTGGCGGCGGGTGATCGTCCCCAGCCTCCTCTTCGTCTCGAGCTTCTCGGTGATCTTCATCCTGCTCGGCCTCGGTGCGACCGGCATCGGCAGCGCCCTGCAGCAGCACCAGCTCCTCCTCGACAAGATCGCCGGCTGGCTGATCATCGCCATGGGGCTCTTCTTCGTCAGCGCCCTGTTCATCCCTCAGCTCAACCGCGAGTGGCACGTCGAGGGGCTGCTGGAGCGCGCCGGTACCGGCGGACCGCTGATCGCGGGGGCCGCCTTCGGCATCGCCTGGACGCCGTGCATCGGTCCCACGCTCGCCGCCATCCTCGGGGCCGCGGCGGTTTCCGGCTCGGCTGCGCATGGCGCCTTCCTGCTGGCCGTCTACTCGGCCGGTCTGGCGATCCCCTTCCTGCTCACCTCGGTGGCGTTCACCAGGATGACCACCGCGTTCGCCGTCATCAAGCGCCACTACCCCGTGATCATGGCGATCGGCGGCCTCATCCTGATCGCCTTCGGCGTGGCGATCCTGACCGGCTGGTTCAACACCTTCAACCACTGGGCGCAGGACCTCCTCAACAACCTCGGGATCAACGTGTCCTCCGACGTCTGAGCCGGATTTGGCCAGCCAGCCAGTTCCCTAGACTCCCGGGCGCTCATGCCCGCCAAGCCCACCACCTGCGTGATCGGCGCCGGCATCAGCGGCCTGACCGCCGGCAAGGCGTTCTCGGACTGGGGTCTCCCCTATACCTGCTTCGAGGCGAGCGACGACATCGGGGGCAACTGGTACTTCGGCAATCCCAACGGGCGCTCGTCGGCCTACCAGTCGCTCCATATCGACACCTCGCGAGACGGCGTCTCCTTCCGCGACATGCCGATGGGTCCCGACGAGTATCCGGACTATCCCCACCACGCCCAGATCCTGGGCTATCTGCACCGCTACGCCGACGCCTTCTCCCTCCGTGACCGGATCCGGTTCGAGACCCCGGTGGAGCACGCCGAGCGGAAGCCGTCGGGCGGCTGGAGCGTCCGTCTCGGAGACGGGTCGACGGAGGAATTCGACTTCCTCGTCGTCGGCAACGGCCATCACTGGGACCCGCGCTTCCCCGACTTCCCGGGCGACTTCGACGGCGAGTCGATCCACGCCCACCACTACATCGGGCCCGACGATCCCCTCGATCTCTACGGCAAGCGCGTCCTGGTGGTCGGGATCGGGAACAGCGGCGTCGACATCACCTCGGAGCTCTCGCGCAAGGGCGTGGCGGAGAAGGTCTTCATCTCCACCCGCAGCGGCGCCTGGGTGATGCCCAAGTACTTCCTGGGCAGGCCGACCGACACCCTGGTCAAGGTGAACCCCCGGCTGCCGCTCTCACTCCAACGCCGGGTGGCGCGGATCCTGCCGCGGCTGGCCTCCGGGCGCATGGAGGACTTCGGCCTCCCCCACCCCAACCACAACTTCCTGGAGGCGCACCCGACCGTCTCCAGCGAGCTCCTCCTGCGGCTGGGATCGGGCGACGCCGTCGCCAAGCCGAACGTCGAGCGGCTCGAGGGCGACAGCGTCCGCTTCGAGGACGGCAGCGTCGAGCAGATCGACGTGATCATCTACGCAACCGGCTACAAGATCACCTTCCCCTTCTTCGATCCCGAGCTCCTCTCGGCTCCGGACAACCGGCTGCCGCTCTACAAGCGGATCTTCTCTCCGGGCATCGACGACCTGGCCCTGATCGGGTTCGCCCAGGCGATCCCGACCCTCTTCCCCTTCGTCGAGCTGCAGTCGAAGCTGGTCGCGCGCTATGTCGGCGGCGACTACGCCCTCCCCTCCATCGCGGAGATGGAGGAGACGATCCGCCGCGACGATGCGATCCACACCGCGACCTTCTCCGATCGGCCCAGGCACACCATGGAGATCGAGTGGTACACGTACGAGCACGACATCTGGACCAGGGAGATCCCGGCGGGCCGTGAGCGCGCCGCCCGCGGAATGGCGCCAAAGCTCGCCGGGCGCGTCGTGACGGCGGAGGCCGCCGCAGCTGATGGGAGGGTGCGCCGAGGCGAAGCCGAGGAGCAACCCGTTTGACGATGGTCGCCGACGTCTTCTTCCCGAGCCATGGGGAGAGCTGCGCCGCCTGGCACCTGACCGGCGAGGGCGACGCGCTTCGCGGGTGAGGGCGGGCGGCCCTGTGTCGTCATGGCCCACGGCCTCGGCGCGACCAAGGACTCGGGACTGCTCCCGTTCGCTGAGGCGTTCGCCGGTGCCGGCCTCGACGTGTTGCTCTTCGACTACCGCTGCTTCGGGGAGTCGACCGGGGAGCCGCGCCAGCTCGCCTGGCCCGCCCGGCATCGCGAGGACTACGCGGCCGCCGTCGAGTTCGCCCGCGGCCTCGATGGCGTCGATCCCGAGCGGATCGTGCTCTGGGGGACCTCCTGGTCGGGCGGCCACGTGGTCTACGTGGGCGCAGACGACTCGCGAATCGCGGCTGTGATCTCCCAGACGCCGGACCTCGACGGCGTGCGCACCCTGAGAGAGATCGGCAAGTACGCCGGCCTCGGCCAGCAGCTGCGCGTCACGCTCGTCGGCATCAAGGATGCGCTGCGGATGCGCCGCGGAGAGGAGCCGCTCATGCTCGCCACCGTCGGTCGCCCCGGCGAGCTGGCGGCGATGACCAGCGAGGAGTCCGAGCCCGGGATGCGAGCGATCGCCGGGCCGAGCTGGCGCAATGAGGTCACGGGTCGCGCCGCCTTCGCCGAGTGGACCAACCGGGCGATCACCCGGATGGACAAGCTTCGCTCTCCGATCCTCGTGCTGATCGCCGACCGGGACTCGGTTGCTCCACCGGCCGCCGCGCGCGCGGCTGCCTGGCGCGCCAAGGGCCGTGTCGAGGTCCGCGAGTACCCCTGCCTGCACTACGACATCTACGTCGGCGAATGGCGCGAGCGCTCGATCGCCGACCAGCTCCACTTCCTGCGGCGTCACCTGAGCGCCGCCGAGGCCCGCGAGCCGGCCGCTCTAAGCTCAGAGACGTGATCAGCGACGTCAGCGAGCAGGACTTCCAGGCGAAGGTCATCGAGCGCTCCAAGCAGGTGCCGGTGGTCGTCGACTTCTGGGCCGAGTGGTGCGGCCCGTGCCGCACGCTGGGGCCGGCGCTCGAGCAGGCCGTGAACGCGCGGAACGGCGAGATCGAGCTCGCCAAGCTCGACACCGACCGTAACCCCAACGTCGCGATGAAGTACGAGATCGCCAGCATCCCGGCGGTCAAGGCCTTCAAGGACGGCGAGGTCGTGGCCGAGTTCATCGGCGCCGTGCCTCCCGCCCGGATCGAGGCCTTCCTCAACGAGATCGTCCCCTCCGAAGCGGACCGCCTCGCCGAGTCCGGGGACGAGGAGTCGCTGCGCAAGGCGCTCGAGCTGGACCCCGGCCATGCCCAGGCGGCGATCGGCCTGAGCCGCCTCCTGCTGAGCCGGGGCGAGGACGAGGAGGCGCTGGAGGTGCTGAAGCCCTTCCCACACGACTTCGTCGCCGACGGGCTGGCGGCGCGGGCCCAGCTCTCAGCGTCGGCCAACGGCGCCGGCGCCGACGAGCTTCAGCTGGCGTTCGCGGCCTGGGACGACGGCGATCCCGGCGAGGCTCTCGAGCAGCTGCAGGGCGTCCTCGCGTCGGAGCAGGACGCGCAGCGCAAGGATCAGCTGCGCCGGGTGATGGTCGCGATCTTCACCGAGCTGGGCGCGGACCACCCGCTCGCTCGCGAGCACCGCCGCCGTCTGGCGGCCGCGCTGAACTGATCAGGCGGGAGGCTTCTCGCTGGGCACGGCGACCTCGATTGGGATCCCCAGCGCCTCGGCCTCCTCGATCCCCTCGCCCTCCTGGTCGCGAGAGCAGATGATGCGGAAGGCGCCGGTGCCGAGCTCGGGGTCGGCGACGATCGGCAGGCCCCGGATCTCCTCCCAGCCGAGCCGCTCGCACTCGAAGGGGTTCATGCGGACCTCGCTGGCGGGGAACGGGCAGTTCGAGTTGTGCTGGTCGATCGCCCGCGAGATCGCCTCGAGGTTCTTGGCCTCTGAGTTCGCCACCGCCTCTGAACATAGCGGTCTCCGTCGGGGTTGCGGCCTAGTCTCCATCGGTCGCAGGTGATCGCCCACGTCGACATGGATGCTTTCTACGTGTCGATCGAGATGCTGCGACATCCCGGGCTCCGCGGCAAGCCGGTGGTGGTCGCCTACGACGGTCCCCGCGGTGTGGTCACCACCGCCTCGTACGAGGCGCGCAAGTACGGCGTTCACTCCGCGCTCCCGATGGTGACCGCGCGCCGACGCTGCCCCGAGCTCGCCGTCCTCCCAGTCGACATGCAGCTCTACAAGCGCGGCTCGATCAAGGTGATGGAGACCCTGCGCGGGTTCAGCGATGAGGTCGAGGTGGTGGGCCTCGACGAGGCCTACGTCGATCTCTCGGGCTCTCCCGTGCCCCAGGCGCGCGCCCAGGAGATCAAGCGGCGGATCAAGGAGGTCACCCACCTGGTCTGCTCCATAGGCCTGGCGCCCAACAAGCTGATGGCCAAGATCGCCTCCGATCTCGAGAAGCCGGACGGGTTCTTCGTCCTCGACCACGACAACTGGCTCCACACGGTCGGCGAGAAGCCTGCCTCCTTGCTTCCGGGTGTGGGTCCGAAGACGTTCGAGCGCCTGCGGACGGTCGGTGTGGGGACGGTCGCCGAACTCGCCGAGACCGATGAGCAGACCCTCGAGCGGGCCTTCGGTCCGAACCACGGCCGTGGCCTACGAGCGCGAGCGAACGGGGTCGGCAGCTCCACGCTGAACGAGGAACGGTCGCGCAAATCGGAGAGCCGCGAAACCACCTTCCCCCAGGACGTCACCGACCGCGGTGTCCTCTATGAGACCGTCGAGCGCCTCGGCCGCTCCGTGTGCGAGAGCCTCGCGTCGAACAAGCGCAAGGGCCGCACGGTGACGCTGAAGATCCGGCTGCGTCCCTTCAAGACCTACACTCGCTCGAGGACCCTTGCCGATCACACCTGCGATCCGGAGGCGGTCGTCGCGACGGCCAGGGAGCTGCTCGACCGCTTTGATCCCCAGGTGCCGGTCAGGCTCGTGGGGGTCGGCATGGCCGGGCTGGCGGAGAGCGACGAAGCCCCCGCACCAGCCCGGCCTGCATCAAACGGGTTGCTCTTCGGCTGACGCCCGCATGAAACGGGTCGCGCCTGTCGGCGCGCCCTCGCACGCGCCTCGCATCTACTAGCGGGTCGTGAGCACGGTCCCCGTCGAGGGGAACCCGAGCTTCGCCTTGGTGGCGGCGGTCAGGTCGTACTCGCGGTTGCTCGCGTAGGGGCCCCTGTCGATCACGGGGACGGTGACCGTCTTGCCGTGATAGCGGAGGGTGACCCTGGAGCCGCAGGGGAGCGTCTTGTTGGCGACGCCCAGCTTGTCCGGGCTCAGCGTCCCGCCGCAGGCCAGTCCGCCTCCGTAGAGGCCGGGGCCGTAATAGGAGGCCTCCGCCGGCCGGTATGCGTTGACCCTGAATCGGTGCGAGCGCACAGCCGAGCCCTCCACGCTGGCTCGGGCGCCATAGACACCGGAGCCCGAGGCGCGCCAGCGCACCTCGTAGGAGCCGTCGGCCCGGGTGTGCGCGTGGAGTCTGCGCTCACCGACCTGGACGACGACCGCCCGGCCGCCGCCCGGAGTGACTCGCCCGTGGAACGCCGTGGCGTGCTGAGCGATCACGTTCCTCTGGGCGCTCAGGCTGATCCCCGTGGGCGGGCCGCCCGCGGCGGTCGCCTCGGCAGTCGTCCCGGAAAGGGCCGGGACAGCGCCCGAAGCGCTCGCGATGCCTGCTGTGACCATCAATACAGTGGCGGGCAGCAGCGCTAGCGCAGCCCGCCTCCGCTTCCAACGGAAGCGACGCAAGTGAATCCACCTGCCTCTCTCTGGCGCCTACGGGGTTAGCTGACGGGCTCGCGGTGTCCGCTTCATGAAACGGGTGGCTCCTATCGGAGCCCCCTCGCGTCCATGCCGCTAAGGGCGGAACACCGCCCCATTCGCCCCGGCCGGCTTGCTGCGATGGTGCCGGCGATTGGTTCCCCCGCCCACCCGTAGATCCGAGCTGCCTCCTTGGAGGCAGCGTCTTGATACAGGGTGGTTAGGCGAGTTGTTTGGCGACTTTCGAACGAGGCAGGGTAGGTTCGCTATTTGCGTATTTGTGTGACGAAGCGCACAGGTGGTGTGCGACCATCAGTGGCCGTGACCGACCGCCTCTCAGGCCTGGATTCCTCGTTCCTCCATCTGGAGCGGGACGGGACCCACATGCATGTCGCCTCGACGACTCTCTTCGAGGGGCCCGCTCCTCCCTACGTCGAGTTTCGCGACCACATCGAGTCGCGCCTGCACCTGGTGCCGAGGTTCAGGCAGAAGCTTCGCTTCGTCCCCTTCGGCCAGGGCCGCCCGGTGTGGGTGGACGATCCGCACCTGAATCTCGCCTACCACGTGCGGCACACCTCGCTGCCGGAGCCTGGATCCGAGCAGCAGCTGCGGGTGCTGGCGGCAAGGATCTTCTCCCAGCAGCTCGACCGCTCGAAGCCGCTCTGGGAGCTCTGGCTGATCGAGGGCCTCAAGGGAGACCGCTTCGCGATCGTCGGCAAGACCCATCACGCGATGGTCGACGGCGTCTCCGGCGTCGACATCACGACGGTGCTCTTCGACATGGAGAAGGACCCGATCGACCCGCCGAGGCCGCCCGAGCGCTGGGTTCCAAAGCCCGAGCCGAACGAGGTGCAGCTGCTCGGGGAGGCGCTCGTGCAGCGTGCGGTCGACCCGCGCGAGATCTTCCGGGGGGTTCGCAGAGTCGTGCGCGGCCCCCGCCGCGCCCTGCGGAAGGCCACCGAGGCCGTGGTGGCCGCCGGTTCGTTCGCCTGGACGGGCGTCGCCGCCCCCCGCAGCCCCTTCAACTTCGACGTCGGCCCGCATCGCCGCTTCGCCTGGGTTCGCGCCTCGCTCGCCGACATGAAGCACGTCAAGAACGAGCTCGGCGGCACCGTCAACGACGTCATCCTCGCCGCCGTCGCGGGTGCCCTCGGCCGCTACATGCGGTCCCGCGGACACGCGACCGTCGGTCTCGAGCTGCGCGTGATGGTGCCGGTCAGCGTGCGGACCTCGGACCAACACGGCAAGCTCGGAAATCAGGTGACCGCGATGATGGCTTCGCTTCCGGTCTGGTGTGAGGACCCGGTGCGCCGGATGGAGATCGTCCGCGAGTCGATGGGCGACCTGAAGGCGTCGAAGCAGGCGATGGGCGCCAGCCTGATCACCCAGCTGGCGGACTTCGCCCCTCCGACCGTCGCCGGCCAGGCCGCCCGACTGCAGTCCCGGCAGCGCTTCTTCAACCTCGTGGTCACCAACATTCCCGGCCCCCAGTTCCCTCTCTATCTGATGGGCCGCCGGATGGAGCGAGTGTTCCCGATGGTCCCGCTGGCGAAGAACCAGGGGGTCTGCATCGGGATCATGAGCTACGACGGCCAGGTCAACTTCGGCCTGATCGGGGACTACGACGGCATGCCCGACCTCGAGGACCTGGGACATGACCTGGAGGAGTCGATCGGCGAGCTGATCGAGGCCGCCGGCGGCCGCCCCGGCTTCTTCAAGCGCTTCGTCCCCCGCGGTGGGGTCGGCGCAGACGCCGCCGAGCAGAACGGGCACGGCGAACGCGAGGAATCACCGGCCGGCTGACGTTCCCCCGGCTAGGGCTCCGCCGGGGACTCCTGCTCGACGTCGATGCGCTCTTGGACGAACGCGTCCCTCATGGTGGTGCGGCTTGCATCGCCCCAGACCGCCTCGTCGTAGCGGGCGAGGAGCATCAGCTTCTGGAGCAGCCCCAGGTCCTCCTGTCGCGCGAGGTCGTAGCTCGAGCCTGAGTCCGGATCGGGGTGGCCCGGGTGGGTCATCCACTCGGTGACGCCCGACGGCAAGTCTCGCAGCTGCGCCGGCTCGGCGGGCTCCTTGCTGTCGCTGCGCCCGATCAGTATGTCCTGGGTGTCGATTCCCCGCTCCCGGAGCCACTGGCGATGGTCCGGGTTGACCGAGCGGACCGGGGCCTTGATCTGCTGCGCCGTCTGGAAGACCGGTGTCGCGAGCTCTGGGCGGGCGTGGCAGTTCTTGTGGCCGTTGAGGAATGATGGCCAGCGGCCGAAGAGATCAACGAAGCGGTCGAGCTGGACCCTCAGCGAAGTGCGCGCGGGCGCGCCGCTCCGCGGCCCCCAGCGGCCCTCGAACTCGATGTGGAGGCCGATCTCGACGCCGCTCTCGAGCAGCGGAGCCGGGTCGCAGTACTCCCGGTCCACCATCGCGCTGACACAGTCGAGCGCCCCCATCTCGATGGCCTCCAGGATCCCCTGGTTGTACGACGGCCAGTAGCCGTAGTCGTCTGCGGTGATCACCAGCTGGCGGCGGCTGTCTCCTTGGCTGGAGGCCATGCCGTCAAGGTAACGGCCCTAGCTGACCTGCTGGATCGCCGACTGGATCTGCGCGAACGTCGGGATCGTGCCACCACCGATCGCCTTCTGGCCGTTGGGCCCCTGAACCAGGATCGACGGTGTGCCGGTGAACCCGAATGAGTCCGCCTGACTGCTGCCTTGTTGGATGATCGCGTCCCATTTGGCGTCGTTGCGATCCGTATTCCACTTATTGATGTTTGGTACGCCTGCTCCCCTTGCGATCCCCGTCAGGAATGAATCGGTGACATAGCCGGAGTTCTCCCCGCCCTGGTTGATGTAGAAGAGCTGGAGGAACTGCCAGAGCCGGTTCTGCTCCCCCGCGGCCAGGGCCGCCTTCATCGCCGGCTTCGAGTCGGGGCCGATGATCAGGAAGGGTCGGAACTCGTACTTGACCTTGCCGGGGCGAACCTCGGCCGAGATCAGCTGGGGCGCGACGTTCTCCGAGAAGAACTTGCAGGAGGAACACTGCGGATCCCCGTACTCGATCACGGTGACGGGGGCAGCGGAGTCACCGAGCACCTGACCGGTCTGCGGGATGCCATTGAGCTCCGTGTCGACCTGCGCTGCGCCGGTGACGTCCGCGGGCGGGCTTGAGCTGCTGCTGCCGCCGGATTGGCTGATCACGATCAGGGCCACGATCACGGCGACGGCCGCGAACGCTGCCAGAGCCAGGTACTGGATGCGCCGCTTGCGAGCGAGCTGGGAGGCGTCCTGCGACTCCGCCGCCTGGCGCTGAGCGCGCAGCCGCTCCCTCTCGTCGCCCTTACCTGCCATGCGAGGACTCTAGCTGTGGGCTGCTCAGGTCCCGTCCCGTATAGGCGAAAGCGCGGGTCGCCGCGACCGCCAGCGACAGAGCCATCAAGATGGCGCTCGCCACGCACCACTGGCAGATCGCGTCGATCACGAACAGCTCGAGGTAGGTCAGATAGGCGCTGAACCCGAAGCCGACGAGCGCGGTCAAAAAGCCGCCGAAACGACCGGCGTCGCCCGGAACGAGGGCCGCGATCAACAACACGACGTAGCCGGCGATGCCGATGGCGGCGACGTTGATCCCGGCCAGGTGCGAGTAATGGCTGTGAGCCACCGTCTCGCACCCATGGCCGCCGGCGAGGCATTTCGGCGTGCCTCCCCCGAACTCCGCGATCGTGATGTATGTCGCCACGCCGATCCCGGCCAAGGCCAGGATGCCGGCGGCGATGCGCAGGTTTCGCTCGGAGAACATCGCTCCAATGCTATGAAGCCAACGTGAACCGTTCGCAAAGAGCGGACATTTCGACTCGCGCGGCCGAGCCCGGCGACGCGGCGCGGATCACCGAGATCTTCAACGACGGTGTCGAGGATCGCGTGGCGACCTTCGAGACGCGCCCCGCGGCGCCCGTGGACGCCATGCGCTGGATCAATGAGGAGGTCGTGATCGTCGCCGAGCGGGACGGAGCCGTGATCGGTTGGGCCAAGGCCGGCCCCTACGCGGACCAGCACCACTACTACGACGGCGTGCGCGAGGCGACGCTCTACGTGGACCGCGCAGCGAGGCGCGCCGGCGTCGGCCGGGTCCTGCTGGATGCTCTCGCCGAAGCCGCTGCGGAGTCCGACGCCCACAAGCTGGTCGGCAAGATCTTCACCTCGAACAAGCCCAGCATCGCGCTCGTCGAGGGCCTGGGCTGGAGCGAGGTCGGCGTCCACCGCCGTCACGGCGCCCTCGACGGCGAATGGAAGGACGTTCTCGTGGTGGAGAGAATGCTCGCTGCGGGCGAGTAGACCGGTCCGTCGCGGGCATCCGCGTGTTGAAGCCAGGGAGATGCCGGAGGGACGCATGAAGAGGGGGCTTTTGGCCGGGGCCCTTGGGGTTGTCTTGGCCCTGATCGCCGCACCGGGGGCGACGGCCTCGACCGTCACCGTCACTGGGTCGAACACGATCAGAGCCGCGGAGACCGGCAGCGAGACCAACCGGATCACCGTCAGCTATGACGGCACCGCGGGTCTCTACACGGTCAGGGATGCGGCTGCCAACCTGACGTCGAGCGGGGCCTGTACGGCGCTGGACGCCCACGCCGCCACCTGCCCGGGGGCGGGAATCAAGACGATCTCGGTGGACACCGATGCCCGCGACGACACGATCGCGCTCGATCCCACGATCCCCTCGACCGTCACGGGGAATCTCGACGGCGGCCCCGGCAATGACACGGTCAAGGGCCACGGCACGCTCGACGGAGGCTCCGGCAACGACGCCGTGGTCGGCTCCCCCTTGGCCGACACCCTCCGCGGCGGCAGCGGGCGCGACGCGCTGGACGGTGGCAACGGCCCGGACGACATCGCCGGGGGGAGCGGCACGGACTCCCTCACCTACGCTGCTCGGGCCACTCCGGTCAGCGTCACGATCGGCTCCGGAGACCGCAACGACGGGGGCATCGAGGATCAGGGGTCCGGCAGGCGCGACACAGTGCGCGGCGACGTGGAGGTCCTGATCGGAACGGCCAAGGGCGATTTCCTGGCCGGAGACTCGAGCTCGGAGACGCTCGTCGGTGCGGCGGGCGACGACACGATCATCGGGAACAACGGCGGCGACAGGTTGCTGGGGCTCGAGGGCAACGACCTGATCCTGGGCGGCAACGGCGGGGACGTCCTAAAGGGATGGCTCGGCGCCGACAGGCTCTTCGGCGGCAGAGACCGTGACAAGGTCGTCGGTGGCCCCGACGGTGACCTGGTCGTGGGCAACAAGGGCCGCGACGCGCTCAAGGGCAAGGGTGGGATCGATCTTCTCCGAGCCAAGGACGGATTCCGCGACCGGAAGATCAGCTGCGGCTCCGGGCCGAACAAGCGCGAGGGCGCGACACGCGACAGGCGCCTGGACCCGCGCGCCCGCTCCTGCTGAGGCAGTGGCGTCCTGTGCCCGGGCGAAGATGCCCGCGTGCACCGGATCCACTACCGCTTCGGCATCGTCCTCCTGCTGATCCTCGCGACGGTCACCTTCACGCTGGCAGCGCCCAGCGGGGACGGCGGGCGTTTCGTCGGGGTGATCCTCCAGGCCGCTGTGCTGGTCGCTGCGGTCGTGGCATCCCGCGCGCGTCACTGGGTGATCTTGCTCACCGTCATCGCTGGGGTGATCGGGATCGTCGGCGCCGGCGCGGCGCTGTTCGGGAGCGGGCAGTTCGGCAACAGCTCCGCCGGGATCGTGGCGCTGCTCTATGTGGGCCTGACCCCGGTCGCGCTCGTCTTCGGGGTGATCAAGCAGTTCCGCGAGACGCAGGCCGTCACCTTGCAGACGATGTTCGGAGTGCTCTGCCTCTACCTCCTGATCGGCCTGATCTTCGGGGTCGCCTACGCCACGGTCAACGATCTCTCCTCCACGTCGTTCTTCAATCCACCCGGCAGCTACGGCCGAGACGACTTCCTCTATTTCAGCTACACGACCGTCACGACCGTCGGCTACGGGGACCTGGTGGCGGCCACGAACCTGGGTCGCTCCCTGGCGATCACCGAAGCGCTGCTGGGCCAGCTCTACCTGGTGTCGGTCGTCGCAGTGATCATCAGCAACCTCGAAGCGGTACGACCCGGCCAGCGCCGCAAGAACACCGCCGCCTAGCCGGGGGCTCCCAGCACCACTTGGGGTGTGATCCTCCAGGTAGATAGGGACGGAAGGCACACCAGCACTTCACGAAGAGAGCAGTGAACCGTTCTGGGAGTAGGATCGGCGTCGGGATAATGAGGGCCGGAGCCGCAAAGGTCGCCGTGCTGGTGCTGTCCATGGTGTTCGCGCTCGCGCCTTCCGCTTCCGCTTCCGCGGGCCGCGGGCATCCCGCGCACTTCCGCGTCGGGGCGGCGGTCGGGGACTTCACCCCACCGCGCGCCGGCCTCGTGCCCCACGATCCCTCGGACTGCGCGACCACCGTGGCGCAGCGCGCGCAATACGACGGCGCGCGGCCGTTCGCCTTCGAGGAGCCCTACGAGGACCTCCAGGGCTCGGGCCACTTTGAGCCGGGCGACCCATACCTGGACTGCAACGGCAACGGCCGTTGGGAGGGCAACCTGCTAGGCGGGGGCGCCGACACGCCGCGCTTCTTCAAACGTGTCGCGGACCCGGTCGGCGCGCGCGCGATCGTCGTCTCCAACGGGCCGCACACCATCGCGGTCGAGGTCGTCGACCAGGAGGGCCTGTTCAACATCTACCAGGACCGGATCCGCAGCG
Source organism: uncultured Solirubrobacterales bacterium (assembly GCA_963763955.1). Classification (GTDB taxonomy): domain Bacteria; phylum Actinomycetota; class Thermoleophilia; order Solirubrobacterales; family 70-9; genus DASUPK01. The sequence goes on along the minus strand of CAVXQP010000010.1, from coordinate 199,253 downwards.
CCGCGCAGCGCGCCGGGGTGCACCTCGATGGCGTCTTCATCTCGGCAACGCACGACGAATCGGCGCCGGACACACTCGGACTGTCGGGGGTCGACCAGTTCACCTCGGGCGTGAACTCGTACTTCGCGGACTATCTGGTCAAGCGCTCCGCAGAGGCCATCGTCGACGCCTACCGTGCCATGCGCCCGGCCTCGATCCGCTACGCCGAGGCCAGTGAGCCGGCCAACCTCCGCCAGTGCTGGTCGTCCTACCCCTTCGTGGACGACCAGCTGATGCCGGTGCTGCAGGCCGTGGGCCGACACGGGCACACCATCGCCACTCTGGCCGACGTCTCCCAGCATGCCGAGACGCTCGGCTTCAACGGCGACGCCTCCGACCCCCAGCGCGCCTGGGTCAGCGCCGACTGGCCGCACTTCATGCGCAGTGCGCTCGAGCACCGCTTCGGCGGTGTGGCCATCGAGATGGCGGGGTTGGTGGGCAGCGTGGAGACGCCGGAGGTCTTCGACGCGCCGATCTCACGCACTCCCCAGCGCTTTATCTCCGAGAGCCACCCGGCTGGCTGCCGAACGCTGTTCGAGGCCAACGGCTCGCGCGCGCCCACGGGCTACTTCCAGGAGACGCGGGCCCTGGGCCACCAGATCGCCGCGGCGGTCTCACAGTCGCTGGACAAAGCCCATGGCTCGCGCTCCAACGTGGTCGACGGCGCGCGCGCGCCGATCTGTTTGACCGTGACGAACCTGCTCTTCCGGCTCGGCGGCCAGTTCGGGGTCTTCGGCCCGCGGCCGCTGTTCGCCGACGACTGCCGCACCCAGGTCCCGCCGGGCTCGCCGGTCGGCGACGAGCTTCAGACCTCGGCCGCCGCCTTCCGGATCGGCGACGGCGAGTTCATCTCCGTACCGGGCGAAGTGTTCCCGTTCACCTACCTACGGGGCTTCCTCGGGCCGCAAGACATGCCGTTCCCGGCCGACCCGCTGCCGGCCTGGCCGCTACCCCACATGCATGCGCCCTATCGCTTCGTCAACGGCCTGGCCGACGACATGCTCGGCTACATCTTCCCCACAGGCAACGGCGTCGGTGTGCCGGGCGAGCGCGGCAACGGCCTCGACCCCTCCTCCACCGACCGCTTCGGCTGCGGGCACTCGGATGATTCGGAGGCGGCGAGCTCGCAGACCTCCAACGTCGTGGCGAGCACGCTTGTGACCTTGCTCGACCGCCTCGACGGCCCGCCCGAGCGTGTTGTCGTGGGGCGCTACGTGCTGCCCGGCGGGGCGCGCACGCGCGATCCGCTGGGAGGACCCGAGCTCAAGTGCAACGTCGATGAGACGTTCCATGCAGCCGGTCCGGCGGTGGCCGTGTGGGTGCAGGGCGAGGGCATCGTGCATCCCGCCGCCTGGATGTCGCTGTCGGGCCGACCGCAGTCCCAACCGGACCGCAACACGCGCGGCTACTTCACTCCCGGGGGTGCGCGTGTGTGGGTCGACGTGTTCCCGGACGTCCCGGCGAGTTAAGACCTATGAAGAAGGGTCGACTGTCAAGTAGCGGTCGCTACTCCGACAGCCCCGCAGCTTCGAGCCCATCGGCTCGCTCCTGATACTCCTCGATGCGGCGGAGCTTGCCGCCTTCGACCATGTTGACGTGAGCCAACTCCATGTCGATTGGAACCCCGCTTTCCGCACCATGACCCGAGAAGCGAACCCAGACGAACGCCCGATCGCCGTTGGTCTGGATCTCAAGCGGCTCCACCTGCAGGTCGGGATAGGCCTCGACCCATCGCCCGATCTGCCTCCTCACCGCCTCGATTCCCCGGTGAGTCGCGGGGTCGGGGTCGCTGGCGGAGTTCACGTACACGCCGTCGGGATGCCAGATATCCAGAGACGCGAGCTCTTGCTCGTCAACGGGCTCTCGTTCGGCCTGGTTGAACCTGGCGTATCCACGGTGGATGAAATCTTCGAGACTCTCCTCCGACATCACCCACCCAGTATCTCTCTAGAGCCGCTGCTTTCCATGCAGAGCGGATATGCGGCGTCAGTTCAACTCGTCGCCCGCTCGCCCGTACCGCTCGTAGATCACGCGCGAGCCGACCGTCCGGGTCTCGATCAGGTCCAGCGGGACGTCTTCGGTGACCGGCGGCAGGTACGGCGTGCCACCACCGACGACGACCGGATAGCGGAACATGCGCAGCTCGTCGACCAGGCCGAGCTGGATCGCCGCCGCGGCCAGGCCGGCGCCGCCGATCCCGACGTCCTTCTCGGTCGCGTCGAGCGCCGCAGCGGCCTCCTCGGCCACCGACGCCTCGGCGAGCCGCGCGTTGCCCTGGACGCTGTCGAGCGTGCGGCTGAAGACGATCTTCGGGATCGCGCACCAGGCGTCGGCGAACGCGGCGTCGAGCTCGCTGTCGCGCATCGACGGATCCGTCTCCCACACCAGCATCGTCTCGTAGAGCCTGCGGCCCAACAGAAAGCCCCCAAGATCGCGTGTCTGCGTGACGTGGAAACGAAACTGCTCCTCGTTGGGAACCGACCAGGAGAACGCGCCCTCGCGGTCGGCGATAAAGCCATCCACCGAGACGCCCATCGAGTAGATCAGCATGGCTTCAGGCTTGAGCTTGACATCGGGCTCTCCTTCCTTCTGCACGTTGCTCTGCCACAGCTAGAGACCGATCGCGAGACGAAAACTCATCGTCTGGCGGCCGAGGGTGTGCCTAAGCGGTGTGGGCGGACCCTAGGCGAGCTCGAGGAGCGCCCAGAAGGGGTGCTCGCGCGGCGGGATCCTCGGCGGCACCCGCCGGTGCTGGCGGTTCCTGGCCCACTCGAGATACCCGCGCAGGCGGCGGGAGATCGAGCGCTTGGTCGCCGTGGTGGGCTCGACGACGCTGTGCTCGAGCGCGAAGAGCCAGGCGTTCGCCTCCGACTCGAGCCTGGGAGCCGAGCGTCCCTTCCCGACCAGGTGACCGATCTCGTGGAGGGCGATGAAGTAGGAGACCTGGCCGCGGATCGGCGGGATCGAGATCTCGAGCCTGCCCCCGCGCCAGCGGATCGCCCGTCCGCGCGACGAGGAGCCGGCCAGCTCGATGTCGTACTCCCGGCATAGGTCCTCGACGTGAGCTTCCAGCAGCTCCACTCCTCGGCGCCTGCGAGGGTTCCTCTCCTGCCTGAACACGCGCGGCAGGGTAGCCCGAGCCACGGATGAGTCTGTTCGCCTCGTCGATGCGGCCATACTTGATCCATGGCCGAGGCGACACATCTGCGGCTGGCGCTGGCCCAGATCGACCCCACCGTGGGCGACATCGAGGGCAACTCGCGCCTGATCTCGGAGTCGATCGACAAGGCCCGGGACCGCGGCGCGCAGCTCGTGCTGCTCCCCGAGCTCTGCCTTTCCGGCTACCCGCCCGAGGACCTCGTGCTGCGCAGGGACTTCCTGGACGCGGCCGGTGAGGCGCTCGAGGCCCTCGCCGCGGAGGTCGAGGGCGTCGTCGCCCTGGTCGGCTTTCCGGAGCGCATGGAGCGGCCCGCCTCCGAGCTCGAGGATTTCGACCCGCTGATCGACGCGTTCCCTCCCCCGGCCTACAACTCGCTCGCCGTTCTCGCCGGCGGCGAGGTGCGCGCGATCTACCGCAAGTGCGATCTGCCCAACTACGGGGTCTTCGACGAGCGCCGCTACTTCGAGCCGGGCACGGAGCCGGCCCTGATCGAGATCGACGGCACGCTCGTCGGCCTGACCGTCTGCGAGGACATCTGGCACCCCGGCTCTCCCGAAGGAGACGAGGTGGCGGCGGGCGCCCGCCTGGTGGTCAACTCCTCGGCCTCTCCGTATCACCGCGGCAAGGGCCGCGCCCGCGAGGCGATGGTGGCGGAGCGCGCCACCGCCAACGGGGCGGCCTTCGCCCTCTGCAACATGGTGGGCGGCCAGGACGAGCTGGTCTTCGACGGGGCCAGTGTCGTGGTCGCCCCCGACGGCCAGACGCTCGCGCGGGCGGGGCAGTTCGCGCCCGAGCTCCTGATCTGCGATCTGATCTTGCCGCCGGGCGGCCGCACCGATGGCGCCTCCGCCGCGCGCAGCGTCCCGGTTCTCGCCGAGCTCAGCTCGGGTGCGCAGCCGGAGGGTCACGTCGAGCCGCGGCTGGCGGAGCCACTCCCGGACGAGGAGTCCGAGGTCTACGCGGCGCTGACCACGGGACTGCGCGACTACGTCGAGAAGAACGGCTTCGAGCACGTGGTGATCGCCCTTTCCGGCGGGATCGACTCCGCCCTGGTGGCGCTGATCGCCGTCGATGCCCTGGGCCCGGAGCGCGTCAGCGTCGTCGTCATGCCCTCCCCCAACTCCAGCGACGAGACCCAGGCCGACGCCCGGGCGATCGCCGCGAACCTCGGGGTCGAGCTGATCGAGATCTCGATCGCAGAGGCGATGGAGGCCTACCGGCATGCGCTCGCGTCCAGCTTCGAGGGCGCCGAGCCCGGCCTGGCCGAGGAGAACCTCCAGGCACGTATCCGGGGCAATCTGGTGATGGCCCTGTCGAACAAGTTCGGCTGGCTCGTGCTCACCACCGGGAACAAGAGCGAGATGTCGGTCGGCTACGCGACGCTCTACGGCGACATGGCCGGCGGCTTCGCCGTGATCAAGGACGTCTTCAAGCTCTTGGTGTACAGGCTCGTGAGATGGCGGAACGAGCAGGAGAGTGGCGAGCTGATCCCCGCCTCGGTGCTGGAGCGCCCCCCGTCGGCGGAGCTGCGACCCGACCAGCTGGACGAGGACTCCCTGCCGCCCTACGAGACGCTCGACAGGATCCTCGAGGCCTACGTCGAGCACGACGAGGGCATCGATGCGCTCGTCGCGCAGGGTCTCCCCGAGGAGACCGTCCGGGAGGTCGTCCGGCTCGTCGACCGGGCCGAGTACAAGCGCCGCCAGGCTCCGCCCGGCATCCGGGTATCGACCAAGGCCTTCGGCCGCGACCGGCGCTTGCCGATCACCAACCGTTTCGGCTCGATGAGGAAGCTGCCCCGCTAGCTGCCGCTCGTGGCCGCGATCTGATGGCGAAGCCGTCTACCGCCGGGGCCGAACCGCGATCGTCATCCGGGAGAGGGCGCAGACCCGCCCCTCGTCGTCGCTCATCTCGACATCCCAGACCCAGGTCGTCCGTCCCCGGTGGCGAGTCCGTGCGTTCGCGGTGATGTGTCCCTCGCTGGTCGGGCGAAGGAAGGTCGTGTCGTTCGACTGGGCCATCGCCACCATGTCGTCGGCGTGCACCGCGTCGTGGGTGGCCGCCGAGCAGATGCTCTCCGCGAGGGTGGCGTAGACGCCCCCGTGGACGATCCCGAACGGCTGAAGGTGGCGGGTCTCAACCTTGATCCGCGCGCGTGCGTTGTCGGGGTCGAGGTCGATCCACTCGACCCCGATCTCCTCGGCGAAGCCCGCCGGGATGGTCTCCTCTTCTCCCATGCCGCGGGACCATAGTCTGCCGCCATGCGATTCCTGGTCTGGTCCGGGGTCGAGGAGTGGCTGACGGAGTCCTGTGAGGTCGAGCTCGGGGATGACGGCCTGAGCGCCGCAGGGACGCAGCTGGGCGCCGAGCCTGTCCCGTTTCGCGTCGACTACCGCCTCGAGGCTCCGGAGCGCTTCGTCACCAGTGAGCTCGAGCTGACCGCGACCACGCAGGGGTGGCGCCGTCAGCTGCTGCTGCGCCACGACGGGTCGGGCGGCTGGAATGCAGAGGTCGAGGACGAGGGCGACATCCCCGGCGGTCCCTGGGACGGCTCGCTTCCGGATCTCTCCGAGGCCCGCGACATCGACATCGAGAACTCACCGCTCACGAACAGCATGCCGATCCGTCGCCACGGGTTCCAGTCGAGCGGCTCCGGAGACTTCGTGATGGCCTTCGTCACGACCCCCAGCCTCCGTGTCGAGGCCGCGCCGCAGCGCTATGAGCATGTCCGCTCGGCCGCCGCCGGGTCGGTGGTCCGCTATCTCAGTCGCGACGGTGATTTCACTGCCGAGCTGGAGCTCGACGAGGACTGCCTGGTCGAGTTCTATCCGCGCCTGGCGCGCCGTGTCAGCCCGGGCGAGCGCTCCGACCCGAACGACTAAACGCCGGATAAGAGCTGCGTCACGCGTTTCCCCGCTGCCCTAGGCTTCCACGCTCGTGGCGGTCACGGATGAACAGCGCGCGATGCTTCAGCTGCTGCTCGAGGGAGGACAGAGCTACGAGGACATCGGCTCTCTGCTCGGCATTGCGCCGGATGAGGTGCGCATCCGCGCGCGTTCGGCGCTGACCGAGATCGGCGGCGCCGACCCTGATGCGCAGGTCGGCCTCAGCGACTACCTGCTGGGCCAGGCCGACCCCATCGGCCGAGCCGACGCCGTCCGCCATCTCCAAAGCGATCCCGAGGCGAACGCCCTCGCCCAGCGGCTGGTCCAGAACCTGAGACTGCTCGCTCCGCGGGCCACGCTGCCCGAGATCCCGGAGCCGCGCGGCGGGCGCAGGGCAGCACCGCCGCCTCCCCCGCCGGCCGCCGCTCCCCCTCCCCCATCCGCGACCCCGCCGGCCCAAGCGCCGCCACCCTCCCCCGCGACGCCCAAGGGACCGGGGCTTCGCCTCCCGGGCCGCCGGCTTCTTCAGCGGTCTCGGGTCGCTCACCGGCAAGCGAAGGACTCAGGCCATCGTCGGCGGCGCCGCGGCCCTCGTGATCGCGATCGTGGTGATCGTGATCGTGACCAGCGGCGGCGGCGGTGGTGGCGGCAAGGACTGCGCCCCGGTCAACCCCTCCTCGGCGCAGCAGGCAGGCATTCCGACGATGAAGCTGACCGCCGACGGCCCTTCCGCTGACGCCAGCTGCCCGCCGAGCGGGCAGGTCACGCTCGGCGCCTCGCAGCAGAACACCAACACGAACTCGAGGAACCAGGCCCCGACGTTCGTCCTGCAGGCGAACGCCGTCCACCTTCCCCCGACGGCGAACGGCGAGCGCTACCTCCTCTGGCTCTACAAGTCCGACACGCAGGCCCTGCCGCTCGGCCAGGAGGCCGTGGACTCGAGCGGGAATCTCACGGGCGGCGTCCCGTTGGTCGCCCAGCAGGTGCTCCTCCTGCCGGCCTTCGGCTCGATCCGGTTCTCCCGGGTGACCACTGACCAGGCGACGCAGATCTCGCAGTCGATCTCGGCGCAGGGTAGGAAGGCGACCGGGGTGACCAACTTCGTCGGTACTCCGGTGCTGCAGGGGAACATCTCCGAGCTCGGCCTCAACCAGCTCCTCCAGCAGGCGCAGAGCCAGGCCCAGGGCGGCGGGACGCAGTCCGGCACTGGCACCAAGGGCTCGAAGGGCTGACCGACCGCGCCAGCCCATGGCGTTGAGCGAGGATCAGCGCGCGCTGCTCCAGCTCCTGATCGCCGGGGAGCGCTATGAGCAGATCGCAGAGCTCCTCGGGACGAGTCCCGGCGAGGTGCGGGACCGGGCGCACGCCGCCGCGAGCGCCCTCGAGGCCGATCCGGCCGCCGACATCTCCCCGCGAGCGGTCAGGGAGCGCCTGGACGCACTGGAGGGCGCTGAGCCGCTCGCTTCACCGCACTCCCCGGCCGAACCCGCAAACGCCGGCGGGCGGAGGCGCTGGGCGCTCTGGGCAGCGCTCGGCGTCGCCGGGGTGGTCGTGGCGATCGTGCTCGTGGCGGTCGGCGGGGGCGGCGGCGACAACGGGTCCACCACCACCCGGGGCGACCAGGAGGACGTCGTGCCGATCCGGCTGAGCCCGGTGGGCGGCTCCAGCGCGAGCGGGATGATCTCTGTGGTCCGTGTCGCCGATCAGCCCGCCGTCGACCTGGCCATCGAGGGTCTCACCCCGAGCGGCCCAGGCCAGAGCTACGTCCTCTGGCTTGCGGGCTCCGGCGGGCGGAGCCTCCCGGTGGCCTTCAAGGCGGTCGGCTCCGACGGCAAGCTCACGGGCAGAACGCCGATCCCCACCGCGGCCGAGGGACTGCTGCCCAGCTTCACCAGCGTCGTCCTCACCCTGACCCGTCAGCGGGAGGCGGCCACCGCGGTGCAGCGGGCGGCGCAGAGCGCGACGCTCCCCCAGGTGGTCGGCACGCCGGTGATGCGCGGCGCTCTGCGCTAGGCGCCCGACTCACACGGGCAGGAGCTTCCCCGGGTTCATGATCCCCGCTGGGTCGAGGCGCTCCTTGACGGCACGGAGGGCGTCGAGGCCCACCTCGCCGACCTCTGCGCGCATGTAGGGGGCGTGGTCGCGGCCCACTGCGTGGTGGTGGGTGATCGTGCCCTCGGTCGCGACGATCGCCTCGCAGGCGGCGCTCTTCGCGGTCCGCCACTGTTCGAGCTCCCTCCCGCGCCGGGCCCGGGCGAAGAAGGTGAAGTAGAGCGAGGCGCCGTCGGGGTAGGCGTGGGAGACGTGGCACATGACGATCGAGCGCTCGCCCAGGGCGCCCCGCAGGGCTGCGCTCACTGCACGGTAGAGCTCATCCAGCCTGCTCCAAGTGTGGGCGGTCTCGAGCGTCTCCACCATCACTCCGAGGTCCATCAGCTCGTCCCGCAGATAGGGGCCGCCGTAGCGGTTGCGGTTCCAGGAGCGGCCCGCCGAGGCCCCCAGCGGGACGGCCCGGCCGAGGCGCAGCCGCGTCTGGCTCAGCGAGCGGCGCCGGCGGACCGATTCCGTTTCGCCCTCCCAGCCGCAGATCATCAGGCAGCCGCCCTGGCGCCGGCGCAGCGACAGGTAGGCGTCGAGCGCGCGCTTCTGCAGGCCCTCGGTCCCCGCCAGGCCGAGGGTCACCCGGGTCTCCTCCTCGTCTGATAGCCGCAGCACGTCCGGCGCCTCGTGCGCCTGCGCCAGATCACGGACGATCTCGCGGCCTGCCTTGAAGTCCTCCGCCATCCAGCCCTCGTAGTGGCGCACCCGCGGCGCCGGGCGCACCCGGCAGCTGACCTCGGTGATCACGCCGAGGGTCCCCTCCGAGCCGAGGACCAGCTCGCGCAGCGCCGGGCCGGCGGCGGTGTGAGGGATCGCGCGGGTTCGCAGCCGTCCTCCGGGAGCGGTGAGCTCGATCGAGGTCACAACATCGTCGAAGCGTCCGTAGCCGCTCGACGCCTGGCCGGCCGAGCGGGTTGCGGCGAACCCGCCGATGGTCGCCTGTTCGAAGGACTGCGGGAAGTGGCCCAGCGTGGCTCCGAGGGCACCCAGCGCCCGCTCGGCGTCGGGCCCGGACAGCCCGGGTCCCAGGATGGCGGTCAGCGAGCGCGGGTCGAGTTCGATGGAGCGCAGGTGAGCCAGGTCGAGCGAGACGACCGCCGCGTGGCTGTCGGAGACGGCGTCGAGGCCGCCGACCACGCTCGTTCCGCCTCCGTAGGGAACGACGGCCACCCCGGTCTCCGCGGAGGCACCCAGCACGGCCTCGACCGCGGCATCATCCGGGGGGCGCAGGACGGCATCGGGAGCGAGCTCGAGCCGCCCGGTGCGCAGCCGGACCAGGTCCGGGTAGCTGCGGCCCGCCGCCCGGCGCAATCGATCCTCGGGGCCGTCGAGAACCTCACCGGCGGCGGAGCGGACGGCGTCCGGGACGGGCCGTGCCTCAGGTAGAGAGACCTGCTCGAGCGGGACGTGCTCGACGGCGTCGTCGGCGTGGACGCCGAGCTCCTCACGGAGCGCTGCGACCGCCGCCGGAGGAAGGTCGAGGCGCCGGTCCGGGTCGCCCCAGCCCCACCACTTCATGTCGGCGGTCAGGTCTGTCCCTCCGCCCCGGTCGCGGCCGTCTCCAGGCCGGCGAGCGCCTCGTTCAGGGTCCGCCCGATCGCCCTGCGCATCATCGGCGAGCCCAGCCGGGAGAGGCCGCGCAGCCGGCGGTCGAGGGACATCGTCACGTCGGTCTCGCCGTTCTGGGGTTGCAGCTGGATCTCGGTGCGTACTCGCTTCACGAAGCGCTCGAAGGGCGTTCCCTCGACGGTCTGCTCGAAGACGTAGCGCTCGCCGTCGGTCACAGCCACACCGTGGTAGTCGGCACGGACCCCGCGCCCGCCGCGGGTCTCCAGCACCTGGGTCCAGCTGCGCTCCCCGGGCTCTCCCTCGCTCACGTTCTCCACCCGTTGCGTGTTCGGCCACCAGCGGGGCAGGTGATACGGGTCGGTGACCACGTCCCAGAGCGCGCTCGCGGGCGCAGCGATGCGGCGCCTACGGACGACGCGTGCCACCGCAGTGGGCCCTAGTCCTCGCCTGTCAGCTTCCGCAGGTCGCGGACAAGCAGCATGTGCGTGAGGTTGTTGCAGGCGGCGGCGAGACTCTCCAGGTTCTCGATCGCCTCGCGGTGCACGTTGTGGTTGGTGGACTGCAGGCCGGGACCGATCACGGCCTCGAGCAGCACCGCCTCCCGATCGGCCGCAGTGCGGAACACCTTCAGGTTTCGGCCCCCCACCCCGAATCGGGCGAGCTCGGCGCATGCCTTGACGATCTCGCAGTCGGTGTCGTCGTAGAGCTTGGTGCCCGCGACGTTGTGCGGCTGGATCAGTCGCCAGTCCTCGAGATCCTTGATCAACTCGCTCCCCACTCCGGTCTGGTCGACCAGTTCCTCGATCGTGAGCCGCGACCCCTTGCCCGGCTCCACCGCCGTCGCGCGACGCAGTGACGCCGCCCCGCCTCGTTCCTCTCGCGCGCCGGCCGCCAGCTCCTGGCGGATCACCCGCAGGGGCAGGAACTCGTCGCGCTGCATGCGCAGGATGGTCCGCAGGCGCTCGACGTCCGCCTGGCTGTAGAGCCGGTAGCCGCCCGCCGTCCGCCGTGGAGAGAGCAGCTTCTGATCCTCGAGGTAGCGGATCTTCGAGATTGAGATTTCCTCGAACTCGCGACCGAGGATCTTGGCGACGGCCCCGATCGTGAGCGCCTTGCGATTCGAGGGCGAGCCGTCGGTTCCGGCGCCATCGGTGGTCCTGCGGTCGAAGGGTGTCGGCGAGGCGTCCATGGTCACTTCTCCAGATAGCTCAGCTTGTATTTGCCGATCTGGATCTCGTCGCCATCCTCCAGCTTGTGTGACTCGATCCGGCGGCGGTTGACGTAAGTGCCGTTCAGCGATCCGAGGTCGTCGATGTAGAGGCCCTCGTTGCGGCGAACGAGCAGCGCGTGGTTCCGGGAGACGGTGACGTCGTCGAGGAAGACGCCGGCCTCGGGGGTCCGTCCGATCGAGACCCGCTCGTCGTCCAGCGTGAAGCTCTCCCCCGCTCGGCCACCGCCCGAGCGGATCACCATCGCCGCCCCGTGACGCTCGACGACCTCGTCGATGTCGACCTGATGCATCTCTCCCGACTCGTCGACCGTGTAGGTCATCGTCGTCGGCTCGTCCTTCCCGTCGGGGCGGGAGAGGTACGCGCCGCACTTCTGGCAGTAGTTGGCCCCCTCGGCGTTGACGAACCCGCACTCGGGGCAGTGGATCGCCACCTTGTACCGCCCTCTAGGTCGGGGGCTTGGTCGGGGGCTCGGAACGGCCGGCGAGGATCTCACTGAGCCGCTGGACGTCGTCGCCCTTGATCAGTGTGCCGCCCTCGGGGCGACCCTCACGCAGGCGGTTGACCAGCTCGGCCCTCAGGATGTCGATCTGCCCGTGCAGGATCCGGCGCCGGTATGACACCTCCTGCTCCTCGGCGGTGAGGCTGTCGATCAGCTCCTTGAGCTCTTCGTCGCTCATCGAGCCGATGTCTGGAAAGGTCTCGTCCTCCACGGGTCCTCCGGTTTCGTCTCTGGTGGAGCGATTATAGGTACGTTCGAGCTACCTCAACCGCGGGTTGAAGGTTCGGTCGAGGGCTTGCATTGTGCCTGAGCAGCGGCGAGCTCGCGGAGCCCGGTCCGGACGTAGGCGATCGTACCCATCACCCCGAGCACGACCCCGAAGATCAGCATCGCGCTCCACACCCAGCTCGCGGAGACCATGGAGAAGAAGATCGACGCCATCACGGGTACCGTCGCGAGCCGTCCGAGCCAATTGATCTGCAGCTCGCCCACCCGTCGGAGCGCAAACTCGGCAAGTAGCGCAGTGATCACCTCGCGGCCCACCAGCACCGCGAGGGCCCACCGCGGCAGCAGCTCGAAGTGCCAGCAGACCACGACGCCGGAGAGGATCGTCAGCCGGTCGACGATCGGGTCCAAGATGGATCCCATCCGGCTGTACTGGCCCGTCGCCCGAGCCAGGAATCCGTCGACGTAGTCTCCCACCGCAATCAGCCAGAAGATCACCGCCGCGGCTGGGTCACGGCCGTCACCCGAGGAGAACGCCAGGTAGAGGAAGACCGGCAGCCCCGCCAGCCGGATGTATCCCACCGCGTTCGGGATCGTCCAAGGGCGCAGGGGCTGCCCCGGTCTCGTCTGACTCGGTGGCGGGCCGGATCGGTCGAGTCCAAACTGGCGCCTGAACCCCTTTCGCCGCCCCTTGCGAAAGGATTGTCCGCGGCTACGGGCCATCATCCGAGCATATGCAAGGCAAGCCGAAAACCGGAATCTCCCCCACCCGCGCTCAGGACTTCCCTCAGTGGTTCCAGAGCGTGGTCCGCGACGCGGAGGTCGCGGAGCTCGACCACGTCCGCGGCGCGATGGTGATCAGGCCGTGGGGCTACGGCATGTGGGAGCTGATGCAGCGCGCGCTCGACGACGGGATCAAGGGGACCGGGGCCCAGAACGCCTACTTCCCGCTCTTCATCCCGCTGAGCTACTTCGAGGAGGAGGCCAAGCACGTCGAGGGGTTCGCGAAGGAGATGGCTGTGGTCACGCACCACCGGCTCGAACAGGGCGAGGACGGATCCCTGCATCCGGCCGCCGAGCTCCCCGAGCCGCTGATCGTCCGCCCCACCTCCGAGACGATCATCGGCCGCTCCTTCGCCAAGTGGATCAACTCCTACCGTGACCTGCCCCTGATGATCAATCAGTGGGCGAACATCGTGCGCTGGGAGCTTCGCCCGCGGGTGCTGTTGCGGACCACGGAGTTCCTCTGGCAGGAGGGGCACACCGCCCACGCGACCGAGGAGGAGGCGCTCGAGGAGACCCGGCGGATGCTCGGCGTCTATCGGGAGTTCACCGAATCGCTGTTGGCGATTCCGGCGATCGCCGGCGAGAAGCCGGAGTACGAGCGCTTCCCGGGCGCCGAAACCACCCTCAGCATCGAGGCGATGATGCAGGACGGCAAGGCACTGCAGTGTGGGACCTCCCACTACCTGGGCCAGAACTTCTCCGGGGCGATGGAGATGGAGTTCACGGACGAGGACGGCGAGCGAAAGCTCTGCTACACGACCTCATGGGGTCTCACCACCCGGATGGTGGGAGCGGTGGTGATGACCCACGGCGACGACAACGGTCTCCGCGTTCCGCCCCGAATCGCACCCCAGCAGGTCAAGATCGTCCCGATCACCCGCGATGACCCGACCGCGGTGCTCGAATCTGCGCGCGAGCTGCAGGCCGAGCTCACCGAGCGGTCGTGGGAGGGCGCGGCGCTGCGCGCCGAGGTCGATCTGCGGGACCACAAGCCGGCAGAGAAGCGCTGGGAGTGGATCCGCAAGGGTGTGCCGATCGTGATCGAGCTCGGCGGCCGGGACATCGATCAGGGCGTGGTCACGATGACCCGCCGCGACGACCCGGAGCTCGCCCGTGACGCGATCCCGCGGGAGGGGGCCGCTGATGCGGTGGCCGGCATGATCGGGGACATCCAGCTGAGCTACTTCGAGGAGGCGGACAAGCGGCTGCGCGAGCGCACCCGCGACGACATCACGACGATCGACGAGTTCCGTGAGTTCTTCTCGGGGGACGACACCGAGTCCGGGGGCTTCGTCCTGGCGCCCTGGAGCGAGGGGCCGGAGACCATCGAGACGATGGGCGAGCTCGGCGTCAGCGTGCGCGTCATCCCCGAGGGAGCCGAACTTCCGCCCGATGCACGCTGCGTGATCAGCGGCGGCCCCGCGACCGTGATGGCGATCTTCGCGAAGGCGTACTAGCTTGTTCCGTGAGGGGGGCCTCGATGATCGGCTCGGAGGAGCCATGGCATCGAGTACGGGCCAGGTACAGCCAGAGGAGTTCAGACTTGTCCTCTCTCCGGACATCCGGGCCGGCTGGCGGACGCGTCAGGCGCTCCGTCAGCGCTTCTCGCGGTCGCTGCCGCAGCGCACACTCATCGACCTGATCGCGGTCGTCACGGAGCTCGTCAACAACGCGGTCGCTCATGGCCCGGGAAGACCGATCACGGTGACGCTCGTGACCGCTGACGACGTGATCAGGGGCGAGATTGCCGATCAAGGCAATCCCGCCGGCGCGATCCCGCGGATCAGGGATCGCAGCGAGACGGATGGCGGAGGTCTCGAGCTCGTCGACAGGCTCAGCTCACGCTGGGCCGTCTACGAGGGCAGCACCCACGTCTGGTTCGAGCTTCCGATCGACGCCTAAGCGCGGGTGAAGCGGCGGCCGGTGGTCGGCGAGGCGTCTTCGTCGAGGGCCGGCCGTTTCACCGGCTTCAGGAACGGATCGGGCTCCTCGTTCGAGGCCTCGGCCTCCATCTGGGCGATGCGCTCGGGCGTGAGCTCGCCGGCGTTCTCCTCCTCGATCTTCGCCAGCCAGTCCGCGCCCTCGCGCGACTTGGCCTCGTCGACATGGACCTTGCCCCGGTCGAGTGACTTGTCGATCTCGGCGAAGAGGGCGTCGACCAGCTCGTCCTGCTTCACCTTCCGCAGCGGCTTGCCGTGGGCGAAGATCAGGCCCTCGTCCTTGGCGCCGGTGATGCCGAAGTCGGCGTGCGAGGCCTCCCCGATCCCGTTGACCGCGCAACCCAGCACCGCCACCTCGACGGGCTCGGTGTAGGCCTCCAGGCGCTGCTCGATCTCCGCGACGACGGTGTCCATGTCGAACTGGAGGCGGCCGCAGGTTGGGCAGGCGATGAGGACCGGGCCCCGCTCGCGCAGGTGCAGCGCCTTGAGGATCTCCCAGGCGACCTTGACCTCCTCCTCGGCGTGGAAGGTCGAGAGCGAGATCCGAATCGTGTCCCCCACCCCGTCGGCGAGCAATGTCCCGAGGCCGACCGACGACTTCAGCGAGCCGGACCACTTCGTGCCGGCCTCGGTGATGCCCAGGTGGATCGGATAGGGGATCTTCTCCGCCAGCAGCCGGTTCGAGGCGATCGTGTTGGGGACGTTCGTGGACTTGATCGAGACCTTGAAGTTCTCGAACTCGAGGCGCTCCATGAGCTCGACGAACTCGACCGCGGCCTGGACCAGCGCCTCGACCGGGTTGTCCCTCTCCAGCTCGTGCAGGTGCTTGGGCAGCGAGCCGGAGTTGACGCCGATCCGCATCGGCACGTTCGCCTTGGTCGCCCGCTCGGCGACCTCGGCGACCTTCTCGGGGCCGCCGATGTTGCCCGGGTTGAGCCGGATGCAGTCCGCGCCGGCGTCGATCGCCTTCAGCGCCAGGGTGTGGTTGAAGTGAATGTCGGCGATCACCGGGATCGGCGACTCCTTGACGATCGTCCGGAGAGCCTCGACGTCCTTGTCGCGCGGAACCGCGACGCGAACGAGGTCGGCGCCCGCCTCGGCGACCGTCCGGATCTGCTCCATGGTCGCCTCGAGATTGGCCGTCTCGGTCTTGCACATCGTCTGCACGGCGACGGGCGCGCCGCCCCCGATGGGAACGTCGCGCACGAAGATCTGGCGCTTGGAGGCCACGGGCACAGGGTAGCCGTGGGGCCAATCCGGGCGTTGAGCGCGTGTGAAACGGGCGTTGCGGTGCAAGCAGTGATCTGAGAAGATCGCCGCTCCGGAGGGACTACGGAGGGAGATCGATGAATCGCCGCCTGTGCTCTGTTGCTTTCGCCGCAACCCTGGCTGCCACTGCCGCATCGCTGCCTGCCACCGCGTCGGCGGACACGGTTCAGATCGGCAGCACCCTCGACTTCCCAGCCGTCCCGGCTCTCTGCACAGGATGCGTGGCTGTGCAGAATGGCGCCTCGGCGGGCCTCTCGACCCATCCCTTCAAGTCCCCGGCGAACGGCGTGGTCACCTCGTGGTCCGTCCGAAGTGGCGACACGGGCGCGATCTACATGCTTCGCATCCTGCGCCAATCGAGCCCGACGACGTTCCTGGGCGTCGGCACCAGTCCGGTGGCGATCGCCGTCACGTCTTCAGTGGACGCCGTTCATACCTCGTCCACCTCCTTGCCGATCCAAATGGCGATGCGATCGGCGTCCAGGTCAACCCGGGGCACGACATCCCGGATCACTTGCACCGGCAACAACGCGGACGTCGACGCTTGGTCGCTTCCCTCACCTTCGCCGACGGCACACTTCAGGACCATTCACCGGCATCACAGGACACGAGCTGCTGCTCCAGGCGACGGTCAGCTTCTGCAACGTTCCGAATGTGCACAAGCAGAAAAAGGTCAACGCCAAGACAGCGCTGACCAATCGCGGACTGCGGCGTCAAGGTGAAGAAGAAGGAGACGCACAAGAAGAAGTTCCGCGGCAAGGTGCTCAAGCAGAAGAAGGCCCCGGGAACGACCGCCACGCCGGGCACGGTCGTCGCGATCGTCATCGGTCAGAAGTAGCCGCTTAGGGCAATCCCTTTCCGCCACTCGTTCGTAGCAATGGGTGGTGAGGAGAGGGAAGACGTTCGCAGCCGTGCTGGTGACCGTGACCGCGGTCGGGCTGCTGAGCGCGTCGGTGGCCAGCGCCAGCTTTCACCTGATGAACATCCGGCAGGTCTTCGGTGGCAATGGGAACGCCGCGAACGACTACGTCGAGCTGCAGATGCGCTCGACCGGGGAGAACTTCACCGGTGGCCGTCCCATTCAGGTCTACAACGCCGTCGGCCTGCCCCAGAGCGCCCATCCGCTGACCAATGTCGCGAACGGTGCCGACCAGTCGACGATCCTGATCGGGGACACGGGCGTCGCGAGCGCCTTCGGCGTGGCCCCCGACGTGGTCGTCCCAGGCCTCGAGGTGAGCGACTTCGCCATGAACGGGGCGGTCTGTTACCCGGCCAGCGCCCCACCGGATTGCGTCGCCTGGGGAGGCTTCAGTCCGCAGGGTGGATTCCCGGATCCGATGTCCGCCGGCGGCACCAACAACTTCCCGATGGCGATCAACGGTCCGATGGCACTCACCCGGAGGATCGACCGCGGCTGCCCGACCCTGCTCGAGAGCCCCGCTGACGACGTCGGCCCGTCGAGCACCGACTTCACGCTCACAGCCCCCAGCCCCCGCAACAACTCGATGGCGCCGACCGAGAGGGCCTGTGGCACTGCAGCGGCCAGGAAGAAGTGCAAGAAGCACAAGAAGAAGCCGCCCAGCGCCTATTCCGCCAAGAAGAAGAAGTGCAAGAAGAAGCATCGATGAGTGCCAGCCGCAAATTCGTTCTCGCCTTCGTCCTCGCCTTGGCCGGCCTAGCGGGCGCAGCAGCCAGTGCGAGCGCCACCTTCCACTTCATGAAGATCCGCGAGGTCTCTGCGGGGACTGGCGCCCCGGACAGCAGCTACCTGGAGGTCCAGATGTACGCCCCGTTCCAGAACTTCCTCAGCAACGGGGCGGCGCTGCTGACCTGCAACAGCGACTGCTCGACCACGCACATGTTCTCGCCGTTCGCGAATGTCGCCAACGGCAACAGCCAGGACACGGTCGTGTTCGGCGACAGCGGCCTCGCGAGCGCGAGCAAGGACTTCAACGTGGACCTGAACCTCAACAGCATCAGCGCCGCTGGCGCGGTCTGCTACCTGGGCGAGCCGGGGTATCGCGACTGCGTCGCCTGGGGCACCTTCACCGGGGCCTCGACGCTGACCGGGACCTATGGGACGGTCGCGAATCCCGGCGCCCCCTCACCCGCGCTGGTGGCGGGGACGGCGCTGCGCCGGTCGATCGCTCCAGGCTGCGCCACATTGCTCGAGGCGAGCGACGACACGAACGACAGCTCGTTGGACTTCTCGTCGGTGACCCCCGATCCGCGCCCCAACTCCTTCGCCCCCACCGAGGCGCCCTGCGGTCCCGGCGGCGGCGGTGGGCCGACCGGGTACCCGCCCACCTCAAGTCCGCCCGCCGCGCCCCCCATGACCAAGAAGAAGTGCAAGAAGCACAAGCACCGCTCGGCCCAAGCGGCGAAGAAGTGCAAGAAGCACCGCTAGCTACGCGCCTGCCTGGCTCAGCTTCCGCTCCAGCCCGCTGACGCCGTCTGAGCCGTCCACGCGGATCCGCTTGAGCGCGTACATCTGGCTCTTCGAGGCGAGACCCTGGTCCTCGGTCGTCGCGCCGAGGTAGCCCGCGGCCCGCACTGCCTGAATCGCCTGGGCGTCGTAGCGGCCGGACGGGTAGCAGAAGAAGTTGACCGGCTGGTGGAAGCGCTGCTGAATGTCCTTGCGCGATCCGGCGACCTCCTCCCGGAGCTCCGAGCCGCTCAGTATCGAGACGTCGAGGTGGTGGACGGTGTGCGAGTCGATCTCCCAGCCGTCGTTGATCATCCGCTGGACCATCTCGGGACTGAGCTCTCCATTCGGCTCGGTGTAGGTCCTGACGATCAGATTGAGGACGCCCGGCCAGCCCAGCCTGCGCAGCTCGGGTCGCGCATAGACGTACTGGCCGCGATAGCCGTCGTCGAACGAGACGACCACCGGTTTCTGGGGAAGCGTCCCGCCCTTGAACCAGGCGTCATAGACCTGGTTCAGGCTGACACCGGTGTAGCCCTCCTTCTCGAGCGCCTTCATCTGCTGGTCGAAGGTCGTGGGGCCGACGTAGAGCTCGGGCAGCTGGGCGCCGGGAGGGGCGTTGTCGATCACGTGATACATCAGGATCGGAACGGGCCCCTTCCACTGGACGAGCTTCCCTCCAGCTGTGGGCGGGCCTACTCCGCCCCGAGCGAGCTTGGGGGTCTTCTGCTCCTTGACGGCAGCGCCAGTCCCCCTGCCGGCGCCCGATCCGATCACCGCGCCGATCACCGCGCTCGCCACCGCCGCGCAGAGCAACGCATTTCGGCGTCGGATGGCCGCTCTACGGCGTTGCTCTTGCCCGTGGCGGATTTGCCGTCGCCGGCGAAACTCGTCCATGGGGCTAGCCCGAGTAGAGCGCCTCGATTTCCTCGGCGTACTTCTCGTCGATCGGCTTGCGCTTGAGCTTCATCGTCGGGGTGAGCTCGTCGCCGCCGGGCTCCCACTGCTGCGGCAGGATCGTGAACTTCTTGATCTGCTCGACGCGCGCCATCTTGGCGTTCGCCTGGTCGACGGCCGCCTGGATCGCGTCGCGGGTCCTCTCCTCGACGGCGAGCTCCTCGAGTGACTTGCCCTCGAGCCCGTTCTGGGAGGCCCAGACCGGAGCGAAGTCCGGATCCAGGACGATCAGGGCGCTGTTGAAGGGGCGCCCGTTGCCGATCGCCGCCGCCTGCCCGATCAGCGGGCTCGCAGTCTTCAGGTGAGACTCGATGTTCGCCGGTGACATGTTCTTGCCGGCGGCGTTGATGATCAGCTCCTTCTTGCGGTCGACGATCTTCAGATAGCCGTCCTCGTCGATCTCGCCGATGTCGCCGGTGCGGAGCCAGCCGTCGTCGGTGAACGCCTCCTCGTTCTTCTCAGGCAGCTTGCGGTAGCCGGGCATCACGCAGTCGGCCTTCACCAGCACCTCGCCGTCGTCATCGAGCCTGATCTCAACCCCGGGCGTCGGCGGCCCGACGGTGCCCAGCTTGATTCGGTCGGGCGGGTTGATGGTGCCGAGCCCGCAGGTCTCCGACATGCCCCAGAGCTCGCCGACCGGGATGCCGATCGCGTGGAAGAACTCGAGCACCTCGAGCGGAGTCGGTGCGGCGCCGGCGTTGACCGCGAGCGCCTCGTCCAGCCCGAGCTGCTTGCGCAGCTCGGAGAACATCTGCTCGTCGGCTTGGGCGGCCGCCTCGGCCACCTCAGGTGGAACCGCCTCCCCGGCCTGCTCCGCGCGGACCTTGGCCAGGGCCGCCTCGAGCCCCTTCTCGGCCGCCTCACGCTGCTCGTCAGGGAGCCCTGCCATCATCGCCTCGAGCCCGGCCTTGAGCTTCTCGAAGATCCGGGGCACCGCAAAGAACCAGGTCGGCCTCACCTTGGGGAGGAACTCGGCGATCCGCCGAGGATCCGAGCAGATCGTGACCGAGACGCCCTTGGTGACGGGCAGGTAGTAGTGCGCGTTTCGCTCGGCGACGTGGGCGGCCGGCAGCCAGGAGATCACCTTGGCGCCCCGCTCCGGGAGGTCGATCAGTTCGTCCGCGGTGGCGATCGCGAAGAGTAGGTTGCGATGCGTGAGCTGGACACCCTTCGGGGGTCCCGTAGTCCCCGAGGTGTAGATCAGCGTCAAGAGGTCGTCGGGCCCGAGCTGCTCGACCGACTCGGCTGGATCGAACTCCGGGTCCATCTCCATCAGCTCGTCGAGGGTGAGGTCGCCGCCGTCGCCGTCGACGACGATCACGCGTTCGAGCGTCGAGACGCCCTTCCGCGCCTCGTTGACGTTGTCGAGATACGCCTGCTCGGTGATCATCAGCTTGCTCTCGGCGTCCGAGAGCAGGTACTCGACCTGCTCCGGAGCGTACGTCTGGTAGACCGAGAACGGGATCGCTCCGAGGGAGACGGCCGCCAGGTCGCAGGGGATGAACTCCCAGCGGTTGCCGAGCATGATCGCGACCGTGTCGCCCTTCTTCACCCCCAGCTGCGATAGGCCGCCCGCGATCCTGTGCACGGTGTCACGGAGCTCGTTCCAGCTGAGCTCCACTCCTCGAGCCTCGTCCCGGATCGCGAGGTCGTCGCCGAGGCGATCGACCACCCCGTAGAAGGCCTTGACGAGATTTTCGGCAGGCAGCTTCGGCGCCTCGCCGCCGCTCGCCTGGCGCTCTGAAGTCGTGACCTCCACGGGCAGCTCTCCTCTCCTCGGTAGAACTCCGAGAAACGGGTTGCTCCTTCAACAAGGAGCACCCTCGCACAAACGCTACACCAGGAGGAAACGATGCCAACGAGATCATCGAGCGCGGAGTGGAGCGGAAACCTGGCGCGCGGCAACGGCACGATGTCGCTCGGGAGCGGGGCTTTCGAGGGCAGCTACTCGTTCGCGTCCCGATTCGAGAGCGGAGAAGGGACCAACCCCGAGGAGCTGATCGCGGCGGCGCACGCGGGCTGCTTCTCGATGGCGCTGGCCGCGGCGTTGAGCCAGGCGGAGCACGTGAACACTCCAGGAGCCAGCACCGAGGTCAAGGTCGACGGCCTCGACGACGCGGAGTTCCAGGAGTTCGCCGACGGGGCGAGGAGCGGTTGCGCCGTCTCGCGCGCTCTGGCCGGGGTCGAGATCACCCTGGCGGCGAGGCTGGCCTAGCTAAGTGAGCCGGCCGATGTCGTTGGTCAGGCCGATCGCGAACAAGCAGAGCACGAGCAGGAAGCCGACCGCGCTGGCACGCTCGATGACGGCGAACGGCACGCGGCGGCCGCGGATCTTCTCGACCAGGCTCCAGAAGATGTGGCCGCCGTCGAGCGGCAGGAACGGGAACAGGTTGATCAGCCCGAGCGAGAGGCTGATCACGGCGAGAACGAAGATCCCCTCGTGGGCGTTGAAGCCGATCGCCTGATTGAGCGCCTGCGAACCCCCCACCACGCTGGAGATCTGCTTCCGCTCGGCGGGCTGGAAGATCCGGCCGATCACCGAGAGCGTCCGCGAGGTGACGAACCACATCTTGTCCACCGCGAGGTGCGCTGCCTCGATCGGGGACTGGTGGGCGGTGGCAGTCCCGACCGCCTTGAACTCGATGCCGAGCCGGTAGCGGTGATGGTCGGGGTCGTAGTAGGTCGGGATCTGGAATGTCCTGACCTTCCCATCTCTCTCGACCTTCACTGTCACCGGGGCTTTCGAGCGGCAGTTCGGGGACCGCCCGCCCGCGCAGTGATGGCCCCTGATCACGTTCGTGATGTGCGCGAACTTGTCGTTGGCCACGTTGATGCGCCGGTTGGCGTCGTCGATCTTGGAGAGATCCGGAATGGTGGCGCGAGCGCCGTCGACGGCAAGCAGTCGGTCCCCTGGCTTGAGCACACCCGCCGCGGGCGTGCCGGCCTGAACCGACTCGACCTGGATCCCATCGGGCACCGGGAGGCTCAGGTACACGGCGAAGAGCAGCACGAACGCCACCACGATGTTGACCACCGGTCCCGCCGCGATCACCGCGATCCGTTTCCAGACCGGCTGGTTGTAATAGGCGCGCTCGATCACTTCCGGGTCCACCGGGCCGTCCCCTTCAATCGGCTGTGGGGTGTCCTTCCCGGAGTCCGCGCCCTCGAGCTGCTCGAGCAGCCCGGGCTTGTGCTCAACGTTCTCCCCGCGCTCCGCCGCCTCGAGCTCCTCGGGGTTCATCCCGGTGATCTTCACGAAGCCGCCGAGGGGGATCATCCCGATCCCGTACTCGGTCTCGCCGCGCCTGAAGCTGACCAGCTTGGGCGGGAAGAAGAGGAAGAAGCGCTCCACGCGCATACCGGTGAGCTTCGCCACGACGAAGTGACCGCCCTCGTGCACCATGATCAGCGCGGCGAAGCCCGCGACGACCAGAACCCAGCTCATGCGACCGCCAAGCTCTCGATCACGCCGCGGGCATGCACGCGCGCGGCCTCATCGATCTCGAAGAGCTCCTCGAAGTGGCGAACCGGGCCGCCGGGGATCGCCTCGAGCGCGCGGTCGATCACTTCGGCGATGCCGGTGAACGGGATGCGCCCCTCCAGGAAGGCCTCCACCGCCACCTCGTCGGAGGCGTTAAGGACACAGGGCGCCGTCCCCCCCACCTCGCCGGCCTCGCGGGCGAGGCGCAGGCAGGCGAAGGTCTCGGCGTCCGGTCGCTCGAAGGCGAGCTGCCCCACGCTCGCCAGGTCGAGTGTCAGCACCTCGACGTCGGCGCGCTCGGGATAGTTGAGCGCGTAGGAGATCGGCACCTTCATGTCCGGATAGCCCAGGTGGGCCAGTGACGCCCCGTCGTTCAGGTTGACGAGGGCGTGCACGATCGACTGGGGATGGACCACGACGTCGATCCGCTCATACGGGACCCCGAAGAGATGGTGTGCCTCGATCAGCTCGAAGCCCTTGTTCATCAGGGTCGCCGAGTCGATCGTGATCCTGCCGCCCATCTCCCAGGTCGGATGAGCGAGGGCCTCATCGGTGGTGATCGCAGAGAGGTCGGTGCGCCCCCGGAAAGGCCCGCCCGAGGCGGTCAGGACCAGGTGATCCACTGTGCCGGGCGGCTCCGCGTGAATGAGCTGATACAGGGCGGAGTGCTCGGAATCGACCGGGATGATCCGGGCATCGGTGGCCTCCGCCAGGGCCATCACCAGCTCTCCGCCGATCACCAGGCTCTCCTTGTTGGCCAGTGCGAGGTCCATTCCCTCGGTCAGCGCCACGATCGTCGGCCCCAACCCGGCGGCGCCGACCACCGCGTTCAGCACCAGGTCCGGCTTGGAGCTGAGGATCAGCTCCCGGACGCCATCCTCTCCGGCGAGCACCTGTCCGCCCCAGGCCGCTGCGGCCCGCTCCGCGGACTGCGGGTCGGCGAGGGCGATCGCCGGGACTCCGTGATCGCGGGCCTGCGCCAGCAGCCGCTCCCAGCTCGAGTCCGCGGAGAGCCCGGCGACCTGGAGGTCGTCGCTCGCCCCGATCACCTCGAGCGCCTGGGTGCCGATCGATCCGGTCGACCCGAGTATCAGCACTCGCTTCACGGGCCCAGTGTAGGTGGCGCCCGAACGCGTCCCTAAAGCGTTCGTGCAGCCCGGAACGAAGACGGGAGGCCCGAGGGCCTCCCGTCACAGCCATCCAGCGTTTAGCCGCTGCTAGCGGACCTGAACCGCCGAGAGCTCGTACTGCGGCAACTTCAGGTCGCCAGCCGTCTCGGTGCAGGCGACGGAAAAGGTGTGCTTTCCGCCCTGTGCGGTGGTGACGATGTTGATGCCGAACCCCGCAACTCCGCTACCGGGTACATGGACATTGGTCTTCGTGCCGTTGATCTCCTGGCCCGTCTCATTCTCGAGATGGCAAACGCCGCTTGCGGTCGACCCACCCCCATCAAAGTTCCCGTCGAAGGTCAGCAGGTACTTACGAGGGAATCCGGTCGATCCGTCCACGTCCACCGAGGTGCACTTGGTGAAGGTCGACGAGCTCGCCGGATCACACGGCGTGGTGCCCGTCTGCGCGTTCGTCTTGCCTACGCCGAGGACCTTCAAGCGGGCGTCCTTGCTGAGGCCCTTGTACTCGACCTTCTTGCTCGTAGCCGCGTACGCGCCTCCGCCCAGGGCCACACAGAGGGCGATGAACCCGATCACGACGCCGGCGGAGGGCCGGCGCTTGAACAGCTTCCTCATCCAGAACCACTCCCTTTCGTACGTTGTGAGCGTTCGCTGACGAAACAGCATGAGGCCAAGAAGTTGCGGCCTTGCGAGGATGCATTCATGGCGCTGATCAGACGCAGCCGCAAGAAACCTGACCCGGCCCTCGAAGCGGAGGGCATCCGCGACGTCGTCCGCAAGACCGACGCCAACCCGCAGCTCGTCGCCACCGCGCGCTTTCTGCGCAGGCTGATCCCGGGCGGGGAGCCCGAAACCTCGGAGATGCCCGAGCCGATGCGGCGGCTCGTCGAGGAGGTCCAGCCACAGGGCCCGAGCACGCTGCGAGAGATCGGCAAGGGCGCTCTGCAGGCCTGGCATGCGCTCTCCGAGGCACAGCGGCGCAGGCAGGGCACCGCTGACGTGGCGATCGTCTTCACCGACCTGGTCGGGTTCTCGGATTGGGCCCTGGCAGCCGGCGACGAGGCCGCGCTCGAGGTCCTCAGGCAGGTCGGCGACGCCGAGCAGAAGGCGATCTCCTCCAACAAGGGCGCCGTGGTCAAGCGACTCGGCGACGGGGCGATGGCCGTCTTCAGCGACGCCGAGCAGGCGGTCTCCGCGGCGCTCGAGGCCCAGGACGGGATCTCCGGAATCGAGGTGGAGGGGTACTCGCCGAAGCAGCGGGCGGGGGTCCATCGGGGCACGCCCCGCAAGGTGAAGGGGGACTTCCTCGGGGTGGACGTCAACATCGCGGCCCGGGTCGGGGACGCCGCAGAGGCCGGCGAGGTCCTCGTCTCAGGGGCCGTTCGGGAGGAGCTCGACGGCCGGCGCTTCAAGTTCGGCAGTCCCCGCGAGCTGGTCGCGCCGGGCGCCCCCAGCGACCTCACGGTGTGCTCCGTGAAGCGCCGCCGAAAGCGCTGAGCGCAGCCGGTTCTGCTCTCCGTTCAGTAGATGAACGCGACGGAGAGGTAGTAGCCCGCGACCACTGTGAAGAGCACGGCGTCGAGGCGGTCGATCAGGCCTCCGTGGGGGCCGAAGAGGCGGCCGGTGTCCTTGACGCCCAGGTCGCGCTTGATCAGCGAGGCGAACAGGTCGCCGACTGGGGCGATCACGCCGATCGCCATACCCATCAGCAGGGCGTCGACGCCCGGCAGCCAGTCCTGGTAGAGGCCGGCGAACCAGAGGCCGAGCGTCGCCCCGATGAAACCCCCGATCAGGCCCTCGAGCGTCTTGTTGGGCGAGATTCGCGGCGTGATCTTGCGGGAGCCGAAGAGGCGGCCCGCCGCGTAGGCGGCCGTGTCGCCGAGGAAGGTCGCGACGAGGACGTCGATCAGCAGGGCACCGCCGTGGGTCGGCAGGTCGCGGAGCAGGACGGCGTGGGAGAAGCCGATCCCCATCCAGGCGACGCCGAGGACCGTGAAGGCGATCGAGATCGTGATCGCCTCGTGGGATCGGCGGACAGCGGCGAAGGCGAAGGCGAGCGGGAACAGCGCGGCGAAGACCAGGAGGATCTGGAAGGCGCTTCCGTAGTGGGCGGCAATCACCATCCCGGCCGCGACGGCGTATCCCGGCAACATGATCGGCTGCTCCGGCCGCGCCATCAGGAAGAACTCGCGCAGGCCGAGGATCGCGAGCGCGACCATCGCCAAGGTGAACACGAGGCCGCCGGCGCCGACGATGGCGATGGCGAAGACGATCCACGGGATCGCCACCACGACGCGCGCGGTGGTCTCCGACATCTCCGGGATCAGCCGCCGCCGGCCCCGCCCCCTCCTCGGCGCCTCGTCGTCCCCCGTGCGCCTGACGATGATCTCGGGCTCGAGCGGCTCGTCCTCGAACGGCGCGGGCTCGGGACGGAGAGGTTCCTCGGGCTCGCGCTCACCGCGGCCGCGACTGAACTGGAACGAGGGCGGGTCGAGGTCCTCGAGCATCGCTACCTCGCTCCGAAGCGCCTCTGGCGCGCCTCGTACTCGTCGAGCGCGGCGCGGAAGGCCTCGCGGCTGAAGTCCGGCCAGAGCTCGTCGCGGAAGACCAACTCGGAGTAGGCACATTGCCAGAGCAGGTAGTTCGAGATGCGCTGCTCGCCGCTGGTGCGGATCAGGACGTCAGGATCGTGCATCTCCGGCGCGTACAGGTGGCGCTGGAACGCCTCCTCCCCTCCACCCCGGTACGCCGCAGCGGCGTCGAGGATCTCGGCGCGTCCCCCATAGTTGAATGCGACGAAGAGCGTGATCCGGTCGTTGTCCCCAGTCTCGGCCTCCGCCCAGTTCATCCGGCTGCTGAGGTCCTCGCTGATCCCCTCGCGTCTCCCGATGAAGCGCATCCGGACGCCCTCCTCCTTGAGCTCTGGAGTCTCGCCGTCGATCCGCTCGGCGAACATCGCCATCAGGCCGTCGACCTCCTGCTTGGGCCTGGTCCAGTTCTCCGTCGAGAAGGAATAGACGGTCAGCTCCTTGATCCCGAATTCGACCGCATCGCGCAGCCGTTCCCGAACGACGTCGGCGCCCGCCTTGTGGCCTTCGATGACCGGCAGACTTCGCTGTCGAGCCCAGCGCCCATTGCCGTCGGTGATGATCGCGACGTAGTCGGCTGGCATAAGGAGGAGCTCCAGGCCAGGCAGCCGCCTAGACCTCGAGTATCTCCTCCTCCTTGCCCTTCAGCAGGCTGTCGATCTCGGCGATCGCCGCGTCGGTGTGCTTCTGGAGATCGGTCTCGCCGTGGTGCTCCTCGTCGGACCCAGCCTCCCCCTCCTTCTTGAGGTCGCGCAGGTCCTGCATGACGTCGCGGCGGATGTTCCGGACCGCGACGCGGCCCTGTTCGGCGACGCCATGGACCACCTTGACGAGCTCCTTGCGCCGCTCCTCGGTGAGCTCCGGAATCTGTAGGCGGATGACGTTGCCGTCGTTCGAGGGGGTGAGACCGAGATCGGACTCCATGACCGCCTTCTCGATCGTGCCGATGGACGACTTGTCGTAGGGCGTCACGGTCAGCATCCGGGCGTCGGTTGCGGCCACCTGGGCGAGCTGCTTGAGGGGCGTCTGCGCGCCGTAGTAGTCGATGCTGAGGCGGTCGAGGAGATGCGGGGAGGCGCGGCCTGTGCGCACCGTGGCGAGCTCGTTGCGGGTCGACTCGACCGACTTCTGCATGCGCTCCTCGGCGTCCGCCAGTAGCTCGTCGACGATCTCGCTCATCAGCTGCGCACCCCTGGAGCCGGCTCGGTGGCGGGCTTTGAGGACACCAAGGTGCCCACCCTCTCTCCGCTCACGATCCTATCTATGTTGCGCTCGTCCGCCATGTTGAAGACGTAGATGGGCAGGTCGTTGTCCATGCAGAGCGACAGCGCGGTCGAGTCCATCACGGTCAGGCCTCGCTCGATCGCCTGGCGGTGGCTGATCTCGGGGAGGAACTCGGCAGTGGGGTCGGTGGAGGGATCGGCCGTGTAGACGCCCTCGACCCCGTTCTTCGCCATGAGGATCGCCTCCGCGTGGATCTCGAGCGCCCTCAGTGCCGCCGCAGTGTCCGTTGTGAAGAACGGGTTGCCGGTGCCCGCCGCGAAGATGATCGCGCGCCCCTTCTCCAGGTGCCGGATCGCGCGCCGGCGGATGTAGGGCTCGGCCACCTCGGTGACGGCCATCGCCGAGAGGACCCGGGTGTCGACGCCGACCTTCTCGAGCGCGTCCTGCAGTGTCAGCGCGTTGAGGACGGTGGCCAGCATGCCCATGTAGTCGGCGGTCGCGCGATCCATGCCCTCCGCGGCTCCCTCCAGACCGCGGTAGATGTTGCCGGCGCCCACCACGATCGCGACCTCGACCTCCTGGACCCGGACCTCGCGGACCTGGTTGGCGATCCGCTCGATCTGCTCGGGATCGGTGCCGTAGTCGAGAT
The DNA here is from genome assembly GCA_963763955.1 of uncultured Solirubrobacterales bacterium. Taxonomy (GTDB): domain Bacteria; phylum Actinomycetota; class Thermoleophilia; order Solirubrobacterales; family 70-9; genus DASUPK01. Next base: position 171,095 of record CAVXQP010000010.1, on the reverse strand, counting down.
CGCCCATCAGGGCCTCGCCGGAGAGCTTCAGCAGGATTCGGTTGAAGCGAGCCGAGGCCAAGGGAGGACTACTCCTGACCCACCTCGAAGCGCGCGAAGCGGGCGATGCGCACGTTCTCGCCGGTCTTGGCGGCGACCTCGGCGCGCAGGTCCTCGATGGTCTTGCCCTCGTAGCGCTCCTCGTTGAAGTGCTTCTGGTCGAGCAGGGCCACCTCGGACGCCCACTTGCGAAGCTGGCCGTCGACGATCTTCTCGATCACGTCGTCAGGCTTGCCGTCGGCCCGGGCCTTCTCCTCGAGGATGCGCCGCTCGTTGGCGACGTCCTCCTCCGGGATGTCCGCGAACGCGACGTGCTGTGGGTTCATGGCGGCGATGTGGACCGCCACCTCGTGGGCGAACTCCTTGAAGTCGTCATTGAGCGCCACGAAGTCGGTTTCGCATTGCACCTCGACCAGGACGCCGATCCGCTGCTGCTTGCGCTCACCGGTTCCGCTCATGTGCGTGTACGCCGCGACGACGCCCTCCGCGGTGCCCCTGCCACTGCGCTTCGCGGCCGAGGCCTGACCCTTCTTGCGGAGGATCTCGATCGCCTTCTGCTCGTTGCCCTCGGCCTCCTCCAGCGCGTTCTTGACGTCGACGATCGGGGCGCCGGTGCGCTCCCGCAGGGACTTCACGTCGGCGGCTGTAACCGCCATCAGGACTCACCTCCGCTCTGGGTCGGGGCCGGCTCGGGCGTTGCTTCGGCCTCTTCGACCGGGGGCGGCTGCGGAACCTCGATGGCGGCCTCACGCTTGGCCTCCTCGTCCGAGCCCTGCGCGTCGTGCGGTGCCTGCTCGCCCTCGGGCTGCGGCTGGGGGATCTCCTCCCCGGCCTCGCGCTCGGCCTCGGCCTGCTTGGTGGCCGCCTGTTGCTGCTGTTGCTGCTGCTCCTGTTGCTTCTGCTCGGCCTCGGCGCGGGCCTTCGCCTCTGCTTCGGCCTTCGCCTTCTCCTCGGCCTCCTGCTTGGCCTTCTCCTCGGCCTCGCGGCGCTGGCGCTCCTCCTCCTCGCGGCGCTTCCGTTCCTCCTCCTCGGCGCGGCGACGTGCCTCCTCCTCGCGCCACTTGGCGGCGGCGCCCTCGATGGCGGTGCCCAGCGCGCCGATGATCAGCTCACAGGAGCGGATCGCGTCGTCGTTGCCGGGGATGACGTAGCTGACGGGGCCCGGGTCGCAATTGGTGTCGACCAGCCCGATGATCGGGATCTCGAGGCGCTCGGCCTCGCGCAGCGCGATCTCCTCGGTCTTCAGGTCGATGATGATCACCGCGTCCGGGATGCGCTGCATGTCCGCCACGCCGCCGAGGTTGTACTCGAGCTTGCGCAGCTCGGCCTCCATCGACATCCGCTCCTTGGTGGGCAGCAGATCGAGGCGGCCGGCCTCCTTGAGCTCGCGCAGCTCGTGCAGCCGCTGGATGCGCTTGCGGATGGTGTTGAAGTTGGTCAGCAGGCCGCCGAGCCAGCGCCGATTCACGTACGGCATCTGGCAGCGCTCGGCCCATTCCTGGACAGAGTCACGAGCCTGCTTCTTGGTCCCGACGAAGAGGACCACGCCGCCCTTCGCCGCAACCTCGGTCACGAATTGAGTCGCCTGGTTGAGCAGTTGCTCCGTCTGGAGGAGATCGATGATGTGGATCCCCTCGCGCTCCCCGTAGATGAAGCGGCGCATCCGGGGGTTCCAGCGCCGCGTCTGGTGGCCGAAATGAACTCCGGCTTCCAGCAGCTCCTTGATGCCTACCTCGGCCATCTGACCTTCCTATCGCTTGTTGTGTGCGGTGCCCCGTCGCGGCCGCGGGAACCCGAACGTGCCGGGCAGCCTCCCGTGCCTCTCGGCGGGGGTTGGGTGCAAAGTCCGCGGGATTGTAGGTGCTCAGCCGCATTCGGCCGCCCTCGCGTGGATGCTCCCTTCCTCAGCCTGTTTTTCGCGCCTGATCCAGCGCGGCCCGCAAGTCATCCGGCAGCTCGGACCTGAACTCGAGCTCCTCCCCCGTCCGCGGGTGCACGAACGCGAGCCGCGACGAGTGCAGGAACTGGCGCTCGAGGCCGTGTCGGCCTCGTGAGCCGTATTCCGGGTCGCCGGCGACCGGGTGGCCGATCGCGGCGAAATGGACGCGGATCTGGTGGGTGCGACCGGTCTCGAGCCGCGCGTGAACGAATGTGTCGGCCGGCAGTGTCTCGATCACGTCGAAGTGCGTACGGGCCTTCCTCGATCCTGTCCCCTTGATTGCCCGTCTTGTGCGCCGCCGCCGATGCCTCCCCAGGGGGGCGTCGATCGTTCCGGAGCGGCTGTCGAGATGTCCCTCGACCAGCGACGTGTACTGGCGGCCCACTTCGCGCTCCTTCACCATTCGTGCGAGTGCACGATGCGACTCCTCGTTCCGCGCGACGATCATCAGCCCCGAGGTGTCCTTGTCGAGTCGATGGACGATGCCCGGGCGGCCGCCCTCTCCCCCGCCCGCGATCCCCTCGAGCAGGTCAACGAGGGTCTCGCCCCTGTGGGAGGGGGCGGAATGCACCACCAAGCCGGCGGGCTTCTCGATCACGGCCAGGTCCTCGTCCAGGTGGACGATGAGACGCTCCGCGTCCGGTCTCACGAGCCTCTCCGTTGCGCCCCGGAGCGCTCGACGTCGAAGAGCAGCAAGAGCACTCCGACCGTGATCGCGAGGTCGGCCAGGTTGAAGGTCGGCCACAGAGGCACGCTGATGAAGTCGGTGACCGCGCCGTCGCGGACCCGGTCGGCGAGGTTCCCGAGGGCGCCGCCGATCAGCAGCGCGGCCGGCAGCCAGACCAGCCACCCGGTCCCACCGCGGACGGCGAGGAAGACCAGCAACCCGAGCAGCAGCACGACCGTCGCGGCGATGAAGACCGCCGAGATGTCGCCGCCGATGCCGAAGGCGACCCCCTTGTTGCGGACGTTCTCGATGTGCAGGAACGGCAGGACCTCGACGCGGTCACCGCGCGAGACGAGCGAGGACGCGAGCGCCTTCGTGCCCTGGTCGAGCGCGACGACGACGCCGCAGCCCACCAGGGCGGGGACCAGCAATGCGAGGGCGCGCTGAGGAGGAGCCGAGGCGCGACCCGTTTGGTCAAGCCGCCTCAACCGGCGATCAGGGATACGACCACGCGCCAGACGATGCTGAGGACGACGATCGCGAGGATCGGGCTGAGGTCGAAGCCCATGCCGCCCACTCCGAGCGGCGGGAGGAGTCGCCTGAAGATGTTCAGGTACGGGTCGACCACCTGGTGGACGAAGTCGACGGTCGTCCGCAGCCAGGGGTAGTAGGGCATCCGAGGGATCCAGGAGAGCAGGATCCGGATGAAGATCAGGATGAAGTAGACGAGAAACACCGCGCTGACGTAGTTCGCAACGTCATCGCGCGTGATCGCGAGCAGAGGGCTCACTGGCGGACACGCTCGAGCGAGGCGTCGACTGCCGCCCGGAGCGTCTCCTCGATCTTGTGCTCCTCCAGCGCGTTCAGCCCGGCCTCGGTCATGCCTCCCGGCGAGGCCACTGCGTTCTTCAACGCCGTCGGGTCGTGGAGATCGAGCAGCCGGCCGGTGGCGCTCATCGCCCGCGCCACCATCCGTAGGGACTGATCTTCGGTGAGGCCCTCGCTGACGCCGGACTCGACCAGCACCTCGGCCATCAGCGCCAGGTAGCCGGGCGAGCAACCCATGATCGCCGTGGCGGCGTCGATCAGGCCCTCATCGAGCTCGATCACGTCGCCGAGCAGGCCGAGCATCTGCTCGATCCGCCCCCGTTCGGTCTCGCCCAGGCTCTTGCCGTAGACGACGCAGAGCACCGCCTGGCGGACCTGGGCCCCCAGATTCGGCATGACCCGAACCAGATCGATCCCCGGCAGGGCCTCGTGGAGAGTCTTGAGCGACGTGCCCGCGAGGATCGACAACACCGGTGTGCCTGCCTGGACCAGGTCCGGTGCGACCTCGTCGAGGACGTTCGGCTTTACCGCGAGGACGACAAGGTCGGAGTCGTCCGCGACGGCGAGGTTGCCCTGCATCGCCTCGCCGCCGACATCCTCGGCCAGCCCCCTGGCCCGCTCGTGGTCGGCATCCGCGAACAGCATCGCCTCCGGGGCGCCGGACTCGCCGCGCGCGGCAGCCCAGCCGTGAGCGAGCCCCCCCGCCATGTTTCCCGCGCCCACGAATCCGACTCTCATGTCGGAAACTCTATTCGGACCCCTTCGACTCCCCGTATCGGGGGTAGGGTTGTGGCAAGGCCCGTGTCTCGACCAGCCATCTTCGTAGCGGCCGTCCTGGCGTCCTTGGCGCTCGTGACCGGCACCGCCGGCGCCCTCACCGAGACGGTCACGCTCTCCCCGACGAGCCTTTCGTTCACGGACCAGCCACTCGGGTCGACCAGCGGTCCACAGGGCACCACCCTCACGCTCCACTGCTCGGCGCTCTGCAACTTCTCGCCTTCGATCGCCACTTCGAGCTCGGCGTTCGCGGCGGCGAACGGATGTCCCGTCAAGATGACAGCCGATTTCGGGAGCGACACCACCTGCACGATTTCCGTGACGTTCACCCCGGCGGCGCTCGGGCCGGCCAACGGCACACTCGACACCGGCCCCGGAGGACCAACCGCCACCCTCAGCGGCACTGGCGTGCCGATCGAACCTCACGTCGCCCGAAAGTGCAAGAAGGGGAAGAAGCACTCAGCGCGCAGCGCGAAGAGGAAGAAATGCAAGAAGAAGGGAAAGCGGTAGCGCTCTAGGACTGGTTGAAGAAGCCGCCCTCGAGCAGGCGGGCCTTCTCCTCGGCGGAGACCTCGACGTTCTCGGGGGTGAGCAGGAAGATTCCCTGCGAGATGCGCTGCATCCCGCCGCCGAGGGCGTAGGTCATGCCCGAGGAGAAGTCGATCAGCCGCTTGGAGAGCTCGCGGTCGGTCGACTGGAGGTTGATGATCACCGGCTTCGAGCGCTTGAACTCGTCGGCGACCTGCTGGGCGTCGTTGAAGCTTCTTGGAGTGACCACGTGCATGGAGGCGACGCCACCTCCGTTCCCCGCGGATGAGCGCCGGCGCCCGCGGCGGGGCTGGGGCTCCTCCTCGGCGGTGTCGTCGACCGAGCGGGTCCGGCCACGGCGACGCGGAGGCTCGTCGTCGCCGAAGATGTCGTCGATGTCCTCCTCACGCCCGCGGCGGCGTGATGAGCCGCCCACGGCCTCGCGCGGCGCAGCGGCAGTCGGGTCCAGCGCCATCTCGCTGCCCGTGTCGCCCTCGTCGTACTCGCCCTCCTCGATGTAGTCGCCCTCAACGAGGCCGAAATACTCGAGTGCCCGTCTCCATGTGTCTCTGATCGCCATCTCGGCTCAGATTCGGCTTGACGGCCGTTATTCCTCCAGGCCGTGTTGACCGATTATGACCAAAGCAGGGAGCCCAGGCGAAGGATCGTCGCCCCCTCCTCCACCGCGACCTGCCAGTCCTGGCTCGTGCCCATCGAGAGCCGCTCGAGGCCGCGCTCGGAGGCCAGCCCGGCGAGCCGCCTGAAGTAGGGCCGGGAGCCCTCCGGGTCCTCGGTGAACGGCGGCATGGTCATCAGCCCCGAGACGGTCACCGGGCAGCGCTGGATGAACTCGTCGAGGTTCGCCGGCTCGATGCCCCCCTTCCCCTCCTCCCCGGAGAGGTTGACCTCCACCAGCACCTCGGTGTCGGCTCCCCCGTGGCGGCCGAGCTGCTCCAGCACCGAGTCCGTCGCCACCGAGTGGATCAGGCGAACCAGCGGCAGGATCCGCTTGACCTTACGGCTCTGCAGGTTCCCGATGAAATCCCAGGTGAAGCGGTCCCCCCAGCGCTCGCGCTTCTCCTCGAGATCCTGGAGGCGGTTCTCGCCGACCAACTCGACGCCGGCCTCCGCCAGCGCGCCCATGTCCTCGGCCCGGATGTACTTGGTGGCGGCGAGGACCTCGATCTCCGGGCCCGCCTGCTCGCGAATCCGCTCGAGGTTGGAGCGGACGTGCACCGTGTCGAGGTCCGTGACGGGCTCGATCACGTCAATCCATCCAGACCAGCCCGGCCTGGCGGCCGGTACGCCCGCCGTCGCGGCGGTGGGAATAGAAGAGATCGGGGTTGCATTTGGTGCAGAGGCCGCTTATCTCGGTGGCCTCCACACCGGCCCGCTCCAGCAGGGCCCGGGCCACGGCGGACAGGTCGAGCATCCGCCCGTCCCCGACGCCATCGAGGTCGGCGAACTCGGCGAGAACCTCGTCCCCGACCTCGTAGCAGCAGGGGCCGATTCCCGGACCGACCGCGGCGGCCTCCGCGTCGACCGCCGTGGCCGCCCTGGCGACGACTCCGGCGGCGAGGCCCCGCCACCCGCAGTGGGCCATCGCCACGCCTCCGGGGCCGTCGAGGGCAACGGGAAGGCAGTCCGCCACCATCACCAGCGGCGTCAGCCCGGGGTCTGCCGTCGCGTGGGCATCGACCTCGTCGGGGCTCTTCACCACGTCGGCGAAGACGCGCGGCTCCTGGCGCTCGGCGTGCTCACGCAGCTCGGCACCATGGACCTGGCGGCCCATCACCACTCCGTCGGGCTCGCGCCCAAGCGCCGCGGCCAGCCTGAGCCGGTTCTCCCGGACGTCATCGCGCTCGTCGCCGGTCATGATCGCGACGTTGAGCGCGTCGTAGGGCTCGTGGGAGACCCCGCCGAGCCGCGTCGAGAACGCCGCCCTCGCTGCGGGCAGCTCCGCCTCGAGCCAGCGGACACCTTCTCGCTCTCGCCACTCCACTCGGCGCAGGCTAGATCAGACCCCGCTAGTCCTCGGGGATCTCGCCCCTGGCGGCGGCGAGCGCGATGCGGAGCTCCTCTTCGCGGCCCGAGATCTCACCGTCGAGCATGCCGGAGAGGGCGGCCCCGAGGCCGTGGCCGATCGCGGGGCCCTCCGGGATCCCCGCCGCGATCAGGTCCTCGCCGGTGATCTCGAGCCGCACCATCCTGAACTCATCGGCATAGCGGTCGAGCCATTCCGCGCCGAGCGCGCGGGCCACCAGGAGCTGGGCCGGGTCCCAGGGTTCTGCCAGGCGGACGATCTCCGACGGCCGCTCTGGGGTCGCGGCGGCGAGCTCGCGGATCTGGGGCAGCGGCCTCGTGATGGCGAGCATCACGGCCAGCTCCCGGTCCGCCCAGCCGGACCAGGGGGACTCGAAGCCGAGACGCGCCACCTCGGCCACCCGGTCGGGCGCGGCCGGGTCGAGGGTCGGCATCACGCCCCAGTCGACGATCAGCCGCAGCGCGCGACCCGGATCGTCCTCGGCGGCGATCCGGCGCAGCTCGGCCTGGACGCGGTCGTCCGAGACGCTGGATAGATCGGTCCGCTCGAGCAGCTTCGCCGTGCCGGGCTCGAGCTCGAAGCCGAGCCGCGCGGCGTAGCGCGCCGCCCGCAGCGCCCGGGTGGGGTCGTCGACGAAGGAGCGCTCGTGCAGCACCCGAAGGTGGCCCGCCCGCAGATCGTCGACAGCTCCGTGCGGGTCGATCAGCTCCGTTCGATCGCCGGCGAGCGGGAAGGCCATCGCGTTGACCGTGAAGTCGCGGCGTGCGAGGTCCTCCTCGATGGTCGCCGGGCGTACCTCCGGGAGGGCGCCGGGTTGTGGGTAGCTCTCGGCTCGCGCCCTGGCGACGTCGACCTTGATGCCGTCGAGCTCGAGCCGGCCGGTCAGGAAGAGTCCCTCCCGCTCGGGCTCGAAGCCCGGCATGTCGGAGAGCGCATCGACCTCCCCCTCGATCGCCACGTCGAGGTCCGGTCCGTCGTCGACTCCGAGCAGCAGGTCGCGGATCGCGCCACCCACCAGATATGCCTGCACTCGTCCGGCGATGCCGCGGAGCACGTCGACTCGAGGCAGATGGTCGACCAGCTCCGGCAGCCGTTTCGGGTCGATTTCACTTGAGTCCGGCATTAACGCCCCTTACCTACCATGTCCGGCCTCTGCGCCCCCGGATAACGAACCTGTGGAACAACCACCGCTGGGCGACGATCGGCGTCGTCTCCGCGGTTGCCGCCGTCCTGATCGCGCTGGCCGGATACCTGATCCTGAAGCGGCCGGGGGACAAGTCCTGCACCGCCCCGTGCACGATCACGAGCGAGGCGCCGCAGCCAGTCTCCGGGACCACGGACTGGCCGATGTACGGGCTGAACGAGGAGCGCACGCGATATCTCGATGCCCCGGGAGTGAAGCCGCCGTTCTCGATCCGCTGGCGGTTCAAGGGCGGGCATCTGCTCGAGTACTCCCCGATCCTGGTCAGCGATCAGCTCTTCGGGATCAACAACAACGGACTCGCATTCGGGATCAAGACCCGTACCGGCAAGGCTCGCTGGAAGCGGCAGGTCGCCCACCTGAACGCGTCGGCGCCGACCTTCAGCGACGGCATTCTCTACATCTCGAATCTCGAGCCGGGCCAGGTGATCGCCCTGGCGGCTTACGACGGTCACACCTACTGGGAGCACGCGCTCCCGGGGCGGTCGGAGTCCTCCCCGCTGGTCGTCGGGAACAAGGTGATCGTCGGCTGCGAGTGCAACACGGTCTTCGCCTTCAACAAGAAGACGGGGAAGACGATCTGGGAGAGGCACGTGAACGGTGCGGTCAAGGCGGCCCCGGCCTACAGCGGCGGGATCGTCTACGTCGGCGACTACAGCGGGGAGATGACGGCCATCCACGTGAACGACGGGTCGATCAAGTGGCAGACGGGCTCGCAGGGGACGAGCTTCGGCCGGACCGGGCAGTTCTACGCCACGGCGGCGATCGCCTTCGGCCGCGTTTACGCCGGCAACACCGACGGCCGGATGTACAGCTTCGACCAGCAGACCGGGCGGCTCGCGTGGAGCCACTCCACGAGCAACTACGTCTACGCCGGCGCGGTCGCGGCGCGGACCGCGGACACCCCGCCCACCGTCTACTTCGGCTCCTACGACGGCAACTTCTACGCGCTCGACGCGCGCACGGGCGAGGAGCGCTGGAGCCAGCACAACCTCGGCTCGATCTCGGGGGCGGCGAGCCTGATCGGCGACACCGTTTACGTCGCCGACCTGCAGCACACCTCCACCTACGGATTCGACGCCGCCAACGGCCACAAGGTCTTCGAGTACTCGGACGGGGCCTACAACCCCGTGATCTCCGACGGCAAGGAGATCTTCCTGACCGGCTACAAGACGGTCTACGCGCTGACGCCAGGCCAGGGGCCCGCGGTCAACGGGATCATCCAGGCGCCGAAGAAGGCGAAGCAGCCCGCGAAGGGGAAGTCGGGGAAGAAGAAGGGCTAGAGGGCGCGCACCGGGATCCCGGCTCGCTCCATCCGCTCCTTGGCCTCGGCGACCGTGTGGGCGCCGTAGTGGAAGATCGAGGCGCAGAGCACCGCGTCGGCGTGCCCGGCGGTGATGGCCTCGACCAGATGGTCGAGCTCGCCGGCGCCTCCCGAGGCGATCACAGGGACAGTGACGGTCTCGGACACCGCACGGGTCAGCTCTAGGTCGTAGCCGTCGGTGGTCCCGTCGCGATCCATGCTGGTCAGCAGAACCTCCCCAGCGCCCAGTTCGGTCGCCTCCTTCGCCCAGGCGACGGCCTCCCGGCCTTCGGCCCTGCTGCGGCCGCCGTGCACGTAGACATCCCACTCGAGATCGCCGAAGAAACCGGGCGGCGCCTGGCAGGTCTCGGATGAGTCCCCCGCCCCGCGGCGCTTCGCGTCGATCGCGATCACCACGCACTGGGAGCCGAAGACCTCCGCGAGCTCCGAGATCAGCTCGGGCCTCTCCAGCGCGGCGGAGTTGACAGAGACCTTGTCGGCGCCGGCGTCGAGCACGGCCTGCGCGTCCTCGACGGAGCGGATCCCGCCGCCGATCGTGAACGGGATGAAGACGTTGTCGGCGGTGCGCCGGGCCAGCTCGACGATCGTGTCGCGGCTCTCGTGCGACGCGGTGATGTCGAGGAAGATGAGCTCGTCAGCTCCCTCGGCGTCGTAGCGCTCGGCGAGCTCCACCGGGTCACCGGCGTCCCGGATGTCGACGAAGTTGGTGCCCTTGACGACGCGGCCGTTGTCGACATCCAGGCACGGAATGACGCGCTTCAGGACCATGCATCGAGGTTAACGTTGCGCCGATGTCCGCGATCTGGGCGACGCGAAGCCGCCCTTGCGGTCGCCGGCTTTGCCTAGTCCCAGTCGCCGGCCGCGTACGCCCAGGCGATGAAGAGCAGCTGAACCGGCAGCCGGGCATAGAGAGCGTTGCGGCCCCCGGGAATGCCCTTCTCGTATCTCTCCCACTCGATCGCCATATGGAGGTTGGCCGGGAAGACCGCGACCAGGGTGGCGATGCTCCAGGCGCTCCCCGCCCGGCGGGTCCGCGGGTGCAACGTCGCCAGGCCACCGGCGATCTCCGCCACGCCGCTGGCATAGACGAGCTCGCGGTGGCGCGGGATGTACGGCGGCATGATGCGCTCGTAGGAGCGAGTCTTGACGAAGTGCATGATCCCCGCGAAGACGAAGAAGGGCCCGAAAAGCCTTGCCATGCAGGGGAACCTATCCGCTTATCGACCGAGGACCGACTGCCCCTCGGCCACCGTGAAGCGGCTCTCGTACAGCGCCCGTCCGACGATCACGCCGGCGAGGTTGTCGAGCCCCAGCTTCGAGAGAGCGCGAAGGTCATCGAGCGTCCCGATCCCACCCGAGTAGATCAGCTCGCCGTCGGTGGCGCCGGCGGCCTCCCGCAGGGAGTCGAGGTCGGGCCCCTGCATGAGGCCGTCGACCTCGACCGGCGTGTAGACGAAACGGCGCAGGCCCCTCTCGCTGAGCGCGGCAATCACCTCCGCGGCGCCGAGGTCCGAGGACTCGGTCCATCCCTCCGCCGCGACCTTGCCCGAGCGGGAGTCGACCGACGCCACCACCCGCTCGCCGTGCGCGGATGCGATCGCCGCCGCCATCTCCGGGTCGCGGACCGCCGCGGTTCCGAGGACGACGCGTGCGGCGCCGGCGGAGAACGCCTCCTCGACCTTCTTCGAGTCGCGCAGGCCGCCGCCGAGCTGGACCGGCACGTTCACCGCGGAGACGATCCTCCGCACGTGCTCGAGGTTGACCGGCTCGCCGGCCCGGGCACCGTCGAGGTCGACTACGTGCAGCCACCGTGCGCCCTCGTCGGCCCAGCGCCGGGCGGCGACCGCCGGGTCGTCCTCATAGGCCGTCTCGCGGTCGTAGTCGCCCTGGATGAGGCGGACGGCCTTGCCGTCGCGGATGTCGATCGCCGGGAAGAGGATCAACCGCAGACGCGCACGAAGTTGGCCAGCAGGCCGAGCCCCGCCGAGCTCGACTTCTCCGGGTGGAATTGGACGCCGTACAGGGGCGGCCGCTCGACGGCGCAGGCGAAGCGCTCGCCGTACGCGGCGGTCCCGAGGACGTAGTCATCGATGGCCGGCCGGGGCGCGAACGAGTGGACGAAGTAGAACGGGGTCTGGTCGCCCAGGCCCTGGGTGAGCGGCGAGTCGTGTTCCCAGTGGACCGGTGACCACCCGATGTGCGGGACCTTGTAGCCGTTCGCCTCGAGCGGGGTGACGATCCCGCCCAGCAGGCCGATGCCGTCGCCGCCTTCGTTCTCGACCGAGGACTCGAAGAGCAGCTGCATGCCGAGGCAGATTCCCAGCACGGGGACGCCGGCCTCGACGCGACCCGCCACCAGCTCGTCGAGCCCGATCTCGTGAACCCGGCTCATCGCCCTGGGGAACGCCCCGACGCCCGGGAGGATGACGCCGTCCGCGGATTCCACCCGCGCGCGATCAGCGGTGATCTCCGCCTCCGCTCCGACCCGCTCCAGCGCCTTCTCGACCGAGCGTAGGTTCCCCAACCCGTAGTCGAGGATGGCGATCCTGGTCATTCGGTGAGGGTGCCCTTGGTGGATGGCACCCCGGTCTCCTCGGGGTCGATCGCCACTGCCTCCCGCAGGGCGCGCGCGAATGCCTTGAAGGAGGCTTCGATCATGTGGTGGGCGTTCGAGCCGGAGCTGACCCAGAGATGCAGGGTGATCTTCGAGCTGTTGGAGACGGCGCGAAAGAACTCCTCGGTCAGCTCGGAGTCGAAGCCGGCGATCGTCACGTCGGGGAGCTCTGCGTCGAACGCGCAGAAGGGCCTGCCCGAGATGTCGATCGCGCACTCGCCCAGCGCCTCGTCCATCGGCACGAGAGCCGAGCCGTAACGGCGGATTCCGGCGCGGTCCCCCAGCGCCTTGTCGATCGCCTGTCCCAGGCAGATCCCGATGTCCTCGGTGGTGTGGTGGGCACCGGTCTGCAGGTCCCCGCTCGCTTCGATCGCCAGGCCGAGACGCCCGTGGCGGGCGAGCAGCTCCAGCATGTGGTCGAGGAAGCCGATGCCGGTCGAGACCTTCGCCTCGCCGTCGTCGAGGTCCAGCCGCAGGCTGACCTTGGTCTCCCTGGTCTCTCGGTTGATCTCGGCTGTGCGACTCATGAGTGTCCGGTTCCTGGCTTCGCCATCAGTCGGGTCGCCCCTCGGCTTCGCCTGCTGGGCGCCCTCGAATCTCGACCGATTCGGCGTGCAGCGGGAAGCCCTCGGCGCGGGCCAATGTAGCGACCGTCGGAGCCAGCTCCCGGGCCGCGTCCTGCGTCATCTGGACCGTTGCCGTCCGGCGCCTGAACGCCCCGGGCCCGAGCGGTCCCTGGAAGCGACCGGCGCCGCCGGTGGGGAGCACGTGGTTCGACCCGGCGGCATAGTCGCCGAACGCGGTCGCACCGTTTTCACCGACGAAGACGCAGCCCGCGGTCGTGGCTGTGCTCGCCAGCAGGTCGGCGTCCTCGGTGAGGATCTCGAGATGCTCGGGGGCGATCGCGTTGGCGAGCAGTACCCCCGCGGCCGTGTCGGAGACCTGCACGACCGCCATCTCGACGTCTCCGATGTCGCGCTCGGCAGCGAGCTTCGCGACCGACTCCTCGATCTGGTCGAGGATCACCGTCTCCACCGCGGCGGTGACCAGCAGGCCGTCCGAGCCGTGCTCGGCCTGCGCACAGAGATCGAGCGCGATCCATGCCGCGTCGGCCGTGTCCCCGGCGATCACCATCAGCTCTGAGGGACCGGCGATCCCGTCGATCCCCACCTCGCCGGTGAGTTGGCGCTTGGCCTCCTGGACGTAGCGGTTGCCCGGCCCGGCGATCACGTCGACCGGCTCAATCCGCTCCGTGCCCAGCGCCAGCGCTGCGATCGCCTGGGCGCCCCCGACGGCGTAGACCTCGGTGGCGCCGCCGATCGCCGCTGCGGCGAGAATCACGTCGGAGACCAGCTGCGGGCCTGGACCGGGCGGCGTCGCCAGGGCGATCCGCCTCACCCCGGCGGCGTGCGCTGGGATGCAGCCCATCAGCACCGTTGACGGATACACCGCCGCACCGCCGGGCGCATAGATGCCGGCCGATCCGACCGGGACCTCGCGGAGCTCGATCGATTGGCCCTGTTCGAGCTTCAGGTCGCGGTCCTCGGCGAGCTGCGCGTCCGCCACCGCACGGATGTTCGCCGCCGCCGTCTCGAGCGCGGCGAGCAGATCTGGCTCGAGCCGGGATCGCGCGCTACGCACTGTGTCGTCGGTGACTCGGATCGAATCCGGTGCGACCTCCCTGCCGCCGACGCGGGCCTCGATCTCGGCGACGGCTTCATCGCCTCCGCGCCGGACCTCCTCGATGATCGCGGCGACCGGCTCGCTCACCTCCCCAAGGGCGGGCTGGAGCGCCCGGACCTCGTTCGCGAGAGCGACGGGGTCGCTGCCGTCCCAAACGAAGCGCTTGAACCTCATCGCCCCCCCTCCGGGCGGAGGCGCTCGACCAGGTCGTCGACCTCGACGGCGCGCAGCTTGTGGGAGACGCGGTTGGAGATCAGCCGCGCCGTCGAGGTCGCGATCTCCTCGCGAATCTCGAGTCCGTTCTCCTTCAAGGTCCGCCCCGTCGCCACCAGGTCGACGATGCCGTCGGCGAGGCCGATCAGCGGCGCCAGCTCCACCGAGCCCTTCACCTCGATCACGTCCGCGTGGCGGCCGGTCTGATCGAAGTGGCGTTCGGCTGTTCGGGGGTATTTGGTGGCGATGCGCATCCCTCCCACTCGCCGCTCGGACTCGCCGAGGCTCTGGTCGCCCCGGCGGCCCGCCAGCACCATCCGGCAGGCGCCATAGGCGAGGTCGAGAATCTCGTAGACGATCCTGTCCCCTTGCTGCTCGAGCAGCACGTCCTTGCCGGTGATCCCGAGGTCGGCCGCGCCGGCCTCGACGTAGGTGGGCACGTCGGAGGGTCGCATGGTCACCAGGGTGAGGCCGTTCATGTCGAAGACGAGCGAGCGCGAGTCGCCCCGCATCTCGGCGGTCTCCAGCCCGATCCCGTCCAGGGCGTCGAGCGTCTCGCCCCAGAGCGCCCCGCGCGGGATCGCGAGCTTCAGCGGCCCGCCCAGGCGGGCGCGGATCGGAGACTCGACCGTCGGCGGGGTCATCGCTCGCCCTCCCTCACCACGCGCTCCTCCTCCATCTGAGCCACGTGCACCCGCTCCAGGTAGAGCCCGAACCCGGCGGCCGGCATCGGCGTCCCGAAGCGGCCGACGAGGTCGTCGTAGCGGCCCCCGCCGCCGAGAATGTGGCCGAGCGCCGGGTCGTAAATCTCGACGATCGCGCCCGTGTAGTAGCCGAGGTCGCGGAGCAGGCCGAGGTCGAGCTGCACCCGTCCGGCGACGCCTCGCCTGACCAGCAGGTCGTAGGTCTGCTGGAGGCGCTGTGCCGCCCGCTCTACGGCGGCACCGCCCAGCTCTCTGGCCTCATCCAGAACCTCTGCCCCGCCCCGCAGGCCGGGCAGTCGCAGCAGCGTCTCGCGGCCGTGGGCATTCAGGCCCTCGACCTCGTCCACGGCCATCTCCAGGCCGACGAGGTTGTGCTCCGCGAGCCGGTCGAGGATCCGGCCCCTGTACTCGCCCTGCACGCCGAGCTCCGTGAGCAGCTGCCGGTAGAGATCGGCGTCGCCCAGCCCCAGTACAGCGCGATTGAGCCCGACGGCGTCGAGCGAAGCACTCAGCACCTCGAGCACCTCGGCGGTCCCTTCCGGGGCCGGCGAGCCGAGCAGCTCGATCCCGGCGTGCAGGAACTGGCGGACCTGCGCCCGTTGAGGGCGGACGACCCGGTAGGCGTTGCCGACGTAACAGAAGCGGTGGGGCGGCTCGGAGTCAGCGAAGCGGCTCGCGACGAGGCGCGCGATCGGGATGGTCATGTCGGAGCGCAGGGCGAGGAGCTCGCCGCGCTCGTCGAAGAAGCGGTACGCGCCCACCCCGCTGCGGCCCTCTCCCCTCTGCAGGACCTCGTCGTACTCCAGGGTCGGCGTCGCGACCTGGCCGTAGCCGAAGCGCTCGAACACCTCGATCAGGGTCGCCTGGAGCGCGCGGAGTTCGCGCATCTCGTCCGGGAGAATGTCCCGGGTTCCGGGTGGGATCGGGTGGATCATCGGCTCATGATTGCGTCGCGGTCTTTAACAAGCTGCAAGGTCCGGGGCGATAGGGTCGTCGCCGGTACCCAACCCAGTGGCAAAGGAGGAGAAGAGGATGGCGGTAGTCGTGATTCAGGAGTTCGAGGCGACTGTTGAGGAGTACGACCAGGTGAACGAGAAGCTCGGGGACAGTCCTCCCGAGGGCGGAATTCTCCACGCTGGAATCGACCTGGGCGGAGGCAGGATGAAGGCCGTCGACGTCTGGGAGTCTGCGGACGCCTATCAGAAGTTCGTTCAGGACCGGCTGATCCCGGCCATTGCCGAGGTGAACCCGGACGCCCCACAGGCGCCCGAGGCCGAGATCCACGAGGTCCACGACCTGCAGCAGGCCTGAGCACCAAACCCGCTACTCGACTCGAGGAGGAGATCCAATGGCTGTATTCATGGAGCTGGAGATGCAGATCGCGCCGGATCAGTACGACGCCGTCGACGCGGCACTCGATCCAAGAGGTGACCCGCCTGACGGGCTGATCGCCCACTCGGCGCGCTTCGACGGCGACACGCTGAAGATCCTCGACATCTGGGAGTCGGCCGATGCGTTCAACGCATTCGCCCAGTCCCGGCTCGGGCCGACGATCGGAGAGACGCTCGGCGACGATGCGCCGGCCGGGCCCCCGGAGCCCAAGTTCACCGAGCTTCACAACGCGTATTCGGGCTAGGCGAACACTAGGCTGCAACCCGCTCTGAGGCGACCCGCTCGATGCGGGCGCCGAGGTCGCGCAGGCGCATGTCGATCCGCTCGTAGCCCCGGTCGATCTGCGCGACGTTGCCGATCTCCGAGGTGCCGTCGGCCGCGAGCGCCGCGATGAGCATCGCCATCCCGGCGCGGATGTCGGGACTCTCCAGCCGGGCGCCATGAAGACGGCTCGGACCACTGACGACCGCCCTGTGGGGGTCGCTGAGGTGGATCCGAGCGCCCATCGCCACCAGCTTGTCGACGAAGAACAGCCGGTTCTCGAACATCTTCTCGTGGATCACGATCGTCCCGTCCGCCTGCGTGGCCAGCGCCAGGGCGATGGAGGTCAGGTCCGCCGGGAAGGCGGGCCAGGGCCCGTCATCGATCTTCGGGATCGCGTCCCCCTGGTCGTCGCGGATGGTGAGCTTCTGCTCCGGCGGCACAAGCAGGTCGTTGCCCTCGAGCATCGTCTGGAGGCCGAGACGGCGGAAGTGACGCCTGATCCCCTCGAGGTCCTCGGGCACGACGTTGCGGATGCGGAGCTCACCGCTGGTGGCGGCGGCGAGCGCCATGAAGCTGGCGACCTCGATGTGGTCGGAGCAGACGTCGTGCTCGGCTCCGCCGAGCCTGTTGCGGCCGTGAACGGTCATCACGTTGGAGCCGATCCCGTCGACCTGGGCGCCCATCTTGCAGAGCAGTCGCGCGAGGTCCTGGACGTGCGGCTCCGAGGCGGCGTTGGCGATCGTTGTCGGCCCCTCGATGAGCGCGGCCGCAAGCAATGCGTTCTCCGTCCCCATCACCGAGGGCTCGTCCATGAAGATTCGCCTCGGCTTCAGCCCCTCGGGCGGCGCGGAGAGCTCGATCCAGACCTTGCCATCGATCTTGGCGCCCATGTCCCTGAACGCATCGAGGTGGGCGTCCAGCCGTCGCCGGCCGATCGTGTCCCCGCCGGGAGGGGGCATCTTCACCTCCCGGAAGCGGGCCAGCAGCGGGCCCGCGACCAGGAACGAGGCGCGAATCCGATTGGCGAGCTCCTCGTCGACCTCTGTGCCGAGGATGGTGTCGGCCCGCAGGCGGACCTCGTTCTCCCTCCGTGTGATGTTCACACCGAGCCGCTCGAGCAGCCCGAGCATCGACTCGACGTCGCGAATCCGCGGGACGTTGCGGACCACGAGCTCCTCCTCCGTGAGCAGGCAGGCCGCGAGGATCGGGAGCGCGGCGTTCTTGTTCCCGGCCGGCACGATCTCTCCCGAGAGCGGTACGCCGCCCTGGATGATGAACTTCTCCATGGGCGCCTAGAGTAGCCAGAGCCATGGCGGAGGTCTCAAGAGAGGATGCATGGCGGCTCGTCACCGAATGGATCGAGTCCGACTCGCTCCGCAAGCACCTGCTCGGGGTGGAGGCGGCGATGCGCGCCTACGCCCGCAAGTGGGGTGAGGACGAGGAGGCCTACGCGGTCACCGGCCTGGTCCACGACCTCGACTACGAGCGCTATCCCGACCTCGAGACCGGCCATCCGCGCCACGCGATCAAGGAGCTCACCGACGGGGGCTATCCGCAGGAGGTGATCGATGCTGTGGCGGGCCACGCCGACTTCATGGGCGTCCCGCGCGAGACCCGGATGGCCAAGACGCTCTACGCGGTTGACGAGCTCTCAGGCTTCATCGCCGCCTGTGCCCTGGTGCGCCCGACCGGCATTGAGGGCATGAAGCCGAAGTCGGTCAAGAAGAAGCTCAAGCAGCCGTCCTTCGCCGCGGCGGTCAATCGCGATGAGGTCCAGCGCGGGATCGAGGAGCTCGCGGTCGACCCGGATGAGCACATCGCATTGATCATCGAGGCGCTCGCGGAGCGTGCGGCTGAGCTCGGCCTGGAGCCTCAGGAAGGCTCAGGGGCGGACGCCGCGAACTAGGCGCCGATGCCGCGCTGGCTCAAGATCACCCTCGGGGTCGTCGCTGGGCTGATCGTGCTCCTGTTGCTGAATGCCCTCGTGGTCTCCAACACGACCAAGGACGCGTACATCCGTGATCAGGGGGCAACCCTGGTGGACACCTCGACCGGCAGGCTGCAGGTTCTCGACCAGGGCGATCCCAAGGGCAGCCCCATCGTGCTGCTTCATTGCGCGACCTGCTCGATGGACTGGTGGGACAGGCTCGCGCCGTTGCTCGGCCAGGACCATCGGGTCATCCGTATCGACCTTCTCGGGATGGGCGGATCGGACAAGCCTGGGTCCGGATACTCGATCACCGATCAGGCGAGCGGGGTGGCCGAAGCGCTCGCGAAGCTCCATGTCGTGGGGGCCACGGTGGTCGGCCATTCGCTGGGAGGAACCGTCGCCACTGCGCTCGCGGAGCAGAGCCCGAGCCTCGCGTCCCGGATCGTGATCATCGACCAGTCTCCCGAGGACGGCTTCGAGCACGAATCGCTCGGGGAGCACCTCAGCCTGGCGCCGGTGATCGGGCAGGCGATCGCGCGCCTCATTCAGGTCGCGCCGAAGTCCTTGATCCGCGATCAGTACGACCAGGCCTTCGCTCCGGGCTACGACATCTCAAGCGGGTTCGACAACCCCGACCAGCCTGTGGACGACCTGCGCGCCATGACCTACACCGCGCTCAAGGACACCGTCGACGCGGAGCAGGACTACGTCGATCAGAGTCCGCTGGACCGGCGCCTGGCCGCCACGCACCTGCCGCTGCTGGTGATCTTCGGCGCCGAGGACCAGATCTACGACCCCCAGGCGGCCATCGAGCGCTACCGGCAGGTACCCGGCGCGCAGACCCATCTGATCCCGGGCGCCGGCCACTCTCCCAACGTCGAGAAGCCCGATCTGGTCGCGCCGCTGATCCTGGCGTTCGCGACGCCGCCGCAGCCGGTGAAGGCACCGCCGAGGAAGCCAAAGGCCGGTGGTCAGCCCGCGAAGGCCTCGCCGAAGCCGGTGAAGAAATAGCGAAAGGGCCCGGTTGCCCGGGCCCTTCCTAAGAACAAGGTTTCCCTTGTTCCATTGCTATGCAGCGTACGCCTCGCGAACGGGAAGTCAAGGCGATGTGAACCGACGATCCCGCAACCTGCGGCATTTCAGGCGCGTCGAGCAGGAAGACCTTTGGTCAACCTGATGACCCGCCGGACGCCTCTGATTCATCGCAGACAGCGAAAGGACCCGGTTTCCCGGGCCCTCTCTGTTTGAACCGACCTGATTGACCTTTCGATCAACCTGTCTTGCTCAAGTGCGAGCACCCTACCGTCTGCGATCGTCAGGTCAATAGGGCGTGAATCCGGATTCCCGCGTTTTGCGGCGATCGGCTAGTCATCTGAGTAGCCTCGCAGGCCGAATGGCCGGGCTGCGGATAGTCGTGCTGGAGGGTGACCAGACCGGGCAGGAGCTGCTCCAGCAGGCCCTGCGCGTGATCGACCCCGACGTGATCGCCCTCGACGTCGAGCTGGAGCCCTTCGACCTCTCCTTGGAGAACCGGCGCCGAACCGAGAACGAGGTCTGCACCGAGGCGGCCGCTGCGATGGCGAAGGCGGGCTTCGGGATCAAGGCGGCGACCATCACGCCGGAGGGCGCCGGTGACGTCGGCAGTCCCAACAGGCTGATCCGCGAGGCGATCGACGGCAAGGTGATCGTCCGCACCGGTCGCCGGATCCCGGGCGTCAGCCCGCTGTCCGGGATCCACTACCCCATCTCGGTGGTGAGGATGGCGGTGGAGGACGCCTACGGTGCCGAGGAGTCCCGCCGTCCGCAGAACGGCGACGAGGTCGCTCAGCGGACCGAGGTGATCCATCGCTCGAACTGCCGGGCGGTGGCCGAGTACGCGTTCCGGACGGCGAAGCAGATCGGCGGCCGGGTCTACGGCGGCCCGAAGTGGACCGTCAGCCCCGTGTACGAGGGGATGCTGAAGGAGGAGATGGATGCGGCGGCGGAGCGCCATCCCGAGGTCGCCTATGAGCCGCTGCTGATCGACGCGACCTATGCGGGGCTGCTCACCGGCCGCGCGGACGCGCCGCTGGTGATCCCGAGCCTGAACCGCGACGGCGACCTCCTCTCCGACTTCGTTCTACCGCTCTACGGCTCCATAGCCGGAGCGGAGTCCGTCCTCCTCGCCCTCGATGAGGATCTGGGGGTGCGGGTCGCGATGAGCGAGGCGCCGCACGGCACGGCGCCCGCGCTCGAGGGCAAGGACATCGCCAATCCGATGGGGATGATCCTGGCCGGGGCCGCGGTCCTCCACTACGCGGGGGTCGCGGGCGTCGAGGGGGCCCAGCGCTCCTCACGCGCCGTCTACGTGGCTGTCTTCGAGACGGCCGGCGCCGGCATCCGCACGCCCGACCTGAAGGGACATGCCGGCACGACGGAGTTCACCGATGCCGTGATCGAGCGGGTCCGCGCTCAGCTGGCCTGAGGCGCTACCGGCTCGAAGTCCATCCGTCCCTGGAGCCGCTCGTCGGCTTCGGGCCGGGTGAGCTCGTAGAAGGCGAGCTTCTGGCCGCCCGGCGTAACCAGCTCGACCGCCGGCCCGTGCGGGAAACCGAATTCCGCCCCAACCTCGGCTCCGTGTTCACGGAGCCTCGCTACGGTCGCGTCGAGGTCCGCCACTCGATGCAGCAACACGGGCGCCTCCCCCTTTAGATGGCCCGCGAGCAGCAGTCGCGGACCGCCCTCGGTGAGCCTCACCTGCGCGACGCGCGTCCCGAAGGCCTCGATCGCGAAGACGATCTCGGCGTCGAGCACGTGGCGGTAGTAGCCGAGGTCCCGGGCTACGTCGGTGCTCGGCATGTAGAGGAAGTCGAAAGACTCGATCCGGGGCACGTCAGATGACCGGACCCTGGTTGGGTGTTGGGGCCTGGTCCGGCGTCGGGGCCTGGTCGGTGTCCACCACCCGCCGCCACTGGGTGATCAGGCCGTCCCTGATCACGAACGCCGTCTTGGCCTGCTCGCCGACCCCGTTCCCGCACATGCCCTCCCCGGGACGCTCGGTCAGCACGAATGCCGCGATCGTGTACTTGCCGAGCGAGGTGGCGGCGGTCAGCCTCGCCCCACAGGGAAGTGACCGGTTGAATGCCTCCACCTGCTGGCGGTTGGTGAGGCGTAACGGACCGGCCCCGTTCTGGACGACGCTCGGGAGTGCGAACCGTTCGCTGGCCGCGACGATGTCCCCAGCGCGGAGCTCGTCGGCCCAGCGCTTGATCACGGCGACTTCGCCGGCGTCCGCATTGCCCGCGACCGTGGTGGTCGCGCTGGTGTCCTTCCCCGAGGAGCCGCAGCCCGAGATCACGGCGACGATGAGAACTGCAAGGGCGGCCAGCGCGCGCATGGTCACGGACAGATCATGGCAACGTCAGGTGGCGGAGCTCGATCCTGGGGCCGGCGATCGTCGCCTCGCCCATCGAGCGGTGGGGCGCCCGTCGCCGCTCGGTCGGGCTGCCCGGGTTGAAGATCTGGAAGCCCTCGCGCTCCTCGTGCAGTGGCATGTGGGAGTGGCCAAAGACCACGGCGTCGGCGTCGGGGAAACGGGCGCGGAGCCGCTCGAGGCGCCCCTTGGCCGGTCCGGCGTCGTGGATGACCCCGAGCGTCACGCCATTCAGGTCGAGCGAGAGCGACTCGGGGAGCTCGCGCCGCAGCTTGGAGCTGTCCACGTTGCCGTGGACCGCCGCGACCCGGCCGAGCTCGCGCAGCTCGGCGAGCACCGAGACGTCGCTGAGATCACCAGCGTGGACGATCAGATCGGCCGCGCGCATGACGCCGAGGCAGGGATCAGGCAGGCGGCGGTTGCCGCGGGGCAGGTGGGTGTCGGCGATCAGGGCGAGGCGGACGGCGGGCCCTAGTCCTCGCGGCGCTCCGAACGCTTGCGCTTGGCCAGCATTCGCTCGAGATAGGCGGACTTGTCGGCGCGGCGCCGGTGCTGTCGCTCCTCATCCGGGGTGACAGAGGTGTCGATGGCCTCGTGCTCCTCGGTCGTTCGCTCCTGCTGGACGCGGCGCAGCTCCTCGGTTGTCGGTTCACGCTTCGGCATTCGCGGGGGCGAGATTACTCCTGCGGAGGAAGCGAGATGAGCGCGTTTTTTCCTTGACGTTTCAACGCGGGTATACGAACATACGTTCGATGCCCGTCGCATGCGCCCTGATCCCTCGCTTCCGGCTGATCGCCGCAGTATCGACCATCAGACGGGTTGCGCTGTCGCGCACCCTCGCATCTCATGCGACGGCCGGCGGCGCTCGCCCCCGAGCCCGGCGCCGCGCAGCTGGTCGGGGAGGTCACCGAGCCGGCGGAGAGGTACGGGCTGCGACCTGGGATGCGATTGGGAGAGGCGCTCTCGCGCTGCCCCGAGCTGGCGCTGATCCCCCCGGATCCCGAGCGGGCCGAGCGCTCCTGGGAAGAGGCGCTGCGGCGGCTGGAGGGCATCGGTGCGGAGGTGGAGTCCGGGCGCGCGGGCGAGGCCTTCTTCGAGGCCGGGGGCATGAGCGGCCTCTGGGGAGGGATCGCGGGCGTGCTCGAGCGAGCCCAGATGGAACTTGGAGAGCCCGCGCGACTCGGTGCGGGCGCCGGCCGCTTCTGCGCCTATGTGGCGGCGGTGCATTCCGCCGGCATCGTCGGGTCCGCATCTGAGTTCCTGGCGCCACTTCCCGTTTCGCTGCTCTGCGGGCGTCTCGGCGAGGATGGTGATGACCTCCCTAACGAGCTCGAGCGGCTCGGGATCTCCACGCTCGGACTGCTCGCGGAGCTGCCGCGCGACGCGGTGGCCGATCGCTTCGGGCGGCTGGGTCTGCGCGCGCTGCGACTGGCGCGGGGCGGCGATGAGCCGCTGCGGCCGAGGCCGGTGCGGGAGGCGATCGCCGTCGAGCTCGAACTCCCGGAGGCGGTCTCCGGACAGCAGCTCGAGAGGGCGCTCGAGCTGCTCATCTCACGCCTGCTCGCCCACGACGGGCGGTGCGGCAGGACGCTGAGGACGCTGCGCCTCTCCGCGCGGCTGGCAGCCGGAGGGGGATGGCGGCGGCAGGTCGCGCTGAGGCGGGCGAGCGCGGACCGGGCCAGGCTCGCCGATGCGCTCCTCCCCCACCTCGCCATGCTCCCCGCGCCGGCGGCGACGCTGCGGCTGGAGGCGGTGGCGCTGGGACCGGAAACCGGCGAGCAGATGACCCTGTCCAGCCCCGATCAGGAGCGGCGCCGGCGGATCACCGAAGCGGTTCGCCAGACCCGCTCGGCCGCCGGTGCCGACTCCCTGCTGCGCGTGCTCGAGGTGGATCCAGACTCGCGAGTGCCGGAGCGCCGCGAGGTCCTGATGCCGTGTCCCGAGGGTGACGCCGCAGCAGCGGAGGCGAGGCGCGACCCGTCTAACGAGGAGCTTTGAAGTCCGGGCGGGTCAACAAGCCCTGGCCGATCCCCGTCCAGGTGGACGCGGACGGGGCGCCGCGCGCGGTCGGCCGGCTGGCGGTGGAGTCGGTCCGCGAGGAGTGGGTGGTCGAGGACGGATGGTGGACCCAGCGGCCGCTGCGGCGACGCTACTTCGAGCTGGTGCTGGAGGACGGCAGCGATGTCGTCGTCTTCTACGCGCCGGACTCGGACCGCTGGTTCCGGCAGCGGGATTGATGCCGGCATCGCCTGACTACATAGAGCTCCACTGCCACAGCGCCTACTCCTTCCTGGACGCCGCCTCCGATCCGGCCGAGCTGGCGGCCACTGCGGCGGACCTCGGTCACGAGGCCCTGGCCCTGACCGATCACGACAACGTCTGTGGCGCGATGGAGTTCGCGCACGCCTGTGCGGGGGTCGGGGTCCGCCCCATCATCGGCTGCGAGCTGACGGTGGAGG
The DNA here is from genome assembly GCA_963763955.1 of uncultured Solirubrobacterales bacterium. Classification (GTDB taxonomy): domain Bacteria; phylum Actinomycetota; class Thermoleophilia; order Solirubrobacterales; family 70-9; genus DASUPK01. Next base: position 147,077 of record CAVXQP010000010.1, on the reverse strand, counting down.
TGCCGCGGCGGATGCCGCGCCCGGTCCACGTCACCCTGCTGGTCGAGGACGCGAGGGGCTGGGCGAGCCTCTGCCGGCTGATCACCGAGGCCCACCGCGGCACGCGAGAGGGCAAGTCGATGAGAGAGGCGCTCCCGCCGTCGCTTCCCATCGACGAGCTCGAGCGCCACACCGAAGGGCTGGTCTGCCTCTCCGGCTGCGCCCGCGACGGCGCCGTGGCGGGGAGCTGGGAGCGCGGGGACCCGGCTGGCGCCGCCCAACTGGCCCGGCGGTTGCTGCGGGCCTTCGGGCCCGACCGCTTCCGGATCGAGCTGCAGCGGCCGCTCTGGCGCCACGACCGCTCGCGTAACCGCTGGCTCGCCTCCCTGGCGGAGCGGCTTGGGGTGCCCACGGTGGCGACGGGCGACGCACACGCCCATGACCGCTCGCGCCTCCCCCTCCAGGACGCGATGGTCGCGGTGCGGCTGGGCGCGACGTTGGACGAGACCGAGGGACTGCGCCGCGGCAACTCCTCCTCCGCCCTGCTCTCGTCATGCGAGGGTCGATGCGAGGGCGCGCGCCAGCGCGACCCGTTTGATGGAGGCGCAACCCGTTTAATGCAGCCGGCGACGCGCTTCCGCGACCACCCGGAGGCGGTGGCCGAGACGGCACGGCTCGCCGAGCGCCTGCGCTTCGACCTCACCCGGGAGATCGGCTACAGCTACCCGGGCGCCGAGGACCGCGGCGCGGACAGGCGGTTGGCGGAGCTCTGCAGGGTCCGGTTGGTCCATCGCTATCAGGGGACCCCCCATCGCGCGGAGGCGGAGCTGCGACTGGATGAAGAGCTGGCGCTGATCAGGAAGCTGAGGCTCTCCGGCTTCTTCCTGCTCCACCAGGACATGTTGGAGCTGGCCCGCGAGGTGGCGGCGGAGGTGCGCGGCCAGGAGTCGGCCAGGCGGCTGCTGCCGCCGGGACGGGGCCGCGGCTCCAGCGTCAGCTCGCTGGTCTGCTACCTGACCGGCCTCTCCCACATCGACCCGGTCAAGAACGAGCTCTTCCTGGGGCGGTTCCTGAACGAGGAGCTCACCGAGGTCCCGGACATCGACCTCGATTTCCCCAGGGACATCAGGGAGAAGCTGATCCCGCGGGTGCACGAGCGCTACGGGCCGGAGCGCTCGGCGCTGGTCGCCTCCTTCGCCACCTACCGGGCGCGCGGGGCGATTCGCGACCTCGGCAAGGCGCTCGGGCTGCCGCTCGGCGAGGTGGAGCGGTTCGCCCGCGCCGTGGACGTCTTCGAGGCGAGCCGCGAGGCCTGGAAGCGGATGGAGGAGGTGCTCGGCGGGCTGCGGGCCCGCTCGCCCCGCTGGCGGGCGCTCGCGGAGCTGCTGCCGGAGATCGCGGGACTGCCCCGCCACATCTCCCAGCACCCCGGTGGCATGGTGATCTCCACCACCCCGCTGATCGAGCTCTGCCCGGTGCAGCCGGCGGCGATGGAGGGACGTCAGATCGTCCAGTGGGACAAGGACTCGTGCGCGGACGCCGGCTTCCTGAAGATCGACCTGCTCGGGCTGGGGATGCTCTCGGCGGTGGAACGCTGCGTCGACGAGATCGCGCGCACGCGCGGTGAGCGGATCGACCTCTCTCATGTGCCGCTCGACGACGATCAGGTCTGGAGCACGATCCAGCGGGCGGAGACGACCGGCGTCTTCCAGATCGAGAGCCGGGCGCAGATGCAGATGCTTCCGAGAACCTTGCCGGAGGACCTGGACGACCTGACGGTGCAGGTGGCGCTGGTGCGGCCTGGGCCGATCCAGGGCGGCGCCGTCCATCCCTACATCGAGCGGCGCAAGAGGCTGCGGGAGGATCCCTCATACGAGGTGCCGTACGAGCACCCGTCGCTCGAGCCGGTGTTGCGCGACACCCTCGGAGCGATCGTCTTCCAGGACCAGGTGCTGGAGGTGGCGATGGCGCTCGCCGGGTTCTCGGTCGGGGAGGCGGAGGGGCTGCGGCGGGCGATGAGCCGCAAGCGCTCGCAGGCGGCGATGTTGCGCTACCGCGAGCGGTTCATCGAGGGCGCGGTGGGCCGCGGCGTCTCGCGGGAGGCGGCGGAGCGGGTCTACGGGCAGATCGAGGGGTTCTCGGGATTCGGCTTCCCCAAGTCCCACTCGGCCGCCTTCGGGCTGCTCGCCTATCAGTCGACCTGGCTGCGCGTGCACTACGGCCCGGAGCTGCTCTGTGCGCTGCTCAACGAGCAGCCGATGGGCTTCTATCCGCCGGACGCGCTGGTCCACGAGGCGCAGCGCCGCGGGGTCGAGATCCTGGCGCCGGACGTCAATGCCAGCGAGCTCGACTGCCGGGTTGAGACGACCGGTGCGGAGGGCGGCTCTGCTGGTAATCCGCCGGTGCGGATCGGACTGGGATACGTCGCCGAGGTGGCGGAGATGGACGCGCAGGCCGTGATCGGTGAGCGCCGCCGGGGCGGCGCGTATCGCAGCGTCTCGGATCTCGCGGGCCGATCGGGGGCGGGAGTGGGGGCGCTTCAGCGGCTGGCGTGGTCGGGAGCGTGCGACTCGCTGGTGGACCGGCGCGCGCCGGTTCGAACAGCGGTCCGGGACGATCATGAGTTTCCGCTCCGAGGATCGCCGACGGGCGATGTGCCCGTCGACCCCGACGAGGACCTGAGGCGGCCCGCCCTCTGGGAGGCGGGCGGCTCGGCGCGGGCCGCGCGCACCGACGACGGGGCGCAGCTGGCGCTGGCGCTCGACGGGTCTCCCACTCCCTCGCTGCCGCCGCTCGGCCCCTGGGAGCGGATCGTTGCCGACTACAGGACGACCGGGATGACGCTCGGCCGCCACCCGATGGAGCTGATCCGCGAGGGGCTGTCACCGGATGTGCTGACCAGCGAGAGCCTGGGACGTACGCGGGACGGGACGCGGGTGGCCGTGGCCGGAATGGTGGTCGCCCGGCAGCGCCCGGCGACGGCCAACGGAGTCGTCTTCATGCTGCTCGAGGACGAGCACGGGACGATCAACCTGATCGTGCCCCCGCCGGTGGTGGAGCGCTGCCGCCTGGCGGTGCGGACCTCGGGATTCGTGCTGGCCCGCGGCAAGCTCGAGCACCGTGAGGGGACCACGAACGTGGTCGTCTCCCGGATCGAGCGCCTGCGACCCGACGAACGGCTGGGGGCAAAGCCGCGCGAGCTCGAGCCGCCCGTGCACAGGGAGACCGGGCGAGAGCCGGTCGAAGAGCCCGCGATGGCTGGTCGGTCGGCGGTCGGCCTCTCCAAGCGCGGCTTTGACGGCGTCCGGGAGGCGGCGATGACCGAGTTGGCCGCCTCGCTTCCCGCTCCTCACAGCTTCGGCCGCCGGGGCCGCTAGCTCGCCGACAGCTTGCGGATCGTCTCGACGATCTCGCTCAGGTCGCCCCGGTCGAGGAGGTGCCCATTGCCGTCGAGGGGATGAACCTCGGCCTCCGGGAGTCGCTTCGCATAGAGCTCGAGCTGGGCAAATGGGATCTCCTCGTCGTCGCGGCTGTGGAACAGGAAGGTCGGGGGCAGCGCAGCCGACGCGCCCGGCCAGCCCTCAGGCAGGGCCCACTCCACCGCCCAGTCCTCCTCGCGCCAGAACGGCGCCGCGACCAACAGGAGGCCGGCGATCGGCTCGCGCCGATCGGCCTCGGAGAGGTGCTTGAGCGCGACCGAGCCGCCGAGCGAGTGTCCGACCACGACGACGGGCTGGTCGATCCCGGCCAGGATCTCGCCCAGCCGCTCGCTCCAGGGCTCGAAGTGCGGGTCCTCCGGTGCGGGCATGATCGGGAACTGGATCTCGTAGGCGGATCCGAGCTCTTCTCGCAGGCGGGCGGCGAATGGCGCGCTTCCCTCCCTCGGTCCCTGTGGCCCCGAGCTGTGGACGAAGAGAACCGTGGCCGGCATCTCTGGATCGTCGCTAGCCAAGCCCGGGCTTGGTGGTCATGAAGAAGATCGCCGCGATCAACAGAATCCCCATGATCGAACCGACGATCCCCTCCGCTCTGCCCAAACGCTGGTAGGTGGGCGGCAGGTCTGAGAGTTTCAGCTCCCGGTCGCCGGCGTCGGCGATGGCCTTCTCGATGATGGGCAAGAGCCTCCTGTCCGTCGGGATGAAGAAGAGGATGTTCACCAGGAAGATGACCACCAGGATCGCGATCGTCGCGCTCAGCCAGAAGTTGCCGTAGTCGAAGTTGAACTTGTCGACCTGATAGATCCCGGTGGCGGCGACGACAATCGCCGCAGGGATCGCGAAGAACTGGTTGAGCGTGAGCTGCAGACGGTGGACGTAGGGAAGGTTGCGGGCGCTCATCTTCATTGCCACCGGGAACATGACCGACTCGGAGAAGGTCGCGCCGAATCCGACGACGACCGCGGTGATGTGCAGGAAGATCGAGAACTCGACGTTGGTGACCGCGAGTGGCATTGAGACCCCCTTGATGGACTCGGCTGTGTGTTCGCGCGGGAACATATCCGGCGGACCGAACCCGCCCGCGTCGCACGCTCGCACGCGTGACTTCCCTTCTGCAACTTCCCCTGCAAATGAGGAAGTTCCGTCCGAGGCCATCCATACCTTCCCGCCCATGGGAAAGCTGATCGACATGAGGGAACGGCTACTCGACGCGGCGGATTTGGTGGTCGACTTCGCCACGCTCGGCGAATACGGGATCGAGCCGGAGCCCGCTCGCGACTGCGAGGGGCGTCCGATCGGGCTCGCCTCGGGCGCTCCGCATCACCTGCACGACCGGGCCGGCGTCCAGGAGCGCGTCGCCGCATAGAAAGAGCCGCCCGAGGGCGGCTCCATGAAAGACCGGCGGCGACCTACTCTCCCGGGAGGTTGCCCTCCAAGTACCATCGGCGCTGAGAGGCTTAACGGCTCTGTTCGGAATGGGAAGAGGTGTTTCCCTCTCGCTATCTCGCCACCGAAAGGTGTAGAGACGGCCCCCGTGGAGCTTGAAAACCGCACCAGGCCGGAAAGAAGCAAAAAAATCCGTCAAGCCCTCGACCCATTAGTACCGGTCTGCTGATCGCATTGCTGCGATTGCACAGCCGGCCTATCGACCTGGTGGTCTACCAGGGGTCTTACTCCCTCAAGGGGATGGGAGAGCTCATCTCGAGGCTGGCTTCGCGCTTAGATGCTTTCAGCGCTTATCCGTGCCGCGCGTAGCTAACCAGCAGTGCTCTTGGCAGAACAACTGGTACACCAGAGGCGCGTTCATCCCGGTCCTCTCGTACTAGGGACGACTCCTCTCAACTCTCCAACGCCCACAGAAGATAGGGACCGAACTGTCTCACGACGTTCTGAACCCAGCTCGCGTGCCGCTTTAATGGGCGAACAGCCCAACCCTTGGGACCTGCTCCAGCCCCAGGATGCGACGAGCCGACATCGAGGTGCCAAACCGCGCCGTCGATATGGACTCTTGGGCGCGATAAGCCTGTTATCCCCGGAGTACCTTTTATCCGTTGAGCGGCCGCAATTCCACTTTCCACGGCCGGATCACTAAGCCCAACTTTCGTTCCTGCTCGACCCGTCGGTCTCGCAGTCAAGCTCCCTTGTTGCCTTTACACTCTGCGCACGATTTCCAACCGTGCTGAGGGAACCTTTGGGCGCCTCCGTTACATTTTAGGAGGCGACCGCCCCAGTCAAACTGCCCACCTGACACTGTTCACGCCCCGGATCACGGAAGCGTGTTAGAAGCCCAAAACACCAAGGGTGGTATCTCAAGGGTGGCTCCCCTGCGGCCGAAGCCACAGGTTCAAAGCCTCCCACCTATCCTGAGCGAGATATTCCGGACTCCAATATCAAGTTGCAGTAAAGGTTCACGGGGTCTTTCCGTCTTTCTGCGGGTACTCGGTATCTTCACCGAGACTCTAATTTCACCGAGCCTATCGTTGAGACAGCGTCCAACTCGTTGCGCCATTCGTGCAGGTCGGAACTTACCCGACAAGGAATTTCGCTACCTTAGGACCGTTATAGTTACGGCCGCCGTTTACCGGGGCTTAGCTTTGCTGCTTTGCCACCGAAGTGGCTAACAACGCCGCGTAACCTTCCGGCACCGGGCAGGCGTCAGCCCCTATACGTCGTCTTACGACTTAGCAGAGGCCTGTGTTTTTGGTAAACAGTCGGTTGGACCTTTTCACTGCGGCCCCCTCGGGCTCCACTCGTAAGAGCTTCACCCTACCGGGGCGCCCCTTCTCGCGAACTTACGGGGCGAATTTGCCGAGTTCCTTAACGATAGTTAGCTCGCTCACCTCAGTATTCTCTACCTGTCCACCTGTGTCGGTTGTAGGTACGGGCACGCATGTCCTGCCTAGAGGTTTTTCTCGGAGGCATGGCTTCAGGGACTGGCCGGCGATCAAGCCAGCTGGCATCGCGCCTCGCCGTAACGCCGCGGCGGATTTGCCTACCGCGACTGGCTACGCACTTGCCCCAGGACGACCATCGCCTGGGTTCCCTTAGCCTTCCCCGTCACCCCATCGGTCATAGCGGACACGACGTGGTACAGGAATATCAACCTGTTGGCCATCGGCTACGCCTTTCGGCCTCGCCTTAGGTCCCGACTGACCCTGAGCAGACGAACTTTACTCAGGAAACCTTGGACAATCGGTGGAGGGGATTCTCACCCCTCTCTCGTTACTCATGCCGGCATTCTCACTTCCGGCTCCTCCACGACGGCTTTCGCCCCCGCTTCACAGGCACCGGAACGCTCTCCTACCGCTCTTTCGAGCTCACAGCTTCGGAGGGTGGCTTGAGCCCCGTTGAATTCTCCGCGCCCGAACACTTGACCAGTGAGCTGTTACGCACTCTTTCAAGGAATGGCTGCTTCTAAGCCAACCTCTTGGTTGTCTCGGCATTCGGACATCGTTCTCCACTTAGCCACCACTTAGGGTCCTTAGCTGGTGATCTGGGTTGTTCCCCTCTCGCGTACGAAGTTTATCCCCCGCACACTGACTCCCGGGTTTGACGTAACGGTCTTCGGAGTTTGCCTGAAGTCGGTAACCTGGTAGGGCCCCTAGTCCAAGCAGTGCTCTACGGCCGAAACGCATATAGCCCGAGGCTATACCTAAATATA
>CAVXQP010000010.1:0-137500 GCA_963763955.1 uncultured Solirubrobacterales bacterium | reverse complement strand
CAACAAGCTAATGGGCCGCGGGCCCATCCCAATGCGGAGGCCGAAGCTTCCTTTGTTCTCCACCCTGGTGGATGGAGAGCACATCCGGTATTAGCCCGAGTTTCCTCGGGTTGTCCCGGTCATCGGGGCAGGTTACCCACGTGATACTCACCCGTTCGCGGCTTTGCCCCGGGCCGAAGCCCGGTTCGTCGCTCCACTTGCATGTGTTAAGCACGCCGCCAGCGTTCGTCCTGAGCCAGGATCAAACTCTCCGTAAAAAGTGTGACGTGACGTCAAACGTACGTCACAAGAGAGTTGTCATGTCGCTGACTACTTGCCACCGCGTACACAGAGCGGCGGCGAACATGACGGAGTTATCAACCCCCACCCGGTGCATGATGGGCGGGGGTCGGGCTCGAGCGACGAAGGACCGGGTTGGTCCCTCGTCGCGCGCTGCTCAGTTTTCAAAGACCACTCGGCGGGTCGACGGGTCTCGTCGCCTCACCACTCAGGCTTCGTTCACGAAAAGGGCCCCTCGCCGAGGGGCCCGGTGACGCGCCGGCCGATCTCTCGGCCGATTTGGGCTCCTCTTACGAGGCTGCTCCTTTCGTGATCCGAAGCAAGAGCGACCGGGGAGTATAGACCGCTGGAGCGCCCCTGTTCAAGGATTGAGGCGGACGAAGCGGCGTTTCCCGACCTGGAGCACGCGCCCGCCGAGCTCCCCTGCCGACAGGTCCAGGCGACCGGGGTCGACCCCCTCACCGTCGAGCTTCACGCCGCCCTGCGCGATCAGCCGTCTCGCCTCGCTGCTCGAGATGCCGAAGACACCGGCGATGAGAGCGGGCAGGTGCACGTCCCCGCCGTTCTCCTGGACGCCATCCGCTTCCGCGAGGGAGAGCTCGGGAATGTCCTCGGGGATCTCCCGGGCGACGTGCACGGTGTCGAAGCGGGCCTCGGCGGCCTCGGCGGCAGCGGAGTCGTGGAACCGCTCCACGATACGCCGCGCAAGCAGTCTCTTCGCGGCCATCGGGTCGCCCTCCGGAACGCTCTCCCCGAGCAGGAGCTCGTAGTAGGTGCCCATGGCCTCGTCCGGGATCCTCATCAGCTTCCCGAACATCTCCTCCGGCGGGTCGGTCACCCCGACGTAGTTGTCGAGCGATTTGCTCATCCGGCGCACCCCGTCGATCCCGGGCAGGATCGGCATGGTCATGATCGACTGCTCCGGCACCTCGTAGGCGCGCTGGATGTCGCGGGCGAAGAGCAGGTTGAACTTCTGGTCGGTGCCGCCGAGCTCGACGTCGGAGCGGATGGCGACGGAGTCGTAGCCCTGAAGGATCGGATAGAGCAGCTCAAGCGAGGAGATCGGCTGGTCGGCCTGCATGCGCCTGGTGAAGTCCTCCCGTTCGAGCAGCCGCGCCACGGTCACCTTCGCCATCAGCTGGAACAGCTCCTGCGCCGGCATGTCGAGCCACTCGCTGTTGAAGCGCACCTCGGTCGCCTCGCGGTCGAGGACCTTGAACGCCTGGTCCTGGAACGTCTTCGCATTCGCGTCGATCTCATCGGGGGTGAGGATCGGTCGTTGTGAATCGCGCCCGCTCGGGTCCCCCACCCTGGCGGTGTAGTCGCCGATGATCAGCACGACCCGGTGCCCCAGTTGCTGGAACTGAGCCAGCTTGGTGAGCACGACGACGTGTCCCAGGTGGATGTCGGGAGCGGTCGGGTCGATGCCGAGCTTCACGCGAAGCGGGTCGCCCCCGGCGAGCTGCTTGGCGAGCTCCCCTGCGGGGAGCACCTCCTCGGCTCCGCGCGCGAGGGTGTCGAGGTCAGTCACGCCTGAGCCGCGCCCGCGCCGGCGCCCGATCTGACCCGGAATTCAGCCACGAAGCCAATGCTAGACTGCCGACTTCCGCCTGGCCGGGCGCGAGGGTCCGTGCGCGCCCGTAGATTTGACGTACAGGCGAGAGCTTGATCCGGATACGGACCGGGCACCAGGCGTCGCCTCACGCGACATGACAGACGACTTCGATTTCGACTTCGACGTAGACCGGGGACGATCGGCGTCGCGGACCGAGCACCGCGAGCCGAAGGACAAGGACTCCCCAGGGAACGGCACCGGCCGGGAGCTGCCCGATCTCGAATACGACGAGGGCGAGAGCCATCGCGGCAACGGCCGGGCCAACGGCTCCCGAGCGAACGGGCGCACGAACGGCAATGGCAACGGCTCTCGCCGCTTCGCCCCCAGCTCATCGCCCGACCGCCGACGAGGGCGACTGGCTCAGTCTCGGCGATGACGACTTCGAGCCCGGCATTCGCTCCCCGCTCCGCGAGCGCCACGACGGTCCAGCCGGCCCTCCCACCCCGGGGGAGGCCCGCAATTTCGCCAAGGAGGCCCGCCGCCGGGCCTCCCGCCGTCCCAGCCCCATCCTCGACCTCGATGAGGAGCGCGCCCGCCTCGAGCGCAAGGACGCCGAGGAGGAGGACGTCGACTTCGAGTCGATGCTCTCCCGCCAGCCGCAGAAGAGCGGCGTCGCCCGTCGCGGCTCGGCGATCAGGCATGCCCTCCAGGGCGGGATCCAGAGCCTGCGACGGGTCGGCGGTGAGCGCATCTCCGAGAGCCGAGATCGGGTGCAGGCCCTCAGGGAGCGCGTCCCGACCCGGATCCCGCAGCCGGGTACCGCGGACGTCGGCGGCGCCGGCAAGCCCCCTCCCCCGCGACTCCCGCGACGGATCAGCTCTCGCCGCCCGCGCAAGCCCAAGCCCGGTCGGATCAAGAAGCTCCGACTGCTGATCCTCCTCCTGGGTCTCGGGTTGCTGGCGATCGTCTCGACCTTCTTCGGGATGATGATGGCGATCTCGCAGGACCTGCCCCAGCTCGAGAACAAGAAGGAGTTCGCCGAGGCCAAGAACTCCGTCGTCCTCGACGATCAGGGCAACAAGATCGGGGCCCTGCTCAACAACAACAACCGCATCCTGGCCGACTCCGATCAGATCTCGCCCTACATGAAGCAGGCTGCGGTGGCGATCGAGGACAAGCGCTTCTACCAGCACGGCGGCGTTGACCTCCAGGGCATGGTCCGAGCCGGCCTCCAGGACATCCTGCCGGGTGGGTCGACGCAGGGCGCCTCGACGATCACGGAGCAGTTCGTCAAGAACGCGCTCGAGGCGCAGGGGAGCCGAACGATCTTCGAGAAGTTCCGCGAGGCCGCGCTCGCAACCCAGCTCGAGCGCCACTGGACCAAGGACAAGATCCTCACCGAGTACCTGAACACCATCTACTTCGGCGAGGGCGCATACGGGATCGAGGCGGCCGCCCGCACTTACTTCGGCAAGGAGCTCGCTCGCGAGGGTCATCCGTGCGGCGGCAGCGGAGAGGACCCATGCGCCAAGGTCCTGACGCCGCCGCAGGCGGCGATGCTCGCCGGGATCATCGCCTCACCCTCGGCCTTCTCGCCCAGAGCCAATCCGCAGGCCGCTACGGACCGGCGCAACCTGGTCCTACAGAACATGCTTGATCAGGAGGACATCAGCCAGGAGGAGTACAACGGGCCTGGCCAGGGGATCAACACGCCGGTCCCGGCGGCCTCAGACATCCAGCACCCGACCGACGACTCCCTCTCCCCGTACTTCACCTCCTGGCTGCGCCAGCAGGTGGTCGACCTCTACGGCGCCGGTCGCGCCTTCGGGGGCGGGTATCAGATCCACAGCTCGCTCGACCTGGATATGCAGAACGCCGCGCAGGAGATCGCACAGAGCACGCTCTCCGGGGTCAGCCCGACCGCCTCGGTGGTCGTGATCGACAACTCGACGGGAGAGGTGAAGGCGATGGTCGGGGGAAACAACTTCCAGACGCATCCCTTCAACCTGGCGACCAACGGCCACCGCCAGCCGGGTTCGTCCTTCAAGCCGTTCACCCTCGCGACGGCGCTCAGCCAGGGGATCTCCCCCAACACCAGCTACGCGTCCAACGAGAAGATCTTCAAGGTCCCCGGCTCGAAGCACGAGTACTTCGACGTCCACAACTACAACGATGAGTACTTCGGCAGCTCCAGCCTCTACGACGCGACGCTGCATTCCGACAACTCGGTCTACTCCGAGCTCGCGCTGGGCCGGACGGACCGCTGCGTCCAGGGTTGCGGCGGGAGCCCCGCCGTCCGCGGTGGAACCAAGCGGATCGCCCACACCGCCCATGAGATGGGCATCCAGACTGACTTCTCGACCAACCCGTCGATGGTCCTCGGCGCGATCGACCCGGGTGTGACCCCGCTCGAGATGGCTCACGCCTACGAGACGATCGCCACCGGCGGTGAGCGCGTGGGCGGCAACCTCGACGCCAGCCCGGGCCCCAACAACGCGCCCGCGGACCTGGGCCCCGTCGCGATCGACAAGGTCACGGCGCCCAACGGTGACACCGTCGCCGAGAACCACCCCAAGAAGATCCGCGTCCTCTCGGAGAGCGTCGCGAACGAGATGAAGACCATCCTCCACGCAAACATCCTGGGCGGCACCGGGAGGCTCGCCCAGTTCAACAACAGCACCGAGTGGGGCAAGACCGGCACCACCGAGAACAACGGCGACGCCTGGTTCTGCGGAGGTGACGAGCACTTCACGACTTGCGTCTGGGTCGGCCACGCCGACAGCACCCAGTCGATGTCGACCGACTTCAACGGCGGCCCCGTCGATGGTGGCACCTACCCGGCCGAGATCTGGGGCCGGATCATGGCGACGATCGAGCGGATCTACTCAGAGCAGAAGGCCGCGGAGAACCACAAGGGCGGCTCGAGCTCTACCACCACGACCAGCACCTACACGCCCTCGTACTCCCCCTCCTCGTCGTCCGGCTCACCCTCCGGCGGAGGCGGAGGCGGAGGCGGCGGCGGTGAGTGCAGGCGGAGGCGGCAACGCCGGAGCGCCCGCCGGAGGCGGAGGCGGCGGCGGCGGCGGAGGGGGGAGGTGGTGGTGGCGCCACCGGCGGCACCGGTGGGACCGGCGGAACCGGTCTCTAGGCAGCAGCCTCGATGATGGCCGGCCACGGGCGAGAGACGTGGCGATTTCCCTGGGCGGAGTAGCGCCAGGGAAGCTCCGCCGCCTTGGTGATGCCGATCCGGGTCGAGGTGACGATCTCGGTGTGATTCCAGCCCTCGGCGCGCGGCGAGATCTCGAACGGCGCCTCCAGCAGGTCCGCCCCGTTCAGCGCCAGCCCGACCCCGAGCGCCTCGGTGAGCTTGCCGGGGCCCGAGCACAGCTCCTCCAGCCTTAAACGGGTCGCGCTGGCGCGCGCCCTCGCACTACGGCCCCGCCGCTTGCGCATCCCCTCAATGCCTCGGATCGGCTCGAGGGCGCGGATCAGGACCGCCGCGGCGCTTCCCTCCGGCTCCGCGACCGCGTTCAGCAGGCTGTGGATCCCGTATGAGAGGTAGACGTACGCGTGGCCCGGAGGGCCGAAGAGCACCTCGTTCCGGGCGGTCCGGCCGATGTAGGCGTGGCAGGCGGGATCCGTGGCGTCGTAGGCCTCGGTCTCCACGATCACGCCGGAAGCCTCGCCGACCGCGAGCTCGCAGCCGATCAGCTCACGCGCCACCTCGTGCACGGAGCGGTCGAAGAAGTCGCGGTTCACGCGCGCAGCGCGCTGAGCGCCTCGTGCGCCCGCTCGAGTTGCTGGGACAGCGGACCGGAGGCGGTGCCTCCGAGCGAGACCTTCGACTCGATCGTCTGCCCCGACTCGAGCGCCCGGCGGACCGCCTGACGCGCGTTCTCGGGCACGCCGTTGAGCTCCGAGTCGGCCAGCTCAGAGAGCGGCCTGCCGGAATCGACGGCGGCCTTGACGAGCCCCCCGACCAGGCCGTGCGCCTCCCGGAACGGAACGCCCTCCTTGACCAGCGCGTCGGCGAGATCGGTGGCGGCCAGCATCTCGTCCTCCGCCGCAGCGGCCAGGCGCTCGCGGTTGAAGCTGATCGCGGCGACCATGCCGGTGGCGGCAGCCAGGCAGAGCTCAAGGTTGTCGATCGCGTCGAACACGGGCTCCTTGTCCTCCTGGAGGTCCTTGCTGTATGCGAGCGGCAGAGCGTGCAACGTGCCGAGCAGGCTCGCCAGCGAGGCCGCGATCCGCGGGGCCTTGCCGCGCAGCAGCTCCGCCGCGTCCGGATTCTTCTTCTGGGGCATGATGCTCGAGCCCGAGGCGAACGAGTCGGGCAGCTCGCAGAAGCCGAATTCCTGGCTCGACCAGAGCACGATCTCGCCGCCGAGCCGCGAGAGGTGCATGGCGCAGATCGAAGCCGCCGAGAGGTAGTCGAGCGCGAAGTCGCGGTTGGAGACCGCATCGATCGAGTTGGGATAAGGGCGCTCGAAGCCGAGGTCTTCGGCGAGTGCATTGCGGTCGACATCCCAGTTGAGGCCCGCGAGAGCACCGGAACCGGCGGGCATGTCCGTAGTCGCCTCCGCCGCGCGGAAGAAGCGCCGCGCGTCGCGCTGGAACATCCAGAAGTAGGCCAGCAGGTGGTGCCCCAGGTAGACGGGCTGCGCCCGCTGCAGGTGCGTGTAGGAAGGGGCGGCCCAGTCGCGGTGGGCTTCGGCCTGCACGACCAGTGCCTCCATCAAGCTCTCCAGCAGCGCGATGGCGCGGGCCGCGTGCGCCCGTACGAGCAGGGCCAGATCGGTGGCGACCTGATCGTTGCGCGACCGGGCGGTATGCAGCTTGCCGCCGAGCGGACCGATCAGCTCCGTCAGGCGGCGCTCGATCGCCATGTGGATGTCCTCGTCGTCGTCGCGAAACTCGAAGCTCCCCCCCTCGAGCTCGCCACTGACCTGCTCGAGGCCCTCGCTGATCTTGGCCAGCTCGTCGGCGTCGAGCACGCCGAGCCTGGCGAGCGCCCGGGCGTGCGCCTTCGATTGCCCGACGTCGAAGGGCGCCAGGCGCCAGTCGAACGAGATCGAGGAGTTGATCCGCCTGAAGAGCGGGTCCTGTTCTTCGGCGAAGCGGGACATGACTCGGAGTCTAGGGTTGGATTCCGAGCGCCTCGCCGAGCGCCGTGCAGACCCGGTCGACCTGTGACTCGGTCATCGCGGTGAAGAAAGGCAGCGCGAGCGAGCGCTCAGCGACGCGTTCAGCGACCGGGAACTCGCCACCACTGAAGTCGAAGCGCTCGCGATAGGGCGGCAGCAGGTGGACGCAGGGCAAGTAGGCCTTGGAGGCAATGCCGTTCTTGCCGAGCGCGGCGATCACGCCGTCACGATCGGCTCCCTCCGGCAGCTGCACGCAGAAGACGAACCAGCTGCGCCGCTCGTCGCCCCGGTTCTCGCAGGGCAGGAGAATCTCGTGGTTGCCTTGCTCGCCCGCGGGGGCGGCGCCGAGCTGGGTGAGCCGCTCGCGGTAGAGGGCCGCGACGTTCTCGCGCGCGTTGAGCATCTCGTCCAGCCGCTCGAGCTGCGCGATCCCGATCGCCGCGTGCAGGTCGGTGAGCCGGTAGTTGAACCCGAGGCGATCGTGCTCGACCTGGTCCATGTCCGGTGCCCGCCCCTGGTTGCGTTCGCTCTTGACGTGTTCCGCGACCTCCTCGTCCGGGGTGACGAGGATTCCCCCCTCCCCCGTCGTCATCTGCTTGTTGGCGTAGAAGGCGAACGTGGCGAGATTCCCATCGGTGCCGATCTTCTTGCCCGTGCTGTCGTGCGCCCCGAGCGCCTGGCAGGCGTCCTCCAGCATGCCGAGGTCCTGCTCGGAGGCGATCTTGCGGAGTGCCGGCAGGTCGGCCGGGTAGCCGAAGATGTGCACCGGCAGGATCCCGGCCGTCCTCTCCCCGACCGCGGCCGCGACCGCCTCAGTATCCATGGTCAGCGTGACCGGATCGATGTCGCAGAAAACCGGCTTGACGCCCTCGTAGAGCAGGCAGTTGGCCGAGGCGACGAAGGTGAGGGAGCTGGTGATGACCTCATCCCCAGCCGACCAGCCCTCAGCCCTGACGCCGAGGTGCAAGGCGGCCGTTCCGCTGGACACGGCGATCGCGTAGACATCGCCGCCGATCCAATCGGAGAAGTCGTGCTCGAATTGCTCGAGCTTCGGCCCCAGCGAGAGCGCGCCAGAGCGGACCACCTCCAGGAGCAGCTCCTCCTCGCGCGGGCCGAGGTCAGGTCGTGCGAGCGGGATCGGTTCGTTCACTCGGTGCGTTGCTCTCCGGCCGTGGCTGGAAGGCGTACTCGAGGGAGTCGACCAAGGCCTCCCAGGACGCCTCGATGATGTTCTCCGAGACCCCGATCGAGCCCCACTCGCGCTCGCCGTCGGAGGAGTCCAGCAGGACCCGGGTGACGGCGCCCGTCCCGTGATGCTCGTCGAGGATGCGGACCTTGTAGTTGGTCAGCTCGATGTCCGCGAGGTGCGGATGGCGGTCGCTGATCGCGCCGCGCAGCGCCATGTCGAGCGCGTTGACGGGTCCGTTGCCCTCGGCGGTGCGCAGGTAGCGCTCGCCCTCGACCCAGATCTTGATCGTCGCCTCGGTGACGATCTTGCCGTCCTCGCGCTTCTCGACCAAGACCCGGAAGCCCTCCAGCCGGAACAGCGGCTCGTACTCCTCGGCCTCCCTGCGAAGCAGCAACTCGAAGGACGCGTCGGCGGCCTCGTAGTGGTAGCCGCGGTGCTCCCGCTCCTTCAGGGTGCGGAGAGCCTTCGCCGCCTGCTCGTCGTCCAGCGGGATGCCGGAGCGCTCGGCGCGCGACAGGACCGTCCCCTTGCCGGAGAGCTCGGAGACGACCATCTCGCGCTCGTTGCCGACCTCCGCCGGGTCCATGTGCTCGAAAGTGCGGGCGTCGGCGCTGACCCCGGCCACGTGCATGCCGCCCTTGTGGGCGAAGGCGTTGCGTCCGACGAAGGGCTGGTCCGGGTCTGGTGTGATGTTGAGCAGCTCGTCGATGAAATGGGCGATCCCGGTGAGCCGGGCGAGCTGGTCGTCCGCAACGCAGCGGTAGCCCAGCTTGAGCTGCAGGTCCGGGAGGATCGAGGTCAGGTTGGCGTTCCCCGTGCGCTCGCCGATGCCGTTCATCGTGCCCTGCACCAGGCCCGCACCCTCCTCGACTGCGGCCAGCGAGTTCGCGACGGCGCACTCCAGGTCGTTGTGCGTGTGAATCCCGACCGCGACGTCGAGCGCGTCGACGACCGCCTTGGTCGCCTCGGCGACCTGCACCGGCAGGCTGGAACCGTTGGTGTCGCAGAGCGTGATGTTCTCGGCCCCCGCGTCGGCCGCGGCACCCAGGCATTCGAGCGCGTAGCCGGCGTCGTCGCGGAAGCCGTCGAAGAAGTGCTCGGCGTCGTAGATCACGCGCTTGCCGGCATCGGTCAGATAGGCCACAGAGTCACGGATCATCGCCAGGTTCTCCTCCCGGCTCACCTTGGTGACCTTCTCGAGGTGGAGGCCCCACGTCTTGCCGACCAGGGTCACCACCGGAGCGAAGCCGGAGGCGAGTAGACGCAGCGCCTCGTCCTCGGCCGCATCGGTGTCGCGCCGGCGGGTCATGCCGAAGGCGCAGACCTCGGCCTGGCCCAGCTCGATCTCGGCCAGCATCTCGAAGAGCTCGAGCTCCTTCGGGTTGGAGCCCGGGAAGCCCGCCTCGATGAAGTGGATACCGAGCTGGTCGAGCTTGCTGACCACGCGAACCTTCTCCTGCGCGGAGAGAGACATGCCCTGGCCCTGCATGCCGTCGCGCAAAGTAGTGTCGTAGAGGAGTACCTGTCGCATCGCTGCCTTTCTTCGTGGGCGAATGGGGAACCCCTGAATGGGGCCGTGCGGGACCGCGGGCCGGCTAGGCCGCGGCCTGCGTAATTCGCCCTGTGAAGCGGTGCAGCATCAGGAACCCAGGGTACCGGAGGCCGGTTCGCCGACCTCTTCGGCGTCCACCTCTGCAGGCGTCGGCTCACGAGGGGCCTCGCCGGTCGGCTCGCCGACCGGATCGAGCCACTCCCGGTACTCCTCGAGCCGTCCGTTGAGGGCATCGTCGAACTTCCCTTGGATCACGCGGGTGATCTCCCCCGGCTCCCCGAGGTCGTGGTCGTCGATCGCGCGGACCGGGACGAGCTCCGCCGCCGTGCCCGTCAGGAAGACCTCCTCGGCGAGGTAGAGCTCGGCGCGTGCGACGTCGCGCTCGACGACGGTATAGCCGAGGTCGCGTGCGATCTGGATCACCGACTTTCGGTTGATCCCGTCAAGGATCGAGGAGGCGTGCCCGGGCGTCACGATTTCCCCCTCGCGGACGAGGTAGATGTTCTCGCCGGAGCCCTCGCAGACGAAGCCGCGCTCATCGAGCAGGATCGCCTCGTCGTAGCCCGCGTTGGCGGTCTCGGTCTTGGCGAGGATCGAGTTGAGGTACTGGCCCGAAGCCTTGGCGTGCGGGATGAGCCCTGCGGGCGAGATCCGTCGCCAGGATGAGACCTTGGCGCGCACACCCTTCTTCTTCCCCTCCTCCCCCAGATAGGCGCCCCAGGGCCAGACGGCGACGACCACGTCCACAGGCGCGCTCTGCGCGTAGAGACCCATCTCACCGTAGCCGCGGAAGGCGAGCGGCCGGATGTAGCAGCTGCGCAGGCCATTCCTGCGTATCAGCTCCTTGGTCGCCTCTCGAA
This sequence comes from uncultured Solirubrobacterales bacterium, assembly GCA_963763955.1. Taxonomy (GTDB): domain Bacteria; phylum Actinomycetota; class Thermoleophilia; order Solirubrobacterales; family 70-9; genus DASUPK01. The sequence goes on along the minus strand of CAVXQP010000010.1, from coordinate 126,921 downwards.
TCTCCTCGAGCGAGTAGTCGAGCGGCAGGTAGTAGAGCTCGGCGGACTTGGCGAGCCGGTCCAGGTGGTCCTGGTGACGGAAGATCGCGGGACCGATCTCCGTGTCGTAGCAGCGGATTCCCTCGAAGACGCCCGAGCCGTAGTGCAGCCCGTGCGTGAGGACGTGGACGTTCGCCTCGTCCCAGGGGACGAACTCTCCGTTCTTCCAGATGAGCTCAGCCTTCTCCACGAGTCGATCAGTATGAACGATGGACGCGCCGCCCAGCAAAGGATTCTTGCCTAGAGCGCGGCAATCACCGCATCAGTCATCTCCTCCGTGCCGACCTCGCGTGTCCCCTTGCCGGCGGCCAGGTCGGGCGTCCGCAGGCCCTGCGCGAGCGCGGATTCAACCGCGGCATCGAGCCGGCCCGCCTCCTCGTGCATGCCCAGCCCGTAGCGGAGCATCATCGCCACCGACAGAAGCGTCGCGAGCGGGTTCGCCTTGCCCGTGCCCGCGATGTCGGGAGCCGAGCCGTGCACCGGCTCGAACAGCCCGGGGCCCTTCTCCCCCAGGCTCGCCGAGGGCAGCATTCCGAGCGAGCCGGTCAGCATTGCCGCCTCGTCGCTGAGGATGTCGCCAAAGAGGTTCTCGGTGACGAGCACGTCGAACTCGGCTGGCCGGGAGACCAGCTGCATCGCCGCGTTGTCCACCAGCAGGTGGTCGAGCTCGATCTCCTCGTACTCGGGCGCGAGCCTGGTGACCGTCTCGCGCCACAGCCGTGATGTCTCCATCACATTGGCCTTGTCGACCGAGGTCAAATGGCCGCGGCGCTCGCCAGCCGCCTCGAACGCCACACGGGCGATCCGCTCGATCTCCCCGACGGTGTAGGCGCAGTCGTCGTGGGCGCGATCGCCGTCGCGGCCCGAGTCGCCGAAGTAGATGCCCCCGGTGAGCTCGCGGACGACCAGCAGGTCGGTTCCCTCGATGCGCTCGCGTTTCAGCGGACTGGCGTCGAGCAGAGGTTCGCTGGGGCGGACGGGGCGAAGGTTCGCGAACAGGCCCAGGCCCTTGCGCAGCCCGAGCAGCCCCTGCTCAGGCCGGGAAGCGCCTGGGTCGGTCGTGTCCCATTTGGGCCCCCCGACGGCGCAGAGGAGGACCGCATCGGACTCGCGACAGGCCTCCAGCGCCTGCTCGGTGAGGGCGGTGCCGTGTTCGTCGATCGAGGCGCCCCCGATCGCGTGCTCGGCGATTTCGAAGTCGTCGATCGCCTGCAGGACTCTGTATGCGGCCTCGGCGATCTCCGGGCCGATGCCGTCGCCTGGGAGCAGGGCGATCCTAGGCACGGGTGGCGTCCATGTTGAGACGGACGTAGTTCAGGACCAGCGGATCGTCCTCGACCTCCAGCACGGCCTCGGCGAATTGCCGGCGCAGCTCCTCGGGCAGGCGCGAGAGATGCGGCCCCATCGTCACCGTGGTCGTGAAGTCGTAGGGGTTCTCCGGCTGCACCGGTTTGTCCTCGAGCCAGCACCTCACGTCCGCGAAGCCCGCCTCGCGCAGGCGCTCCTCGGTCGCATCCGCCGGCGCGAAGTTCCACATCATCTCCAGACCTTGGAAGTGGTCGATGAACTCCGGCCGGGTTGCGACCTCCACGATCGCCCGAGCGTGCTTGGCGACGTTCCCCTCTCCCCCGCACTGCGCCACCAGCCGGCCCCCGGGCTTGAGCGCGGCGTGCAGCCGGGAGAAGAGTCGATCGTGATCGAGCACCCAGTGGAAGGTCGCGGTGGAGAAGATCACGTCCACCCGCTCGGGGACCTCGAGCTCGGAGAGATCGGCGACCAGGTAGTCGGCCCGGTCGCCGAGGGCCTCGCGAGCCTTCTCGATCATCTGCTCGGAGGCGTCCACGCAGAGCACCCGTCCATGCGGTAGCCGCTCGAGCAGCTTCGCCGTGACGCGCCCTGAGCCGCAGCCTGCGTCCATCACGAACTCGTTCCCGGCGAGGTCGAGGCGGCCCAACACCTCGAGCCCCCACTTGTACTGAGGGTCCGAGACGCGGTCGTAGGTCTGGGCGTCCCACTCCCGGGGCCCGGTGTTCATGGACCGCGGGGAGCTCACAGCGAGGTGGTCACCGGGCCTCGGTCAGCCTTGCCTGCCGTCTCGAACTCGTCGATCGCGCCGGAGCGCTGCAGGGTCAGGGCCACGTCGTCGAGCCCATTGACGAGCCGGTGTTTGATGTCCTCGTCGATCTCGAACTTGAACACTCCCTCCGCGCAGGTGACGGTCTGATCGTCGAGATCGATGCGGGCCTCCCCGGCCGATGCGACGGCGCGGCAGTGCTCCTCGTCGAGCACGACGGGCAGCAGCCCGTTCTTGGTGCAGTTGGAATAGAAGATGTCCGAGAACGAGGGCGCGATGACGGCGTCGTAGCCGTAATCCTTGAGACCCCAGACGGCGTGCTCGCGCGAGGAGCCCGAGCCGAAATTCCGGCCGGTGACCAGGATCGGGTGGGGATCGAGCTCGATCTCACCGGAGCGGAACCAGTCGTAGAAGAGGAACTCGCCGTAGCCGGTGCGCTCGATCCGCTTCAGGAACTGCTTGGGCATGATCTGGTCGGTATCGACGTCGGCACGATCCAGGACGGCGACGCGGCCCTCGATGATCTCGATCGGATCCACCGGCATCGCTAGCTCCAAACCCTGATGTCGACGAAGCGCCCCTCGACGGCAGCCGCCGCTGCCATCTTCGGGCTGACCAGGTGCGTGCGTCCGCCGGCGCCCTGGCGGCCCTCGAAATTGCGATTGGAGGTGGAAGCGCAGCGCTCGCCGGGCTGCAGGATGTCGGGGTTCATTCCCAGGCAGGCGGAGCAGCCCGACTCCCTCCATTCGAATCCGGCCGAGCGGAATACCTCGTCGAGGCCCTCGGCCTCCGCCTCGGCCTTGACCTGCTGCGAGCCGGGCACGACCATGCCGCGCAGGCTCGAGGCGATCTTGCGGCCATCGACGATCGTGGCGGCCTCGCGTAGGTCGGAGATCCGCGAGTTGGTGCACGAGCCGATGAAGATCCGGTCGAGCGGGATCTCGGTCATCGGCGTCCCCGGTCGCAGGTCCATGTAAGCGAGGGCTCGCTCCGCGGTCTCGCGGTCAGCCGCCGAGTCCATCCGGGACGGGTCCGGCACCCGGTCGGTGACCTGCACCACCATTCCCGGGGTCGTCCCCCAGGTGACCATCGGCGAGATCGCGCCCGCGTCGATCTCGACCTCGGTGTCGAAGCCGGCGCCCTCGTCGCTGGGCAGCTCTCGCCACCGCTCGACCGCGTCATCGAAATCGGCCGGAGCTCCCGGGCGGCCGCGCACGTACTCGAAGGTCGTCTCGTCAGGGGCGATCATGCCGGCGCGCCCGCCGCCCTCGATCGTCATGTTGCAGATCGTCATCCGGTTCTCCACCGAGAGCGCCTCGATCGCGGGGCCCGCATACTCGACGGCGTAGCCCCGCATGCCGCCGACGCCGAGCCGGCCGATCGTCGCCAGGATCAGGTCCTTGGCAGTGACGCCGAAGCCAAGCTCGCCCGGGTAGTCGATCCGCATCGTCTTCGGCCGTCGCTGCATCAGGCACTGGGTGGCGAGGACGTGCTCGACCTCCGAGGTGCCGATGCCGAAGGCGAGGGCCCCGAAGGCGCCGTGAGTCGAGGTGTGAGAGTCGCCGCAGACGATCGTCATGCCGGGCTGGGTGACGCCCAGCTCCGGGCCGATCACGTGCACGATGCCGCGCCGGTCCGAGCCGAGCGAATAGACGGGAATCCCGAACTCCTCGCAGTTGCGCTCGAGCGCCTCCACCTGCACGCGCGAGAGCTCGTCAGCGATCAGCTGTGCGGTCGGGGTGCCGTCCGTCGGGACGTTGTGGTCGGCCGTGGCCAGGGTCTTGTCGGGGCGGCGCACCTTCCGGTTGCCGAGGCGCAGCCCGTCGAAGGCCTGGGGAGAGGTGACCTCGTGGACCAGGTGGAGGTCGATGTAGATCAGGTCGTCGTCGACCTCGTGTGCGTCCCAGATCTTCTCGAACAGGTTCTTCGGCATCGATCCTCCTAGCCTCGCCTCAACCCCGCGGCGACCACGGCTATCAGCCTGGCTTCTGTCGCGGCATTGTTCTCGAAATGGTGGGGCAGGTCCGCATCGAAGGTGACGCTGTCGCCTTCGGTCAGTCCGTGGCGCTGCCCGTCGATGAAGAGCTCCACCCTGCCGTCCAGCACCACAGCCGTCTCGCGGCTGCCGGGTTCGTGCATCGGGGGATCGTCTGAAGCCCCGGTGGACGCGCCGGGCGCCAGCGTGTGCTCCGAAACGTCCGAGCGCTGGCCGGGCAACGGCGGCGTCAGCTCCTCCACCTTGTGTCCACGGCGGCGGCGCGTGCGCCGGTCGCCGGAGCGGACCACAACCACGTGGCGATCCTCGTCCAGGCGGAGCAGCTGAGACAGCGTCAGGTCGAGGCCGGCGGCGATCTTCTGGGCGACGGACAGCGTCGGGCTGGTGTCGCCTCGCTCGACCTGGGACAGCATCGGGGCGCTGACGCCGCTGCGTTCCGACAGGTCCCTCAGCGACAGGTCCATGGCCTCGCGCAGGCTCCTGATGCGGGCGCCCACGGATCCGTCCCGGGCGACTGCTGTGCCAGCGGCGCCGGTGATCTGAAGCGAATCCGTCATTGGGCGGCGTACGCTATCACATACGTCCGTATGCGCAGTTGACGATAAGGTCGGCAGGCCATCAGAGACATGGAGGCAAGGATGTCGGCGTCTCGTCGCCCTGACGGGGATTCAAGTAGTGGCATGAGCCCTCGCGGGTTGGCTTCGCGCGCAGGGGTCTGGAGCGCGCAACACCGCAAGACCGCCATCTGGGGGTGGCTTGCGTTCGTCGTCATTGCCTTCATGATCGGGGGCGCCACCGGGACCAAGCCGCTGGAGCACACCCAGAGCGGCGTCGGCGAGTCCGGACGTGCGGATCAGACGATTGCCGATGCGGCTCCGGAGCACGCCCAGGAGATGGTGCTGATTCAGAGCACCGGATCCACCGCCGCCGACCCGGCCTTCCGCGCGGTCGCGGTCGACGTGCAACGGAGGCTTGCGGCGCTGCCCGACACCCAGAACTTCGAGAGCCCGCTGGCCCCGGCGAACGCGAATCAGGTTTCCGCTGACGGACATTCGGCGCTGCTCCGCTATCAGATAGCGGGCAACGACACGGAGGTCATGGACCGGGTCAAGCCGGCCGTTCAGGCGGTCGCCGACGTGCAGCAGGCGCATCCGGGCTTCACGCTCGGCGAGTTCGGCGACGCCAGCACGCAGCAGCAGATCAACAAGGTCGTTCAGGACGATTTCGGCAAGGCCCTGATCACGTCGCTGCCCGTCACCCTGATCATCCTGCTGATCGCCTTCGGCGCGCTCGTCGCCGCCGGAGTGCCGCTGCTCCTGGCGCTCACCGCGGTCATCGCGACGATCGGCATCATGGGCCCGCTGAGCCACGTCATCGGCGGGGTCGACAGCTCGATCAACGAGGTGATTCTGCTGATCGGCCTCGCTGTGGGCGTGGACTACTCGATGTTCTATCTGCGGCGCGAGCGCGAGGAGCGGGAGGACGGCCGAAGCGAGGACGCGGCGCTCGCCGCCGCCGCGGCGACCTCGGGCCGTGCGGTGCTGGTCTCCGGCTTCACGGTGATGATCGCCATGGCCGGGATGTATCTGGCGGGGACGCCCACCTTCGAATCGTTTGCCACCGGCACCATCCTCGTCGTCGCTGTGGCATTGGTGGGCTCGCTGACCGTGCTGCCGGCGATCCTGTCCTGGCTGGGGGACCGGGTGGAGAAGGGCGGCGTACCGATCATCAAGCACCATTCATGGAAGGCAGATGAGAGCCGAGTGTGGTCGCCGATTCTCGACCCGGTTCTCCGCCATCCGGTGATCTCCCTCGTCCTGTGCGCGGGACTGCTGGTCTTCCTCGCGCTGCCCGCGTTCCGCCTGCACACCGCCAACGAGAGCGTCGAATCGCTGCCCCAGGATGTCCCCTCGATCCAGACCTACAACCGGATCCAGCAGGTGTTTCCCGGGGGAGGGATTCCGGCCGCGGTGGTGGTCAGCTCTCCGAACGGGCCGACACCGCAAGTCCAGCAGGGCATCGCCCGCATGGCTGCACGGGCCAAGGCGAGCCCCCTGTTCAAGCCTCCGATCACAGTTGACACCTTTCCCGACCGCAGCGTGACCCAGGTGAATATTCCAATCGTCGGCAACGGCACCGACTCGAAGTCGAATGACGCGCTGGCCGAACTGCGCAATCGAATCGTCCCCGCGACGATCGGCTCGGTACCTGGAGTCAGCGCCGACGTGACCGGCTTCACGGCCGAATCGAAGGACTTCAGGGACACCACCAAGTCCCACCTCCCGCTCGTCTTTGCCTTCGTCCTGACAGCGGCGTTCCTGCTCTTGCTCTTCACCTTCCGCTCGATCGTCATTCCGGTCAAGGCGATCATCCTCAACCTGCTTTCGGTGGGCGCCGCCTACGGGGTGATCGTCTGGATCTTCCAGGATGGCCACCTGCAATCGTTCCTGGGCTTCCACTCGACCGGCGCGATCATCTCGTGGATGCCGTTGTTCCTCTTCGTGGTCCTCTTCGGGCTCTCGATGGACTACCACGTGTTCATCCTCACCCGGATCCGAGAGTCCTACGACCGCGGCATGCCAACAGACGAGGCCGTCTCGCACGGGATCAAGACCACGGCCGGCGTGGTGACCAGCGCCGCCGTCGTGATGATCGGGGTGTTCGCCGTGTTCGCCACACTGTCACTGGTCTTCTTCAAGGAGCTGGGCGTGGGACTCGGCGTCGCGGTCTTGATCGACGCAACCCTGGTCCGCGCGGTGTTGCTGCCCGCCTCGATGACGTTGCTGGGCGACTGGAACTGGTACCTGCCGCGCTGGCTCGAATGGATCCCACACGTCGGTCCGGTGGGCGCCCCGTCGCTTCCACCGGCGACCGGGGGCGCCGAAGAGCCTGCTCCGGCACCAGCCCCGTAGGCCAGGACCGCCTGCCGATCAGGCCGGCTCGAGCACCACGACGGGGATCTGCCGGTCTGTCCGCCGCTGGTAGTTCTCGTAGTCCGGATAGGCGTCGGCCATCATCCGCCAGAGGCGGTCGCGCTCCGCGCCGGTCGCCTCGCGGGCGCGCACCCTTCGCTTCTCCCCCTTCCACCAAGCGTTGGTCTCGGGGTTCGCTTTCAGATTGTGGTACCAGGCCGGATGCCGGTCGGTCCCGCCCTTGGAAGCGATCAGGACCAGGTTGTCGCCATCCGGGAGGCAGAGCAGTGGGTGCGTGCGGCGTTTGCCCGACTTCCTGCCCACCGACTCGATGAGGACGACCGGTACGCCGTAGGCCTTCCCGCCGATGCGGCCGCCGCTCAGCTTGTACGTGGCCGTGTGCGCATCCGTGAACCGCTCCCAGAACCACCAGAGCGGCGAGCTCGCCCGCGGCGCGGCAGGCAATACGTTCGGCACCTTCACTGCGCCCGCCAGCCTATCTGCGTCGAGTTCCATCCGACAGTCGGACGGAAGTCGACGCAGAAACGGCCCCCCACCTTAGGGGCCGGGGGTTCGCTCCACCGCGGCGCCGGCCGTGGCCTCCTCCGCCTCGCGGATCGCGACGCCCTCGAGGGCGTTCGAGATCGCGCGGACGAAGGCGCGGGCCGATGCCTCGAGGATGTCCGTCGCCACGCCCTGGCCGCTGGCCAGCCGGCCCTTGGCCCGGACGGAGACGCTCACCTCCCCCAGTGCATCGGTGCCGCCGGTGACGGCCTCGACCTCATAGCGCTGAAGCTCGGCGTCGGTTCGGGTCGCCTCCCGGATGGCGCCGAAGATCGCGTCGACCGGACCGTCGCCCGATGCCTCGGCGATCGACTCCTCCCCGCTGGGCAGCATCACGGAGACGCGCGCCTTGGGGGGCCGCTCCGAGCCCGCCTCCACCTCGAACCAGCCGAGGTTGTACGCCTCGGGGCTCTCCCGCATCTCGTCGGAGACGATCGCCTCCAGATCCAGCGCGGTGACCTGCTTCTTCTTGTCCGCGATCTCCTTGAAGCGCTTGAACGCCTGGTTGAGCGCTCCGCCGTCGACCCTGAAGCCCAGCTGCTGCAACGCGTCCTGGAGCGCGTGGCGGCCGGAGTGCTTGCCCAGGACGATCGAGTTGGACTCCAGGCCGACCTCGGTCGCGTCCATGATCTCGTAGGTCGAGCGCTCCTTGAGCACTCCGTCCTGGTGGATGCCGGACTCGTGCGCGAAGGCGTTCCGCCCCACCACGGCCTTGTTCGGTGGGACCGAATAGCCGGTCAGGCGAGAGACCATGCGGCTCGTGCGAGCCAGCTCGCGCGCGTCGATGCCCGTGTCCAGGCCATGCGCGTCCCGGCGGGTCCGGAGCAGCATCACGATCTCCTCGAGCGAGCAGTTCCCGGCCCGCTCCCCGATGCCGTTGACGGCGCACTCCACCTGGCGCGCTCCGGCGACCACACCCGCGAAGGAGTTGGCAACGGCCAGACCGAGGTCGTCATGGCAGTGAACCGAGACCTCCACCTTGGCCAGCTCCGGGACCAGCTCGTAGAGCCTGCGGAAGTAGGCGGCGTACTCCTCCGGTGTCGTGTAGCCGACGGTGTCCGGGATGTTGATGACGTCCGCGCCCTCTGCGACGGCGATCGCGCAGACCTCCGCCGTGAATTCGATGTCAGCCCGGGTGGCGTCCATCGGCGAGAACTCGACGTCGTCGCAGTAGGACTTGGCCAGGGCGACGGCCGCCTTCGCCTGCCCCTTGACGTCCTCGCGGGTCGTCTGGAGCTGGTGCTCGATGTGGATGTCGGAGGTGGAGATGAAGGTGTGGATCCTGGGCCGCTCGGAGCTCTTGATCGCGTTCCAGGCCGCATCGATGTCGGCCTTATGTGTGCGGGAGAGGCCGCAGATCACCGGGCCGTCCACGCTGCGGGCGATCGCCTCGACGGCCTCGAAGTCGCCGGGCGAGGTGATCGGGAAGCCGGCCTCGATCACGTCCACGCCGAGGCGGGCGAGCTGCTGCGCGATCTCGACCTTCTCCTGAGTGTTCAGCGAGATGCCGGGGGACTGCTCGCCGTCCCGCAGGGTGGTATCGAAGATGTGGACCCGGTTCTCGTCTGGGACCGGACCGCCTGTACCGCCTACGTCACTCATGACTACCTCCTTCTCCTAAAGCTTCCGATGACCTGTTCCGTGAGTTCGCGGCTCTCGCGCCGCCAGCGCTTATTCCCCCCGGAGGGGGAGGAGAAGGAGAAGCGCGAGGCTGTCGAGCCGGTGCGTCATCGAAGTCAAGGCAGAGTAGCGCAGGGTGACGTCCCGAGCGGCCTCTAAGTTGAGCCGCGATGCGCGCGGACCAGATCCAGGCGCGGGCGGTCGCCAAGGTCGTGCTGGTGGCGCTCTTCTGGGCCGGGTTGGCGGTCCTCTTTGCGATCGCGCTGCTCCACACCCGGACCACGCTGCAGTGGGTCGCGGCGGCGATCTTCCTTGCGCTGGCGCTCGACCCGGCCGTCGGGCTCATCCAGAGGGCGTGGCCGGGACAGGGCCTGATGCCGAAGGTGCTGGCGATTCTGCTCGTCTACCTGCTCGCCCTGGCGCTGATGGTGTTCCTGGTCCTGCAGGTCTTCCCGCCGATCGTCCACGACATCGAAGGCTTGGCGCACAAGCTCCCTCGCTACGTTCATGACTTCGAGGACTGGGCGAACAACAACCAGCAGTTCCAGGACCTCAACGCGAAGTACCACATCACCGCCAAGCTGAGCCAGGAGGCGGCGACCCTCCCCTCCCATCTGTCCAGCGGGGCGAGCACCCTCGGGTCGTTCACCGTCAGCATCCTCGAGCACCTGCTGGCGGCGATCACCGTGATCGCGCTGACCTTCTTTCTGCTTCTTGAGGGCCGGGGAATGGTCGAGCGGGGCACCGGGCGGCTGCCTGAGCCGCAGCGCGGCCGCGCGCGGCGGATCGCCGGCCGGGTCGCGCAGGTCGTCAAGGCCTACGTCAGCGTCAACCTGCTGCTCGCCATCGCGGCGGGTGTACTGACCTGGGGGTTTCTGCAGGCGGACAGCTTCCACCTCGCGGTGCCGCTCGCGGTGCTGGTCGCCTTCCTCGACCTGATCCCGCTGATCGGCCTGACGGTGGGAGGGTTCGCGGTCTTCGCGGTCCTGCTGATCGACGGCGGTCCCGGCGACGCGATCGTCTGGCTGGCCCTCTTCCTGGTCTACCAGCAGCTTCAGGACCGCGTCATCCAGCCACTGCTCTACAAGGGCGGCGCGCTGAAGATGAATCCCGCGGTCGCGATCGTCGCGGTGATAGTCGGTGCCGAGCTCGCCGGCGTGCTCGGCGCGCTCCTCGCCATCCCCGCTGCCGCATCGCTCGGCGTCGTGATCGACGAGCTGGTGCTGTCAGGTTCCCCGGGCACTGCTGGGGCGCAGCCCGAGCCGAGCGAGTAGGTCGCCACCCCGCTTCCAGAACGGCTTCCCGCGACTGCCGGAGTAGCGCTGTTCGGATCGCTCCTTCTTGCCGTGCCGGTAGAAGAGCTTCGCCCAGACCGAGTTGGGTTTGGCGAGGCGAGACGCGCCGACCAAGCCCACGAGCGGGACCACGATGCTCCAGAGAGCGATCCCGAACTTCTCCTTCGCGGCGTTGATGAGCGCGAGGATGACGCCGAGCAGTCCGACCGCCCCGACGACGGCCTGGATCTCATCCGCGACCTTCGTCGTCACGTCGATCCAGCTGCGGAGGCTGATCAGCAGCAGACCTGACACCGCGGCCGCGATCACCACCGCGTCGATAGAGGCACGCCCCTGCTTCTCCCAGTAGACGTCCTTGAGGTTGAGCCAGAGAGCGAACTCGTCCAGCGTCAGGCCGGTCCCGATGCCGAAGAGCACGGCGACGACCTCGCGCCACGGGCTGTCGGGAGCGATCGCGACGGCGACGTAGCCGCAGGTCAGGAGCAGCAGGATGCCCCAGACGAGGTGGTGGACGTGCGTGCCGCCGACCGAGACGTTGCCGGGCCACCACTTCACCTGTGCCCGGATCATGTGTGCGCTCGTCCGGATGAAGCCGAACGTGATCAGGAAAGCGACGAAGAAGAGGAAATGCGGTTCGCGCCCGGTGTCGACGATCCCGTGCTGGTATGCGCTGCCGATGCTGGCCGTTGTGAGCACGGGCGAAAGCTATAGACCGGCTTGGCCGTAAAACGGGTTGCTCGGACTAACTAACGGGTCGCGCCTGGCGGCGCGCCCTCGCATTACACCCTCGCATCTACGGAATCCCGCGAGCGGTCTCGCAGCTCTTGGCGGTGTCCGTCCCGCCCGCGCCGCGGCAGACGTCCTTGCCCGACCCGGCGTTGAGCTTGTCCGGGCCGCCGCCGCCCAGGAGGCTGTCGTTTCCGCCGCCGCCGCTCAGGTTGTCCGCGCCAGGGCCGCCGAACAGCAGGTCCATCCCGCCCCCGCCGGCGATCGAGTCGGCCCCTCCGCCGCCATCGAGAAGGTCGGACAGCGATCCACCGACCAGCCGATCACGCCCGGGGCCGCCCGCCAGTGGCCGCGCTTGGCCGTTGATCACGCCGCCGACCATCGCGGTGAGACCGGGGTCGGCGTCGAAGGTGTCGCTGCCGCCGCTCAGATCCCCGACGATCGCGCCGATGTAGCCGGCCGCGCAGCTCGCCTCCGTGGCGCTGGTCTCCCCCGCCTTGGCGTTGTCGAGCCCGCAGCTCGGTCCGTCGCCGTCGGGGTCGCCCAGGCCCTCGGGAGCGGTCAGGACGAGGCGCCCGCTGGAGGACATGTATGCGCTGATCCGGTTGTCGATGCGCCGCTGGTCGTTGAGCGTGAGGACGTTGATCGAGGCCGCGGCGGAGGCGCCATGCCCGTGGACCGTCCAGACGGCGTCCGTCAGCCCCGGCCGGGGGGAGGCAGCCGCGGGCCCAGCGGCCGAGGCGACCGCGAGCAGCGCGAGCGCGAGGACGAGATTCAGTCTCCCTGGGCGCATCTCTGTCGATCGTAACCCGGCTCCGTGGCGATCAGAGCGGCGTCTGCGCGCTCACGACAAACGGGTTGCTCCTCGGCTCCGCCTCGGAACACCCTCGCCCTAGGGAACGAGGACTACCTTGCCGATGTTGCGGCGCTCGGCGATGAATCTGTGGGCGTCCGCGGCCCGGTCGAATGGGAACGCCTCGGCGACCACCGGGTCGATCTCGATCGTGCCGGCCTCGATCTCCTTGCTGAGCGGCTCGATCACGCGGTCGAGCCCCTCGTGGTCCTGCCAGGCGAGCATGTTGAGCCCGAAGACGCCCTTGTTCTCGCTGAGGATCGAGAGGCTCTTCCACCAGGGCATCGTGGCCAGGGGCATCCGGATCAGACTGCGTGCCAGGGTGGGGATGCTGCGACCCTGCTGCGTGCTGAGCTCTGAGGCGCCGTACATGATCAGCCGGCCACCGTCCCGCAGCAGGCGGTAGTCCTTGCGAAAGTTGGTCGGCCCGGTGGCGTCCATGACCAGATCGATTCCCTCGCCACCCGTGATCCGCCTGACCTCCTGCTCGAAGTCCTGCGTGCGGTAGTCGATCGCATGTTCCACGCCCTGCGCCCGGATCGCGTCGTGCTTCGAGCCGGAGGCGGTGCCGAAGATCTCGGCCCCCCGCGAGCGTGCGATCTGGGTCGCGGAGATGCCGACGCCGCCGGCCGCCGCGTGGATCAAGACGCGTTCGCCCTCACGCAGGCCGCCCATGATCACCAGCGCCGCGTAGGAGGTCGCGTAGTTGACCGGGAATGCCGCGCCCTGTTCGTAGCTGAGCGAGTCCTGCAATGGGATGACCTGATCCTCGGCCACGGTCACCATCGACGCCTGGCCTCCGAAGCGCGTGCCGGCCATCACCCGGTCTCCCACCTTCACCGAGTCGACGCCCTCGCCGAGGGACTCCACTTCTCCGGCGACCTCATAGCCGACCACGCAGGGCGGCTTCGGCGCCTCCGGGTAGAGGCCGACCCGGGCCATGGTGTCGGCGAAGTTGATCCCGGCGGCCTTGACTGCGATCCGCACTTCGCCGGGACCGACCGGCGGGTCCGGCTTCTCCTGGACCTGGAGCACCTCCGGTCCGCCGTGCTCGGTCTGAACGACCGCCCTCATGGACTGACCCTACACGGGAGGGTGCTTCGGAGGAGCAAATTCGTCTTATTGAATTGAGACCGCACGCCCGACCGAGAAGCCCTCGAGCTCGAGGATCCGCTCGATCGTCCGTGGGTTGACCGGGGCGTCGGTGGTCAGCGCCATCACCGCGGTGTCGCGGCCGGGCTCGGCGCCGACTGCCGCCGAGGCGATGTTGACCCCCTCCTCGCCGAAGATCGTGCCGACCCGCCCGATCATTCCCGGCTGGTCGGTGTAACGGAAGATCGCCAGGTGGTCGGCGAAGGGCAGGTAGAAGTCCTCCCCCCAGACCCTCGCCAGATAGGGGATGTTGCGTGGGCCGACGCCGGTGCCGGCGACCTCTACCGCGTCGCCCCCGGCGTGCAGCCGCACCACGACGAGCTCGGTGAAGTCCTCGGAAACGGCATCGCGGGTCTCGGTCAGCTCGATGCCGCGCTCCTCAGCCATGTGCGGCCCGTTCACCAGGTTGACGGGCTCCTCGGTGTGGCCCGAGAGGATCCCGACCAGGGTCGCGATGCTGAGGATGCGCGTGTCCTGATCCGCCAGGCGGCCACGGAACTCCACCTCGACGCGGTCGGGCGCGGCCTCGCCGAGCGCCTGCGCCAGCCGGCCGAGCTTCTCGCAGAGGGGGACGAAGGGCGCCAGCTGCTCCATCACCTCGGGGCGGACCGCGGCGATGTTGACCGCGGTGGTGACGACACCACCGGTGAGCGCTGCGGTCACCTGCTCGGCGGTGACGACGCCGGCGCGGTCCTGGGCCTCAGCGGTCGAGGCGCCGAGGTGAGGCGTGACGACGACGTCGTCGCGCTCGAGGATCGGGTGCCCGCTGAAGGGCTCCTCGGGAAACACGTCGAGCGCGGCGCCCGCGACCCTGCCCGACTCCAGGCCCTGGAGGAGCGCGTCGAGGTCGATCAGCTCGCCGCGCGCGCAGTTGACGATCCGGACACCCTCCCGCATCTGCCCGATCGCGGCCGCATCGATGATGTTCTCCGTCTCGGCGGTGCTCGGCAGATGCAGTGTGATGAAGTCCGCGCGCGCGTAGAGCTGGCCCGGCTGCTCGACGCCATCTACCCCCAGCTCTCGGAAGCGCTCGGCGGTGACGAACTTGTCGTAGGCGACCACCTGTAGGTCGAAGGACTGGGCACGTGCGGCGACGAGCTGCCCGATCCGGCCGAAGCCGAGCACCCCGAGGGTCTTGCCGTAGAGCTCCGTTCCCTTGAAGCTGGCCCGGTCCCAGTTGCCGGCGGCGAGGGAGGCGTGCGCCTGCGGGATGTTCCGGCAGAGGGCGAGCATCAGGCCCATCGTGTGCTCAGCCGCGGCGATCGAGTTCGCCTCCGGCGCGTTCGCCACCACGATCCCCCGTTTCGTGGCCGCGTCGACGTCGACGTTGTCCACGCCCGTGCCCGCCCTGCCGATCACCTTGAGCCGCTCGGCGCGGCCGATCAGGTCCGGGGTGAGCTTGGTGGCCGACCGGATCAGGATCCCGTCGAACTCGCCGATCCGCTGCTGGAGCTCCTCCCCGTCCCAGTCGAGGCCGAGCTCGACGTCGAAGCGCTCACGCAGCAGCTCGACGCCGGTGTCGGCGATCTTCTCCTTCACGAGGACCTTCGCCTTCTCGCTCATCGCCTCACGTCGTCCGCTTTCTCCAGGACCCAGTCGATGCAGGCGGTGAGGGCCTCGACGTCAGCGGGATCGACCGCCGGGAACATGCCGATGCGCAGCTGATTGCGACCCAGCTTGCGGTAGGGCTCGACGTCCACGATGCCGTTCGCGCGCAGCGTCGCGGCGAGGGCCGCGGCGTCTACCTCGTCCGCGAAGTCGATGGTCCCCACCACCAGCGAGCGCTTGGCAGGATCGGTGACGAAGGGGCTGGCCAGCTCCGAGCCCTCGGCCCAGTCGTAGAGATGGCTCGACGAGGCGCGGCTCCGTGAGACGCCGAACTCGAGGCCGCCTCCCTCCAGGAGCCAGTCGATTTGCTCGGCGAGGAGAAACAGCGTCGCCACCGCGGGCGTGTTGTAGGTCTGCTCCTTCCGGGAGTTCTCCAGCGCGACCGCGAGGGACAGGAACGCCGGCTGCCAACGCCCGTCGTATCCATCCAGCTGCTCGATCCGCTCGATCGCCGCCGGGCTCAGCAGCGCGAGCCAGAGCCCGCCATCCGAGCCGAACGCCTTCTGCGGCGCGAGGTAGTACGCGTCGGCCTGCCCCACGTCGACGGGCAGTCCACCGGCCCCAGACGTCGCGTCGATCAGGACGAGGGAATCGCCCACGCCCTCCGGTCGCTCCACCGGCACCATCACGCCGGTCGAGGTCTCGTTGTGGGCCCAAGCGATCACGTCCGCGTCCGGGTCGGCGACCGGATGCGGGGCGTCGCCGGGCTCGGCCTCGATCAGGATCGGGTCGGCCAGGAACGGGGCGCCGGCGGTCACCTTGGCGAACTTCGACGAGAACTCGCCATAGCTCAGGTGCAGGGGGCGCTCGCGGACGAGCCAGGCCGCGGCCGCGTCCCAGAAGGCGGTCGTGCCGCCGTTCCCCAGGGCGACTTCGTAGCCGACCGGCAGGCTGAAGAGCTCATTGAGCCCACTGCGGACCCGTGAGACCAGGTCCCTGACCGGCGCCTGGCGGTGCGAGGTCCCCATCAGCTCGTCCTGGCTCCCCAGCTTGGCGAGGGCCTCGGGCCTCACCTTCGACGGGCCGCAGCCGAAGCGGCCGTCCGCCGGCTTCAGCGTTTCTGGGATCTCAACAATTGTTCGTGTCATCGATTCAATGTATTAGGCGGCAAACCTGGACTGCCCTCCGGTGCGTCGGATAGGGTGGCCGCGCGTCCGAAGGGGCCGGCCGCGCCGGGGGCGTGCGGAATCCCCACGACCTCGACCTGGAGAGATCTATGTACCCCATCAGCTACGAGGCCGATCCCGCCCTGGAGGGCAGGAACCGGCTCACGACGTTCTTTCGCTACATCGTCGCGATCCCGTGGTTGATCGTCGCGAGCATCTACGGCTTCGTCGCCGAGATCGTCGCGGTGATCGCATGGTTCGCGATCGTCTTCACCGGCAAGTACCCGGAGGGCCTCTACAACTTCAACGCGGGTTACTTGCGGATGATCAGCAGGGTGTACGGATTCGAGTATCTGCTCAACGACGAGTGGCCGCCATTCGGTGGTGACGATGCCCCGGACTACCCGGTCCGTGTCGGCGTCCCGCCCCCACTCGACCAGTACAACCGGCTCAAGACCGGGCTGCGCCTGATCATCGGGATCCCTGTTTGGTTGCTGGCCATTGTCCAGTCGATCATCCTGGGCGTCTGTGCCGTGATCGCCTGGTTCGTGATTCTGTTCACTGGGAAGCTCCCAGACGGTCTGTTCAACCCGATGCGGTCCGCGATTGCGTACCTGACCAGGGGAACCGGTTACTTCCTCCTGCTCACCGAGGACTATCCGCCGTTCTCCTATGAGGAGGGTGGCGCCGCGCCGGCCGGCGAGATCAGCAGCGAGGCCGCGAGCCGCAAGAAGTGACTTGATGCGGCCCGGTCGCCACAGTGCGGCCGCCCACTTTGACGTCGACGGATGGTTGGCTTGCAGGTGCCTAACCGTTACGAGTGCGCCTAGCAGATGGCGCCGCGAGCTCGAGGTCACCAAGTTCGGCGTCAACGTAATCCCGATAGTCACACGCCGCGTGGTCATCTAGCGTGTGTTCGGAACCGCGCGCAACCCCTGACGCTCGGTCGCAAAAAGAGGGAGAAGAGATGACCTTTAGCGAAGCGGTGAAGTCCGGCTTCGATCACTACACGAAGTTCGATGGCAGGGCCGGGAGACGGGCGTACTGGTGGTGGTTCCTGTTCGCGATCCTAGTCGGGATCGGCGCCAACATCATCGACGCCATCCTCGGCAGCTTCGGTGTGGTGAGCGGGCTCGCGGCGCTGGCGCTCCTGCTGCCGAACCTCTCGGTGGCGATCCGCCGCCTGCACGACATCAACCGGAGCGGCTGGTGGATCCTGATCTTCATCGTGCCGATCGTCGGCTTCATCCTCTGGCTCGTTTGGTTCCTGCGCGAGGGCGATCCGGGCGACAACGACTACGGCCCGCCTCCGGCGGCCGGCACCGCGCCGATAGCCGGCACCGCCTAGGAAAATTTGGATTAGGGACTGAGCGCGGCCCCGCGCGGCCCGCTCAGTCCTCGATCCAAGGCATCATCGAGCGGAGGCTCTTGCCGACCTGCTCCACCTGGGAGCCGGCCGCCTCCTCCCGCATGCGCTGGAAGTTCTCCTGCCCCGCCTCGTTCTCGGCGATCCACTCCCTGGCGAACTCGCCCGATTGGATGTCGGCGAGGATCTTCCTCATCGCCTGACGGGTCTCGTCCGTGATCACCTTCGGACCGCGGGTCATGTCCCCGTACTCGGCCGTGTTCGAGATCGAATGGCGCATTCCCTGGATGCCGTGCTCGTACATCAGGTCCACGATCAGCTTGAGCTCGTGCAGGCACTCGAAGTACGCGAGCCGCGGGTCGTAGCCCGCTTCGACCAGCGTGTCGAAGCCCGCGCGGACCAGCTCGGTGGCGCCGCCGCAGAGCACGGCCTGTTCGCCGAAGAGGTCCGTCTCGGCCTCGTCCTTGAACGTCGTCTCGATGATCCCGGCGCGGCCGCCGCCGATGCCGCTGGCGTAGGCGAGGACGAGGTCACGAGCATTGCCGCTGGCGTCCTGGTGGACGGCCATCAGGCAGGGCACGCCCTGCCCTTCGACGAACTCGCGGCGGACCAGGTGGCCCGGGCCCTTCGGCGCGACCATGCCGACGTCGACGCCGGGTGGCGGCTCGATCTGCTCGAAACGGATCGCGAAGCCGTGGGCGAACATCAGCAGGTTCCCGTCAGCGATCCCGTCCGAGATCTCCTCGCGCCAGATCTGCGCCTGCTTCTCGTCCGGGAGCAGGATCATCACGATGTCGCCCCGGCTGGCGGCGTCCGCGACCTCCAGCACCTCGAGGCCCTCGGCCTCGGCGTCGGCTCGGCTGGAAGAGTCTGGGCGCAGGCCGACCACGACGTCGATCCCCGAGTCGTTCAGGTTGAGCGCGTGGGCGTGGCCCTGCGAGCCGTACCCCAGGATCGCCACGGTTTTCCCCTCCAGGACGGAGAGGTCGGCGTCCTTGTCGTAGAGCACCTCGTCGGCGGCCATGCGGCGGCGGATGCTAGCGACCGGCCAGCTCGGGCAGCTCGCCGCGGAGGAGCTTGCCCGAAGCCGTCCGAGGCAGGCTCGAGACGAAGTCCACCCTCTTCGGGACCTTGTAGGGCGCCAGGGTGGCGGAGCAGTGCGAGCGCAGTTCCTCCTCGGCGGTCTCCTCACCGTCCGCCAGGACGACCAGCGCGCAGACGGCTTCCTGCCATTCCGGGTCCGGCCGTCCGACCACCGCGGCGTCGGTGACCGCCGGATGGGACTGCAGCACTGCCTCGACCTCGGCGGGCATCACGTTCTCGCCGCCGGTGACGATCACCTCACTGTTTCGCCCGGTGACGTA
This sequence comes from uncultured Solirubrobacterales bacterium, assembly GCA_963763955.1. Taxonomy (GTDB): domain Bacteria; phylum Actinomycetota; class Thermoleophilia; order Solirubrobacterales; family 70-9; genus DASUPK01. The sequence goes on along the minus strand of CAVXQP010000010.1, from coordinate 108,246 downwards.
GAGGAAGCCCTCCTCGTCGATGCGGCCCAAGTCGCCGGTGCGGAGCCAGCCGTCCGGATCGATCGCCTCGCGAGAGACGGTCGGGCCCTGGACGAGGATCTCGCCGTCCTCGATCCGGACGTGCGTCGTGAGCAGGGGCCGTCCGGCCGATCCGATCCTGCGCTCCGCGTCGGCCGGCGCCAGGGTGGTCACCTGGGAGCAGGTCTCGGTCATGCCGTAAGTTTGCACGACGGTCGCGCCGCGGTTGAGCGCTTCGCGCAGGGCGTCCGGCGGGACGGGCCCGCCGCCGATCAGGATCGCGCGCGGCCGCGAGAGGTCCGCCTCCGCCTCCAGCAGTCGGATCAGCTGGGTTGGGACCAACGAGAGCAGGCTGATGTCTCCCGAGACGAGCGTGCTCGCGACCTGCCCGGTGTCGAAGCCATCGAGGAGGACGGCGGTGGTCCCGTAGATGACCGAGCGCAGGATGATCGAGAGGCCGGCGACGTGGCTGAGCGGCAGGCAGCAGAGCCAGCGATCCTCGGGTTCGACGCCGATGTTGAAGGCCGAGCCCACCGCGCTGAACAGGAAGTTCCCGTAGGTGAGGCCCACCGGCCGTGGCTTCCCCGATGTGCCGCTGGTCAGAGTCCGGCACTGGAGGTCGTCCATGTCGTGCTCGCCGAGCAGGGGCAGGTCCGCCTCGGTCTGGGTCAGCTCCGCTGCGTCGTTCAGGTCCACGGCCGGCCGTTCCGCGGCGAGCACCGACGCGCGCTCCGCCTCGGTGAGCTGCGGGCTGAGCGGCAGGGCCACCGCCCCCAGCTTCATCAGGGCGTGCAGCAGGACGACCTCCTCGCGTCGCGGATGCATGGTCAGCGCGGCGATGCCGCCCCTCCTCACCCCGGACGCGGCCAGCCTGCGGGCGACCCAGGTCGCCTCCGCCTCGAGCTCCGCGTAGGTGACGCTGGACGCCTCGGTGACCAGCGCCGTCCGTTCCGGACAGCTGATAGCTCGCTGCGCCAGCCAGTCGTCGAGCTTCACGGTTCCCTAGCCTAAGCGCCCCGATGCCGAGACGACACAAGGACGCGCCCCCGGAGGAGCAGCTCTATGCGCCGATCGAGTGGCGCTCCGAGGGCGACTACGAGGACATCCTGTATGAGCGCGGCGACGCGATCGCGAAGATCACGATCAACCGGCCGGAGGTCCGCAACGCGTTCCGGCCGCCGACCCTTGCGGAGCTCCGGCACGCGTTCACGCGGGCTCGCGATGACACCGGGGTCGCGGCGATCATCTTCACGGGGGCGGGTACCGAGTCGTTCTGCTCCGGCGGCGACCAGCGGATCCGCGGCGACGACGGCTACATCGGCGACGACGAGGTCGCCGAGCAGGGGGTCGGCCGACTCGACGTCGGCGACCTGCACGTTCAGATCCGCAGGCTGCCGAAGCCGGTGGTCGCCATGGTGGCCGGCTACGCGGTGGGCGGCGGGCACATCCTCCACCTGGTCTGCGACCTGACTGTCGCCGGGGACAACGCCGTCTTCGGGCAGACGGGCCCGCGCGTCGGCAGCTTCGACGGCGGGTTCGGCGCCTCCCTCCTGGCCCGCAACGTCGGGGTGAAGAAGGCGAAGGAGATCTGGTTCCTCTCCCGCCTCTACGACGCGGAGGAGGCACTCGAGATGGGACTGGTCAACACCGTCGTGGCCCTCGGAGACCTGGAGGGAGAGACGGTGGCCTGGTGCCGCGAGATGGCCGCCCTCTCCCCCCTCTCCCTGCGGTTACTCAAGTCGAGCTTCAACGCCACCGAGGACGGCTTCGCCGGCATCCAGCAACTCTCCCACGACGCGACGCTCCTCTTCTACATGACCGAGGAGGGTCAGGAGGGGCGGAACGCCTACCAGCAGGGACGCAGCCCGGACTTCTCCAAGTACCCGAAGAGGCCCTGACTTGATGATCTGGGTGATGGCGGCGCGTCCGCGGACGCTGCCGGCGGCGATCGCGCCCGTGCTGGTCGGGACGGCCGCCGCGATCGAGCACCACGGCGACCTGAGTGGCCTCTGGGCGTTCATCGCCGCGCTGGTCGGGTCGGTCTTCATCCAGATCGGGACCAACCTCGCCAACGACTATTCGGACGCGAAACGCGGCGCCGACACGGTCGACAGGCTGGGCCCGGTGCGCGTCACCTCGGCAGGTCTCGTCGCCCCGCAGCGGGTCCTCGTGGCGACGTGGGTCGCATTCGGCATCGCGGTGGCCGCGGGCATCTATCTCGCCACCGTCGCGGGGTGGGTGATCATCGCGGTCGGGGTCGCTTCGATCGCCGCCGGGGTCCTCTACACCGGGGGCCCTCGCCCCTACGGATACGCGGGATTGGGCGAGCTGTTCGTCTTCCTCTTCTTTGGCCTGGTGGCCGTCAACGGCTCGTATTACGTCCAGCTCGAGCGGCTCGATTGGCTGCCGTTCGGCCTCTCGGTCGCCGTCGGCTGCCTGGCGACGGCCATCCTGGTGGTCAACAACGTGCGGGACATCGAGACCGACCGCCGCGCCGGTAAGAACACTCTCGCCGTTCGTCTGGGCAGGCAGGGCGCGCGCCGCCTCTACATCGGGCTCGTGGTGGCGGCCTATTCGGCCCTGCTCGGGACCGTGATCTCTCACGGGGGCGCCTGGTGGGCGCTGCTCGGCCTGCTCTCGGCGCCGCTCGCGATACGCCCCGCCCGCGCCGTCCTCACTCGCACCGATGGGCCCGCGCTCAACGGCGCGCTGGCGGGGACCGGGGCGCTGCTGGGTGTCTTCAGCCCCCTGGTGTCGCTCGGACTGCTTCTCGCTTCCTGACCACAGGGTTAGAGTCGGCCGGTGCTCCTGGAGGAGATCGAGGTCATCCCGTACTCGCTGCCGTTTCGAGAGCCCTACGTGACGGCACGGGGTGAGCTTCGAGAGCGGAGGCTGCTCCTCGTGCGGATCCGGGGCGAGGGCGTGGAAGGCCTCGGCGAGACCGCGTCGCTTTCGCTGCGCGGCGGGATGGGGATCGAGCAGATCGCGGCCGAGATTCGGGAACGCTGCTGGCCGGCGCTTCTGGACGGAGGGGTCGATCCCGCCAGGATCTGGTCGGCGATCGCGCGTTGCCGCAACCGCGGCGCGTCGGCGGAGGCGCTGGCCGCAGTAGATATCGCAGTACATGATCTGGCGGGGCGCGCCTCCGGCGACCCGGTCTGGCGTCTGCTGGGCGCCAGGACGGCCGACCCGGTGGTCTGCAACGCGACGCTGCCGGCCGCCAACCCGGCGGCCACCCGGATGATGGCGGAGGAATGGAAGGCCCAGGGGTTCAGGACCTTCAAGCTCAAGGTGGGCCTGGCGGGTGACGTGACGCAGGTGGCGACGGTGCGGCAGGCGCTCGGCCCGGACGTCGCGATCCGAGTCGACGCCAACGGAGCGTGGAGCGTCGACGACGCCGCCGAACGGCTGGCTGCGCTCGCCCGCCATGAAATCGAGCTGGCTGAACAGCCGGTCGGCACCTTCGAGCAGATGGTGGCCCTGCGGAGGCGGGTTGCGGTGAAGATGGCCGCGGACGAGAGCCTGGTCTCGCCCTTCGATGCCCGCCGAGCGCGCGAGCTGGAGGCGTGCGACGTGGCCGCCGTCAAGGTCGCCAAGGTGGGCGGGCTCGGGGCAGTCCTGGGGATCGGCGAGGTGATCCCGTCATACCTCTCGAGCGCTCTCGAGGGTCCCGTCGGGATCGCCGCCGCGGCTCACGCGGTACAGGCCCTGCGGTCGAGTGGCGGAGATGCGGGAGTCGCACACGGACTGGCGACCCAGCGGCTGTTCTCCATCTCGGTAGGCAACGGCCTCGCCTCCGAGCGCGACGAGCTGATTGTCGGCGACGGCCCCGGCCTCGGCGTCGAGCTCGACGAAGACGCGCTTGCGGCGCGGCGCCTCGACTGATCTACCGTTGATGCGAGGGTGCGCCGCCAGGCGCAACCCGTTTGACAATGGATCCCACCAACCGCAACACGGCCCTCGCTTCGGCGATGGCGGAGGAGCTGGCCCGCTGCGGCGTGCGCCGGGCGGTGGTCTCCCCTGGTTCGCGATCGACGCCGTTGGCCGTGGCGCTCTGGCGCGAGCCCGGCATCGAGGTCACGGTGATCCTCGACGAGCGCAGCGCCGCGTTCTTCGCACTGGGGACGGCGCTCGCCACCGGCCGGCCGGCTGCCGTCCTCTGCACGTCCGGGTCCGCAGCCGCGAATCTCCACCCCGCCGTGACCGAGGCCGACGAAGCGAGCGTGCCCCTGATCGTGCTCACCGCCGACCGCCCTCCCGAGCTGCGGGACGTCGGCGCCGGGCAGACAATCGATCAGCTCAAGCTCTACGGCGACGCGGTGCGCTGGTTCTGCGAGGTCGGGACACACGAGGCGGACGACGATGGACTGCTCCACTTCCGCGCGGTCGCCTGCCGCGCTTACGCGGCGGCCGCGGGTGACCCTCGCCCAGGGCCGGTTCACCTCAACATCCCCTGGCGCGAGCCGCTCGCCCCGATTCCGTTGGATGCGCAGGTGAGCGCCGCTGATCCTCTCGCGCTGGAGGGGCGCGGCGAGGCCCCGCTGAACGCCGTCGAGCCCGCGACCCGGCGAGCCGACGAGGCCCTGCTCGACCGAATCGCGGAGCGGCTCGAGGGCGCATCGCGCGGCCTGATCGTCGCGGGCCGGCAGCCTGACCCGATGCTCGCTGAGCCGTTGGCCGCCCTGGCAGCCGCCGCGGGCTATCCGATCCTCGCCGAGCCCACCTCGCAGCTGCGCCGGGGGCCGCACGACCGCTCGCTGGTTGTCTCGTCCTACGATCACATCGCACGCGAGCGCCCTCAGCAGCTCGAGCCCGAGCTGATTCTCCGGGTCGGCGACCTGCCGACCAGCAAGCCATTGCGCCAGTGGCTGGCCGGGATCGCGCAACTCGAGCAGATCGTCGTCGACCCGGTCGGTGAGTGGCGCGAGCCCTCCCGTAGGGCGGACACGATCCTGCGCGCCGACCCGATCGCGACCGCGCGGTCGCTGACGGACCGTCTGTCCCGCCTGCGCCCGGGGGCTAGCGCGGTGGCCGGCTCGCCATTCGCATCAACATGGCTGGAGGCCGAGGAGAACGTCCGCGAGGCCGTCGATGCGCGGCTCGGGGAGCTCGACGAGCTCAGCGACCCCGGCGTCTGGGTCGCTGTCGGCCGTGCCCTGCGCGACGGCGACTCCGTTCTTGCGGCCTCGAGCATGCCGGTGCGCGACCTCGAGCTGTTCCTTCGGCCGGGGCCCGAGGGGGTTCGGTTCGCCGCCAACCGCGGCGCGAACGGGATCGATGGGCTGGTCTCCACCTCGGCCGGGCTGGCGGCTGGGAGTGGAGCCCGTACCTGGGCGGTGCTCGGCGACCTGGCGCTCTTCCATGACCTCGGCGGCCTGGCGGCCGCCAGGCAGATCCCGCACCTTCGGCTGATCGTGATCGACAACTCCGGCGGCGGCATCTTCCACTTCCTGCCGCAGGCCGAGGCCCTGCCGGAGGATGAGTTCGAGGCGCTGCTCGGGACCCCCTACGGCGTGGAGCCCGCTCGGGCCGCGGAGCTCTTCGGGCTCAGTGTCGTCGTTCCGTCGACACCCGGGGACCTGGCCGAGGCGCTGGCCGGCGACGCGCGGATGATCGTGGTCCGCACCGACCGCGCCCGCAACCTCGCGCTCCACCGGGAGCTCAGCTCGCAAGCAGCGGCAGCAGCGCCTCGAACTTGAGCTCGGACTCCTGAAGCTCGGCGGCGGGGTCGGAGTCCGCGACGATCCCGCAGCCGGCGAACAGATGGGCGTCTCGGTCCCGGAGCAGGGCGGAGCGCAGCCCGACGCAGAACTCCCCGTCCTCGGCGGCGTCCATCCATCCGACCGGCCCTGTGTACCAGCCCCGGTCGATCCCCTCGAGCTCTTCGATCAGCCTCAGGGCCGGCTCACGTGGCTCGCCCCCGATCGCCGGCGTCGGATGGAGGAAACCCGCCAGCTCGATCGCGCTGTGAGATTCAGCCAGCTGGGCTCGGATCGGCGTCGCCAGGTGCTGGAGGTTGCCGACCTTGACGATGAAGGGCTCGGGCTCGCCGTGCACCCAGACCGAGTGCGGGCGCAGCGTGCGCTCGATCCGCCGCACGACGATGCCGTGCTCGTCGCGGACCTTGGGGCTGCGCAGCATCGCCTCGCCGAGGTGGTCGTCGACGGCTGGATCAGCGCTGCGGGAGGTCGTCCCGGCCAACGCAACCGTGGCCGCCACGGCGCCCGAGCGCCGCACAAGCAGCTCCGGGCTGGCGCCGATGAAGGCGGCCTCGGGTGTGCCGAAGCAGAAGCAGAAGCAGGACGGGAAGAGGTCGCGGAGGGCGCCGAGCTTGGCGGCCGGGTCGTGTGCGGCCGGCGCCTCGACGGTCAGCTCGCGGGCCAGGACGACCTTGTCGACCGGGCTCGAGCGGATGCGGTCGACCGCCGCCGCCACGATCCGCTCATAACGCTCGGGCGGGTGCCGTCCCGAGATCGTCGTGGCGGCGCTCGGGTGTGGATCGGCCGGGGTGAGGGGTGCCGCACGCAGCGAGCCGAGCCGGCCCTCCATCCCTTGGAGCACCGCTTCCGGAGTCACGCTCGGCTCCGGGATGACCGAGACGGTCAGGAACGAGCGCCCGTCGCTGCGGACCAACGCGACCTCCGGCACCACGGCGAGGGCGGGCGGCAGCGAAGACCAGATCGGCTCCGTGCCGCCATCCGGGGCGAAGGCCAGGCCGGTCGACCAGACCGGCCCGGCACCGGCCGGCAGCCCGCTCGGCTCCTCGGCGACCCGATCGTGGGTGACCCGGGCGCAGCCCTCCCCCAGGTCGCGGAAGCGATCATCGCCCCGGCTCACTACCTCCGCTGCCGTGCCGAGGCCGGCGAGGGCAAAGCCCCGGTCGGGCTGCTCCCAGGAGAACCAGCGATCGCTTGCCAGGCGGGACCCGGCGGCGATCGCGACCGGATCCAGGTCGCGGTCGACCTCGAGCGTGGCCGAGACGAGCCTGCCGGCGTCCGCGCGGGACAGCGCCCTCTCCAGCTCGGCGAGCAGCGTCCCGGCGTCGAGGGCGACGCTCATCCTCGTCAAACGGGTTGCGCTTTCGCGCACCCTCGCATCAGGACTCGGGCTTGGCGCGGGCGATCGCGATCTCGCCCGTGCGGACCATCTCGATCAGGCCGTGGGGGCGGATCATGCGCTCGAAGGCCTCGATCTTCTCGGCGCTGCCGGTCACCTCAATGGTGAGCGAGCGGCGGGAGACATCGACGATCTTGGCGCGGAAGATGTCGGCGAACTGCATGATCTCGGCGCGGCTCTCGATCGGCGCCGAGACCTTGAACAGGGCCATCTCCCGGGCGATGGTCTCGCCCGGCTCCATGTCCCTGATCTTGATCACGTTGACCAGCTTGTGGAGCTGCTTGGTGACCTGATCGATCGGATGAACGGCCCCGTCCACCGTCAGCGTGATGCGCGAGACCTCGGGGTCCTCGGTCGGGCCGACCGCGAGGGTGTCGATGTTGAAGCCGCGGCGGCTGAACAGGCCGGCGATCCGGGCGAGCACGCCGGGGCGGTTCTCGACCAGGATCGAGAGCAGGTGCTTGCGCCCCGTGAGCGCGCCCGCGGCGGCGTCGAGGTCCTCGAGCTTGATCAGATCGGGCGTGCCGGCTTCCATGGCTCTCAGATCGTCAGCCGACCATGTCCCGGGCGGCGGACCCCGCCGGGATCATCGGGTAGCAGTTCTCCTCCTTGGTGACGCGGCAGTCGAGGAGCACAGGGCCCTCGGTGGCGAGCGCCTCGCGCATGGCGGCCTCGACCTCGTTCTTGTCGTCGACCATCATGCCCCGCATCCCGAAGGCCTCGGCCAACTTCGACCAGTCCGGGCTCGGACCCATCTCGACGGACGAGTAGCGGCCGTCCCAGAAGAGCTCCTGCCACTGGCGGACCATGCCGAAGTAGCCGTTGTTCATCAGGAAGACCTTGACCGGGATCTCGTGACGGACCGCGGTGGCGAGCTCCTGGCAGGTCATGATCAGGCTGCCGTCGCCCGCCAGGCAGACGACCGACTCGTCAGGCTTGGCGACCTTGGCGCCGATCGCTGACGGCAGCCCGAAGCCCATCGTGCCCAGCCCGCCGGAGTTGATCCAGCGGCGCGGCTTGTCGAAGCCGTAGTACTGCGCTGCCCACATCTGGTGCTGGCCGACGTCAGAGGTGATGATCGCGTCGCCCTCGGTGGCGGCGAACATCGCCTGGATCATGCGCTGCGGCTTGATCTCTCGATCGGAGGAGTCCTCGTAGCCGAGCGGGTACTCCTCCTGCCAGGCGCGGATCTGCTCCCACCAGGCGTCGAGGCGCGAGCGGTCGGCCTGCGAAGCGCGGTACTCCTTGACGAGCTTCGGCAGCACCTCCTTCGCGTTGCCGACGATCGGGATGTGAGCGGGGACGTTCTTGGAGATCTCGGCCGGGTCGATGTCGATGTGGACGAACTTGGCGCGCGGGGCGAACTCGGAGAGCTTGCCCGTGATGCGATCGTCGAAGCGGGCGCCGACGTTGACGATCAGGTCCGCGTTGTCCATCGCGTAGTTGGCGGTGCGGGTCCCGTGCATGCCCAGCATCCCCAGCCACTGCTCGTGGCTCGCGGGAAATCCGCCCAGGCCCATCAGCGTGCAGGTGACGGGGAAGTTGTCGGCGAGGCAGAGCTCGCGCAGCTCGTCGGCGGCGTTGGCGTTGATCACGCCGCCGCCGGCGTAGATCACCGGCCGCTGGGCGTTCGCGAGGGCCCTGGCGGCGATCCGGATCTGCTTGATGTTCCCCTCCGTCGAGGGCTTGTAGCCCGGCAGGTTCGGCGTATCCGTGATCGGCTCGTAGTCGATGTCCGCGCGCGAGAGATCCTGCGGGACGTCCACGAGGACCGGTCCCGGGCGCCCCGTCGAGGCGAGGTGGAACGCGGCGTGGACGTAGTCCGGGATGTGGCGGGGGTCCTGGACCATGAAGGAGTGCTTGACGATCGGCATCGTGATGCCGTTGACGTCAGCCTCCTGGAAGCCGTCGGTGCCGATCAGCTCCGTTCGCACCTGGCCGGTGATGAAGACGGTCGGAACCGAGTCCATGATCGCGTCGGCGATCGGCGTGACCAGATTGGTGGCGCCGGGGCCCGAGGTGGCAAACGCGACTCCGACGCGGCCGGACGCCTTCGCATAGCCCTCCGCCATGTGGCCCGCTCCCTGCTCGTGGCGCGCCTGGATGTGGGTCAGGTCGGCGTCGTGGACGGCGTCGTAGATCGGCAGGTTGGCGCCGCCGGGGATTCCGAAGATGTGCTCGACGCCCTCGGCCTTGAGGGCCTCCATCAGTGCGTCAGCCGCGCGCATGCGCCGATGGTAGCCAACGGCTGCAAGGCCGCTGCACTCCCGAGCGCAGGGCGTAGCCCGAGATGCGAGGGCGCGCTATAGCGCGACCCGTTTAGTGAAGCGCAGGGCGGCCGCTGCAGCCGCGTTTGATGGCGAAGCCGATCAGCGAGCCGCTGCCGGAGCCCCTGACGGCTTCCACTGCGTCTGCGGGTCGATCGCCGACTCGATCACGCGGCCGCGGTGGCGCTCGATCGTCTTCAGCATCGACCGGACCAGCTCGTCGCCGAGGTGGCTGGGCTTCAGCCCCAGGTCGAGCAGCTTCGTGTGGACCGGGTTGTAGTAGTGCTCCTCGGCCTCCACCCTCGGGTTCTCGAGGTTCTCGATGTCGATCTCGAAGCCGAGCTCGGCGGCCGAGCGCTGGACCAGCTCGGCGAGCTCCCCGACCGAGAACTGCTCCGTGAACTGGTTGAAGACCCGGTACTCGCCGGCGTCGGCCGGGTTGTCGACCGCCAGCTCGACGCACTGGAGGGTGTCGCGAATGTTGAGGAAGCCGCGCGTCTGCCCGCCCTTGCCGTAGACGGTGAGCGGATGGCCGACGACGGCCTGAACGCAGAATCGGTTCAGGACCGTGCCGAACCACTCGTCGTAGTCGAAGCGCGTGGCGAGGCGCTCGTCCTCGGCCGTCTCGTCGGTCTCGATGCCGTAGACGACACCCTGATTGAGGTCCGTCGAGCGCAGCCCCCAGATGCGACAGGCGAAGTGGATGTTGTTGGAGTCGTGGACCTTGGAGAGGTGGTAGAGCGAGCCGGGGAGCTTCGGAAAGGGCAAGGTGTCCGTCCTCCCCTTGTGCTCGATCTCGATGAACCCCTCTTCGATGTCGATGTTCGGGGTCCCGTATTCGCCCATCGTCCCCAGCTTGACCAGGTGGCAGTCGGGGGCGTGATCGCGCAGAAAGAAGAGGAGGTTGAGCGTGCCGATCACGTTCGTGTGCTGAGTCTCAACCGCCTGCTCGCGGCTGGCCATCGAGTACGGCGCTGAGGCCTGCTCCCCGTAGTGGATCACCGCCTCCGGCTTGGTCTCGACGATCACCCGCTCGAGGAATTGGGCGTCCTCGATCCCGCCCTCGTATGAGCGGATCTCCTTGCCTGAGATCTCCTGCCAGGCGACGATCCGCTCGTCGAGGCCGAGGATTGGCATCAGCGAGTCGGTGCCGTGTCTCTCGTGCCACTCACGGCGGGAGAAGTTGTCGACGACGGACACCTCGTGGCCACGGGCCGAGAAGCGCATCGCCGTCGGCCAGCCGAGATAGCCGTCGCCCCCGAGAATGAGGACGCGCATGAGAGGCGGCAGCGTAGCGCCCACGGCCGCGCATCGTCGTGCCCGCGGCCGACCTCGCGCTGGGCCTATTCTGGCGCCGCTTTGACCATCCTCGTGCTCGCCTCGTTCTTCCCGCAGGAGCTCACCGCGCTGCGCACGGTGGGACTCGTCTTCGCCGTCCTGCTGATCGCGTTCGCGATCTGGCGCCGTCATTCGCTATCGAACGGCGCCGTGCTGCTGGCGATCTTCGGCGGTCTCGCCCTGGCGATCGTCTCCGGCACCGAGCTGCTCGACAAGCTGCTCTCGGCCTTCGCCTTCCAGAAGGGCAACGGCGGCCGGATCCTCGGCGTGGCGGTCTTCGCCATCGCGATCTTGTTCTTGCTCGTGCTCCGCGCGCTGACCGAGAGCGCAAAGATGAACCAGCAGCTTTCAGCCATGCTCGAGGGACTTGCCTGGGAGGAGTTCCGCGAGGCGCGCCTGCCGGAGCGCTTCCGCGGCAAGATCGCGGTGGTGATTCCGGCCTACAACGAGGCCGACAGCGTTGGCGACGTGATCCGCGAGATCCCACCCGAGGTCTGCGGGGAGCCGACCGCGATCCTGGTGGTCGACGACGGCTCGGGCGACGACACCAGCGAGGAGGCGGCGAAGGCCGGTGCCGTGGTCGCGCGACACGTGATCAATCGGGGAGGCGGGGCCGCTTTGCGGACGGGCTACCGGCTGATGGCCGAGTCGGGCGCGCTGGTCGTGGTCACGCTGGACGCCGACGGCCAGCATCTCCCCAGCGAGATGGAGCGGCTGGTGAAGCCGGTGCTCGACGACGAGGTCGACGTCGCCCACGGCTCGCGCGTTCTCGGGGAGGCGGACCCGAACACTCGCTCGCGGGAGTTCGGGATCGTGTTCTTCAACAAGCTCGTCTCCTTCATCACCCGCACCAAGGTCTCGGACTGCTCGAATGGTTACCGGGCGGTCCGCACCACCGTCCTCCCCCAGCTCGTCCTGCGCCAAGAGCAATTTCACACCTCGGAGTTCCTGATCGAGGCGATCAAGCGCGGTGTCCCGGCGATGGAAGTTCCGGTGACGGTGGCCAAGCGAACGCACGGCCACTCGAAGAAGCCGGCGGTGACCCGGTACGGCCTCGGCTTCGCCAACGCGATCGTCCGCACCTGGCTCAGGTAGAGCGGTGCGCCGGACCCGGCCTGACCTCTGAGGGGTCCGGCAGGTAGAGATCCGTCCCGCAGCGCGGGCAGACCTGAACGTGCAGCTTCAGGATCCTGTTGCAGGTCGGGCAGCGCCGCTCCGGCTCCTCGTGCTCCGAGCGGTAGAGGATCGCCGCGATCAGGCCGAAGAAGGGCAACACGGTCCCGATCAGGAACCAGATGAAGAACGAGCTGCCCTTGCCTCGCCCGACGAAGCCCGTGGCGACGCCGAAGAGCAGAGCGATGAGCACATAGGGAGCGCCGGCCATGCCCAGAGGGTATGCCCGCTAGAGCCGCTCCTTGATCAGCTTGGTGACGGCGCCGCCGTCGGCGCGGCCCTTGGTCTCCTTCATCACCGCTCCGACGATCCGGCCGATCGCCTTCTCGTTGCCGCCGCGGACCTGGGCGGCGGCCTCGGCCTCGGCTTCGATCGCGCGCTCGACGATCCCCTCGAGCTCCGAGGAGTCCGAGATCTGGCCGAGGCCCTCCTCCTCCACGATCTGAGTGGGATCTCCTCCCTCCGCTACCAGCTTCGCCAGGACCTGCTTGCCGGCGCCGTGGGAGATCGTCTTGTCCTCTACGAGACCGGCCAGCGCGGCGACGGCCCCGGGCGTCGCCTTCGACGCGAGTGGGTCCTCCTCGGCGTCGGCCTGACGCAGTGCGGCGACCAACTCCCCGGTCACCCAGTTGGCGATCGCCTCGGCGGGTACGCCGTCTCCGGCCGCGACCGCCCGCTCGAAGTACTCCCCGAATTCGGCGTTGAAGGCGAGGGTGCTCGCCGCATCGTCCGAGAGCCCGATCTCGGACACGTAGCGCTGTCGCCTGGCGGCCGGCAGCTCGGGGAGTGACTCCCGTGCCTCCTTCAGCATCTGCTCGGTCGGCACCACCGGGACCAGGTCGGGCTCCGGGAAGTAGCGATAGTCGTGGGCGTACTCCTTCGATCGCAGCGGGGTGAGCGAGCCGTCCTCGGGGTGGAAGTGGAATGTCTCCTGGGCGACCTCCTCCCCGCTCTCCAGCACCTCTCGCTGCCGCGCGATCTCCGCCTCGATTCCCCGCTCGAGGAACCGGAAGCTGTTCATGTTCTTGAGCTCGGTCTTGGTGCCCAGCTCGTCGGACCCGGCCGGGCGAATGGAGATGTTGCCATCGACGCGAAGGCTGCCCTCCTCCATGTTCACATCGGAGACGCCGAGCTGGCGGATCGTCGTCCTGAGCAGCTGCGCCCACTCGCGGGCCTGCGCCGGGGAGCGGATGTCGGGCTCGGTGACGATCTCGACCAGCGGAGTGCCGCCCCGGTTGAAGTCCACCAGCGAGGCACCGGAGCCGTGGATCCGTCCCGACTCCCCCACGTGGTTGAGCTTGGCGGCGTCCTCCTCGAGGTGGGCGCGATGGATGCGGACCTCACCCAGGCGGCCGTTGACCGCGATCGGTTCGTCGTACTGGCTGATCTGGTAGCCCTTCGGCAGGTCGGGATAGAAGTAGTTCTTGCGAGCGAAGACCGACCGGCGCGCCACATCGCATTCGAGCGCCGCCGCGATCATCAGAGCGGAGCGGATCGCCTCCTCGTTGATCGTCGGCAGGGACCCCGGATGTCCGAGGCAGACCGGGCAGGTGTGCACGTTGGGCTCGTCGCCGAAGGAGACGGCGCAGCCGCAGAGCATCTTCGTCTCGGTCGAGAGCTGGACGTGGATCTCGAGCCCGATCACCGGCTCGTAGGTGTTCGGGGCCATCAAGCCGCTCCTCCGTCGCCGTCACGGCGGAAGCCGATCGCGCCCTCGAGCGCCAGGGCGGCGTCGAGTATCCCCGAGTCGCTGAAGGCGGGACCAGCGATCTGAAAACCGACCGGGAGCTCGGGACCGCCGCCATCGGGCTGTGCGACCCCGGCGGGTATGGAGATCGCCGGGATCCCCGCCAGCGGCATGGGGACCGTGCAGTAGTCGTTCATGTACATCGCCAGCGGGTCGTCGGTCTTTGCGCCGAGCTTGAACGCGACCGTGGGAGAGGTGGGCGTGACCACGAAGTCGAAGCGCTCGAAGGCGTTGGAGAAGTCCTCGGCGATCTTGGTCCGCACCCGCTGCGCGCGCCCGTAGTAGGCCTCGTAGTAACCGGAGGACAGCGCGTAGGTGCCCAGCATGATGCGTCGCTTGACCTCGGCGCCGAAGCCCTGGGCCCGCGTCTCCTCATACATTTCGGTCAGGTCGCCGGCGTCGACGCGGAGCCCGTAGCGGACCCCGTCGAAGCGGGCCAGGTTCGCGGAGGCCTCCGCTGGGGCGAGCACGTAGTACGCCGAGATCCCATGTGGCGCGTGCGGGAGCTCGGTCTCGGAGACCTCGCCACCGAGCTCCTCGATCAATTCGACCGTGCGCTCGAAGACCTCGCGGACGCCCGACTCGATCCCCTCCGCCTCCGAGGCGAGCTCCTTCGGCACACCGAAGCTGAGGCCCGTGAGGTCCTCCCGGCTGGGCAGGGAGATGCCACCCTCGATGCCGAGGGAGGTGGAATCGCAGCCGTCCCGGCCCTCGACGGCCTGGAGGATCAGCGCGGCGTCGGTCACGTTCCTGGTCAGCGGACCACACTGGTCGAGCGAGGAGGCGAAGGCGATCATGCCGTAGCGCGAGACCGCGCCGTAGGTGGGCTTCATTCCGACGATCCCGCAGAGGGCTGCCGGCTGGCGGATCGAGCCGCCGGTGTCGGTCCCGATCGCGCAGGGCGCGAGCCGGCCGGCGACGGCCGCCGCGCTGCCGCCCGAGGAGCCGCCCGGGACGCGGCCCGAGTCCCATGGGTTGAGGACCGGGCCGTAGCCGGAGTTCTCGTTGGAGGAGCCCATCGCGAACTCGTCCATGTTGGCCTTGCCGAGGACTCGCGCTCCCGCCTCGTGGAGCTTGCGGACGGCGGTCGCGGTGTACGGCGGGCGGTAGCCCTCGAGGATCCTCGATCCCGCTGTCGTCGGGATGCCCTCGGTGCAGAAGATGTCCTTGACGGCCACCGGGATGCCTTCGAGCGGGCGCTCGCCGTGCCTCTGTTCCCGGCCCGTCCGGGTCCCCTCCAGGTCGGCCTGCGCGGCGCCCTCGGCGGTCCAGAGGAAGGCGTTCAGCGAGTCGCCGGCGGCCGCCTCGCGGTAGGCATCGAAGTACTCATCCCGCGAGACGTCCCCGGAGTGGATTCGAGCGGCCGCCTCCGCGACCGTCAGATCGATCAGGTCGGCCATCTACGCCTGCGGAGAGGGGACGCGGAAGGAGCCGCCGGCCGGATCCGGCGCGCGCTCGAGCACCTCGTCGCGCGACCAGCTCGGACGAGACCTGTCGGGCCGCAGCACGTTCTCGAGCTGGATCACGTGCGAGGTCGGCTCGACGCCCTCGAGGTCAAGCTCTGAGATCTTCTCGACGTGCTCGAGGATCCCGGAGAGCTCGCTTGCCATCCGCTCGATCTCCTCATCGGTCAGCTTCAGCCTGGCGAGCTTCGCGACATGCTCGACCTGCTCCCTCTCGATCATGCGGCGGATCATAGGAGGCGCTGTCGCGCGGGTGGCGCCGAATCCCAGACGCGGTGAGATGTCTCGATCCGCGGTGGGATTCGGCGACAGGACCCGCGCGCCTAGCCGTCTGAATAGGATCGCCCCGCCATGACCGGGGAGAAAGCCGAGCGCTTCGTCGTCCTCAACCTGCGTCTGCTGGCGGTCGGCTTCGCCATCACCGGCTTCTTCTTCATCGCCTGGCCCGACGGGACTCTCGCGCGCCTCACCGAGCTCGGGCACCACTTCGGCTTCCACACGTCTGCGCCGAAGACGGAGGAACGGCTTTGGCTCTCGCTGGGTTTCGCCTACATGGTGGTGATCACGGCGATCGCGCTGATCGCGCAAAGCGACGTCGTCCGCTACCGCCCGATGCTGCTGGCGCTGGCCGCGGGCAAGGCCGCCTCCTCCATCACCTCGTTGATCTTCTTCGCCGAGGACGACGTCTTCGCCTATCTGCTCAACGGGATCGTCGACGGGTCGCTGGTCTTCGTGTCGCTGCTGCTCTGGTCGCTCGCCGGCCGAGTCGGCTCCCCCGCCGCTCCCCCCTGAAGGCGCCCGCCGGGGCTCGGTGCCGCCGAGCTGAGGACTCTGCGAGCGATCGCCGAGGCCATCGCCCCTGGTGAGGACGGGCTGCCCGCGGCCGAGACCGAGGTGCCGGTCGCGGAGCCCCTCGCCCGCTTCCTCTCCAAGTTGCCCGCCAGGACCGTGCAGGTGGTGCGCCTCGCGCTGCGCGCCTTCGAGTGGCTGCCGTTCCCCTGGCGCTTCAGTCGCATGAGCGTCCAGGCGCGCGCGGACTACATGGCGAAGATGGAGGGCTCGCGCTTCTCGATCTACCGCGACCTGCTGCTGTTCGCGAAGCTGCTCGCGATGGTCGGCTGGGCCCGTGATGACCGGGTGCGGAGAGCAGTCGGCTTCGAGTCGCGCTGTGCGGTCGCAGACGGCGGCCCTCCGGCCTCCACGGGACTGGGCGATCTGGAGCCGCCCGGTGAGGGCGAGGATTGTGACGTCGCGATCGTCGGCTCCGGGGCGGGTGGCGCGGCGGCTGCTGCGGTCCTGGCGGAGGCCGGCCTCGATGTGCTGGTGCTCGAGTCGGGTCCGTACGTGGACCACACCGGCTATCCCACCGATCCGCTCGACGGGCTCCCCCTGCTCTACCGCGACGGTGGCATGACGATCGCGTCGGGAAAGCCCGCGATCCCCGTTCCCGTCGGTCGCACGGTCGGCGGCACCACGGTGATCAACTCCGGCACCTGCTTCCGCGCCCCCGCCGAGGTGCTCGAGGAGTGGCGTGAGCGGGAGGGCGTCGAGTGGGCGGCCGATCTCGACCCGCTCTACGCAGCTGCGGAGGAGACGCTCGCCGTGACTCCGCTTGACCTCGAGACGCTCGGGCGAAACGGCCAGCTCTGCGCGGAGGGCGCGGAGGCGCTCGGCGCCAGCGGTGGGCCGATCAGCCGCAACGCCGGACGATGCGTGCAGTGCAGCTCCTGCCCCCTCGGTTGCCGGCTTGACGCGAAGCGGGCGGCCCATGTCTCCTATCTTCCCCGCGCCGTCGCCGCCGGTGCTCGCGTGCGGGCCGGCGTCCAGGTGCAACGTGTCCTGATGGAGAACGGACGGGCGACGGGTCTCGCCTGCCGCGCCGGCCTGCCCATCACGGGCGCCCAGGAGCTGGCGCGCAACGGCCGGCCTCCGGCCGGCCGCGATTGGGAGGTGCGCGCGAAAACAGTGATCAGCGCCGGAGGCGCGTTCGGGACGCCCGAGCTGCTTCTGCGCTCGGGCATCCGCCATCCCGCCCTCGGCCGTCACCTCCACATCCACCCCGCTGCCTGGATCGGCGCCCGCTACGAGGAGCAGGTCCGCGGGTGGGACGGCGTCATGCAGAGCTACTACGTCGATCAGTGGCAGCCGGAGGGCATCCTGCTCGAGGCCACCTTCACCCCGCTCTCCTTCGGGGCGCAGTGGCTGCCAGGCGTGGGCGCCGCCTTCTCGGACCGGGTCGCCCACTTCGGCCACATCGCCTCGATCGGCGTCCATCTCCACGACCGCTCGGAGGGCCGGGTCGGCCTCACCTCGAACGGGTCACTGCGGCTCTCCTACCGGTTGCTGGAGGATGAGGCGCGCCAAATCCAGTTCGGCATCGCTCGGGCGGCGGAGATCCACTTCGCAGCAGGGGCGACCGAGGTCTATCCGAACGTCGGCCCGGTCTCGGTGATCCCCCGCGGGCGGCTCGAGCAGTTCGAGTCGATGGGCCTGAAGCCCGCCGATCTGCGGCTCGAGGCCTTCCACCCGATGAGCAGCGCGCGAATGGGAGCCGACGCCGACGCCGACGTCTGCGATGTCCGCGGGGCGGTGCGCGGCGTCGCGGGCCTCCACGTCGCCGATGCGAGCCTGCTGCCCACCTCGGTCGGCGTCAACCCGATGATGACCATCATCGCCTGCGCCACCCACGTGGCCGGCGACGTGGCGGATTCGCTTAACGCGAGGGCGTAGTGCGAGGGTGCGCCGCAAGGCGCAACCCGTTTAAGGAGGAGCGACCCGTTTCAGGTGGAGACCGTCCGCGGAGCCTTCATGGGCTGCATGCCCAAATAGCCGCCGCAGGTGATCGCCGCGGCCGCGATCAGCCCCAGCCAAGCGCCGATTTCGCGGCCAAGGTGGTCTCCGGGCGGATTGATCAGCCGGTAGACGATCAGGACCACAGCGATCGCCCCGAACAGCGTCGCCACCGCAGAGCCAGCGACGGGGTAGCTCACTGAGATGTGGGCAAGCACGCAGATCGCCACCGACATTCCGACAACGGCGGTCACGGCCAGAAAGATGTCCGTGATGCTGAACGCCTGCCAGGCCGTGAGGTCCAGTTCCCCGAACGAGTACCAAGGGAGGAAGCTGGAGACGAGCAGGCCGACGCCTCCGACGGCCCCGACCAGCTCGCCCAGCCTCAATCCACGGTTCAGTAGCGCTCGCCTCCGGCGTCCTCCTGCATCGACAGGTATCCGCCCACCGCGATGCCGGCGCAGGCGAGCAGTCCGAGGAACAGCCCGATCTTCCGATCGGCGTCACCGGGCGTGTCGAACACCTGGTACAGGATCAGCAACGTGCCTACGCCCGCCAGGAGCGTCGTGGCAAATGGCGCCATCGGCGCGGTCGCCCCGTCGCCCAGCAGCGCCATCAGCGCCGGCACCAGCGCAACCAGGATCACGATCAGCAGGTAGATGTCGAGTGGGTTCTCAGCCTCCCAGAGGCTGAAGTTCGTGGATCCCCCGATCGTCGTCCCGCCGACGGTCACGGCTCCCGAAATGCCGAACCAGGGTAGGAAGCTGATGATGAACAGGGCGATCGCCGCAACGGCGGCGACGAGTTGGCCCTGAGACAACCTGTTCGAATCCAATTGGCCTCCTCTGTTGTTGGCTAGAGCCGTCTTGGCACGGCCGAGCCTATATCTCTCCGGCGACCTCTTCCTGCATCGCCCTGAATCCGCCGATCGCGACCACGATCGCGGCCGCCAGCCCGATGAACGCCCCGTACTTGCGATCCGCCCCATCGGGGAAGTCGACTGTCAGGAATGCAGCGACCAGGATGATCGCGACCACTCCGAGCAGGAACGTCGCTGCCGAGACGAAGGAGAACTCCTCTGCGGCATCGGTGAGCGCGAGCAGCGCCGGCAGGAGAGCCACGACCGCCGTGATAAGCAGGTAGATATCGAGCGTTGAGCCCTTCCAGATGTTCTCGGTGGTGCTGGTGCTGACGCCCGATGGCACCGGGATCCCGGCTGGAATCGATGGGCCGCTCACCCCGATCCAGGGCAGGAACATCGCCACCAGCAGGACCGCGGCACCGAGCGCCGCGATGATCTGCCCCTGAGACAACCTTCCAGTCATGTTCGTCCTCCACCACTTGACGGGTCGCGCTGCCGCGCGCCCTCGCATCTGGCGAGAGCGCCGTGACCCTACTTCTTGCGGCTGCCGGAAACGTCGACGAGAGGCTCCCAGCCGTCCTCCTGAAGCGCGAGCCAGGCGCCGACCCAGATCGCCACCACCGCGGCGAGCCCGAGGAAGATCCCGAACAGGCCGGCGAACTTGATCCCGACGACCCCGGTGAAGATGATCAGGAACCCGGGCAGGTCAGTGAGCGCATCCCAGCCGCTGATGCCGGGGTGCGAGATCGTTGCGGTGCCGTTCAGCACGTTCCCGCTCACCTCGGCGCCTCCCCCGAACCAGTCGAAGAACAGGAACACGAACAGGGCGACGCCTCCGATACCAGCGACGATCTCCCCTGTGCGAAGCCGTGAGAGTTCCAAATCAGCCTCCGTCGATATTTGACGGCGAGGATTCAACCACCAGCGGCCACTCGTGACCGTCTACTCGGCCGCGGTCTTTGTGGCGGCCGTTGAAGCCCGAAGCCGGGCCGCGCTGAGCGTGTTCACGAGCAGCATCGCGATCGTCATCGGGCCAACGCCGCCGGGCACCGGGGTGATCGCGCCCGCGACCTCCTTGGCCTCCTCGAAGGCCACGTCCCCGATCAGTCCCTCGTCGGTGCGGTTGGTGCCGACGTCGATCACGGTGGCGCCCGGGCGGACCATGTCCCCCGTGACCAGCCTGGGCTGACCGGCCGCCGCCACCAGGATCTCGGCACGCCTGCAGACCTCGCCGAGATCCCTGGTCCGGCTGTGGCAGACGGTCACCGTCGCGTTCTCGCCGAGCAGCAGCGAGAAGAGCGGGCGGCCGACGAGGTTGGACCGCCCCACGATCACCGCCTCCTTGCCCTCCGGGTCCACCCCAGCCGATCGGATCAGCTCCATCACGCCCTGCGGCGTGGCGGGCACCAACCCGGGCTCTCCGCGGGCGAGCAGACCCGCACTGGTCGGGGTGAGACCGTCGACGTCCTTGGCGGGATCGAGGGCAGCGACGACCGGATCGGCGTCCAGGTGCTCTGGCAGCGGCAGCTGAACGAGGATCCCATCGACCTCGTCGTCCTCGTTGAGATCACCTACCAGCGCCAGCAGATCCTCCTGGGCGATTCCGACATCGGGCTTGTGGTCGAAGGATCGAATCCCCACCTCCCCCGAGGCCTCGTGCTTGCGGCGCACGTAGATGGCGGAGGCCGGGTCGTCCCCCACCAACACCGTCGCCAGACCCGGCGGGCGGCCGAGCTGACCGGTGAGCTCCTCGACCCCGCCGCGCACCCGCTCGCGCACCGACGCGGCCACGGCCTTGCCGTCGATCACGGTCGCGGCCATCAGCTGGCCTTCCGCAGGGGGGCGTAGTCCGCCATCAGCTTGCGTTCGGTTCCGTCATTTGCGAAGCGCACCACTATCACCCCGCCCGGCTCGACTGCGGTGACGACCCCGTCACCGAAGCTCGCGTGAACGATGTCGTCCCCGGTGGCGAAGGAGAGCGAGGGATCGGCCTTTGGCGACGGGGCCGTTGAGCCGCCCAGCGCCCAGCCGGTGATGGCCTGCGCCTCCGTACCCTCACGCTCGACCAGCTCCTCGGGTAGCTCGGAGAGAAAACGCGAGGGGAAGCCGGTCTCGCGACCGGCGAACAGCCGGCGGCTGCGCGCGTGGGTCATCCATAGTCGCTGACGAGCCCGGGTGATCCCCACGTAGCAGAGCCTGCGCTCCTCCTCCTCGTTGCCCTCCTCCAGCGAGCGCGAGTGCGGGAAGACCCCCTCCTCGCAGCCAATGATGAATACCGCGTCGTACTCGAGGCCCTTGGCGTTGTGCAGGGTCATCAGGGTGACCTTGGACTCGTCGCGCTTCAGGTCGTCCTGGTCGGTGTAGAGCGAGATCGCCTGCAGGAACTCCTCGAGCGGCGGGACGTCGGATGGTCCTTCGACCTCCCGGTTCGCGTCGAACTCCGCCGCGACCCCGACCAGCTCCTCGAGGTTCTCGATGCGGCCCTCGGCCTCGATCGTCCGCTCGGCCCGCAGGGCGTCGAGGTAGCCGGAGCGCTCCAGCAGTGCGCGCAGCAGCTCGGCGACAGGGCCGCCCTCGAACTCGGCGCTGAGCTCCTCGATCAGCTCGGTGAACCGGGAGATCGACTTGATCGCCGCGGCGCCCAGCCCCGGCACGGCCTCGGGCTCCAGCGCGATCTCCCAGATCGTCCGCCCCGTGGTGTTGGCGTGAGCACGGAGGCGGCCCTGACTGGTGTCGCCGATTCCGCGCCGCGGGGAGTTGACGACGCGAGTGAAGCTCACCTCGTCCGCCGGATTGACGAGCAGCTGCAGGTACGCGACGGCGTCCTTGATCTCGGCGCGCTCGTAGAACTTGGTCCCGCCGATCACCTGGTAGGGCAGCTCGTAACGGACCAGGATGTCCTCCAGGACGCGGCTATGCGCGTTGGTCCGGTAGAAGACCGCGATCTCGTCGCGGCTCAGGCCGTGCTGGTCGATCAGCTCCTCGATCTCGCCGGCGACGAAGCGCGCCTCCGCATGCTCGTCCTCGAGCTCGGCGACGTGGATCTTCTCCCCCCGGCCGAGGTCGGACCAGAGGTGCTTCCCGAGGCGGCCGGTGTTGTGGGAGATCACCGCGTTGGCGGCTTCGAGGATGGTCTCCGTGGAGCGGTAGTTCTGCTCGAGCTTCACCACCGCCGCGTCCGGAAAGTCGTCTTCGAACTCCAGGATGTTCCGCACCTCGGCGCCACGGAAGCCGTACACCGACTGATCCTCATCGCCGACCACGGTCAGGTTCCCGTCCTCGCCCGCGAGCAGCTGCAGCAGCCGGTACTGGGCGTGATTGGTGTCCTGGTACTCGTCGACCAGGACCCAGCGGAAGCGCTCCCGGTACCTGCGGCGGACGTTCTCGAACAGCTCGAGCACGTTCACGGTCCGCATCAGCAGGTCGTCGAAGTCCATCGAGTTCGCGTCGAGCATCCGGCGCTCGTAGAGACGGTAGGCCTGGCCCACCATCTCCTCGAACGGTCCGCCCGCGGTCTCTTGGTAGGTCTCGGCGTCGATCAGCTGGTTCTTGGCGTCGGAGATCTGCGCGCGCACCGCGCGCGGCGGGTAGCGCTTGGTGTCGACCTCGAGCTCATCGAGGCAGCGCTTCAGCATCCGCAGTGAGTCGGCCTCGTCGTAGATCGTGAACCTGCTCGTGTAGCCGAGGTGCTCCGCCTCGATCCGCAGCAGGCGCGCGCAGGCCGCATGGAAGGTCATCACCCACATCCGTCGCGAGACGCCGCCGATGAGCGAGGCGACCCGCTCGCGCATCTCGTCGGCCGCCTTGTTGGTGAAGGTGATCGCGAGGATCTGGTTCGGGTGTGCTCGGCCGGTCGCCAGCAGCCAGGCGACTCGGTGGGTCAGGGCACGGGTCTTTCCGGACCCGGCACCGGCCAAGATCAGAAGGGGCCCCTCGCCGAACGTCACGGCTTCGCGCTGCGGGCCGTTCAGGCCCGCGAGCAGCCGCTCGACCTGGTCCGCTCCAGCCTCGATCGGCGCGCCCGATGCCGTCTCGGGCGCCTGATCGGGGACGACCTTCAATTCCTCTCTTTCGGTGGCCACGGGCCAAGGATAGGCGCGGCCCCCGCTGCTAACCCCCCGCTGAGCTCGGCCCCTTCTTCGGTCGCAGCTCCGTGACGTCCGCCGACCCGGACTCCTCGCCGGCAGCCTGAGCCAGTCGCTTCTCAACGGCCGCGATCCGCTCCGAGAGCTCCTTCATTGCCTCGGCGATCGGGTCGGGCAGGTGGATCCAGTCCGTGTCCGGGCCCTCGACGGGACGCCCCTCGACCCGGACGGGATGCCCAGGGTTGCCGACGACGGTCGTCTGCGGAGGCACGTCCTCGATCACCACGGTGTTGGCCCCGACCTTGGCGTTCTGCCCCACCGTCACCGGCCCGAGCAGCTTGGCGCCGGAGCCGACGGTGACGTCGTCGTCGAGGGTCGGATGTCGCTTGCCGCGCGCGAAGCCCGTACCCCCCAGGGTCACCCCCTGGTACAGCGTCACCCGGTCGCCGATCTCGGCGGTCTCCCCGATCACCACGCCGGAGCCGTGGTCGATGAAGAAGTCCGAGCCGATCCTGGCGGCGGGATGGATCTCGACGCCGGTGATGGAGCGGGTCGTGTACGCGATCACGCGTGGCGCCAGCGGTATCTCCGCCTCCCAAAGGGCGTGCGCCACGCGATGGGCGAGGAGCGCCTGCACCCCGGCCCAGCCGGTGAGGATCTCGAGCGTGCCGATCCCGCGTGCCGCGGGGTCGCGCTCGCGCGCCGAGGCGACGTCGGAGGAAACCTCCTTGAGCACGCGTCGCAGTGTTCCCAGTCCAAGCACGCGTCGAAGCTTAGGCTGCGAGGGCGCTCAGGATGGGGCGAAGAACGGCAGCGACATGTATCGCTCACCCGAGTCCGGCACGATCACCACGATCCGCCTGCCGGACATCTCCTCCTGCGCCGCCAGGTCGACCGCCGCGCGGATCGCGGCTCCCGCCGAGATTCCGACGAGCAGCCCCTCACGCTGTGCCGCCGCCCGCGCCGTGTCGAGCGCGTCCTCGTCGCTGATGCCGACGATTTCGTCGATCACGTCGCGGTCGAGGACCTCCGGCACGAAGCCCGCCCCGATGCCCTGGATCTTGTGGGCGCCGGCGGCGCCACCCGAGAGGACCGGGGAGGCCGACGGCTCCACTCCGACGATCTTGATGTCGGGGCGCCGTTCCTTGAACACCTGTCCCACGCCGGTGATCGTTCCCCCGGTGCCGACCCCCGCGACGAAGGCGTCGACCTGTCCGTCGAGATCGCGCCAGATCTCCTCGGCCGTCGTCCGCCGGTGGATCTCGGGGTTGGCGGGATTCGAGAATTGCTGGGGGATGAATCCATCGTTCTGCTTGGCCAGGCGGTTGGCGAGCTCCACGGCCTCTTTCATGCCGCCCAGCGACGGCGTCTCGTGCACCTCCGCGCCGTAGGTGCGCAGCAGCGCGGTGCGCTCGCGGCTCATCCCCTCCGGCAGCGTCAGGATCAGCCGGTAGTCGCGGGCGGCCGCCACCAACGCCAGCGCGATTCCGGTGTTGCCGCTGGTCGGCTCGACGATCACCGACCGACCGCGCTCGATCAAGCCGTCGCGCTCGGCCGCGTCGATCATCGCGACGCCGATCCGGTCCTTCACCGAACCGCCGGGATTGAGGAACTCGAGCTTCGCGACCACCTCCCCGGGCAGGTCCGGGCCCAGCCGCGTCAACGCCACGAGCGGTGTGTTCCCCACCACGGCGGAGCTCTCCGCGCCGACGCGCAGCGTCGTCGTTGTCGTCCCGTTGGACCCGGCCACCGGGACAAACTAGCGGAACCCGGTCAGGTTTCCGGTGTTTCCGTTTCCGGGACTACCGCAGACCTGGAAGCCGTAGTGCTTGGCGATGGCGCTCGCCTTGGCGGTGTCATCGGCAATCCGCGCTTGGAAGCCGCGAATCTCGATGGCGTTGCGGTGATCGTAGGCGTTGGCCCAGCCGCTGAGGTGCGTGACCTGGTCGTCGAGGAACGACAACAGCGACCCGGGGGTGCGGGTGTCGCCGGCAGGAGGCGGCAGAGCCCGAAGCCTGCGCACCTCCACCATCAGAACATCAGCGGCTCGACGAAGCAGCTGGGCGACCTGGCGAGTCTCCCCGGTCGAAATCGGCGCCAAGTCGGCCACCCGGCCCTCGAGGCGCTCGCGCTTCGCCTGCGCGGCCTCGCAGATCCGATCGGCTCGAGCGATGTACTCGGCTTTGCTCCGCGTGTTCACCGTCGTCGTGGTACCGCCGCCCCCACACCCCGCGATCGCCAGCCCGGCGACCAGGATGAGGGCCGCAAGGCGCCGGGTCACGCCGAGCACCTGGATTCTCATCTGGAATCGAACGCGTGTTCCAAGGTGATCACGGGTATGACGGTCCCAGACACTCTTCTGCTGCGCGGACCCTGGGCAGGGGATCCGCAGCGCGGGATCGTGTCCCCGCCCCGGGCACAAGGGAATGTTGTCCGCGGGCGGCCAACTTGAATCCGCTGTTGTCTGTCCTCGCGCGCGAGACTCAGAGAGTGCACGAGATGCTGGGTGGGCCATGTCGATTGCATGGGAAATCGAGGAGACTCGCGAAGAGGGCGAGAGCGTCGTTGTATTCAACAAACTGGCCCTGGAAGCCTCAGGGCTGTCGGAGTAGGCCAGGGTCATTCATTCGGCGTTGCTGTCGGAAGTTCACTTCGCATCATCCCGTTGTTTTCTCAGAGGAGCGGTCCCCTGCAGCCGAGGCATCGACTGGCTAGGGGGCCGCTCCTTTCTTCTCTCCATCGGGGGATACTGCGCGGGCGATGTCCCAGGAGAACGTCGAGTTGGTCCAAGCGATGAATGAGGCCTTCGCCGAGGGCGACATCGAGGGCGCGCTGGCGAAGCTCCATCCAGAGGTCGAGTGGCACGGGACGAAGGGTGGACTGGACGACGGAAGGGTCGCCAGAGGCCATCGCGAGGTGATCGCGGGGTTCGTCGAAGCGTTCGAGGCCTGGGAGCGACAGTCGCTCGAGACGACCGACTACTTCGACGCAGGTGACCGGGTGGTCGTCTTCTTCCACGAGGTGGCGAAGGGAAGGGAGAGCGGCGCGGTGGTGGAGACCGACACCGGGGTGATCTTCACGGTCAAGGATGGGAGCGTGGTGCGCGTGGATCCCTATATGGATCGTGACGAGGCCCTCGGGGCCGCCGGCTTGTCGGAGTAGGCGATGTCGGAGGAGAACGTCGAGCTCGCACGTGAAGCGATCGATGCGCTTAACCGAGGCGACCTGGACGCCTGGCTGGCTTTCCTGAGCCCTGACGTCGTCTGGGAGGCCCTGCCGGGTGTCCCTGGGCTTGGAGAGCTGTACCGCGGGCGGGCGGAGGTGCGGGAGTGGATCGAGCAGCTGTTCGAACTCGCCGAGGGTGGCGTCCACACCGAGATCCAGCAGCTGACGGACTTGGGTGACGACCGCGTTTTCCTCGCGATTGTGCTCACTGCACGCGGTAGGGGCAGCGGCGTCCCGTTCGAGATGCCCGCCTGGGAGGTGGTCTGGTTCGCAGAGGGCCTGGTGACGAGGCGTCAGGTCTTCTGGACTCGGGACGAAGCCCTCGAAGCCGCGGGGCTGCCGGAGTAGGCGAAGGTTCGGTACTCGGCTGGTCATGCCGGCCTGAGCTCCCGGGCCCTCTGGGCATCCCAGCGCCTCGAGGGCCGATAGGAAATCCGCTCGGAGTCCGCGCAGCTCTGTCAGCGGATCTGCTTCGGCGCGTGCCGGAAGACCATGTCGTGGTTTCCTTTCCATGTGGCGGCAGGGGTAGCTGCCCGTACCGGGTGGTTTCCAGCGTCTGATCTCGCCTAGGCCGCAGACCGTGGGACTAGTCCGCTCGCATCTCCGCTCCCATACGCTCCGCTCCGGGTTTCGCCGAGTGGGCAAAGGGGAACTTCTGGGCAGCGCCTGAGTTGCTGGCACCGGACGTCACGTTCCGGGCTGCGATGCCAGCCAACTTCGTTGCCCAGGGCCTTGAGGAGACCGCTCTACGCATGCTCGAGGTCCTCGAAGAGTGGAGTGACTACCGGATCGAGGCCGAGCAACTCGAGGATCTCGGCGAAGACACCGTCCTCGCGGCTGGTCGTCAGCGCGGCACGGGAAAGCTCAGCGGCGCTGAGGCGGACTACCCGATCTTCATCCTCTTCCAGTTCCGGGGGGACGAAGTAGTCGACGTATACCTCGAGGGAACGCGGGACGCTGCCCTCGAAGCCGCCGGGCTGTCGGAGTAGGCGAACGATTCGCTACTCGGCTGGTCATGCCGCCTTGGGCTCCCGTGCCCTGCTGGATCAGCGTCCCGCCCCGTTCGCCATTTGTTCGCCAGTGGAACACCGAAACAACCGGAAGCAACCGGTCGCAATCGGCTTGTTCACGCCCAATCGGGGCTGGGCGTGCCTGCTTTCTAGATGTGGTACATGCCCGCACCGGCCTTTTGGGCCTCGCGACGGGCGATGTCGGCGATCGTGGCGGAGCGGAAGGTCGCCCGCAGCGACTCCACCCCCTCCTCCCAGATGCCACCGGCCTCCTTACCCTCCTGTCCGACGACGCCGTCGAGCGCCTGGACGACCTCGAGGACGTTGATCTGATCCGCCGGGCGAGCGAGCGTGTAGCCGCCCTTGGCGCCGCGATGGCTGACGAGGATCCCGGCGCGACGCAGCGTCGAGAAGAGCTGCTCCAGGAACTGCACCGGGATGCCGCGACGCTCGGCGACCTGGCCGATCGGCATGGGGCTGTCACCGGCGCGGGCCAGCTCCGCCAGCGCCACCACCGCGTAACGTGACTTCGAGGTGACCGAGATCACGACGTCCCTTTTAGCGGGCTGGGAGCCGCGGCGATGAATCGCCGCAACCGCGCCCTGCTCAGAGCGCTCGTGCCGATCGCCCTGATGGCAGCGATCTTCATCCTCTCCGCACAGCCCGCCGCCGGCCATCATGCCTGGTGGGTGATCGTGATCCGCAAGCTGGGGCACATCACGGGCTATGCGCTGCTCACCGCGGCCTGGTGGTGGGCGCTCGGCGGCGTGGTCGATCGCCCACTGCTGTGGGCGGTCGGCATCTCACTCGGCTACGCCTGCAGTGACGAGTTCCACCAGACCTTCGTGCGCGGCCGTGAGGGAACGCCGAGGGACGTGGGGATCGACGCCATCGGGATGGCGATCGCCGCCCTCCTCATCGATCTGCGTCGAAAAACGTCCGCCCCCCGGACGGAAATTGACGCAGAGGGGACGGCCGCTAGATCCAGCCCTGCTCGGTCGCCATGAGCACTGCCTGCGCGCGGTCCAGGGCGCCCAACTTGCCGTAGACGTTGTGCAGGTGGCTGCGGACGGTGCTCGCGGAGAGGTCGAGCTCCGCTGCGATCTGCTTGTAGACCTTGCCCTCGGCGAGACGCCGGAGAACGTCCAGCTCTCGGGAGGAGAGCGGACACGGACCGGTGGCCCGGCGACGTGATCCCTTGCCCTGGGGAAGCTCGTAGAGGACATGGCGCACCGCCAGCTCGTCCAGGCCGCAGTGATCGGCGGCCTCGACCAGGTCCCGGGTGCTGACCGGGGAGTCCTCGATGTGGGCGGCGACCATGTCGGCGACTCGGATCACGGCACCCATTCCCTCCGCCTGGCGGGTGTGGTGGCGCTCGATCGCCTCCGCGACACGGGCGTGGACGCCCCAGCGCCGGGTGAGTACGCCGCCGACGAGGGCATGGTCGATGCCGAGCTCGCGGCGCTCCTCGGCGATCCGGTCATCGGGGGTTGCGCCCCGCCGGTCGAAGCGCTCGGCGTAGCCGGGATGCAGGCGGGCCAGGACGGGGCGGCCGATGTCGTGCAGAATCGCCGCCAGCGCGAGCTCGTCTCGCTCGCCGACCCCACTCATCTCGGCGATCCGGTCGGCGGCGCGCTGCACGACCAGCGCATGGAGACGGAAGCGGTCGGGCGCGAGAGCGAGCCGCCCGTCACCGTTGAAGATGTCGTAGGAGGGCGCGGACCGAAGAACGGCCTCCACCGCGCCCGGGCCGAGCCGCTCGACGCCGTCGCTGACGCTGCGGAGCCGCCCGCCGCCCTGGATCTGGCCTGCTGCGCGGATGATCGCGCAGGTGAGCCCGACATCGGCCTCGACCACGGCCGCCACCTCGTGCGCGGGCGCGCCGCGCGCTACGTGCTCGAGGGCCTGGTCGCGGCCCTCCTGGAGGGCGGGCTGGCGCTCGGCCTCGTCGAAGGCGGCAGCGAGCACGCGCCCGCGACCCTCGCCCCGAGTGGCGTTCGAGGTGCCGCGCTTGGTCGTGGCCGTCGTAGCCATGGGGTACTCATCGGCACCGACCTATTGATTGTTTAGCCCATTCGTTGAGCCCGATTCAGCGGAAAGACGCTCCAAGGCGCGCTCGATCCGCTCGATGGAGCGATCCTTGCCCAGCACGGCGAGCGACTCGAATATTCCCGGCGACACCGAGGTGCCGGAGATCGCCACGCGGATGGGCTGATAGAGCTTGCCCGGCTTCACGTCGTGCTCGGCGAGGATCCGGCCAAGGGAGCTCTCGAGCTCGGCGGGCTCGAATGGCTCCACGGCGCGCAGGGCCTCGAGCGCCTCGCTGAGCAGGGGCAGGGCGCCGTCCTTCATCACCTTCCTCCAGGACTTCTCGTCCGTCTTGGGCTCCTCGAAGAGGAAGCCGATCAGGGGCCAGACCTCCTCCAGCGTCTGCGCCTTCTCCTGAGCGATCTGGCAGGCGGCCCGCAGCCGCTCGTCGGGCTCGCGCCCGAGGTGGCGCGCGACCGCTTCGGTGTAGGAGTCGAGGTCCATCTCGCGCATGAAGCGGCCGTTCAGCCAGCGGAGCTTCTGCTCGTCGAAGATCGCGCTGGCGCGGCCGACGTCGGCGATGTCGAAGCGCTCGATCAGCTCCTCGGTGCTCAGGATCGTGGTGTCGTCCTGGGTCCCCCAGCCGAGCAGGGCGAGGTAGTTCCGCGCCGCGGCCGGCAGGTAGCCCGCATCACGCAGCTCCTGCACGCTGGCGGCCCCGTGGCGCTTGGAGAGCTTCTTGCCGTCGGGGCCGTGGAGCAACGGCAGGTGTGCGTACCGCGGCGGAATGACCTCGAGGGCCTCCATCACCTGCAGCTGCTTCGGGGTGTTGGAGAGGTGGTCGTCGCCGCGGATCACGTGGCTGATCCGCATGTCGGCGTCGTCCACAGCAACCGCGAAGTTGTAAAGGACGGAGCCATCGCCCCTGGCGATCACGAAGTCGTCCGCGGCGTCGTTCGGGAAGCGAACTTCGCCGCGGATCTCGTCGGCCACCACGGTGTCTCCGGAGTCCGGGACCCGAAGGCGGACGGCGGCGCCCGGGTCGCCGGTCGGGGTTCCCCGGTAGCCGCGGTTGCCATGCTCCTTCTTCCAGGCGGCGACGTCCTCGCCCGTCGCGGGGTCGCGGTAGGCGACGCCGGCCTCGAGCAGCCGCTCGAGCGCCTCGTGGTGGCGGTCGGCGCGAGAGGCCTGGCTGACCGGCCCCTCGTCCCAATCGAGCTCCAGCCAGCGCAGGGCGTCGAGGATCTGCTCGACGTTCTCCGGGGTCGAGCGCTCGCGGTCGGTGTCCTCGATCCGCAGCACCATCTCCCCGCCACGGCCATGCGCGTAGAGCCAGTTGTACAGTGCCGTCCTCGCTCCCCCGATGTGGAGGGCGCCCGTCGGTGACGGGGCGAAACGGACTCGAACGGGGATTGATGGATCTGAGCTCACGATGCTGATCGGCGCCCATGTTTCCACAGGGGGTGGCCTCGTCCGGGCGATCGAGCGGGCCGATGAGCGGACCTGCGACGCGATTCAGATCTTCAACCAGAGCCCGCGGATGTGGCGCCCGACCCGCTACTCGGAGGACGACTTCGCCGCCTTCCGCAAGGCGCTGGAGCCCTCGCGCGTCGAGGTCGTCGCGATCCACATGATCTACCTGATCAACCCGGCGGCCAGGGACGCAGAGATGCGCAAGAAGTCGCTCGATTCCCTGACCCACGCCCTGCGGGTCGGGGATGGGATCGGCGCCCTCGGCGTCGTCGTCCACCCCGGCGCGCTCAAGGACGACACGCGGACGAATGCCCGCAAGCGCGCGATCAACCTGATCAAGGAGGCGCTGGCACGTTCGGAGAGCTGCCCGATCCTCTACGAGAACACCGCCGGGTCGCCTCAGCTTCTCGGCCGCGACTTCGATGAGACAGCCGAGCTGATCGAGAAGACGGGCGGCCCGAAGCGCCTGGGGCTTTGCATCGACACATGTCACCTGTACGCGACCGGCTACGACATCGCTTCGCCCGAGGGGACGAAGAAGATGGTCGACGAGATCGACGACAAGGTCGGTCTGAAGCAGCTGAAGCTCATGCACATGAACGACGCGACCGACCCCCTCGGCTCGAACCGCGATCGCCATGCGCCGATCGGCAAGGGCGAGATCGGCCGCAAGGGCTTCCGCGCCTTCTTGGGCGAGCCTCGTCTACAGGGAGTGCCCGCCGTGCTCGAGGGACCGGGGATCGACGGGCATGACGTCGCCCGCAAGGACGTTCAGCTCATCCGCCGGCTGTGGCGCGAGGCGATTCAAAAGCGATAGCCCGGTGTATAGGGTTGACGCGTTGAGTACCGCAGCGGCAATCGGGATTGGTGCTGCCCTCGGACTCGGGCTCGGCATTCTCGTCAGCGTGACAACCGGTCTCCCTCTCGCCCCGGAGGGCGGCCTTCTCTTGGGCGCCCTCGCTGGATGGCTTTCCCATCGAGAGCCTTCCTAGGTACCCCCTGCGCCTCGACTACTCGCCGTCGCGACGGCTATGGCCGCCAGCAATAGAGGTAGTAGATGCCGTACGGGTTCGCGGCGATCTCGCGCGCGTAGCGGGTGACCGCGTCGACGTAGAGGCCGGAATCGTTGTAGGCGCGCAGCGCGCGCGCGTACTGCGGCGGCGCCCCGTTGTGGTGGAGCAGGTTGGCGGCGGCGAGGATCGCGTCGTGAGGGTCCCGGATGTTCCCGCCATTGCCGTAGATGCGCCAGGTCGAGGGGATGAACTGCATCGGGCCCTCGGCCCCCGCGACGCTGTTGCTCTTCACCCGGCCGAATTTCGTCTCGACCAGATGGATCGCCGCAAGATAGTTCCAGGCGACCCCGTAGCGCTGGTTCGCCTCCCGGTAGAGGCCGATCAGGTCCGAGAGCGGCGGCGGCGCCCCGACCTTGAGGTGGCGGTGGCGGGCACCCCGCGAGAGGCTCAGGAGGTCCTTCTCAGCCGTCGTCAGCCGCCTGATCTGGCCGGCGAGCGCAGGCGAGAGCAGCGGGAGGACCTGCGCCGTCAGGTTGGGATGCCTGGCCAGGTGGAGCGCGTCGTCCTGGAGGGCCTCAGCCTGGTCCAGCACCTCCTGGGGCGGCGCGACCTCCGGCGGGTCTCCACCGGCCCGCCAGTCGTCGATCGTTGAGCGCAGGGCGCTGTCCGTCTGGGCGAGCTGGTCCGCCACCTGCTGCGGCGAGGAGGCCGAAGCGCCGCCGCAGCCGACCAGCGTTCCGCCCGCGACAGCCGTGGCGGTGAGCACAAAGACCATGCTGCGAAGGGCTCGACCCATCGCCTGGACTGATACCGGGTTTCGAGCGTACGATCATCAAGACGTCCACCGGGAGCTCTGAGGTGACCGCAGAGGAGGGACTCTCGCTTCGCATGACCCGCGTCCTTCCCGCTGTGCGGGACCGGGTCTGGCAGGCGATGACGGAACCCGAGCAGCTCGCCAAGTGGTGGGGCCCGAAGGGCTTCACCACTCCGAGTGTCGAGTTCGGGCCGCGCGCCGGCGACAGCTACCGGATCGCGATGCAGCCTCCCGAGGGCGATCTCTTTCAGCTCAGTGGAGAGCTACGGGAGCTGGACCCTCCGGCCCGCCTCGCCTACACGTTCCGATGGGATCCCCCGGACCCGGACGACCGGGAGACGCTCGTCGTGTTGTCGCTCGAGGACCGCGGCGACGAGACCGCTGTTCAGCTCTTCCAGGGCGAGTTCGCGACCGAGGAACGGCGTGCGCTGCATGAAGATGGGTGGACGGACTGCTTCGAGCGCCTGGCGGAACTGCTCGGGTGAGCGCGGCGCTCTAGGTCAGCGAGTTGCGGAGGTCGAACGCCCGGATCGACTCGGGGTGATCGTCCGGGGCGTCGAAGAAGCGGCGGTTGACGCACTCATGGCCCGGGCCGGCGCCCTCATAGGCGCGCTCGACGCTGAACTGGCAGTGGGGCAGCGGGTCGCCGGTCATCTTGATCCCGCCGAAGCCCTCACGGGTCCGCTCCGCCAAGAGGAAGAGGTCGAGATCGATCTCCGCGCTGAAGACCTTGTTCATGCAGCCGAGAAAGCGGCCGCCCGTCCGCGCGTCCTCATAGGTGTAGAGGTATTTGCACCCCATCTCCAGGCAGCCCGCCGGGTTGACCAGCTTGTCGCAGAACGTCCGGCACTGGCGGCACTCGCCGGCGCTGCTTCGCTGGGTCTCGGTCTGCTTTGGCACGGCGTTCAGTCTAGGACGCGGTGCAGCCGGGTTGGGGAACGGGGGACGGCTGCAGGACTTGCGCGAAGGGGGTCAAGTCTGCTAGCGAGCGACCGATTCGCGGATCAGGCGGCGGCCCGGGACCCGGCGCCGAGCAGCGCGTCCAGCTCGGCGTCGAGGCCGGCGGAGCGGCGGACGTGGTACTCCCGTCCGAACCGAAGTTCGCGGGTGCCCTCGCGAGTCTTCATCACCAGCAGGACCTCGGAGTCCCCGGGGAAGTTCGCGAGGATCCCCTTGAGCTCCTCGATCAGCGTGACGCCGAACGCGGCGGCGTCGATCTGCAGGCGGAGTGGTCCGGTGTCCCTCGCCGCGCGCGCTTTGGCGACCTCGTCCTCGCTCGGTTGGAAGAGCTCGACTTCCTGCGCGACAAGCTTGGTGTCGCCACGGCCCTTGTGGTCGAGTCGGCCATTGACGATGACGACGGCGTCCGCAGCGAGGAAGTCGACCGAGGCCTCATAGGCCTTGCCCATCACCAGCATCTCGACCTGGCCCTCGACGTCATCGAGGCTCGCGAAGGACATCAGCGAGCCGTTCTTCGATCGGTGCCGTTTGAACTCGGTGACGATCCCGCCTACCGTCACCCACGACCCGTCCTGCTTGTCGCCGAGGCTGGAGAGCGGGCAGTCGACGCGGGCCCGCAGCGCGTCCTTTACCTCCGCAAGCGGGTGCGAGGAGAGATAGGTACCGAGCGTTTCCTTCTCGAGGCGGAGCAGCTCGCGCTGGTCGAACTCCTCGGCCCGGATCGGGGCGTGGTGCTGCCGCGACGGGCCGGACTCCGCCGCCCCGCCCCCGAGGTCGAAGATCGACGACTGCCCCAGCCGCGAGTCCTCCTGCGCCTTCTGGCCGAAGGCGCTCGCGGCCGGCAGCGCCTCCAGCATGCCTCGTCGCGAGGCCCCGGTCGAGTCAAATGCTCCGCATTTGACAAGACATTCCACAGCGCGCTTGTTGACGGCGCGCGTGTCGACCCGCTCGCAGAAGTCCCACAATGAGGTGAAGTTTCCGTCCTCCGAACGTGCGTCGAGGATCGCCTGCACCGCGATGTGGCCGACGTTCTTCACCGCGTCGAGGCCGAAGCGGATGCTGTTCCCGGAGACGACGAAGCCATGGTCGGAGTTGTTCACGTCCGGCGGCAGCACCTGGATCCCCATCTCGGCGCAGCGGTTGACGAAGAACGGGACCTTGTCCTTGGTCGACATCACCGTCGAGATCAGGGCGGCCATGTACTCCGCCGGGTAGTTGGCGCGCAGCCAGGCTGTCCGGTAGGAGATCAGCGCGTAACAGGCGGCGTGAGAGCGGTTGAACGAGTAGTCCGCGGCGGCCTCCATCAGCGACCAGAGGTCCTGGGCCACGCGGCTGTCCGTGTTCGACGCCCCCATGCCCTCGAGGAACTTCTCCTTCATGGTCGCCATCAAATCGCGCTTCTTCTTGCCGACCGCCTTGCGCAGGTCGTCCGCCTCGGCCGGGCTGAAGCCGGCCATCTGCTTGGCAATCTCCATGAGCTGCTCCTGGTAGATCACGCAGCCGTAGGTCGCCTCGCTGATCGCCCGCAGGCGGGGATCGGGGTAACGGATGGCGTCCGGATCCCGCTTGCCACGTGCGTAGTCCGGGATGTACCGCATCGCCCCGGGGCGATAGAGGGCGTTGAGCGCGACCAGGTCCTGGAACTCCGTTGGCTTCACGGTCTTGAGCGCGTCCTGCATCCCCTCGGACTCGAACTGGAAGACGCCGATCGATTCCCCCCTGCGGAGCATCTCGTAGGTCTTGGGATCGTCGAGCGGGATGTCCTTGATGTCGATCTTCTCGCCGCGCGAGCGCTCGATGATCGCCACCGCATCCTCGATCACGTCCAGGTTGCGCAGGCCGAGGAAGTCCATCTTGAGCAGGCCGATCTCCTCGATCGGGCCCATCGAGTACTGCGTGACGGTCTTGTAGGCGCGCTCGGTCTTGCCGTTCCCGTTTCCATTGCCGTTGCCGGCGCCGCGGTCCTCGGCCAGCTGCAGCGGGACGATCTCCTGCAGCGGCCGGTCCGCGATCACGACCGCGGCGGCGTGGATCGAGTTGTTGCGGACGATGCCCTCCAGGCCCTGGGCGGTGTCGAGGATCTTCTGCGCATCCGGGTCGGAGTCATAGGTGCGCTTGAGCTCCTCACCGGGCTTCAGGCACTCCTCGAAGCTGGGGCTCCGGCCGAAGATCGGCTCGGGGATCTGCTTGGCCAGGCGGTCGCCGGTCGCGTAGTCATACCCGAGGACTCGCGCCGCGTCCCGGATGGCGGCCCGCGGCGCCATCGTGCCGAAGGTGATGATCTGCGCGACACACTCGCGGCCGTACTTGTCGGCGACGTAGCGGATCACGCGCTCGCGCCCGCGGACCGAGAAGTCGATGTCGATATCCGGCATGGACTTGCGGCCGGGGTTCAGGAAGCGCTCGAAGAGCAGGCCGTTTGCGAGCGGATCGATATCCGTGATCTCCAGTGCGTAGGCCACGATCGAACCGGCGGCCGAGCCGCGGCCGGGCCCCACCGCGATCCCGTTCTCCTTGGCGTAGGTGACGAAGTCCCAGACGATCAGGAAGTAGGACTGGAATCCCATGTCGTCGATCACGCCGAGCTCGAACTCGAGGCGCTCCATCGCCTCGGCAGGGATCGGGTCCCCGTAGCGCTGCCCCAGCCCCTCCAGGGCGAGCTCCCGGAGCATCTCTCCCGGCTCGACCCCGTCCGGCGTCGGGAAGCGCGGCAGGAGCAGCTGGCCGAGCTTCATCTCGACGTTGCAGCGCTCCGCGATCTCGAGGGTGCTGGCGACGGCCTCCGGCATGTCCGAGAAGGAGTCAGCCATTTCGCTCGGGCTCTTCAAGTAGAACTCGTTTGTGTCGAAGCGCAGCTTCGGCCGCTCGATCGTCGATTTGGTCTGAACGCAGAGCAGTGCTGCATGGCTGTCGTAGTCCTCGCGGCGCAGGTAGTGGACGTCCGCGGTCGCCACCAGCGGCCGACCGAGCTCCTTCGCGACCCGGACGATCCCCTGGTTGGCCTTGTCCTGTTCGGGAACCCCGTTGCGCTGGACCTCGAAATACACCTGCTCGGGACCGAAGGCGTTGACCAGGTCGTCGATGTGGGCCCGGGCGTCGGCGGGGCGGTCCTCCACCAGGCGGCGGCAGAAGCGCGACTGCAGGCAGCCCGTCAGGGCGATCACGCCATCGGAATGGGCCGAGAGGAGCTCCATGTCGACGTTCGCCTTGCCGCGCGAGAAGCCCTCGAGGAAGCCGGCGGAGCTCAGCTTGACGAGGTTGCGGAAGCCCGCCCCGTTGGAGGCGAGCAGGGTCAGGTGGTTGCGCTCGTAGCGGGTCGCCTGAGGCGTCGCGTTACGATCGTCGACCAGGTAGGCCTCGACCCCGATGATCGGCTTGACCCCGGCGTCCCTGCAGGCCTTGTAGTGCTCGACCGATCCGTTCATCACGCCGTGGTCGGTGAGGCCGAGCGCCGGCATCTCGAGCTCGGCCGCGCGCTTGGCGAGCTTGTCGATCTTGCAGGCCCCGTCGAGCAGCGAGTACTCGCTGTGGACGTGCAGATGGACCGCTCCCGGGCTCACGTTCTGATCTTGTACGCCGCCCCGGAC
Organism: uncultured Solirubrobacterales bacterium; assembly: GCA_963763955.1. Taxonomy (GTDB): domain Bacteria; phylum Actinomycetota; class Thermoleophilia; order Solirubrobacterales; family 70-9; genus DASUPK01. Next base: position 71,277 of record CAVXQP010000010.1, on the reverse strand, counting down.
AGACGCACCGAATGTGTGCCGCCTCGAAGAGAAGTTCGCGCTAGACCCGCACGAAAATTCCGCCCGCGGCGACGGACCTCACCAGGACTCGGGCCTGCCCTCCTTGAACAGCCAGACCCGGAAGAAGTGGTCCAGGTTCCGCCCGCTCCTTCGCTCGGCGAGGGCGATGAAGTCGGACGTGGTGACGTTGCCGTACTTGTTCTTCGCGTACCAGGCGCGCAGGAGCGGGAAGAAGGTCGCGTCACCCACCTTCTCCCGCAGCGCCTGCAGGGTCATCGCCCCTCGGTCGTAGACCGGCGTGTGGAAGAGCTGGCTCGGATCCTGGAGTGCGTCCGGCGCCGGGAACCAGAGGTCCTCGAAGGCTGGATCGTCCTCGGGGATCGCGTAGAGCTCGTCGAACCTGTCCTGCGCGGGCGGGCCGCCGTGCATCTCGTCGTAGATCCACTCCGACCAGGTGGCGAATCCCTCGTTCAGCCAGATGTCCGGCCAGATGGCCGGCGTCACCGCGTCGCCGAACCACTGGTGCGAGATCTCGTGGACGACCGTCGTCGCCGAGGGGATGCGGTCGTAGTTCGGGCGGGTCTGCGACTCGAGTGAGTAGCCGACGTCGGGCGCCCAGTCGATGATCCCGCCCCCGCTGCTGAACGGGTATGGGCCGTAGAGCCTCGAGAAGAAGGAAACGATCTCGGGCTCCGGATCGAGCCGCTGGAAGGCGAGCGTCGGGTTCGGCGGATCGGTGTCCGATTGCCGCGTGTTCGGGTCAACCGCGTCGTAGAAGGGCAAGCCGCCGGCGCGGCGGAACTCGGTCAGGAAGTCGCCGTTGGTGACGGTTGCGAGATAGGGCGCCATCGGGTTGTTCTCCGCCCAGCGCCAGGTGGTCCGGCCGTCCGCGGTGACCGGGTGTCCGACGAGCTCACCGTTGGCGATGACCTCCCTGCCGGCGGGCACACTGATCGTGAAGTCGAAGGTCGCCTTGTCGCGCGGAGTGTCGTTGACCGGGTACCAACCCGGCGAGCCCTGAGGCTCGTTGACGACGAAGGCCCCGTCGTCGGTCGGAACCCAGCCCTCGATCGACTCGTCCGGATCCGTGATCGGCTCAGGCTGGCCGGAGTAGACCACCTTCACCTCTGAACCGTTTGCCGGCCTCGAGCTTCGGCCTCGGGCTGATCGTCAGCTCCTGCTCGTCGTGTTGAGCGAAGGTCGCGGGCTTGCCGTTGACCCTGACTTTCGACACCGTGTAGAAGATCGCGCAGATCGAGGTTGAAGCTGCGGAGGTTCTGGGTCGCGGTCGCGCCGATCACGGCCTTCCCGCTGAGAATGTTGGCCGGCTGGTCGTAGTCGATCGTGAGCGCGTAGTGGCGCACGTCATAGCCGCCGTTCCCGGCCTGCGGGAAGAACGGATCGCCGGAGCCCGCCGACCCCGCGACGTACTTCTCCGCCGAAGCCGGCGGGGCAACGGCTACCAGTGCCGTTGCGCGACTGCGATCGCCAACCCCAGCTTCCCTCTGAACACATCCCTAATTACTCGTCGCCTGTGTCCCGCGTAAAGTCAGACTACCCAAAATGGTGGGAAGTCACCGGGTGGAAGTTAGGCGAGGATTAGGGCAGTGATCTGGCTCTTGAGGCACGGAGACGCTGAGGATGGCGAGGGCAAGCCGGACGCCGAACGCGACCTGACCGGGAAGGGCGAGCGCCAGTCGGTCGCCGCGGGCAAGGCGCTGAAGGCTCTCGGCGTCAAGCTTGACGTCTGCCTGACCAGCCCAAAGGTTCGGGCCCAACGGACCGCGGAACTCGCCTGCGAGGGGCTCGACTGCCCGATCGAGGAGGACGACCGGCTCGCCGGTGGAGACTTCGATCCGCTGGAGCTGGCCGCGGGCCGCGGCGAGGTCATGCTGGTCGGCCACGAGCCCGACTTCTCGAGCGCCGTGGCGCTCGTCACCGGCTCTCGCGTGAAATTCAAGAAGGGCGGCGTCGCCGGCCTCGACGACCACCTCCTCCATGTCCTGATGCGGCCGAACGAGCTAAAGGCGATCGCTGGCCGCTGATCTGTGCTCGACGCTTTGTCCGTCTATATCGACGGAAACGCGTCGAGCACGCATTGAAGCGGCTCCACGGAGCCGCCGCGCCGAACGCGGTCGCTCGTGTGCTCGAGGGGTTCCTGGCCTAGGCGCAGGACCAGGCGCTCGGGCCGGAGTCGCGCCAGATCTCCGCGGCGATCCGGTCCTGCTGGTCCTTCGGCCCGTCCTGCGGCGCGCCCTGACCCCCGTAGGCGCGCCAGGTCGAGGGGAGGATCTGGTAGGCGCCACCCGCCCCGCTGGAGGCATTCAGCGCGTGGTAGTTACCGCCCGATTCGCACATGACGATGTAGGTCGGGATCGAGTACGGCCCGCCGAGATAAGCCGGTGCTCCAGCGCCGGTGCCGACCGCGGCCGCCTGCGCGGCCTTCTGCTGCTCGAGCGACGCGACCTGCCCCTGAGCGTCGGAAAGGGCGGCCTGCGTGCCGGACCGCGCGGCGGTCACTGCGTCCGCGCTCCGGTTGGCGGCCTGTTCGCTCGCCAGGAAGCTCGCTTTGTCCGCACTGAGCTGCTGCGCCTGCGCATCGGATTGCTGCTTCAGATCCGCGACCTGGTTGGTGTGCTCGGCCATCTGGTCGCGCAGCGAGGCGACACGGTGGGCGATCCGCATATCCGCATCGTGAAGCGCATTCAGATAGTCCGTGCGGGTGGAGAGATCGTCGAAGCCGTTCGAGTTGAGGAGCACCGTGACGTAGTCCGGCGCGTCGCTTTCGTAGATTGCGACCAGCCGCTGGTCGAGCTGCTTGACCGCGTCCGCGTACTCACCCCGGAGCTGCTCGAGCTGGCGCTGGGCGGCGTCGAGCTGCCTGGCGAGCTGGCTCGATCGAGCCTCCGCGTCCAGGACCTGGGCGTTGAGCACCATCGCTCTCGCGCCGGCGGCGTGGGCCTGAGCGGTCAACGACGCGATCTGAGCGGTCTGCGAGTTGACCTTGCTCGAGAGCTGGCCGGCGTCCGAGCGGGCCGAATCGATCTTGTCCTGGAGCGACGGGTCCTTGGCGCCGGCGAAGCCGACCCCGAGCGCCGCAGTGACGCCTCCCGCGCAGACCAGCCCGAGCGCCATGCGGCGGCGCCGGAATCGGCGAGACCGGATTCGGGGCCTGCTGGCGTGTGTTTGCGCTGCCGTCATCTCCTGCTGTGCCTGCGGGGTTAGCTGACGGGCTCACGCGGAAAGCAGTCGCGTTACGCCGGAGCTGTGGCCGGCGATTCGCCCCAATGACACTTGGGTTCCCCGCTCCCTCGAATCGAGGGATTCGGCTCTCTCGAGCCCGGAACGGTAGCGAACGCTCTCACAGGCGCGCCGCAGGGAGCGCGGCCGAAAAATGGCGGTGTCGCTCCTGCAACAAATCCTGCAGCTCAGGCAGCGAGGCGGAGCTTCTGGCCGTCGCGATAGCTCCGGCAGACCTCGCGCAGGATGCCGAGCATCTCCTCGGCGGCGGGGGACCGAGCCTCCGTCTCGCGCGTGACGGCCCAGACCCGGCGCACGGGCTTCTGCCCCCGCACCGGCCTCAGCTCGATGCCGGGGTGATCGCCGGCGAGCTCGGGCAGGATCGTGACGCCGAGACCGCCCGCGACGAAGCCCTTGATCACGTCGTACTCCTCGCTCTGGAAGCTGATCTTCGGCTCGAAGCCCGCCTCACGGCAGAGCTTGATCACCTGCTCGCGACAGGAACTCGGCAGCTCGCCGCAGAGCCAGTCGTCATCAGCCAGGTCCGCGATGCGCACCGACTTGGCGGCGGCGAGCGGATGGCCCGGCGGCAGCGCCACTCGCATCGATTCCTCGTAGATCAGCTCGGCGTCCACGTCGCGCGCAAAGTCGATCGGGAACGACGGGTAGTCGAATACAACCGCGAGATCGAAGTCGCCGCGCTTCAGGGCCGGGAACGAGTCCTCCGGCTCGTCCTCGCTGAACTGGAGGTCGATCTTCGGGAAGCGCTGGCGGAAGATCGAGAGCGCCCCGGTCATCAGGGTTGCACTGGCAGTCGGGAAGCTCGCCAGGCGCAGGCGCCCCCCCTCGAGACCGGCGATCTGGGCGAGCTCGCGCTCCGCCTCCTCGAGGCGGCACATCACCGCATCGCCATGGACCATCAGCGCTTCGCCGGGAGCGGTCAGCTTGGGCCCGTCAGTCGTCCGCTCGAGCAATGGGATGCCGACCTCGCGCTCGAGGACCGCGATCTGCTGGCTCACCGCGGACTGCGAGAGGTGAAGGGACTCGGCCGCGGCGGAGAACGAGCCGCGCGCGACGACCTCCTGCAGGACCCTCAATCTGCGCACATCGAGCATAAGACAAACTTATCACCTGATGAAGGAATCCATGTTGCGCTGATACCTCACAAGGAGGAGCATCGGTCTCGTTCCAATGATGAACCCCCCGACGAGAGGAGCTGAGATGGAGGCGCATACCGGAGCACTCAGGATTCCAACTGGACCGGCGACGCGGCGAAGCCGGCGCTGGCTCCATCTCCTCCGCGAGCACAGCCGGGCTCGGCGAAGCGAGCGGGCTACGCGCACCTACTCGGCCAGGGCCAACCGCTCCCTGCCCGGCTCGATCCCTGGCTCGGAGCACAGCCACATGCTGCCGCCGAAGGCCTACTAGGCCTCCTCTTCCTCGCCCCCGCGGGAGGCCAGGTATGCGCCCACGCCGAGCACGGTGAGGACGAGTCCGGCGCCGGCCGCGATCCGGATCTCGCGCCCGTAGCGCAGCTTGAGCGCCTGCACCACCGTCCGGCCGATCAGCTCGTAGATCATTCGTTCTCCTTCCTGATCCGGTGGGCCAATCGACTCTGCATCGTGAAGAGCTCGATGAACCCGGGGCTTGCGTGCTGGGAGAAGTCTCCCCCGGATTCGCCGAAAGATGCAAGGGAGCGGTCGTAGAGAGCGAACGGCGAGCTCCGCCTGACCGGTGTCACCGAGCCGCGGTAGAGCTTCAGCGACACCTCGCCGGTGACGAACTCGTTGACCGAGTCCATGTAGGCGTCGAGATCCCGACGCAGCGGCTCGAGCCAGAGACCCGCGTAACAGAGGTACGCCCACTGGCTCTCGAGCGCGCCCTTGAAGTTGTTCTGGTGGATCGTGCTGACGAGCTTCTCCAGCTCCCGGTGGGCGGTCAGCACGATCGCCGCGGCCGGCACCTCGTAGAGGTCCCGCACCTTGAGCCCCACCACCCGGTCCTCGATGTGGTCGACGATCCCCACCCCGTGGCGCTGGCCGATCTCGGCGGCCCGCTCGAGCAGCTCCACGAGGCCGAGTTGCTCCCTGTCGAGCGAGACCGGGCGGCCCCGCTCGAATCCGACCGAGACGACCTGCGGCTCGTCCGGCGCCTTCTCCGGCCGGGTGACGAGCTGGAAGACGTCGTCGGGAGGGGCCGCGTCGAGGTCCTCGATCTCCCGTCCCTCGGAAGAGCGGCCCCAGAGGTTGTCGTCTATCGAGTACGGCGAGACCTCCGTCCCGCCCTTCACCGGGATCCCCTGCTCGCGCGCATAGGCGATCTCCTCCTCGCGGCCCATCTGCCATTCGCGCACCGGGGCGATGATTCGCAGCTCCGGGTCGAGGGTCGCAATGGTCGCCTCGATCCGAACCTGATCGTTGCCCTTGCCGGTGCAACCGTGGGCGACCGTGTCGCAGCCGTGCTCTCGGGCCGCCTCCACCGCCAGCTTCCCGATCAGCGGGCGTCCGAGGGCCGTGAAGAGCGGATAGCCGCCCCCGTAGAGGGCGTTCGCCTTGATCGCCGGCAGCACGTAGTCGTTCGCGAACTCCTCGCGGGCGTCGACGAGCACCGTCTCGGCCGCCCCGAGCTGCTCTGCCTTGCCCGTGACGACGTTCCAGTCTTCGCCCGGTTGGCCGAGATTGACGGTGAGGGTGACGATCTCCGCGCCATAGCGCTCCTGGATCCACTTGAGCGTCACGCTGGTGTCGAGCCCGCCCGAATAGAGCAGCAGGACGCGGCCGACCGCGGCGGGGTCTGCCTGATACGACGCGATTCTCGGTGAAACGCGTTGCTCGTCGGATTCGCCTCGGAGCACCCTCGCATTACCTTCGTCCATTGAGCGGGGAAGTGTGGCGGGTTTGTTTAGGCGCTGCTGCCAGAATCGCCACCGTGCACCGCGCCGTCCGCATCGTCTCGATCATGCTGATCACCGCCGGGCTCGTCGTCCTCACCGACGCCGGGCTCACCCTGGTCTGGCAGGAGCCATTCTCCGCCGCCTACGGCGCGATCAAGCAGAGCCAGGCGGCTGATCAGCTCAACCAGCTCGAGTCCCAGTATCCGACCGCCGCGGATCTGCAGGCGATCGCCGGCGTCCCCGGCAACGCCAAGAAGGCACGGATCCTCGCCGACCGATTCGAACCGCACCTGCAGGAGGGTCACGCGATCGGGCGCATCAAGATCGAGCGGATCGGTCTCGACATCGTGGTCATCCAGGGCACGGACACGGCCTCGTTGGAGAAGGGCCCCGGCCACTACAGGAACACCCCGCTCCCGGGCCAACCCGGGACGGTCGCGATCGCCGGTCACCGCACCACCTACCTGGCCCCCTTCCGCCACATCGACCAGATCGAGAACGGCGACGAGATCCGCATCGAGATGCCGTACGCGGCCTTCACGTACACCGTCCAGAGGCACCAGATCGTCGATCCCACGGACGTCGGGATCATCAAGCCCGTCGGCTACCCGCAGCTCGTCCTGACGGCCTGCCACCCGCCCTACAGCGCCGCGCAGCGCTATGCCGTCTTCGCCAAGCTCACCCGGATCGACACCTTCGATCTGACCGGGGAAGGGCGCTGGCCCGCACCGTAGCCCGACCGAGGGGACCAGATTGCCGACTCGCTCGAGCGGCGCCTCCCGGTCCTCGGTCCCGAGCTCCTCTCGCAGGCTCTTGACGATCTCCTCCCGCCCGTGCCCAAGGATCGCCATGACCGGGTGGATCCGGTCGTTACTTGGTCATCCTTCGCCGGTCAGCGAGCAGCGCCCGGTCGCTTCCCGAACTGCGCCGGCGCTGCTGATCAGATTTGCCGCGGTGCGGACAACCTGCGCAGCGCAACCCCGACGGCGATCATCAACAGAGCGATGCCGCCCACCACCGCCAGGTCCATGCCCGTGAACGGAAGCGTGCCACTCGCACCTTCCGTCGACGCCTTCGGGGCAGTGGCGGTACCAGCCACAGCCGGCCCGTTGTTGGAGCCGTTGGTTTGTGTCCCCTGGACCTGGGACTGCGGCTTTTGTGTCCCCTGGACCTGGGACTGCGGCACGTACTGCGCCGCCGAGGGATTGGAGAGCGCGTCTTGAGCGACGGCAGTCGCCGGCAGCGCCACCAATGCCGCGCAGACCCCCACCGCAAGCAAAACCCGTGGATATGAACGCCTCATTCGAAACATCTGCTCCCGTCCTTATTAGAAAGTGTCTTTATGCCCCCAAACAGCCATGCGCAACCGAAACGGCCGTACACCCAAGCACCAATACACAATACTTGGTATGGACGTTCGTTGTAGCAGACCGCTCAGCCGGCGGTGGTGGCCGTCGGCGAAGTCGACGGCGTATCCGAGCGGTAGGCGACGATGAAGCGCTCGTCCGGGCGGTTGATCGGCTCGGGCACGAAGACCGCGCTCACTGTCTCCATCATGATCAGGAGGTCGAAGAACAGGGAACGCCGCTTCAGGTAGTAGAGGTCGTGGCAGAGCTTCCAGGCCTCCCCGATGGGCGTTCCCGAGTAGCCACAGCGCACCGTCGCCCAGCCGGTGATCCCCGGCTTCACGAGGGTGCGGCGGTCGTAGTAGTGGAACTCACCTTCGAGGGACGCAACCACGTCCGGGACCTCGGGGCGCGGGCCGACCAGGGCCATATCGCCCTTCAGGACCTGCCAGATCTGCGGAAGCTCATTGATGTGCAGCCTCTGCAGGATGCGGCCGACCGAGGTCACCTTCTCCCCGGCGGGACGCGGATCGGAGTCTGCATCGTCGTTCAACGTCCGCAGCTTGAGCAGGTCGAACTCCCGGCCGCCCTCCCCCACCCGCGTCTGGCGGTAGAAGACCGGGCCGCGATCGTCGAGCTTGATGGCGAGCGCCGCAGCGGCCACCACTGGGGCGGCGACGATCCCCATTCCCACCCCGAGGACGATGTCGAAGACCCGCTTGGACAGAGGCCAGCTGCGCTTGTAGTCCGGGTGCAGCATGTACTGGAACCACGCGGAGGTGGTCGTCCCAAGGGGAACGTGACCCAGCAGCCTCTCGTAGAGCTGCCCCGATTCGATCAGGGACACCGGCAGGTCGAGGCACGCATCGGCGGCCGTCTCGAAGACCTCGAGTCGCGAAGGTCCGTCGACCACTGATTCATCCCCCTCGGCTGCACTCAGGGGGCCGAGGACGACGAGCTCAATCGCATGGTCGAGGACTGTGCGGCGCAGTAGAACCAGGGAGCCGAGGCACCGAACTCCCGCCGTGACCGCGCTGTCGCAGGAGCCCTTTGGATCGATGCACCCGATCACGTCGTACCCCTTCACCCCAACCGCCTTCAGCTCGGCTCGCAACCCTCGGGCGAACTCGTGCGATCCGATCACCGCAACGCGCACCTCGCGCTCGCTCCGGAAGCGACGTGTGATCAAGGCGCCGACCCCCGTGACGACCCAGGCGCCCAGCACCGGCGCCACCATGTGGCGCAGCGTCACCGTGCTCGTCGACCCATCGGAGATGCTGATCAGCACCGCCGCGAGCGCCCCGAGCGGTGGTGCGATCAGATAGACGAGCGCAGACGCCAGCGGGATCAGGTGCAGCGGGTAGCGCGACTGCCGCATCAGCATGACCGCCGCGAACATGCAGGCGAAGACCAGCACCCCCACCCATTCGGAGGACAGATGCTCGTAGGCAATCAGCCCCCCGGCGAGGGCCGGCGCTACGCGGAGGGTCAGGAACTCGACCTTCCGCTGTGCGCTGAGGCCGCTCAGGTAGGGGAAATTGCCGCGCGCCTGCGACGCCTCACTCGCCATCTGGGAGGAAGCCGTCACCACTTGTTCCCCGGCTTACGCCTTCGGGGCCTTGGGCGCGGAGAGCCTGTGCAGCGCGACGCCTGTACCAATCAGCGCAGCCGCGACAACCGCGAGGACGATCACGTCCATACCCGTGAAAGGCAGGGAACCGACGTTCCCGTTGAGGCCGGAAGCCGAGGAAGCCGAGGTGTTGGCAGCAGCCGGCACGCTGGCGCTGGTGTTGGAGCCATTCGTGCTGGTGCCCTGGACCTGTGACTTCGGCTGGTACTGAGAGTCCGAGGGGTTGGACAGTGCATCCTGCGCCAAGGCCGTCGCCGGAGCGATCGCAACCGCAGCAACTACCGCGAGAAGGGCAAGGCCCCCGAGTCGCTTAAGCGTGAACTTTCGCATGATTCTCATCCTTATCGGCACGAGGAGCATCAGGCTCGAGGGCCTCCCGGTCAGCCCCCCGCAAGAGGCCTCTTATCCCCATCTGGGCCGGGGTTGACTCCCCTATTCGGATGCAATCGTAAAGACCGTCGGAGCGTTGCGAATCCGCAATAGTCCGCAATTCTGATCCGTTATGCCTGGGTGTGGACTAAAGCCTGACGCCCAGGCGACCTGCGAGGTCATCGATTTCGGGGTCGTGGGGGTTGAGTTCTCGTGCTCGCACAAGCGCGCGCCGTGCACCAGCCGGATTTGAGGTTCCGTACGCCTTGGCCTTCAAGAAGTAGAGGATCCAGTCATCTGGGGTTCTGTGCAACCCATCGCTGATCGAACGGAGGGCTCTTGGGCGGTCGCGGTTGGCAGTCGCGATGACCGCCTCCGCCGCGAGAGGGCGGCTGCTCCACGGGTTGAGGTCAGCGGCACGCTGGAGATAGGTGTAGGCCAGAGGCAGGTTTGCGCGCGAGCCGCGGATCGCCGCGTCCGTGTAACGAGCGCTGAGGAAGAACGGGATCATGGTAAGAGCCAACAGGGCGCACACGATCGCTAGACCGGTGCGCTTGCGGTTCGGGCCTCCAAGTTGATCGCTCCGGACGGTGGGCGCAGCCGCAGCGCCCAGCGCGAACGGAACCGGCAGGGTGATCACCGCGTACGACCAGAACCAGTCCACCGAGGCGTGGCCCAGCCAATAGGCGCTCATCCCCAGGGCCCCGGCTGCGAGGGCGGCTGCTGATGGCCCATTGCGCCGAGCACGGAGAACGGCGATCACCGCCCCCACCGCAAAAGTCCCCCACAGGAGGATCCCCGGGAGCCCGAGCTCGGAAGCCATCAGGAGCTCGATGCTGTGGGGATCCTCGGGTTGGACGTCGCTCCGCCGATGAAGCAGGTAGGTGTACCGGAAGCCGCCCGACCCTTCGCCAACGACTGGGTGTGCCACAAAGTCGTCGAGCGCCACGCGCCAGATGTCTCCCCGCTCTGTCCGCAGATCCAGGCCAAACCGGCTGGAGCTGCCTTCCAGGTTCGGGCTTCCCGCGGTCAACTCCTTGACGCGGCTGTTGATGAAACCGCCAGGTCCACCCTTCGCTTGCGCCAGGGCAAACGCGCCTACCGCAAGGGCAACGGCCAGGGAGCCGATCAGGCCGCGGGATATGACGTTCCTCCATCGAACCGGCAATTCAAAGCCTCGGCCCAGCCGCGCTGCGATGCACCCGGCGGCCAGACCCGCGATCGAGGTGACCGCCATAGCCACACAGGCGTGATGAAGCGGGGGGATCCCTGCCGGCGTGTTGCCCGCGTCGCTCTCGAACACTCCGAGCAGCCAGTGCAACGCAACCAAAGCTGGCCAGACCGCCATGGCAAGCCAGCCGAGCGCGCGAAGTCGGTCGGGGTGAACTGCGACCAGCACCGCCACCCCAAGAACGGCCGCGAACACCGAGCCACGGCTCTGGGCGATGATCGCCAACTCGAGCATCAGTGACCCCGCTCCGATGAGCACACCGCGAATTCGCCAATCGAGATCCCGCGAGGCCGCCAATACAACGGTCGGGAGGAGGGCCATCAGGAAAAACGCCGCCTCCGCGTTTCGGTATCCGATTGGGTAGCGCAAGGTCGTATCGGTCTCGAAGAAGTTCAGGGCGTTGGACCCGATCCAGAGTGCAATCAGGGTCGCGATCCCGACCAAGGCACCGGCCGCCGCGATCGGCATCAGAGCGAGCAGCAGTCGCCGTCCGAGCAGCAAGGCCGTCCAGATTCCGATCACGAGGGCGGCCACGTACGCCAGTGCACGCTGAGTGTCGCCGATCGCGACGTCGGGCACCGTTGACCACGTGGCGGAGATCAACGTCCACGCCGCCAGACCAATCAGGCTCAGCAGCGAGATCAAGACCGCCCCCCGCAGCCTCCCCGGCCATGGAGCGCCGATCAACAACGCTCCGAGCATGAGCAGCAGGAGCATCGTCCCAGGTAGGTAGGTGACCTCGAAATACCCTCCGCTCTTCCAGCCCCACCAGGTGAGGATCACGCCGACCAGCCCCAGTGGGATGGCTGCAATTGCGGAGCCCCGCTCGAGCGACACTGCCTGCAGGCGGCTCATTGTCGCAAGCTAACCCACAGTGTCGACGCCAGTTGCTGTCACAATGGCGACCCGGTAGGGGTCGACGTGAACGAGCGATCTGATATGGACAATGCCAACTGGCTCCACCCTCCAGCGGAGGCGGAGGGTCTTCGGAGATACGTGGACACGATCCGCGAGCGGATCTGGCTGGTTGTCATCGCCGTCGTCGTGACCACCTTGATCGCGATCATCTATGTGCTCACCGCCAGCAAGACGTACGAAGCCACGTCCCAGATCCTGGCCACGCCGGTGGCGATCGACGACCCGGTGATCCACACCCTGCCGCTCGTCTTCGAGTCCTCGGACCCCACGCGCGACATCGAGACCGCCACGCAGTTCGTCAACAACCTGAACGTGGCGCAGCGCGTCAAGACCGATCTCCACTCGCCGCTCTCCCCGCAGGAGTTGCTCAACAAGATCAGCGCGCAACCGGTTGCCACGAGCAACATCATCGCCGTGACCGCAACGGAAGGTTCGCCGGAACAGGCACAGACGCTCGCCAACGCGTTCGCGAAGGCGACGATTGCGGAGCGCACTGATGATCTGCATAAGACCGTTCAAGCCATCCTGCCCAACCTTCAGGCTCAGCTGCAGGGGGGCGGAGCTATCTCTCCGGAGCTCTCGACGGAGGTTGCGCAGCTCCAAACCCTGGCCTCAACGCCTGACCCGTCGATGCGTGTTCAGACACTGGCGGATCTGCCCACCAGCCAGGCGTCGCCACGGCCGCTGCTCAGCATCGCCGGTGGCCTCCTGGCCGGGTTGCTCCTGGGCGTCGTGGCCGCATTCGCCGCCGAGAACCTGGATCCTCGCCTGCGCCGCGAGGCTCAGCTCCGCAGGCTGTATCGACTTCCGATTCTAGGTCGGATTCCCAAGGAGTCCCACAGGCCGGGTGCCACGCCGCTGTCGCCCCGACGGATCTCGGCGGCAGGCGTCGAGGCCTATCGCACCCTGCGCACCGCGCTGGAGATCTCGACAACCAGAGATGACGCGCTCAGTCACGTGATCCTCGTAACCGGCTCATCCCCGGCGGAGGGGAAGAGCACGACCGCGGCGAACCTCGCCTCCTCTCTGGCCCTTTCCGGGAAGAAGGTGATCCTCATCGAGGCGGACCTGAGAAGGCCCGCCCTGGGCATGGCCCTCGGGCTCCAGCCCACCGGCGGCGGCGTCACCGGCGTTCTGATCGAGAGCGTCAGTCTGAAGGATGCGCTCACCCCGGCACCCGACTATGGCTCGAACCTCCGTGTGCTGCTCGCCGACCATGCAGGAGGATGGATCTCGGATCTCTTCTCCGTTCCCGCGGCTACGAAGATGATCAGGGACGCACGCAGCCAGGCCGAGTACGTGGTCATCGACAGCCCACCGCTGAGCGAGGTCGCGGATGCGATGCCGCTGGCCAGACAGGCCGATGAAGTCCTACTAGTTGTCCGCCTTGGGAAGACGAGACTCGAGAAGGTCTCGCAACTCGGCGAGCAGTTGAATGAGAACGGGATCCGACCGGTGGGATTCGCAGTGATCGGTGTTGCGAGGCCGAGCCGTGACGCGTATGCGTACTTCGCCCAGGCCCGGGGAACGAGTTCGGGAGCACCCGACCCCGATCGCGGTCCCGCCGGTCGCTCCGACCGCCGGGATTCCGACGGTCGTGCGTCCGACCGTCGCGCCGCCGAGGGCGTCGCGAAGCCGTCGCCCAGGTAGCTTGCCGTGACAGCGAGACTCGACTGGTCTCGGTGGCTGGGCACGCTGTTACTGGCGCTGGTCGCGGCGCCGATAGGCCTGCTCGCGGGCCTCAAACCCGCCATCGCCATCGTCGCGGCGCTCGGCGCGGGATTCGTCGTGCTCGCGTTCACCGATCTCGCGGCGGGCCTCGCCGTCTTCGCCTTCATCGGATTCGTCCAGGTGCTCCCTGTTGACGGCGTCGCCAAGGCTGCCGGACTGTTGCTCACGCTCTCCTGGTTTGCGCTGGTCACGACGCGGCCCCGGATGGAGCTCGAGTTCCTCACCGCTCACCCCTATATGTCAGCCGCGCTGGCGGCCTTCATTGGCTGGAGCCTGCTGAGCACAACATGGGCCACAGACACCAGCGCCGCGATCGACTCGACTGTCCGCTACGCGCTCAACGTCGTGCTCTTCCTGATCATCTTCACCGCTATCCGCACCCCGCGCGAGCTCGGCTGGATGATGCTCGCGTTCGTCGCCGGCGTGGCCATCGCCACGGTGCACGGGATCCTCTCTCCCCCCGCCAACCCCGCCCTGATGGGACGTTTGGGCAGCAATACCCTCGATCCCAACGAGCTGGCGGCCGTGCTGGTGTCGGGCATCGCGCTATCCGTGGGGGTGATGGTCCTCTACCGTCGCACCCCGCTGATCCAGGTAACTGCCGCCATGATCGCCGTCTTCGCCCTGGTCGGGGTCTGGCTGACCGTTTCCCGTGGAGGACTGATCGCCCTCGCGGTCGCTGTGGTCGCGGCGGTCCTGCTCGCTGGCCGGTGGCGACCCATGGCGTTGATGTTCGCTTGCCTGCTCGCGTTTGTGACGTATGCGTACTTCACCGCCGTGGCGAGCCCGGCCACGCGCGAGCGAATCACCTCCCCGACGAGGGGGCAAACGCTGATCGAAGAGGGACGCACCACCATCTGGCAGGTGGCCTGGCGCGCCTTCGAGGCCAATCCCGTCGAAGGCGTGGGAGCGGGGAACTTCCAGGAAGCCTCCATCCACTATCTGCTCCGGCCCGGAACCCTGGCAAGGAGCGACCAGATCATCGGCGACCAGCCGAAGGTCGTCCACAACTCCTATCTCGGGGAGGCAGCCGAACTGGGCGCTGTCGGCTTTCTGTTATTCGCATTGATCGTCGGCTTCTCCCTCCTATCGATGATCAGGGCCTCGCGCATCTACCGCCGGGCGGGAAATCACAGGATGCAGGCGGTCTCACTCAGCGTCGCGGTAGCTCTGATCGGCAACCTCACCGCCCTGTTCTTCATCTCGGGGGAGTACAGCCGCGGACTGTGGCTCCTGCTCGGCCTTGGCCCGGCGATCCTGGCGATGGCGAAGACCGCCGCCGTGGCCGGCGGTGATCAGTCAGGGCGCTTGAGCGCGTAGAGCTCCTCGTAGAGATCCTCAATCCGCCGCACGGTGTTCGAGATGTCGAACTCGCTCCGCCTGCGCGCTCGACCGGCCTCCCCGAGCCGCCGGCGCAGATCGGGGTCATCGAGCAACCCGGAGATCGCGGCCGCCAGGGCGGTCGGATCGCGGGGCGGGACCAGGATGCCGGTCACCCCGTCGACGACGAGATCCGGGATCCCGCCCACATTCGTCGCCACCACCGGTCGGGCCGCCTCCATGTACTCCATGACCGAGAGCGGGCTTCCCTCGTGATCGGAACTGAGCACCGCGACGTCCATAGCAGCCAGGATGTCGGCCACGTCGCGCCGCAGCCCGGTGAAGATCAGGGTGTCGTCCAAGGAAAGTTCACGCATCAGGTCCAGCAAGCGCTTGTCCTCGCCGGACGCATCCGGGTTCCCGACGATCAGGGCACGCAGCCCCGCGTGCTTCCGGCGGAGCTCGTCGACGGCCCGGATGAAGATGTCCAGCGCCTTCGGAGCTCGTAGCCCCGCCACCACGCCCACCAGTGGCGCGTCCGCGGCGATGCCGAGCTCCGAGCGGACATCGGCCCCGCTGGGTGCGGCCGGTGTCGAGATCCCGCTGGGAATGAAGCGGAGCTTGTGGGCGGGGATCTTCTCCACCTCGATCATTCGCCTCTCGTCCTCTCGAGAAACGGTGACGAACGCGTCCGCGCGACGTGCGATCACATGGCGGTCGACCCAACGACGCCACCCAGTTCCCTCGAAGGACCAACCGTGCTCCTGAGCGACGTAGACGGGCACACGACCCATCGGCGACAACACGGCGCCCCAGAAGTTCGAGCCGAGCATGTGGGTGTGCAGTACATCGATTCGCTCGGAGCGCATGTAGCTGACGAGCCGCCGCCACTCCCCGACCTCCACTGTCGCCGAGCGGCGGAGCTCGATCACCTTCACACCGGCCAGCTCGAACGACTCCCGAATCACGTCGTAATGGGGCGACGACTCCAAGCGCGTTACGCAGAAGATCGACTGGAACCGTTCGGGGTCAAGCTGCCTGGCGATCTGGCCGGCCAGCAGCTCCGCTCCTCCGGCCCAGCCTCCGATTCCGTCGACCATCGACATGACCCGCAGCCTCCTTTTTGCCGTCGGGGCCGACACGGGCTCTATTTTCCCGGAAACGCGTGAACCGCCCGCCCGATAGCTCTCAGATTCGCGGCTCGATGCGCACTCCATTCGCGGGAGTAGCGGCGCGGTGAGCGGCTCTTCCCGCGGATGTGAGTCCTGATCGTCAGCCAGTACTTACGTCCTCTCCCGGGTCGCGAATGGGTGTCCGTCCTGCTGCCCAGGCATCGATTGCGAATTCGGCGATCTCTCGCGCGACGGCGTCCCACGAGTCACCGGGCGGCGGGGTCAGCTCCGATGACCACGCCCGTCGTAAGTGTGCCAGCGCGAGTGCGATGTCTTTGGCAGAGTCGATATCGACCGCGATGAACCCCGGCCGCTCGGCGGCAAAAGCCGCAAGGTCGCTGCCGGGGACAGATGTCACGGCGATCCTGGGAATCGGCAGCGTCAGGTACTGAACGGCCTTGCTCGGAAGCTGGCCGGGATCCTGGTTGCCGATTACGACGGCGGCGTCGAAGTCCTGGGCGATCTCGCAGGCGCGCGGCCAGTCCACTGGATCGTGCGATTCCAGGACCACGAATGGATCCGCTGACTGCAGCAGCTCGGGCCGAGGTATGTACCCGTAGTTGGCGAAAACCAACGTCTTGCAGCCCGCGGCCTGCCGCAGCCTGGAGAGCCAGGGGCCGATTGGCAGCCGGACTTCATAGACCGACCCGAAGTGAATGAGTCGAAGATCATCGCTGGGAGCCCGGCGGATTCCCGTTCCGCCAACCCCCGTCTCCGCCGCCTCGTAGCCGTTCGGACGACACAGCAGGTTGAGGTCCGGAAACTGGGATCGAAGCCGGCTTGCCTGCGTCGCCGTCGTGACGACGCCCGCGGCGGCGTTCTCCCAGAGGAAGGTCTCAGCGGCCCGGGCTCGTCCCCGAAACCGCCCCCACACTCGTCCCCAGTCGCCCGGATTCGCCGTCACAACCCAGGGATCTCCGACATCGACCGCGTACGGCACTCCCGCGGCGACGAGACGGACCGCCGCCAGGTAGATCGGGGAGAAGGGCCAGCCGATCAGGAGCGCGCCTCGAGCGGACGGCTTCCAGCCACGCAGCCTTCCGCGGGCCGCGAGCTCGAACTCGTCGAGCAGCAGTACCTGCAACGCCCGGCGTGCGAGATGCCTGTGGGGGGTGTGCTTGAGCGGCTCGTCAAGACCGTCTGTTCCGGGAGCGGCGCTGGGCACACGCTCGACGCGGTAACCGAAGTCGTCCTCGAGGGCCTGTGCAACGCGGGCGGTGCGCTGAGCGCGCGGCGAATAAGGGTTGCCCCCGGCAAAGGAAACGACGATTGCCCTGGGCGTCCACGCGATCCGGCGACTATAGCGGCGCGGATTCTGCCTAGCCGGATTCCCAACTAGCCTGACGGCGCATGAACCGAGCACCTGACGCCGGCAAGGGCGAAGCAATCGCCGCGAAGGGCCTCGCGGGCACGGTGATGAGGGGCGTGACCGTAGCTGGGGGCGGCTACGCGCTGACCCAGATCCTGACCGGCGCGGCATACTTGGTGCTGGCGCGGCTCGCGACCCCGACCGAGTTCGGCCAACTTACCGCCGGCACGATCCTCGTGGGGCTCGCCGGTCTCTTCACTGAGTCGGGCATGGCCTCAGCGCTCGTCTATCGGCGGGACAGACTCGAGGAGGCGGCCGCCACCGCGACCGTCTCGACGATCCTCGGCGGGATCGCCTTTTCGCTGATCAGCCTTGCTCTCGCGCCCGTGATCGGAGCGGTCTTCCACAGCTCGACGGTTACCGGTGTGGCCGCTGCCGCCTCCGGCCTCGCCTTCTTGCACACGAGCTCGGTGGTTGCGGACGCCCTGATGCAGCGCCGCTTCTCGTTCGTGCGGCGGACCATCGTGGAGCCTCTCGCGATTGTCGCCTTTGGGGTCACAGCAGTGGTGTTGACGGCGAATGGGCTCGGAGTCTGGGGGCTCGTAATCGGCCAATACGCCGGGGCTCTGGTCGAGACCACGCTCTCATGGATCCTGGCGCGGTGGCGGCCGAACCTGCGCCTCGCGTCGTTACGCGATGTGGCGAGAGCTGATCTCCTACGGACGCCACACGATCGTCGCCACCGGAATCATCAGGGTGGGGGAAAAGATTCCGGTCTTCCTGCTTGGCCGGTATACCGGCACCTCCGCACTTGGTCAATTCCAGTACGGGACCCGGGTCGCGACCCTGCCGCTGTCGATGATCATGGCGGCTTCCTCGTACGTGCTCTTCCCGGCCTTCGCGCGGATCGCGACCGAGCGCGAGCGGTTCCACGCGGGTGTGCAGCGGGCACTGCGCTGGATGGCGGTCCTGGCCACGTTTGGCGGGATGATCCTGATCCCCCTCGGCAAGCCCCTTGTCGTTCTTGCGTTCGGTTCGGTCTGGGCGGCGGCCGGCGATGCGGTGATGGCGCTTGCCTTCTTCGTCGTTGCGCGCGCCGTCTCCTCGCTGCTCGTGGAGACGTTGAAGGCGCACGGCCGCCCGGACATCGTCGTCAGGATGAACGCTCTCGAGCTCGCCATTGACACGGCCGCGATGGTGGCGTTGCTTTCGTTTGGCCTGGTGGGCGTCTGCATCGGCCTCACGATCGGCGCCGTCGTTCGAACGGCGTACGCGCTTCGCCGTGTCGACGACGTCGTGGGCCTGCGGCTCAGAAACACGCTGGGGGCGATCGGACCCCCGCTGCTTGCTGGCCTTGTGATGGTGGCGATCCTCCTTCCGCTCGAGACCCTGGTCATTCACGCGGCAGGTCACGGCACGTTCGTCGGCCTGATCCTGGTGGCACTCGAGGGCATGGGAGGCTTTGCGATCTACAGCACCGCTTTGCACCTGCTCGTCCCAGGAACAATCGGCCAGCTCGTCGGGCTCGTCAAGACGATGCGAGCGCCATCGGAGCCAGTCGGTGGCTGATCCGCCCACGCTGATCGAGCTCGCGCCGTTCGATCGACCCGCCCCCGGCTCGTTCATCTCGGCGCTCGCCGCCCTCGGTGACGAGGCGCGCAACCGGGGATGGCGATGCGAGATCGTCGTCCCCGAGGGCGCCAGGCAGCTGGACTGGATCGCGCGGCTCGAGGCAGCCGGGATGAGGGTCCACTTCTCGCTTCCACCCACGCGAAGAGAGCGCACCCGCTGGCTTCAAGCCGTGGCTTCGGACCGGCAAGGTCCGACGATTCTGCATTCTCACTTCACTTCTTGGGACGTTCCGGCCGCGCTTGTCGCATCCCCGAGAGAGGGGCGCCACGCCTGGTGGCACGTCCACACCATCCTGCAGCCAGGTCCGCTTGCCTTCTGCCGCAACCTGTCGAAGTTCGTGTGGCTCGGACGCCGGCTCAGTGGTCTGCTGTGCCCGACCGAGGCGCTCGCGCACGAGCTGAGCTCGCGGGGCTTGCGGAACCGGCTGATCCATGTCGTTCCGAACGGGATCGACCCGTCGCTGTTCCCCCTGGCCACGCCGGAGATGCGCGTCGAGTCACGCCGCAGGCTGGGGATTCCCGAGGACGCCGAAGTGCTGCTGCATTTCGGATGGAACTGGCGCATCAAGGGCGGGCAGCTCTTCATCGAAGCGGTGTCTCGTCTCGTCGAGGGCGGCGGGAGGCGTGTGCTCGCGCTCGGGCAGGGCGAGGGTGATAGGGCGCTCGAGGTCGCGCGGCAGCTAGGGGTATCGGACCACGTTCGCCCGATTGGCTCCGTCTCGAGCGTCGCCGGCCTCTTCGCGGCGTCGGATGTATTCCTGGCCCTGAGCGAGCGGGAGGGCGGGAACCCCTACGCGGTGCTCGAATCGATCTCGTGCGGCACTCCAGTGGTCGCCTCCGATATCCCCGGGCACGCTGAGATCGTCCGCGACCGTCCCCCGTCCAGGCTGGTGCCGCGGCGCCCGGAGGCGGTCGCGGCGGCCGTCCGGGAGGTGCTCGACCGTCCCGAGGACGTTCGCGAGGCCGATGCGCTTGCCGGCCACGAGCAGGTGGCCCGCGACTTCAGCGCGGCGGCGATGGCGGTCCGGATGCTGGATCTGTTCGAGCGGCGGCTGCGGAAGTCGGTCCCCTGACCGCGTCGCACCCACGTGCGTTCTTCGTCGCGACGGGGTCGCCGGCACTTCCACTGGCACGGGCGGTCGGTTGGCTCTGGCGCCTCGGTGATCCGGCGAGCTCGCCATCGCCAGGGGCGGTGGGGATCGGGACTATCGATGAGGGGGAGACTCTGGGCGAGCTGGTGGCGGCGAACCGGCTCGCCGCAGCAGCGATCCTCTGTCCCGAGCCCGGAGGGGAGGTTGGTTGGATTCCCGCTCGCCGCACGATCACGGGCGTTTGCCGCTTTCCCGGGATCGGCGCGATCGAGGAGCCGTTCACGGTCTTCGGCAGCGGCCGCGCGGCGGTCCGGTCCGACAGGGGCATTCACGCTGTGCGAAACGGGCGGCTGCTCGCGATCGGTGGCGGCTCCGATTCATGGGGGCGGTTGTCGATCGCGGTGCTGCTGGAGGCTCTTTCGGCGTTCCTGATCGAGGTGTCCGGGCACCCGCTCGTGACGCTCCCTGCGGTCGGGGTGGTGCGTCTCGATGACTTCCCGGGGACCGCACAGCAGCAGCTGGAGAAGCAGGCAAAGGGAGACCGCCGTCAGGCTCGCCGGATGCGGCGCTTCAGGAGGACCTTTCACGGGAGCGGGAGCGTCCTCAACGTGGCCGCCTGTGCGCGGGCGCTCGATGACGGGGAGGTCGTCCCGCTCGACCAGGTGTGGCCCGATGCCGTCGGGGAGCTCCGTCGCGGAGAGCAGGAGAGGTCGGTCGAGCCGGTTTGCCACGGCTTCCTCCATCTGGATCCCGATGCTCACGCCCGGGGCGAGGTCGAGTTCCGGGAGTTCGCACGCCTCGACCGCGCCGAGACGGAGCGGCGTGTGGCGGCGACCCTTTCCTGGCAGGAGAAGCAAATCGGCCGTCCTGCGACGTTCGTCGCACCGGCATGGGCCTACGGAGATTTCGCGCTGGAGGTCTCGGCGGCGCTCGGACTGGCACCCTGGCTGAAGCCGGAGCCAGGGCCGCTCCTGGAGGGCACAGCGTTGCGGGAGACGCTGATCGACGGCCCACCTGGCCTCCACCACCTGGACTACGGGCCTCTCGCCGCGCTCGCCCGGCTTGGTTTGCCTCCCACGATCGTGATGCACGGGGCGCTGCTGGACAACCGTGCTCGACAGCCTGCGCCGCCCGAGGGATCTGTTCGCCCTGGCTCGACTCGCCGCGCGGCGCGACATCGTCAGGCTGCCCGAGGTGCCGGGCCTGCGCTGGATCGGCGCCGCAAAGTACGCACGCTTGATGCGCATGCATGCCTCCAGCAGCCGCCCGGGCTGACGGCCCCCGACGAGAACCCGTGGGTCACCCGCTTATCCTCCCGCCGTGCCTCCGCTCCGCGTACTGACGTTGCTGGACACCGCGAAGCGGATCGGCGGGGCGAGCCAATAGCCCCACGCCCGGACGTCCCAACGGCGCCGCGGCTCACCCCGTGCGTGATCGGACAAGCGGACGACCAAGGGCGAGATACCTCCTGATACGCGCGTCCATAAAAGTCGGTAAAGACTGGTTATGCTCCGCTCGGCGTCGATGCAGCCGGAGCAATGAGGAAAAAGGGAACTCATCTCGGAATCTTCAGCGGACTCGTGGCCACCGCCGCAGCCGCACTGGCCTTCGCATCACCCGCCGGCGCCAGCGCCTCCTGCGACCGGGTCGCCTCGCCGACCGGCTCGGATTCCGCCGTTGGGACCGTGGCGGCTCCCTTCAAGACCGGAGAGAAGCTGGCCAGCTCCCTCAGCTCCGGGCAGACGGGATGTTTCAGGGCCGGGACCTTCTCGGGGTCGATCAGTGTCCGCGTCCCCAACGTCACGCTGACCAGCTATCCGGGAGAACGCGCCACCCTGGTGGGGTACTTCGCGGTCCCTTCCCAGGGGAGCGGAGACACCGTCAAGAATCTGAACATCGACGGGCGGCCCGCCGTCGCGACTCCGCAGATCAGTGCCGACAACGTCACCTTCAGCGGCAACGACGTTACGAACCACAACACCGCAATCTGCTTCACAGTCGGCGGGGCTGGATACCGCCCGCGGAACACGGTGATCGAGAACAACAACATCCACGACTGCGGCAGGCTGCCGGCGCAGAACGGCGACCACGGCATCTACATCGACGACGCCACCGGGACGATCGTGCGCGGCAACTGGATCCACAACAACGCCGACTTCGGCGTCCACATGTATCCCAACGGGGACAACTCCCTGATCACCGGCAACATCATCGACTCCAACGGCGAGGGCGTGATCTTCGCGGGCGCCGGGGGCCAGACCTCAGACTACAACGTGGTCGAGCACAACATCATCACCAACTCCCAGGTCCGCCAGAACGTCGAGTCCTACTGGGGCTCGGGCCCCGTCGGCGTCGGCAACGTGGTCACGAACAACTGCATCAAGGGCGCGGCTGATCCGTACTACGCCACCCAAAACGGATCTGGGATCCTGAGTCCGCAGGTCGGCTTCACCGCCAGCTCCAACCTCATCGTCGATCCGGGGTACGAAAACGCCATGTCAGGCGACTACCGGATTCCGAGCGACAGCCCGTGCGCGGCGATCCTCGCTGAGGCGAAGGCGGATCCGTCGATGGGCCAGGTGGACAGGAATCGTGCGAATTCGCCCGTGCAGCCGGCTTCCAGCACCCGCTCGACCGACAACGGCACGCCCACATCGGCGAAGCGGACCGGCAATGTGAGGACGGTGAAGAAGAGGGGGAAGAAGAGGGCAAAGAAGAAGGCGCACCCGGCCGAGGCGAAGGCCCGAGTCTAGGTCAGACCCGATTCGCCCTCCGCCTGGTCCGTCGAGCGATACCGAGGCCAGGCCGAGCTCGAAGAACCTCTCGGGTAGCTGTTGTGGGCGACGCCCGGCTCCGAGCGGATAGCGCGGCCGCCACCCTCGGCTCCCTACCGGACGGCGACTCGTCTGGTCGACGGACTCTCCGCGGGTCAAACCGGCTGACCTCGGGCGGCACCTACACAGCTGATGAGACAGCGATTCGCACGCCGAATGTTCACACTAACCAGCTATCCGGGGGAACGGGCGACGCTGAAGGGGTTCTGTACGTGAGCTCGGCAGGGAAGGTGTCACGGTTTCGTCGCTCAATCTCGGGTCTACGGATGAGGCGTCGGACCGCCATCGCCATCGCCATCGCCGCCGCGGCACTGGGGCTGGGCGTCGCCACACAGCTGCGGACCGGAGAGGAGCAGGCCCCGCCGCGGTCGCCGATCACGCGGACCGCGCACCCTACCTGCGACGTGACGCTCCACTCTGGCGCCGACCTCGGGCCGTACGAGAACGGCGACGCGTACCGGGGCGCGGTCGTCTGCCTGGGTGACGGGGACTACGGGCTCCATCGGACCCAGCACACCGCCGGGGTGAAGGTGTACGCGCTGCACCGCTACCAGGCCAGGGTCTGGGGTTGGATCGAGGCCTACGGCGCCGGCGAGGAGTGGCACGGCGTCTCCTTCAACAACTGCCGGGGGTACACCCCCAACCCAGGCGGGTGCAGCAACCCCGGCTTCGCCGGTGGGACCAGCCAGGGGATGCAGGTCTACGCTGATGACTTCGTTTTCGTCGACGGGGAGCTGACCAACGGACACGACTGGGAAGGCTGGATCCTGGGCAGGCCGGGTGCGCATGTCCAGAACGTCCTGATCGCGCGGAACAAGATCCACGGCGTGGGCAGCTACCCCGGCGGGACCGGGGCCGACCACGCCTTCTACGCGGTCAACGCCTCGGGCCAGGTGACCGACAACTGGCTGTGGGACAACGTCGGCTACGGCCTGCAGTTCTACCCCTACTCCTCCGACCTGCACTTCGACCACAACGTCGTCGACCAACAGCAGGAGGCCTGCGCGATCTTTGCGAGCAGCGGCGGCGGCAACACGTTCGACGACAACATCTGCGTGTCCACGCCGCGCGGGGTGCTCACCTGCTGCAACAACGCCGCCGGGGACTCGGCGGGCCGCAACTGGTTCTGGAGCGTGCCCGCCCCATTCGGCGGCGGCAACTACGCCCAGTCCGGAGGCAACGGTTTCGGCGAACCGGGATTCGTCGACTACGCGCACCACGACTACAACCTCGTCCAGGATGCGGCGGCGGAAGGCTACGGACCGCGGGTCCGGCTGCCCTAGTACGCGGATCCGCCTCATCTCCAAGGCGGTCAACGAAGGTCTGGGCGCGAGCACTTCCCCTTTGCGCGAGGAAGGGAAGTGAGCGACATCGCTCGAGATCGCCGGCCAGTGCCGGCGACACGCGAAGGGAGTCGCAATCAGCGACGGGATACCCACGCCTCCTCTGCGTGGAAGGCGGGAACTTTGGCCGGTGCTATTAGGCGAGGTTGAGGGGTCGAGTGGGTGCGGATCCCGCGGCGTTCGACTTCTATGATGTGCAGTCGGTCTAGGGGATGCCCACGAGGAACTCGCAGCGCTTCGCAGTGCGACGGGGGCAGGCGGCGACGATGTCCTCGACCTCGTCGACCAAGAAGCGCTCCTCTCCATGCAAAGCGCCGCTTCTCGTCTCTATGAAGAAGGGCCGATTGTCAAGTAGCGGTCGGTAGTCGGGTCAGGGTCCTCTCGTCGTTCGGGGGTTGGGAGCGGCGCTCATGTCTCTATGGCCTCCTCGTCGGGAGGATCAGGCGAAATCGGATGCTTCGCTCTCGGGCGCAAGTCCAAAAGGGCGGTCAGGCCGCCAGACGAAAAGCGGCGCCTCTGGGAGCGAACTCCTCGTTGCGGGTGAGCATGTGCCAGATCGCGTGGGCGAGTCGGCGGGCGATCTCGACCTGGGCGACCTTGGCGCCGCGCTGCTTTCCCAGCCGGCGCTTGGTGCGCTGGTAGCGCTCTGAGTAGGCCGGGTGCTTGAGCGCGTGCATGGTCGCCTCGATCAGCGCCCAGCGCAGGTAGGTGGGCCCGTGCTTTGAGAGCGGGCCGCGGCGGTCGGACTCGCCCGACTGCACCACCCTCGGGCAAAGGCCGGTGTAGCCGGTCAGCTTGGCGGGGGAGGCGAAGCGGGAGATCTCGCCGATCTCGGCGGCGATCGTGAAGGCGAGCACCCAGCCGATCCCCGGGGCGCTCATCAGCAGCGGGATGTAGGGGTGCTCGGCGTGGCCCTCCCTGAGCCGGGTGTTCGCCTCTGTGATCTGGCCCTCGAGCTCGTCGATCAGGGAAAGCGAGGCGGCGACGTTGCCTCGCCAGGGCTCCGGGAGCTCGAGCCGCCCGAGGAGCGCCCTGCCCTCGACTCCAAAGAGATCTGTGACCGGGCAGGGGCGCCCGAAGTTGATCAGGGTCGAGTGGATCCGGTTCTTCAGCGCCGATTTGTGCTTGACCAGGTGGAGGCGAAAGCGGGCGAGCTCGCGCTCCTCGCGCACCTCCGGGTCCGGCAGCCAGATCGCCGGCACCAGCTCTCGCTGGGAGAGCACCGCGAGGACCTCGGAGTCGATCCGGTCGGTCTTGCAGGCGAGCGGCGCCAAGCCCTTCACCTTCTGGGCGTCGGCGATCTCGACCGACCAGCCGGCTTGCTCGAGGGTGTCGTGGACGATCCTGGCGCCGGTCATCGACTCGATCACCGCGCAGACGGGCTGGCGATGGGTCTCCGAGATCCGACAGGCGAAGCGCTTCAGCGAGTCGACGTCTGGGGCGACGGCGAGCTGGTCGAGGTGCTGCCCGTCATCGCCCAAAAGGCAGACGTCGAGGCGCTTTCGGCTGAGATCCAATCCGGCGTGCAACATGTGGGCGGGCCTCCTTGGTGCTCGCTGAACGGTGGACGCTGTGAGCGTGCCACCGGGAGGCCCTTCTTCATGGCAGTCCAAAGCGGCTATTCCCGACAACCCACCAGCTTCGAGGGCCTGATCGTGGTCCTCCTTGAGGCACTCCATCTGGCCGCGGAAGGAAGGCCAGCCTTAAACGGACCGCTCTCCAGCCTCGGGCGCGTAGACCTCACAGTCGGCAGCAAAGCACTGCTCCATGCCGTCCCAGTCGTTGCGATTCCACGCGTCGAGCCATGCCTTAACTACCTCGACGTTCTCCTCCGACATCGCCTACTCCCGTAGCCCGGCGGCAGTCTCGGCCAGCTCTCGGTCGGTGAAGAACTCGTGCCGGAACACCTTCCCCGCGCGGAAGGTGTAGAGCGTGAAGCCGCGCTGCTCTACCGCGACTCCGCTTCCCGTTCCGCGACCGACCGTCCGTGTTGCGACAAGCAGGCGGTCGCCGCCGAGGTCAATGACCTCCTCAGGCTCGACCCGGAGATCTTCGAAGGCCTCCAGCCAAGCCGCCCAGGCTCGACGGAAGCCCTCGTGGCCGCGAAACTCTTCAACCATGTCTGGCGGAGGTAGGTGGCCGTGAGGATCTGGTGTAAAGCGGATCACTACGTCTTGATGCTGCGCGCCGAGGGCGAGCTCGAAGTCCCTGCGGTTGACGATCTCGTAACCGCGTCGGATGTAATAGTTGACAAGCGTCTGCCGCAGCCGCGACCGCAGCGGCAGACGCAAGATCGCGGCTGTCGAAATGGGCATCAACGCGGGGAACCGTGCCCAAATCCGCTCGTCCAGCTTGCGGCGCGGTCTAGGGGGCCCCTCCGGGAAGTGAACTCTGCTTCGCCGGGCCTCCTGCGACATCGCCCACGCAGTATCTCTCGACGGAGTACTGCTTTCCATGCAAAGCAGTAGTCGCTTTGGGAACGAATTCGGCCTCGATAGCGCGCTATCTGCGTTCCGATAGCGCTTTCACGCATATCTCGTTTGCGGAGCTGGAGTAATTCGCCGCAATTCCTGATTTTGTCCGGGTTCGGGCGTCCCCTATACCCCCCCAGCAGTTGAAGGGGATTGGGGATAGCGCGCACGGAACTTCCGGTCCTAATGCCCAGCTATTCCGACAATTTGAAATAAGTTTGAGAGCGTCAGCTAGGCGTGGGCGGCCTCTCAGCTTTGGGGGGGATGCGACAGCAGCGACTTAGTGCTGCCTTTCGTGGACGAAGGCTGCAAGTTGCTCGGCCCGCGATTCGGTGGCGCACCAACCGACCTGAGCGGACCCTCTGCCGACCCACCGGGGTACTTCCGGGTGATCGCGACGGCCGTCTACACGAGTCAGGGCCGCGTGATGAGCTTCACGATCACCGAGCTCGTCGACGGGGCGGCGGGCACGTGCTCCGTCGACGGCACCGCCACACCGGCCTCCTGAATCCATGCGGACGCCGCCCAAGATAGTGCCGGACGGGAAAATCCACGAGTGGGCTTGCGGCTGGAAATCCCTACCCTAAGCTCGCCATGCGACGCTGTCGGGGCGGAGAACCAGGTTTCGAAAGGATTCGGATGGCGTTGAGGCGGATTCGGGCGCTCGGGTTGGCCGGTGCGGCGCTGGCTTTTGGCCCGGGGGCGGCAAGTGCCGCTGTGCTCTACGACCAGACAGATTCGGGAACTCTCGCCGGGATCAAATCCGACGTCTATACGGACGCCCCCACCGCCGACACTCAGGCTGCTGATGACTTCACGGTCCCGGCGGGTCAGTCCTGGCAGATATCTCAAGTCGCCGTAAACGGTGGAATCGACGGCACGCCCTCGACGAACGTAAATCTCTTCATTTACAACAACGCCAGCGCTCTGCCCGGGGCCGAGGTGTTCCGCCAGACGAACGTCGCCACAACAGGGTCGCCCAACTTCGTAATCCCGACCAATTCGCCGCCACTGATCCCCGGTACCTATTGGCTTTCGGTTCAGGACGCCGCGGCGACGATGACTGGCAGCGTGTGGGCTTGGATGGAGAGGACGATCCAATCTGGCAATCATGCAGCGGTTCGCAACCCCGGCGGCTTCTTCACGGGAGGTGCTTGCACGGATTGGCAGCCAACCACCTGTCTCG
Source organism: uncultured Solirubrobacterales bacterium (assembly GCA_963763955.1). Classification (GTDB taxonomy): domain Bacteria; phylum Actinomycetota; class Thermoleophilia; order Solirubrobacterales; family 70-9; genus DASUPK01. The sequence continues at coordinate 43,562 of CAVXQP010000010.1, read as the reverse complement.
GCGCAATCGGGCACGACTTGATCTTCCGGATCGATGGCACAACCGCGCCGTACGCGCCGCCCCCGGCGACGGAGCCTTCGAACCAGTTCAGCTTCGGCGGCGTCAAACTCAACAAGCACATGGGCACCGCGACACTGTCGGTCAACGTCCCCGGGCCGGGAACGCTGTCAGTGACCGGCAACAACGTGAAGCCGCGGCCGCTCGGACGCGGCGCGAGTGCGAGCAAGACAGTGACTGCGGCGGGCACGGTGAAGCTCTTGATCGAAGCCAAAGGTAAAGCGAAGAAGAAGCTCGAAAAGACCGCTAGGGCGAAGGTCAAGGTGAAGGTGACCTATACGCCGACAGGTGGCAGCTCGAATGCGCAATCTGAGGGCGTCAAGCTGATCAAGAAGTAGCCGACGGGGCGTCCAGCCAGCCCCACCCATTCGTGTGGGAGTCCTGGTTTGGGCCAATGAGGTTCAGCAGGTGTACCTGGACTCAGAAGACTTTGGCCGGCAGGTTGTCCCAGTGCTCCGCAACTTGCCACGAGCGCCAGTCGCGGAGGTGGCGGGCATAAGCGAGAGGGCGCTACGGGAAATCCTTGCGGGAAATGCGTCTGGTCGCGCAACTGCGCAACCGAGGCCGAGGCCCTCGAAGCCGCCGGGATGTCGGAGTAGTGCTTTGGACGAGAACCGCCGCTTTGCATGGAAAGCGACACTCGGGCGCGAGATACTGCGCGGGCGATGTCGAAGGAGAACGTGGAGATAGTGCGCCGTTCATATGACGCGTACTTACGCGGGGACCTGGAATCTGCTCTTGCAGCTTGCGACCCGGAGATCGAGATCTACGACCACGACATACCGGACTCCGGTGAGTACCGGGGGTTCGAAGGACTGGCTCGTTGGCAGGCCGATTGGGAGAGCAGTTGGGAAAGCTGGCGTTGGGATCCGGAGGAGTTCATTGAGGCCGGTGAGCGCGTCGTCGCGGTTCTCCGCGTTCACGCCAGGGGACGCCAGAGTGGCGTCGATGTGGAACGTGTCGACGCTGCGGTGTGGACGCTGCGAGACGGCAAATGCGTGCGCCTCGACTATTACGGCAGCAGAGAGCAGGCCCTCGAAGCCGCCGGGCTGTCGCAGTAGCGCTTTGGACAAAAGCAGCACCCTTCCGCGAGATACTGCGTGGGCGATGTCGGAGGAGAACGTCGAGGTTGCGCGTCAGTTCGCCGAAGCGATTCAGCGGGGGGTGGAGGACGATGATCCCGGAGCCATCTTTGACACCGGCCTGCTCGCCGACCATTGGCAGTGGGTGCTGCAGGACCCCTTTGAGGGGAAGTCGGTCTGGACGGGCCGCCAGGAGTACGTCGAGTTCATCCGGGCCTGGACGGGCGAATTCGACGACTACTCGATTCAGTTCGAGGCAGTGATCGACGCGGGCGATGACCGAGTAGTCGCCATCTATCACCAGCGTGCGACCGGCAAGGGGAGCGGCATCCCCGTCGAATGGCACGGGGGCGTGGTCACTGAGCTGCGGGATGGCCGCGCGATTAGAACGACGAACTACCCGAGCCACGCCGAGGCTCTCGAAGCCGCTGGGCTGCGGGAGTAGGCGATGTCGGAGGAGAACGTGGAGATCGTGCGGAAGGCGTTCGAGGCGCTTGCTGCTCGGGGGGTCGAGGCCGGGTTGGAGTTCGTCGCCCCGGATGGGTTGTGGTACACGTCCCCCGAGTGGGTCGAGGCATCCGAGTACCGAGGCCACGATGGCATGCGCTTCCTGTTCTCGGTTTGGACCGACAACTTCGACGACTGGACCATCGACCTCTCCGAGCTTCTCGACGCAGGCGACTCTGTCGTCGCCCTGATCGAGCACGGAGGGACGATCAAGGGAACGGATGTCCCGGTTCACCAGCCGATGGGCATCGTGTATTCCAATTTTCGCCAAGGGCAGTTCGGGGAGGCGCACTTCTTCCAGACATGGCGGGAAGCCCTCGAAGCCGCCGGGCTGTCGGAGTAGCTGCTTTGGACGAGAAGCGGCTTTCCGCTTATCCCTTCTTGCACTTCCCCTTCGCGCATGGTGGTGGCCCGGCCCTCCACAGCTCCCTGCCATGCCTGCCGTCCTGGGCGGTGAAGAAGAGGGTGTCGCCGACTGCGGTGAGGTTCTGGGGCCCGGCGGCGGGGCCGGAGGGGCCGGGCCCGCGGTGGATGTCCCTGACTATGGTCGTCCCGGCCCGGCTGCCATTGCTTCGCCAAAGCTCCTTGCCGTGCCTCTTATCGGACCCTACGAAATAGAGCGTGCGACCGACGGCGGTGAGCTTCCCGGGGCCGATGTTGCTGTTCTTGCCGCCAGGCACGTTGACCCTGACGACAGTCGTCCCCGCCTCGGTGCCGTCGCTTCGCCATAGCTTTCCGACGTCGCTGATGTAGATGATGCCCTTGACGGCGGTGAGGCTGAAGGGGAAGATGGCCTTGACCAAGGTGGTCCCAGCCTCCGTGCCGTCGCTTCGCCACAGCTCGTTTGGAATGGGACCGGGTCCGAAGGAGGCGCCGAAGTAAAGGGTGCCGTTGGCGCCGGTCAGGTAGATGGCGCTCGAGCCGGCCCCGGGGTTGAGGTCCTTGACCATGGTCGTGCCGGCCTCGGTGCCGTCGCTTCGCCACAGCTCGCTGCCGTGGACTCCGTCGTCGGCGCCGAAGTAGAGGATGCCGTTGACGTCGGTGAGCGGGTCGTAGGTGCCGATACCGATGTTGTCCTTGACGATGGTCGTTCCCGCCTCGGTGCCGTCGCTCCGCCACAGCCCCCCTGGGCCGGAGAAGTAGAGGGCGCCGCGGAAGTCGGTGAGGGCTACGGCGCTCACGCTCTTGACCACGGTCGTTCCCGCCTCGGTGCCGTCGCTTCGCCACAGCTCGCTGACGTGATTGGCGTCGGACAGGGTGGCGAAGAAGAGGGTGCCGTTGACGTCGGTGAGCTCGTAGGGGCCGCCGGAGCCGACCACGGGGTTGATGTCCTTGACCATCCTCGTCCCCCGCGCCGTGCCGTCGCTTCGCCACAGCTCGGCACCGTGGACGCCGTCATCGGCCGCGAAGTAGATGATGCGGTTGACGGCCGTGATCCCGTAGAGGTCGCTCCAGCCGCGACCGTGGTTGATGTCCTTGACCATCCTCGTCCCCCGCGCCGTGCCGTCGCTTCGCCAGAGCTCGAAGCCGTGCTTGCCGTCGTTGGCGCTGAAGTAGAGGGTCCCGCGGACGTCGGTGAGCTCGCCCCCGTTATAGGGGGGTTCGCAATCGCCGCAGTAGATGGCGGTGATGCTGGGGGAGCCACCCGGCCTGATGTCCTTGACCAGCACGGCCCCGCGGTGCCGCGCCGCCTGGGCTCCGGGAGCCGATACGAGCATCCCGCCTGCGGCAATCAGTAGCGAGAGGCCGCAGGCGGCCATTTGCGAACGATGATGGGAGAACATTATTCGATGGTCTCCATAGGGCTCTATTGACGCTAACCCTGCGGATGCCCATAGGGATCGGTGTTGCCAACCCATCCCGCATCGTGGGGGACCACCGAGTAACAGCAATCGCCTTGGGCGCCGAAACCGCTGCTTTCCATGCAAAGCAGCTATTTGTCGCGGGGCCTAAACCGACGGCCCACCACCTGACCGGAAGGCTACGAAGCCGAAGCTCACAGGTTCGAATCCTGTCGGGCGCTAGCGCTTCTTCTTTTTTTCTTGCACTTCTTGGCCGCCGCCCCTGGCTTCCTCTTTTTCTTCTTGCACTTCTTCTTGGGAGCAGCGGTGGATTGGGCGGCGGCAGGTGGCACGACGGGTGGAGCAGTGATTGAGTCCGCCGCGAATTTCTGCACACGGTTGTTGTCCGCGTCACCGACATAGAGTGCGCCTGACGGGGTCAGGGCGAGGCCGGCCGGTTCGCTGAGCTCGCCGCCGAGGGAGCCGTTGAAGCCGGACTGGCAGGCGGGGGCGGAGGTGCAGATCTCGAACGCCGCCGGAGCGCCGAGGATCACGTCCTTGCCCCAGGTGCGGAGGAAGTTCCCCGCGGAGTCATACACCTGGACGCGCTGATTGCCGTTGTCGGCGAGGTACACCTCGCCCGAGGCGCTTCGGACGATTCCATCCGGTTCACTCATCGCGCCGCCGAGGCCGTCGTCGTCCGCGAAGGTGCAGTCGGCGGCGACGGTGCAAATCTCGTAGCCAGTGAAGCCGCCCGTGATCACGTTCTGTCCCCAGGCCTGCTGGAAGTTCCCGAGCGTGTCGAACACCTGGATGCGCTGATTGGCGGAATCGGTCACGTACACCTTGCCACCGCCCACGGCGACGTCGTTCGGGCCGTAGAACTCGCCCCCCTTGAAGCCGTAGGGCGGAAGGACGACCTGACACTGGTTCGCGACGGTGCAGACCTCGTAGTCGGTGCCCCCACCGCTGACCGCATCGTGGCCCCAGAGTCGCTGGAAGGTGCCCTGCCGGTCGAAGACCTGGACACGCATGTTGCCGTTCTCGGCGACGTAGACGAAGCCCGAATCGAAGTCGATGCCCGAGGGAAACTCCATCTCCCCGCCCTGACCGCCCGGCAGTCCGGTCTTACAAGTCGCGGCCGTCTCGCAGAGCTCGGGTCCGGAGCCTCCGCCGTCGACCACGTCCTTGCCCCACGTCCGCTTGAAGGAGCCCTGCGAATCGAACACCTGGATCCGGTTGTTGCTGCTGTCAGCCACGTAGACGTCGTCGTTCGCGTCCACCGCGACCCCGTGGGGGTTTGAGAACTCGCCCGCCAGCCCCCCATCCTCGCCCGCCTTGCAGTCGGCGGCGACCGTGCAGATCTCGAACCCCGTCGGAGCGCCGGTGATCACGTTCTTGCCCCAGGCGCGCAGGAAGTTGCCGGATGCGTCGAACTTCTGGATCCGCTGCTGCAGGTAATCGGCGACATAGACGTTGCCGGCCGAGTCCACCGCGACCCCGGTGGGTCCGTTCATCTCACCGCCGAGGCCGGTGTTGATCCCGGCCTTGCAGCTCGCGGCGACCGTGCAGATCTCGAAGCCGGTGCCTCCACCGCTATCGACATCTCCGCCCCAGGCGCGCTCCCAGGTGCCGGGGGAGCCGTGCGCGGAACCCCCGAGAGCGAGTGCGAAGGTGGCCGCGGCAATCGCGCCAACCAGGAACCTCGCCCCGGGTCGCAATCCGTTGCGTCGCATAGACCCTTCTCCCTTGCGATCCCAAGCCTTCCGAGGCTTGGGATGGAATGGTCTACCACAGGTCGGGGCGACGGGCAAGGCGCTCGGCGGGCCCGGCGGCATACTCGAAGACTGTGGAGATCGCTGCCCAACTCGCACGCGGGCACAACTCATACTCTCGCCAGGCGCGGCGCGACGCCTACGACTTGCCGGACTCAGCGGTCGGGCGATAGCGAGGAGATCACGGTGATCGAGCTGACCCTCGCGGAACGCGAGCCCCTTCTCGACCTCTATCGAGAACGGTTCGGTGGGCTGCCGACGGTGTCAAAGGTGCTGCGCGCGCTTCCCGACCCCGCGGACCATCCGATCTTCCGGATAACCACCAAAGTATCACTACCAGATCAATACGATCGTGTCGATAGTATGCGAGAGTACAAGCATCGGCACTGAGCAGTCAAGCAACCAGGAAGGAGACCAGCGATGGCCGTGATCGTGATCCAGGAATTCGAGACGACAACCGACCAGTACGACCAGGTGAACGAGAAGCTCGGTGGCAAGGTGCCGGACGGGCTGATCGCGCACGCCGGGGCGGAATCCGGCAACGGGAAGATGAAGGTCGTCGACATCTGGGAGTCCAAGGAGAAGTGGGAGAGCTTCCTGAACGGCCGCCTGGGCGCGGCGATAGTCGAGGTGGTGGGCACGCCGCCCGAGGGAGCGCAGCCCCCTCCCTTCGAGGTCCTCGAGGCGCGTCACGTGATGACCGGCTAGGCCGGGACCCGCTGGCTTTCGTGTCGAGGGCATTCGCTAGTTGGGAGACCTCACCGAAATCAAGTCGAAGCTCGTCTAGGAGGACAAGCATGCGCAAGCTCAATGTCTCGACCCTGGTCACGCTCGATGGCGTGATCCAGGACCCGGGTGGGTTCCAGGAGCTCGAGGAGGGCGGATGGGGCAACCGCTACTTCGACGAGGTGGCCCAGAGCTATGCCCTGGAGCATCTGCGTGAAAGCGACGCCTTTCTCTGCGGTCGAGTCACCTACGAGGTGTTCAAGGAATTCTGGCCCCAGGTCAAGGAGGGTGAATATGCCGAGACCCTTAACCGGATGCCCAAGTTCGTCGCCTCTAGGACGCTCGAGGAGCCGCTCGAATGGAACGCGACCCTGCTGAAGGGGGATGTCGGCGATGCGGTTGACGAGCTGAAGCGCCAGGAGGGTCGCGACATCGTCACCTACGGCAGCGCGGGGCTGATGGCCACGCTGATGGAACGCGATCTGATCGACGAGTACCGGATCTGGATCCATCCGTTCGTGATCGGCACGGGTACCCGGCTGTTCGCTGAGGGGGTGCCGACCCGCAACCTGGAGCTCGCAGAGGCCCGAACGCTAGGCACGGGAGTCGTGATCCTGGTCTATCGCCCGCTCTGACTTCGCTGGAATCTGGTGCGCATCGTCCTACATCGAAAGCCACGCGGCTCGCTCGACGCTGGTCCGTGTCCGGCCACCACGCACCTCACCGTCGTCGAGCGGCGGGAGTGGCCGGTCTCGATGATTTCGGCGTTTCTCGACGGTCCAACCAGTAGTGACCGCTGAACGCAACAAGCCGCTGATCCTCACCGCCCTCCTCCTGGCGGCGTTCATGATCAACCTCGACACGACGATCGTCAACGTCGCCCTCCCGACCCTCGTGAGGGAGCTGCACGCCTCGACCGTGCAGCTGGAGTGGATCGTCGACGCCTACAACCTGTTGTTCGCCGCGCTTGTGCTCGCCGCCGGCAACCTCGGAGACCGGGTCGGCCGCAAGGGCGTGCTGCTGTCCGGCTTGGTGGTCTTCGGCGCCTCGAGCTTCGCCGGCGGGCTGGGGAACAGCCCGGGCGAGCTGATCGCGGCGCGCGCGGTGATGGGGGTCGGAGCCGCGCTGATCTTCCCGGCGACGCTCTCGCTGCTCACCAACGTGTTCACCGAGCGCGGCGAGCGCGCCCGTGCGATCGGGCTCTGGGGCGCGAGCACCGGGGTCGGGATCGCAGTGGGGCCGATCATCGGCGGCTTCCTCCTCGAGCACTTCTCCTGGTCGAGCGTCTTCTTCGCGCTCGTGCCCTTCGCCGCAGTCGCCGCGGTGCTGGTCGCCCTCGCCGTGCCGACCTCCCGCGATCCGGAGGCGCCTCCGGCGGACCGTCCCGGGCTGGTGCTGTCCACGGCGGCGATGTCCACCCTGATCTACACGATCATCGAGGCGCCCAACCGTGGCTGGGCGGCCCCGCTCAGCATCGCCGGCTTCGTGGCCGCCGCCGTCCTTCTCGTCGCCTTCATCGCCTGGGAGCGCCAGGTCCAGGACCCGTTGCTCGACATCGCCCTGTTCAGGAACCTTCGTTTCAGCGCCGCGAGCGGCGCGTTGACGATCACCTTCTTCTCCTTGATGGGCTTCATCTTCGTGATCACGCTCTACTTCCAGTTCCTGAAGGGCTACGGGCCGCTCTCGACAGGCGTCAGGCTCCTGCCCGTCGCGATCATGACCGGGATCACCTCTGTGCTCGGCACGAGGCTGGCGGTGCAAAGCGGGACCAAGCTGGTGGTGACCGGCGGAATGGTCTCCCTCGCGATCGGGCTGGCATGGGCGTCGACCGCATCGACCGGCAGCAGCTACCTGAAGATCGCCGGAACAATGGTCTTCATCGGCTCGGGCATCGGCCTCACCAGCGCGCCGGCGACGGAGTCGATCATGGGGGCGGTGTCCGCCGCCAAGGCGGGCGTCGGCTCCGCGGTCAACGACGCGACGCGCATCACCGGCGCCACCCTGGGCGTCGCGGTGATCGGCAGCATCTATGCGTCGATCTACGCCAGCCGCCTGGCGGAGTCGCTCCCGGCCGGGATCCCCGGACCGATCGCCGACAGCGCGGGGCGCTCGGTCGGCACCGCCTTCGGCATCGCGGCGCAGCTCGACGCCGCCGGCCAGCCGAGGCTCGCGCAAGGACTCCACGAGGCCGCCTCGAACGCCTTCTTCGACGGCTTCCAGACCTCCGTCCTGGTGGCGGTCGCGATCACCCTCGTCGGCGCGGTCGCCGCTGCGATCCTGATCCCGAGTCAGCCGCCCGAGACCGCCTGCGTGGAGCTGGAGGAGCTCAGCGGGCCACAGCTTTCGCCTCAGAGGCCCTGACGAACCCACCCCCGCCATGAGCATCATCTCTCACCACACGATCTCCCTCGACGGCTTCATCGCCGGCGCGGATGACTCGATGGACTGGGCCTTCGCATTCGGCGAGCCGACGGCACTGGGCGAGGAGACGATGCACCGGATCGGCGCGATCGTGGCGGGCAGGCGCTGGTACGAGCTCGCCAGGGAGCGCTGGGACGGGGTCGACGGGATCTACGACGGCGAGTGGGATGGCCAGGTCTTCGTCCTGACCCGCCGGCCTGCGAAGGAGGACGACACGAGGATCACTTTCGTCTCGGGGGGGATCGAGCAGGCCGTCGGCGCTGCCCACGAGTCGGCCGGGGACAAGGACGTGGGGATCTTCGGAGGAAGCCTGACCCGCCAGTGCCTCGACGCCGGCCTGCTCGACGAGATCGTCCTGCACCTCGCGCCGGTCCTGCTCGGCTCCGGCGTGCGCCTCTTCGGCGACGAGGGAGGCGGGCTGATCGAGCTGGACCGCATCTCTGTCGGCGAGGCGAAACAGCTCACCGATCTGCGCTTCCGCGTCCGGAGATAGCTGAGGCTAATCGCGGGCGAGCTCGGCCATGAAGAGCTTGGCGAACCTCCTGACCTCAGCCCGAGATCCGTCTAGTCCGATCTCGGCGGTCGGCAGCCGCCGGTTCTCGCGTGGGGAGGTAAGGAAGGTGGCCCACGCCTCCGTTGTCGCGTCCACCTTGACCGCGGCCCCCTCTTCCTCGCCGCGCGTCAGCTTCCAAACACCCTCTTTCGCTCGCAGGCTGTAGGTGTCCTCGCCCGGGAACCTCCAGGCCCAGACGAGCCCGTCCGGCGGCGCGGCAGAGTATCGATTGAGCCAGACCTTCGTCCCGGTCATCACGGCATCGCATTGGACGGGTTCATCAGGCCGCGGAGCCTCCTTGGCGTGCTCGATCCCCCAGAAGGTGAGCTCGTCGATCGCCGGGCCGAGATCGAAGCCGGCGTCGGTCAGCTCGTACCAGACCTCCCTCCCTCGGGTGGCCGAGCGCCGCGTGATGACCCCGGCCGCCTCGAGCCGCCGGAGCCGGTCAGTCAGCCGAGCCGGGGTGATCGGGTTGAGGCTGCGGGCGAGATCGGTGAACCGGCGCGGGCCGGGCAGCAGGTCGCGGACGACCAGCAGCGACCAACGCTCGCCGACGACCTCGAGGGCTCGCGCCGTCATGCAGAAGTGCCGGTAGATGCGATCGGCTTCGACTGGACGCCCCATGCGCTACCGAGTCGAGAGTATCGCCTCGATAGGTCCAAGCCGGGAGATTCGAGTCACCGGGAGCCTGAAGCGGCCGGGGGCGCCCCGAGCAGGCAGCATCGGATTGCCGTCGATCTACCGCCGCTGTCTCTCGACTCGATAGTATCGCCGCGATAGTCTGTGTCCCCCAGTGCAGCGGGCTCACAGCGATACAAGAGACGCGACGCCCAGCGATGATGCCTAGTTCCGGCTCGCCGAGCCGCATCGCGCGCCGAGCTCACCGGCACTATCCCCCCAGCACACCCAGCTCATGCACGGCTGAATCAACTCGAAAGTACGTCAATGCCGACGGAGGTGACCGTCATGTCGTTCGACGAAAACAAGCGCATCACTCGGCGAGTGCTCGTAGAGCTGTTCGAGAATGGGAACCTCGAAGCCATTGACGAGCTGATCGATCCCGAGTTCGTGAACCACGAGGCTCCCCCGGGCAACCCCCAAGGGCCGGAGGGCATGAAGGAGACGATCACCTGGCTGCGCGGGCTGTGGGGCCCGATGCGGGCCGAGATCGAGGACGAGATCTGTGAGGGAGACAAGGTGGTCGCACGGGTGACCATGCACGGTCGCCACGTCGGCGAGTTCCTCGGCCAGCCACCCACGGGCAAGGACTTCGCGACGAAACAAATCCACATCTGGCGGCTCCAGGACGGCATGGTGATCGAGCACTGGTCGGTGCGCGACGACCTCGGCCAGGCTCTCCAGCTCGAGCTGATCGGCGGGTAGGAGCGTCCTGGTCTGTACTGCTCGGACGCCGACGCTGTCGCAACGCGCGAGCAGAAGGGGTCCAGCGTCAAACCACTGCTTTCAATGCAAAGTGTGCCTTTCCAAAATCAACCCGCCCAGCACGCCGGCCCAGCCGATGAAGATGGCCGACGAGTACAAGTTCGTCACCGGCGGGCGGCCGGAGATGTACATTCGCGCGCCCAGCGCAAAGGTGTGCGCCAAGAACGTGATCGACAATCAGCCAGAACGCGGCGCGGTTCAGCGGGCCGCTCCAGCCGAGCCACGCCAAGCACCGCCAGACAGAACGCGGTGAAGTACAACCACTGGCAATCGAAAAACGGGCTCCAATTGTTGAACCACGCTTCGAACGCCGGATTGGCCTTGCTCATTTCCGGCGGCGGCTGATCTTCCAACAGCTCCGCATAGCTGCGGACCGCGCGATTGAACGCCCGAGCATCGCCGGCGGCGTACGCATCGAAAATGGCTTCCCAGGCGGTGGTCGGAAGGATCGACCGGCTCGTGCCGAATTTCGTCGAGATACTTGATCATCCAGGCGACGGAATACGGCTGCCACGGGGCGGCGGCTTGCTTGCGGCGCCTGCTCGATCTTGGAAATCGGCGAGCGGCGGCACGGCCAGCGGCGGATGCTGCGCGGCCAGCGTCTGCTGAAATTCGGGCAAGCGCTCCAGGCGCTGCTTGATTTCCGCCAGATTTGGATCGTGGCCTGCGGATCGGCTTTGTATTCTTCCTCGGTGGGAAATTTTGGAATCGGCCGGTGCAAGAAGGAAAATTGCAGCAGTTCGATGAGCGACAGGCGACGGTCGAGCTCGGCGAATTTCTTTTCGTAGATGGTGTACTTCGCCGCTTCGCGCCCGTCCAGCGAAGAGCGGGCTTGATCCAGACTTCTTCTTGTTCTTGGTCACTTCGTCCCACGAGTAGCGATAATATTGCCGGCGCTGAAGGCCGAGCATGGCGAGCACGTCGGGGCTGTCGATGCGAATGACTCGCAGGTTTTCGGCGGTGTCGGGGCGGACGATCATATCCAACAGCCATTTGACGGCCGGCTGATACTCGCCGTTTTCGTCGAGATACCTGCTCGCGCAGCGAAATCATTCGCAGTGAATTGCGGGCCAGCGTGTCGATGGGCTGCACGCGGCCGCCCATTTCCACGGGCAGTTTGCCGAAGGCGTACAGATTCATTTCGTCCGGACGCGGCACTGGGCGTGATCGCGGCATAGCACAGAAATCCGGCGGCGATCGAGCACCACGACCATCGGCAGCGCTTTGCCGAACAGCGAATATCTCGGATGCCGTGACTCCGCGGCAGTCGCGCTGCCGACGACAGCCGTCCTTCTTCGCGCCGGCGCAAGAATCGCACCAGCGTTTGGCTGAAATGCGCCAGCATGCCGATCGCCACGATCATGCAGGCCACGTAGGGAATCATCCAGCCGAAGTTGGTGACCACTTGCAGCGTGGTGGTGCCGACGCCGGTGACCGGATCGCGGCGGTAGCCGCTTTGATAAAACGTTTCGCCGCCGTAGCGGAACGGCTCGTTCATGCGAATGGCGACCTGGCGATCGGTTTGGCGCTGTGGATCGGCCAGTTGCAAATGCGATTCGTAATTGCGCGGAATGGCCGTGCCCAGATACATGTCGGCCTTCACTTCGTCCAGGTGCATCGTGTACGGCTTGTAATCGCGCTGGAAGCGCAGGGCGATTTCGTATTGCTTGTCGCCGACTTTGATTTTCTGCGGCCCCAGCAGCGCGCTCGACCAAATACGTGCCCAGCGGCTTGTCCGTGCCCTTTTCGGTGAGCTGCACGTATGCGGCCGGCACGTTGACGCGCTCGCCGCTGTCGGCGCCGGTGATGGGGCGCTGGTCGATCACGCGCAGTGCGCGGCCGGCGCCGGCGTCGGCGGGATTTTCGGCGCCCGGCTTGGCCAATCCCAAATCGGAATTCTCGTAGAACTGCGTCAGTCCGCACGTCGAACGGCAATTGGCTGTCGACGATCGGCTGCTTCTTCTCCAAGCTTTGCTGCAGCAATTGCTTCGGGAATCACGTCAACGTCGTCTTGCGTTGGGCGTCGATGTGCTGTCGATCACCGCCAGTTCCACGCGTGCGGATGTCGCTGGCGTAGTTGGTCGTTTGGCCTTCGCGTGATCGTCATCTGCGCTTCTTTGTGCAGGAAGTGCACGACCAATTCGTTGGCCATGATGAGCCCGATGCCGGCGTGCAACAGCACGATGCCGGCGCGCTTGCGGAAGACGAGGATGCAGCCGGCCAAGAGCACCAGCGCGGCGGCGCCGGCCTCGATCACTTGCCACAAGATGCGGACGGCGGAACGCATGGAATCGGGATTGATCGAGTTGATGTCGATCTTGAAGAGCAAGAACGCCAACAGCGCCAACAGCAACGACGCCGACGATCCCCAACAATCGGCGCTCCATCTTGCGCTCGTCGCCGAGCATGCCCAGCGTCGCGGCAATGCCGACGCAGCCGACGCCCAAGGCGATCAGAAACAATCGCCACAGAGTTTTCCAATCGATCGGCATGGCGGCCTGCACGCCGTCGGTGCCGGGGCCGGCTGCGATCACCAGCCACAGAAAGAAACATCCCGCCGCGATCACCGCCAGGCCGCTCCACAGTCGCGGCCCGTGCGGATTGAATTTTGAATCGCAAGCCGTGCGCGGTCAGCAGATTCAGCGCCATCAGCCCGCCGATGGTGAAGCCGCCGGGGAAATAAAAACCGCCGCGGAATGTGCTGCCAGGAGGGAAACCAGGCGGGCGGGAAGAAAACTTGAAAATCGATCCAGGCCAGCGGGCTGCGGAAATAATTGTGCAGCACCCACCAGACGTCGTGGCTGGCCTGGGCGAGCGTGCCGGCGAACACCAGGAAAATCGCCAGGCCGAACAGCGCGACCGTGAGCTTGAGCGACGCCAGCGGAGCGAGAATCGTTTGAAACGCCGACTGCTGCGCCGATTGGATGCGTCGATGGTGCTGCGGCGCCGGCGGCGAATCGTCGGGAACATCGCTGGTGAGCACGTCGGTCGCCATGAAGTTACTTTCCTCTTCGCTCGCGGAATTTTATCGAGCCGACGAACTTTTCGAAATTCGGCTGCTCGGTCGCTGACCAGATCAGCGTCGCCGCGCATGCGGAAGAACCAGGTGGCGTCGCCGCGATCGAACATCACGACCGTAATTGCCTGCCGCGGCGAGGCTGCCTCCGGCCCGACCAACTTGCACCATTTGGGCCGGCTTGCCATCGACCTGATATGGTTTGACGAGCGAATTGAGCTCGTCTTCGGAGATTTCCGGCAATTTGAGTTGCGCCCGCCAGCGATTCACGTTCGACAACAGCCCGCCGGCGCCGCGCCGAGTGGGCTGATGGTGATTTGCACTTCTTGCGAATCTTTTTTGGCGGTGAAGGCGGCGACGGCGAACTGCGGCGGCTTCGACGCAGTCCAATCTTTCGGGCGCGTCAAAAGTAAACGGGCAGTTGCGATTGATCGGCTTGGCGGCTCCGGAATTCTTGTCGGCCTGCGCGATTTCGGTCTTTGCATCGGCGATCGGCGGATGGCCGGCCGGCAGCGAGCTTTTCGCTGCGCCGGTTTCCGTGGCATTCGGCCGCGGCGGCAATGGGCGGCTGCATGCCGCCGGGCTTCTAGCGTGCCGCGAAAATCGACCAGGATCGCTTCGCCGGCGGCGAGCTTGATCGAATGGATTTGTCGGCCAGATCGATCGTGTCCAAGCGGCTTGAGCGTCATCTGGCCGCGCCAGCGGTTCAGGTTCGACAGGAGTTGCTCCAGATCGTGCTCCGGCGACCAAGGCAACGTGGTAACGGTGACTTCCAGCGGCGGCTTTTCGGAGATCGGTCAGCGTGGCGAAGCGCAGATCGGCGCCGCCGCTGGTTTGTTTCCAACCTGGCGGGCAGATGTCCACTTGCGGTTTCGCTTCGGTCGATCTGGGAAACGTCACGGATTTGATGAGCGTATCGAATGCTTCGGCATGTTTGCCGACGGCATCGGCAGGGCCGGCCAATTTGAAAAACCAGGCGGCGCCGGCGTGCGGCACGATGGCCGCCAGCATGCGATCGGGGCCGGCGGTCGATTCGTCGGCGCAGTGCTTGCGAGCTGCGACTCCTCCTTGGGCACCTGATAGTGCCCAATCTGGGCCGTCTTCTGGCAACCTGCCGACGCCGATCAGCAACCAGCGCCGGGACGATCAATCTTGCCAGCGCCGAGGGAACGTGGGATCAAAAGCCATGAACATCTCGTTGTGTCAGCACGTGGCTGCGGCCGGTGCGCGAAAATGACGGCGCTCAGGTGGGAAACGAGCGTCGCATTGGCGCAATCAAGAAATCACCGCTTGAGGCAGAGCTATCGCCTATTAGCGATTATAAAGCGGCCGCGGCGCAAATGTACAGGGCCAAAGCGTGGGCGTTTGCAAGGCGATGCTAAACCGCAAGCGGATGGCGACTTGCGAGCAGAATTTGCTAGTCTTAGTACAAGCTCGGCGAGGTTTCCGTCCAGCCCACCACGGCTTCTTCCGGCGGCAGGACGAAAATTTCGACGCGCCGATTGCGGCGGCGATCTTCCGCCGTTTCGTTGGAGGCGATCGGCTGATGGCCGCCGAAACCGGAAACGCCGATGCGCTGTTCCGGCACGCCCGCCTTCTTCAAGCATTCGGCCACGGCCAGTGCGCGGGCGGAGGCCAAATGGAAGTTGTCGTGGAAGCGATCCTCGCACGTCCTTGCGGGCGATCTTCAAGGAGTCGGTGTGACCGACGACCATCAATTTCAGATCGCGGGCATCGGGCGAGCTCATGACTTTTGCCAAACGCTTGCGAGCATTTCCTGGGCATCTTCCTTCAGCTGTGGCGTCGCCGCTGTCGAACAGCACGTCGTTGTCGAGCTTGGCGGCGCCGGTGGCGTCGTCGAATTGCAAGCTCGGATAGCGGTGCGAAAGATTCGCCAGTTGCTTGCTCAAGCCCGGCGGCAGGCGGCGGCCGTGGCCGTCGTAAAGCTCGCCTTCCATGGCGGCCAGGCGCTTGCGATCGGCGGTCGATTGTTGATCGAGCGACGGCCAATTGCTCCTCGGTTTGCATCAGCTTGTCTTCCAGCTGATGGCTATGCGTTTTCAGATTTTCCATTTGCGTGGTCTGCGCGCTGTTTTGCTCCGCCAGGCAGCGGCATTGAGCTTCCGCGGCGGCAAGCTGGCTGCGCGGAACCATGCAGCCGGTGCTGCAGATCGTTGCCAATCCGAGGCAAAGCAAAATTGTAGAAGGGCTAAGATCAGCCATCGTTCGACTCCTTTCGAACGTTAAAGCGATCGCAACCAGCAAGCAAGGAAGCTGCCAGGTGCTAATAGTCGCTTACTTATCAAACCATCCGATCGAATTTCCCAAGGCATCCATGATCGAACTATTGACGGTCGACGGACCGTTCCAACTCCACATGTTTTTCAGCAAGTCGTAAATCATCATGCCGCACAACAACAGGAACACGGCGCAGGCGATCAGGCTGACCACGTTCCAGGTTGAAAACGGCGCTTCCATCGTGGCGGTCGCCGCCATCATCGTGGGGCTGCGGTGCGACGGTGTCGGCGCGGGCGCGAGCATCGGCACGTCGGACGCCGGCATCGTCACGGTTTCTTCTTCCACCAGTCCGGGCTGAGCGACCGGAGCGAACATGCCGGAGCTGATGTCTTCGTCGGAATCCAGCGCGATCACTTGCGAGCCGCTGTCGGAATCTTCCACGCCCGCTTCGGCCGCGGACGAAAGTTGAAATTCGTCTTCGATTTTCGATCCGCTGGGCACCAGGCCGATGCCGGTGGCGCCGGCTGCAACCGCCAGATTTTCTTCCAACAATTTTTTGGCGGAACTGCCCAAGGCCAGCGGTTCCTCGAGCGACAAACCGCTGTCGGAAGGACTGGCGAGCATGATGCCGCTGTCGTTGGGGCTTTGCGTGACGTCGCTGCCGCCGGGTTTGTCGGCCGAAGCACGTCGATATCTAAATCGATCTCCGGCCGCCCAGTTTGAGTCGGACCGAGCCGCCGCTGGGCTTGGCTCGCCTTCGGCTCTTCCGGGCGCAACCAGCGTCAGTTCATCTTCGGAAAGCGTCAGGGCGTCGGAGCCAAATAGTTTGTCGCTGGAGCCGGCGCCCGGGGGCTTTTTGCCGACGTCGGAGCCGCTGGCCACAAGCTTCACGTCGCTCCCCTTGCCTTTGCCGCCGCCGATGCCCGAGCCGATGCCGGAGCTGGAAGTGAGCGTCAGTCCGCTGCCTTCCAAGTTGAGCGCGCTGGAGCCGCCGGAAGCCGGGGCGGCGGGCTTGGCCGTCGGGATCGGCCAACACCATGTCGTCGTCGCTGCCGCCAACGCCTTCGGTCTTGCCGATCACGGTGCTGGGGCCATCCTTGGGCGGTTTGCCCAACTCGATTTCGCTGAGCAAGATCGAATCCAAATCGTCGTTGAGTTCCAATTCGACGTGACCCAGCGTGCTGTCCCACGATTCGCCGGCGGTTTCCTCGGTTCGGCATGCATGCTGTCTTCGCTCGCCGCCGACTTCCATGGTGCCCGGGTTTCCTGCCGCAATTCGTCGCGCAGCCGTTCGACGTCTTCCTGCTTGAATTTCCAGTCGGCGCCGTCGCGGTAGGGGAACAGTTTCTTGCGGTCGCGCAGCGAGCCGATTTCCTCGGGGCTTACGCCCAAGATGCGGGCGGCTTCGTCTTGATCGACTAGTTTTTTCGCCATGTCTGCCTCCGCCGGGTTTTGCCGAGCTTGCGAGCGAACCTGGTTCGCCGCAACAGGTGCCACGCCGAAGATATCATCGAGTTTGCAATTGTGCGCGAATCTCGCGTGGCAATGGTTTGATGCCGTTATATTCGTCCATCTGCATGTCCCAGGACAGGTTCCGCACGCTTTTCAAAGTCACGCTGCCAGTTGGCAAGTCCAGGTGATAAACGCTCAGCACGTGGGTCCGTGGATCGATCACCGTAAGTTGTTGTCGAGTATTGTCGATCTGTGCCGGAAATGCGATCAGTTCGGCGGTCGCCTCGTATACCTGCGGACGCTGGGCGAACACAAAAGCCTCGCGGCCGACCAGCATCCATATAACCACTAACCCTAGCGCCGCACCTGCGGCCCCATACAGCGTCGCCTTCATCGTTCGCCTTCCTTGGCTTGCGCAGATGCGAAGCCTCAACATCCATTCTAAAAGCCGCAAATTGAAATTCAACAGACAAGTAAGCCTGCCCAAACCTAATAACCGCACGGGGTTGCCGCAGGAATCTGCGCGTGGAGAACCCCTAGGGGGCGGAAAGTGTAGCCAGGGGCCAATGAGCCACAAGAGCGGTTCGGAGGCTAGCAAATAGCAGTTTTGGGCCCGTTGCTGGAATAGCGGCTCGGCCGGAGTCATTGGCCTTCCCGTCAGGCCGCCCGGGCGATTTTGGCCCTTCGAATCGGGGTCGTGCCGGGCCGTCAGCAGATGGATGGCGGCTGTCAACTGGTGCAGGGCCTGGTCGAATTGGTGAGTTTCGTTCAATAGCCGCAGATTGTTGTCGAGCGTGCTTTGGAGCTTCACCAACTGGCCTTCGCCTTGCAGCAGGCCGGCCAGCGCTTCGACGAATTTGGCCAGGTGCGAGTACAGGCCCGACACTTGATTGGCCATGGTTTGCACCTGGTTTTTGTGCTCCTCGCGTTGGGCCTGCAGTTCGCCCAATAGGCCCAGCAGTTTTTTCTCGCGCAAAGTGTCGCTTTCGTCGAACCGCTGCTGCCACCGGGCCAGCGATTGCTCCCACAGCTGGGCGTTGGCCTGGATGCGCTCTTCGCTTTGCTGCTGCAGCCGGTGGAAGGCGGTGGACCACAATTGCAGTTGCCGCTCGATGGTTTTATCCATGGCATGCAGCGTGGCGTGGCTGCCCGACTGCACGGCTTGCAGAAACGGCGTCAGGCTTTCGTCGACGACTTCAAAGCGGTTCAACAGCACCAAATCGGTGCGGCGCGTGACCGATTTGACGATGCCCCGTTCGGCCCGTTCGCACAGAAACAGGCTGAGCATCATGGTGATGGCCGCCGCCAAGGCCACGGTGGTGGTGTTGAACGCGGTGCCAATTTCGCCGATCACTTTCGCCAGATTGTCGCCGATTTCATCGACCGATAATCCGCCGAAGGCCGAGCCGAAGTGAATCACCGTGCCCAAAATACCCAACACCGGCGCCACCCAGCAGATAAAGCGGATCAAACCGTAATTGGCGTGCGTGTGTTCTTCGTCCTGCGTGGCCAGATATTGCAGATATTCGTTGAATCCGTCGGCGGAGCCTTTTTCCTGCAGATACGACAGTGCCTTGTGCAGCCGCTGGGCGATCCGCGACTTTTGCAGCCATTTGGGCTGTTTCTGCACCAGGGCAAACAATTCGGCCGCTCTTGGCGACCGGTTCGCGTGTGGTCCGCGGCGGCAACCAATCCTGGCGAAGAGCGAACGATTCATAGGGGAATGAGAGCGCGCGCAGCACGACATCCACGATGCCCCAGATGAAGAAGAATACCACCACGTACTCGACGACGTGTTCGGTGGTGTAATGGTGCAACAGTGTGTTTTTCAGCAGCGGCTGATTGATCAGCAGATAAAATCCCACTGTCAGCAAAGCGCCCAAGGCCAGCGGAAAATCCAAATAATCGGTGAACGAACGCTTGCGCATCGCGGCCATAATTGAAATTCCCAGACTACGCGGAGATCGGCGCAGCAGCCGCGCACGCTTCGCGCAGGTCGCCGCCCGGAAGATGTGAAAAATTGACCCGGAATGAGAAGGTGGCGGGCCGCCGGCGTCAAGGTCAATCGACTCTTAGCCGCACTCGCCACACTTTCCCACCCTACCCTGCTCGCTCGATGCCGGCGCACTGACAAATCAAGCGCATGATCGGGGTCCTTGCCAGCGGCGGATTGGATAGCGCGATTCTCATTTCCCATTTGCTCGACCAAGGCGAGCGAGTGCAGCCATTTTACATCCGCTCGAATCTCTATTGGGAAGCCGCGGAGTTGGCCGGCTTGCAAGCGTACCTGGCGGCCATCGCCACCGACAATTTGTTGCCGCTGGTCCAGTTGCAACTGCCGCTGGACGATTTGTACGCCGGCCACTGGAGCATCAGCGGCAACCGCACGCCGGATGCCGACCACTCGCGACGATGCCGTTTATTTGCCCGGGCGAAATCTGCTTTTGATCATCAAGGCCGCGTTGTGGTGCCAATTGCATGGCATTGAGCGGTTGGCGCTGGGCGTGTTGGCGAGCAATCCCTTCGACGATGCCACGCCGAAGTTTTTCGCCGCCTTGGAAAACGTTTTGCGGCAGATCGGCCAGCCGCCGCTGGCGATCGAGCGGCCTTTCGGCCAGATGCAGAAGCGCGAAGTGATGGAATTGGGCCGGCGGTATCCGCTAGGATTGACCTTCTCCTGCATTGCGCCGGTCGATGGCCTGCATTGCGGCCGCTGCAACAAGTGCGCGGAGCGCCAGGCGGCATTTCAGATGATCGGCATGCGCGACCCGACGCCTACGCACTCCGCCCCGCAACAGCTTGCAACGGACCACTGACCACTGACCACCACTATGTTCCGCGTTACACGCGAAATCGATTTCTGCTACGGACATCGCTTGCTGGAATACGACGGCAAGTGCCGCCATTTGCACGGGCACAACGGCCGGGCGGTGATTGTGATCGAATCGCCCAAGCTCGATGCGCGCGGCATGGTTTTGGATTTCAACGACATCAAGCGCGTCGTGAGCCAGTGGATCGACGACAATCTCGATCACCGCATGCTGCTGCGGCGCGACGATCCGGCGGTGCCGCTGCTGGAGAAACTTGGCGAGCCGCTGTATCTGCTCGATGTGAATCCGACGGCGGAGAATATCGCCAAGCTGATTTTCGATTTCACGGCCAAGGCGGGTTTCCCGGTCGTCGAAACTCGGCTTTGGGAAACGCCGCGCTGCTTTGCCACGTACCGGCGCGATTGTAGAGCGGAGCTGCGCAAGTCAGGCATCGATTGGCGATTGCAGAAACCCATCTGCGCAATAAAACAGTCCGGGCGGACTGCTGATGCAGCCACAACCCGGACCGTGGTTCCCCCCTGGGATGTCGGCGTCGATGTGCGTCGACCACCCGTGCGAGAGTAGATATCGGCCGGCTCGACTCTGCCGCTTTGGCAAATTTTGACGATTACGAAAAACGCGCCGTGGGCTTTCGCCATCTTCTCCAAACTGCCGCGGCACGTCGCAAAATCGGTCTGCGGCACGTTTCCGCCTCATCGACCTTAACGAATAGGTCGATCTTTAGGACGATCGGCCGCCTCCCAGGGGATGTTGCGCGCCGATTCGGGCTCGGCGTTTGCTATCAATCCGCCGGAACGCTCGCATGAAACGGTCCACGGGGACCCCCGTCAATTTGTTGCCGCTGTTGGACGTGCTGTTGTGCACGATGGGCACGCTGATCGTCGTGCTGGGCGTGTTGAATCGCCTGGCCCGCAATCACTCCGTCGACCAGCACCGCGAAGAAGATGGCGATCGCCAAGGAACAGATGACGCTGCGCATCGAGCAATTGACGACAGCCGCGTGAAAAAACGATCGCCGATCTCGACGCGGCGCGCCGGCGGCTGAGCGGCATCGAAGATCACTCGCGGCAATTGGCCGACAAACTGAAGACACTTGGCGGCCGCCGCGCGGCAGTTGATCTGCCGACAAATCGGCCGACGATCAAGCGCGACGCGCTGCGACGCGAATTGAATCAGCTGAACGCCGATCGGGCGCAGATTGACAAGGATTTGCAAACCGCGCGAAACGCCGGCGGTCCAGCACAAAGTGATGTTTTCGATCGTACCGTTCGACGGCGTTTACAAAACCAACCGCCGGCCGATCTACATCGAGTGCCGCGGCGATTCGATCATTTTGCAGCCTGAAGGCATTGTGCTCACGCCGCACGATTTTCTCGGGCCGCCGGGGCCGGGCAATCCGCTGGCCTCGGCATTTGCGCAGCGCAGGAGTATTGGAGCCAAACTTCCGCCGCCGGGCGCGGATGTGAGCAACGATCCTTATCCGCTGCTTTTGGTGCGCCCGACGGCATTATTGCCTATTATCTGGCGCGCGACGCGATGGCATCTTGGAACGCGGAATTCGGCTACGAGTTGATCAGCGCCGATGGGAAGCTGGAATTTCCCGCCGCTCCCGAGCCGCGCCTGGTGGAGATGGAACGCCGTGCCGTTGACGAAGCCCGCCAGCGCTTGCAATGGTTGGCGCAGGTCAGCCCCGAAGCGTTTCAGCGCAAGCAAAAGACGCAATATCGCGTCTCGGCGATTCGCGGCGGATTGGTGCGCGACGGCGCGCCTTCGCTGGGGAACGATCCGTTTGCCAACGATCCGCTGGGCGGGTTCGGCAAATCGGCGAGCGGCAATCCAGGCGGTCGAGGCAGCGGAGACATGGGCCCCGGCGGCGGCACCTATCCCACCGAATATCGGATGGCCGATGCGCGGGGCAACGCCGCGCTGGGCTTCGGAGGAAATGGAACTGGCGGCGGCAGCCGGTATGGCGGAAATGGCTCCGGCTTCGGGAGGATCGGGACCTGGAAACGGCGGCAGCGATGACGCCGGCTTTGGCTCCGGCGGAAGCGGAAACCACATCTTCGGCAATGGCGAGCAGCAAACGACGCTCTTGGCGGCGGCGGCAACGGCGCAGGCACTGAAGCCGGAAATGGAACCGGTGGTCGCACCGGAAACGGTCAGCAGCCATCGCTTGTTGGCCCGCGGTATTCGCAGCCGCGGCGGATTGAATCCGCAAGGTGCCTACGGCGGCGGCAACAATTCGGAGCACTGGCGAAGCTCAGCTCGGCGGACAGCAATTAAGCGGACCAATGGGATGGCCGGGCGCCGGGCGGCTCGCACAACGGGTCTGCAGACGGCGCAACGCCCGGCGCCAACTCGCCGATGGCTGGCCGATTCGCGGCCGGCGGAAGCGGGACTTCGGCTGGCGGCTCATCGAGCGCCGGCGGTTCGTTTGCCGAGGGCGACGCATCGGGAAACAGCGCAACTTCCTCCGGCGGTAGCGCCTCTGGCGGCGCGGCGTCGAGCTCGTATAGTGCGATGGGACAATCCGGAATGGCGGGCGGCAGCGACGCGAACCCAATGTCGTCCGGTATTCCATCGCCATCGCTCAACTTCAACGCCAATCAAGAACGCAACGCTCGGAAGCTGGCCAACGAGCGCGGCCGCAATTGGGCGATGCCGACCAACACGACTGCCTCGGTGCCGATTACGCGGCCGATCCGCATCGAGTGCTGGAACGATCGGCTGATTTTGGTGCCGGATGCCCGCGATCAGCAGCCGCAAGTGATTCCGCTGGCCGACCGCACCGACGAAGCGGTCGATCAATTGGTGGCCGCCGTGCGCGTGCACACGCAAGGCTGGGGCCTGGCGGGCCGCAGCATGTATTGGAAACCGCAACTGTTGCTGGACGTGAAACCGCAACCCGAAGCCGAATCGCGCGCCGCCGACCTGCAAGTGCTGCTGGCCGACAGCGGACTGGATGTAAAGCGAAAGTAATTCTGAACAACGGACAACTGGCAACGGACAACTGGACCATCATGGAACACACTGAAGCCCATGAATCAGCTCGGCACCGATTCGTTCCTCGACGTCACGGTCAACATCGTCGGCATTCTGATCATCTTGGTGATGGTGGTCGGCATGCGGGTGCAAAAAGGTCCGGCGATCGCCGTGCCGCACGACGATGCATCGCAGGCGGAACTCTCGGCGCTGAGCCGCCGCTCGGCCGAAATCGAATACGACGCCCGCCGCACGCAGCAGCAACTGGCCGACGTCGAGCATGAAATTGCCGCTCGATCGGCGGAGCGCGTGGCGCTGGCCACGGCGATTGCCGCCGCCGAGAAGAACATCACCGATCACCGCGCCAAGCTGGACGGCTCGCAGCAGGAAGATTTCGATCTCCGCCGCCAGGTCGATGAAACCCGCGCCGCGGTCGAAAGCGAAAAGAAAGAACTCGCCGATCTGCAAGCGCAGAAAGCTGCCGTCGAGGAGATCAAGCACTATCCCACGCCGCTGAGCCACACGGTGTTCGGGCACGAAATTCACTTTCAGTTGCAAGGCGGGCGAATTCGCTACGTGCCGCTGGACGATTTCATTGAGGACGTGCGATCCAACATGCGCTCGGCCGGATCGAATCTGTCCGACATTACCGACAAAGTGGGCGTGGTCGGGCCGCGCAATGGCTTCGAGTTCCGCTACACCGTCGATCTGATCACCGACCGCGGCCGCGGCGTGGTGGGGATGCGCACCAAGGAATGGCAACTCGTGCCGGTGGGCATGCAAATGGGCGAACCGCCAGACAAGGCGCTCTCGTCAACTTCGCAATTCCGCTGGGCGCTGGCCAGCCACAGCCCGAAGGACACAACGGTCACGCTGTGGACCTATCCCGACAGCTTTGCTCAGTACGAGCAACTCAAAGAAGAACTGCACCGCTTGGGCTATGCCACGGCGGGCCGGCCGCTGCCGGTGGGCGTGCTGATTGGCGGCTCGGATCACGGGACGAAATCGTCGGCGCAGTGAGAATGTAGGATTTGGACTAGATTTAGGATTTGCTGAAAATCCTACATCTGCTTCCTAATTCTCAGATCGCCTCGATCCGCGCTCGACCGCTGCACAGATCCGATCGAGCTCTTCGATGCTGATCGCCAGCGGCGGCATGATCACCACCACGTTGCCCAGCGGGCGGAGCAGCACGCCTTCGGCCATCGCGGACTCGCAAACTCGCCAGCCGCGGCGCTCTTCCCAGGGATAGGGCTCTTTCGTGGCTCGTGTCGCGCACCAGTTCGACGCCGGCGATCAGGCCGCACTGCCGCACGTCGCCGACGTGCGTGTGCTGGGCGATCCGCGACAGATGCTCTTTGAGCCGCGCGATCTTCGGCTGAATCTGTTTCCAGCGTCTGCTCTTCTTCGAAGATCTGCAGGTTCGCCAGCGCCACCGCCGCGCCCAGCGGATTGCCGCCGTAGGTGTGGCCGTGGAAGAACGTCTTGATTCGGCATAGGTTCCCAGAAACGCGTTGCCAGATTTCGTCGGTCGTCAGCGTGGCGGCCAGCGGCATGTAGCCGCCGGTGATTCCTTTGGCCAGGCAGAGCAAATCGGGCGTGACTTGTTCGTGCTCGCAGGCGAACATTTTGCCGGTGCGGCCGAAGCCGACGGCCACTTCGTCGGCGATCAGCAGCACGTCGTACTTCGTGCACAGCTCGCGCACGCCGCGCAGATAGCCGGGCGGGTGCACGATCATGCCCGCCGCGCACTGCACCAGCGGCTCGATCACCAGCGCGGCGATTCGCTGGTGATGCTCGGCCAGCACTCGCTCGAGCTGTCCCAAATAATGCTGACAGGGCCGATTGCGGCGTCACGCCCGGCGGCAAGCGATACATATCCGGCGCGGGCACGCGGATCACGTCGAACAACAGCGGCTCGAACATGGCGGTGAAGCGCTCGACGCCGCCGACGCTGACGCCGCCCATCGTGTCGCCGTGATAGGCGTCGCCCAGCGCCACGTACAGCGTCTTCTCCGGCCGCGGATCGTTGCGCTGCCGCCAATATTGCAACGCCATTTTCAGCGCCACTTCGACGGCGGTGGCGCCGTCGTCGGAGAAGAAGACGTGCTTCAGTCCCGGCGGCGCGATGTCGACCAGCCGCTTGGCCAGCTCGATCGTCGTGGGATTCGACATCCCCAGATTCGTCACGTGGGCCACTTGGTCGAGCTGCTCGCGCATGGCCGCGTCGATCTTCGGATGGCGATGGCCGTGGATGTTGCACCACAGGCTGCTGGTGGCGTCGAGATATTCGCGGCCGTCGATATCGACCAGCGTGCAGCCGTCGGCCCGCTCGATGATCAGCGGCTGGTACTCGGCCATCTGCGTGAAGGCGTGCCAGACGATTTCGCGATCCCAGCGGCGTAATTCGATCGTGCGATGGCGTCATTGTGTTCACCACTCGACGATGACCGGCGTGCCGACGCCGATTTTTAACACTTGCGCCGCGCTGCCGTCGACGACGGCGATTTCCAGATAGCCGCTGGAGCCGACCAGCGCCGACAAGCTCTTGCGGCTTGCGATCGCCATAGGCGTGCGAAAGTCCGTCAATTGTCTTTCGCGCCGCCGCAAACGCGAACTTGGCCGCGCTTCGTCGTCCGGGCAACATGCTGGCCGGGATGTTGGTGATTAGATTGCCGAAGCGATCGATCCAGCGGCACGGCGCCTTCGATGCGGTTCGTCGCTCCGCGTGGCTCCGGCCAATCGAGCATCAGCAATTCTTGCACGGCCGGGCCCAATCGTTCCGGCTCTAAGCCCAAACTCAACTGCGCCGCGACGGGCGCCAAGATATCGCGGCCGTGAAACGTGTGCGAAACGGTCGGCATCCAATAATCGACGTTCGCCAGTTCGATGATGCGCGCCGGCCGGTTGCGCTGCGCCAGCAAACTGAGCAAACCGTTGTCGGGGGCCAGATATTGCTGATCGCCGATGCGGGCATAGACCAGCCGCCGCGATGTGCCGACGCCGGGATCGACTACGCCCACGTGAATTGTGCCCGGCGGAAACCAGGGGGTGGCCTCGGCCAACAGCACCGCGCCGTGGCGCACATCCTGCGGGCCGACGTCGTGCGAGATATCGACGATCCGCGCCGCGGGATTGATGCCCAGATCACGCCTTTCATCGCCGCCGCGTAGGGGCTGCCGGAGCCGAAGTCGGTGGTGAGGGTGATGATGGCTGCACATGCAGCGATGAATCCAACGGTCACCGACATCACATTTTTGCCGACCAGTTCCAAACAAATTTCGCGGAAGCGGGCGGGATTGATGTTGGGGTTGCGCTTTTTGGCCTGGCCGATCAGGCTGGCCGGCGGCTTGCGCTTTGCCGGCTTTGATGTCGGCGACGATTTTTGGATTGGCGGCCAGAATTTCGCCGGCCATGGCGACCAGTTCCGATTCGTCGACCTTGGCGATGCCGAGTGCCGCGACGGCGTCGGCGACGGATTTGCCTTCGAGCATGACGGCGAAAACTTCGCGGGCGCGGCTGGTGTTGAAATCGCCGGCCTTGGACGCGCTGGATCAAATCGGCCAGTGCCTTCGGCGCGGACGGGAAATTTTTCGATCGGAGTGTCTTGTTCGTTCAGCACGCGCAGCACGTCTTGCGCGACCCAGTTGGCGGCGGTCTTGCCGTCTTTCGTGCGCGTCGGCGAGTTCGACGAAGTATTCGACGAACGGCCGGCCTTGGTTGACGATCACGTCGCTGTCGTAGGCGGTGATGCCGTAGGTCGTTTCCAGCCGCGTGCGCAGCTGCGGCGGGCAGTTCGCCGAGCGACGCTCGCACCGCTTCGACTTCTTCTCGGCGTGACGGTGACCGGCACGAGGTCGGGCTCGGGGAAATAGCGGTAGTCGCTCGATTCTTCCTTGTGCCGCTGGGCGCGAGTGAGGTTGGCCGCGTCGTCCCAGCCGCGGGTTTGCTTGGGCACGCTTGCCCAGCTCGCGGCCGGTCTTCCTGCCAGACTTCGTATTGCCGCTCGGCTTCGTAGTCCAGCGCCCGTTCGACGGCGCGGAAGCTGTTCATGTTTTTGATTTCGACGATCGGCGTTTTGGCCGACTGGCCGTCGGGCTGCGGGATGTGCAGGTTGACGTTGGCATCGACGCGCAGGCTGCCTTCCTGCATGTTGCAATCGGAGACGCCGAGGTACGTGAGCAGCAGTTTCAATTCGGTGAGATACGCCTTGGCCTCGAGCGCGCGAACGCATGTCGGGCTCGCTGACGATTTCCAACAGCGGCGTGCCGGTGCGATTCAGATCGATGCGGCTGTCGGCCTTGCCGGCCGCTTCGTCGTGCATGCTCTTGCCGGCGTCCTCTTCCAAGTGCGCGCGGATGATGCCGACTCGCTTCGGCTCGAAAGCGTCCCTTGGGATCGCTGATTTCCAGATAGCCGTCGTGCGAAAACGGCAGATCGTACTGGCTGATCTGATAGCCCTTGGGCAAGTCGGGATAGTAATAATTCTTGCGGTCCCACTTGGTGAACGGCGCGATCTCGCAATTCAGCGCCACGGCCGTCTTCAGCGCCAGTTCGAACGCCTCGCGATTCATCACCGGCAGCGTGCCGGGCATGCCGATGCAGACCGGGCACGTCTGCGTGTTCGGCGGCGCGCCGAACTTCGTGCTGCACCCGCAGAACAGCTTGCTCTCGGTGAGCAACTGCACGTGCACTTCCAGGCCGATGATGGTGGTGTAGGGTCGGTCATCGTCGATGCATTGCTCAGCTTACAGCGGCGGTTTGCGGCGTGTGCCAGTCGGTGGCCGTTTGGAACATGTGGGCGGCGCGCAGCAGGCGTTCTTCTTCCAGCGGCGGGGCTTGCAGTTGCAGGCCGATGGGCAGGCCGGCTTTGCTGAAGCCGCAGGGGAAGGCAGATGCCGCCGATGCCGGCCAGGTTGGCGCTCACGGTGTAGAGATCGACCAGATACATCGCCAGCGGATCGTCGCTCTTTTCGCCGATCTTGAAGGCGGGCGTGCTGGTGACCGGGCCGGCGATCAGATCGACTTCCTTGAACGCGTCGTCGTAATCCTGGCGGATCAGCCGGCGGACTTTAGCGCTTTGAGATAGTAGGCGTCGTAGTAGCCGGCGCTCAGGGCGTAGGTGCCGAGCATGATGCGGCGTTTGACTTCCGGCCCGAAACCTTCGGCGCGGCTGCGGCGATACATTCGCACCAGCGGGTTGTCGAGTTCGTCCAGCGCCGGCCGTTTTGCCGGCCGCTTGCAGTTGTTTGGCTTCGTCGGCCAGCTCGGCGTTCATCTTCGCCACGTCGGTGCGATAGCCGTAATGCACGCCGTCGTAGCGGGCCAAATTGCTCGAGGCTTCGCAGGGGGCGATGATGTAGTACGTGGCCACGCCGTACTTGGCGTGCGGCATCGAAAGTTCTTTGACCTTCGCGCCGAGCGACTCGATAGACCTCGAACGCCTCGCGCACCGCCGCTTCGACTTCGGCATCCAGGCCCTGGCCGAAATGCTCGCGCACCAAGCCCAGCCGCAGACCCGTCGAGCGGCTGGCTGACCGTTTGCGAATACGCCGGCACGGGCCGATCGATCGACGTCGAATCGCGCGGATCGTGGCCGGCGATGGCTTCCAGCAGCAGCGCGGCATCTTCGGCGGTGCGCGCCAGCGGGCCGATCTGATCGAGGCTGCTGGCGAAGGCGACCAGGCCGTAGCGGCTGACGCGGCCGTAGGTCGGCTTCATGCCGGTGACGCCGCACAGGCCGGCCGGCTGGCGGATCGAGCCGCCGGTGTCGGTGCCGATCGACAAGCGGCGCCATCCGCGGCCGCCACGCTGGCCGCCGCGCCGCCGCTGGAGCCGCCGGGAATGCACGTCCAGATCCCAGGGATTTCGCGTGGGGAAAAAGGCGGAGTTCTCGTTCGAGCCGCCCATCGCGAACTCGTCCATGTTCGTGCGGCCGAGGAACACGGCGTCGGCGGCGCGAAGTTTTTCGATGACCGTGGCGTCGTACGGCGGGCGGAAGTTTGCCAGCATTTTCGAGGCGCACGTCGTCAGCTCGCCCTTGGCGCAGATCAAATCTTTCACGGCCACCGGCAGGCCGGCCAGCAGCCCGACGGGGTGCTTTTTGGCGCGGCGCTCGTCGATCGCTTTGGCCTGCGCGAGCGCCGCGTCGGCGTCGTAGCGCAAGAACGCTTTGACTTTGGGATCGCGCTTTTCGATCTGCTCGATGAACGCCTGGGTGATTTCGACCGACGAGAGCCGGTGGGCGTTCAAATCGGCCAGTAGTTCGGCGGCGGTGCGATCGACCAGCGACATGGCAGCGTAAGGGACGAGAGGCGAGGGGCGAGAACAGAGAAATGATTCTCGCCTATTGAATCGCTTGCGAAGTCGATTCCGCAAGCCGCCGTCGCCTGATTCGCCCAATACGGCCGGCACCAGATAGAACTGCTCGTCGTGCTGCGGGGCGTTGGCCAGCGCGTCGGCGCGATCGAGCGAGGGCCGGACTTCGTCGGCGCGAAAAACGTTGGTCATCTCGACGGCGTGGGCCATCGGCTGAACTTTGCGGAAGTTGATCTCATCGTCGAGTTCGCCCAGTTGCTCGACGTAGGCCACGATGCCGCCGAGTTGCTTGGTCATCCGATCCAATTCGTCCGGCGAAAGCAAGAGCCGGCCCAGCAGCGAAACTTTTTCGACTTCTTGGCGAGTGAGGGCCATTGGGAAAATGCAGACAGGCAGAAGGCGGAAGGCAGAAACTATTCGGCGCGCGGCTTTGGCGGTTTTGCCTTCGGAGGAAAGCTTGAACGGGGCTCGGCGGACCAGCTTCGTGACCGAGCCGCTGCGGATGCATCGGGCACAAACCAGCATGGTGGTGCTGGTGCCGCGGCCGATGGTGACGCGCAGCCGCTGCAGGTTCGGCTTGAACCGCCGCCGGGCGATGCCGGTGACCTTGGTGCCCACGCCGCCCAAATACTTGGCCTTACCGCGGGTGGTTACCCGATTGCCCGTGCTGGCCATTTTGCCGCAAACTTCGCACTGCCGCGCCATCGCAAACCTCGACTGCTCTATTAACTCATGTGCCAGAAAATGCGAAACGATCATTATACCTGTTTGGGAGCCGTCTCACAAGCCGGAATCGATCGCATTGCGACAGTGCTAGCCTCGCACCAATCGCAGCACTTCGTCCAGCAAAAGACCGTTGGTGCCGATGCCTTCGCCGCCGGCGATGGTGACATTGCCTTTCCAATCGGTGAATGTTCCGCCGGCTTCTTGCATGATGGGGGGCAGCGGCGCGGCGTCCCAGAGAAACATGGCGGGATCGACCATCACGTCGGCGCGGCCGGTGGCCAGCAGCAGATAACCGAAACCGTCGCCCCAGGTGCGGCCGACTTTTGCGGCTTTGGTCAAGCGTTCGAAAACGTCGAGCGAACCGCGCTTGTGGAAGCCGGTCAGGCCGCTGGTGCAGAACAAACCTTCGGCCAGTGTTTTTGTTTTGGAAACGCGGGCGGGCCGCGGCGACTGGCTGCCGCGCACATGCCAGGCCCCCTGCCCTGTGGCGGCGTAAACCATTTCGTCCATGGCGGGGACGTAGATTACGCCGATGCGGCTTTCGCCTTCATGTTCGATTCCAATCAGCACGCTATACAGCGGCACGCCGTAGATGAACGATTTGGTGCCGTCGATGGGATCCAAAATCCAGCGGAAGCCTGAGTTGCCAGGCTGCTCGCCGAATTCTTCGCCGAGAATGCCGTCCTGCGGAAACGCGGCGGCGATGTGCTTGCGCAGCAGTTGTTCCGATTCGCGATCGGCAATGGTCACCGGCGAAGCGTCCGGCTTGAAATCCACCTGCAAGATCGTCGCGGTGAAAATAGCGGAGCGTCAAGCGGCCGGCTTCGCGGGCGATGTCGCAGGCGAGTTTCAAACGGGGCGTAAGTTCATCGGCTCATGCAAACAGATTAACCGCGGGGCGCAGTGCTGCCAACAGCGAGTACGGCATCACGAGATGGCGAATCGCGAGATGATAGACAATTTCGCCCGGACGAAAGGATCGAGGAACGGGGGACAAACTTTCCCTCGTTCCTTCACTCCTTTGCACCTAACTGCCGACGTGTGGCGCTTTCGGATTTTCGCTTGCCGAATCGGACAGTCTCGCCTCCTTTGCGACGCCCGGGCATCAGCGCCGAGAGTTTGATGTTCGTCAATCTGCCGCCGCGCCACGCTGCAAACTTCGTCCAGCGCCGCGGTAAGCTTGGCCATCGTTTCGGACGGACAATCCCTCGACGGCCGGCGGCTTGGCATTCAGGGGACCATCGACCGCCTCGATCAAATCCAAAAGCGAAATCTCCTCCGGCGATCGTCGTAACATGTAACCGCCGTCCACGCCGCGGGTCGATTGCAAAATGCCGCTGGTGACCAAATTGCGGAGTATCTGCAACAGGAAACGTTCGGGCATGCGGCCTTGTGCAGCCAGCCGGCTGCACGGAACGGGCGTGTTGGGCTCGGCTTCAGCCAATTGCAGGATCGGCCTGCAAGGCATAGCCCACAGTACGCGAGAGCTTCATAGCAGTGGCCTTCCAATCTGCGACCGAAGGCCTGACCACATTCCCTGCGATCAATCCGCTATGCCTGACTTAATTCCCAAACCGGCATAGCGTGGCCTACGATCCTGCTGTGGGGTGAACTATTTAGGTATGACGTGTTTGCTCCCCGCTGTCCCATTAAGTCGTGCGACTCGTTCGACGACAAGCGTATGAAGCACACTGCGTTAGCCGACCTCCTTTCTGCGAAAAGTTGCCAACCGAGTGTTGACGCGTCCGACAAGAACGTCGAACTTTTCGAGCGACACGACGATTTGCCTGAGCGGCTCGACGTGCTTCTTCCCTTAGACAAGCCGGATACTATCCACCCCGCTGCAGAATGTCAAATATTTCCGCCCGAAGTGGAAGCACGATGTTGGCTCAGAAGGCCGACGTGTGAGCCGGTCGGGTCAACTTAGCTAGCTGCTTGCCCGGCGAGGCGGCCTGCGGCACCGCCTCGGCCTGCCGCCGGCGTTCCCGCCATAGAGCATGCCAAAACAGCATGGCGGCGCCGACGACCAACAGGCTGTCGGCGATGTTGAAGACCGGCCAATCGAAGCCGATGGAGCGGATTTCGAAGTGCATCCAGTCGCGAACTGCATATACACGGTCGCCGGCTTGATGCGTGGCGGTGGCCACATGCCATGTCAGCCCGGGCAGTCCGAGGCGATCGTAAAGATTTCCGAAGATGCCGCCCATGACCAGTCCCAGCGACACGTCAGCCACAAGTCCCGTGGCCCCGCCGGCCAGGAACAGCCAATAGATGATGCCGGCCGCGGCCAGCATCGACAGAGCGGCAAATGCCCAGGTCATGCCGTGGCCCAGGCCGAACAGTGCCCCTTCGTTGACGCTGGTGGTGAGGCTGAAAATGCCGGGCACGAGCACGATGGTTGCGCCATCGAACGACTGCGGTCCCTGTTTCGACAGCTCCGCAAAGATCCAGTGCTTGCTGGCCAGATCGATGGCACAGCCGCCGGCGGCCAGCGCGAGAAACAAGAGCAATCGCGAAAGCGGCACAGGAATTTCCAGCCATCCGTGATCTCGCGGAACGAAGCGACTAGCAATTAGCGATCGGCAACCAGCCGACAAAAAATATCAGCAATCCCTAGGCTCACGCAATCGGAGTTCCGGCTAGCCGCTAATTGCCGCTTGCTTAGCCCTTGGCTTCCATCGCCGAGGCGCACTTCACGCACAGGGCCGTGTAAGGGATGGCCTGCAAGCGCGATTTGGGAATTTTCGCGCCGCACTCTTCGCAGTCGCCGTAGGTGCCGGCTTCGATGCGTTCCAGCGCCGCCTCGACGGCCGTCAACGTGCCCTCCTCGTTCTCCATCAGGCTGAGGGTAAATTCCTGCTCGAAATTGTCGCTGCCCAGATCGGCCATGTGGATCGGCATGCTCGACAAATCGCCGTTGGCTTCCGCGCGATTCTTCTTCAGTGCCGCATCGGCCAACTGGTTCACGTCCCCCCGCAGGCGTGCCCGCAACGACACCAATAATTCCTTGTATTCCTTCGTCTCAGCCTTCTTCATCGTTCGTATCTCCGAGCGGTGAAACCTCTGGGGAGGACCGGTTCAGTGCTGACAGACCTGCGATTATAGATGCCCTGCCACAGGGTGTCAAAGGTCCGGTATTCGCCGGCTCGACAGGCGCAGATCGGAACCATCTGGTGCGATTGCCGCGACTGGCGCGTCATCCCCCTTTCGGCTTCCGGATTGTCGCTAGCTAATCTAGACTAAAATGTTTGGGCTTCGATTCCGCACTTGCATCACATAAGGCGTGAATCATTAGCGTGGTTTCGAAAACCGACGTTGCCTTCCAGCGGTGCGTTTCGCCCGACTGCGGGACGACTTACGGCGTGGACGAAGTGCGCGTGGCCTGCCAGTGCGGCCACTTGCTCGATGTGGCGTACGATTGGGACCGGCTGCGCCCGCCGAGCGCGCTGAAGTGGTTCGAAAGCAAATGGTCGCGCCGGCACGAGCCGCTGTGCTTTCAGCGGCGTGTGGCGGTTCCGCGAACTGCTGCCGTTCGCGCCGCCGGAAATGGCGGTCACCATCGGCGAAGGCCAAACGCTGCTGCAAAACGCAGCGGCGGTCGGCAAATTCGTGGGCCTCGATCGCGGCCAACTGTTTCTGCAATACGAAGGGATGAATCCCTCGGGCAGCTTCAAAGACAACGGCATGTCGGCGGCGTTCACCCATGCCCGCATGGTCGGCGCCAAGCGCGCCGCTTGCGCTTCGACCGGCAACACCAGCGCCTCGCTGGCTCTGTATTGTGCCGTCACGCGGTTGATGAAGGGCGATCATCTTCATCGGCTCGGGAAAGATTTCGTACGGCAAGCTTTCGCAGGCGCTGGATTACGGCGCGCTGACCGTGCAGATTGCCGGCGATTTCGACGACGCCATGCAGCGCGTCAAAGAAGTTTCCGCGCAGTTGGGAATCTACCTGGTCAACAGCGTCAATCCGTTCCGGCTGGAAGGGCAGAAGACGATCATGTTCCGCGTGCTGGAGGCGCTGCGGCTGGGAAGTGCCCGATTGGATCGTGGTGCCCGGCGGAAACCTGGGCAACTCCAGCGCGTTTGGCAAAGCGTTTTCCGAGTTGAAAGAGCTGGGGCTGATCGATCGCATTCCGCGGCTGGCCGTGATCAATGCCGCCGGCGCCAATACGCTGTACGAACTGTTACGAGCGCCGCGGGCTGCGCTGGAACGGCGGGCGGCCGGATGAACGAAATCGTCAATGACTATTACGCCGAGCTGGATGCCGCGCACCGCCGGGCCGACACCATCGCCAGCGCCATCGAAATCAATCGCCCCGTGAACCTGGAGAAGTGTTTGCGTGCCTTGGATGTGTGCGACGGCGTGGTGCGCGAAGTGACCGAGCAAGAAATTCTCGACGCCAAGGCGCAGGTCGGCGCCGGCGGCTTGGGCTGCGAACCGGCCAGCGCGGCCAGCGTGGCCGGCGCGAAGAACCTGGTGGCCGAAGGCGTGATTGGCCGCGACGAGCGCGTGGTGTGCATTCTGACCGGCCATCAACTGAAAGACCCGACGGCCACCGTGGCGTATCACACGACCGATCAAGAACAGTTCAACAAAGTGCTCGGCAGCCGCGGCGTGAAGCGTGCCGCGTTTGCCAACCGCGCCGTGTCGGTGAACAACGATCTCGACGAAATCATCAAAGCCATCCAACTTTACAGTTAGCCCGACGATGTCAGTCGGGTCGCATCGAGCGAACGACAATCATGCCCGCCTCTCCTCATCAAAATCGCCATTCACGGGGCCGCCGGCCGCATGGGCCAGCGGTTGATTGCGCTGGGTGTCGGCCGATCAGCGAACTTGAAAATCGTTGCCGCGCTGGAATCGGCCGGGCATCCGAAGCTGGGCCAAGATGCCGGAGCGATCGCCGGCGTTGGGCCGATCGATGTGCCGCTGGCCGCATCACTTTCCGCGCCGGTCGACGTGGTGATCGATTTTTCCGTTCCCGCCGGCACGATGGCGATTTTGAAAACGTGCCTCGAGAAAAAAATTCCGCTGGTCGTCGCCACCACCGGCTTGGATGCCGGGCAGCAATTGGCGGTGCGCGAAGCGGCCGAAATCGATTCCGCTGCTGTGGTCGCCGAGCATGAGCCTGGCAGTGAATGTGGCGATGAAGCTGGCGGAGATTGCCGGCCGCGCGCTGCGCGATCATCCCAGCGGCGCGGATGTGGAAATCATCGAACGGCATCATCGCTTCAAGGAAGATGCCCCCAGCGGCACGGCGCTGAAATTCGGCCAGATCATCGGCGACGCGATGGGGATCACCAAACATCGCGCACGGCCGCGAAGGCCGCCCGGGCCAGCGGCCGCACAATGAGATTGCGCTACCATGCGGTGCGCACCGGCGACAATCCCGGCGAGCACACGATCGTGTTCGGCCTGCTGGGCGAGACGCTGGAACTTTCGGTGCGCGCCACCAACCGCGATTGCTATGCTCACGGCGCGCTGGCGGCTGCGAAATTTCTTGCCGGCAAGCCGGCCGGGCTGTACAGCATGAGCGACGTGCTGGGATTATGACAGTGCAGTAGGGGAGAAATTCGCCCTCGCTCTCATCTGACCCTGTGATTCCATGGCCAAATGTGAAGAAGGTTATCTGTGCGACGTTTGCGGCGGTGACGTGGCGGAGATCACCGACAGCGATCTGTATCTGCGCTACGTGATCGGCGAAGTCGATCCCGAAACGCTGCACACGCTGCGCGAGCGGCACATCCGCTGCAATCCGGTGCTGGCGCAGTTCATCGTGGACGACGATTTCGAACCGGTGGTGGTCGAAGGCGAATTCGACAAGCGCCAGCTCGACGCCAACTATGTGCGCGAGCGGCAATCGCTGGTCACCCGCGGCTGGCGGCGGCTGAAAGAAATCGCCGGGCTCGATCTGCCGATCATCGACTACCCGCTGCCGGAAGTTCGCGCTGCAATTGAGCAGCGAACGAAATAGGAATTCACGCGCCTTGGCAAATGGTGTAGTCTGCTCGCAGTCGTTGCGGTTCCTTATCCAGGGCGAACGTTCCTTCGCGATGTCGTCGCCGCATGCTAACTCCAGATCGTCGATCAGCATGGCGCGCTGGTCGTTGGCGCTGCTGCTGGCGATCAATCTGTTTAATTACATCGATCGCTATGTGTTGGCGGCGGTGGTGCCGCGGTTGCGCAGGAATTTTTTACAGCCGCTGTCGACGAACGTCGATGCGAAGCTTGGGTTTCTTGGCGCAGGCGTTTTTGGTTTCGTATCTGATTGCCGCGCCGCTGTTCGGTTGGCTGGCGGATCGCTGGTCGCGGTGGTTGATTGTTGCCGGCGGCGTGATTGCTTGGAGCCTGGCGTCGGGAGCATCCGGGCTGGCGATGACGTATCATGGCGCTGCTGATCACGCGCATGTTCGTCGGCGTCGGCGAGGCGGCGTACGGGCCGGTGGCGCCGACGATCATTTCCGATTTGTATCCGGTCGAGCGGCGCGGCCGAGTGCTGGCGTGGTTTTATCTGGCGATGCCGGTCGGCAGCGCCTTGGGCTACACGCTGGGGGGCGTGGTGGCGGAGCATCTGGAGCTGGCGGTGGGCGTTTTATCTGTCGCTGCCGCCGGGAATTATTCTTGGGCGTGCTGGCCCTGATGATGCGCGAGCCGTCGCACCGAAGACTATCGCCCAATAATTCAGACGCTCCGCCACTTGGGCCGATTACCGCGCGATCCTGACAACGCCTTCGTACATCTACAACACGATCGGCATGACGCTGATGACGTTCGCCGTCGGCGGCTTGGCGTACTGGATGCCCGACTACGTGCACACGTTCCGCCATGCTGGTGATTTGGAACATGTCGCCTTCACGTTCGGCGCGATCACGGCCGTGGCGGGCTTGATTTCGACGCTGGCCGGCGGTTGGGCCGGCGACAAACTGCGATCGCGTTTCGGCGGCTCCTACTTTCTAGTTTCCGGCTGGGGCATGATGTTGGCGGTGCCACTGTTTCTGGCGGCGCTGTTCGTGCCCTTCCCTGCCGCCTGGGTGCTGATCTTCATCACCGAGTTCTGCCTGTTCTTCAACACGGGCCCGAGCAACACGATTTTGGCGAACGTGACCAATCCGGCGGTGCGCGCTTCGGCCTTTGCGCTGAACATCTTCATCATTCATGCGCTGGGCGACGTGATTTCGCCGCCGTTGATCGGTTGGATTTCCGATCTGACCGGCGGCAACATGAACGCCGGCTTCGCGGCGGTGTCGCTGGCGATGTTCCTCAGCGGCGTGTTCTGGCTGTTGGGCTCGAAGCATCTTGCGCAGGATACGGCGCGGATCAGCAGCTGCCGAGAATTGATTGCCGCGAACGCGGCTATTTCAACATTTCAAGCAAGCGATCCAGAAACGGCGCTTGATCGGGATGGATCAGCTGCCGGGCTTCGTCGAGCGGCAGAAACTCGGCGCGGTCGACTTCCCAACACGCCGGCTGCGGGGCGGCGTCGTCGGCGGCCGTCGACTGCGAAAGCGTGGATTCGTTTGCGGCTGCTGCGTGTACTCGACGTGGCCCAGCGGCATGAGCTTGCTCACGTCGACATCGACGCCGGCTTCTTCTTTCGTTTCGCGCACGGCGGCGTCGATCAGCGATTCGCCCTGATCGGGCAAACCCTTGGGAATGCTCCACGGCGCTTGGCGGTTGTAGTTGCCCGAGGGGTGCACCAGCAGCACTTCGATCTGGTCGCCTCTGCGTCGATACACGACCAGCCCTGCCGATTCCATCATTTCCGGTGAGTTCCTGCGCTAACGCAACGTGTCGTGTTGCCATTTAGCGGCGGTAGGAAGAAGAGCTTTGCAGGATCGTTGCCGATTGGTTGCAGGTCATTTTACTGTTTGTTAGATTGATTGACTGCAGTTTCGCAATCTCGTCGCACCGATCTCACTACTTTCCTTCAGCAGCTTATCTTAGACCTGCTTAAAACGACCGCCTTACCGCGGCTTTGCTGCGGTTTCTCTGGCGCAGTGTCGTTGAAGGATTTCGTCGTTCTCCCGTTTCGGTTTCGCTCCAGGCAGCTCCATGAATTTGCATCCAACTCGAATCGCACAATTTTGTATTTGCTCGGCGTTCATTTTATCGAGCGGCGTCGCAGGCCATTGCCGCGCCGATCGCCTATCTGGTGGCCGACACCAACGGCGATCCGTACGGGCAAGTTCCCGGCACCGGCCAAATCGATGCGTTCGATGCCAGCGGCAATTTCATCAGCGCGGTAGTGACCGGCTTGACGATTCCCTCGGCGCTAACGATTGGCCCCAACGGATATCTGTATGTGGCCAATCACAACACCGGGCCGAACAACGGGCAGATATTGGTGTACGATCCCGAACAATAATTTCGCGCCGGTCAATAGCGGCAGCATCGTCGAGCGGCGTGTTCGCTTCCGGACTGAATGGCCCCGGCGGAGTTGCTTTCCGACGGCAATACGCTGTTCGTCAGCGAGCTGGGCGATATCGGCCCGTTCCAAGGCAACTTGATCAAGCGCTACGATGCTCACGGGAGCGCTGCGTGAGCGACACCAATAATCCGCTGAGCACGGGCAGCGATCATACCGGCCTTCAGCGGCATGGCGTTTGACAGCAGCGGGAATCTTTATGTCGGCGCATTTGCATCCGCCCACGTTTGCCGGCGAGGTGTTGAAATTCACGAAGGCACCCGACTGTCAATCCGGAATTTGTCGCCACGCCGACGCGTGTTTGCTGCCGGCACGCCCGGCGCCAGCGGATTGCTGTTTCACGATGGCACTTTGTTCGTGGCCGATCAGCTTGGAGCCACCGTTGCCGGATACGATTCGCTGCGGCAACTTGATTCCCTCGACGGTGATTACCGGCCTTTCGTTCCCCTCCGGTCTGCACGATCTGGGCGACGGCAACATGCTGATTACCGAATCTGGCTCCGGCTCGCCGACGCCAGGGCAGATCGACATCTATAACTTTGCCA
Organism: uncultured Solirubrobacterales bacterium; assembly: GCA_963763955.1. Classification (GTDB taxonomy): domain Bacteria; phylum Actinomycetota; class Thermoleophilia; order Solirubrobacterales; family 70-9; genus DASUPK01. Next base: position 4,683 of record CAVXQP010000010.1, on the reverse strand, counting down.
GCGGCCGTGCTGACCCCGGGCTTTATCACCGGCACGGGAGTGGAAGGCGCTGTTTTCCAGCCGGTGGCGGCGATTGCCGTGCCCGAGCCGGCACCGCGGTGTTGATGGCCGGCGGATTAGGTATGCTGATGGGGGCCCAATTGCTCGGCGCCGCCGCGGCCGCAATCGTTAATCCGAATTCGCCCTGGAACAAAGATCGGTCATGCGCAGCCGATCTGCCTTCACGCTCGTCGAATTGCTGGTGGTGATCGCCATCATCGGCGTGCTGATGGCGCTGCTGCTGCCGGCCATCGGCTCGGCGCGCGAAAGTGCCCGACGCACCGATTGCCTGAATCGGCTGAAGCAGCTTGGCTTGGCGATGCACAATTACGAATCGGCCAAGCATCATCTGCCGCCAGGCTCCGAATCGCGCGAGTACAACGCGCTCACGCCCAACGCGCTGTATCGCTGGTCGGCGCTGGCGCATCTGATGCCGTACATGGAGCAATCGGACGGTGCGCAACATGTTGGACATGATCGGTGCCGCTGTACAACAACGGCTTCAGCGTGTTTCCACAAAATCGGGCGGGCGTGGCGCAGGTGGTGCGCGAATTTCTTTGCCCCAGCGACGGCGGCGCAGCGCAGCCGATCAATACCACGTTCGGCCCGACGAACTACGCCGCCGTGCCGGATAGCGGCGCCGGCGGCGGCACGCCGTTTCAAGCCGACGGATTGTTCTTCATCAATTCACAAATCCGCACCAGCCAAATCACCAACGGGCTGAGCAAGACCGCGGCCTTGTCGGAAAGCATCCTGGGCATCAATCCAGCCGCTTCGGAACGAGCGGCCTCGCAGATCGATCCGCGTTATGTTTACGTATTCACCTTCACCGCGCCGGTGACCGAAACCGCCTGCTCGCAAAGCGTGCTGTGGGATCTATCCGATCCGCGCGGGTTTTCCTGGGCCAACGGCGAATTCCGCTGCGCCATGTACAATCACTATCGCACGCCGAACTCCAGCACGTTGGATTGCGTCAGCGACAGCCTGGCCGCCGCCGATCGGTTGGCCGTTTATGGCTGGCGCACTGCGCAGGAGCTTGCACGTGGGCGGCGTGAATGTGCTGTTGGCCGACGGCTCGGTGCATTTTGTGCCCGACGGCGTGAACGGCGTGATCTGGCAAGCGATTTCCACGCGCACCGGCACCGAACTCCGAAGTGCTACAGCTGCCGTAAGTAGTTGGGCGGCTTCGGTCGAGCGCGCTGTCACCCACGCGCTTGTAGTTGTCAACGTCTGCTGCTCGGCGGTGATACTTGATGATGATGAATCCGGCCGATCTTTCCAGCGATCCAGGCGCAACCACCGGCGGCAGCACCGGCTTGGATCTCGATCTTTCCGGCCGCCAGTTCGGCGATTATCGCCTGCTGCGCCGCTTGGGCGCGGCGCCATGGCCGACGTCTATCTGGCCGAGCAAGGTTCGCTCCGCCGGCAGGTGGCCTTCAAAGTGCTCAAGCGCGAACTGGCCGCCGACCAAACCTATGTGCGCCGCTTCCACAATGAAGCCCAGGCCGCCGCCGCGCTGGTGCAGGCCAACATCGTGCAAATCTACGAAGTGGGCTGCGTCGACGGCGTGCACTACATCGCGCAGGAATACGTCGAAGGGCAGAACCTGGCGCAGTTCATTGCGCGGCAAGGCTCGCCCGAACGTGCAAGATGGCCGTGGCGATCATGCGGCAAGTGACCGCCGCCTTGTGCAAAGCCGCCGAGCGCGGCATCGTCCACCGCGACATCAAGCCCGAGAACATCATGCTGGCCCGCAGCGGCGAGGTGAAGGTGGCCGACTTCGGCCTGGCCCGCGTCGGCCGCCGACGGACGATGCCACCAAGCTCACGCAAGTCGGCATCACGATGGGCACGCCGCTGTACATGAGCCCCGAGCAGGTCGAGGGCCAGCCGCTCGATCCGCGCAGCGACATCTACAGCCTGGGCGTCACCTGCTACCACATGCTCAGCGGCCAAACGCCCTTCCGCGGCGAAACGGCCCTGAGCGTGGCCTTGCAGCACGTGCGCACGCAGCCCGAGCGACTGGAAAATGCGCGGCCCGATCTGCCGCCGGCTCTGTGCCGCATCGTCCACAAAATGCTGGCCAAAGATCCGACGCAGCGCTACCAGAACCCGCGCGAACTGCTGCAAGAACTGCGTTCGCTGCAAATCGAAGGGGTCGATCTGCAATGGCCCGCCGAAATGGACGAGTTCAACGCCGTGGAATTGGCGTCGCTCACCGGAGCGGATCGCGCAGGCCACGCAGCGGCTGCAGGAACTGATGAAAACGCAATCGCTGATGCGCGCCGATCGGCGCTGGATTTGGCGGACCGCCGCGGCGATGATCGCGGCTCTGCTGGTGGGCGCCGGAGCCGCCTGGGCGCTGCGCGAACCGTATCTGCTCGACGTGCCGCCGGAAGTTGTGCCGCGCCAATCCACGCGCCGAAGCGCAATACGATTACGCCCGCAACCTGCCCAGCGAAGCCGCGTGGCAAGCGGTGGAGAACTATTTCCCCAGCGACAAAAAATATATCCCGCTGGCCAAGAGGGAACTGGCTTTGCAGTATCTGCTGGAGCAAGACGATTCCGAAAGCCGCGCCAAAGCCATGAAGTTGTTTGAATGGTTCGCCAATCGGCCCGACGTCGAAAGGAATACCAGGTGTTCGGCATCGCGGGAGAGGCGATCGTCGATTCGCTGGAACACAAGCCGACCGAAAGCGCGAAGAAATTGCTGGAACTGGAAAACGTGGCCGGCCGTCTGAATTCGGCCCAAGTGCAACGGATGCTGGGCGCAGCGGATGTCGGCATCGCTGGCCGGCGTGGTTCGCCGCAATCAGCAGGCCATCGGCAAAGACACCGCCGACAAATGGGAACGGCTGCTGGAAAGTTTGTCGGAAGACAACAGCTAATCGTGACATTATCGCAGGTGCTCGGATGCCACACACGATCGTCATTTTCGGCGCCTCGGGCGATCTGACCAGCCGCAAGCTGATTCCGGCGCTGTTCTCGCTGTATCGCAAGAAGCGGCTGCCGGAGGGGACGCAACATCGTCGGCTTCTCGCGCACCGCAGTTCACGCACGACGAGTGGCGCGAACAAGCTCGACGGAACGACGCAAGAGTTCGCCGGCAAGAATTGGGACGCGGCGGCGTGGAAAGCAATTCGCCCCGTCGATCTACTACCAGCCGGGCGATCTGGAAACCGCCGAGCGATTTCGCGAAGCTGGCGAAACTGCTCGCCGAGATTGAGAAGGCGCAGCCGGCCACGCGGGTGTACTATCTGGCCACCGCGCCGCAGCTTTACGAAACCGCCGTCGAATGCACTGGGCGCCAGCGGCCTGGCCGAAGAAACCGACGGCTCCGCGCCGCGATCGTCATCGAAAAACCGTTCGGCACCGACCTGGCCACCGCCCGGGAGCTGAACGAAGCCGTCCACAGGTCTTTCGCGAGCAGCAGGTCTATCGCATCGACCATTACCTGGGCAAGGAAACCGTGCAGAACATGCTGGTGCTGCGGTTCGCCAACAGCATTTTCGAGCCGATCTGGAACCGCAACTACATCGACCACGTGCAGATCACGGCGGCCGAGGACGTGACCGTCGGCCACCGCGCCGGCTATTACGACTCGGTGGGCATGCTCCGCGACATGTTCCAGAACCACCTGCTGCAACTGATGACGTTCACGGCGATGGAGGCCCCGGCGCGGTTCGAGGCCGACGCCATCCGCGACGAGAAGGTGAAGGTGCTGCGGCCGATCCGCGCCATGAAGCCCGAGGCAGTGGCCACCGACACGATCCGCGGCCAATATCGCAAGTATCGCGACGAGCCGGGCGTGCCGCCCGACAGCGAAACGGCCACCTTCGGCGCCGTCAAGCTGCACATCGACAACTGGCGATGGCAGGGCGTGCCGTTTCTATCTGCGCAGCGGCAAGGCCATGTCGTGCCGCACCACGCAAATCGTCATCCAGTTCCGCCAGCCGCCGCACATGATGTTTCGAGGGCGGGCCGCGAGCGCGCCTTCGAGTCGAACCGGCTGGTGATCCAGGTGCAGCCGGCCGAGGGCATCCAGCTGCACTTCCACACCAAAGTGCCCGACGCCGGCATGAAGCTCCGGCTGACCGATCTGAGTTTCAACTTCCGCGCGAGTTCACCGGCGGCATGCCCGAAGCCTACCAGCGGCTGCTGCTGGACGTCTTGCACGGCGACGCCAGCCTGTTTTCGCGGGCCGACGAAGTGGAATTGGCCTGGAGCATCATCGATCCGATCTCGCAGACCTGGCAGAGCGACAGGCAAACCGACTCTGTACCTGTACGAGCCGGGCCTGTGGGGCCCGGAAGAATCGAGCGAATGGATGGCGCTGCAAGGCCGCCAATGGTTCGATACCTGCCCGGTGCTTGTCATGAGCATCACTTAACATTCCACACTGCCGCAGCTTGCAAATCGGCAACATCGACATCGGCTTTCCGGTCGTGCAAGCCGCCTTGTCCGGCTACAGCGACGCGGCGATGCGGATCATTGCCCGCCGGTTCGGCGCGCCGTACACACTGTGCGAAGTGCTGCTGGATCAATTTGTCGTCACGGCCGGGCATTCGAAGAAAAATCAGCGGCGACTTCAGGTGACCGATGAGGAACATCCCGTCGGCGGGCAGTTGATGGGGGCCAACCCGGA
>CAVXQP010000009.1:0-335444 GCA_963763955.1 uncultured Solirubrobacterales bacterium | reverse complement strand
CTCTAGACCACGAGTGGGTTTCAGCATTTCTGGAACGTCCGCACCCGGTGAAGCCGGCCCCATGGAAGCGCTATGGAAGCCTGCATGTTCTCTCAAGAGCAACGGAGGCATGCGTCGCAAGTACTCGGCGCCCGTCAAGGCCACCAGAGGCGCATTCCCCACACGTCAGTGTCAGACAGTCGATTTCCACCGGGCAAGCTGCTCGGCGCAGGTGAAGATCTGATCGCCTGCAGGGCTCGCAGGATCCAGACCTGGTCACCGATGACGATCGGGTGCAATCCGAGTTGAATCACGTTGACGTCCGGATCCCCCTCAACCGTGATCTGGATTCCCACAGCAGCTATCGCGCAGAATCGATGAGGTCAAGCTCTCGACGACAAGACCCGGCGGTGACTCGAGGCCCACCGAGAGCACGCTCTCGGGGCCCGGATTACTACGTCGAAAGCTATTGGCTAGACAAAGCAAGTCGGGTTTCGATATCTGGCGCTTTCGACTGGTCCGATCCCCGTCAGAGAACCCCGTCACGAATCCCAAACCCGGTGTGCCTCCGAGTGGGAATCAGAGGCGTGAGTACGCGACCACTCAGCGTCTGGTCCGCAACACAGCTGTCACACAGTGGGTCAAGCAGCTCTATGGCTATCAGTGTCAGGTCTGCGACGTGGTCCTACATACACCTACGGGTCCGTATGCAGAGGGAGCTCATCTGCGGCCGGTAGGGAGACCCCACAACGGCCCCGACGAGGCGAGCAACGTCCTATGCCTCTGCCCAAACGACCACGTTCGACTCGACCGTGGAGTCATCGCTCTGACACCCAACGGTGACGTCGTAGAGATTGAAACCGGGAGCACACTCGGTCAGCAGACGATCGAGCCGAATCACGGCTTGGACTTTGCGCAGGCTGCGTATCACCGCTCCATCCACGCTCCTTAGCCCTCATTCCCGCTGCCGGCCAGGAGAGCAGGACCGCTTTGATGAGGCGCCCGGAGGGGTTATACGGCCGTCTTATCGGAGCGCGCGGGTGGCTCAGCCGGCGAGCAGCGGACTCTTCTGGGCTTCGAATTCCTCGTCGCTGAGCACGCCCTCGGAGCGGAGCTCGGCCAATTTCTTTAGCTCATCGGCGACGCTGGCGGCGCCGGCCGTGGGCGGTGGGGAGGGGGTGTCGCCGATGTCGGCTCCGAACAGCGGATGGCCTCCGTGGCAGAGGAACGCGGCAAGCGCGCCGGAGCTGAGGCCGACCTTCATGAGGAGCGAGCGGCACGCAAGGAGAGCGAACTGGAAAGCGACTAGTAGGCCCTGTACGCGGGGTACACCGAAGGCGCCAAAGACGCCGCAGGGCTTTGCCGCGTCCTGTGAGCGGGTAGCTAGCCGTCAACCACGAGCGCCTGCAACGGGCCGAGCAGCCGTTCGGAACGGTGTGACGTCGCCTCCAGCTCCACCAGCCCGTGCGTCAACGGCTCACCGCGGTTCCTGCGCTCGCGCTGGTCGGCCGCGATCGGGCGCCAGAGTTCGTCGACGACGGTGATCGGATCGCCGGCAACCTCGTCGATGTCTCGCTCGAGATGGGCGGCCCACAGTCGCAGCCGTGTGTCGCGGGCGAGGGCCGAGTCGCAGGTGATGATGTTGACCTCGGTGTCGTTGAAGAAGGAGTGCGCGTTGAGGTTCGCGGAGCCAAGCGTGAGCCAGCGGTCGTCGACGATGCCGACCTTCGCGTGCACATAGACGCGGTCGCTGGTCTTGCCCGAGCGCGCCCGGATCGTCGTGGCGAGGAAGCGTCCCTGACCGTCGTCGGCGGCAGCGAGCAGCGCGAGCTGCCCGCGCGTGTCGTCCTGTCCCGTGTTCGCCTTGCCTGGCAGCATGATGACGACGCGAAACTCGGCGGCCGGCGGCCGGCGGAGCTTTGCGGCAAGGATGTTCACGATCTCCGGGGACCACAGAAACTGGTTCTCCAGGTAGACGAGCTTCTGCGCGGAGCGCAGGGCGCGCAGGTAGGCCTCGATGATTCGGAAGTCGCCGCGCGGCGCGAAGCCGTAGAGCTTCTCGGGGAGGGTGCGGACGATCTGCAGCTCCACATTGCCGTCGCCCACCGCGTCGGAAGTCTGCGCTTCCAGGCGCTCGCCGGTGACCGCGTGCCATCGCTGGGCGACGTGGCGGCCTACGTCGGTCACGGCCGGCCCGCGCAGCCGCGAGGCGACGTCGTGCCAGCCCAGGCGCCCACGCCCGGGATGCTCGGGCGTGTCATAGCGATCACCGCCGAGGTCCGTCAGGTCGATGCCGCCGACAAAGGCGACCTCGTCATCGATCACGACGAGCTTCTCGTGGTGGCAGTGCATCGGCCGCTCGTTCGAATCCAGGGCGGCCTTGATGCGCGTCCCCCGCACGAGCTCGTCGCGCGCCTGGCGCACGGAGGATCGGCGCGGTGGGAACACGGGGACCGGAGCCCCGGCCCACAACAGCACGCGAACAGTGACCGACTCGGCCGCCTCGCCCAGTAGATCGCGCAGCAGCACCGGCGGCTCCTCGCGAACGAGGGCAAACCCCGGCGTGATGCACCATCCGGCGATCAGCACGCTGCGCTTCGCGGCGCGGATCGCCTGTTCGAGCGCCGGGAAGTAGGCCGCCCCCTCGATCAGCACGTCTAGCGAGTTGCCCGCCCGCGGCGGTGGGTCCCCCGCAGCCCAGAGTCGCCCGTCGTCCGGCGGCGTGCGCTGCGAGGAGTGCCCGAGCTTGCCCAGCCGACGAGCGTGGTGATCGTTCGTCAAACGCTCAATTGCGTTTCCGGCAACCCGGTCGGCTGCTCGAAGGACATTCATGGCGCTCAGACGATATGCCGCCGAGGCTCAGGAGACACAGTGCCGTTAGCCCTTCGCGTCCAGCTCCAGGCTTCGTTTTTGAATGAACGCACCGAACGCCCCCGCGAGGGCTGCGATGACGATCATCGCGTAGGCCTCCATGAACACATCAAGCATTCGCCCACCAAGCGAGACCGGATTCTTTGAAAGACGACGAAACAGTCAGTAGTTGGGTCGTCGTCCAAAACAATGCGCTGCCCAGCGTCTTGATCCCTGTCTGGGCAATCAGCTTCCTGTCCAAGAAACGGAAGGGGGTCCCGGGAACGCAGAAACGCTTGGACGCACACGGCGAGCCCGAGAACTAGCCGTCGCGTCCACCGCATCAGGGAGAGAAGCCGCCTGAGCTGGGACTAGGGGCCCTGCTATTACGCCAACTCCTCGGCTACGTCCCCCGCCTCGCCGTGTTTCTCGATGAGCCAGAAGTGCGGGTACTCCTTGACCACCGTTTCGTGCTGGCCAGCGATGTGCCCCGGCACTACCGCAAACCGATTCGATTGGGCGCGGGCTTCGTGCCATTCCCGGCTCGATAGTTGGACGCGTTCACCGCAATCGACCTGCCAGCACTCACATCGGAAGCCGGCAACAACTTGGCCGCCTTCAATCCACTCGGCCTTTCGCTCGTTGAGATCCCGGGAAAAGGCCTCGTTGAACGCTATGCGCGCTTCCCTCGACCCATCTGGGAGCTCCGAAGACTCCGCCACCCGGCAACCGTAGTGGGTCACGGCTGACCTTCCCCAGGCCACGTCCTAGAAGACCCGCCTGAGCAGGTACAGCACGACCAGCACCAGGATGATGATGATGAGGATGGTGACGATGGACATCGGGCTCCCTCCGTTCCGTCGAGTTTCATAGCTGCCCCTCTGAACGTCCGTGTTCGCTCCACCCGCTCTACCCCGGCGATGGAATCGCTGAAACCCGGGCGAGTGTTGAGAGAAGGTTGAGCTAGTCCCGCCGAGCGGCAACCTCGCGGGAGCGATTCTTGGCGGACCATGACGGCGTCCCTTCGTAGGGGCGCGGTTCGGCCGTGCGTCTGTCGCGGGCAATAGAACGGAGGCCCAAACGAGAGTCACAGAACCGTTCGCAAACGAGAGAGACCCGCATTGGCGGGCCTCTCATAACATCGGGGCGGGGTTCGAACCCGCGACTACAGTCAGCGTCGCGCAGTCAGAGCCTGCAACACGACCTCAACCGGGGAGCGGTGCTTCGGTCGATTGTCGATCGCCTCACGCGTCTTCCGCATCTCGGCTGCAAACTCTCCGAGGTTCTCGCTAAACCGGCCGACGCTCTGGCCGGCGTCGGCAAGGTCCTTTCCGGCCTTGCCAACGCTGTTGCCGAGTCGCATCCCCAGGATCTTGCGTCCCGAGTCGCGCTTCGACTGCACAGCCATGCCACCCGCCAACCCCGCGAGAGCGGCACCACCCGCGGCCAGTGCCGGTCCCTTCACCTTGCCCGCGACGGTCGAGATCGTCTTTCCACCGCTCTGAACTCCCTCGGCGACGGCGTCCTTGCCTTTCGACGCAAACTGCTTGACGGAATCTGTTCCTGCAGTCCCACCAGAACGCTGCGGCTGCCTGTGGGAGCGGTTAGTGGTCTGCGAGCTGCTCCGTGCGGCTCCCGAGCTTCTGCTCTTTGCACTGCTCCTTCCATTGCGCTGCTGACGGTTTCGCGTCGAGCTCGAGCCCCGAGTGGAGGCTGCCGATCGGCCCGAGCCGTTCGACCGTCCCGTCGTTTTGCGGCGAGCCTGCGAGTTCCTTCTTGTGCTCGTTTGGGCCATTTCCGACCCCTCCTTTCGCATCCATGCGAGTCGTTACCTGCTCGCAGCAATTACCCACATTTGCGGCGATAAACCCCTCGAGCGCACTCTCGCCCGCTAACGGCAAGAACACGCCCGTGATCGACATCCTCTCCTCCCCGTTGAGGGTGGGGGCGGCAAGGGTTGTGCGAAGGGAGCCAGCCCGGCACCGCAACGGCGGTACCTAGGGCCGCGCTCATCGATGTTCTACCGGCGGGACCTCGCGGCCCTCTTCGCGGAGCTGCTGCGCTTCGCGGCCTTCGTCTTGCGGGTGCGCGCCGCCTTCTTCGCGGCTTTGGAGCGCTTCCGCGAGCCTCCGCCCGCGCGCTCCCTGATCGTGTCAGCCGCAGCCGAAAGCTCATCCGCGAGACGATGGGCCCTGGCGGGCTTCTTCTGGCCCTTCGCCGGGAGTGCCTCGGCGACGCGCTTCGCGACCCTCTTTCTGATGCCCGTGTCCCTGAGCCGTCCGTAGAGCTCCTTATCTGACTTGGTCTTGGCCATTCCCACTGCTCCTCCTTCCCTGGTTCTTGACTGTCCTCGCTTTACCCACCAGCGGTTTTGTCGACACCCGCGCGGCGAGAGTTCTCAGCGTTGCCTAGACCACCCGTTGAAGCATCTGCCAGAAGGTCGGTAACTCCCGCGCCAAGGGGCAAGCTCGGCTGGGGAGTAGCTGCTACCCCAGGCTGCTGCCCGACTTGCCTCGAAAGGGAGAAGCCCCCACCGGTACACGGTCGGAGGCTTCTTCCAATACGCAGTTCCCCTATTGCCACACCGCCGAGAGGTAACGACGGTGGGACTGCTCAGTCGAACATCTCGCCCGTTCCGGTCAAGGCAACGAGCCTGGTGACCGCCTCATGCTTAGAAGGGACGAAGCTGAGCCGGTTGCCGTTCTCCCTGCTCCGCACGCTCGCCCTCAGGAGAACGCTCAGCCCAGTGGAGTCCACGAAAGAGAGATCGGTCATGTCCACCACGATCTGTCCGATCACGGTGTCCTCTGCGTGCCGGATTGCGGCATCGAGCTTGCCTGCCGTCGATAGGTCGATCTCGCCGGCGACGATGATCGTCACCGAGTCGCCCTTTTGATGAGATCGAATCTCGACTGGCTTGATGGCGAGATCCGGTGAGCCAACGTTGGAATCGTCAACAGGTCGCATTCGCGTCTCCTCCTTTTCAAAAGAAAACACGCAATCCGTTTCGCCCTTTCCCCAATTTGGACGGGCGGCCCGTCTTGCTCCAATTCGACAGGCCGGATATTTACAACAGCCGTTTGTCGTCGTCAAGACGCGTTGAGCGAGGGGGGGCCACCCGCCACCGCGTACAGCGGTTCAAGGACGGGGTGGTCACTCGCCACCGTCCGGCCCCTCTCGCTGAGCCCCTGGCCTACTCCGAAAGGCCGGCGGCTTCGAGGGCCGCGCTTCGGTCGCTGAACGTATGGAAGCTCGCTATCAGTCCGTCTCGGAAGCGAACGAACCACCCGGCCCTGGTGTCAATCTCGGCGCCGCTGTCAGCTCCGCGACCGCGAATCCGTCCTAAGGCGAGAACCCAGTCGCCGCCGTCTCGGATCTCCTCGACCTCCCACCGGAGGTTGTCCCAACTCTCGTCGACGGCCGCGTAGTACTGCGAGGCAGCGTCGGGCCCGCGATAGACAGTTCCCTCCAATGCCGCTCGCATCGGCACGATCTCCGCATCCTCAGCGAGGTAAGCCGCGAACGTCTTGGCATCGCGTCTATTGAACGCGTCCATCGCCGTCCGCACGACCTCAACGTTCTCCTCCGACATCCCCTCGCAGTATCTCGCGCCCGCTGCGGATGATCGGAATCGTGGCGGACGAGCCAGGGTGCAAGCGCCAGGTGAAGATCGCGTTAATGCTCAGCACGCTCGATTTCGACTCCGCGATTCGCGGGTATCTAACGACTCCGCTTGCTCTTCGGTTTCTAGGAGCCGGAGAAACGCGGGATAGGGAGTCGTCGAGGGTGCCCGCTGGGTCGAGGGGGCACCCCGGCGCTCCTTGCATCCCAGCCGCGGGGGAAGGGAAGGGTCGCAAGCCTGCGGCCGACGCCTGCAAGACCGCCGAATGCACTACGGCGGGCGCCATGCCGCGAGCGGCTTACTCTGACAACCCGGCGGCTTCGAGGAGGAGTGTTAGGCGCGGGAGTGTCTGGCGCGGGACTGACCGGGACCTGCGGCTCAGTCGAGTTCGCGCTCACGCTCGGCCGCCCGCTCATCGTGCAGCCCGGCGGCACGGCCTTCGCGCTCAGCACGGCCCTCAGCGTCGACAGCACGCCGTTCGCGCTCCTTGGCGGCTTTTGCGTGTTCGTCCGCGATCGCCGCATGTTCCGCCGCGCGTTCGCGTTCATGCTCGGCCTCGTCCTGCTTCTCCGTCGCGGTAACGGCGTGGGCCTCGGCTTCCTGGCGATGTCCGGCAACCTCCTCGCGAATTCGCTTACGTTCGCGTTCCCGCTCGCGGCGCCGGGTCTCGACCAATCGTCGGGTTGCGAGCAGCACCAACGCCAGCACGACGACGACGACGATGACGATGACGGCAAGCGTTGACACGCCTTTGTCTGTACCCCTTCGGAACGTTCCGCACACGCGACGGATAGGTCTCCGACGCGGAGCGCCGGTCGTTCATTGCCGCCAATAGGGTGGATCCATGGCCTCGCTGCGGTGCGACCATTGCAAAAAGCTCTCTGAGTACCGTGCGGAGATCATTGCCTTGCGGGAGGCGCTGAAGAAAACCGAACTCGAGGCCGGCACCGTTGGAGGTGCCTTCGAGCCAGTCGGCAAGTTCCACGTCAGTTGCTACGAATCGATGAGGAGCGAAGCGCCGGATAACTGGCCGGCTCTCGGTTAGCTGTTGCGGCGTCCCGTCAAGCGCCGAGCAAGCCCGGTGACGAGTCTGCCGGCGGCGCGAAATGGGGCTGACAAGGCGCGTGTGATCTGCATGACGCGAGGCTACGGCGCCGACTCAAGCGATTCGTAAGGGAACTCCACTTCTCGTCCAAAGTAAGAGCCTGCCTCAGCGGATCCAGAAACGCCGCTCCTACTGGGAGTCGGCGCGTCCGTGCACCGTCTGCCAGGACTGCCAGGTGATGCGCAGAATCACCCCGGTAATGACAATGGCGATGATCGGGTCGGCCAGGGGTAAACCGATCGCGACGAGCCCGGCGCTGAGCATCACTCCCACGCTGACGAAGCCGTCAGTGCGGGCGTGGTGTGTTCTCGGTTCCGATGACCCTCGTTCGGGATCGCGCTTGCTCAGATACGCGAAGAGCATGCGCATCTCAGACCTCCGGATGGGGATGGAACGGGGCTCCACGAAGCTTGAGTCGAAACGCGTTCACGTAGATACGCGCGAGCGTCGCGACGGTCATCGGCGGATACCGGAACAGCAGCCGCAGCATTCGCGAGCGGGTGACCTCGGAGCGGCGTAGTGCCATCGAAGCAACGAAGACCTCGCGGCCGCCCTCCTGATTGCGGATCACAACGCCGAGTCTCTGGCCGGGCCGGGACACCGAGATCTCGTAGGTCTGCTCCATCGATTGGAACGGGGACACGTGCATGCCCTTCTCGAAGCTGCAGGTGATCGGTTCATCTCCTGCGTGACCGTCCCAGTCCAAGACGTACGCGGTCCGCTCGCCCCATGGCGTATTCGTCACCTCTGCGATGACGCTGTCGAGGCCGCCGTCAGGCTTATGGAGGAAGAGGAACGAGACGGGGTTGAAGCCGACGCCGAGGTAGCGCGGGTTCGCCAGCAGGCGCACGGGCCCCCCCGGCCGGCGGCCGAGGCGGGCCTCGACCAGGTTCCGCGCGCGCTCCGCCAGTGAATCGTCGTGGCCGGGGAGATAGTCGCCGTCGCGGAAGCGCGCCGGGGCCGGGCGGCGCGCCGACCACAGTGGAATCGCATCGAGGAGGCCGGGGAGCTCCTCGAGATCGAACAGCGGCATGAAGACGCGGTAGCCAAAGGACCGGGGGACTACCCCCGCCCGACGATGCGCAATCCAGCCCTCATAGACGGCGGAGGTCGTCATGCGGCCTCCGCCAGCTGCTCTGCGACCGGCTCGGCGAGCTTACTTACCCGTGTGGGCTCCCCGGCCTTCGGCAGCGGCCCGCGGCCGCCGAGCCTTTCCGCCACCCGCAAAGCCGACCAGACGCCATCCTCGTGGAACCCCCACCGCCAGTAGGCCCCGCAGTAGTGGGTCCGTCTGAGGCCGGAGATCTCTGCCCAGCGGCGCTGCGCGGCCACGCCCTCTGGCGTGAAGACCGGATGGGTGTAATCGATCTTGCAGATGACCGCCGCCGGGTCGATCGCCTCGGTCAGGTTGAGCGTGACGAGATAGTCGCGATCCGCGACGAGCGACTGCAGGCGGTTCATGTGGTACGTCACCGTCGTCCGGCCGATGGGCCGGTCGATCAGGTGATAGTTCCAGCTCGCCCAGGCGCTGCGCCGCTGCGGCATCAAGCTCGCGTCGGTGTGGAGGACGGCCTCGTTCCGCTGGTAGGGAATCGCGCCGAGGATGTCGGTCTCGGCGGGGGCCGGGTCGGCGAGCATTCGGAGCGCGACGTCGGAGTGGACGGCGATCACGACCTCATCGAAGCGCTCGCACGAGTCATCGAGCGCGATCACCACCCCATCCGGCACCCGGTGGACGCGCCGGACCGGGGCGCGGAGGTTGACCCGTTCGTGAAACGGCGCGATCAGCGCCTCGACGTAGCGTCGGGACCCTCCCGTAATCGACCGCCAGGAGGGCCTCCCCCGGAGTTGTAGAACGCGATGGTTGTCGAAGAACTGGGCGAGGAAGGCAGCGGGAAACCTCCACATCTGCGCCGGGTCCGCCGACCACACGGCCGAGGCCTGCGGGACGAGCAGCCGCTCGACGAAGTAGTCCGAGTAGCCGCCGTCCGCGAGGAAGCGACGAAGCGACGGCCCTCGCTCGCCGCCGCCGACGAGCTTGCGGACCTCGCGGTTGAAGCGGACCAGATCGCAGAGCATGCGGTGAAAGCGCGGGTCGAGCGCGTGCGCCGGGCGCGCGAACAACCCCCGTGGCCCGGTGGTCGCCCACTCGAAGCCGCCGCGGCCGTCCGAGACGGAGAAGCTCATGTCGGCCGGCTGCGAGGCGACCCCGAGCTCGGCCAGCATCCGCTCGAAGTTCGGGTAGTTGAGCTCGTTGAAGACGATGAAGCCGGTGTCGACCGCCAGCTGCCCCTCGGGTGTCTCGACGTCGATCGTGTTGGTGTGCCCACCCGGGTAGTCGCCTGCCTCGAAGACGTGGACGTCATGTCCCGCGCGGTGGAGCTCCGCTGCGGCGACGAGCCCGGAGACACCGGCCCCGACGACAGCGATCCGCCTGTGCTCGGAGATCCGCCTCATCTGTGGACCTGGAGGACCGGCTCGCCGAGCACCGGCTTGCGAAGCCGCTCACCCAGCCCCTCTTTCGCGTCCTCTCCGACGCGGTTGAAGATTGCGCGCAGGGGAAGGTCGAGCAGCCTCCGGATCCCGCGGAGCCGGAGGTCCGCGTCCCAGGTCACGCGGCTGACGGACGGCCCCAGCGGATTGATCCGCGCCTCGTCTCGCACCACGACGGAGTCGGTCTCGGCCGCGAAAACCACTCGATGCGGGGGATCGATCTCGACGATGCGGTAGGGCAGGGTGATGCTCCGACCGCGGAACCTCACGTCGACCTGGTAGCGGGCGCCCTCGGTGCGCGGCTCGCCGCCGGTCAGCTCCACCTCGTCGACGCTGGGATCCCACTCCTCGACCGAGCGAAGGTCCGCCAGGTAATGCCACACGTCCTCCGCGCCGTGTGGTGCTTCGATCGTTCCGGTGTATCTCGCCATCTCGTGTTCCTCTCTCTCGGTAGTCAGCAGATCGCTGCCGCTCTCGGGGCCTCCGAGGCGGTGCAGAGGCGCTCACACTCCCGCCAGAGCCGTTCTCGGTCCGCGTGGGTCTCGCGAGTCGAACGGATGCGGTGCTCGGGCCGCGGCGCGCGGTCCTGCCAGAAGCCGCCGGTTGCCGGCTCGAGATCCGGATGACTCCCGAGCCAGACGGCCGTGTCGGCGCCCTGGCGAGCGTCGCGCAGCAGCGGGCGCATCACCCGCCGGAAGCGCGGCATTGAAGTCCGGAGGCCGGGCGTGTCGACCCAACCGGGATGCATCGCGTGGAAGGCGATGTGATCGGCCGGGAATCTCTCGGCCCAGGTTCGGTTGAGGGCGACCTGCGCACGCTTGGTGTGGGCGTAGAAGCGCGCGCCGTCGAAGGGCTCAGTCTCGAGCTGAAGATCCTCGGGCCGCAACCGGGTCGTGTACATCCCGCCCGAGGAGACGGTGATCACCCGCGCCGGCGCAGCCGCGAGCAGGATGGGGAGGAAGAGAGAGGTGAGCAGGAACGGTCCGAGGACGTTGGTCGCGAACGTCAGCTCGACCCCGTCCGGAGTGTGGGTGCGCACCTCTGGAAGCACCCCGGCGTTGTTGACGAGGAGATCGAGACGGTCGAAGCGCGCCTGGAAGCTCTCGGCGAACCGCCGCACCTCCGAGAGATCGGAGAGGTCGCAGAGCTCGAGCTTGATGGCGCCCCCTGGCATCGGCAGCCGCGACTCGATCCGGCCGATTGCCCGTACCGCCCGGTCGTAGTCACGGGCCAGGATGTGGACGTCCGCGCCCGCGGAGGCGAACCCTGCGCAGGCAGCCTCACCGACGCCTGAGCTCCCACCGGTGACGAGGACGGTCCGGCCCCTCAGGTTTCGCCCTACCGCTTCCTCCCAGTTGAGGTGTCGCATGCGATAGCCGAGGCGGGAATAGCCCGGAACCACCGTGAGATCGAGAGCGCGGTCGATCAGGCCCGTCATCGCGGAGCCCCCTCGGGCTCGCTCGAGACCTCGAGCGCCGCCTCATCGCCGAAGACCTGGCGGCCCTGCTCGAACTGCGTGCGGTCGCGACGCTCGTTGACGATGCCCCAGCCGAGCAGGCCCAGGGCTGCGGAGACCAGGGCGAAGACAAAGACGCCGTACAGGAAGATGCCGATCATCGGGTCGCCCCCTCGATGGAGCCGTCGACCGGCCCCGGCACACGCCGGGGAGCGAGGAACGCCCCCAGCGCGAGAATCGAGGGCACCCAGAGCCCGACGAAGATGCCGTCCGTGTGCTCTCCGGTGAAGTAGAGGACGACCGAAAGCCCGAACGAGAGCAGTGCCGCGGCCAGGAACAGCCCTCTGGCGGCAAGCGTCCTTTCGCTGTGGTCCAGGTTCATCGCGTCCTCCTTGTCGAGTTCCTATCTAGTGTTTGTCTAGAGTTGACGAGTACGCTTCTAACAGCTAGCCTGAGGCCTGTCAAGGGTCTGTCCAATGTCTGTCCCACCCGCCACACCTGAGGAAGGGCCGCTCGTTCGCATCGGCGAGCTGAGCCGGCGAACCGGCGTCGGGGTGGACACGCTGCGGGCATGGGAGCGGCGGTATGGCCTGTTGCGGCCGCAGCGCAGCTCGGGCGGGTTTCGCCTCTACGGGACGAGCGACCAGGAGCGCGTAAGAGCGATGAAGGCGCTGATCGACTCGGGCGTCTCGGCCGCCGAGGCCGCGCGGCTGACGGCCTCAGCCCTATCTCCGGCCGCGCGCTCCGGGCAGGGCGAGGAGGGGAGCGACCATGCCGAGCGGCTGGCCGCTGCCCTCGACCGCTTCGACGAGGCCGATGCGAACGCGATCCTCGACGACGCAATCGCGCGCTTCACGGTCGACGCGGTCGTAAGCCGCGTGCTGTTGCCCGTCCTGAACGCGATCGGCACTCGCTGGGAGAGCGGTGAGGTCTCCGTCGCAGAGGAGCATTTCGCGACCGCCCTCCTGCGCGGGCGAATGCTGTCCCTGGGTCGCAACTGGGGCGCCGGGGGCGGACCGCTTGCGCTGCTCGCCGGTCCGCCCGGTGAGCAGCATGACCTCGGTCTGATCGCGTTCGGCCTCGTGCTGCGGGAGCGTGGCTGGCGCATCGCCCTCCTGGGCGGCGACACTCCGATCGAGACGATCTCGGACGCCGTGGCGAAGCTCGCTCCGAACGCCGTGGTGCTCGCAGCGGTGACCCGGGAGCCGTTCGAGGCTGTCGCCAACCAGATCAGGGCGCTGGCCAGTGCCACGCCGGTCCTGATCGGCGGCGAGGGTGCAGACGATGAGCTGGCGGAGCGCCTCGGCGCCCGGTCCCTCCAGCCTGATCCGGTCGGTGCGGCAGCGGGTATGCCCGGAGAGGGATGACCGCCGAAACTCGCACTGCCCTGGTCACCGGCGCCACCGGCTTCATCGGCGGCAGGCTGGCCAACGCCCTGGCCGATGACGGCTGGCACGTCCGCGCGCTGGTTCGCGATTCCGGACGGGCGAGCGAACTCGCCGATCGCGGTGTCGAGCTCTTCGAGGGGGACGTGCTGGACGCCGATTCGCTCAGGGGCGCGGGAGAGGAGGCGGAGGTCGCCTACTACCTGGTCCACGGCATGGGACGGGGCGGCGAGGGAGACTTCGAGGAGCGGGAGCGTGAGGCGGCACGGAACTTCGCGGAGATGGCGAAGCGGGAGAAGGTCAGCCGGGTCGTCTACCTGGGCGGGCTTGGAGACCAGCCCCGCTCGAAGCATCTGCGAAGCCGGGCGGAGACGGCGGAGATCCTCGGCGAGCAGGGCCCTCCGCTGACCTACTTCCGGGCGGCGATGGTCGTCGGCGCCCGAAGCGAGTCCTACCGGACACTCCGCTACCTCGTCCAGCGCTTGCCGGCGATGATCGCGCCGGCCTGGCTTGCGACGCCGACCCAGCCGATCGCCGTCGACGACGTGATCGCCTACCTCCGTCGGGCCCCCGACCTGGAGGAGTCCGAGGGACGGGAGGTCCAGATCGGCGGGCCCGACGTCCTCTCCTATGGCGACATGCTCGACCGGATGGCCCATGCGCTGGGGATCCATCCGCGCCCGAGGGTCCCGGTCCCGCTGCTTACGCCCCGGCTCTCCTCGCTGTGGATCGGCCTGGTCACCCCCGTCGACGCCGGGGTCGCACGGCCCCTGATCGAGGGTCTCTCCACTCCGACGACCGTCACCGACCCCCTGGGAGCGGCCCCTTTCCGCATCGAGCCCGTCCCGTTTGCCGAGGCGCTGCGGCGGGCGCTTGCCGAGGATCCCGAGATCTCGTCTTCGGAATGAGCGTTGAGCTCCGGCTCTATCCGGACCGGCTCGGCAAGGTGCCGCGGACGGGAGCGGTTGAGTCCGTTCAGGAGGGGGAGCTCTGGCTCGACGAGCCTGCATCCCGGGTGGTGAGCCGGAGGTTTCTCGAGTGGGCGGCGGACGCCTACTGGCGTTTGATCACGCGGTTCACTTTCGGCCTGATCAGGATCACCTCCGACGGAGACGATCAGTGCGTCGTGCTGCTCGGACGACCGCTCGTTCTCCTGCGCTTCCACGCGCCGGAGTACGAGGTCTCCGGCCGGGAGGGTTCCGTGAGCTGGCGGATCAAGCGCGGACTCCTGGTCTCGAGAGAGGGCCGGGATCGGGGAACGTTGCGCCTCTCGGTGTCGACCATGGAGCGCCCCGAGGGTGGCTGCACCGTTCACGTGCGGATGGCGGTTCAGAACTTCTATCCGTGGCTGCGCGGCACCGGGCCGTTCGCGCGGGTCGGCGTCTCGATCTACGCGCAGACCCAGCAGCGCATCCACCGGACGGTTACCCGCGGGTTCTTGAGACGGCTCGCGAGGAACGCCCCGGACGCCTAGCTTGGCGGCGGCAGCAGCGGGTCCGGATAGTCGAGCCCACCGCGGACCTCGCGGTTGAGCTTCCAGGGCTCGTGGATCGCCCTGCCCTCGATACCGGCGAGCTCGGGGACCAGCCGGCGCACGTAAGCGCCATCCGGGTCGAACCGACGGGCCTGCCGGATCGGGTTGAGCACGCGGTTCGGGCGTGTGTCGTTCCCGGTTCCCGCCACCCACTGCCAGTTGCCGACGTTGTTGGCCAGATCGCCGTCCACCAGTAGCCGCTCGAAGTGAAGGGCGCCGGGCCGCCAATCAATGCCGAGAGTCTTGGTGAGGAAGGAGGCGACGATCAGGCGCGCCCGGTTGGGGAGGCAGCCCCGATCGGCGAGCTGGCGCATGCCGGCGTCCACGATCGGATAGCCCGTGCGGCCTTCCTTCCAGGCGTCGAGCCGCCCCCCGGCGCTCTTCCAGCGACGTACCCGCTTCCGATAGTCGTTGTAGGGGATGTCCGGCCGGGCCGCCAGCACCTGGTGGTGGAAGTCCCGCCAGCAGAGCTGGCGCGCGAAGTCCTCGAGGCCCTTTTTCTGATCGACTCGTGAGAGAACCTCGTTCGCCGACAGGCAGCCGAAGTGCAGATAGGGGCTCAGATGCGACGTGGCGTCCGCCGGGAGGTCGTCGGCCAGATCCACATACCGCCGCGACCCGTTTCGAACCCAGCGGCCGAGACGGTCCCGGCCGGCGGATTCCCCACCGGGGGGCAGGTCGTTCACCGGCAAGTCCGCGGTGAGATCGGAGAGCTTGGGAAGCCGCCCACTCGGCAAACGGGACGGCGAGCGAAGCTTTCGCGGAGCCGCCAGCGGATCGCGCTTGCTCGCCGCACGCCACGCCCGCCAGTACGGCGTGAAGACGCGGTAGTGGTCGTCGCTCTGCGGGGTCAGCTCGCCGGGCGGGACGATGGTGACGCCCTCGAATGCGCGAAGGTCGAGACCCTCCTGCTCGCAGGCGAGCCGGAGGCGACGCATCCGATCTCGCGCATAGCCGCTGACGTCCTCACTGATGAAGATGGACTCGGCCCTGCACTCCCGGGCCAGGCGCATCACCTCGGTGACGACATCGCCGCCCCTGACGAAGAGGGACGAGCCGCGGTCGCGAAGCGAGCGGTCGAGGTTGCGCAGGCTCTCGAGCAGGAAGGCAAGCCGGTTGGGTCCTCCCGCTCGGCCGGCGATCAACCGTCTGTCGATGACGAATGCCGGAACGACTCGATCGGATTGCCGAGTCGCTGCCATCAGCGCGGGATGATCGTGCAGCCGCAGGTCGCGGGTGAAGAGGACGACCGTGGTCTTCACTGCGACCAGGCTAGTGGTGAGCCGCAGTCAGTCTCCGTTGAGGGCTTTTCTTCTCGGAGCCGCCGGCTACGGCCTCGGTATAGAGACGGGTATCTCGATCGCCGCTCGGCCTTGCCGCAGAGGACTTGAAGCTCGTGTGTAGCGAGCGAGGGGCCGGGTAGCCATCACCCCGTAATCCAATCGTGAGGACGGAACGTTGAACGAACGCGATACGAAGCTCGTCCAGTGGCTGAACGAAGCGCATGCGAAGGAGGCGGAGCTGGAGGCCGACCTGACGGCGCATATTGCCTTGACCGAGAAGCAGCCCTACAAGAAGCGCCTTCGGGAGCACTTGAAGGAGACACGCGATCACAAGCGTTCCGTCGCACGCCGCATCAAGCAGCTGGGCGGTACGGCCTCGACTGGGCCCGACGTGCCCGGTGTACCGAAGGTAGTGGGCGAAACGGCAGGGAAGGCGGTAGCCGGGGTCAAGGGCCAGGTCGGGGCTGCACGCGCGTTCGTCACCAGCCAACCCGAGACGCACCTCCGCAATGCACAGGAAGAGTTGCGCGAGGAGCATGTCGAGATCGCGCTCTACACACGACTCGAGGCCCTCGCGGAGGAGGTCGGCGATCGCGACACGGCCCAGTTGGCCAGGAGTATCCGCCGCGACGAGGAGCGCATGGCCAAGTTCCTCGACGCCGAGCTAAAACGGTTGGTAAGGGACGTCGTCAAGGCGGACATCCCGCGTGAGCAGCGCCGCTCACTTCGCCGCGCGAAACGTTCGAGCACAACGACGCGGTCCCGTCGCACCAGCCGGAGCAGATCGCAATCGAGGACAGGCAAGTCCGCTCGTACATCCTCTCCTTCGCGGTCCCGCTCGCGCTCCTGAGTTCGGGGCTACCTTTGGGTATGGATTGGTCTCGCGGATCCTGGGACGGTCGTAGCGAGAGACGAATCGGGCCCCGCTCCGCACCCGCGACACCGCAGCAAGTGGGGAGCGCCGGTGGAGCGCGGCTGCTTATCGGCTGACAGGAAGGACTAGCGATGGAAGCCGCATGGAAGCCTCAGCCGCCGCCAGCGGACCCGCAGACGCCCCGAGCCGTTACTGAAAGGCGGCCGGTGGCCTCAAAAATCTCCAGCTCGCCCGGAAAGGTCTGACTCCGCGCGCGGTAATGGTAAGGAAGGGGTCGCCGGTTCAAGTCCGGCTCCGGGCTCTCTGGCTGACTGGCACTGCGGCTTCGTTAGGCTGGCGCGCCGTGGACTTCAAGCTCACCGACGAGCAGCGGGACTTCGTCTCCGCCATCCGCGACTTCTGCCAGCGCGAGTGCGGCACCCAGGAGAAGCGCGGGCAGCTCACCGAGCACCACTCCATCCAGCACAACGCCGAGCTCTACCGCAAGATCGCAGAGCTGGGCTGGCTCGGGGTCACGATCCCGGAGGAGTACGGCGGCTCCGGCGGGACCATGCTCGACGCCTGCCTCTTCATGGAGGAGACCTCGCGCGGACTGGCCCCGATCGGCGGCTACGCGACCACCCTGATCGTCGCCGGCGCCACCAAGCGCTTCGGCAGCGAGGACCAGAAGCAGAGGATCCTCGGCGGAATCTCCAAGGGTTCTGTGGAGGCCATCGCCATGACCGAGCCCGAGTCCGGCTCCGATGTCGGCTCCCTCTCCACCGAGGCCGTGCGCTCGAACGGCGGCTTCGTGATCAACGGGCAGAAGGTCTTCATCTCGAACGCCCACATCTCGGACCACGTCCTGGTCGTCTGTCGCACCACCAAGGGCGCCAACAAGCACGAGGGCCTCTCGATGATCTTCGTCCCCGCCGGGACTCCCGGCATGGAGATGAAGCCGATCGACACGATGGGCGGCCGCGAGACCAACACGGTCTACTTCAATGACTGCGAGATCCCCACGGAGCAGGTTCTCGGCGAGATCGACCAGGGCTGGACCCAGCTGATGGCGGGACTCAACACCGAGCGCCTCATCCTCGCCGCCACCATGCTCGGCATCGGCCAGCGCGCCTTCGACGATGCCCTGGCCTACGCCAAGGAGCGCAAGCAGTTCGGCAGGCCGATCGGCTCGTTCCAGGCGCTCCAGCACCGCTTCGCCGACCTCGCCACGGACCTCGAAGCCGCGCGCCTGATGACCTGGTGGGTGGCGTCCCTCAACGACCAGGACCCGGACCGGATGCTGCCCAAGGAGGCCTCGATGGTCAAGCTCTTCGTCACCGAGACCGCGCAGCGCGTCGCCCTCGAGGGCATGCAGATGATGGGCGGCTACGGCTACTCATCC
This sequence comes from uncultured Solirubrobacterales bacterium, assembly GCA_963763955.1. GTDB lineage: Bacteria > Actinomycetota > Thermoleophilia > Solirubrobacterales > 70-9 > DASUPK01. The sequence goes on along the minus strand of CAVXQP010000009.1, from coordinate 317,482 downwards.
GAGTACGACATGGAGCGCCTGGTGCGCGCCACCCTCGTCTCCACCATCTACGGCGGCACCTCCGAGATCCAGCGCGGCATCATCGCCAAGACGCTCGGCCTGTAGCCGCTGCAGGAAGAAGAGTCTCAAGCCGGACCCTGCGCTCTGTTGCACCTGTCAGGCACGAGGGTCCAAATTAGTACTAGTCACGAAAGCTCAAATGAGTACTCGATAATGGGTATCAAAGGACTCGTAAAAGACCGCAGACTCTCGCCCGACCCCTTGACAAGCTTCGCTTCCGAACCGTAGCTTGATACCGCAGTTTGCGTGAGCTTCCTCAAGATGAGCGTGACTCACTAGCAGAGCGTGACTCACTAGAAGGAAGGGAACCTGGTTTGACGGCGGCTGTGTGGTCGCGGGAGCGGGAGTGCAGCGTGCAAAGGTTGGATTCGGGGGGCCCGGGACGGGAACTTCCGGTCGGTCGGCGGCGTCCAGGGCGCTGTCGCGAGTGGCGCGGGCCCTCGGCGCCGTCTCGCTGACGGCGCTCGGGCTCTTCCTGTCCACAGCGCTGGGATCCGGTGCGGAGCTCGCACAGGCCGCCCCCTGCGACCCCCCGATCCAGAACGCGATCGTCTGCGAGAACTCGAAGCCGGGCAACCCGCAGAGCGAGTGGGACGTGAGTGGCGGCGGGGATCCCAACATCCAGGGGTTCGCCACCGACATCAGCGTCGATCACGGCCAGACCGTTCACTTCAAGATCGACACCGCCTATTCGGCGTATCACCTCGACATCTACCGGATGGGCTACTACGGGGGCGACGGGGCCCGCAAGGTCGCCACCGTCCCAGGCGTGGCGCAGAACCAGGACCCCTGCCTCGACGACTCAACCACCGGGCTGATCGACTGCGGCAACTGGGCGGAGTCCGCCTCCTGGTCGGTCCCAGCCGACGCAGTCTCGGGGATCTACTTCGCGAAACTCGTCCGCGACGGCGGGCCCTCCGACGGAAGCCACATCTTCTTCATCGTCCGCGACGACGCCAGCCATTCGAACCTGCTCTTCCAGACCTCGGACACCACCTGGGAGGCCTACAACCAGTACGGAGGCAGGAGCCTCTATACGAGCGACACCGGCGGGCCCGGGACGAATCCGGATCGGGCGTACAAGGTCAGCTACAACCGCCCGCTCACCGTCCGGGGTGGGATCCCCGAGGACTCTCCGTTCAACGCCGAGTACCCGATGGTCCGCTGGCTGGAGCGCAACGGCTATGACGTCTCCTACTTCACCGGGGTGGACAGCGCCAGGTTCGGGAGCGAGATCCTGGAGCACAAGACCTTCCTCTCCGTCGGCCACGACGAGTACTGGTCCGGGACCCAGCGCGCCAACATCGAGGCGGCCCGGGCCGCCGGCGTCAACCTCGCCTTCTTCTCTGGCAACGAGAGCTTCTGGAAGACCCGCTGGGAGCCCAGCACCGCCGGCGGCTCGACCACCGATTGGCGAACCCTGGTCTGTTACAAGGAGACCCACGCGGGCGCCAAGATCGACCCCGGGCCGCCGGGCGACCCCAACGTCTGGACCGGGACTTGGCGCGATCCCCGCTTCAGCCCGCCGGCCGACGGCGGTCGTCCGGAGAACGCGGTCACGGGCACCATGTTCCGGGTCAACTCCGGCACCTCCGCGATCGACGTGCCGGCGGCCGACGGCAAGATGCGCATCTGGCGCAACACCAGTATCGCCTCGCAGGCCCCAGGCCAGACCGCCACCCTGAGCGACGGCACGCTCGGGTATGAGTGGGACGAGGCGCCCGACAACGCCACGCGTCCGGCGGGGCTGGTGCCGCTTTCCTCGACCACGAGGAGCGGCGTCCAGGTCCTCCAGGACTTCGGCTCAACGTACGGGGACGGCACGGCGACCCACCACCTGACCCTGTACAGGGCGGCGAGCGGGGCGCTCGTCTTCGGCGCCGGCACCATCCAGTGGTCCTGGGGGCTGGACGGGAATCACGATCGCGGCAGCTCCACCCCAGACCCGCGCATGCAGCAGGCGACGGTCAACCTTCTGGCCGACATGGGCGCACAGCCGGCCACGCTCCAGGGAGACCTGGTGCCGGCCGCGGCCTCGACCGACACGCACCCGCCGAGCGCAACGCTCTCGGCGCCACTTGACGGATCGACTGTCGAGGCGGGTGTGCCGACCACGATCAGCGGCGTTGCCACCGATTCCGCAGGCGAGTCGGGCGGGGGAGAGGTCGGTGGCGTGGAGGTATCCACCGACGGCGGGAGCACGTGGCACCCCGCCCAGGGACGCGACCAGTGGACCTACAGCTGGACGCCCGGCGCAACCGGCAGCGCCACGATCAAGGCAAGGGCCGTCGACGACAGCGGCAACATCGGCACCCCCGATCAGGTGACGGTGAGCGTCATCCCGCACACCTGCCCATGCTCGATCTGGAACGACTCCTTCACGCTCGCCGGCGAAAACGACCCGAACGCGGTCGAGGTCGGCGTCAAGTTCCGCTCCGACCAGGCCGGCTTTATCACCGGCCTGCGCTTCTACAAGACCTCCGGCAACACCGGCACCCACGTCGGTCACCTGTGGACGGCGGAATGGAACCCAGCTGGCCGAGGCGACCTTCAGTGGGGAGACCGCCTCCGGCTGGCAGCAGGTCAGCCTCAACAGCCCGGTGGCGATCGATGCCAATACGACCTACGTAGCGTCCTACCACGCGCCCAACGGCGACTACGCCGCCAGCAACAACTATTTCGCCACCGGCGGCTTCGACAGCGCGCCGCTGCACGCGCTCGGCGACGGGGTCGACGGGCCGAACGGCATCTACAAGTACGGGCCATCCGGAGGGCTGTTCTCGGGCACGGGCCCCGACACCTTCCAGTCGAGCAACTACGGGGTCGACGTCGTCTTCGAGAACACGGTCGGGCCGGACACCACCCCGCCGACCATCACCGCGCGCTCGCCCGCCAGCGGCGCCAGCGGGGTTGCCACCGGCGCCAACGTGACGGCGACCTTCAGCGAGCCCATGGACTCCAACACCATCAACGGCACCAATATCCAGCTGCGGGATCCGTCCAACGCACTGGTGCCGGCGACGGTCACCTACAGCGGTGCGGACAGGAGGGCGACGCTGACCCCGGATGCCCCGCTGCAGAACTCGACCACCTACACGGCGACGGTGAAGGGCGGGCCCGGTGGCGTCACCGACGCCGCGAGCCCCGCCAACGCCCTCGCCTCCGACTCGACCTGGTCCTTCACCACCGCGGCGCCACCGCCACCGCCGCCCGACGAGGGACCGGGCGGCCCGATCCTGGTGATCTCGAACGCCGCCAACCCGTTCAGCCGCTACTTCGCCGAGATCCTGCGGGCCGAGGGACTGAACGAATTCACCGCGACCGACATCTCCAACGTCACGCCGGCGACCCTGAACGCGCACGACGTCGCGATCCTCGGAGACGGAGCGCTGAGTCCCGCCCAGGCTCAGATGCTGAGCGACTGGGTGCAGGCGGGCGGCAACCTGATCGCGAGCCGGCCTGATCCGCAGCTGGCCGGCCTGCTCGGACTGACGCCCGCGGGTTCGCCGCTGTCCAATGAGTACCTCAAGGTCGACACCACGTCCGGACCGGGCGCGGGCATCGTTGGCCAGACGATCCAGTACCACGGGGCGGCGGATCGCTACACGCTCAGCGGCGCCCAGGAGATCGCCACCCTCTTCTCCGACGCGACCACAGCCACCTCGAACCCGGCGGTGACGATGCGAAGTGTCGGCTCAAACGGCGGACACGCCGCCGCCTTCACCTACGACCTCGCCCGCTCGATCGTCGAGACGCGCCAGGGCAACCCGGCCTGGTCGGGAGACGAGCGCGACAGCTCGGTGGGCGGGAACCAGCTGATCCGCTCCGACGATCTCTTCTTCGGCGCCAAGACCGGGGACGTGCAGCCGGACTGGGTCGACCTCAACAAGGTCGCGATCCCACAGGCAGACGAGCAACAGCACCTGTTGGCCAACCTGATCGAGCAGATGAACCTCGAGAAGAAGCCACTGCCGAGGTTCTGGTTCCTGCCACGAGACCTGAAGGCCGCAGTGGTGATGACCGGCGATGACCATGCCAACGGCGGCACCGTCGGCCGCTTCCAGCAGTACGAGTCGGACAGCCCGCCGGGCTGCTCGGTCGCCGACTGGCAGTGCGTGCGTGGCACGTCCTACATCTATCCGAACACGCCCATCTCGGATGCACAGGTCGCCGACTTCCAGAGTCAGGGATTCGAGATCGCCCTCCACGCGCTGACCAACTGCGAGAACTGGGATAGCCAGGCGCAGCTCGAGGGCTTCTACTCGAGCCAGCTTGCCGCTCTTGCGGCCAGCTACCCAAGCATCAATGCTCCGACGACCAACCGGACCCACTGCATCGCCTGGAGCGACTGGGCGACCCAGCCGAAGGTGGAGCTCGAGAACGGCATCCGCCTTGACACCAACTACTACTACTGGCCGGGGGCCTGGATCCAGGACCGCCCCGGGATGTTCACGGGCTCGGGGATGCCGATGCGCTTCGCCGATCTCAACGGCTCGATGATCGACGTCTACCAGGCGGCCACCCAGATGACCGACGAGTCGGATCAGACGTACCCCAAGAACATCGACTCGCTGCTCAACAACGCGCTCGGCCCCCAGGGCTACTACGGCGTGTTCACGGCGAACATGCACACCGACAACGCCTCGAGCTCGGGTTCGGACGCGATCGTCGCCTCGGCCCAGTCACACAACGTTCCGGTCGTCTCCGCGCGGCAGATGCTGACCTGGCTCGACGGCCGCAACAACTCCTCCTTCGGTGGGATCACCTGGAACGGAAACACGCTCGACTTCACCATCGCTCCCTTCTCGGGCTCGAACGGCCTGCGGGCGATGGTCCCGACCAGCTCCTCGGTGGGCCAGCTGACGGGGGTGACGCGCAACGGCTCGCCGGTCCCGACAACCGCCCGGACGATCAAGGGGACCGAGTACGCCTTCATCGACGGGACGGCCGGCAGCTACGAGGCCACCTACGCGGTCGACAACACCGCTCCTGCGATCTCCAACGTCTCGGCCTCGGCTCCGGGCGACGGCACGGCCAGCGTCACCTGGGACACGAACGAGGCGTCTGACTCGCGTGTCGACTACGGCACCAGCCCGGGCTCGCTCGACTCACATCAGAGCAGTCCGGGTCTGACGACCTCGCACAGCATCCAACTTACTGGCCTGGCGCCGAACACCACCTTCTACTACCGGGTGGTCTCCACCGACGCAGCGACCAATTCCGCTACCGATCCCGATCCGCCCGCGGCCCCGCGGAGCTTCACCACGCCGTCGGCCAGCTTCACCGATACCACCGTCTCCGACTTCGGCGCGGGCACTCCCGACGCCAACACGTACATCTCGGAGATGAGCAACGGTGAGGTCATCCTGAAGCCGGCAGAGGGCCAGGAGTTCTCGGCCGGACCAGGGCTGCCGGCCGGCTGGGGGAGCCAGACCTGGGAGAGCCAGGGCGGAGGGGCCGGCGGCAGCGCCACCGTCGCCGGCGGCGCATTGCACGTGGACGGCGCCTTCGCCGGCACCAACTCGACCTTCGCCGCCGGCCACTCGCTCGATTTCGAGGCGACCTTCGGCGCGGCCCCCTTCCAGCACGTGGCGTTCACGGACAACTTCACCAGCGCCTGGGCGATGTTCAGCACCCGGGGGAGCACCAACCAGCTGTACACGAGCACCAACACCGGCGGTGCTGCCACCGACACCCCGATCGGCGGCCAGTACATCGGCTCGGCGCACAAGTACCGGATCCAGTGGGATGCGGGCCAGGTCCAGTACTACGTCGATGGCACCCTGGTCCACACGGACAACGCCACCTTCGGCTCCAACCTGAACGTCGCGGCCAGTGACTTCAACTCCGGCGGCCCCGGCCTCTCGGTCAACTGGCTGCACCTCAGCCCTTATCCGAGCTCGGGCACCTTCACCTCGCGCGTCTTCGACGCGGGCCAGGCGGCGGACTGGGGGGCGATGAGCTGGCACGCGAACGCTCCACCCGGGACCAGCCTGGCGATGAGCGTCCGCACAGGCAACACGCCGACCCCCGACGGCAGCTGGAGCGCCTTCACCCCGGTCACTTCCAGCGGCGACGACGTCCCCGGCAACTCCCGCTACGTGCAGTACAAAGCCGACCTCGACCCGGATCCGAACCTGACCTCCGCGCTCGAGGACGTCTCCATCGCCTACTCGACGGGGGCAGACACGACGGCGCCAACAATCACGCAGAGGACGCCGGCGCCTAACGCCACCAACGTCCCACGGAACACCAACGTCAACGTCCAGTTCAGCGAGCCGATGAACCCGGCGACGATCGACAGCTCGACCGTTCGGCTCCGAAAGCAGGGGGCGGCCAGCGATGTGCCGGCGAACGTGACCTACGCGGGGAACACGGCCACGATCGATCCGAACGCCGACCTGGATCCAAGCGCGGTCTACAACGTCACGGTGGCGGGCACCGCCACGGACGCCGACGGGGTCCCGCTCGGGGCGGATGACACCTGGAGCTTCACCACCGCGAGCCTCAGCCTCATCGACACCACCGTCTCCGACTTCAGCGCCGGCACCCCAGGCGCCAACACCTACGTCTCCCAGACGAACGATGGCGAGGTCACCCTGAAGCCGACCGTCGGCGAGGAGTTCTCCGGGAGCTCGGTCCCGGCCGGCTGGACGAGTTGCCCATGGACGACCTCAGAGCCGCCTTGTCCGCCCGGGGCCACGGTTTCGGGTGGCGCCCTGCACGCCAACGGCGCCTACGCGCGCACCGACACCGCTTACCCCGCGGGCCGTTCACTCGAGTTCGTTGCCACCTTCAACGCCGTCCCATTCGAGACGGCCGGCTTTGCCACCGACCTGAACGCTGCCCCGTGGGCGACCTTCAGCACCAAGGCCGATGGCAACACGCTTTACACGCGCACCGACAACGGACAGTCCGGGGGCCAGCAGGAGACGGCGTTGGGGTCCAATCTGCTCGGCAGCCCGCACCTCTACCGGATCGAGTGGGGCGCCGGCGACGTCAAGTTCTACGTGGACGGCGGCCTGGTCGCGACCCACACCGTCAGCTTCCCTCAGAACATGCGCGTGATCGCCAGCGAGTTCAACTCCGGCGGCCCTGAGCTAACGGTTGACTGGATGCGGATGAGCCCCTACCCAGGCTCGGGCACCTTCGACTCCCGGGTCTTCGACGCCGGCGTCGGCCAGACCGCGGACTGGGGCGCACTCAGCTGGAACTCGGCGATGCCCTCGGGAACCGGGATCGCGATCAGCGTCCGGACGGGCGACACGCCCACCCCAGACGGGACCTGGAGCGCGTTTGCCCCGATCAACAGCAGCGGCGGCGACATCCCGGGCAGCAGCCGCTTCGTCCAGTACCGGGCACAGCTGACGAGCAGCGACCCGGCACAGACGCCGACCCTGAGCGACGTCTCGATCGGCTATGCGCTGGGTCAGGACAACACCGCTCCGACGATCACCGGCCGCACCCCGTCGCCTAACGCAACGAACGTCGCCCGCGACACCAACGTCCAGGTCCAGTTCAGTGAGCCGATGAGCCCGGCGACGATCGACAGCTCGAGCGTGCATCTGCAGAAGCAGGGCACCGGGACCGACGTCCCCGCCACCGTCAGCTACGCGGGGACGACCGCGACGCTCGACCCGAACGCCGATCTCGATCCAAGCGCTGTCTACACGGTCACGGTCGACGGCTCGGTGGAGGACCTGGGCGGCAACGCGCTCGGGGCGCCTGACAGCTGGAGCTTCACAACCGCGACGCCGAGCTTCAACTTCACCGACACCACCGTCTCCGACTTCGGCGCCGGCACGCTCGACGCCAACACCTACATCTCGGAGACCGGCAACGGCGAGGTGACCCTGAAGCCGACCGAGGGCCAGGAGTTCTCGGACGGTCCCGGGATGCCGGCTGGCTGGTCGAGCACTCCCTGGGGTGCCGGTGGAAGCGCCAGTGTCTCGGGCGGCAGCATGCACGTTGACGGCGCTCTGGCCGGCACCACCGCCACCTTCACCCCCGGCCACTCACTCGAGTTCTCCGCCACCTTCGGCGCCGACGCCTTCCAGCACGTCGCCCTCACCGACAACTTCAACAACGCCTGGGCGATGTTCAGCACCCGCAGCTCGACCAGCCAGCTGTACGCCAGCACCAACGCGAGCGACACCGGGGGGATCCAGGACACCCCGGTCGGAGCGCCCAACCAGTACGTCGGCTCCCAGCACCTCTACCGGATCCAGTGGGACGCCAGCCAGGTCCAGTACTACATCGACGGGACCCTGGTCCACACCCAGGCCGCCACCTTCACCCAGAATCTGAACATCGCGACCAGCGACTTCAACGTCGGCGGCCCCGAGCTCTCGGTCGACTGGCTGCACCTGAGCCCCTACCCGGCCTCGGGCACCTTCGATTCGCGCGTCTTCGACGCCGGTCCCGGCCAGAGCGTCGATTGGGGTGCGCTCAGCTGGAACTCGGTGACGCCGTCGGGGACCGGCCTAGCGATCAGCGTCCGCACCGGTGACACCCCGGCCCCGGACGGGACCTGGAGCGCCTTCACCCCGATCGCGACCTCGGGTGGCGACGTCCCCGGGAACAGCCGGTATCTGCAGTACCGGGCGGCGCTCAGCACGACCGACCCGAACCTGACGCCGACCCTGAGCGATGTCACGGTCAACGGGGCCGGGGACATCCCGCCGACCGCGGTCAACGACACCAAGACGGTCGCCCAGGGCTCGGGCGCCACCGCGATCGACGTGCTCGCCAACGACACCGACACCGACGGCGGCCCGAAGACGATCGCCTCGGCCACCCAGCCGGCCCACGGCACGGTCGCGGTCGCCCCCGACAACCTCTCGCTCACCTACACCCCGAACCCGGGCTACTGCAACAGCGACCCGCCGGCCTCCACCGACGACTTCACCTACACGCTGAACGGCGGCTCGACCGCGACCGTGGCGGTGACCGTGAGTTGCGCTGCCGACATCCCGCCGACCGCGGTCAACGACACCAAGACGGTCGCCCAGGGCTCGGGCGCCACCGCGATCGACGTGCTCGCCAACGACACCGACACCGACGGCGGCCCGAAGACGATCGCCTCGGCCACCCAGCCGGCCCACGGCACGGTCGCGGTCGCCCCCGACAACCTCTCGCTCACCTACACCCCGAACCCGGGCTACTGCAACAGCGACCCGCCGGCCTCCACCGACGACTTCACCTACACGCTGAACGGCGGCTCGACCGCGACCGTGGCGGTGACCGTGAGTTGCGCTGCCGACATCCCGCCGACCGCGGTCAACGACACCAAGACGGTCGCCCAGGGCTCGGGCGCCACCGCGATCGACGTGCTCGCCAACGACACCGACACCGACGGCGGCCCGAAGACGATCGCCTCGGCCACCCAGCCGGCCCACGGCACGGTCGCGGTCGCCCCCGACAACCTCTCGCTCACCTACACCCCGAACCCGGGCTACTGCAACAGCGACCCGCCGGCCTCCACCGACGACTTCACCTACACGCTGAACGGCGGCTCGACCGCGACCGTGGCGGTGACCGTGAGTTGCGCTGCCGACATCCCGCCGACCGCGGTCAACGACACCAAGACGGTCGCCCAGGGCTCGGGCGCCACCGCGATCGACGTGCTCGCCAACGACACCGACACCGACGGCGGCCCGAAGACGATCGCCTCGGCCACCCAGCCGGCCCACGGCACGGTCGCGGTCGCCCCCGACAACCTCTCGCTCACCTACACCCCGAACCCGGGCTACTGCAACAGCGACCCGCCGGCCTCCACCGACGACTTCACCTACACGCTTAGCCCTGGCGGCTCGACCGCGACCGTGGCGGTCACGGTCACCTGCGCCGCGACCCCCCCGAGCATCACCTACGTCTCTCCCGCCGACGGCGCGACCGACGTTGCTCGCAGTGGGGTGACCTATGCCGTCTTCAACAAGGCGATGGACAAGTCCTCCGCCGAGGCCGCCTTCTCGCTGAAGCGAAGCAGCGACGGGGCGCCGGTGAGCGGCAGCTTCGGCTGGTACGGCCCCGGCGTGCTGATCTTCAAGCCCGACGCCGACCTGGCACCCGGGACGCAATACACCGCAAGCATCTCGACCGCCGCCAAGGATCTTGCCGGGAACCCGCTGGCGGCCGCGAAGACCTGGCAGTTCACGACGGTGAATCCTCCGGTCGTCACCTACGTCTCTCCGGCCGACGGCGCGACCGACGTTTCTCGCAGTGGGGTGACCTATGCCGTCTTCAACAAGGCGATGGACAAGTCCTCCGCCGAGGCCGCCTTCTCGCTGAAGCGAAGCAGCGACGGGGCGCCGGTGAGCGGCAGCTTCGGCTGGTACGGCCCCGGCGTGCTGATCTTCAAGCCCGACGCCGACCTGGCACCCGGGACGCAATACACCGCAAGCGTCTCGACCGCCGCCAAGGATCTTGCCGGGAACCCGCTGGCGGCCGCGAAGACCTGGCAGTTCACGACGGTGAATCCTCCGGTCGTCACCTACGTCTCTCCGGCCGACGGCGCGACCGACGTTGCTCGCAGTGGGGTGACCTATGCCGTCTTCAACAAGGCGATGGACAAGTCCTCCGCCGAGGCCGCCTTCTCGCTGAAGCGAAGCAGCGACGGGGCGCCGGTGAGCGGCAGCTTCGGCTGGTACGGCCCCGGCGTGCTGATCTTCAAGCCCGACGCCGACCTGGCACCCGGGACGCAATACACGGCGAGCGTCTCGACCGCCGCCAAGGATCTTGCCGGGAACCCGCTGGCGGCCGCGAAGACCTGGCAGTTCACGACGGTGAATCCTCCGGTCGTCACCTACGTCTCTCCGGCCGACGGCGCGACCGGCGTTGCTCGCAGTGGGGTGACCTATGCCGTCTTCAACAAGGCGATGGACAAGTCCTCCGCCGAGGCCGCCTTCTCGCTGAAGCGAAGCAGCGACGGGGCGCCGGTGAGCGGCAGCTTCGGCTGGTACGGCCCCGGCGTGCTGATCTTCAAGCCCGACGCCGACCTGGCACCCGGGACGCAATACACCGCAAGCATCTCGACCGCCGCCAAGGACCTGGGAGGCAACCCGCTCGCCAATCCGGTTACCTGGAGCTATACGACGGGAGCCTCCGGCTAGGGCTGTATCGGGGTGACCGGTGAACCCGGGGCGGGCGTCTCGTTCCCCAACTGGAAGGCTGCTACCACCGCACACGTCGGCCGGCTCCTCGCCTACGCCCTGGTGAAGGGCGCGGCGCTGAGACCGAGAAGCAGCGACGCCTAATCGCGAAGGCGCTCGCTCAAGGTGCGCATTGCCTGACACGTCGCGAGGAGTAGCACCACGCTAAAACGGCCTTGCTGGAACCAGGGCCACGGACCGGCAGTAAGCCAGGATGCAGATGATGGGCGGACCTCTAACCGCGCGGCTGGATCAGGGCCCCGGCCCCGTGTACCCGTTCGAGTAGCAAGGCCGGCCCACCACCGCGGTCTGACACTGGTCGATGAACCCGCTCGGCTGCAACCAGTCGGCCGCCTGAGTGACACCGTCCGGCGACTGTCGCGGATAGGAATGCGGGTCGCACCCATAGACGCTCACCGGGTTGGGCGGCAGCTCCACCAGCGGCGCGGGAGCGGTTCCATGCTGCGGATTGCTGTGTTCGTCGGTGCAGTCCTGGGTGCCGTCGAACCCGATTGGCCCGCCGTCGTAGTAGACCATCGCCGCCGAGCCCGAATAGGGGTAGGACGAGATCGCGGGGATGCCGAGGAACGGGTCCACGTCCCAGTGGCGTCCCGGGTCGAGGGCGGGCGTCTCCACCTGCGCACCGATCGTCCGCGCCTCGGTCTCGCCCGCCAGGTTCGAGACCTGGTGGTCGCCATACGCCAGCTGCAGCAGCACGTGATGGGCCGGCGTGTTGGGCAGCGGGTCAGAGGTCATGTGCTCCGCATACCCATCTGCCTCACCGCGGTCCCAGAGCTGCTGCATCAGCGAGAGGAGCAACGGCCGCTCCTGCTGGTTCGTGTAGTTCGCGTAGAGGCCTAGCCCGGGCAGCTCGAAGTACTGCGCGGAGTCCGCGCTGCGGCGCAGCAGGGTCGAGTAGTTCATCCCGGTCACGTCGAGCACCGACTGGGTCAGGTCCGGCTCGAGCGCCGTCAGTGCCCCGCCCATGATCGCGCCCTGGCTGATCCCCTCCCAGTAGAGGCCCTGCGATGGGTCCAGCACCGAAACAGGCGGGTTCCCACCGGATCCATCCGGATCGAGCTGGAAGGCAGCATTGGTGTCGAAGCCGCCCGCGTTCAGCATGGCCCTGCCGAGGTAGATCATGTTCACGAAGCCCTGCACCATCCGGTCTGAGAGCTTCGAGAAGTTCGAGACCTCCCCCAGCGTCGCGATGACCTGCGCAATGTCGTCGGACGAGAATCCGGCCCAGTTCGTCGCACACCAGGTGGTGTTGCTGACGTTCGCCTCGCTGTTGGTGAACTTGATCATGTCCGAGACCTGCGTGTAGTCCCCGAGCAGGCCGTGTCCGAAGATGCCGCTCTGCGTCGGGTTCACGGTCGTACCTGTGACGGCTGAGTTCGGGACCAGGCAGCGGAAGCGCACTCCGGTGGTCGTCGAGTTGTCATCCGCGGTGCCATTGGGCGTGGAATCGACATCCCCGTTGGGCAGGAAGTTGAAGGTTCCACCCGGCTGACAATTGGGGTGCAGGTAGCAGGGGATGTTCTTCAGCTTCCCGTCGACCTCGCGCAGCGTGTTGGCGGGAAGGCTGGGATTCGGAGCATCGATCACATTCGAGATGTCGAACGTCGGCGAGCTCCCGTCGACCGCGCCGTTGCCGGGGTTGTCATCGCCGAGCTGATGGAGCGCGTTGTCGCGAATAGCCAGGGCGCGGCCGGCAAGGCTGTGCTCGCTCGCCACCGTGAAGTCCCAGGTCATGTACAGGTTGGAGCGCTGGATCCCGTCGTGCTGGAGCGTCGAGATCAGGTCCTCCATGTGCGGGCGGCGATTCTCGATCGCCGGATCCGAGGTGATCAGCCGGTCGCGATAGACCCGGAACGGGAGCGGGGGATCCACCGGATTGTTCTGCGCGTCGCGAAGGTTCCGCAGGGCGATGATGTAGCGGTGCCCTTCGGTGAAGTTGCGCGTGGGGCGGATGATCAGGTTGACGTCCTTCGTGTCGCCCGGCGAATAGTGGTTCGGGTTCGGGTCGAGCTCCGCGAGGATCGGCTGGCGCTGCCCGGTCGCTGCGTCGATGACCACGACCGGCTGGTTCGGTTCCGAGTAGCGATGCAGATCGTTGACCGGCACGAAGCCGGTGTTGTCGAACGCCGCCTGGGTTTCGATCTGCGGGATCTTGAGCGTGATCAGGTTGCCTGGGCTGAAGCCGTCCGCTCGGTTGATGTCGGTGGTGTCGATGTGGACGCCAAGCGTGTTCGCTGGCGTCGAGCTGCTGTTGATGTTCAGCCGGCGACCTGTGTCGGTTGTCGCGTCAGCCTTCGTGAAGTAGTCATTCGGCCAGGGCTGGAGGCAGACCGTTGGATCCATGAAGTCGCAGCGGTCCGCGTTGGATGTGTCGATCGCGGGGCCGTGATACGGCCGCGCGGTCGGGTTCTCCGATCCGACGCTGCACACAGCCTCGTCGCGATCGAGGGGCGCCACGGGCGAGCTCTTACCCGCGCTCTTCTTCCCGCTCTTCTTCTTGCCGCCCTTGGTGAACCTGGCGTTGAGCCCGGTGACCGAGCAGCTCCCGATCGCGGACTTGCCCGCGGCCGAGAGAGGGACGTTGACGGTGTGCTTGCCGGACTTGACCTTCTTCGCCGAGGTGAGCTGAACGGAACCGGTGCCCTGGACGCCGTCGACCACGACTCGGCCGCCCTTGCCCTTCACCTTCACGCTGATCGCACCGGCGTCGACCGCCTGATGCTGCTGCGTGGTGAGCACCGTGAGCTTCCCGCCGCCTCCGGACTTCTTCTTCTTGCCCTCAGCCGCTCCGACGGCCAGAGCGACGAGCAGTACGGCGGCAGCGGCGATCGCGAGACCCCTGAGTCCGTTCACAGACGCCCTTCCCTTCACGAGTCCTCTCTCCTCTCCTGCGGCCAGTCCCGGCCGTTAGCAGGAAGCTATCGGAAGTGCCATGCCCGAGAGTCGCGAAAACTCGGTGAGTCGCGAACCCCCCGAGAGTGATTTAGTACCACCAACAGGGGATAGCGAGAGGAGAAGGCTGAATGGACGTGCAGGAGTTCGAGGATGCTCGCTTCGACCTAGAGTCATTGGACACGGAGCCGCGGCTGGGCCGCCGCCAGTTCCTGATCGCCGGGCTCGCCACGGGCGCTGCGGTCACCGCCCTCCCCAACTACGCCGCGATCGCCCGCAAGCGGCGCATCCCCGTCGCCAAGTCCGGCACCTTCCCTCTCGGCGTCGCCTCCGGCTTCCCGTACCCCAAGGGCACGATCCTCTGGACGAAGCTGGGCCAGGCGAAGCGCACCTCGCGGCTCGACCTCCAGGTCGCCAAGGACCGCCACTTCAAGAACGTGGTCTTGGAGAAGACGGTCACCGCGCGCAAGGAGCGCGACTTCACGGCACGCACCCGAGTCCGCGGCCTGAAGCCGGCGCACGAGTACTTCTACCGCTTCCACACCAAGGACAAGGGCTCACCAGTGGGCCGCTTTCGCACCGCCCCGCCGCGCGACTCCAACACCCCGCTGAAGATCGCGTTCCTCTCCTGCCAGAGCTACGAGGCGGGCTTCTACAACGCCCACGCCGCGATCGCCGAGGAGCAGGACCTCGACCTCGTCCTCCACCTCGGCGACTACATCTACGAGTCCCATTACTACCCCGGCCCGCGACAGGACACCACGGGCTTCAACCACGACGGAAATGTCGAGTACCTGCCCGAGTATCGGCAGAAGTACAACCTCTACAAGAGCGACCGCGACCTGCAGGCCATGCACGCTGCCCACAACTTCGTGTCGGTCTGGGACGACCACGAGGTCGAGGACAACTATGCCGACGGTCTGGCCAGCTCTCACGCCCAGCCCGGCTTCACCAACAACGGCCATCCGCGCCGGATCTCGATCCAGGAGCGCCGAGCGAACGGGTACCAGGCCTATTTCAACTACATGCCCCGCATCCGCTTCGACGGCGAACGGGACCGCGTCTACGAGCACCTCCGGATCGGCAAGCTGGTCGACCTGATCATCACCGACGAGCGCCAGTACCGGAACCAGCAGCCCTGCGACGACGCCCAGCTCGTCATCTGTCCCGACCAGCAGAACCCGAACCGCACGATGCTCGGCATTCAGCAGAAGTCGTGGTTCAAGCAGACCCTCGCCACCTCCCCCCAGACCTGGAAGCTCTGGGCGAACGAGGTGATGCTGATGGGCTTCCAGCAAGCACCCCAGAACGGGGCCAACAACGACCAGTGGGACGGCTACGCGGCCGAGCGCCGGGAGTTGCTCGAGTTCGTGCTCGCCAACAACGTCAAGAACCTGCTCCCGGTCACCGGCGACATCCACAACTTCTTCGTCGGCACCGCCACCACCGACGGGAGCGACACCGGCACTCCCGTGTGCGGCGAGTTCGTCGGCGGCGCGACGACGTCCCGCGGACTGCCGGAGGAGACGGGCATCCCCTCGGGCACGATCAAGGCGCTGATCAATGCCCTGGACAAGCACATCACCTACACGGATCTCGACAGCCGCGGCTACGCGATCCTCGAGGTGACCAAGAGCCAGGCGACCTGCGAGTTCAAGAGGGTCCAGACGCAGACCCGGGACGGGGGCCAGGCCACCAGCATGGGCAAGTTCGTCCTGCCCAGCGGCTCGACTGCTCCGCAGCAGGTCTCCTGAGAGACCGCAACTCCCGCTCCCGGCTGGGGTTTTCATCGGTCGGCAACATCTGATTAGATGAGCCACAGGAGAGGAACGATGGGAGCCAGGAAGGCGAGACATCGTCGTGGGGTCATGTTGGTTGCGATCGCAGTCGCCGCCATCGCCGTGCTCGTTCCCTCGCTTGCATTCGGGCACATTGAGCGTGCTTCCTACTGGCCCGATCCCGCGCCCGACACCTCGGTGAAGCCAGCCGCCGGCGGCTCAGTTCCCGCGGTGCGCAGCATCTTCAGCGCGCTCAAGAAGAAGAAGCCGGGCAAGACGCGCGTCGTCTGCCAGACGGTGCCGAGCAAGAAGCTGCGGAAGCACGGCACCTCGAAGCAGCTCTCGAAGAACAAGTCCATGAAGAAGCTGAACAAGGGCCTGAAGAAGGCCCAGAAGAAGGGCTACAAGCTGCGGCCCTCCCAGCCCGCGATCAAGATCAAGAAGAAGAAGGCAAAGAAGTACCGGAATTTCAACCTCAAGCTGCTGCGGCAGTGCAAGTACAACTCGATCCAGGCGGCGGTCACCGCCTCCCACAACAACGACAGGGTCGAGATCATGCCGGGTCTCTACAAGGAGCCGAAGTCGCGGGCCAAGCCGACCAACGACCCGGCCTGCGACCAGTACAAGATCACCAACGACAAGAACCAGGCCGGCGCGGTCTCGTACGCCTATCAGTGGCATTGCCCGAACGACCAGAACCTGATCGCGGTGCTCGGCCGGGCACTGACGAACACCCCGGTGCCGCAACCGCCCTTGCTCGACCGACACAACATCCCCGACGCGGGCGCCTGCATCCGTTGCAACCTGCAGATCCAAGGCACCGGCGTCTCGCCTGACGACGTCATCGTCGACGCGGGGCGGGTCGAGTCCGGGGATGGCGCGCCGATCGGGTCGGTCAAGGATGTCGGGATCCGTGCCGACCGCGCCGACGGCTTCGTCCTCGACAACATCAAGGTGCGGCACGCAAAGGAGCATGACGTCTACGTCGAGGAGACCGACGGCTCCCACCTCGACCACTTCAAGGTCCCTTACGCCGGGGAGTACGGCTTGCTCACCTTCGTCGCGGACCACTCGCTGATCGAGAACTGCGACGCCTGGGGCAGCGGCGACTCCGGCCTCTATCCCGGCGCGTCGGCCGACCTCGGAGAGGGCGTTCCGCCCGGACAGCGACGCTACGGCACCGAACTCCGCAACTGCGACATGCACCACAACCTGCTCGGCTACTCCGGGACGGACGGCAACGCCGTCTGGCTCCACGACAACAACTTCTACGACAACTCGATGGGCTTCTCGACCGACGTCTTCACGGCGCCGGGCCACCCGGGTTTCCCGCAGGACTCCGACCTGCTCGAGCACAACAACTTCTACGACAACAACTTCAACTCCTACCTGCCGGAGTGCGCAGCCGGACAGAAGCCTGGCCCGAGCGGACCGAACCAGGGCTGCTCGGATGTCACGCCCGCCGAGCCGGTCCCGGTCGGCACCGGGATGTGGATCGCAGGCGGCAACGCGAACGTGGTGCGCAACAACCGCTTCTACGACAACTGGCGCCGCGGCGTGATGCTGTTCGCCGTGCCCGACGCCTTCGTCTGCAACGACCCGGACAACCAGGTTGCAGGTTGTAACAACGTTCCTCCTAATGGTCCCAGCACGTCCGCCACCTCCTACCGCAACAAGTTCTTCGACAACCAGATGGGACAGGCACCGGACGGGAGCGCCTCGCCGAACGGCGTCGACTTCTGGTGGGACCAGGGCGGGGTCATCATCGACACCACTCCCGGCTACACGAGCGGCAACTGCTGGTACAACAACACCGGCTCCAACGGCACCGCCGGAGGCGTCACGGGACTGCCGTCCCCCGGCGGGGCCCCCCCGGATAATCTGCCATCCAGCTGCGAGAACAGCCCTCTCCCCGGCGCCCAGCACGGACAGGTGACGGAGGAGCTGGCCTGCACCGAGCTGGGCGCTACCAGCTGTCCGTGGTTCACAACCCCGCCGAAGCCATAGCGCTTCTTCACCGCGGCCCCGGGAGCCGGCTCGCCGGCGCGCTGCTCTGCGCCCTCGACAGCGGCCGCGCTGATCGCAGGCTGCGGCGGCGGGTCCGGCACCCAGCCCCAGATCGACGTCGGGCCCAACGTCGGTCAGCCGATCGCCCTGGCCGATTGTCACGACTGGAACCAGGCGGACACCGAGCAGCGCCTCGGCACCATCCAGCAGATCAAGGACTTCGCCAGCGGCCCGGTGGTGGGCAACAACGCCTCCGATCCGTCCGGGACAGGCTCGGTGTTGGACGACAAGCAGGCCTACGACCTGTTCAACCGCTGGTGCGAGCAGAGCTTCGCCCGCGGCTTCAAGCTCTACCACCTCTATCAGCGAGCCGCGGGCTTCGAGGGACAGGCGCCATAGCCGTCCTTGGGGCGGATCGGTCGCTATTCTTTGGCCTACCTCGTGCCTCGGGCCGGGGGTTTTTTCTGTCCGGCCGAGTTCGGCGGCACCGAAGTGAAGTTGAGAAGTTGAGGAGACATGGCCTCTGATGTTCGAATCGGCGTGACGCTCGCCTGCGAGGAGTGCAAGCGCCGCAACTACGAGACGAACAAGTCCCGGCGGAACTCGCCGGACCGGATCGAGCTGCGCAAGTTCTGCCGCTGGTGCGGCCGCCACACCCCACATAAGGAAACCCGGTAGGGGCGCAGCTCGAGATGGCGAAGACGCGGGCACAGCGAAAGGCCGAGCGCCGCCGCCGCCAGCAGGCGGAGCAGCGCGGGCTGCCCGCCCGCGACGCCGCTGAGCGGGAGGAGGAGGGCCGCGCTCAGCGGGACACCCGGGAGGGAGTCTCGGGCGAGGTCGCGGAGGCCGAGGCGATCATCGAGACCGGCGCGAGGACCGAGGACTACGGCGAGAGCGTCGAGCAGCCCGGGGACACCGCGGGCGACGGCTCGCCGGTCCCGGGAGTCATGCCGGCGCCGGTGCGGCCGGAGACGGCTCCCGCCGAGCCCGAGTCCCCCGCGCCATCCCGCGCGGACGTCGGCCGTCCCGAGGAGGGCGCCGCCACGGAGGCCCCGGCTCCGGCGCGCGAGAGCCGGCGCGATCGCCGCCAGCGCGAGAAGGAGGACCGCCGCAAGGCTCGCGCCAAGGAGCTTCAGAAGGGCCAGGCCGAGAAGGCCGAGAAGCGGCGCGGCCCCATCCTCGGCTTCCTGCTTTCCTGCTGGGCCGAGCTCAAGCGCGTGCAGTGGCCGGACCGCGACACGCTGGTCCAGGCCTCGGCCGTCACCTTCATCTTCGTGGCGGTGATGGCCGCCTATCTGGGCGCGCTCGACGCCGCCTTCAACTGGTTCATCAAGCAGCTCCTCTGAGGAGCCAAGGAGACTGAGATGTTTCGCTGGTACGTGATCAACACCTACTCGGGGCACGAGAACAAGGTCAAGCAGAACCTCGAGCACCGGGTCCACACGATGGGCCAGGAGCGCAACGTGCGCCAGGTCGTCGTCCCCACCGAGCAGATCTCGGAGATGAAGGACGGCCAGAAGGTGCAGTCGGAGAAGCGCACGATGCCGGGCTATGTCCTGGTGAACATGGAGATGACGGACGACGCCTGGGGGCTGGTCAAGAACACCCCCGGTGTCACCGGCTTCGTCGGCTCGCGCAACAAGCCGATCCCGCTTTCCAAGGTCGAGGTAGACCGCCTGCTCCACCGGGAGACCGCGGAGCGCCCGCGCACCCGGGCCCAGTTCTCGATCGGGGAGTCCGTCAAGGTGATCTCCGGGCCCCTGGCTGACTTCTCGGGCGAGATCGCCGAGATCAACGAGGACGCCGCCAAGCTCAAGGTCCTGGTCTCGATCTTCGGGCGGGAGACGCCCGTCGAGGTCAACTACGACCAGGTCAAGAAGATCTAGGCTCGGCAAATGGCGAAGAAGGTCCTCACGCAGATCAAGCTCCAGATCCCGGCCGGGGCCGCGAACCCCGCGCCCCCGGTGGGCCCCGCTCTGGGACAACACGGCGTCAACATCATGGAGTTCACGAAGGCGTTCAACGCCCAGACTCAACAGGACGCCGGGACCATCATCCCCGTCGAGATCACGGTCTACGAGGACCGCTCCTTCGAGTTCATCACCAAGACGCCGCCGGCTGCGGTCCTGATCAAGGAGGCCGCCGGCATCGACAAGGGCTCAGGCGAGCCCCACAGCGAGAAGGTCGGCTCGATCACGGTGGATCAGGCCCGCCAGATCGCGGAGCGCAAGATGCCCGACCTGAACGCCAATGACCTCGACGCCGCGACCAGGATCATCGCCGGCACCGCCCGCTCGATGGGCGTCACGGTGGAGGGACTCTGATGGCCCGTGGCAAGCGCTACCGGGAGGCCTACGAGAAGATCGACCGTACCCGGGCGTATCCGCCCGCGGAGGCCATCCACCTGATCAAGGAGACCGCCGGCGCCGACTTCGACGAGACCGTCGAGCTGCACATTCGGCTCGGCGTCAACGTCCGACACGCGGAGGAGCAGCTGCGTGGCACGCTGGCGCTTCCGAAGGGCCTCGGCAAGAACGTCACGATCGCCGTCTTCGCCGAGGGGGATCCGGCGCGCCAGGCCAACGAGGCGGGGGCGGACTTCGTCGGCTCGGACGACCTGGCCGAGCGGGTCGAGGGCGGCTGGACCGACTTCGACGTGGCGATCGCCCACCCCTCGCAGATGCCGAAGGTCGGCAAGCTCGGCCGGGTCCTCGGCCCGCAGGGGAAGATGCCGAATCCCAAGGTCGGCACGGTCACGGAGGACATCGCCAAGGCCGTTGAGGAGGCCAAGGCCGGCAAGGTCGAGTACCGGACCGACCGGCAGGCGATCGTCCACCTGGCCATCGGCAAGACCAGCTTCTCCGAGACCGACCTGCTCGAGAACTATGCGGCGGTGATCGAGGAGATCATTCGCGCCAAGCCCGCGGCGGCCAAGGGCCGCTACATCCTCTCGATCACCGTGACCACCACGATGGGACCGGGCATCCGAATCGACCCGAGCCGTACCCGTCGCGGCGAGATCATGCTGGGCGCCGGGGCGACCGCATCGGAGGATGGCGAAGGTGACGAGCAGGCCTCCGAGCGTGCCCCGACCGAGGAGGAGGCGGCGCCGGCGGCCGGCTGAGGACCGCCATCCCCTAGACTCGTCGCTTCCAACAGCCGCCCCAGACCGCCGGCGGGACCAGGTCCAGAAGTCCGGCGCAGGTGAGCGAGAGTCCCACCGGTCTTCGAGACCGCCAACTCTGGCCCGCCTGCGTGCGGGTCTTTTCCTTGGCGGCGCGAGACCGGAACGAAATGGACAGAGAGCAGAAGACAGCAGTTGTCAAGCAGCTCGCCGAGGAGCTCAAGGACGCCCAGGCGATCTTCGCGGTGGACTACCGTGGCATCAGCGTGCCGCAGGCCGCAGAGCTGCGCGACGGTCTGCGCGACGCCGATACCCGCTTCCGCGTCGTCAAGAATCGTCTCACCCTGCGCGCCGCCGACGCCGCCGGGACCGACACGCTCAAGGAGCACCTGAGAGGGCCGACCGCCCTGGCACTCGTCAAGGGCGACGCCGCCCTAGCGGCCAAGACACTCAGCCGCCTCGGCTCCGAGTGGGAGCTGCTCGACTACAAGGGCGGCCTGATGGACGGGGAGGAGCTCGACCCGGACTCCTTCACGGCGATCGCCCGCCTGCCCGGCCGCGAGGCCCTCAACGCCCAGCTCGCTGGCACGGTCGCCAGCCCACTCACCGGTCTGGTCCGCGGCCTTGGCTCGATGATCCAGGGCCTGGCCCTGCAGTTGGGCCAGATCGCCGAGCAGGGCTTGGTCAGCGGCGAAGCTCCCCCCGTCGATGAGGAGGCCCCGGCAGAGGAAGAGGTTCCCGCCGGCGAATCCGCGGAGGAGTCACCCGCGGATCCCGAGCCGTCCGAGTCTCCCGAGGAGAGTTCGGAGGAGCAGGCCCCGGAGGACGAGGACGCCGACCAGGGCGAGGCGGCCGAGACCGGGGAGGGCGACGCCGACATCGGTGAGGAGCCGACGGCCGATCGGCAGCCCGCCGAAGAGACTTCAGCAGAGGCTTCAGAGAATTCCGAGAACAAGGAGGACAGCGACTAGATGGCGACCAAGGTGACCACAGAGGAGTGGATCGACGAGCTCAAGAACATCTCCGTGCTCGAGCTCTCCGAGCGCATCAAGGCGCTCGAGGAGGAGTTCGGCGTCTCCGCGACCGCCGTCGCGGCGGCGGCCCCCGCAGCGGGCGGCCCTGCCGGTGATGGGGCGGCCGAGGAGGAGGCCGGAACGGTCGACTTGATCCTGACCGGATCAGGCGACAAGAAGATCGGCGTGATCAAGGTCGTCCGCGCGGCGACCGGGCTCGGCCTGAAGGAGGCGAAGGCCCTGGTCGACGAGGCGCCCAAGCCGGTCAAGGAAGGGGTCGAGCGCGAGGAGGCCGAGGGCCTCCTCAAGGAGATCGAAGAGGCCGGCGGTACCGCCGAGATCAAGTAGGACGACCGCGAAATTGCCCATCTGCCCCGGTATTGGGAGTAAGATCCCTCCACCTGCCCCACCGGGGCGTGTTAGCAACCCTTGACGAAAGGGCTGCCGTGCGTTACTATGCACGGTTCGCGCGCCCGGTGAGCCCTGCTGCCCGATTCTTGCGCGGTCTCACAAGCCTTCCAATACTTTGAGGAGTCGCCGAGTTGGCCGGAACCAACGCTGTCGCCGCAACCCGTAGGAGCTTTTCTCGCCTTAAGAACCCACTCGAAGTCCCACACCTGATCGATATCCAGCGGAAGTCCTTCGCGGACCTGGTTGACCCGAAGGAAGGCCTGCTGCGAGCGACGATCGACGACATCTCCCCGACGGAGGACTACACGGGGAACCTGGCGATCGTCTTCGGGGAGTTCGAGTTCGACGATCCACCCAACACGGTGGATGAGTGCCGCGAGAAGGACATGACCTACTCGCGCCCGCTGAACGTCAAGGTCGCGTTCCAGAACCGCGAGACGGGCGAGATCCGTGAGCAGACCGTCTTCATGGGCGATTTCCCGTGGATGACGGACCGAGGCACCTTCATCATCAACGGCACCGAGCGCGTGGTCGTCACGCAGCTGGTGCGGTCCCCGGGCGCCTATCTGATGGAGCCCAAGGACCGCGAGAAGCAGGTCTTCATCGCCAACCTGATGCCGGCCCGCGGCTCCTGGCTGGAGCTCGAGATCGACAAGAAGGGGCGCGTCTACGTCCGCATCGACCGGAAGCGGAAGCTGCCGGTCACCGTTCTGCTGCGGGCGATGGGCTACGTCGAGGACGAGAAGCTCCTCGAGATGTTCGACAACTCGGTCTACATCCGCCACACGATCGCGTCGGACACGGACGCGACCAAGGACGAAGAGGGCGCGCTGATCGAGCTCTTCAAGAAGCAGCGCCCGGGCGAGCCGCCTTCGGTCGATGCTGCGCGGGCCCTGCTCGAGCAACTCTTCTTCGATCCGAAGCGCTACGACCTCACCCGCGTGGGCCGCTACAAGCTGAACGCTCGCCTGGACCTGGACATCGACCTCGATACCCGGGTCCTGACCCACGATGACATCATCGCCCTGGTCAAGGAGCTCGTCTCCATTCCGAAGATCCTCGGGATCCCTGAGGAGATCGACGAGGAGAACCCGATCAAGGACTACGCCGCGGAGGCGATCACCTACCCCCGCGAGCCGATCCACGACCACCTCGACGAGTACGAGCACTTCGGCAACCGCCGTCTGCGCACGGTCGGGGAGCTGATCCAGGAGGCGTTCCGGATCGGGCTCTACCGGATGGAGCGCGTGGTTCGCGAGCGCCTCACCACCGAGGACGCCGACGCGATCACGCCTCAGACCATCATCAACATTCGTCCCGTCGTGGCGGCGCTGAAGGAGTTCTTCGGCTCCTCGCAGCTCTCACAGTTCATGGATCAGACCAACTCGCTGGCCGGGCTCAGGCACCGGCGCCGCCTGTCGGCGCTTGGCGCCGGCGGCCTCACCCGCGAGCGCGCCCCGATCGAGGTGCGCGACGTGCACGCGACCCACTACGGCCGCATGTGCCCGATCGAGACGCCCGAGGGCCCGAACATCGGCCTGATCGGCTCCCTCTCCTCCTACGCGCAGGTCTCGGAGCACGGCTTCGTCACCACGCCGTACCAGGTGGTCAAGGACGGCGTTGTCACCGACAAGGTCGTCCACCTCGACGCGACGCAGGAGGAGGACGAGACGATCGCCCAGGCGAACGCCGAGGTCGATCCGGACACCGGCCGCCTCAAGGGCCAGTACGTGATCTGCCGCCGCCGCGACGACGAGGCCGTGGCCGTGCCGCCCAAGCAGGTCACGCTGATGGACGTCTCCCCGACCCAGATCTGGTCGGTGACGACGGCGCTGATCCCGTTCCTCGAGCACGATGACGCCAACCGCGCGTTGATGGGCTCGAACATGCAGGCCCAGGCTGTGCCCCTGCTCAAGCCGGAGCCGCCGCTGATCGGCACCGGGATGGAGCGGCGTGTCGCTGAGGACACGGGCGACGTGGTGATCGCGGACAACGACGGTGAGGTCACGACCGTCGACGCCGAGCAGATCGTGGTCACCTACGGCTCCAAGCGCGACGAGTACCCCCTCCACAAGTTCATGCGCTCGAACCAGGGCACGATCATCCACCAGCGCCCGATCGTTTCGGTCGGCGACAAGGTGAAGTCCGGAGACGTCCTCTCGGACGGCTCCTCGACCGCGGGCGGCGAGATCGCCCTCGGCAAGAACTGCCTGGTCGCCTTCATGTCCTGGGAGGGCTACAACTTCGAGGACGCAATCATCATCTCCGAGCGCCTCGTCAAGCAGGACGAGCTCACCTCGATCCACATCGAGGAGTACGAGATCGACGCGCGCACGACGAAGCTCGGCGACGAGGAGATCACCCGCGACATCCCGAACCGCTCCGAGGAGAGCCTCAGGAACCTCGACGAGCGCGGAATCGTCCGGATCGGTGCCGAAGTCGCCGCGGGCGACCTGCTGGTAGGCAAGGTCACGCCGAAGGGCGAGACCGAGCTCACCGCGGAGGAGAAGCTGATCCGCGCCATCTTCAAGGAGAAGGCGCGAGAGGTCCGGGACACGTCGCTGAAGGTGCCCCACGGCGAGGGCGGCGTCGTCATCGACGTCCTCACGTTCAGCCGCGAGGCGGGCGACGACCTGCCGCCGGGCGTCAACGACCTGGTGCGGGTCTACGTCGCCATCAAGCGCAAGATCGCGGAGGGCGACAAGCTCGCCGGCCGTCACGGCAACAAGGGCGTGATCTCCAAGATCGTGCCCGAGGAGGACATGCCGTTCATGGAGGACGGCACGCCCATCGACGTGATCCTGAACCCGCTCGGGGTGCCGAGCCGAATGAACATCGGCCAGATCCTCGAGACGCATCTGGGCTGGGTCGCGGCCAACGGCTGGTACGACGACGGCTCCGCCTCCTACAGGGACGCGCAGCGCAACGGTGGCCGCGTCAACGTGGCGACACCGGTCTTCGACGGCGCCACCGTCGAGGACGTCGACGACGCGCTGGTCAAGTGGCAGGACGAGAACTCCGAGCGCGGCATCGACCTCGGGATCGACAAGTCCGAGCGTCCCGGGAACCGCGCCGAGGGCAAGGTCCAGCTCTACAACGGTCGCACCGGCGAGCCCTACAAGGGCAAGGTGACGATCGGCTACATGTACATCCTGAAGCTGCTGCACCTGGTCGACGACAAGATCCACGCCCGCTCGACCGGCCCCTACTCCCTGGTCACCCAGCAGCCGCTTGGCGGTAAGGCGCAGTTCGGCGGCCAGCGCTTCGGCGAGATGGAGGTGTGGGCACTGGAGGCGTACGGCGCCGCCTACACCCTGCAGGAGATGCTCACGGTGAAGTCCGACGACACCGTCGGCCGCGTCAAGGCCTACGAGTCGATCGTCAAGGGCGAGAACATCCCTGAACCCTCGATTCCGGAGTCGTTCAAGGTCCTGCTCAAGGAGATCCAGAGCCTGGCGCTCGACGCCAACGTGGTCTCCGAGGAGGGCGACGGAGTGGACATCGGCGAGGAGGAGGACGACCTCCTTCGCGCCGCCGAGGAGCTCGGCATCGAGCTGTCCGGAGTGCGCGCGGACGTCGGGAATGGCGCCGGCGACAAGGACAAGGACAAGGCCGCCGACGAGCAGGAAGAGCAGGTCGTCGCCGAGGGCGACGGCGGTACTGATGCACCGGATGCCGAGGAGGCAGCAAAGAATTGATCGACATCAATAACTTCGACGCGATTGAGATCGGGCTTGCCTCGGGCAAGAAGATCCGGGGCTGGAGCTCCGGCGAGGTCACCAAGCCCGAGACCATCAACTACAGGACGCTGAAGCCGGAGAAGGACGGCCTCTTCTGCGAGCGCATCTTCGGTCCCACCAAGGACTGGGAGTGCTACTGCGGCAAGTACAAGAGGGTCCGCTACAAGGGCATCGTCTGCGAGCGCTGCGGGGTCGAGGTGACCCGCTCGAAGGTCCGCCGCGAGCGCATGGGCCACATCGACCTGGCCGCGCCCGTCTCCCACATCTGGTTCTTCAAGGGCGTCCCGAGCCGGATCGGCTACCTGATCGACATGGCTCCGAAGGAGCTCGAGAAGGTCCTCTACTTCGCGGCCTCGGTGATCACCTGGGTCGACGAGGAGGCCCGCCAGAAGGACCTCGCCAAGCTCGAGAAGGAGGTCGAGAAGCAGGCCGGCGAGTACGAGCGCGAGCGCGAGCAGCGCACCCAGGAGCTCAACGAGTCCCTGCTTCGCCGTCTCGCCTACCTAGGCGTCGCCGCCGAGAAGGACGCCGAGCCGCCTCCGGCCGGCACCACCGACGGCTTCAATGACGACGACGAGCTCTGGGCCGACACCGTCACCAACGTGAAGCGGATGAAGGCCGAGGACCGCGAGAAGACCGCGAAGGAGCTCCGCAAGACCTTCGAGGCCGAGATCGGCGACACCGAGGCCTACCTCGACGAGGCGGCCGAGCGGCTGCGTGAGGTCTTCAAGATCTTCTCGGAGATGAAGCCCAAGGACGTGATCAACGACGAGACCACGTTCCGGGAGCTCAAGGACCGCTTCGGCTCACCGTTCGGGTGGGGCGAGTACTTCCGGGGGGGCATGGGCGCCGAGTCCGTACGCGACCTGCTCGAGCAGGTCGAGCTCGAGGCCGAGGCCGAGTTCCTCGAGGAGTCCATCAACACCTCGAAGGGCCAGAAGCAGGCCCGCGCGGTGAAGCGGCTCAAGGTCGTGGACGCGTTCCTGAAGTCGGCCAACAAGCCGGAGTGGATGGTCCTCGACGTCGTCCCCGTGATTCCTCCGGAGCTGCGCCCGATGGTCCAGCTCGACGGTGGCCGGTTCGCGACCTCCGATCTCAACGACCTCTACCGGCGCGTCATCAACCGCAACAACCGCCTCAAGAGGCTGCTCGACCTGGGCGCCCCCGAGATCATCGTCAACAACGAGAAGCGGATGCTGCAGGAGGCCGTCGACGCCCTGTTCGACAACGGGCGCCGTGGCCGTCCCGTCACCGGCCCGGGCAACCGGCCGCTGAAGTCCCTCTCGGACATGCTCAAGGGCAAGCAGGGCCGCTTCCGGCAGAACCTGCTCGGTAAGCGCGTCGACTACTCCGGTCGTTCGGTGATCGTTTCGGGCCCGAGCCTCAAGCTGCATCAGTGTGGGCTCCCGAAGCTGATGGCGCTGGAGCTGTTCAAGCCGTTCATCATGGCCCGGCTGGTCGAGCGCAAGCAGGTCCAGAACATCAAGGCCGCCAAGAAGATGGTGGACTCGATGATCCCGGAGGTCTGGGACGTGCTCGAGGAGGTCATCCACGAGCACCCAGTGCTCCTCAACCGTGCGCCGACGCTCCACCGCCTGGGCATCCAGGCCTTCGAGCCGGTGCTGGTCGAGGGCAAGGCGATCCAGATCCACCCGCTGGTCTGTCATGCCTTCAACGCCGATTTCGACGGCGACCAGATGGCCGTGCACCTGCCGCTCTCGGCGGAGGCACAGGCGGAGGCGCGCATCCTGATGCTCTCCTCCAACAACATCCTCTCGCCGGCACACGGCGCGCCGCTTGCAACGCCGACCCAGGACATGGTGCTCGGGCTCTACTACCTGACCTTCGGGCCTTCGGTTGATGACCTGACCAAGCTGGATGAAAAGCTGAAGGCAGGCGAGTGGGCAAGGGAAAATGGCCCCCGTCCTCACCCCTTCCGCTCGGCGCAGGAGGCGGAGCTCACCTACGAGATCGGTGCCGTCCAGTTGCACGACTACGCGGAGTACCGCCGGTCCGGCGATGAGCACTTCCTGACCACCGTCGGTCGGATCATCTACAACGACCGTGTGGAGCGGGCGATCGCGGAGGCTCTCGGGGACGAGTACGACACCGAGAAGTACCAGTTCGTCAACCGCTCGCTGAAGAAGCGGGACGTGAACGAGATCGTCAGCGATCTCGTCGAGCACTACGGGGCTCCGGCGGTCTCGCTGGTGCTCGATTCCTTCAAGGAGCTCGGTTTCCACTTCGCCAGCGAGGCCGGGATCACGATCTCGAAGAACGACGTGGTCGCACCTCCGGACAAGGAGGAGATCCTCGAGCGCTACGAGTCGGAGACAGAGGAGATCGTCACCCAGTACGACGAGGGCTACATCACGGCCGAGGAGCGCAAGGAGGCCGTGACCTCACGCTGGGACAGCGCGACCGAGGAGGTCGGGCAGGCGATGGAGCGCAACCTCGACGAGCTGAACCCGATCTTCATGATGGCCAACTCGGGAGCCCGAGGCTCGTTCAAGCAGATTCGCCAGCTGGCCGGCATGCGAGGCCTGATGGCCAATCCGAAGGGCGAGATCATCGAGCGGCCGATCAAGGCGAACTTCATGGAGGGCCTCTCGGTGCTCGAGTACTTCATTTCGACGCACGGCGCCCGCAAGGGCCTCGCCGACACGGCGCTGCGCACCGCCGACTCGGGCTACCTCACCCGTCGCCTGGTCGATGTCTCCCAGGACGTGATCGTCCGGATGGACGACTGCAAGACCAAGGACCACATCGAGATGCCGCTCTATCGCGACGGCGCCGAGCTCAACCCGAACCTGATCGGCCGCGTGTCGGCCAAGAAGTTCACGACCAAGCGGGGCCGTGATCTCCTCAAGCGGAACCAGGAGATCGACTGGGCCGAGCTCCACGACATCGCCGAGGGCTTCAAGGATGACGATGGCGCGACGGTTCCGGTCCGGTCCGTCCTCAAGTGCCAGGCCGAGTCCGGGGTCTGCCGCCAGTGTTACGGGGTCATGCCGGCGACCGGGTCCCTGGTCGAGATCGGGGACGCCGTCGGGATCATCGCCGCGCAGTCGATCGGCGAGCCTGGCACGCAGCTCACCATGCGGACATTCCACACCGGCGGCGTCGCGGGGCTGGACATCACCCAGGGTCTGCCGCGTGTCGTCGAGCTCTTCGAGGCGCGCAAGCCCAAGGGCCTCGCCAAGATCGCCGAGGTGGCCGGGAAGGTCTCCGTAGAGGAGACGGACAAGGCCGTCAAGCTGACGATCACCGACGACAAGGGTGAGGAGCACGCCTACTCCTTCCCGCCGCGGACCAACGTGCTGGTCGATCCGGGCAAGCGCGTCGAGGTCGGCACCCAGCTCAACGAGGGCTCGCTCTACCCGGCGGAGATCCTCGCGATCCGGGGCCGGACGGACACCGAGGTCTACATCGTGGCCGAGGTGCAGCGCGTCTACCGCACCCAGGGCGTCGACATCAACGACAAGCACATCGAGCTGATTGTGCGCCAGATGCTGAAGAAGGTTCGAGTGGAGTCGAAGGGCTCGACCGAGCTGCTCCCTGGCCAGCTCGAGGACCGCCTGGTCTTCGACGCGATCAACGAGAAGGTCAAGGGCAAGAAGACGAAGACGCCGGCGCGGGCCGAGGAGGTCATCCTCGGGATCACCAAGGCGTCGCTCGCCACCGAGTCCTTCCTCTCGGCCGCTTCCTTCCAGGAGACGACCAAGGTGCTCACCGACGCCGCGCTGGAGGGCAAGCGCGACAGGCTGATGGGCCTGAAGGAGAACGTGATCATCGGGAAGCTGATCCCGGCGGCCACTGGGCTCAAGCACTACCGCTCGCTGCAGATCGAGCCGGTGGAGCCCGCCCAGCCTCCGGTGGAGGAGTTCTCGGAGGAGGAGCTCGCCAAGGAGCTCGATCTCGCCGGTGACGGCGAGGGCGCGGCGATGGAAGGGTTCGGCCCGTCCTTCGCAGAGGAGCTGGAGGAACTGGCTTCAGAGATCGAGACGCCGGCTCCGGCTGAAGCTGAGAAGTCCGAGTCCGAGAGCTCGTAGCGCCTAGGCGACAGGCGCCCGACTGGCGCTGAGGCGTACTGGCTCTGGCTTAGCCGGCGGACTGCACCAGGCCGATCAGGTGGCCTTCCGGGTCGTTGAAGAGGCCAATCGTCAGGTCCTCCGTCATCGTCTCCGGTCCCATCACCTTCGTGCCGCCAAGCTTCTCGACCTGGTCGAGCGAGGCGCCGACGTCGGGGACCTCGATGTAGAAGGTGACGTGACCCTCATAGCCGTCGGGGCCGACGCCGATGCCACCGGGGATGCCGGTTCCGTCGGGGTTGGTGTTGCCCTCACGGGGCACCATTGCGTACGGGGGAACTCCCTCTTGGCCGGCCGCCGGTGGCGTGTCATAGCTCCATCCGGCAACCTCCGAGTAGAAGCTCTTCAGCTTGTCGAAGTCCTTGCCGACGACCTCGAAATGCACCACGGGCTGTCCCATGTGAGTCCCTCCTGTTTGGTTGTCGTGGCCGGCGCCTAGCTGCCGGCCGGGGCGCGCTCGCGCCGCTCGTGGGCCGCCATGCCCGGCGCGAGCCTGGGCTCGGCGACGGGAGTGCGCTTGCGGCCGCCCGACGGACAATCCGGCTGCGCCTGCGCGGTGCCGCCGTGCGGGCCGCCGCGGCGCGGGCCGCGAGGCTTGCTCGGATCCCGGCGCCAGCGCCTGAAGGTGTGGTCCTCGGCATCGCCCGGCAGATCCTCGAGCTCCGGCTCGTCCTTCACGGCCCAGTAGATCAGCCACATGCCGTAGAGGACCGGGATCTTCAGGATCACGGCCAAGAAGATGATCGGCACGATCTCTCCCATCCCGGCGAGTCTACTCGCGATCAGGCGGGCTGAAAACCGGCTGCGACCCAGCCCTCCAGGGCCTCGACATGGAGGTCGAGGAGGCCGACGTCGGGCTCGGTCGGGACCAGGAGGGTTGGGGTAGGGCGCTCGTCCGCCCACTCGTAGCAGCTCGGATCGAGGCTGTCGTCGATCCACGCCAGGGGCCGCGAGCCCGCGTACTCGTCCAGTGCCTCGAGCTTCCAATGGGCGGTGCCGAAGCGCGCCCTTCCGTCGAAGGTGAGATAGGGCAGCTCAGGTACCCCGAGGATGGCCGGCAGATGGTCATTTGCCCGATCTTCCCAGCCGCTTGCCCAGACCAGCTCGTAGAGGTTCGAGAGGTGGTTCAGTCGCGGCCCGGTATCGAGCGCGATGCAGTGGAGCATGCCGTCGATCAGATGGAACTCCCCCGGCGCGGAGCTGGCGTCGACTTGGCCAGGCTCGGCCCGCTGATCGAACCCGAAGAGGCTGATCACGCCGTCGATGTCGACGGCGAGAACGGGATCGCTCTTTCCCTTGCCAAACACGGGCACGACCGCGCAGATTACGGACACAAATAAAGCTGTCCTGCGGTCGCTACCTGGAGCGGGCTTGCGCTCGCTACCATGCACCGCCGTGCCGAACACCAATCAGCTCGTCCGCAACGGACGAACCCACAAGAAGAAGAAGATGTCGACACCGGGGCTGAAGTCGGGCCAGGGTCGCAAGAAGCGCGTCGCCGCTCCGCAGCGGCGGGGCGTCTGCACCCGTGTCGCGACGGTCACTCCGAAGAAGCCGAACTCGGCCCTTCGCAAGATCGCCAGGGTTCGGCTCACGAACGGGCTCGAGGTGACGAGCTACATCCCGGGTGAAGGCCACAACCTCCAGGAGCACTCCGTCGTCCTGGTCCGCGGCGGCCGCGTCAAGGACCTGCCGGGCGTCCGCTACAAGGTCGTCCGCGGCGCCCTCGACGCAGCTGGTGTCTCCGATCGCAAGCAGGGCCGTTCGCTCTACGGAGTGAAGGCCAGCTAGATGCCGCGACGCAACCAGGCCACCATCCGGCTGCTCGAGCCGGACTCCGTCTACCGGAGCCGCCTCGTCCAGCAGCTGATCAACAAGGTGATGAGCGACGGCAAGAAGTCGGTCGCGGAGCAGATCACTTACGACGCGCTCGCGCTGGTCGGCGAGCGGACCGGGAACAACCCCGTCGAGGAGCTGGAGGGCGCGATCAAGCAGCTCACCCCAGTGCTCGAGGTCCGCTCAAGGCGCGTCGGCGGGGCCACTTATCAGGTGCCGGTGGAGGTGCCCGCTCGCCGGGCCCGGACGCTGGCGGTTCGCTGGCTGGTGGAGTTCGCCAGGGCCAGGGGAGAGAAGTCGATGGCCGAGCGGCTCGCCAACGAGATCCTCGACGCTGCGAAGCAGCAGGGCAACGCCTGGAAGCGGAAGGACGACATCTACCGCATGGCCCAGGCCAACAAGGCCTTCGCGCACTATCGCTGGTAACTAGCTGCGGCGGGTGCGCTCGAGGCGGGACGTCGCCGCGTCGACCACTGGGCTCTCGTGAGAGCGGCCGCCATGTTGCGAGCCGATGGTCGTACGGCCAGGCGTCAGGGTGGCGAGGGCGGCGCCGCAGACGGTCAGCACCAGGGCGCCGACGAGCTCGAGCCAGAAGCCCGCGACCGGTTTCGCCTCGGCATCGATGAACGACTGCCGCGGGTCGTTGAGGGTGCCGACGTTGTTCACCTTGGGCAGGTCGCCGATCAGGAAGATCAGCAGGGCGACAACGCCGCAGACCGCGATTGCCACCGCGGCCACCTGACCGAGCTGCTGGCCGCGGGCGGCCATCGTGACCACCAGCAGGATGAGGGCGAAGATCGCCAGCACCAGCGTCGCGTAGCCGTGCTGGTCAGAGGCGCTGATCGCCTCGAGCGCCTCGCCGCCGGGCGGGGTCAGGTGGAAGATGTCGGTGAACTGCGAGACCCCGAGCATCGCGGCCCCCGCCGCGCAGGCCAGGACAAGCAGGGTCTGCGTCCTTGGGAGTCTGCTCACGACTCCGCCCGCAGCCCCGGTGCCATCCCCCCGACGTCGCGATGTGATGCGGGGCTGGCGATCACCTTCAGGAGGAAGAGGAGCGACCGAGTTACGTAGGGGGCGATCCGGGCGAAGATCCCGGCGAGCGGCGCGGCCAGCGGCCGGAGCCTGCGCCGCGTCTCCAGGGCCGTTCCGCGCAGCCTGAGGCTGATCTCAACGCTTTCGGACCGGGCGCGCATGTCGCGCCGGCGCTCGCGGCGCTCCCTGCGAGTGAGCGAACGGCCCTCCTGGCGGGCGCGCTCGGTGAGCTCCTCGAGCCGGCTGCGAGGCCGCTTGCGGCGGCCCAATTTCGTGCGTGTCCCCTTCCTGGGAGCCATCAGACCGCTGCTATCATCATCCGTCGCTCCGGGGTTCCCCCACAGGGATCCGTGGGCGTTAACCGTTTCAATGGAGAACGGCGCGACATAGGAGAAGTTCGGGTCGAAGAGACGCTGTGCGCTCGGGCCCGCAAGGGCCTTTTTTCTGCGCGAATACCGAACTCAGACTAACCGGTCCCGCCTCTCCCTCACGCCAGTACTACGAGAAGGATCATGCCCAGAAGCTTTCCGCTAGAGAAGACGCGCAACATCGGCATCATGGCCCACATCGATGCCGGTAAGACGACGACCACAGAGAGAATCCTCTACTACACCGGCCGCACCCACAAGATGGGTGAGGTCCACGAGGGCGCTGCCGTCATGGACTGGATGGAGCAGGAACAGGAGCGCGGCATCACGATCACCTCTGCCGCCACTGCCTGCGAGTGGGACGGTCACCGGATCAACATCCTCGACACGCCGGGCCACGTCGACTTCACCGTCGAGGTCGAGCGCAGCCTCCGCATCCTGGACGGCGCGATCGCGCTGTTCGATTCCGTGGCCGGCGTCGAACCTCAGTCCGAGACCGTCTGGCGCCAGGCCGACAAGTACCACGTGCCGCGGATCGCCTACGTCAACAAGATGGACCGCACCGGCGCCGACTTCTTCAAGGCGGTCGAGACGATGCGCGACCGGCTCGGCGCCAACCCGCTCCCGATTCAGATCCCGATCGGCGAGGAGGCCGAGTTCGTCGGCGTCGTCGACCTGATCGAGAACAAGGCCCTCGTTTGGAAGGACGAGCTCGGCACCGAGTTCGAGTACACCGAGATCCCCGAGGACCTCGTGGACTCCGCCCACGAGCACCGCACCCACCTGATCGAGGCCTGCGCCGACTACGACGACGAGCTCCTCGAGGCCTACCTGAACGACGAGGAGATCCCTCACGAGCGGATCGTCAAGTCCCTGCACCGCGCCACCCTCGACATCAAGGTCACTCCGGTTCTCTGCGGTTCCTCCTTCAAGAACAAGGGCGTCCAGCCTCTGCTCGACGCGATCGTCGAGCTGCTCCCCTCTCCGCTCGAGGTCCCCGCCGTGAAGGGGCTCGAGCCGGCCAAGAAGGGCGCGAACGGCGGGCCGACCGAGTCCGAGCGCCCCGCCGACGACAACGCTCCCTTCGCCGCCCTGGGCTTCAAGGTGATGGCCGACCCGTACGTCGGCAAGCTGACCTACTTCCGCGTCTATTCCGGCAAGCTCACCGCGGGCAGCCGTGTGCTCAACGCTTCGACCGGGCGCACCGAGCGCATCGGGCGCCTGCTGATGATGCACGCCAACCATCGCGAGGAGATCGAGGAGTGCTACGCGGGCGACATCGTCGCCGGCGTCGGCCTGAAGCAGACATCCACCGGCGACACCCTCTGCGCTCCGGACGCGCCGATCGCCCTCGAGCAGATCGAGTTCCCCGAGCCGGTGATCGCGGTCGCCATCGAGCCCAAGACCAAGGCCGACCAGGAGCGCCTCAGCGAGAGCCTCGCCCGGCTGGCCGAGGAGGACCCGACCTTCCAGGTCGAGTCCGACGAGGAGACCGGCCAGACGCTGATCCACGGCATGGGCGAGCTCCACCTCGAGGTCCTGGTTGACCGCCTGCTGCGGGAGTTCTCGGTGGAGGCGAACGTCGGTCGGCCGCAGGTCGCCTACCGCGAGACGATCCGCCAGCCGGTTCAGAAGGTCGTCTATCGCCATGTCCGGCAGACCGGTGGGAAGGGTCAGTACGCTCACGTCGTCATCAACCTCGAGCCCGCCCCCGGCGAGGGCTTCGACTTCGTCAACGAGATCAAGGGTGGGCGCATCCCGACCGAGTTCATCCCCGCCACCGAGCAGGGGATCGAGGAGGCGCTGCAGACAGGCGTCAAGGCCGGCTACCCGATGGTCGACGTCCGCGTCGAGCTGATCGACGGCTCGGCCCACGACGTGGACTCCTCGGAGATGGCCTTCAAGATCGCCGGCTCCATGGCCCTTCAAGAGGCGGCCCGCAAGGCCAAGCCGGTGCTGCTCGAGCCGGTGATGGCCGTCGAGGTAGTCACCCCAGAGGAGTTCCTCGGCGACGTGATCGGCGACCTCTCGCGGCGCCGAGGCAAGGTCCAGGGCCAGGAGCAGCGCGGCAACGCCCTCGCCGTTCAGGCCTTCGTCCCCCTCGGGGAGATGTTCGGGTACGCGACCGACGTGCGGTCGGCGACCCAGGGCCGGGCCAGCTACACGATGCAGTTCGAGCGCTACGAGGAAGTTCCCAAGAACATCGAGGACGAGATCGTCGAGCACCGCTCCGGCGAGCCCGTCGGGGCGGGTGCCTAAGCCCAGAACCCACGCTTGCTGGCTATATTCCCCAGGTTGGTCAGCAGGCGAACCAAATTCCGCAAACCACACTTAAAGACACCAACCAGACCCCCAAAGGAGCGAGATGTCCAAGGAGAAGTTCGATCGCGATAAGCCGCACGTCAACGTCGGCACCATCGGCCATGTCGATCACGGCAAGACCACGCTGACCGCCGCGATCACGAAGACACTCGCCGAAAAGGGCGGCACCGAGGTGAAGTCGTTCGAGGAGATCGACAACGCGCCCGAGGAGAAGGAGCGCGGGATCACGATCGCCACCTCGCACGTCGAGTACGAGACCGACAACCGTCACTACGCCCACGTCGACTGTCCCGGCCACGCGGACTACGTCAAGAACATGATCACCGGGGCCGCCCAGATGGACGGCGCGATCCTGGTGGTCTCGGCGCCGGACGGCCCGATGCCGCAGACGCGCGAGCACATCCTGCTGGCGCGCCAGGTGAACGTCCCCTACGTGGTCGTCTACCTGAACAAGGTCGACATGGTCGACGACGAGGAGCTGCTCGAGCTCGTCGAGGAGGAGGTTCGCGACCTGCTCACCGAGTACGAGTTCCCTGGAGCCGACGTCCCCATCATCAAGGGCTCCGCGCTCAAGGCACTGGAGGGTGACGAGGAGGCGAAGCAGTCGATCATCGACCTGGCCGCTGCGCTCGACGAGTACATCCCGGAGCCGGAGCGCGAGCTCGACAAGCCCTTCCTGATGCCGGTCGAGGACGTGTTCTCGATCACCGGCCGCGGCACCGTCGCTACCGGTCGCGTCGAGCAGGGCGTCGTCAACACCGGTGACGACGTCGAGATCGTCGGCATCAAGGACACCACCAAGACCGTCGTGACCGGCGTCGAGATGTTCCGGAAGATTCTCGACGAGGGGCGCGCCGGCGACAACATCGGCGCGCTGCTCCGAGGCACCAAGCGCGAGGAGATCGAGCGCGGCCAGGTGCTCTGCAAGCCCGGCTCGATCACCCCACACACGAAGTACAAGGCGGAGGTCTACTGCCTGAAGAAGGAGGAGGGCGGCCGTCACACGCCGTTCGTCTCCGGATATCGGCCGCAGTTCTACTTCCGCACGACCGACGTCACGGGCGTCGTCAAGCTCCCCGAGGGCCGTGAGTTCGTGGCGCCGGGCGAGAACGCCGAGATGGAGGTCGAGCTGATTCAGCCGATCGCCATGGACCAGGGCCTCCGGTTCGCCATTCGAGAGGGCGGGCGAACCGTCGGTTCGGGTGTCGTCACCGAGGTAGTCGAATAGCTGTGACGGGCTCCCTTCGGGAGCCCGTTCTTAGTGCGGCCCTCCCACAAGGGCAAAGGGCCAGGACAACTGCAAGACATACGACCGGGGCGCGGCCCTAGCTACACGGGCGGCGCCCCATCTGCGCGAAGACCACATCAGCTCAACCAGGTAATAGGCACCACAAATGGCCTCATTGACATCGGGAAAGATCAGGATTCGGCTCAAGGCGTACGACCACGACGCCATAGACCGGGCTGCCCAGGAGATCGTCGGGACCGCCGAGCGGACCGGCGCGACCGTGGCCGGGCCCATCCCGCTGCCCACCGACAAGCACGTCTACGTGGTGATCCGGTCCCCCTTCAAGGACAAGGACTCGCGCGAGCACTTCGAGATCCGCACCCACAAGCGCCTGATCGACATCCATCAGCCCACCCCGAAGACCGTCGACGAGCTCCAGCGGATGGAGACGCTTCCCGCCGGCGTCGACGTGGAGATTCGTCTGTGATGGCCGCGATCGTCGGCAAGAAGCTGGGCATGACGCGGGTCTTCCTGGAGGATGGCTCGGCCGTGCCCGTGACGGTGGTCGAGGCGGCCCCCAACAAGGTCACCGCGGTCCGCAAGGCCGATCGCGACGGCTACGACGCCGTCCAGCTCGCCGCGCTCCCCATGGACGCCGAGCGGATGACCAAGGCCGAGGCGGGCCACCTGAAGAAGGCGGGCGCGTCCGGGATGAAGACGCTGGTGGAGTTCCGGGGCCTCGAGGTCCCGACGACTGGAACGACGGACGACGTTGACGCGCCCGCAGGCGAGGCGGACTCCGAAGGTTCTGGTGACGAGGCCGCCGAAGCCGAGGACGCGTCCTCCGATGTCAAGGTGGGCGACGACGTCACCGTCTCCAGCTTCGAGCCGGGGGAGCAGGTGAAGGTCTCCGCGGTCTCGGTCGGCAAGGGCTTCCAGGGGACGATCAAGCGCCACAACTTCAGCCGGGGCCCCGAAACACACGGCTCCCACAACGTCCGGGCCCCGGGATCTATCGGCGCGAGCGCCGACCCGGCACGCGTCTTCAAGGGGATGCGGATGCCGGGCCAGATGGGCTCGCGACGGGTGACCCAGCGGGGCGCCCACGTCGTCGAGATCGACGCCGAGCGCAACCTGCTGCTGATTCGCGGCTCGGTGCCCGGAGGCAAGAACGCCACTGTGGAGGTGCGCAGCGATGGCTGAGGCCGCCATGAAGGCGACTGTTCTCGGCAAGCAGGCGAAGGCCGACCTGCCGACGGAGATCTTCGGCGAGCCCTTCCATGAGGCGCTCGTGCACGAGGCGGCCCGCGCCGACCTCGCCGCGCGGCGCAGGGGTACCCACTCCAGCCTCACCCGGGGCGAGGTGTCGATGACCACTGCCAAGGCCTGGCGCCAGAAGGGCACCGGGCGCGCCCGCGCGGGCGCCCTCAGCGTCCCGCACCGCTACGGCGGTGGCGCCGCTTTCGGTCCCAAGCCGCGCCACTACACGGTCAAGGTCAACCGCAAGGCCCGCCGGAAGGCGCTGCGCGCCGCGCTCAGCGTCCACGCCGAGCGGGGCAGCGTCGCCATCCTCGACGGCTCCACCTTCAGCGAGCCCGCCACGAAGCAGGCCGCAACTGCGCTGCGGAAGTGGGGCGCGGAGTCTCCGACCCTGGTCGTCGTTTCCTCCGAGGAAGAGGCAGCGGCGAAGAGCTTCCGCAATCTCGACGGCGTTGCGGTTGCCCAGGCGCGCGCGGCCGGCGTGGCAGACGTGATCGGCGCCACCTCACTCGTCGTGACGGAGGCCGCCCTCGAGGAGCTCAAGGGGAGGGCCGCCTAGTGGATGCCCGCCAGGTGATCATCCGTCCCGTCGTCTCGGAGAAGAGCTACGCGCTGATGGCGGAGGGCAAGTACACCTTCCGGGTCCACGACCGGGCCCACAAGCTGCAGGTCGCCAGCGCGGTCGAGGAAATCTTCGGCGTCAACGTGCGCGCGGTGCGCACCTCCAAGGTGAAGTCCAAGCCGAAGCGGCGCGGGCTGCACTCGGGGCGCTCGCGCTCCTGGAAGAAGGCCGTAGTCCAGCTCGCGCCAGGCGAACGGATCGAGCTGTTCGAGGGCGCGGCGGTGGAGGGCTAAGCATGCCTAACCGCAAGACACGTCCGACCAGCCCCGGCCGGCGCTTCGGCACCTATCCGATGCGTGAGGAGCTCTCCGGCGATCAGCCGGCCAAGAGCCTCACCAAGGGCAAGACGTCCTCCGGCGGCCGCAACTCCGGCGGCCGGGTGACCTCGCGCCACCGCGGCGGCGGCGCCAAGCGCCGCTACCGGCGGATCGACTTCAAGCGCACCAAGGACGGGGTCCCCGCGCGCGTGGCCTCGATCGAGTACGACCCCAACCGCTCGGCGAGCATCGCGCTCGTCAACTACGCCGACGGCGAGAAGCGCTACATCCTCGCGCCCCAGGGGCTGCTGGTCGGCGCCGAGATCGTCTCCGGCGACGGGGCGGACATCGCGCCGGGCAACTCCCTGCCCCTGGCGCGCATTCCGACCGGCACCGTTGTGCACAACGTCGAGCTGATCCCGGGTCAGGGCGGGCGCCTCGGGCGCGCCGCCGGCACCGCGATCCAGGTGGTCGCCAAGGAGGGCCCCTTGGTGAGCCTGAGGCTGCCCTCCTCGGAGGTTCGCATGGTGCGCGGGGAGTGCCGCGCGACCGTCGGCACGCTCTCGAACGCCGAGCACCAGAACGTCAAGATCGGCAAGGCCGGGAGAAATCGCCACAAGGGCAAGCGCCCGCAGACGCGCGGCGTCGCCATGAACCCGGTCGACCATCCGCACGGCGGCGGCGAGGCACACCACACGCCGGGCGGACACCCGGTCACTCCGTGGGGCAAGCCGACGCTCGGCTACAGGACACGTAAGAAGGGCAAGCGCTCGGACGACCTGATCGTGCGCGGGCGCCGCCGAGGAAAGAGGAAGTAGATGGGACGCTCGACCAAGAAGGGCCCGTGGGCGGAGGAGCGCCTGATGAAGCGCGTCAACGCGATGAACGAATCGGGCCAGAAGCAGATGCTGAAGACCTGGTCACGCCACTCGACGATCTTCCCGGAGATGGTCGGGCACACGATCGCCGTCCACGACGGGCGCAAGCACGTGCCGGTCTACATCTCGGAGTCGATGGTGGGGCACAAGCTGGGCGAGTTCGCGCCCACTCGGACCTTCCGCGCCCACTCGGGCGCGGGCTCGGCGAGCGAGAGGGACTAGCCGATGGCTGACGAGAAGAACACCGAGAAGGACCAGGCCAAGAAGCCCGCGGCGAAGAAGCCCGCGGCGAAGAAGACACGGGCCAAGAAGCCCGCCGCGAGGTCCGCTGCGAAGGACACGGCCACGAAGAAGCCGGCGCCGAAGAAGCGCGCCGCGAGGAAGCCGGCCGCGAAGAAGGCTCCGGCGACGCCGAAGGCGGAGGCGGAGGGCAAGCCAAAGGCCGAGCCGAAGCCCCAGGCCAAGGCAAAGCCAAAGCCCGGCACAAAGGCGGCCACAAAGACCGCCGCCGCATCGGTCGAGCGGCCCGTCGTCAACGCGAGCGCCCGTTTCGTGCGAGTCGCGCCCCGAAAGGCCCGGTTGGTCGCCGACCAGGTGCGGGGCCTGCCCATCGAGGACGCCCTGCCGTTGCTCCGCTTCTCCACGCGCAGCGCCGCCCAGGACATCCGCAAGCTGATCGAGTCCGCGGCCGCAAACGCCGAGGCGAACCACGACCTGGTCGCCGACGATCTCTTCATCAAGGACATCCATGTCGACGAGGGACCGACGCTGCGCCGTTACCGGCCGCGGGCGCTCGGCCGTGCGACGAGGATCAACAAGCGAACCAGCCACATCGCCGTGGCGCTGACGCCGGAGGACTGAGGAAACCGCATGGGACAGAAGATCCATCCAGAGGGATTCCGGGTCGGCTACATCCACGACTGGAAGTCGAACTGGTTCAACGAGCGCGATTTCGCTGATTACCTCAACGAGGACCTGAGGATCCGCTCGCACATCGAGAACAAGCTGTCGCACGCCGGCCTGTCCAAGATCACGATCGTGAAGGGCTCCGGCGAGGTCGAAGTCGACATCTCGACCGCGCGCCCGGGGATCGTGATCGGCAAGTCCGGCACCGAGGTCGATGCGCTCCGTCGCGAGCTCCACAAGCTCACCGGCAAGCCGGTCAAGGTCAACATCAAGGAGATCAAGCGACCGGAGCTCGACGCCAAGCTGGTCGCCCAGTCGATCGCCGAGCAGCTGCAGAACCGCGTGGCCTTCCGCCGCGCGATGAAGCGCGCCCTGACCTCCGCCATGCGCTCCGGCGCCAAGGGCGTGAAGGTTCAGGTCTCGGGCCGCCTCGGCGGGGCAGAGATGGCTCGCACCGAGGGCTACTCCGACGGGCGGGTGCCGCTGCACACGCTGCGCGCCGACATCGACTACGGCTTCATCGAGGCCAAGACGACGACCGGCAGGATCGGCGTCAAGTGCTGGATCAACAAGGGAGAGGTCATGCCGGAGGGTTACCGATCCGAGCAGGCCGAAGAGGACGGTCGCTAGCCATGTTGATGCCGAAGCGGGTTCGCTACCGCAAGCAGATGCGTGGTCGGCGCCGGGGCTACTCCAAGGGAGGCACCACTGTCGCCTTCGGCGAGTATGGGCTCAAGGCCCTCGACCGCGGCTGGATCACCAACCGCCAGATCGAGGCAGCCCGAGTCGCGATGACGCGCAAGATCAAGCGCGGCGGCAAGGTCTGGATCAACGTCTTCCCCGACAAGCCGATCACGAAGAAGCCGCTCGAGACCCGGATGGGCTCCGGCAAGGGCAACCCCGAGGGCTGGGTCGCGGTAGTGAAGCCGGGCAAGGTGATGTTCGAGCTGGCCGGTGTCCCAGAGGACCTGGCGAAGGACGCGATGCGCCTCGCTGGGCACAAGCTCCCGATCAAGACCAAGTTCGTGCGCCGCGAGGGGGCGGAGCAGTCATGAAGGCCTCCGAGGCCCACAACCTGAAGGACGACGAGCTGGTCGAGCGGATTCGCCAGACGCGCGAGGAGCAGTTCGCGCTGCGACTCCAGCACTCCACCGGAGAGCTGGAGAACACCTCGCGGATCAACGCGGTGCGCCGCGACGTCGCCCGGCTGCTGACCGTCGCGAAGGAGCGGGGGATCGATCTTGAACACGAGCTGAGGGTTTGATGGCAGACGAAGAGCGCAACGAGCAGCAGAACGAAGAGCAGACTCCGGAAGAGACTCCCAAGGAGATTCCGGAGGATCAGCCCCAGGCCGAGGAGGAGACTCCGGCCGGGGATGCCCCTGCCGAGGATGAGGCCTCCGCTGAGGAGGCTCCGGCCGATCAGGAGGCCCCCGCGGAGGAGCCGCAGGCTGAGGAAGCCCCCGCCGAGGACGATGCCCTGGAAGGCCTCGACTGGAAGGCTCGTCGTCGCCTGGAGCGATCCCGGCGCTCGGCCGAGCCGAGGGAGCAGCAGAGTCCCGAGGAGCGCGCCACCGCGCGCGGCGAGGCCCGCAAGAGGGCCGTCGGCCGCCGCTCCGCCTACCGGGCGAAGCGCCGCACGAAGGGCGAGGCCGGCAGCGGCACGCCGCCCGCCGAGCGCCGCTCCGCCGGTCGCAAGACCAGGCAGGGCCGAGTGGTCTCCAGCAAGCCGGACAAGACGATCACTGTCGCCATCGAAGTCGCTCGGCGCCATCCCCAATACGAGAAGATCGTGCGCCGCTCGCGCACCCTGCACGCCCACGATGCACGCAACGAGGCGGGAGAGGGGGATCTGGTCAGGGTGGTCGAGACCCGGCCCATTTCCCGCACCAAGCGCTGGCGCCTGGTCGAGATCCTGGAGAAGGCCGAGTGACCTCGTGATCCAGCAGGAGTCGAGACTCAGGGTCGCCGACAACTCCGGCGCACGCGAGATCCTCTGCATCCGCGTCAAGGGCGGGTCCGATCGTCGCTACGCGCGGATCGGCGACGTGATCACCGCGACCGTGAAGCAGGCGACCCCGCACGGCGGCGTTCGCAAGGGCGAGGTGGTCGAGGCCGTCGTCGTCCGCACCCGCAAGCAGCTCGGGCGCGGCGACGGCACCTACATCGCGTTCGATGAGAACGCGGCCGTCTTGATCGACACGACCGGCGCCCCACGCGGAACCCGCATCTTCGGGCCGGTCGCGCGGGAGCTGCGCGAGAGGAACTTCATGCGAATCGTCTCCCTCGCCCCGGAGGTCCTCTGATGGGCAAGACGATGCGAATCCGCAGGGACGACGACGTGATCGTTATCGGCGGGAAGGACCGCGGCAAGCGGGGCCGCGTCATCCGCACGGACCCGAAGAAGGGCTTCATCTTCATCGAGGGCCTCAACATGATCAAGCGGCACCAGCGCCCGCGCTCCGTCAAGGACGCCCAGAAGGGCGGTGAGGTCGGCGGGATCATCGAGAGGGAGGGCCCGATCCACGTCTCCAACGTGATGCTGCTCGACAAGGAGGACAACAAGCCAACCCGGGTGAAGGTCGAACGCGCCGACGGCAAGCGCAAGCGCATCGCCGCCCGGACCGGAAGGGATCTGGACTAGTGGAAGCCGCGACCGAACAGCAGAAGCAGACGGCTCCGCCGCCCCGGCTGCGCGAGACCTACGAGCAGGAAGTGAAGCCGGCGCTGACCCAGCGCTTCGGCTACACGAGCCCGATGGCGGTGCCGACGCTGGAGAAGATCACCCTGAACATGGGCGTCGGCGAGGCCAAGCAGAACACCCAGATGCTCGAGGCGGCAGAGGAGCAGCTCGCGACGATCGCGGGGCAGGCGCCGAGCGTCCGCCGCGCGAAGAAGTCGGTCGCCTCCTTCAAGGTCCGCGAGGGCATGCCCGTCGGCGTCGCCGTGACGCTGCGCCGGGCGCGCATGTGGGAGTTCCTCGACCGGCTCAACTCGATCGCCGTGCCCAGGATCCGCGACTTCCGAGGCCTCAACCCGCGCAGCTTCGATGGACGAGGGAACTACTCGATCGGCATCCGCGAGCAGATCATCTTCCCCGAGATCGACTATGACTCGATCGACGAGGTCCGGGGCCTCGATGTGACCATTACCACCACCGCCAAGACCGACGAGGAGGCCTTCGCGCTGCTCGACGGGCTGGGTATGCCCTTCTCCCAGGAGGGTCGCCCCGGCCAGGAGGATGCCGAGGCGGAGGCCGAGGAAGAGCGCCGCAAGGAAGAGGCCCGCGAGCGGGCCGAGGCCGAGGCGGCGGCCCTCGAGCAGCTCAAGGAGGAGAACCCCGAGGCCTACGCCAAGCCCGAGAAGCCCGAGGAGGGCGAAGAGGGCGAGGAGGGGGCCGTGGAAGCTGAAGCGACCGCAAGCGACTCCGGCGGCGAAGCCGAGCAGCCGCCTGATGAGAAGGAGCAGGGCTGATGGCGAAGACATCGCAACGGGTGCGGCAGCGCCGCACCCCGAAGTTCAAGACACGCGGGTACAACCGCTGCCGCAAGTGTGGCCGGCCGCGGGCCTACTTCCGCAAGTTCGGCCTCTGCCGGATCTGCCTGCGGGATGCCGCCCACAACGGCTACGTGCCCGGAATGACCAAGTCGAGCTGGTAGGACACGATGCTGACTGACCCGATCTCCGATTACCTGAACCGAATCCGCAACGGGCTCCAGGCCGACCACGAGGAGGTGGAGATCCCCGCCTCCCGGCTCAAGCGCGAGATGTCGCGCATCCTCAAGGAGCAGGGCTACATCACCGACTTCAGCACGGAGCCGGGGCGGGTCGGCGA
This sequence comes from uncultured Solirubrobacterales bacterium, assembly GCA_963763955.1. Classification (GTDB taxonomy): domain Bacteria; phylum Actinomycetota; class Thermoleophilia; order Solirubrobacterales; family 70-9; genus DASUPK01. The sequence continues at coordinate 272,652 of CAVXQP010000009.1, read as the reverse complement.
GGTCATCAAGGTGCGCCTCCGCTACACCGAGAACCGCGACCCGGTGATCAGCGGCATGGAGCGCGTCTCGCGCCCGGGCCGCCGCCGCTACGTCGCCAAGGAGGACGTCCCGCGCGTCTTCGGCGGGATGGGCACCACGATCATGTCGACGTCGCGCGGCGTGATGACCGGCCACGAGGCGCGCCAGCGCGGAGTGGGCGGAGAGGTCGTCGCTCACGTCTGGTGAGGAAACGCTTTTGAGTCGAATCGGAAGAAAGCCAATCGAGATCCCGGACGGTGTCGAGATCGAGGTCAAACCCGGCGCCGTCAGCGTCAAGGGCCCGAAAGGCGAGCTCGGCCAGACGGTCGACCGCGACATGAAGGTCGCCATCGACGACGGGACTTTGACCGTCGACCGGCCCACGGACCGGGGCGAGCACCGCGCCCTGCACGGGCTGACGCGAAGCCTGATCGCCAACATGGTCGAGGGCGTCACCGAGGGCTTCGAGAAGCGCCTGGAGATCCAGGGCGTCGGATACCGCGCGAACCTGAAGGGCAAGAACCTCGAGATGGCGCTCGGCTACTCGCATCCGGTGACCATCGAGGCGCCCGAGGGCATCGAGTTCGAGGTGCCGCAGCCCACCGAGGTCGTCGTCCGGGGGATCGACAAGCAGCTGGTCGGCGAGACCGCCGCGCGCATCCGCAAGTCGCGCCCGCCCGAGCCCTACAAGGGCAAGGGCGTCCGCTACGCCGGCGAGCACGTCGCCCGCAAGGTCGGGAAGAGGGCCTGATGACGGTTCTCACCAAGCCACAGAAGAGGCTGCGCCGCCGCCGGCGCGTGCGGGCCCGGATCCGCGGCAGCGCCGAGCGCCCGCGCCTGTCCGTCTACCGATCGAACCGCGGCGTGTTCGTCCAGCTGATCGACGACGACTCCGGCCGCACTCTCGCCTCGGTTTCCTGGACCGAGGCCGACCTGCGCAAGCTCGGCGCGATGGAGCAGGCCAAGCGCGCCGGGCAGCTGCTCGCGGAGCGCGCCAAGGCCGCCGGCGTCGAGACCTGCGTGTTCGACCGCGGCGGCTACCGCTTCCACGGACGCGTCGCGGCGATCGCCGAAGGCGCCCGCGAGGGGGGCCTGAAGTTCTGATGGCCGCCGACACAAACCCGCTACCTTCGTCGGTCCGATGGCTGTAGAGAGCGTCAGTCCGAAGGGCCTCGACCTGCAGGAGCGGGTGATCGAGATCAACCGGGTCGCCAAGGTGGTCAAGGGCGGCCGGCGCTTCTCGTTCACCGCCCTGGTCGCGGTCGGCGACGAGGACTCCGTGGTCGGAATCGGCTACGGCAAGGCCCGCGAGGTGCCCCTCGCCATCCAGAAGGCCGTCGAGGACGCCCGCAAGAACCTGATCCGGATCCCCAAGTACGGGCAGACGCTCACCCACCGGGTGATCGGCCGCTTCGGCGCCGGCCACGTCGTCCTGCGCCCGGCGAGCCCTGGTACCGGCGTGATCGCCGGTGGTGGCGTCCGCGCGGTGCTCGAGCTCGGTGGAATCCGGGACGTGCTCACCAAGAGCATCGGCACCCAGAACCCGATCAACCTCGTCAAGGCGACCATGCAGGGCCTCGAGAGCCTGCGCAGACCCGAGGACGTGGCGAAGCTGCGAGGGATCTCCGTCCGCGAGGTGCTCGGCGTGGGCAACGGCGCCGCGGCGGAGACACCGAAGGAGGTTGCCGCGCCCGCAGCCGCCGCCGAGAACGAGGCTTCTGCCGAGGCGGACGGCGGCGGCGAGGACGCGGTATCTGGTGGTGGCTCCGATGGCTGACGTCCAGCTCAAGCAGATCCGATCCGCGAACGGCGCCTCCGATGTGCAGCGCGCCACCCTTCGCTCCCTGAAGCTCGGCCGCATCGGCCGAGAGTCGAGGCATTCCGACACCCCGCAGCTGCAGGGCATGATCCGCACGGTCAGCCACCTGGTCGAGGTCGAGAATGGCTGAGGAGAAGAAGGTCGGCCTGCACACTCTGAAGCCCGCCCCCCGCTCGCGCCGCCCGCGCAAGCGGCTCGGTCGCGGTGTGGGAACCGGGCACGGCAAGACCTCGGGTCGCGGCCACAAGGGCGCCGGCGCCCGTTCTGGCAACAAGCGCAAGACCGGCTACGAGGGCGGCCAGAACCCGGTCCACATGCGGATGCGCAAGCTCCGCGGGCCGAACAAGAAGATGTCGATGCCGTTCGAGAAGTTCCGGACCCGGACGCAGCCGGTCAACCTCTCCGAGCTCGACGATCGCTTCAAGGCGAACGACGAGGTGACGCCGGAGTCGCTGCGTGAGGCCGGCCTGGCCAAGCGCCGCTACCCCGTCAAGATCCTCGCGCGCGGCGAGCTCTCCAAGAAGCTCACCGTCAAAGCGCATGCCTTCAGCGCCACCGCGAAGGAGAAGATCGAGGCGGCTGGGGGAACATGTGAGGTGATCGCCCCAGCAGCTCCGCCGAAGTCGGAGGAAGCTTCCGCCTAGTGCTCCAGACGATCCTCAACTCCTTCACCGTTGCGGAGATCCGCAAGAAGCTGATCTTCACGGCGGGGATCCTGGCCCTCTACCGGCTGGGGGCGTACATCCCCTCACCCGGCGTCGACGCGAACGCGATCAAGGATGGCCTCAGCGGCGTCGGAGGCTCGAACATCCTCGGCTTCCTCAATCTCTTCTCGGGAGGAAGCCTCTCGAGGCTCTCCCTGTTCGCGCTGGGGATCATGCCCTACATCACGGCGTCCATCATCCTGCAGCTCCTCACCGTTGTCGTGCCCTCGCTGGAGCGCCTCCAGAAGGAGGGAGAGGTCGGCCAGCAGAAGATCACGCAGTACACCCGCTATCTCACGGTGGTCCTGGCGTTTGCCCAGTCGCTCGGCTTCGTCTTCCTATTCAGCTCGCAAAGCGCCGGCGGCACGAGCGTGATCGGCGAGCGGACCTTCCCCAAGGTCTTCCTGATCGTGGTGACGCTGACCGCGGGCTGCACGATCCTGATGTGGATGGGCGAGCTGATCACCCAGCGTGGGATCGGCAACGGGATCTCGCTGCTGATCTTCGCCTCGATCGTCTCGCGGATCCCTGAGGGCATCACCAAATGGTGGAACAACCCGGACCAGGTCTTCGTCGTGATGATGCCCTTCATCGCGCTGGCCGTGATCGTGGCGATCGTCTTCGTCCAGGAGGGCCAGAGGCGGATCCCCGTGCAGTACGCGAAACGCGTGGTCGGCCGTCGCATGACGGCCGGCGGATCCACCTACCTGCCGTTGCGCGTCAACATGGCGGGCGTCATCCCGGTGATCTTCGCCGCCTCGATCATGGCCTTTCCGCCGACCATCGGCCAGCTGATCAACACTCCCGCCGCGCTCGACTTCGCCGCCTTCTTCAGCCCCAACAGCTGGCACTACGTGGTCGGCGAGGTCTTCTTCATCATCATCTTCACCTACTTCTACACGGCGGTCACCTTCAACCCGGTCGACCAGGCCGACAACCTGAAGAAATACGGCGGCTTCATACCCGGCGTCCGTCCCGGGCGACCTACCGCCGAATACCTGGACAGGATCCTGTCCAGGCTCACCTTCCCCGGCGCCCTCTACCTGGGCGCGGTCGCGGCGTTGCCGACGATCCTGATCTCCCAGACGTCGGCCAACTTCTTCTTCGGTGGGACCTCGATCCTGATCGTCGTCGGTGTCGCTCTCGACACGGTCAAGCAGCTGGAAGCCCAGCTGATGATGAGGAACTACGAGGGCTTCCTGAAGTGACGCGTGCCGCGGGGTGCCGGGATTGCCTGAGCTGAACCTGATTCTGCTCGGACCGCCCGGGTCCGGGAAGGGGACACAGGGCGAGCGTCTCCAGGAGGACTTCCGGCTCCCGTACTACGCAACGGGCGACATCCTGCGCGCCGCCGTCAAGGAGGGGACCGAAGTCGGCAAGCAGGCCAAGGAGTACATGGACCGCGGCGATCTGGTCCCGGATGAGGTGATCATCGGTGTGATCGCGGAACGCCTCCAGGGCGATGAGGCCGCGGACGGCTTCATCCTCGATGGCTTCCCCCGCACCGTGCCGCAGGCCGAGGCGCTCGACTCGAAGATGAAGGAGCTCCGGCGCGAGATGACCGCCGCCATCCTGATCGAGGTCTCCGAGGACGAGGTCGTCCGCCGCCTCAGCGGTCGCCGAATGTGTGAGAAGAACCCGAGCCACATCTACCACGTCGAGTTCGACCCTCCGAAGGAGGAGGGAGTCTGCGACATCGACGGCGCCAAGCTGATCGTCCGCGACGACGACAAGCCGGAGGTGATCAACAACCGGCTCGCCCAGTACCGCGAGAAGACCGAGCCCCTGATCGACTACTACGAGGAACGTGGCATCCTCAATCGTGTGAACGGTGAGCGGCCGCCGGAGGAGGTCGAGGAGGGGATCCACGGAATCCTCGCCACGCTCCGCCGCGAGGAAGAGGAGGGAATGTGAGCCAGAGGGGAATATGTATCGCGGCATGATCATCCGCAAGACGTCCGAGCAGATCGACGCGATGGCGGAGGCAGGCAAGATTCAGGCTCGCTGCCTGCGGATGCTCCGCTCCAAGGCTCGCCCGGGCGTGACCACCAAGGAGCTCGACGAGGCCGCCGAGAAGTTCATCCGCTCGCAGGGCGCCGTCCCCTCGTTCAAGGGCTACCGGGGCTTTCCCGGCTCGATCTGCACTTCGCCCAACTCCATGGTCGTTCACGGCATCCCGGGCCCCTATGACCTCCGGCGCGGCGACATCCTCTCGATCGACGTCGGCGTCACCTACGAGGGGTGGGTTGCCGACGCTGCGATCACCGTTCCGATCGGCGAGGCGCCGCCCGAGGCGGAGCCGCTGCTGACGACCACCCGGGAGGCGCTCTTCGATGGCATCGCCCAGGCCGTGGCGGGCAATCATCTGAGCGACATCTCGCATGCCGTCCAGCAGCGAGTCGAGCGCGACGGACTCTCCATCATCCGCACACTCGTCGGCCACGGGGTCGGGCGCGACATGCACGAGGACCCGCAGATCCCGAACTTCGGCGACCCCGGCAAGGGCCCGGGGCTCGAGGTGGGCATGGTGCTCGCGATCGAGCCGATGGTGAACGCCGGCGGCGCCGACGTCCGCATGGGCTCAGACGGCTGGGCCGTCTATTCGCAGGACGACTCGCTGGCCGCCCACTTCGAGTTCACGGTCGCGATCACGCCGGACGGACCGCGGATCCTGACGCCCTGGCACCTGGAGTAGCTCGGTTCGCTCAGCCCGACTCGGCCCCGACCAGCTCCGCCGGGGCCGATTGCCTCTGTCCCGTGGCTCGGCGGGCGCGGGATTGCCGGGGCCGCAAGGATCGAGAGGACCGGCGAGGCCGCGATCACCGCGACACGGAACAGGTGTTCCGGTAACCGAATGCGGCCTAGCCCCCGCGCATCTCTGCCAGAGAGCCAGAGGGGTTTGCCCGAACCCGCGCCCGCGCGTCGTGGAAATGGACCGCCTCGTAGGCGATCAGGACGATCAGCACGGCCGTCACGGCGGCGAGGGCCACCAGCGAGTCCGCTCCCAGGGCAAGTGGAATCAGCGCCAGCAGGGCCAGGGTGGCGAGGGCGCGGTGGGAGCTGAAGGTGCCGAGGGTCCTGAGGCGGAATCCGATGTGCCCCGCCAGGTAGAGCGCCGTCCCTCCACAGAGCGCGACGGCCGGCACCGGGTCGAGCGGCTCGCTCACGTGGGCGAGGGTCTCCCGCAAGCCGACGGCGAGCAAGACGATTCCGGCGATCATCGGGTAGTGGAGGTAGCTGTACGCGTCGCGTGCCAGAGGCGCCTGCTCTCCGGGGGGCGCCTCGATCAGCCGGCGCTCGGCGACGATCGCCACGATGTCGAAGTAAGCCCACCAGAGCGCCGCCACGGCGGCGATCCCGAGCAGGGCCGCGGTCACCTCGCCGGCGTTCAGCGCGAAGTTCATCTCCGCTCCGGTCGCGAGCACCGACTCTCCAAGGGCGATCATCACGATCAGGCCGTAGCGCTCGGCGAAGTGCCCGGGGTGGAGGCGGAACTCCTCACTGCCGAACAGAAGGGGCGTCGACCAGTCGATCAGGATCGCCAGGATCCACACCGAGGTGCGGGCGCCGCCGTCGAGCAGTCCAGCGACGATCAGCATCGCGGAGCCGAGGAGAAGGCCGGGCGCAAGCTTCAGGATCGCCTCCAGGTTGTACGCGTCTTCCTCGCGCCTGGTGCTCCTCACGTACAGGACCAGCTGCATCGCGCGAACGAAGAAGTAGGAGCAGCCGAAGAGCACGCCCCGGTCGCCGAACGCCTCCGGGATGCTCAGCGACACGATCACCATCCCGCCCATCGCCGCGAACATGCAGAGCCGGTTGAGGTTCTCGTCCGGGTCGATGCTGTTGGTGAGCCACCCGTAGGCCGCCCATGCCCACCAGACCGCCGCCAGGATCAGGATCCCCTCGCCGAGCCCCGCCCAGCTTCCCTCGTGAACGACGCTGGAGGTCACCTGGGTGAACGAGAGGACGAAGACGAGGTCGAAGAAGAGCTCCAGCGGCGTGACGCGCTCCTCGCCTGCCGACCGCGGACGGGCATCGGTCTCCAGGGGCTGGGTCTCGCTCTCCACGTGCGGCTTCTACCACAGCTTCCCGGCGCTACGGCCGCCACGCAATGGGTTGGGCACGGACGCTGCTACCATTCCACGGGTCGGTTCACGCCTCGCGTGGGTCGGCGTTTTTCACGCCTGTAGGCCCGACTCCTGGGGCCCGCGGGCTTACTCCCAGTCCGATACGACCCCATGAAAGAAGGGGAATGAAGGTCCGAGCGTCCGTAAAGCCGATGTGTGAGAAGTGCAAGGTGATCCGCCGTGGCGGAGCCGTGCTCGTGATCTGCTCCAACCCCCGCCATAAGCAGAGGCAGGGCTGATGGCGCGGATCGCCGGAGTCAACATCCCACTGAACAAGCGGGCAGAAATCGGCCTCACCTACGTCTTCGGAATCGGCCGTTCCACGGCCAACCAGATCCTGAAGGAGACCGGTGTCGACCCGAACACGCAGATCAAGGACCTGACCGAGGACGAGATCGTCAAGCTGCGGGACGCAGTCGAGGACCGTGAGGTCGAGGGAGATCTGCGCCGGGAGCGCTCCCAGAACGTCAAGCGCCTTCAGGAGATCGGCTCCTACAGGGGTTTGCGTCACCGCCGCGGGCTTCCGGTTCGCGGCCAGCGCACCAAGACCAACGCGCGAGGCCGGAAGGGCCCGCGCCGGATGAGCGTTGCGGGCCGCAAGAAGGCCCCGCAGCCCAAGTGAGCCAGGGAGGAGCCCGCTAGATGGCAGCTCCGAAGAAGGGTCGCTCACGCCGGCGCGTCCGCAAGAACGTCACCTACGGCCAGGCCCACATCAAGACTTCGTTCAACAACACCATCGTCACCCTGACCGACCCCGAGGGCAACGTGATCGCCTGGGAGTCGGCCGGCAGCGCCGGGTTCAAGGGATCGCGCAAGTCGACCCCCTTCGCCGCCCAGGTGACCGCCGACGCGGCCGCCAAGAAGGGCATGGAGCACGGCCTCGAGAAGGTCGAGGTCTTCGCCAAGGGCGCCGGCTCCGGTCGCGAGACCGCCATCCGGTCCCTGCAGGCCGCCGGGTTGGACGTGACGACAGTCAAGGACGTGACGCCGCAGGCCCACAACGGCTGCCGTCCCCGGAAGCGGAGGCGTGTCTGATGGCCCGAGACACCGGTGCCCAGTGCAAGCAGTGCCGCCGCGAGGGACAGAAGCTGTTCCTCAAGGGCTCCCGCTGCTTCACCGACAAGTGCGGCGTCGAGCGCCGCTCCTATCCGCCGGGCGAGCATGGCCGCGGCCGGATGCGGCAGTCCGAGTACCGGGCCCAGTTGCGTGAGAAGCAGAAGGCCAAGCGCTACTACCAGGTGCTGGAGAAGCAGTTCGCCAGCTACTACGACAAGGCGAGCCGCCAGCAGGGCGTCACGGGCGAGAACCTACTGCGATTGCTGGAGTGCCGGCTCGACAACGTCCTGGTGCGCCTCGGTTTCGCCGCCTCCCGTCGGCAGGCCCGGCAGCTGGTCAGCCACGGTCACTGGACCGTGAACGGCCGCCGCGTCGACATCCCGAGCTACCAGGTGAAGCCCGACGACGTGATCACGATCAAGTCGAACAGCGCGTCCACCGACGTGGTACGCGATGCGACCGAGCTGACGTCGGGAGTGCCGGCCTGGCTGCAGGCCGACCACGACTCGCTCACTGCCAAGGTACTGAGGCTCCCTGAGAGGAGCGAGGTCTCAGCGCCGGTCGAGGAACAGCTCATCGTCGAGCTGTACTCGAAGTAACCCCCCAGAGAAGGAAGAAGAGAACCTGATGGAAGCAATGACCACCCTGCCAGATTTCCAAATCCCCAAGATCGCAGGCGAGGATGCCGAGGAGAACAAGGGCACCTTCACCATCGAGCCCCTCGACAAGGGCTTCGGCTACACCTTCGGCAACAGCCTCCGCCGCGTGCTGCTCAGCTCGCTGGGCGGCGCCGCGATCACCAGCGTCCGCATCGAGGGGGTGGCCCACGAGTTCTCCACCATCCCGGGACTGAAGGAGGACGTCACCGACCTCGTTCTCAACCTCAAGGACGTCGTCGTGCGCATGCACACCGACGCCGATGAGGTGGAGACGCCGCTGGTCGCCACCGGCCCCGGTGAGGTCAAGGCCAAGGACATCGACCTGCCCGCGGGCGTCGAGATCCTGAACCCCGAGGCGCCGATCGCGACGCTCGAGAAGAAGACCAAGCTCGAGATGTACCTGACGATCGGCCGCGGGCGCGGCTATTCGCCGGCGGACGAGAACAAGTCCGACGACAAGCCCATCGGCGTGATTCCGATCGACGCGATCTTCTCGCCGATTCGTCGCGCCGCCTACGCGGTCGACTCCGCCCGGGTCGGGCAGCGCACCGACTTCGACAAGCTCACGCTCGAGGTCGAGACCGACGGCTCCATCGAGCCGGGTGCGGCACTGCGCGAGGCCGCCGAGATCCTGATCAAGAGCCTGGCGATCTTCACGACCGCAGACCGAGTCGACGAGCTGCGCGGCGAGGGCGCGATCGCGGCCACGGACGGTGGTGGCGGGGGCGAGGCTGCCCCGGGCCCCGGCGCCGACGGACTCGACGAGATCCTGATCGAAGAGCTCGAGCTCGGTGTGCGCTCCTACAACTGCCTGAAGCGGGCCGGCATCCAGACCGTCGGCGAGCTCGTGCGGAAGTCGGAGTCGGAGCTCAACGCGATCCCGAACTTCGGTCGCAAGTCGATCGAGGAGGTTCAGGAGACTCTTCGCGCACGCGGCCTCTCGCTGCGGGCCGACTAGGGCGAATAGAGTTCCGGCCGGAGCGACCGCGATGAGGCACCAGCGCAAGAGAGGAAAGCTGAGCCGGGACGCGGCTCACCGCGACTCGATGCTTCGCACCATGTCGAAGCAGCTGATCGAGCACGAGCGGATCCGTACCACTCAGCCGAAGGCGAAGGCACTGCGGCCTGAGTTCGAGAAGCTGATTACGCTGGCCAAGCGCGGCGACCTGCACGCCCGGCGGCAGGCGCTCTCCGAGCTCCACAACGACAAGTTCGCCGTCCACAAGCTGTTCGAGGAGATCGCGCCCCGCTACCAGGGCCGTCCCGGCGGCTACACACGGATCGTCAAGCTCGGCCCTCGCCGCTCGGATTCGGCCGAGATGGTCTTTCTCGAACTGGTCTAACGACCAGTTTTGAAGCGCTTGCCCGCGCCGCCGCGATTCGGGCCGATCGCGGCCATCAGCGCAAACGTGAAGACCACGATCACGCCGAGCACGAGCCACTGCGCCCAGCTCTCGATCGTCGCCACCGCAACCACGCTGAGCGCGATTCCGACGATCAGAGCGATCACCGAGTAGATCGCGGCGCCCTTCTCCGAGCCCCTGCGGATGCCCTCTCCGCCGGCGAGCAGGTCGCTTCGCTCGTACTGCGATCGCTGAGTGATGTCGGTGTTAGCCATATCTCCCCTTCTTCGACGCTGGTCGATTGACACCTTACGCCGCCCTCGCCACCGGCGGGGGTGAGGCCGCTCACAGAGCCGCGTTACTCCCTGCGATTGGGGTTCACGGCGATCATGAAGCCGATCACCGTGACGACGATCCCGGCGAGGACCACCCATTGCGCCCAGCTGTCAATCGTCTCGACCGCAATGCCTGCGCCGACGATGCCGAGCACGATCGCGACGACCTCGTAGACCTCCATACCCACCTTGCTGGGCCCACGGCCGAAGAGCTCCTGACGCGCCTCGTCCTGCGAGATCGAGGCGGGTTCGTCCGAACCGGGCAGCGGCATTGCTGGGTAGTGTCGCCGATCCATGACGAGTGTGCGACTCGATCTCGCCTACCACGGCGCCGGATTCTCCGGCTGGGCGGCGCAACCCGGAAAGCGCACCGTCCAGGGCGAGCTGGAGGGCGCCCTCGAGCGGATCCTGGGCGGATCCACGCCGCTCACCGTTGCGGGCAGGACCGACGCCGGGGTCCACGCCTGGGCTCAGGCGGCGAGCTTCGTCGCGGAGACCGAGCCGCCCGTGGAGCTCGCCCGGGCGCTCAACTCGCATACCGGCCACGACCTGGTCGTGAGGGCGGCCGCCCCGGCGGGGGGCTTCGACGCGCGCCGCGATGCCGTCTCGCGCACCTACTGCTACCGGGTGCTCGCCGAGCGAAGCTCCAATCCCTTCGAGGCCGGGATATCGCTGTTCTGGCCGCATCGTGTGGACCGTGACGCGCTCGCCCGTTGCGCCGATGCAGTGCGGGGCACCCATGACTTCACTGCGTTCACGCCCACCCAGACCGAGCACGTCCGCTTCGAGCGGGACATCCTCCGCGCCGAATGGCACCAGAAGCCTGCCGTGCTTGGAGAGGGGACCGTGCTCGAGCTCTGGATCGAGGCCGACGCCTTCATGCGCAACATGGTCCGGATCCTGGTCGGAACGATGCTCGAGGTCGCCGGCGGTCGCCGCCCACTCGAGGATCTCGCGGCGCTGCTCGAGGGCGCCCCGCGGGAGCGGGCGGGGGACACCGCGCGCGCCCACGGGCTGCACCTCGCCGAGGTCCGCTACGAGGCTTAGGGCGCCCTAATAGGAATGCTATTCTGCCGCCGCGATGTCATTTGGCGAGACAGTCCTCCTAGGCGCGCTGGCCGGGTTCACGATCTACCTCGGTCTGCCCTTCGGCCGGATCGAGTTCGTCTCGCAGCGAGCACGGGTCGCCCTGGCGATGTTCTCCGTCGGCGTCCTGGCATTCCTCTTCGCCGAGGTCTTCGCGCACGGTCTGGAGATCGTCGAGCATCGATTCGACGCGCTGCACGATGGCAGCGGATCGCTGCCGGTCGGGCTCCTGCTCGGGCTGCTCTTCGGTGCCGGGTTCACGGCCGGACTGGCCGGGCTGGCGCTGATCGAGCGGCGGATGCGCAACGTCAAGGCACCCCCGATCGCGGGTGGCGCCACGGAGGCGCTGACGGTCGACCAGGCGGAGATGCTCTCGGACGAGGTGACGGCCCGGGCGCGCGCCCTCCGAACCGGGATGGCGATCGCCGCGGCCATCGGCCTGCACAACTTCGCCGAGGGCCTGGCGATCGGCGTCTCGGCCAACACCGGGGAGATCGGGCTCGCCACGGTGCTGATCATCGGCTTCGCGGTCCACAACGCGACCGAGGGATTCGGCATCGTGGGCCCGCTCGGCGACGTCCGGCCCAGCTGGAGATGGCTCGCCGTGGCCGGCCTGGTCGGTGGAGGCCCAGTCTTCCTGGGCGCGATGGTCGGCTACAACGTCAGCTCCCAGCCCCTCGAGCTGCTCTTCTACGCGGTCTCCGCGGGCGCGATCCTCTACGTGATCGGCGAGGTCTGGACCGCGATGCGCCGGCTCGGTCATCGAGAGCTCGGCCTGCTGATGCTGTCCGCCGGGGTGACGCTCGGCGCGATGACCGAGCTGGTCATCGCATACGGCGGCGGTTAGGCCGCCGCCTCAGGAGCGATGGCGAAGCCATCGCGACTTATATAGCCGGCCTGACCGCCGCCGGCCTGATGGCGAAGCCGTCAACCTAAACTCAACATCGTGCGAGTTCTGATCACCAATGACGACGGGATCCAGGCGACGGGGCTGAACGCACTACGTCTCGAGTTGCGCAAGATCCCCGACCTCGAGGTGCACGTGGTAGCGCCGGATTCGAACCGGAGCGCGACCGCGCGGAGCATCACGACCCGCTCGCCGCTGTGGGTCGAGGAGGTTCCCTTCGACGACGGTTCGAACGGCTACGCCACCGAGGGGACCCCCGTGGACTGCGTGCGCTTTGCCGAGCTCGGCCTGGTCGGCGAGCGGCCCGAGCTGATCGTCTCGGGCATCAACCACGGCTCGAATCTCGGCGATGACATCACCTACTCGGGTACCGTCGCCGCCGCGCTGGAGGGGATCGTGCTCGGGATCCCGGCGATCGCGATCTCGCAGCAGTCAGCCGCTCGGGAGATGGACTTCCGGTGGGGCCGCGAGTTCGACTTCTCAGTGGCCGCCGCGTTCGCGGCTGAGCTGGTGAAGAACGTGGCCCAGGACCCGTTGCCGCCGGACACCCTCCTCAACGTCAACTGCCCGGCGGGCGAGCCGACCGGCATCGAGGTCACCCACCTGGGCAAACGCCTCTACAACGACGAGATGAAGCTTGTGGAGGAGGATCCGGAGACGGGCCGGAACCGGTATCAGATCTACGGCTTCGAGCCCAGCTTCGAGGACGAGGCCGGCTCCGACCTCTCGGCGATCGCCCGGGAGCGCATCTCGGTCACCCCCGTCCACTTTGACCTCACCGATCGCCCGAGCCTCGATCGGCTCAAGGCATGGGACTTCACCGGGATGCTGGGCCGGGCCGAGACGGCCGCCGAGTCCGCGGAGGCTCCGACGCGGCGGTGACGGCACCGAAGGGGGCAGCGAAGCGGGCCGAGGAGCTCAGGCGGCAGATCCCGCACCACGACCACCGCTACTACGTTCTCGACGACCCCGAGATCTCGGACCCCGACTACGACGACCTCCTCCGGGAGCTCCGCGGGATCGAGCAGGAGCATCCCGAGCTGCTCACGCCCGACTCGCCCACCCAGCGCGTCGGGGGAGCGCCGCTCGACAAGTTCAACCAGGTCACCCACCACGAGCCGATGCTCTCCCTCGGCAACGCCCGCAACGAGGATGAGCTCCGCGCCTGGGCGAAACGCGTGGAGCGCCAACTCGAGCGTCTCGACATCTCGGGACGGGAGATCCGCTACGTCACCGAGCCCAAGGTCGACGGTCTCGCCATCTCTCTGACCTATGAGAACGGCGTCTTCACCCGCGGAGCGACGCGCGGCGACGGGCGGATTGGGGAGGACGTCACCCAGAACCTGAAGACCATCAAGGCCATCCCCCTGAGCATCAGGGACGCCCCCGCGCTGGTCGAGGTCCGTGGAGAGATCTACCTGCCGATTGCGGGCTTCACGAGGGTCAACGAGCAGCGCGCCCAGGACGGCGAGTCCACCTTTGCCAACCCCCGCAACGCCGCCGCCGGGTCGCTGCGGCAGCTCGACCCGACGATCACCGCCACCCGGCCGCTCTCGATCTGGTGCTATGGGGTGGCGGCCCTGAGGGGCTGGGAGCCGCACAGCCACTCCGAGTCGCTGGAGTGGCTGCGGGAGCGGGGCTTCAAGGTGAACGGGGACATCTCCATCCTGCACGGCATCGACGAGGTCGCGGAGCGCTGTCGCTGGTGGGAGAACCGCCGCGACGCGCTCGACTTCGAGATCGACGGTGTGGTCGCCAAGGTGGACGACCGCGGGCTGCAGAGGGAGCTCGGGGTGGCCGGACGAGAGCCACGCTGGGCCGTCGCCTGGAAGTTCCCGCCGACCACCGCCACGACCAAGCTGAACAAGATCGTCTGGAACGTCGGCCGGACCGGGCACCTGCTGCCGTTCGCGATGCTGGAGCCGGTCCACGTCAGCGGGGTCACTGTGAGCACAGCGACGCTGCACAACGAGGAGGACCTGACGCGGAAGGACGTCCGTGAGGGGGACGAGGTGGTGGTGATGCGTGCTGGCGACGTAATTCCGCAGGTCGTCTCGCCGATCATCCAGCGCCGCAAGAAGGGCGCGCGCAAGCCGAAGCCCCCGAAGAAGTGCCCCCTGTGCGGGACGCCGACCGTGAAGCCGGACGACTCCGTCTTCACGATCTGCCCCAACCGGACCGGTTGCCCGGGGCAGCAGTTCCAGCACATCAAGCACTTCCGCGGCGCCCTCGAGATCGAGGGGCTGGGCGAGAAGAACGCCTATCGCTTCCTGCAGGAGGGCCTGATCTCGGACGCCGCCGACATCTTCGATCTGACCGCCGAGCGGATCGCGGAGCTGGAGGGCTTCGGGGAGATCTCGGCACGCAACCTGATCGAGGAGATCGAGGAGGCGAAGAAGATGCCCTTCTCGCGCGTCCTCTACGCGCTCGGCATCCCGGGGATCGGGTTCGTCAACGCCGAGTCCCTGGCAGAGCACTTCGGCACCATGGACGCCCTGCTCGAGGCGCAGCCGGAGGACATCGAGAAGGCCGAGGGCATCGGTCCGGTCCTCGCCCAGCAGATCTACGAAGAGCTCTCGGAGAAACGCACCCGGCAGCTGATCGAGCGGCTCCGCCAGGCGGGCCTGAGGATGGAGCTCGATCCCTCGGAGCGCCGCCAGCAGGGCGGCCCGCTCGACGGCAAGTCGCTCGTGTTGACGGGCACCCTGCCCAACCTCAGCCGCGAGCAGGCCACCAGGCTGATCCGGCTCGCAGGCGGAAAGGTCGTCAACTCGGTCTCGAAGAAGACCGACTATGTGATCGCGGGCGACAGCCCCGGCTCGAAGCTGGCGAAGGCCGAAGAGCTCGGCACGGAGGTGATCGACGAGGGCGGCCTGGAGAAGCTGGTCGGCGAGGACGGAGCGCCCAGAAAGCGCAGCACCCCTCCGCGCGGGCGGGTTTAGCCACCTCGCACCCAAGGCGGAAAGCGCTGCTTTGGACGAGAAGCGGCGCTTCGCATGGAAAGCGATAGGTTCCGGCTGGCGAGCACGGGACCGTCGAAAGGAGATGCCGTATGGCCGCCGATGAGAAGCCAGTCTTGATCGCCTACGACGGTTCAGACCATGCAAAGCAAGCGATCGAGCAGGCTGGAGCCGAGCTGCGAATGCCCAGGAAAGCAGTCGTGGTGGCCGCGTATCAGCCGCTCGAAGCACTCCCCTTCTGGGGCCGGCCCGCTGGGATCGTGCCCGAAGAGCTGATCGAGGAAGCCGGTAAGGAGGCGGCCAAGACGGCAGCTGAGGGTGCCGAGCTGGCGAACTCGGCGGGGTTCGACGCCAGTTCTACGGTCCGCGAAGAGGACAGCGCCTGGACAGCCATCCTCGCCGCCGCCGAGGCGGCCGGTGCCGGGATCATCGTTCTCGGGTCGCACGGGCGCGGACCTGTCGGCTCGGCGGTCCTGGGGAGCGTCGCGACCTCCGTTGCACACCATGCCGATCTGCCCGTGATGATTTGCCGTCCCCCTGACGGCGACTAGGAATCGCGCGGACCTGCGCTCGGCCCACCGCTTAGAGTTTTGCCCGTGGGGATCGGTCTCATCGCTGCCAACGCGGTCATTCGCCTGGGCTATGGCATCACTGCCCTGCTTGATCCGTCAAAGCCAATCCTCGGAAGGGTCCCCCTTGCACCGGATACGGAGGAGTTTCCGGAGGCGCGCCTCTTTGTACGAGGATTCGCTGCTCATCAGATCGCAGTTGCGGTGGTCGGCCTTGCCAGCTTGCCCAAGGCCAGCCTCCGACGGCCGGCGATGCTCCTGGCAGCGACAGTCGACGCCGCCGACATCAGCTCCGCCGTTATCGACGCCCGTACGAGAGGCCGGCTTGACCCGGACCTAACGGGAGGCATTGCGTTCTCGCGAACCGCTGCTTTGGGCGAGAAGCGGGACGACTTCGTTTAGCGAGACACAGCGCGGGAACCCTCCACCTGAACTGCGCCTATACGGACGAGATCCCTTACCGGCTTTCGCAGCGGCGGGAGCGGCGAGAAAGGAGCTCAGGAATGAGCGGACAGCAGCAGTGGGAGCGGGAGATCGCCAGCGGGTATGGGTCGGCCTATCTCGACCTGGTCAGGCTGGGGGTCATTCTGCTCGACTCCGGCCAGGACGTGCACAGCCTGAAAGAGACGGTCTACCACCTGAGCGAGGGCCAGGCCAAGGAGATACTGACGGTGGCAGCCGCCTCAGCTGCTCAGGGTCACACCGGGCTGTCGGAGTAACGCATTGGACGAGAAGCGGCTGTTCGCGTTCGCTTGGCGCGTCTGATCGGACGGGCTGCGGCGTTTTATGCAGACAATCCGCGGCGGATGCGCTGAGTGCAGCGACGCCGCTTCTTCTTGGTTCGGGCCAACTTGCACTTCGCGTAGGGGTTGGCCTTCTGAGTGGTAGGCGCCGCGGATGATGGGCTCGACACGTCCGGGGGAGGCGAGTGAGGGGGTACGGGAGTCGATATTGCCGGCGGCGGTGGTGGCGCGGAGTAGCGGGGCACCCCGCCCGTCCCGAAGATGCTCTGGCTTGAGTCGAGACCGTAGGTCGTCTCCAGAACGGAGACATCGTTCTGAATCAGGCTCGCCATGGTCGGCCCGGCGACCCGGGTGTAGACGCCCGAGAAGTTCGGCTCGGCGCACCCAGCCCCCCAACTCGTGATCCCGACCAGGCGGTAACCCCCGCCGTCGAGCGGAACCTGCAGGGGGCCGCCACTGTCGCCGTAGCAGGTGTCGACGCCGCCGCTCTGGAACCCGGCACAGACCATCGTCGAGGGGTCAAAGCTCGAGCCGTACTCGCTGGCGCAGGTCGCGTCGTCGGTGACTGGGACGGCAGCCGATCTGAGCGTGTCAACGGTGCTGCCGGTCTCACTGGTGCTGCCCCAGCCGCTCACCTCGACCCAGCTCTGTGGACCCCAGAGATCGTTCTCATCCGTCCCGGCAATCTTGATCGTCGGCTCGGAGGCAGGCGAGGTGAGCACGAGGTAAGCGACGTCATAGCTGGGAGCGCCGCTGCCGTAGTTCGGGGCAAAGTTGCTCTGCATTCCGACTGCCTGAACCGGGATCTCCTCCCCGGAGGATGAATCCGACAGCGTGGTCCGGCCAAGGACGACATCAACGTCGTCCGGATCAACCTTCCGCGTGCCATCGCCATTCGGGTCGTTAGCCAGACAGGCGGCCGGCGAATTGCAATCGGGATCATTGTCATCGACGCAGTGGGCGGCGGTGATCACGATCTGAGGGGCGATCAAAGACCCTCCGCAGAACTGGCGCTGATGCGCGTCTTGCCCCGGCCTCTTGATCGTGCTTCGGACGACAGCCGCCTGCCATGGGTATTGAGCCGTCGTCGAAGGCGACCCGCCGACGACCCGAGGTTGGACTGCGGGACCACCTGCGCTGGCGGCAGCGGGCACAAACGCCCCCAGAGCGATGCCAACAATCGCGGCTAGGGCGCTCTTGCGCACGACACCAGTTAATCGGCTCGGGAAACGCGATCCTTGAAGGCTGCGTACCTGCACGTCGAATACCCAAACCCGGCCGTGGGAGGCGAAGAGCGCTGCTTTCCATGCAAGGCGCTGCTTCTCGTCCAAGGCGGCTGTTTCGCCCGAACGGCCAGATTGCGCGGCGAGCTCTGCTAACCGGCCTGGGGGGCGCTCCATTCCTTCAGCCAGGCATCCAGAGTGTCGCTCAAGCTCTTCAGCTCTTCTGCGGTTGCTTTGTGTCCGGCGACCCGGGGAACGTCGCTGTCGAAGGCGGCGGCAGCGGTGTCAGAGGTCTCGTCGTCCAGCCGCGACACGACGCCGACCAACTTGTTGACGACATCAGCGAGAGCGCCGACGCGTTCCTCGAGTGCGGCCGGGGTCGGGACCGGATCCGCCATCACGCGATTGTCCCAGATTGGTTCGGCTCAGGCCGCGAAAGTGCGTTGCTTTCCATGCAAAGCGACGCCTTTCGCATCAGATCCCCGGACCTGAGGCAGCGGCAGCGGCAGGGCTAGCGCGGGTAGCGGGCGATCAGGGAGGCCATTCGATCCTGAACCACGTGCGCGCGGTTCACGTCCACGCGGTTCATCAGCAGCGAGAAGATCACCGCATGGTCGGCGTCATCGCCGCCGCGGAAGCAATAGCCGGACAGGGCGCTCACCCCGTCGAGCGTGCCGGTCTTGACGTGGCAGTTGCCCGCCGCCGCCGTCCCGCGCATCCGTTTGACGACGGTGCCGCTGCGTCCGGCGACCGCCAGCGAGTTGACCCAGGTGTCGCGCAGCCGCTCTTGGGTTCGCTGTTCCTCGGACGTCGCCTTCGCGTCGACCTCGAGCATGGAGTCGAGGAGCTTGACGACGGAGGCTGGCGAGGCCTTGTTGCGCCGGGTCAGGCCCGAGCCGTTCTCGCCGTTGAACCTGGCTCCCTGCTTGGAGGCGAACTGTCTGACGACCGATAGGCCGCCGGCCGTCGAGCCGCTGCCGCCGAACTGCGAGCCGACGTCTTTGAGGAGCATCTCGGCGAGATAGTTGTTCGAGGGGACGTTGGTGTCCTGGACGATGTCGGCAATCGTTGGTGAGGCGAAATCGGCGACCTGGATCGCCGTCGGCGGGGTGACCGCAGGGGTGACGCTGTTCCCGATCGAGACCCCGTCCTTGCGGAGTGCGTCCTCGAAGCGCTGGGCGGCGGTCTTCGCCGGGTCGCTCGGCGAGCCGCTGTCGATCTCCAGCCCCGAGAGCCTGCCGACGCTCTCGGGGGTGATGCCGTGCTCGGGAATTCCGGTCTGGCTGTCGAGGAAGGAGGAGTCATAGTGGAGAGGCCCCTGCACCGCGACGACACCAGCGGCACGCACGCGGTCGGCGAGCTTGGTCAGTCCGGCGGCGGCCAGGGTCGGGTCACCCCCGCCACGCAGGTAGAGGCCCTGGCTGATCCCGTCGCTGACGTCATCGCTGGACCAGGCGGTGGTGTGCAGCCGTCCGTCCGGCTGGAACTCGGAGAGCGCCGTGGAGGTCGTGAACAGCTTCGAGTTCGAGGCGAGAATCCTGGCGCGCCCGCCCTTGCGCGAGAAGAGCACCTGATGGGTGCTCGGGTCGAAGACGAAGGCCCCGCTCTTGCCGACGCGGCGGAAAAGCCTTGCCAGGCCGACGTTTAGCTTGGAGCTGGAGACGGCGGTGTGGGCGGCGGCCGCCCCATGCGCAATGGGCGTCCGAAACGCCTTGTCGGGGCCCGAGGGGCGCGCCTGGGCGGCCGCGGTCAGTGTCAGAGCCGCCGCGAGCAGCGCGACGAGAATCGTCCCTCTGTGCCTGACCATGCGCATGCCTTCGGCGCGATAGGACCGCGCTCCTGCCTAGAACAGCCGAGGCCGGTGAAGGTAGCGGCGGTCGGTTCGCTGACCAAACCGTCCCGCTGCCATAATCCCCTTTCCGATGGGGAAAGTCGTCCAGTTCGACGGCCCCGGCACCACAGCGCGCAGTAGCAGGGGGAGGCGAAGGCGCGGACGGGGTGACAAGACAGCCCTGGTCCTGGGCGGCGGCGGGTTCACCGGCGGCGTCTACGAGATTGGCGCGCTGCGCGCGTTCGATCTGCTGGCTGTGAATCGCACCGTCAACGACTTCGACATCTACGTCGGGACCAGCGCCGGTGCCTTCGTCGCTGGCATGGTCGCGAACGGAATCACGCCCGAGGAGATGTTCCGTGTCCTGGACAAGGCGCTCCCCTCGCCGATCGAGAACGCTTCCCTGCGCACCCTGCTCCGTCCGAACTACAAGGGGTTCGCCGAGCGCCTGGCGCTCCTCCCCCTGCGCATTGCCGCAACGGCCCGCCGCCTGGCGGGGAACATCGGGGAGATCTCGATGGTAGACGTGGTGATGGGCCTCGCCGAGGGTCTGCCGACCGGCATCTACCACAACCGCGGCATCGAGCAGTACGTCCGCACCGTCCTCTCCGATCCGGACCGCACCAACGACTTTCGGGAGCTCGAGGCCAACTTGCTGATCACCGCCACCGATCTCGACACCTGTGAGCGGATCGTCTTCGGCGAAGGGGATTGGGACAACGTGCCGATCTCCCGCGCCGTCGCCGCCTCGGGGGCGCTGCCGATCGTCTACGAGCCCTACGAGCTCCGCGGCAGGCAGCTCGTCGACGGAGGCGTCATCTCGACCACCAACGTCGACGTCGCGGTGGAGGCGGGCGCCAAGTTCATCGTGGTCGTCAACCCGCTCGTCCCCTACGTGAACGACTTCGAGACCCGGATTCCCACCCTGCTCGGCTCGAGGGTGCGCCGCGTCTCCGACATGGGGATGCCGGCGATCGGGAACCAGGCTTTCCGTCTGCTCGCACACGCTCGGCTCCACATGGCCGTGCAGTCGTGGAACGAGCGCTTCCCGGACGTCGACATCATCCTGATCGAGCCCGAGTTCGACGACGAGCTCATGTTCGGCACCTCGATCCTCGACTACTCTGCCCGTCTCCAGATCGCCAAGCATGGCTTCGAGTCGGTGACCGTGAGGCTGGCACGCGACTACCAGCGCTACAAGGAGATCGCTGCCCGGCACGGGATCGAGATCTCCGCGCGCAGAGTGCGGCGCGTCCTCGACACGGTCGAGGAGGAGGAGAAGGGGATGTCGGTCTGGCGCCGCGTACTCGAGCAGACGACCGGCGCTCTGCTGCGCCAGTCGGGCGAAGCGGAGGCCGCTAGCGGCGGTGGACGTCCCGGGCCGTCGCCTGATCCGTCGGCTTGATCGACAGGTAGTCGATGTCCACGTGGGGCGCACGGGTCACCACGTAGGCGATCGCATCGGCTACGTCCTCGGCGCTGAGCGGATTGGTCCCCTCGTACACCCGGTTTGCCCTCGCCTCGTCGCCCTCGAACCTGACCAGTGAGAAATCCGTCTCGACCATGCCCGGGGCCACCTCGCTGACCCTCACCGGCTTGCCGAGCAGCTCCAGGCGGAGGGTCCGCGTCAGTGCGTTCGCGGCATGCTTCGCCGCGGTGTAGCCCCCGCCACCCGGATACACCTCGACGCCGGCCACCGAGCCGACCACGACGACGAAGCCGTTGCCGCTCCGCTCGAGCGCAGGGAGGAGCGCCTTCGTCACCCTCATCGCTCCCAGCACGTTGGAGTCGTACATGCGGCGCCAGTTCTCCTCGTCAGCCTCCGCGACGGGCTCGAGCCCAAGGGCGCCCCCGGCGTTGTTGACCAGCACAGAGAGCTCCGGCAGGGCCTCCGCAAGCTCGGCGACGGAGTCTGCGTCGGTGACGTCGAGGCGCAGGGCGCGCCCGCCCACCTCGCGGGCCAGCTCCTCGCATCGCTCGAGGCGCCTCGCCGCCGCGACCACCTCGAAGCCGGCGGTCGCCAGGGAGCGGACGGTGGCTGCGCCGATCCCGCTGCTGGCGCCAGTGACCAGGGCGGTGCTGCCCTTTGCGCTCACCGCCGGAACGCTACAGACGTGGTCTCGCCCGAACGCCTCTCCCTGCGATCCGCCCTGCGGCGTCGCCGATCGCCTCGGGAGTCCCCGCCTCGCTCACCGAGGCGATCCCGCGTCGTCTCGCTTCGGCGGCGTCGAGCCGGTTGGAGCCGGTGATCACGTGCAGCGGTAACCCCGCTTCTCGGCAGCGCCGGGCGAGCTGACCGACCAGCTTCCCCTCGAGGCTCTGCGCGTCCAGCTGACCCTCGCCCGTGATCACTGCGTCGGCCCTGTCCAGGCGATCGTCGAAGCCGAGCACCCCGAGGACGAACACCGCTCCGGGAACCAGATGCGCGCCGAACGTCGCCCAGAGCCCGCCTGAGAGGCCTCCGGCAGCGCCAGTCATCGCCCGGCCTCTGGGATCGCGGGGCAGGGCACCCGCCTCCGCCACCAGTCTCGAGGTGAGCCGCTCCACCTGCTCCGGCGAGGCGCCCTTCTGGGGCGCGAACACCTCGGCCGCCCGCTCGAAGGGGACGGAGGTGTCGCAGAGAACCTCGAGCTCGGCATCTCCGGTGCCACCGGCAGATTGGAGCGCGTCGATCGCCCCCCGCCCACCGTCGCTGGTGGCGCTGCCGCCGGCTGCGACCAGGATGCGGCGGGCTCCGCCCCCAATGGCCGCAGCGATCAACTCGCCGGTCCCGGCGCTGCTGGCCCGCTCCGGGTCCCGCTCGGGCTCGTCCACCAGCCCGAGGCCCGAAGCGGCGGCCACCTCGACGATCGCCGTAGATCCTTCGCGCACCAAGCCGTAGCGCGCCTCGAGCGGGCGTCCCAGCGGGTCGTGCGCCGGCGCCGCACGTGTCTCGCCACCCATGGCGTCGACCAGTATCTCCATCGTCCCATCGCCTCCGTCCGCGGCGGGACAGAGGTCCGCTGCGACCCCGGCATGCTCCAGCCCCCGCCCGATCGCCTCGGCGACCTCGGGGGCGCTCAGGGTCCCCTTGAACGAATCCGGCGCTACGAGGAAGCTAGGCGTAGAGGGCGTCGACGTCCTTCTCGAACTTGTCGGCGACGACGTTGCGCTTGACCTTCATGGTCGGGGTCAGCTCGCCCGTCTCCTGGGAGAGGTCGTGGGGGAGGATCTCGAACTTCTTCACCTGCTCGACCCGCGCGAACTTCTCGTTCACCTTGTCCAGGTGCTCCTGGATGACGGCCCGCATCCCCTCGTTCCGCCGCAGCTCGGCCGGATCGGCGGGCCAGCCCTTCTCCTCACAGAGCTTCGCGCACTCCTCCATGTCGAGAGTGACCAGCGCCACCAGATAGGGCCTGCGATCGCCGATCACGACGCACTGGGACACATATGGGCTCTGCTTGATCTCGGCCTCCAGGTTCGCCGGAGTGATGTTCTTGCCGCCCGCAGTGATGATGATGTCCTTCTTGCGACCGGTGATCGAGAGGTAGCCGTCCTGGTCGAGCTCACCGATGTCGCCGGTGTGAAGCCAGCCGCCCTCGAGGGTCTCCCGGGTCGCCTCCTCGTTCTTGTAGTAGCCCTGGAAGATGTTCGGCCCCCTGACCAGAATCTCGCCGTCGTCGGCGATCTTGATCTCGCAGCCGGCAAACGCGCGACCGACCTTGCCGAACTTGAAGGCGTCGGGCCTCGCCACCGTCGCGGCGGTGGAGGTTTCCGTCATTCCCCAGCCCTCCAGGATGAGGACCCCTGCGGCGTCGAAGAACCGCAGGATCTCCGGATTGATCGGCGCGGCGCCGGTGACGCAGTTCTTGATGTTGCCGCCGAACAGGGCGCGGACCTTGGAAAGCACCTGCTTGTCGGCGATCTCGTACTGCTTGCGGAGAAGCCAGCCGATCGGCTCACCGGCTCGTTCCTTTTGGCGAACCTTCTTGCCGACGCCGATCGCCCAGTTGAAGACGAGCTTCTTGATTCCGCCGGACTTCTCGACCTCGCCGGTGGCCGCCGTGTAGATCTTCTCGAAGATCCGCGGCACCGACGGGAAGTAGTCCGGCTTCACCTCGACGAGGTTCGGGATGATCTTCAGCGGGTCGCGCTCCCAGTAGGCGATGTTGCCGCCCAGGTCGAAGCTCAGGAACTGGATCAGCAGCGCGAAGGAGTGCGCCAGGGGGAGGAAGAGGTAGGTGGTGGTGTCGCTGTCGAGGAGGCTCTCGTCGAGCGCCATCGTGACCATGGAGCGGTAGTTGCCGTGCGAGATCACGCAGCCCTTTGGTGGGCCGGTCGTGCCGGAGGTGTAGATGAAGGTGCAGATGTCCTCGGGGGTGACCGACTGCCAGCGCTGCTCCCATTCCGAGTCCGAGTGCCCCTTGCCGGCCTCGACCAGCTCGTCCATCGAGATCGCGCCGCCGCCCGAGCCCTCCATGCGAATCACCTGCTCGAGCTTGGGGACCCGGTCCCGGATTTCGTCGATCTTGGCCAGCTGCTCGGAGTCCTCCACGACAACCGCTTTCGCATCCGAGTTCTCGAGCACGTACCGGCACTCCTCGGGCGAGTTGGTCTGGTAGATCGGGACGACGGTGGCGCCCACGCTGAGGGCGGCGAAGTCGAAGTAGGTCCACTCGGGACGAGTGTTGGCGAGGATCGAGACCTTGTCGCCCTTCTCGATGCCGAGCTCGATCAGGCCAAGGGCGAGCTGCCGGACGATCTCCCCGACTTCGCGGTAGGTCCTGGAGACCCACTCGCCCGAGGCGTCCTTGTAGGTGACCGCCGACAGATCGGCATGGCGCTCGGCCGCGAGTGGCATCAGGTCGGCGCACGTCTTGCTGTGGGTGCCCGAGTCCGAGGCGGACCCGGAAGCCGCGATCGTCGCGCTCTCCATTGGAGGGAGTCTATTAGGAGGCTGGCTGCGCGGCCAGCCTCGGGGTCACGCGGGCGGGCTCTTGCCGGCTAGGCGGTGGCCTGGCGCTTCTGAGTCTGGAACGCCCGCAGGGATGACGCGAAGAGGGTCTTGTCGATCCGGCCCTTGAGGACCGGCACATTCATCTCGATGCACTTGGAGAGCACGTCGCGCCTCTTCATATGCATTTCCTCGGCAAGCTCCGTGGGCGTCAGGTGAACGGACATATATAGGCCACTCCTTTCCTCGTGAACGCCGTGGGTTCGGCCACCGTTTTGTGGCGACCGTATGTGCAGCCATGTATATCGCTTCACGCCGACGTGTCAATCATTTTTTCGCAGTTTGCGGGGGGATCGGGGGCCTAGACGGGGTTGGGGACATCGATGAACTGGTGCTCCAGCGAGAAGCGCTCGGCGGCCAGCTCCCCGAGCCGCCGGATCCCGAAGGTCTCCGTGGCATAGTGGCCTCCGGCGAGGAAGTGAACCCCGTATTCGCGCGACTCGCCCATCACCGGCTCACTGGGCTCCCCAGTGACCAGGGCGTCGAGGCCGAGCCGCCCCGCCTCGTCCACGGCGAAGGCACCACCGCCTGTGACGATGCCGACGCTGGAGATCCGGTCAGGCCCGGCCTCGAAGACGAGGGGCTCCTGTCCGACGGCCTCCGCCAGGCGCCGCCTCAGCTCTCGGACGTCGATCGGCTCCGAAGCCCGGCCGATCGCACCGACCGCCGATCCCTTGGCCTCGCCGAAGGGGCGCCCGTCGGGCTCCAGGCCGAGCGCGTCGCGCAGCAGAGCGTTGTTCCCGATCTGGGGATGGGCGTCCAGCGGCAGGTGGTAGGCGGCGAGCGATACGTCGGCGGAGAGCAGGGCGCGCAGCCTGGCGGCCATCGGAACCGACAGCGGACCGACCTCGGATCCCCAGAGGAGACCATGGTGAGTCATCACCAGCTCGGCGCCCGAGTCGACGGCGGCGGAGAGCAGCTCGAGGTTCGCCGAAACCCCGGTCGCCACCCTGCTCACCTCCGCCTTGCCGGGCACCTGCAGCCCGTTCGGCCCGTAGTCCTCGAACGACCCGACGTCCAGCAGGTCGTCGCAGAAGGCGAGGATTTCGTCCCGGAGGGCCACGATCGCAGCGTAACTACCATGCCGCCATGAGCCCCGCCACGGACTCCTTCATCCAGTCCCTGATGGAGACCGATCTGTATTCGATCGGCGCCTTCTTCTGCGACCAGCACCCGCAGCTGGTCGACGAGGTCGTCGAGCGCAGCGAGGCGATCGAGGCCGTCGCAGGGTGAGCGAAGAAGTCCCACGAAGGCGCCCGCGACTCGTCGGGCTGATCGTGCTGGCGGTGATCGTCGGCCTGCTCGGTTTTGCGATCGTCAGCCTCTCGATCGGCACCGGGGGCGAGGGCGAGCAGTTCAAGATCACCGGCGCCGAGGAGACCCAGAGCCTGCTCGGCGGGATCCAGCAGGATGGCGATCGCCTCGGACCTGGGGACGCTCCGGTGACCATCCAGGTCTTCAACGACCTGCAGTGCGATCCCTGCTCGGACTGGAACCGGGACGTGATCATTCCCCTGATCGGCGGCCCGGTGCGCGCCGGCCAGGTCCAGATGATCTTCCACCACTTCCCGATCAGCGCGGAATCCGGATTCTTTCTCGGTTCCTACGCGGCGGTCGCGGCAGCGAAGCAGGACGACGAGTGGCAGTTCATCGAGCTCTTCTTCGCGAATCAGGAGGAGGCGAAGAAGCAGGGCGCGACCCAGGACTTCCTCAACAGTGTTGCCCGGGCGATCCTCAACTTCAACGTCGAGCAGTGGCAGAACGACATGAAGGACTCGGACATCGAGCAGACCCTGAAGGACGACGAGAGCCTGGCCGCGGACCGGCATCTTCCCGCGGAGCCCGCCGTCGTCGTCGGCGGGCCGAACGGCACCCGCCAGCTGATCGAGTCGCCCTCCCTCGCGGAGGTGCAGGCAGCGATCGCCGCGGTGAGCTGACAGGCGTTGCGTGCCCCGTGTCGCGCCCGGACGCCGGGAGTATCCTTCCCGCAGGGGTTGGTTGCGTGAACGATGGGACCAAACTCAGGGACCCGGTAAGGGCAGCCAGTGCGCTTGGAGGCCGGTTCGCACCGCTCTCCCGCTGACGGTGTCTGCATCGTGGAGCTCGCCTCGATCATCGGAGGCGAGTCCTTCTCCGACAGCCCACGCTGCGTCGATCGCGTGGTCGCCGCATTCCTGCGCGCCTGGAACGACCGCGCGGGATACGCCGACAGGCAGCGCCTCTATCCGTACGCCTCCCATGTGGTCGGCACAGGCGGATACCGGCGAACCAGCCGCATCCGGCGGGACCTCTGCCTTTCTTGGGCGGGGGCGGACCTCGACCGGGGCCCCCTCCGACGGGTCGCGGCGCGGCTTCGCATGCGCGCAGTCATCGCCTGGACCGTCGGCCTCTGGCCGGCTCTCAGGCTGAAGGCCGGCGCGGGCTCCTACGCCGCCCGGGTCTGCTTCGCTCGAGGGGGCAGCGAGGAGGCGTTCGCGCTGCTCGAGCGCCTGCTCGCGG
The DNA here is from genome assembly GCA_963763955.1 of uncultured Solirubrobacterales bacterium. Taxonomy (GTDB): domain Bacteria; phylum Actinomycetota; class Thermoleophilia; order Solirubrobacterales; family 70-9; genus DASUPK01. The sequence continues at coordinate 245,779 of CAVXQP010000009.1, read as the reverse complement.
TAGGCGTGCCGCACGCTGCCCAGCGCGCAAATGGGAACGCCAACGGCACCGGAAACGGCCACCGGCGCGACCGGCTCGGCATCCGGGCGATGATCGTCGCGCGCGAGCGCGACAACAAGGAGGACGCCGAAGCTAAAACCCGCGGCGCTCGCGGATCCGGTTCAACGAACGGCGCAGCTGAGGGTTCCCGCCCCGGTCGGCGAGCTCGGCCGCCAGCCGCACGTTCCTGATCGTGAAGACAGCCGCGAGAGCAACGATTCCGATAGTGAGCGCCACGACCTGACCGGGCGGGATGGTGGCGACCAGGATGAAGAATCCGTAGAGCACGATGGTGCCCAGAGCCGCGACCCAGAACGACAACCGCAGGTGGCCGATCACTCCCATGGGACTTCCAAGGAGGCTACCGATAGCGGGTAGCCGGGGCTAGGCCGGCGTGCCCGTCTGCAGCGGGTCGTTTGGGGAGACCTGGCTCGGTTCGTTGACGACGGCCCCGGGTGGCACCGGAATCGGCCCGTCGAGCAGCGGGTCCTCGGTCTCCCTCATCCAGGTGGTGAGCCGCTCGCGGAATTCCTCGACCACGTTCGCGTGGCCGGGCTCCTCGGCCAGGTTGCGGACCTCGTTCGGGTCGAGGATCAAGTCGTAGAGCTGCTCGGTATCGACGATCTGATCGGCCCAGCCGGCCTCCACCAGTATCTCCTTGCTGGCGCTGTCGTCGGCGTTGGAGAGGACCGGATGCCGGTTGTCGTCGAAGCGGCGGATGTACTTCCAGCGCTCGGTGCGAATCGCCCGGGTGGGCTCGTAGGCCGCATGGAAGGTCACCTCGGTGAAGATCTCGTCGTGGATTCGGTCGGTCTGGTCGGTGACGAGTGGAAGCAGTGAGGTGCCCTGGAGGAAGTCGGGCCGCTCCGCTCCGGCGATGTCGCACAGCGTCGGGTAGATGTCGAGATGGCTCACCATCGCGTCGTAGACCTTCCCGCCGGTGAAACCGCCAGGGCCGCGCATGAGCAGCATCACGCCGGTCCCGCGGTCGTACAGCGTCGCCTTCGCGTTGGGAAAGGCGAGGCCATGGTCGGTCGTGCAGATGATCAGCGTCCGCTCGGTCAGATCAAAATCGTGCAGCCCGTTGAGCACAGCGCCGATCCCCTGGTCGAGTGAGCGCGCGCTGGCCTTGAAGGCCGCCATGTCCCGGCGGGTCGCGGGTGTATCGGGCAGGTTCGCCGGCGGCAGCGAGTAGAGCGAGTCGCGGACCGAGGTCGGCGCCCGGAACTGCCGGTGGGTCTCGAAAAAGCCGACCGAGAAAAAGAAGGGCTCCGAGGCGGTCTGCAGCGCCTCGATGGTGATCGGGGCCACGTCCTGGGCGTGGTGGCTGTCCACCTCGATCACCTCGTCGTAGCCGATCACCGCGGGGTCCTCCGAGATGTGCTGCTCGCCGATCAGCACAGAGCTGTAGCCGGCGGAGCGGAGCGGGTGGACGATGTGCTCGCCGTAGTCGTTCAGCGACCAGCCGCGGTGCGCCAGCCCGAGCATCCCGTTGTTGTGGCAGTACTGGCCGGTGAGCAGCGAGGCGCGGCTCCCGGAGCAGGTCGGGGCCGCGCAGAAGGCCTTGCGAAAGAGCGCGCCCTGGTCCGCGAGCAGCTGGATGTTGGGCGTGGGCACCTGATAGCCGTAGGGCTGCACGTAGCGCCCGGTGTCGTGCGAGTGGATGTAGAGGATGTTCGGTCGCGTCGAAGAGGCCATTTGTGTACCTTAATGGTCTAGAAACTCAAGTAGCGCTGGGGCCACAGTCCCAGCTCAACTGCATGTTGAACGATCGATGCGTCTAGACGGCATACACCACATCACCGGAATCACGGGCGACGGCCAGCGCTGCCTCGACTTCTACGCCGGGATCCTGGGGCTCCCCTTCATCGGCCGTGAGCGCGATTTCGAGGCCCCGGGCTCCCACCTGATCCGGCTCGGACAGGAGCCCGGCAGGCCCGGCGGCGTCCTGAACTTCATCGAGGCCCCCGGGATCGGCCTTGGGCGAGCGGGCAACGGCATGGTCCACACGCTGACCTGGACCGTCCGGTCTCCGGACGCTCTCTCCTACTGGGCCGATCGCCTCGAGCACGCGGGCATCGAGGCCGGCCCGGTCGAGGCGAACGGACACGGGCCGCGGCTGAGGTTTTCCGACCCGGAGGGGATCGCGCACGAGCTCGTCACCGATGTGTCGGAGGGCAACGCGGGCCTCGCGCTCGGATCGGCGACGATCCCGCAGGAGCACGCGATCGTCTCCCTCTCAGGTGCCCGGGCGTACGGGCGCCAGAGCGTCTCGAGCGCGGACATCCTCGCCGGCCGGCTCGGATTTGAGGTCAGGGGCCCCGACAGCTATTCGGTGGAGGGCGAGCGTGGAAGCAGCGTCTTCGTCTTCGATCCGCCGCCCGCCGAGAGGGGCCGTGTGGGCACGGGCACCATCCATCACATCGCCTGGGCGTGCGACGACGGCCTGCCGGCCTGGCGCCAGCGGGTGATCGGCATGGGGTGCAGGGCGACGCCCGTGATCGACCGCGGCCATTGCCGCTCCATCTACTTCCGGGAGCCCTCCGGGGTGCTGTTCGAGATCGCCACGCGCGGGCGGGACATCGCCGAGCCCGGACCCGTCCCGGCGGTCGAGGACCGAGCGCTTTCCCCTCAGGTCGACCCCCGCGTTCGCGCCGCCTTCGTCGGCTAACCTGCGCCGAGACCGGGGAGGGTCTGATCGCATGATGGGCTGTTTGCAGCGCGGGCCCGCGCGCACGAGCATCCGAAGCCACGCCCGAGGGCGCCTCGCCGTCCTGCTGGCGCTCGCCTGCCTAACGGCGGCGACCCCGACTCGGGCAGCCGCGTCGGTGACCATCGGTCAGCTGACCCCCTTCCCGCCCTCGCCGGCCTGCAGCACCTCCAACGTCGACTACCTTGAGCCGAGCGTCACCGGCGGGAACCTCTACGTGGCCCGCCAGGCGGGCACGATCACCTCCTGGACGACGAACTCGTCCGGCGCCGGCGCCCGCTATGTGATCAAGATCTTCCGCAGGACCCCGGACCCGGACGTCTTCCAGGTGGTCGGGCACGCTCCCTCACATACGCTGACCGGCGGGCTGAACACCGTCGCCGTGAACCTGCCGGTCAAGTCCGGCGACATGATCGGGTTCAACGCCAGCGGAGCGCCCAGCTCCTGCACCTTCTCGGCGCCCGGCGACAGCGTGCTCACCAGCGCCGGCAATCTCTCGGACGGGGCGACGGGCACCTTCACCGCTCAGAACGATGTCCGACTCAATCTCTCGGCCGTCCTCGTCCCTGACAATGGCTTCACGCTCGGCGGGATCATCCGAGACCGCAAGGGGGGCACGGCTTCGATCACCGCCACCACCTCGAACCCCGGCATCGTGACGGTGAGCGGGAAGGGGCTGCGCAAGCGGAAGCCGAAGAGCCTGGCTGTGGCGGGTCCCGTGACCATCCAGCTCACGCCGGCCGGCAGGACCGCCCGCCGCCTCGTACGGAAGGGCAGGGTGACCATCGCGCCCACGGTGACCTTCCTTCCGTCCGGCGGCGACCCGAGCAGTCAGTCGATTCACCTGAAGCTGCTGCAGAGGAAGCAGCCGGTGGCACCGATTTGATCTCCCCGGCTGCCTCTAAACTCGCGTGCCGATGAAGCGTCGCAGCCTCCTTGCGGTGCTTTGCGTGCTCGTGCTGGTGGTCGTGGCTGTGGTTCTGATCGGGGACAACGACCGGCACGGGACCGAGGCAACAATGGGGAAGCAATGGACCGGATCCTCTGGGGTGACACGCAGCGTCGCCAGCATCGTCGCGCGCCAGAGGTTCGTCGATCGTCACCCTTCGGTCCTGCCGAGCGCCGCCGAGATCGCGGCCGCTGAAGGAGTCCAGCCCGGCGAGGGCGAGGCCCAGGCTGGCGAGCCGCCGCGGGCCGGCGCCGAGTCCGTCGGTGGGCAGAGGGTGAAGGAGAAGCCAGAGCCCGGCGAGGAGAGCCTGCCGCCGAAGGTCGCGGGCCCTGCCCCGCCGCTGCAGCGCTCCGGCCCCTCGGCGATCGGACCCAAGTCATCGCTGTCGTCAGGCACCTCGTTCCTGGGTGCGGACTTCGGAGACTCGGGGTTCGTGCCGCCCGATTCAATGGGCGCAGTCGGGCCAACTCAAGTGCTGGTCGACGTGAACGGCCACCTCCGCGTCTTCGACAAGTCCGGGAACCAGACGCCCGGTGACCTGGACGTCTCTGATTCGACCTTCTGGGACCCGGTGCTGCCCATGAGCGTTGAGCCAACCGACCCCGGTGTCGAGTACGACCGTCTCTCTGGGCGCTGGATCATCTCCGCGATCTCCGTCCAGAACAACAACAACCTCGTCATGGTGGCCGTCAGCGACAGCTCGACGATCACCGACGAGACCGGTTTCACCTTCTTCTCATTCCCGGAGAATGCGCCCTTCGGCGGTACGCCGCACTTCGCGGACTACCCCCAGCTGGGGGTGGACGCGAACGCGATCTACATCGGCGTCAACAACTTCAGCTCGCTGAGCGGCTCGTTCACGGGGACCAGCCTCTACGTGATCCGGAAGTCGAGCGCGATCGGAGGCGGGCCGCTGCTCGTCCACGGGTTCCGAACGGTCGGCAGCCCCCTCGGTTCGGGCCCGGACAGCCCCCAGCCCGCCACGAACATGGACCCGGGCGCCACCACGGGCTATCTCGTCGGCCCCGACAACCTGGTTCTCAACCGGATGGACGTGGTCAAGGTCAACAACCCGGGTGGCACCTCGCCCACGCTCTCGAGCTCGTCGATCGCCCTGCCCACCACGGCCCAGCCGCTTTCGGTTCCCGCAAAGGGCGCGGTCGGCGGGATCGACGCGCTCGACGACCGCTTCTTCGAGGCGATGGTCGCCCAGGGCCCGAGCGGGTCCGATTCCCTCTGGACCGCGCACAACATCCGCGTCAATTCGAGCGGTGCGGGGGCGGCCGGAGGCGACCGGGACGCCGCGCGCTGGTACCAGGTGGGCAGCCTGAACACGACTCCGACCCTGACGCAGTCGGGGACGATGTTCGACACGGCGGGCTCCAACCCCCGGTTCTTCTGGATGCCCTCCATCGCGATGAACGGCCAGGGTCACGCCTCACTCAACATGAGCACTGCGGGCAACGGGCGTTCCGCCGAGATCGCGTCGTCTGGCCATCTGGCAAGCGACCCGGCGGGGACTACGGAGCCCTTCGACCTGACCCAGTCGAGCTCGAGCTCCTACAACCTGGGAGGCGGCTCACCGCGGCGCTGGGGCGATTTCTCGCAGACCGTGGTCGACCCGACCGATGACCAGACCTTCTGGACCTTCCAGGAGTACGCCAGCGCCGACGACGTCTGGGGCGTCCGCGTGATCCAGCTGAAGCCGCCCCCACCGGCCACCCCGGCCTCAGCGGCCCCCAACACGATCCTGCCCGCCCAGGCGTCGGTCCCGGTGACGATCACGGGCACATCGACGAACGGGTCAGGATTCTTCGACCCCGGCCCGGACACCGGCGGCCCAGGGTTCCTGAATCACATCGGCGCCACGGTGAGTGGCGGGGTCGTGGTCAACAGCGTCACCTACACGGACCCGACGCACATCACCCTCGACCTCAACACCACCGCGGCGGCGAACGGGGCCGTATCGGTGACCGTCACGAACCCCGATGGCCAGACGAGCGCCTGCACGCCGTTGGTGGTCGGTACGGACACGGACGCCCCGCCGGCCCCGAATCCGCAGGGAACCACGCCGAGTTCCCCGGGGACCGCGACCAATCCACGGGTCTTCGGCTCGAACGGCGAGTGCGGTTCCAGCGTGAGCCTCTACCGGAACTCGAGCTGCACCGACCTCGCCGCGACGGGGAGCGCCACCACCTTCGCCTCTCCCGGCATTCCGGTCACGGTTCCGCCCAACTCCTCCACGACGTTCTGGGCGAAGGCCACCGACGTCTCGAACAACACCTCGGCCTGCTCCGCCACCTCGAGGAGCTACGTCGCGGACTCGATCCCACCCCAGGTGAGCGTGGACTCGGGGCCGACCGGGACCACCACGAACAAGACGCCGACCTTCACTTTCAGCGGGACCGACGCGGTCGGCCCGATCACCTTCAAGTGCTCGATCGACACCGGCACCGCCAGCTTCTCCGCCTGCTCGGGACCGAGCACCAGCGACACGCCATCGAGCCCGCTCGCCGACGGCTCCTACACCTTCCGGGTACAGGCGACCGACGCGGCCGGCAACTCCGCCGTGGCGACGCGTTCGTTCGCGGTCCAAACGCCGAGCACACCGCCGGCAGCGGCACCCGACACGACCATCACCAAGGGGCCGAAGAAGACACGCAAGCGCAAGCCGAAGTTCAAGTTCACCGCCAGCCAGGCGGGTTCGACCTTCCAGTGCAAGCTCGACCGGGGCGCCTTCACGGCATGCAGCTCGCCCTTCGTGCCCTCGGTCAAGCTCCTTCCCGGCAAGCACGTCCTCAAGGTCCAGGCGATCGGTCCGACTGGCATCGCCGACGGCACCCCGGCGGTCCGAAAGTTCAAGGTGCTCGGCTGAGCGGGTAATCGGGGACGATCCTGCCGGCTAGGCCGGTGCCACCTCCGTCCCTGCACGCCAGCCGGATCAGATGCTGCTGCTATCGGGGCGAACGGTACAAATCGGGGTGAACGCCGCTCTTCATGCGGACTCTCCGAGGGCATGAGCTCACCGCGGTCGGCAGGACACTCTTCTTCAGGGCCGACGACGGGTCCACGGCCACGAGCTGTGGAGGGCCGGGCCACCACCATGCGCGAAGGGGAAGTGCAAGAAGGGATAGGACTCCTCGTAGCTGCTTTGGACGAGAAGCAGTACTTTGAAATCACGCCTCTAAGGCGAGGAAGGGGACTAGCGTCAGCCCCGACGGCGCACCGGGGGCGAACGGGAGGGGAGGGTCGTCTCGCGGGCCTTACCTCACGCATCTTCCCGCGCCAGGACACATCGGCCGCCGAGGCCCGCGCCGGCGATTAGTCGCCAACTCGTCCGCTTTAGCTAGCCAATGAAGTAGAACGGGTCGGGCAGCCTGAAGGCGCGATCGGCGTGTCCGCCCCGCAAGTCGCTTTCCTGGTCGCCGACGTTGGCGACGATGTCGTAGCCCTGCTGCTCGATCTTGGCGCGCTCACCACTCTTGTAGGGGATTACCGAGCCCCCTGGACTCGGGTTGAGGATCAGGCCGTTCCAGTTGTGGTACCCGGCGCTCTGCAGGTTCGCCTCGGTCTGCGTGCGCACCACTGGAATGCTGGCCGGGCGGCCGGTGATGAAGAAGACCGCGACGCCGTGCGACTTGGCGAAGTTGTAAAGGTCGAGGGTCGGCTGTATCACGGGATCGTTACCCGCGATCACCCCGATCGCCAGCTGGCCGGTGGTATTGGTGAAGTTGGACGCAGCGAGGTTCGTGTAATTCGAGAGCGAGGTCTCGTCGATGTCGAGAACGAGTGCGGGGCGCCGGCACCTGGGGTTCCCGGCGGCGGCAGCCGGGCACTGCGGGTAATGTCGTCGACCGAGGAAATCTTCGGCTTTCTGGTCGACCGCCCCTAGGTCCTGCATGTAGGCGCCAGAATCGTGGTAACTCTTAAGCGGCGAAGCGTAGTCGCCCGCTCCGACCGTCCCGCTCGCCCCTACGAGCGGCAGCCCCTCACCGGTGGGATGGATCGCATAGATCGGAGTGCCGTCGCTGACCGCAGTCTGATGAATGTCGTCGGAGCTACCGAGGCCAGCCGCCAGCGCGATCGCACCGGTGACTAGGACAGCCAGCGCCACCAGTAGCGTGGCGCGAAACAGCGATCCGACTCCCTTCGGCACAACGAAGATCATTTCATTTCGAGGCCGGGCCGCGAAAGCAGCAGCGCGCCTGCGGGGGCCGAACTGTCTACCTGATGCGGTGGCCGATTGCCGCCGGTTCCCCAGGGAGTCGAACAGCACGCCCACTTCCATAGGACTCGGGTGTCGTCCGTGCGGCGAGCCGAGGCGCGATTAGGGATGTCCCCGCGGGCGGTGCCGCTGGAGCTCGAGGACCTGCTGGAACGTTGGGCGGTTTGTGGATGGGAAGGTGTCGCCTAGCAGCCCTGGCACGAACCGGTTCGCGCACTTCTTGGCCGGACGACCGCCCGGGGCAAGATGAGCGGTGTCGAGTCGACATGCCGCCATGGGGGCAGGTCGGGACCCTCCGCGATGGAAGAGTGGTCCGGATGCGCATCTACCCGGAGCACGCCGACGCCTCGAAGCCGCCGGGCTGCGGGAGTAGCGGAGAAGTGCTGCTTTGGATGAGAAGCGGCTATCCGCTTCGCATGGAGAGGGGGAACTTTTTCATCAAGCGCTCGCTTTTCGCGCGTAGCGGAAGCGAGCTCGGGTGAAGGCGGCGCTCCTGGATCTCGTCCAAACCGAGCGGGTGCGTTTCACTCTCGGAGGCGCTCGCGTTGCGCGAAGAGCGAGAGCCGTGGGTGTGGCGCTGACGAGCCACAAGGTCGCCCTGCCCCGGGCGGGTTAGGCTGCCCCCGTGCCCGCGGTCACGCCCCTTCATCCCGGTCCGGCGAGATACGAGGGAGGCCTTGCCGAGGTCGGTCCGGGCGTCCACGCCTGGCTGCAGCCGAACGGACTGCTCGGTGAGAGCAACGCGAGCCTGGTGATCGGCGACCGCGCGTCGCTGCTGGTCGACACGCTGTGGGATCCGCGGCTGACACGCCGCATGCTCACCGCGATGGCTCCACTGATCCGTGACGCGCCAATCGAAACGCTCGTCAACACCCACTCCGACGGTGACCACTGGTGGGGAAACCAGGAGGTACGAGGAGCGGAGATCGTCGCCACCAAGGCGGCCACGGCGGTCATGGAGGATGAGTCCCCCGCCGAGATGAAGCGCTTCGGGGCGCTGGCGGGCGCTCTGCGGCTCGCCGGCTCGCTGCCGCTCCCTTATCCGCGGCGCGGGGATGTCGGCGTGATCGCCGCCTACGCCCGCGAGGCGCTCGCGCCCTTCGAGTTCGACGAGATGCGGCTCGTGCCCCCGACCCGCACCTTCTCGGGAGAGCTCGAGCTCGAGGTCGGCGGCCGCGAACTGCGCCTGATCGAGGTCGGCCCGGCACACACCCCTGGTGACCTGATCGTCTGGGTTCCGGACGCGAACGTGGCGATCGCGGCCGACATCCTCTTCATCGGCGTCACCCCGATCATGTGGGCGGGGCCGCTCGAGGGCTGGGTGGCGGCACTCGAGCGCCTGCTCGAGCTCGGCGCCGAGCGGTTCGTCCCCGGCCACGGCCCGGTCTGCGGTCGCGAGGGGGTGCGGCAACTGATCGATTACTGGCGCTGGCTCGACCAGGCGGCGCGGCAACGTCTCACTTCCGGAATGTCGCCTCCCGAGACGGCGCGCGAGCTCGTCCTCGGCGATGAGATCGCCGAGCGGGGCTTCGCGGACTGGCTCGCTCCCGAGCGAGCGCTGGTCAGCGTGGGCACGATCGACGCCCACCGTCGCGGCGCCGCCAAACCACCCGGGCCGCGCGAGCTGATCGCCGCGTTCTTTCGCATGGCGCTGCTGGCGCGAGACCTGGAAGCGCAGGGTGGCGGCAACCGACGCCGGGAAGTGCAGTCGAGCCAAACGGAGGAAGCATGAGCGAGTCGAACGCCGAGCCCCTCGCCCACGCCTTCGTCGGTTGGGGCAAGGACAACCCCGCCAACAGGTGTGGCGACTGATCGCCGCCACCCACAACCTGCTGAAGCTCACCGCCACCGCTTGGCCCTGGCCGGGGCCTGAACAGCACCGATTCCGCTCGGTCGGCGGCTCCGCAGAGCCGCCCAGGCGCAATCCACCGGCATTTGCGCGACAGCCTCTGCGCAAAGCGGGAGGGACTCGGCTTGCGAACAGGTCGCGCCACCGATACGGTCACGGGCCCATCGACGCGATCGGTAAGGAGATGCCGTCGGATGGACGATCACCAGGTTCACGAGGAGCATGATCACGAGCACGGGCGCGACTGCGGACACGTCGCAATCAGCCACGAGGGCCATGTCGACTACCTCCATGACGGCCATCTGCACCATCCGCACGGGGACCACGTCGACGAGCACTCAATCGCGATCAATGACGCCCATCCCGCCGGGTGCACGCCTGATCACGATTGCGGCGGACACGAGGCCGGCCACACTCACGGCCCCGGCTGTGGACACGAGGCGGTGCCGCACGGAGACCACGTCGACTACCTAGTCTCCGGGCACCTGCATCATCCGCACGAGGGCCATTGCGACGATCACGGCGCGGTAGAGGTTGCCTGAGGCTCGCCGCACGGGCGGCTTGAGCGGTCCCGGCTGCTGAGGGGCCACGCCGCCCTCAGGCTCCCCTTTCTCCCTGGAGACGGCCCTTACGCTACTTCTCGCGCGTTGCGCAAGCGACCGGGGGAACCAACACGAGCGCCGCTTTGCATGGAAAGCAGCGGTTCGCCGCGAGATACTGGGCGGGCGATGTCGCAGGAGAACGTCGAGACATGCGCAGGAGTTACGAGGCGATGAACTCCGCGCTTGCGAATGGCAGAAGCCGACGAAGCGGTCGAGGTCGCTCACTTTCCCACCCCTGAGCCATTACGGTTGAGCCGACAGCGAGAAGGAGGCCATCCATGACTGAGAAAAGCCCCGGCGAGCTTCGGGCAGTTCCGGGCGATCGGCTGGTGGTGGAGGGCCACCATCAGGGCGAAGCCCCACGAGACGGCAAGATCCTTGAAGTCCACGGCGAGGACGGTGGACCCCCGTTCGTCGTTCGCTGGGAGGACGGAACGACCACCACGCTCTATCCGAGTTCGGACGTCAAGGTCCAGCATTTCCCCAAAGAGTCCTGAAGCGAGATAGCCCCTTCCCCCGCGGCTGAGATGCAAGGAGTGCCGGGGTGCCCAGTACCCCGGCGGGCACCCTCGACGACTCCCTGTCCCGCGTTTCTCCGGCTCCCTAGAAACCGAAGAGCAAGCGGAGTCGTTAGATACCCGCGAATCGCGGAGTCGAAATCGACCGTGCTGAGCATTAACGCGAACTTCACCTGGCACTCGCACCCTGGCTCGTCCGCCACGGTTTCCGATCCTCCGCCTCGGTCGCGAGATACTGCGTAGGCGATGTCGGAGGAGAACGTCGAGCTGGCCCGCCGCGCTTCTGAGATGTTCAACCGAAGGGACCTGCATGGGTTTCTGTCGCTGATGGCTCAGGACGTGAAGTTCCAGCCCCAGGCGGGCCCCATCTCCGACGGCCACGATGGAATGCGTCGCTTGTGGGGCTCGCTGATCGAGGGAGCTGACTTGACAGTCGAGGTCGTCGACACGCGCGACCTTGGGGATGATCGGGTGCTGGCGAACGTGCGCCAACACGGCCACGGCCGCGCGGGCCCGTCCTTTGACGACGCGCTTTGGGTACCCAGCCGCTGGCGACAGGGAGAGTGCGCCTGGTGGGGCGTCTTCTTCGACGAGAAAGCCGCTCTCGACGCCCTCGAAGCCGCCGGGCTGTCGGAGTAGGCATTGCCGGAGGAGAACGTGAAGGTCATCTTGAGAGGGGGCGAGGCCGCGAGTACACCACGCGAGGCGAGGGTTGGAAGTCGCCGCGCTACCGGAGTAGCGTCGAGGCATGACTTGCAAGCCGCGCCAAGAAGGAGACAAGGATGTTCGACACGATCGTATTGGCCTTGGACGGGTCAGACGAAGCGCGGAACGCGATCCCCGTCGCGACTGAGTTGGCCGAGAAGGAGGAGGCGAAGCTCGTGATTGCTCACGTGCTGCAATACCCGGCCGCGAAGGGCGGGGAGGTTCCGCCCCCGGGCGAGGATGAGATCCGCGCTGAGATCAAGCAACAGGCCGAGGACCTGTCCACGCGAGGCATCCCGGTCGAGGTCGAATTCGCCGACTCCGTCCTGGGTGGACCGGCCCATGCGATCGTCGACATCGCCGATCGCACCGGCGCCGACCTCATCGTGACCGGCACTCGCGGACGCACGTCGGTTGCAGGCGTGCTGCTCGGCAGCGTGACCCACCGCCTCTTGCATATCGCGAAGCGCCCGGTCCTAGCCGTGCCCGCCTAGGCCGAGAGGAAGCCATCCAAGCCGCCGGACTGTCGGAGTAGGCCCGGAGTCATTACACCGTGAAGCGCTGACGTTGGTGATTCTGTTGCTGATGTAGCCACCTGGGACCTCCGTCGGCTGCTCCTGGCCCGTGGTGGCTGAAGTTCGCGTGGAGTGGTCCTGCGAACTCGGGTTAGCGAATCCTAATGAGCGCGGTGTCGGAACCACGCACTCCAAGAGTGCTGCTTTGCATATTGACCTCAACCGGTCAATGCACCACCCCTGACGGCTCGCATCGTCTCATCTGGTTCCGAGCGCTGTCGAGCAAAGGCCGTAGGCCGAAGCGAGTCAGCGCTCCGCACCAGCCTGCTCGAGCCCGTCGATCAGCTCGGCGAGCTTCTCGGCCGGGGTCCGAAAGCCCAGCGTCTGGCGCGGGCGGCGGTTGAGCTTTCGGGCGACCTCGTCCAAGCGCTCCTGGGTGACTCCGGCGAGGCTCTCGCCCTTGGGGAAGTACTGGCGCAGGAGGCCGTTGGTGTTCTCGTTCGAGCCCCGCTGCCAGGGGCTTCGGGGGTCGCAGAAGTAGACCGGCAGGCCGGCCTCGAGAGAGAAGCGCCGGTGCTCCGCCATCTCCGAGCCCTGATCCCAGGTGAGCGAGCGGCGAAGCTGGACTGGCAGGGTGGTGATGCTCGCCTTGAGCGCATCCGCGACCTCTTCGGCGCCGGTCCCCTCGGGCAGGGCGACGAGCTGGCAGTAGCGGGTTTGGCGCTCGACCAGGGTCGCGATCGCGTTGGTTCGCGTCCCGATCAGGAGGTCGCCCTCCCAGTGGCCGGGGACGGCGCGGTCTGCGACCTCCGGCGGGCGCTCGGAGATCATCACCATCCCGGTGAGCTTGCCCTGGCTCTGGCGCTTTGACGACTGCGAGCGGGCATAGCGCCTCGAGCGGCCTCGTCTCAGGTGGCGGGTGAGCTCGCGCTTGAGCGTCCCCCGCGCCTGCACGTAGAGGGCGCGGTAGATCGTCTCGTGGGAGACCCGCATCTCCTCATTGTCGGGGTATTCGAGCCTGAGCCAGCCCGCGATCTGCTGGGGGGAGTTGTCCTCCTTGAGGCGCTCGATCACGAGCCGGCGAAGCTCCGGGTGCAGCTCGAGCTTGGTCGGCCGCGGCCGCCGCGCCCTCCTTGAGGCCTCGCGCTCTGCGGCGTGGGCGCGGTAATGCCCCCGCCCTCCGCAGCGGTCGATCTCCCGGCCGATCGTCGTGTGGGAGCGCCCGAGGGTGCGGGCGATCGCGCGGGCCGAGTGCCCGCGGGCGATCGCGCGCGAGATCTCCTCGCGCTCTTCCAGGCTCAGGCACCTCCCGGGGCGCCGCCGTGCCCTCGGTCGGATCCCACCCGCTCTCGCCAGGTGGTGGCTCACGGTCCCCCGGGCAAGGCCGAGCCGGCGCCCGATCTCGCGATCGCTCAGCCCCTTCGCTCGCAGCTCCCAGATCGCGTCCTTGACGGCCTCGGTCAGGTAGTGGCCCTTTGGCATCTCCGCACCTCCATCGTTCGTCAGCGAAGTCGCTGACTCTCTCGGGTGGTGCGGCGGAGGTTTGAGACCACCATGGAAAGCGGCGCTTTTCGGAGGGCACATCACCCGGGCTTGCCCAACTGGTCATCGCAGACGCGTCCGCAGCTTCGTGCCAGCTAGCTGTTCGCGAGGCGACAGATCAAGACCGGCGCGGTGGCATGGTGTGCCACAGCAGTGGCGACACTTCCCATCGCGGCGTAGCTGAACCCGCTTCGGCCGTGCGAGCCGATCACGATCAACCCGGCCTCACGGTCCTTCGCCACCTCGGTGATCCGCTTCCAAACCGGGCTGCCTTCGATCGCGGTCGCCTCGGCCTCAAAGCCGGCCTCCCCGGCCAAGGTTGCGCCCTCGAGGGCGACATCGTTTGCCTGCTGCTCGGCCTCCTCAGCGAAGCCGGCGGGCACCCTCGCGTACGCAACTCCCCAGAAGGGGAGCGCCTCCAAAGGCTCGAAGACCGAAAGGACGATCGCGGCTCGCGGCGTGCGGAGCTGCCGACCTGCCTGGGTGATCGCCGCCTTGGCGTAATCGGAGCCGTCATAGGCGATCAGGACCGACGCGTCGGCTCTGGCTTCTTGGGACATGAACTCCTTTCTGAGGGTAGTCGAGGCTAAGGATCCGCTGCGCTACTTGAGCCGCCCGAAATCGCAGCTTTCACGCACACCGGATAGCCGCTTTTTCCGACTTCACCGCCGCAAGGTCCAGCCGGAGACGGTGGTGGCGGAGAGCAGCTATCTGACCGACGGTCGGCCTTGTTCCCGGTGATCAGAGGATTCGCCTCATCCGTGAAGGAACCGAGGGGAGCTTCGCCCTGCGCCCTCACTCCGCCGCCACCAATCCATGGGGGCGATCGGAGCGGGAACGATCCTCGCCCACGCGGCTGGCGCTGATCTCGCGGACCTGGAGTTCTGCCAGTTCCACCCGACGGCGTTAATGCTGCCCGGTTCCGAGCACGACGGCACCTTGCTGACCGAGGCACTCCGCGGCGCGAGCGCTGCCATAGCCGAGCGCCGCCGATCGTCCCATAAAGAGACAAAGGGCTGAAGGGTGAGGTCCGCGGTCTACCTGGGTCGCGGCACAATCATCACCGGAGCCGGTGACTCACGGATCACGCGAGAGGAGACGCTGCCGAGTACAAGTCGCTTCATTGGGCCATGACCCCTGGACCCGAGGACGAGAAGGTCTACTCCCAGCTTGGCCGCTCCGAGCAACTTCTCATCCGGATCTCCTCTTTCGAGGACCGGCAGGGCGCGGAGCTCGGAGGGGAGTCCTGCTGCAGCATCGTGGAGCTGGGCTTGCAAGACCTCCACCGGAGTCGCCGGCGAGGCGACCGCGATCACCCGCATCGACGCGTGTGCGCGCCGAGTGAGCTCGGCTGCATCGGCAAGTGCGGCCGATGACTCGGCCGTCGCGTCGTAGCCGACAGCAATCACCCGCAAGCGGTCATCGGAGTGGTCCCATTTCGAATAGCCCTTGGGTGCAATCAGGAGCCGGGAACGGGCACCACGAAGGAGGTTCTCGGCGACGCTCCCGGGCGCGACGGAGCCGATCGCTGTCCGGTGGGTAGACCCAAGCACGATCAGGTCGGCCTCGCCACGCTCGGCCATACGCCGCAGGACCTCCGCGGGATCGGCGTCGTCGACATTAAGGACTGCAAGTTCGCCCCCTGCCGCTCTGACGATCAACTCCCCGAGGAACTTGGCGTCCTCGCCGCGGTCGTGCGACTCGTATCCGACGACCACGTGCGGGTAGAGAGGCGGGTCGATCATGGTCGGGAAAACCTATCCCGAGTCATTGCCGAGCTGCCGCGACCTCAGCTGATCAGAGGTGCGGTGAAGGGTGTGCGGTGTCGTGCACCTTCGCGGCGATCGGCTCAACGATAAAACTAATCGCCATGCCCCCGACCCCCCTCGTGCTCAGGCATTCGAGGAATGTGGCGCTGCTCGGTGGCGAGCTGGTGGCAAACCGGCTACGGGCTCGGGCCGAGCTTCGCATGATCCTTCCCACTGGGCACACTCCGCTCGGCATGTACGAGGCCCTACGGGCCCACTCCGCGGACGGCAGCCTTCCCGCGGAGGAAGCGACCCTATTCCAGCTCGACGAGTACGCCGGGCTCGGGCCGGAGGACGAGCGCAGCTATCGCGCCTACCTGCGCCGCGAGCTTGCGGGGGTCCGCTTTCGCGCCATCTGTGGCCTGGATGGCTCCGCGGCCGACCCCGAAGGCGAGTGCGCACGCCACCAGGCGCTGCTCGACGAGGCGCCGATCGATCTCGTGGTGCTCGGGATCGGTCGCGATGGCCACGTCGCATTCGATGAGCCCGGGGCGCCGGTCGAGGCCGGGGCGCGACTCGTGCGCCTCCACGCTGCCACCCGCGAGGACGCCGCGGCGGACTTCGGAGGGCTGGCGGAGGTCCCGGGGGAGGCGCTCACCGTCGGTCTGCGGACGCTGCTTCTCGCGCGGGAGCTCCTCTTGCTCGTCTCGGGAGAGGCGAAGGCCCGGGCGCTGAAGGCGATGCTTGAGGGCGATCAGACGCCCGACTGTCCCGCGTCGCTCTTACGCGACCATCCGCGGCTGACAATCGTCGCCGACCTGGCCGCAGCATCGCTGCTCAGGCCGCAGCGGAGCTGGTCGAGCAAGCGCGCCGTGGTGGTGCTGGGGCACCGCGAGCCCGGCGTCAGCGCCGAACATCGGATCTCCGACGAATCGCGCGCCCGGATCGATCGCGCAATTGACGTCTGTCGCGCCGATCCGCCGCGTGCGGTAATCCTGACCGGTTACACCCGAACCCTGAAGGGGCTGTCCGAGGCAGAGCAGATGAAGGCCGAGTGGCCGCTCGCCGACGTGCCGGCGCTGCTCGAGGATGCCGGACGCAACACTGCTGAGAACGCGGCGCGCTCCCTGCCAATCATCCGAGCGATCGGGGACGTGCTCTGGGTGGTCGTGGTTACTTCCGCTTGGCATATCCGTGCGCCCTACTTTTTCTGGCCATACCGCACGCTTGCCCTCCGGCTTTCGTTTCGCGTCGAGATGAAGGGGCCATGGCTGCGGCCGCTGCTCTCGGAGCTTGCGGCTTTGAGAGCCGCGCCGGTTCAGCGCCGCCGCGCGATGGCGGCGATGAGGCTCCCCGCCCAGGCGGCGCTTTCTACCGTCGAGGAGTCCGGGTGACGTTACTGATCGCGGGGCGGATCGCTCGCGGCGGGCGGCTGGAGGAAGGGTGGATCGAGCTCGACGGCGCTGTGGTAAGGGCCACCGGAGCGGGCGACCCTCGGCGTGAGCCCGACGAACGCCCGGGCGGGATTCTGGCGCCGGGCCTCTGTGACCTGCAGGTGAACGGCGCGAGCGGCAGGGAGGTCTGCGGCGGGGGTGACAGCCTGGACCGCATCGAGCATGTCCAGCTCGTCCACGGCGTTACGAGCTACCTGCCCACGCTCATAAGTCCGGATGACGCGACCGCCGAGCGCGTGCTCTCGGAGCTCGAGGAGCGCGCATCTGATCCAGCCTCGGGAGTGATCGGCGCACATGTCGAGGGCCCGTTCCTGAGCCCCAAGCACGCTGGGATCCATGCTGTGGAGCGCCTTCGGGTTCCGGCGCAGGGGGTTCCTGCGTGGCTGGACTCACCGGCGGTGCGAATGGTGACACTGGCGCCGGAGCTACCCGGCGCCTTGCAGCTGATCTCGCGCCTCGTGGCACGTGGGGTCATCGTCTCGCTCGGCCATTCGGACGCCGATGCAGAGACCGGGCAGGCGGCGATCGAGGCGGGCGCCACCATGGCGACCCACGTCTTCAACGCTATGGGGCCGCTCGGCCATCGCGCGCCCGGCTTGGCTGGGCTGGCACTGGTGGACGAGCGCGTCCGGGCGGGTGTGATCGCCGACGGCGTGCACATCGACGCGATCGTGCTCGAGCTCGTTCGGCGGGCGGCCGGGTCTCGGGTTGTGCTCGTCAGCGATGCGACGCCGGCTGCGGCCGCGCCCCCCGGCCGGTACGAGCTAGCCGGTTCGACGATCGAGAGCGACAGCGGCGGCTCGGTACGCGCTCCCGACGGGACCCTTGCCGGGAGCAGGCTGACCTTGGACGAAGCAGTGAGACGCTGGTCGGAGCTGACCGGTGCAACACTTGCTGAGGCGGTCGCCGCGGCCAGCGAGTCCCCCGCGGCGGCGATGGGGATGCCGCCACGGCTGGCGCCGGGCTCGCCGGCGGATCTCGTGATATTCGACGACACCGGTGCCGTCTGCCGTGTCATGTGGCGTGGACGCTGGCTCTCCGGCGGTGCCCTCCGATGCTGATCGCCGGCGGCAGGCTCTCAGGTGCCGCGCGGCGATGCTGCCCCGCACGACCTCGCTGTCTCGCCCACGGAACGGCGGCGTTCGCCCAACGTGGGTCATGCACTTAGTCGGGCTTGGGGCGAAGGGTCATGGTCCGAACGTATTCAGACGGCGAGCGGCCGACATCCCTGCTGCGCAGCGATCTCGTTGCGCAGTCACTACGGAGCGGAGATCGCCGCTCTCCATGCGTACGGAAAGCGCAAGGATCGATCCGCCTCGCTGCAAAACGGAGCCCTGAGGGGCGGCAGTGCTCCTCGTCGCGTTAGGGAGGCGCTTGGGCGCTGGCCTGGCTCATGGCTGGTTCGCCCCGCGAGGGATAGCCCGCTTAGCGAGATACTTCGTGGGGAGGTTGCAGGAGAACGTCGAGATCGTGCGCGAGCACATCGACGCGTATCTTCAGACGACGCGCCAAGATCTCTCTCGTTCGTTGATCCCTATGTCGTGGTGGATCGGAGTCGGGTCGGCACCGTTGACTCCGATGTGATCTACCCCTCCTTTGCTCGGTCTCGGCGGTGTGCGCAAGTCCTCTGGGCGTGATCAACACTGGACAGGAAGCGGTCCTCATCACCGCAGACGAGATCGCACCGAGCAGAGCGCTCCTAATCTTGCCTTCGAGATACCGGGGTTGATCGCATCCTCGAAACTCTTGCTCGAGGCGGCATTGATCTCGATCAGCTTTGCTACTGCCATTGGGTCCTCCTCGTGACTTCCTTGATTACGAGGAGGACGTAGGCCCGGGGCAGCTAGCGCACATCGGGGCCGCCCACTGAGGCGGTCTCGGTACTGAGGACGGATGCAGATTGGCCCCGGCGAGCCTAAGGTCGTTGGGACCTGAGTGAGAGGAGCGCGCGATGTCCGAGGTCGACCTCATTGATCGAAGCGTCGAGAAGACGAATGTCTGGCTCAGTCAACTCGCCGAGGAGCTTGGAAGCGAGGATCGGAAGGCGGCTTACCACGTACTCCGCGCGTACCTGCACGCCGTTCGTGACCGGCTCACCGTCAATGAGGCCGCACAGCTCGCGGCCCAGCTTCCGGAGCTGATTCGGGGGATCTACTACGAGGGATGGGTTCCGAGCCGGACACCGATGAACTACCGCACCGTCGATGAGTTCCTGAGGCGGATCGCGGAGGAGGGCCTCCTGCCCGGTGAAACCGAGGCGTCCTATGCGTGCTCGGCCGCGGCGCGCGTCCTCCGCCGCCACGTCTCCGAGGGTGAGATCGCGGATGTGGTCGCGGTCTTTCCCGAGGAGCTCAGGGTCGTGCTCGCGGCATGACCCCCGGCGCAACTGGGTTTCGCGACCGGGCCGACGCAGGGGCTCAGGTTGCCGAGCGCCTGATGCCGCTCCGGGACTCCGAGCCGATCGTGCTGGCCCTCCCGCGCGGTGGAGTGCCGGTGGCGCACGAGGTGGCTAGCGCCCTCGGGGCACCGCTCGACGTGCTCGCGGTCCGCAAGCTGGGCGCGCCCCAGAACCCGGAGCTCGGCATCGGCGCCATTGCCGAGGACGGGACCGGCGTGATCGATCAGGGGACGGTGCGGGCGCTCGGTGTCAGTGATGAGCAGCTTCGGGCCATCATCGACCGCGAGACCGCCGAGCTCCGCCGGCGTGTTGCGCTCTATCGAGGCGAGCGACTCCCCTTCGATCTCACTGGGCGGGTTGTGATCGTGGTGGATGACGGCATCGCCACGGGCGTGACCGATACGGCTGCGCTTCGGGCGGTGCGCAGTCGCAATCCCGAGCGGCTGGTCCTTGCCGTCCCCGTGTGCGCCCCGGCTGTCGCGAGCCACCTGGCCTCCGAAGCTGATGAGGTCGTGACGCTGCTGAACCCACCCTCTCTCGATGGTGTCGGTCGCTGGTATCGGGACTTCTCGCAGGTCACGGATGAGGAGGTGCTGCGCTTGCTGCATTCATCGGACGGCAATGGCGGCCCCGACACGCGGGAGGTTTCGGTCGAAACCGATGGAATGCTCCTGCCGGGCTCGCTGTTCGTCCCGGCCGACCCGATCGGGATCGTCCTCTTCGCGCACGGCAGCGGCAGCAGCCGCCATAGCCCGCGCAACGTGGCCGTAGCGCGCCGGCTGCACGGCCTTGGGTTAGCCACCTTGCTCTTCGACCTGCTGACCGAGGCGGAGTCTGGAGATCGCGCCAATGTCTTTGCCGTGGAGTTGCTCGAAAGCCGTCTGGCGGGCGCGACACGGTGGGTCCGCGAGCGAGATGAGCTCCATGCACTTCCGGTCGGCTATTTCGGTGCCAGCACAGGCGCCGCTGCGGCCTTGATCGCGGCCTCTCAGCTCCCCTCCCAGGTCAGCGCGATCGTCTCTCGCGGCGGCCGCCCCGATCTCGCCGGATCTGCCTTGCGCGAGGTGAGGTCCCCGACGCTGCTCATCGTCGGAGGCCACGACCGTGAGGTGCTGCAGCTGAATCGTCAGGCGCAGGTGCTGATACCCGCGCAGTGCGAGCTCGCAATCGTCGCCGGAGCTGGTCACCTCTTTGAGGAGCCCGGCACGCTCGCGGAGGCCGCTGAGCTGGCGGGGGAGTGGTTCAGTGAGAAGCTCGGCGCAGCCAAGCGAAGCGCGACAGCCATGGGCGGTTGAGCTCGATGCCCCGACTCGCCGCGACCGGCCATAGAGACGCAACGGCGGAGGCCCTCTCGCGGGAGGCGCATCCCCTGACCGGCTCGGCGAACGACTACGACCCGCTGCTGGAACTGATCGGGGACGCCAGCCTCGTCCTCCTGGGGGAGGCCTCGCACGGGACGCACGAGTTCTATCGCGAGCGAGCAGTTATCACCCGCAGGCTGATCGAGGAGAAGGGCTTCAAAGGTGTCGCCGTCGAGGCGGACTGGCCCGACGCCTACCGCGTCAACCGCTACGTCCGCGGGGCACGAGAGGACGCGGACGCGGAGGAGGCCCTGCGAGGCTTCCAGCGCTTTCCCACCTGGATGTGGCGCAACGCCGAGGTGCTCGACTTCGTCGGCTGGCTGCGCGCCCACAACGAACGCACCGATCCGAGCGACGGGGCGGGTTTCTATGGGCTCGATCTGTACAGCCTCTACACCTCCGTCGAGGAGGTGATCGCCTACCTGGGGACGATCGACCCGCCAGCCGCAGGCCGCGCCCGGGAGCGCTATGCGTGCTTCGAGCACTTCGGCGGCGAGAGCCACGAGTACGGGCGGGCCGTCAGCCTGGGGATCAGCGAGTCCTGCCGACGCGGGGTGGTCGAGCAGCTGTTGGAACTCCATCGCAACTCGGTCGGCTACCTGCGACGCGATGGCCTGGCGGCAGAGGACGACCAGTTCTACGCCGAGCAGAACGCGCGCCTGGTGACCAACGCCGAGGAGTACTACCGGACGATGTTCTCCGCCCACGTCTCCTCGTGGAACCTGAGGGACACTCACATGGCGGACACCCTGGACCGCCTGCTCGCCCATCTCGAGCGGCACGGGGAGCGCGCCAAGCTCGTTGTCTGGGAGCACAACTCGCACGTCGGGGACGCCCGGCGCACCGAGATGGGCGAGCGGGGAGAGCTCAACCTGGGCCAGCTCACCCGCTCGCGACACCCCGGCACCACCACGCTGGTGGGGTTCACAACCTACGCCGGCACCGTCACGGCCGCCTCAGCCTGGGACGCCCCCGCCGAGCGCAAACGGGTTCGCCCGGCCCTGCCAGAGAGCTACGAAGCACTGTTTCATCGCCTGGACAGCCCTCGCTTCCTGCTGCGGCTCAATGGTCGAGCGGCTGCGGCTCTGCGAGAACCACGCCTCGAGCGCGCGATCGGCGTCATCTACCGGCCAGAGACCGAACGGCAGAGCCACTACTTCGCTGCCCGAATCCACGACCAGTTCGACGCGGTGATTCACATCGACCAAACCCGCGCAGTGGAGCCACTGGAGCGAACCGCCGGCTGGGAGCTCGGCGAGCCCCCGGAGACCTATCCCTCGGCACTCTGAGGCCAGCCAGTAGGCTCGCAGCCAGGTGGCTCGCAAACTGAAGCGGACAGGTCCGCTTGATGGCGCGGCTCCGCGCGCTCTGGCGGACGAACTAAGGCTGGATCCGGACGAACGCGAGCTGGTCGCCGGCCTGCAGCGGCTTGGGGTGACCGACGAGCAGATCCGCGAGGCCGCCGAGCGCGGTCGGCTCGAGGAGGCAGTCTTCGCGGGGGGCCTCGACCCCGAGCGGGAGCGACGCACCGTCAGCCCGGCAGAGATTGAGGCCGAAGGGGGCCTCTCGGTTCAGGAGATCCAGGCGAGCATGCAGGCGTTCGGACTGGCGATGCCGCCCGCGGACGAGCCCTGCTTCACACCGGAGGAGGCCGCGGCCTTCGGGGAGCTTGGTCGCCTGGAGAACATCTGGCCGCCCGAGGTGCAGCGCGAGGTCTCGCGCGTCTATGGGCAGGCCCTGGGGCGAATCGCCCAGACCGAGTTCCACGTCTTCCACTCCCGGGTCGAGCCCTTCCTTGAGGAGATCACTAGCAACCCGCTCGACACCCTGAGCGCCGTCAGGCAGGCATTCGGGTGGCTGCTTCCGCTTGCCGATCCGCTGCTGCTCGGGGTGCACCGCCGGAAGCTGGAGCAGGAGATGACACAGGCGGCGGTCTGGGAGGTCGAGTCCGAGGCGGACGGACTCTTGCCCGGCGCCGTCGAGGTCTCGCTGCTGTTCTTGGACCTGCGCCATTTCACCTCGTACGCCAACCGGTACGGGGACGCGACGGCGATCGAGATCGTCGACCACCTCGGCTCCACGGTGGCGAGAAACCTCGGCGACACCGGCCGGCGGGTGAAGCAGCTCGGCGATGGCTACCTCCTGGCCTATCCGGACCCACGGGCCGCGATCGACGCGACACTCGCGATCGCAGGCGAGATGCGGCGCAAGGACTGGCCCAAGATGCATGCCGGCCTCCACCACGGACGTGCCGTCTTCCGGGACGGCGACTACTACGGCCGCGCCGTCAACCTGGCCGCTCGGCTCCAGGGGATCGCCGACTCGAACCAGCTGCTGGCGACGGCGGGGGTCGTGGAGGCGGTACCGGACCGGCCCTGGGAGCCGGTGGGGGAGCGCAGCCTGCTCGGCTTCGATCAGCCGATCGAGGTCTTCGCTCTTTCGCTGAGCTAGCCCCCCTGCTTTCGCGTGAAGCGGGGTATCCGGTTCGCTGCCCCCGAGCCCCTCGGGAATCGGCTTGCTTCCGCTGTTAGGCGAAGGGAGACGTCCGCAGACCGCGAGAGGTCAGCCTCCCTCGGAATGGCAAGCGCAACGTTCGCGGTCGGTTAGCGTCGGCCGCCCTTTGATGGAAAGCAGCGTTGTTGGCGAGATACTCAGTGGGCGATGTCTGAGGAGAATGTGGAGATCGTGCGGCGGATGCTCGACGCCGTCATCCGACGCGATCCAGATGCGTTCGTGGCCTACATGACCCCCAGCGTCGAATGGGATGATCGCGAAGGGTGGCCGGGAATCCGGCGGATCTATCGAGGCCGGACCGGTGTGCGCGAGTGGTGGGACAAATTCATCAATGTCGGACAGATCGCGAGTGCCGAGGTCGAGGAGATCACTGAGGGGAGCAGTGGCCGCGTCCTCCTCGGGGTCTTTGGCACCTTCCGCGGCACGTCGAGCGGCGCCGAGTTTGATGCCCGCGCCTGGTACGTGTTCTGGCTCGTAGACGGCAAGGTCGCCAAGGGGAAGCTCTTCTGGGTCAGAGCCCAGGCTCTCGAAGCCGCCGGCCTTTCGGAGTAGGCGATGTAGGAGGGGAACGCGGGGCTCGTCCTAAGGTTGCTGCCCGCGCCCAGAGGTGCCGCAGGAGCTCGCCGGCCTGCTATTGCTCCCTCGCGATGCCTCGGCAGGTGACGCTCAGAAGTGGCGAGCGGGTTCTCATCCGACCGATCGAGCCCAAGGACAAGGACACTCTGGTCGACGGGTTCCGGCGGCTTGGACCAGAGTCGCGATACCGCCGCTTCTTCTCCCCGATGGTTGAGCTGGGCTCGCGCCAGCTGCGCTACCTGACTGAAGTCGACCACCGTACGCACGAGGCGCTCATCGCGACCGATCCGAGCAGCGGCGAGGGACTCGGGGTCGCCCGATTCGTGCGCTCGAGCACGGACCCGCGGGCGGCGGAGGTCGCGGTCGTGGTCATCGACAGTTGGCAAGGCCGCGGGCTCGGCACCGCGCTCCTGGAGGGACTGGCTGGGCGGGCTCTCGAGGAAGGCGTCGAACGCTTCACGGCGTCGGTGCTCGCCGACAACTCACCGATGCTCGAGCTGCTGCGCGAACTGGGCGACATTGAGGTCCTCGACCGCGAACCTGGTGTGGTCGAGCTACAGATCGAGCTTCGTGGCCCGGGGGTTCCCGCCGCCCTCTCCCAGACCGTGCGCGCAGCCGCGCGGGGCGGCCTCACTGTCGAGCCGCGTCACCCAGTACACCCCGCGGAGTAGCTACAGATCACAGACAATGGCCGGGCCAACCGCCAATGGCCTACCGCGTCTCATCGCATCTCATCGCTGACCGCCGGCAGCGCGGCTCGCAAAAACGTCGCACCGGATAGGCGGATACTGCGTCGGCGATGTCGCAGGAGAACGTGGAGATCGTGCGCCACCTCTACGGCTTGTGGCCCGACCGCGTCTCGGGCGCTGAGGAGTTCCTCCAACCCGACGTCGTCATCGATATCCCGGAAATCGTCCTTACCCCGGCCCTCTATCGCGGCTTCGATGGCGTCCGGCGCTTCTTGGAGCGGGTGGAGGAGATCTGGGAGAACCTTCGAGTTGAACCGGGGGAGTTGATCGACGCAGATGACAACGTGGTCGCGGTCGTTCGGATGTCGGGGAAGCGGCGCATTAACGGGATGAAAGAGGAGGTGCGGGTTTCCACCGTCTGGACATTCCACGAGGGCAAGGTGCTGCGGTACACGAGCTACCGGAATCGAGCCACGGCCCTCGAAGCCGTCGGGCTGACGGAGTAGGCGATGTCGCAGGCGAACGTCGAGGTCGTACGCAACGGTTTCGACGCATTCGACGCATTCATGCGGGGGGAACAGTCCGAGGAAGCCCTTGGTGGACTCGCCGATCCCGAGTTCGAGTACGACTGGCCTGCCGAGCGGGAGTTGCCTAAACCAGACCATCTTCGGGGAGTTCCGGAGGCCTTCGAGCTCATCGAGCGAATTCAAAGCGGGTGGATCGACTTCGTCTGGGAGCCGGTTGATTTCACCGAGGCACCGGGCAACCGCGTCCTCGTAGCAGTCCGGCAAAGCGGGCGAGGCCGAGTGAGCGGCGTGCCAGACAAATCCCACCACTTTCAGGTCTTCACGATCCGGGATGGACGAGTGCGCAAGGTGGACTTCTTCAGCCGTCGCGCCGAGGCCCTCGAAGCCGCCGGTCTGCGGGAGTAGCCCAGAACTACCGCTTTTGGACGACGCATGAAAGTCAAGTCCTTTCTGGACGCAGCACCTCCAATTTGGGAGAGTTCGGTTCGGGCGCCGGTTCTGACGACGAGCTAAAGAGCAGGCCCGGGGGCTTGGACCTGCCGCGCTGCTTGGCCGCTTGACGGCCCACGAGATGCGCGCCCCGTGTCGCGCCGGCGCCCTTTCTTTTCGCCTCGGTTCGTTGCCAGTCGGCGACCGTGCGCCGGTAGGCGGCCTCGGCCTGGGCCGCCAGCTCGCGCTCTGCCTCGCGCATCCTCTGCCTCGTTGCCCAGGTTCCGGTCGGGATGCCCTTGTGCGTCTTGGCGCCGGCGCGGATCTCGAGCAGCCGGAGCTTCTTCTGGGTCAGCGACGGCTGGCCGTAGGCGTAGTCCTCGCCGCGGATGAGCAGGCACCAGAACAGGCAGGCGAGCTTGCGCGCGGCGGCGACGATCGCGACCTGGTGCCCACGGCGGACGCGGATGCGTTGGTAGAAGGCGTGGATCGGTCCCGGCTGGCGCACGACCGACCAGCTCGCCTCGACCAGCGCGTGGCGGGCAGGGCTGGAGCCCTGCTTCGAGATCCGCCCGTGGGTCGCGGGAGCGGCCCCCGACTGCTTCACCCGCGGGTCGAGCCCGAGGTAGCCGACCAGCTTGCGCGGGCTCTCGAACCTTCGGATGTCGCCGATCGCCGCCATGAACGTCGCGGCAACGATCACGTTGACGCCGGGCACGGTCATCAGCCGCTTGATCTCGGGCCACTCGAGCGCAGCCGCCGCGATCAGGCGCTCGACCGCCTCGATCTCTGAGTCGAGGAACTCGATCTGGCGGAGCGCCGAGTCGACCGACTCGCGCTCCTCCCCGGGGAGGGTGAGCTCGGCGAGCCAGCGCCGGCCCCTCTTGCCGAATAGGTCACTAAACGGCGGTCGGCCGACGAGGCAGCCCATCAGGGTCGCGTGGATCTGGTTCTTTGCCTTCGAGCGCCCCCAGACGAGCTGGCTTCGCCGCTGCAGCCGGCGGCGCATCACCTGCGTCGCCCGGTTGGGCATCCAGACCGCGTCGAGCTCCCCCGAGGCGCAAAGCCTCGCCAGGGTGCGGGCATCGAGGCGGTCGGTCTTCGCCCGCGCCTGGCGGATCCCGGTGTCGTTGGGCCGAGACGACGATCACCTCGGCGACGTGGGGCTCGATGATTCGCTTGATCCCCCAGGCGTTGCCGGTCACCTCCAGCGCCACCCGGTCTCGGGCACCGAGGCTCTGGGCGAAGAGCTCGATCGCCTCCGGCTTCGTTGCGATCCGCCCCGTGGAGCGGACCTCGCCCTTCTCCGCGATCGCCACCTCGCAGAATTCGAGGTGGACGTCGAGTCCGATTGCTCTCATTTGCTCCTCCTCGCTTTGAACGAACGGGAGAACGCGGTGGGCAAACGACATCGACGCATTCGCGCTCGGAGCGCAACCGGACAAGTCGCAGGGGCGGCCACCGAAAAGCCCGGGCTCTGAGCCCATCGTCCAAGAACCGGCCTACCCAGCCTGCGTTCTCCCAGGAAGCCCCTGTCCCGGTGAGCCGACCGTAGGGTCAGGACCGGACGTCAGCTTCCGGGAGTTATTTTCGTCTCCCGAAAAGCGGCTATCCGCCTTGCATGGAAAAGGGCACTGGGTTTCACCCCTTCCGAATGATGTGCTGGCTGGGCGGCGGCGCGTAATTCTGGGGTAATCGGGCTCACAGTGCCGGGCAGTGGTGAGTTCGGCGGATTCCCGAGGTGTCTGGGAACCTTGGAAGTCTCGCAAGCTCAAGCGAGAACCTGGACGAGCGCCCACCCACCCCAGGCACCGCCGACGACCAGCGCTAGCCCGAGCCAGACCTCGGCCGCGTAGTGCCAGCCGCCCATCGTATAGGCGAGCACAGCCTTGGTCACCGTGTTCGTCGTCAGTGCCGCCAGCACCGGGACCACCGCCTCAGCTGCCGAGATCTTCCCCCCAGCGGCGAGCGAGGACGCCGAGACCGCGGCCGACTGCGAGTCGGCGAAGCCGGCGATCGCCGCGCCCAGGGTCACGCCACGCACTCCGAGCGCCTGGTTGAGCGCTCCGGCGACCACCAGCACCAGCGAAACCGTACCGGCAAGGATCAGAGCGGTCTTGAAGTCGAAGGCGCGACCTCGATCGAAGTGGTCCGGCGGAGGTGCCCGGATTACTCTTGCCGTGACGATCGCGGCGTATCCCCCGGCGGCGACGCCGGCCAGGGCGAGCGGAAGCGCGACCTCCTTCAGGGTCGCAACGCTGGTCGCTCCGAGCACGATCGCGAGCAGGATGATCGTAGCCACCGTCGAAACAACCGCGGCCCCGACCGCCGGTCGTAGCAGCTTCGGCTCGTCGGCGGCGCGGGAGCCCATCATCGCCACCGTCGCGGTGCTCGACACGAACCCGGATATGAAGCCGCTCAGCAGAAGTCCGAACCGGGGACCAATGATCCGTAACGCGACGTATCCGACGCCCTGCACCGCCATCACGATCACGACGAGCTGCCAGACGACGAACGGGTTCAGCGACTGATTCGGACCGACGCCCTTGTGGGGCACCAGCGGCAAGATGATCAAAGCGGCGGCCGCCATCAGGAGGCCGTCGTGGACCTCCTGCTCGGAGAGGGTCTCGCGCACGAGGTGGTGAATACGCTCCCGGTGGGCGAGCACGAGCGCCACCCCCACCGCCAACGCCGCCGCCGCCGCCGTGTCCTGCTGGGCGAGCGCCCCGAGCAGGAAGGCGACCATCAGCGCGACCTCGGTCGTCATTCCAGGGTCGTCGCTGTCGCTCAGCAGGTATCCCGCCACCGCCGCGAGGCCAACAAAACCCCCCACCACCGCCACCACCGCGACCTCTCCGACGCGGTCCGCCAACCCCCCGAGCAGCGCGACAAGTGCGAATGTGCGGATGCCCGCCGGCGCTCGGGCGGGGCCTTCGCCCTTTTGCCTCTCGCGCTCGACCCCGAGCATCAGTCCAATCCCGAGCGCGACAGCCAGTGGGAACAGCTCCGTCGAAGCGACCTCCGACCTCAGAACAGCCACGTTCAGAGTCTCCCTCTTCAATGAATCGACCGGCGACGAAGTTGCTGTACAGCCAGTTGCACACGGTGCTCAATCTCGCCGACGGGTTGGATCCGCAGGTCGATCCAAGCCGCTCTCCGAGGTCGATCGCCATCTCCTAAACCAAAAGGGACATGCCCGAGCCTCGGTCGATACGCCGTGGCCGATGGAGCTGTTCAATACCGAGACCGACCTGAGCGAGTGCCACGACCTCGCCGAGCAGGAGCCGGGCTCTGCAAATAGCCGCTTTGGACGAAAAGCGGCTATCCGCTTTGCATAGAAAGCGGCGGTTGCTACGACCGGTCACTGGCCCAGGATGTGGGCGAGCTCATCGTCCACGTTTTCTTCCGCCGTTGGCTTCGTCCGAAGCGCCCGCTCGAGCGCGACGGCGGCGGTCACCGAGCCGTTTTTCGCCTGCTCGGAGAGGATGCGGAGAGCCTCGTCTCGCGAGAGGATTTCCTGGTCCCCGGTGATCTTGCCCTTCTGCCACTGGCCTTTGCTCATGGTGAATCTCCTCCGTCAAAACCTGGTTCGTGTGTACAGCGAGTCAAGTCGGTCAGTGGGCGTGAGCCGCGGCGCTTGCGACCCTCCCCTTGAGCATTTCTCCTTGGTCGATGTCGTGGGTGTTGTTGACGTTGCTTTCGTAGGACTCCGGGAGGGTTTGAGGGTTGGGAAGAGGGGAGCTCCAAAGGAACTCCACCCCTTTTGAATGAACTCCGGTCGGGTCTCGGGAGGTCATCGGGGTTGTCAGCCTCGGTGTGCCGCGCAAAGTCCCTCGTAGCTGGGCGAAAGCACCACACCTCGTCGGCCTACAAACGCTCCCCCCCGATCGCCTGATCACGGCGGCCACGGTGGACTCGATCACCTTGATCCTCGACCTACGTGGGGCGCTGTCCTCGGTGCGTCTGCCCAAAGGGGCTTACGAGGCCCGCCGAGGCTCGGTCCATTTGACACGCGGGCAAGGGATGAGCGAGTCCTGGTACTGGTTGGCTGGTGGCGGCTAGGCGGGCCACGCCTTTCGATCCGGGCTACCGGGCCTGCGCGGCTATCCGATCGCGCCTCCCGTGTGGCAGCCGTCAGCGGTTCGTGTGGCAGCCGCGTGGCGCGTTCCGGACCCGCGGCACCGGATCAGGCGTGGGCCGGTGCACCCCCCTGCATCCCTTTGCATGGCGCTGGGAGGGGGCTTATGCAGGGGGGAATTTGCACGTTCACCCCACTGCACCCCCTCCCGCGCCAATCGTGTTATCGGGGCGCCCGGATTTGAACCGGGGACCTCACCGACCCGAACGGTGCGCGCTACCAGGCTGCGCCACGCCCCGAGGGGCAGAAGGATAGAGGCGTCTTGCCCGGCGGGCGGCCCCAGCGGATAGCGTTGGCGAGTGGCCGACAACGCCAAGCTGATCCGCGATCTATACGAGGCGATGAATCGCCACGACGGGGAGTCGATGGCGAAGCTCTATGAGCCAGACGGCCGCTTCCACGACCCGGCATTCGGCGAGCTGACCGGCGACGAGGCCGGCGACATGTGGCGGATGCTGACGGGCCGGGCCGAGGATCTGCGTGTCGAGCTCGCTGAGCACGAGGCGGTGGCGGATACCGGGTCCGCCCGCTGGATCGCCCACTACACCTTCACGCGCACGGGCAGGCCGGTGGTGAACGAGGTCCAGGCCGCCTTCCGCTTCCACGACGGGCGCATCGCGGAGCACGACGATTCCTTCTCGTTCTGGGGATGGGCACGGCAGGCACTCGGGCCGGCGGGGCTGGTCCTGGGACTGCCGCCGCTGAGCGCGATGGTCCAGCGCCGGGCCCGGGAAGACCTCGCCGAGTTCCGGGAGCAGGACTAGCCGCTCACTTGCCGCTCGCCGAGTCGGTGGCCGTGGTGCTGGGCAGGATGAACCGCACGCCGAAGATGCAGACGATCAGCACGATGCCGCCGATCCACACGATCGGGTCCTCGGCGGAGAACCCCTCCAGCCTGCTCCCCACGTAGGTGAAATAGGCGGTGAGCGGGGCGTACCCGATCGCGGTCGTCCAGGTGAAGCGCCACAGAGGAATGCGGGCGGCGCCGCAGACGTATCCCATCAGGCTGAAGGGCATGATCGGAATCAGGCGGACTCCCAGCAGGAAGGGCGCGCCGCCGCGGTGCACCAGGCGCTCGAGGCGCTCGAATCGCTCTTGCCCGGCTATCCGGTAGAGGAGCGGGCGGGCGAAATTTCTGCCGACGGCATACGAGGCAAGGCCCGACAGGACCCAGGAGCCGAGCACCAGGGGAAAGCCGACGCCGAAGCCGAAGACATAGCCGGCCGCCGCGTCCAGGATCTCAGCCGGGTACCAGACGATCACGTGCACCATCGCCAGCCAGACGACGAGCAGAACTCCCGCAAGGTTCCCGTTCAGGTCCTGACGCACCGAGGCGGTGTCCCCGTGGATCGCGTCGCTCATCGCCCCGCGCAGGGAGGGGATCGCCAGCGCCACCGCGACCCCGATCAGCACGCCGGCGACCGTCACGGCAACGCCGGTCCATGTCCCTCCGCCGGGCGGCCCGCGGTGCACGACCGTTAGATTAGAAGCCCCTGACCGTGGATCCGGCGGCGGCGTTTGCGGCCGCCGAGTAGGTTGGTCACGCCACCCCACCCAGACCTAAGGAGGTCAGATGGCGTTCGAGGTCCCCGATCTTCCCTATGACTACAACGCGCTCGAGCCGCACATCGACGAGCAGACGATGCGCGTCCATCACGACAAGCACCACCAGGCCTATGTGGACAAGGCGAACGCGGCCCTCGAAGGCACCGAGTGGGCCGACAAGGACGTCAACGAGGTCCTGCAGAACCTGTCCAGCCTGGGCGACAAGGAGACCGCCGTCCGCAACAACGCCGGCGGCCACTCCAATCACTCCTTCTTCTGGGAGATCATGAGCCCGGACGGAGGCGGCGCGCCGGATGGCGACCTCGCCTCCGCCATCAACGACGCGTTCGGGGACCTCGACTCCTTCAAGGAGGACTTCAAGAACGCGGGCGTCAACCAGTTCGGCTCCGGCTGGGCCTGGCTGGTCCACGACGGCTCCGGCCTCGCGGTCATCTCGACCGCGAACCAGGACTCGCCGATCTCAGCCGGTCAGACGCCGATCATCGGCTGCGACGTCTGGGAGCACGCCTACTACCTGAAGTACCAGAACAAGCGCCCGGACTACCTCGATGCCTGGTGGAACGTGGTCAACTGGGCGAAGGCGGCCGAGCACTTCTCATCCGCGAGCGGCTAGGCCGCTCGCGTTGGCGGCGCGCGCCGCCTCGGGCAGCCGGGGCGGCGCCCCGTCGTCCTTCGGCTCCACCTGCGCCATCGCGTGCTCCGCGAGCGCGGTGATCGTCAGGCTCGGGTTGACGCCGGGGTTGGCGGGGATCGCCGCTCCGTCGCAGACCATCAGGTTCTGGTAGCCGAAGACGCGGTTGCGGGCATCTACCACACCGTGTTCGGGAGAGTCCCCGATCACGGCGCCTCCCAGGATGTGGGCCGTCGTCGGGATGTTGAAGATCGCCTCGGTGAGCGCCGACTGCTCCGCACCGCCCGTCCGTTTTGCGAACCATTCCGCGACTCGGGCCGCCGCCGGCAGGTAGATCGGGTTCGGACGCTCGGGATCCTGCTCGGTCTGCAGCCGTATGCCCCGTCCTAGGAGCCTTCGCTTCGGGATCAGCCGCATGGCGGCGTCGGTGGTCTGCATGACCAGGAGGATGATCGTGCGCCGCGACCAGCCGAACGGCCAGAGCAGGCGAAGCGAGCGGAGGGGGTGCCTGAGCAGCGCTGCGATCCACTTGAGCGGCCGGGTCACCCTCGTGCCCGGACCAGCCGCCGCCGTGAAGAGCCCGCTCATCGCATCCCCGCCGTGGCCGTAGGTGACCACCTCGATGTGCGTGTCGGGGTCCGGGTAGATGCTCGAAGTGATCGCGACCGACTTGGCGAAGTCCCGATCATCGTTGGGAACGGTGACGGTCTGGACTGACTCCGAGTTCGTCCGGACGACGTGGCCGATCCGGTCCGGAAGGCGCGGGAGGGAGCCGCGGTGCCGGCAGTCGGCGAGCAGCTTGTTGGAGCCGAGGGCTCCCGCGGCCACGACGACCCCGCGCGCGGTCAGGGTCCGGGCGTCCTTGCGGCTGAGCCAAGCCCCTGAGCGGCGGCTGGCAACCGCGTAGCCCTCGCTGCCGTCTCCAGCGCCGGTGGGCCGCACATCGGTGACCATCCGGTTGGGGATCACGGTGACGCCGAGCTTCTCGGCGAACCAGAGGTAGTTCTTCACCAGCGTGTTCTTGGCCCCGTGGCGGCAGCCGATCATGCAGCTGCCGCAACGAATGCAGCCGCTCCGCCGGGGCCCCTCGCCGCCGAAGTAAGGGTCCTCGACCTCCTTGCCGGGCTCGCCGAAAAAAGCACCGACCCGGGTCGGCTTGAACGTGTCGCCGACCCCGATCTCCTCGCCGTATTCCCGCAGCAGCTCGTCGGCCGGTCCCACGCCCTCGTAGGACGTCACCCCGAGCATCCGCTCGGCGGTGTCGTAGTGGGGCTGGAGCTCGCGCTCCCAGTCGGCCAGTTCGCCCCATTGCGGGTCCGTGAAGAAGCTCGGGCGGGCTCGGTAGAGGGTGTTGGCGTATCCGAGGCTTCCGCCGCCGACGCCAGACCCGGACACGATGAAGACATCCCTGAAGATCGTCATCCGGAAGACCCCCCGGAGCCCCAGCTTCGGCATCCAGAAGTACCGGCGGAGGTTCCAGGCGGACTTTGCGTAGTCCTCGTCCCGGTAGCGGCGGCCGCATTCGAGGATCGCCACCCGGTAGCCCTTCTCGGCGAGACGGAGGGCCGAGACGGATCCGCCGAAGCCGGAGCCGATCACGATCCAGTCGAAGTCATGGGTCCGTGCCACGCAGGGAGACATTAGTGCTCGCTCACGCTGCCGAATCGCCTACGCAACTAGGATCGTCCCGATGGCGTACTTCAACAACGCCCAGGAGGTCTACGACACGATCGGCAAGCTGTTCGTCGGGCTGGCCGCCGACGAGGAGCTGGGGCCGAAGTTCCGCCAGGCGAACACGATCGTCCAGTACGCCCATCGCGACCCGGACTCGCCGATCACCGTGCGGCTGATGGAGGACGAGCCCAGCGACGTCGATTTCGGCGAGACCGAGATGGAGCCCGAGGTGGTGATGAGCATGGAGGCGGACACCGCCCACCTCTTCTGGCTCGGCAGGGTGAACGTGCCGGTGGCGCTCGCACGCGGGCAGATCAAGGCCAGCGGCCCGGTGGCCAAGATCCTGAAGCTGGTCCCGCTGACCAAGCCGGTCTATCCCCGCTACAAGGCGCAGCTCGAGGCCGACGGCCGCGAGGACCTGGTCGACGTCGATTGAGCGCCAAGGCTGACGCGGAGCAGTGGGCGGAGATCGTCAAAGGCCTGGCGTCCGAGCGCGGCCTCGAGTACGAGCCGATCGGCGGGATCAACCCCAAGGACGGACCGGTCGCCCTCTGCCCCGGCGGGACGAACAAGCTCACGGGTGAGCTCAGCGATGGGTTCTTCGGCTCATCCTGCGACGCGGACGAGCACGAGGAGGGCGGTTTCGGTCGCAAGGCGATCCTGCCGGCCGCTTTGCTGGTCAAGTCGCACATGCCTGACCTGGCCACCGTCGTCCCGGTGTTCGACGTCGAGTCGATCGAGCGCACAGCCGGGGACACGCTCGACAAGCACTCCAGGCGCAGAGTCGAGTTCGAGAGCGTCGACTTCAACAAGCGCTTCATCGCCACCGTTCCGCGCGACCACGATCCGGTGGCCCTGCGCGAGCTGTTCAGCCCCGCCTTCATCGACTGGATCACCCGGACTCCGGCAGACCTCGACTTTGGAATCACCGAGCAGCAGCTCTTCTTCCATTGGCGGCTGCGCGAACGCTCCAAGGAGGAACTGAAGGAGGCGCTTCACTCGGCGGGCGGCATCTTCGAGAGGCTCCATCGCGAGATGGAGGAGAACAACCTCGACATTTACAAGCCAGGCCCCTGGAACGCGGGTCTGGAGCCGTTCCCTCCGAAGATCGGCTCCTGAGCGGTCAGCCTGCCGGGGCTGGTTCGCCGGAGGCGGCCGCCTCGATCCGGGCGATTTCGATCTTCCCCATCGTCGAGTAAACGGCCTCGCTCGCGCGCTTCGCCCGCTCCGGATCGGGATCGCCCATCAGCTCGATCACCCTGGTGGGGACGACCTGCCAGGAGACACCGAACTTGTCGTGCAGCCAGCCGCAGGGCCCCTCGTCCCCGCCTTCCGTGAGGCGATCCCAGTAGTAGTCGACCTCGTCCTGGTCAGCGCAGGGGATCTGGAATGAGATCGCCTCGCTGTGCTGGAACTGCGGGCCGCCGTTGAGCGCGATGAACTTCTGGCCGTTGAGCTCGAACTCGACGAGCATCGTCATGTCGGCGTTGCGCCTGCCGGCCTCGCCATAGGGGACGATCCGGCCCAGCTTCGAGTCCTTGAAGATGCTCGTGTAGTGCTTCGCCGCGGCCTCGCCCTCGGTGTCGAACCAGAGACAGGTGACCAGCTCCTTGTCGGGCATGGGTGCTCCTCCTCTCGTGTTGTCTGCCCTAGAGACCGGCGAGCGGCGAGGAACTCATCGCTCGCGCAGGCGACGGCGATAAGTCCGGTAGAAGCCGGGGCCCTTGCGGATGAAGTCCCTGAATCGGGTCAGGCGGCCCTCGGGGAGCTCGAAGCCGCCGACGACCCTGCGAGGCACCAGCCGCCATCCCCCATCGGAAGGCGTCAGGTCTCCGCGGACCTGCATGTTCCGCTGCCAGGTGAAGTCGGGCGCATGGCGGTGCACGGTCAGGCAGGCGCGCCCTTCGAGCAGGGGTAGGCCCGCGGGCTCGCCCTCGATGGCGATCTCTCGTCGCGAGGCGTCCACGCTGAAGGGGACGCGGACCGCGATCGGGAAGCCGTCCGGGCCCATCCAGCTGATCACGCCCGTGTTGTGCTCCGCCAGCAGGTCAATGCGCTTGTCCCACGCCGGCGATCCCCCGGCCGGCGCCCCATGGTCCTGCGCGGGCTCCTCGACGTGGCCGGAGCGCACCTCCTCCAGGTGCGCGTCGTGGACGATCGGCTCCTCCGCCAGGTCCCCCTCGGGCCAGACGAAGACCCGCTCGGGCCGGACCTTGATGTAGATCCGGGCGTAGTACCAGTTGAACATCGGGCGGATCGGCTTCGGAGGGTTCATCTTCTTGGTGGCCGGCAGCTTCTCGCCGGACTCGCTGATGTAACGGTCCGCATTGGCCTTCAGGTCCTCGTCGTCCACCGTGGCCGTCCCCTGGACGAGCACTTTGGGCCCGCTCTTCAGGCCCGAGCCGGTGGGGTCCGAGAAGAGCAGGGAGATGCTCGGATGGCGCCGCGCGTCGTCCGCCTTCTTCGGATAGCCCAGGCCGGTGGTGACGTCGATCGTCGGAGCGCCCTGGCGGTAGTAAGGAGTCACCGGCCAGGTGATCGGCTGCTTGTCGGCGTCGACCGTGGTGAGCTCGCAAGTGATGTAGCGCTCGAATGCGTCGCGCACCTCGGCCGGGAGCGTGCTCGTCATGTCCAGATTCTTGCGCGCCGGGCGTCCTCACTGCCGGGTCAGGGGAGCTCGTCCGGCAGGATGATCCGCTGCTGCTCGCCCTCGCCCTCCACGCGCGGCTCGATTGGCTTCACCTCGCGCCGGCGCGCCGCGTCCAGCGCCTCGCTGGCGCTGGAGAAGCCGACGAGCGACTCCAGGTGCTTGATCGTGGGGAAGACCAGGGGCAGCTCGCCGGCGTGGTGCTTGGCGAGCGCGTCCTGAGGGTTGAACCAGCCGGCGTCCACCGTCTCCGAGCCGTCAGGGTGCGGTGGGGAATGAGCGGGCGCGAGCGTCAGGTAGAACCTCGTGTCGAAGCGGATCGGCACCACCTTGGGCGTGATCCAGCGCGAGTACGCCACCAGGTCCGCGGCCGGCACCTCGATCCCCGCCTCCTCGGCCAGCTCCCTGACGGCCGCCGCACGATGTGCCTCCTCGCCCTCCCCGTCGCCGGAATCGACCGCCCCGCCCGGGAAGACCCAGACACCCGGCATGAAGCGGGCCTCGGGATTCCGCTGAACGAGCAAGATCTCGAGGCCGCGCTCAGCGTGTTTCCCGCCTCTGCGGAGGAGGATCACCGTCGCGGCCGGCCGAGGGACAGCGGGTTCCACTTCCCGCGAGCGTAATGGTTACTCTGGCGCCCCATGGCCACGGAGGCGACGACCAAACAGCTCTACATCTGCACCTCCTGCGGCTTCATCTACGACCCGGACGAGGGCGATCCCGACGGCGGGGTACCGCCGGGAACGGCGTTCGAGGACATCCCCGACGACTGGTTCTGCCCGGTCTGCGGGGCGCGCAAGTCGGACTTCGAGCCGTACGAGGAATAAGCGAGGGTGCGCCGCGAGGCGCAATCCGTTTTATGCCGCT
The DNA here is from genome assembly GCA_963763955.1 of uncultured Solirubrobacterales bacterium. Lineage (GTDB taxonomy): Bacteria > Actinomycetota > Thermoleophilia > Solirubrobacterales > 70-9 > DASUPK01. The sequence continues at coordinate 208,906 of CAVXQP010000009.1, read as the reverse complement.
TCGAGCAGGGCCGCGTCCAGGCGGCCCTTGGCGCCCGAGTCGAACTCCGCGACGGGATAGGCCGCGCGGATCGACTCCGCGACCACGCCGACGAGGCGGCGCAGGTCCTGCTTGCTGATCGCGAGCGGCGGCATCAGGACGATCACATCGCCGAGCGGGCGGACGATGACGCCGCGCCGTCGCGCCTCCATCACCACACGGTGGCCGAGCCGCAGCTCCGGGTCGTGCTCGCCGAGATCGATGCCGACCATCAGGCCGCGGTGGCGGACCTCATGCACCTCGCGCATCCGCTCCACCTGACGGAGCCACTCCGAGAGCAGCCGGATCTTCGGCTGGAGCCGGACAAGGGTCCGCTCCCGTTGAAAGACGTCCAATGACGCGATCGCCGCGGCACAGGCGAGCGGGTTTCCGGTGTAGGTGTGGCCGTGAAAGAAGGTCCTGTATTCGGAGTGCGCGCCGAGGAAGGCCTCGTAGATCCGCTCCGTCGCGAGGGTGGCCGCCAGGGGCAGATACCCGCCGGTCAGGCCCTTGGCCACGCAGAGAAGGTCGGGGGAGACCCCCTCCTGCTCGCAGGCGAACATCGTCCCCGTGCGCCCGAAGCCGGTCGCGACCTCGTCGCAGATCAGCAGGGCCCCATGGCGGTCGCAGAGCCGCCGGACGGCGCGCAGGTATCCGGGTGGATGGGTCAGCATGCCGGCCGCCCCCTGCACCAGCGGCTCCAGAACGACCGCCGCGACCTCCTCCTCGCGCCTGGCGAGCAGCCGGGCGAGGTCGTCGACATCGCCTGGCCTCGCCCGATGGGCGTCGAAGAGCAGCGGGCCGAAGGTGGAGTGAAAGAGGGGCATCCCGCCGACCGAGACCGACCCGATCGTGTCCCCGTGGTAGGCGTCATCGAGGCAGATGAACGACGTCTTCCGGACGTGCTGACCGCCGCGGTGCTGCCAGTACTGGAACGCCATCTTCAGGGCGACCTCGACCGCAGTGGACCCGGAGTCGGAATAGAAGACCCGGCTCAGTCCCGAGGGCGCGATCTCGACCAGCCGGGCGGCGAGCTCGGCCGCTCCTGGGTGGGAGAGGCCGAGCATCGTGGAGTGGGCGACGCGGTCGAGCTGCTCGCGCACCGCCTCGTCGAGCGCCGGATGTCGATGGCCGTGGACGTTGCACCAGAGCGAGGAGACACCGTCCAGATAGCGACGCCCGCCGGAGTCGATCAGTTCGACCCCCTGAGCCGACTCGATCATCAACGGCTCCTCTCCAACCCAATCACGCTGTTGCGTGAAGGGGTGCCAAAGATGATCGTGATCGAGCCGGGCAGCGTTCTGCATTCGCCGTTCGCCAACATATGCCCTGCGCCGGATGTAAATCCGGCCGTCCATATGTGACCCTTGTCACAGATCGTTGCGGTTTCGAAAAGGTTGTAAACGTGTAACCTTTTCTACAGTGGAAGCAGCGACCGGAGAACGATCCAAGTCCCGCAAGACCGCCGGCGATCTGGCGATCAAGCTGGGCGCCTTCATGCTCCGCTGCATGGGCGGTGGGAGCGGCGAGGTGTTCCGCATGATCGACGAGAGCGGGCTCACCTTCAGCCAGATGAAGGTCCTGCTCGAGCTCGAGTCGGCCGACGAGGACGCGCGAACGGTCACGGCCCTCTCCGAGGAGCTCGAGATCTCGCCTCCCTCGGCCAGCCGTGCGGCGGACGGCCTGGTGAGGAAGAAGCTGGCCACCCGGGTCGAGGATCCTGATGACCGGAGGGTCCGCCGCCTGGCCCTGACCGCGAAGGGGCGGAATCTAGCCAACCGGATCATCTCCGCTCGCCTCGCCGGACTCGAGGACTTCACCGACTCGCTCCGCCGCGATGAACGACAGAAGCTTGAGGCGGCTCTCGACGCGCTCCTGAAGCGCCCCGAGATCGCCGAGATCTACGCGACTTACGACAGGAAGGTCAGCCGATGACCCGTTACAGGCACCTGATCACGGACGACAACCGCAAGTGGTGGACGCTCGGAGCGATGTGCTTCGCGCTGTTCATGGTGATGCTCGACAACACGGTCGTGAACGTGGCGCTGCCCTCGATCCAGCGCGAGCTGCACGCGCACATCTCCCAGCTGGAGTGGGTCATCAACGGCTACACCCTCACCTTCGCCGTCCTCATCGCAACCGGCGGCCGCCTCGGCGACATCTTCGGCCGCAGGCTGATGTTCCTGACGGGCGTGGTCATCTTCGCGATCACCTCCGCCACCGCCGGGCTAGCCCAGGACTCGGCGATGCTGATCGGGAGCCGCGCGATCCAGGGCATCGGCGCCGCGCTGATGATGCCCGCGACCCTCTCGATCATCACACACACCTTCCCGGCCGCCGAGCGCGGGAGGGCGATCGGCATCTGGGCTGGCGTCTCGGCGCTGGCGCTCTCGATCGGCCCGGTCGTCGGTGGTGCGCTCACCGAGTACGTCAGCTGGCGAGCGATCTTCTTCATCAACCTTCCCGTCGCCGTCGGCGCGGTGGTGGCGACGGTCTTCGCGGTGCGCGAGTCGCGCGACGAGACGGTCGATCAGACGATGTCGACTATCCCGGCGTGATCGCGCTGACCGCGAGCCTTACGGCGATCGTCCTCGCCCTGATCGAAGGCAACAGCTGGGGCTGGAGCTCGCCGACGATCATCGCGCTGCTGGCCGGCGGCGTGGTCGGCCTGGCCGCATTTGTAGCCATCGAGCTGCGAGTGTACGGCGCCGATGGTCGAATTCGCCCTGTTCCGGACCCGTCAGTTCATCGGCTCCAACCTGATCGCCTTCATCATCACCTTCGCCATGATGGGCACCTTCTTCTTCATGGCGATCTACATGCAGGACATCCTCGGCTTCAGCGCACTGGAGGCCGGGGTTCGGTTCCTGCCGACGACGATGGTGATCGCGGTGGTCGCACCCATCTCGGGTCGGCTCGCCGACCGGCTGGGCCCGGGCGTTCCGATGAGCGCCGGGCTCGCCGTACTCGCCGTCTCCATGTTCATGTTCGCCGGCATCGACACGGGCACCACCTATGCAGGCCTGCTTATCCCGTTCATCCTCATGGGCCTCGGCATCGCCCTCGTGATGTCACCGATGTCGACCGCGGCGATGAACGCGGTCAGCGTCCAGAAGTCCGGAGTCGCCTCCGGCGTCCTACAGATGTCGCGCATGGTCGGCGCCTCGGTGGGTGTTGCGGCCACGGGCGCCATCTTCCAGGCGCAGCTCGGGAGCGGCTTCAATCCCGCCGCGCTGGCGGCAGCGCCGGAGCAGGCGCGGGCGACCTTCGTGGATGCGCTGGGCAGCGCGATGCTGCTGGCCGCCTTCGTCGTGGTCGCCGGGCTGGTCGTCTCGCTCCTGCTGATCCGGCGCTCCCGGGGCGGGCGGGTCGACACGCACGAGGCGGCCGAGGAGGCCGTGGAGGCGATCCCGGTCGAGGCAGCGGTCGAGGAAGCCGTGCCCGTCGGCGCTCGCTAGGAGCTAGGCGGCGCGCAGGCTGCTCGTCGCGCGTGGCGAGTCGATTGGCATTCGAAAGGCCGGCCAGGAGGCCGGATCGGTGAGCTCCAGGCGCGGCAGCGTCTGGACCTCGACGAAGCCGAGGCGCTGGATCGTCTCGCGGTTGGACAGCTCCGCCGGCGATGGCTCCTCCGGCCAAGGGGTGAGCACGACGGCGGAGATCTCGAGCCCGGCGGCACGCACCGCCTGCAGCGTCAGCAGGGTGTGGTTGATCGTCCCGAGGCTCGGTGACGCGACCACGACGACCGGCAGCGCCAGGTCCCGGGCGAGATCGCGGACCAGGTAGTCCGGGGTGAGCGGAACGAGGAACCCGCCCACGCCCTCGCAGACGAGTAGGTTGGCGCCCTCTGTCGCCGCCAGCGCAGCGCCCCGCAACAGGTCCGGGTCGATCCGCTCGCCCTCGAGCTCGGCTGCGAGGTGAGGCGATACCGCCGGTCCGTAGCGGTACGGAGCGACCTCATCGTCGCCCTGCTTGGACCCCGCAGCGAGCCGAAGAAGGGCGTGGTCCGGCAGGTCCGGCGCGCTTGGCCAGGCCTCGGGAATGAGGGGGTGGTCGTCCAGCCCGCTGACCGCCGGCTTGAAGACGGCGACGCGGGCTCCCTCCGCTCGGGCCGTGTACGCAAGTGCGGAGGCGACGACCGTCTTGCCGACCTCGGTGCCGGTGCCGGTGACGAACAGACCCCGCATGGCTCAGGCCGCCTCACGAAGCTCGGTAGGCGTGTCTGCCCGGGGCTCCGGCGCCAGCCCAAGCTGGCGCGCCGCGGTGCCGATCGACCGCGCCGCTCGCCTCAGGTCGGCAATCGCATGGGTGGCCATCACCGTCAGGCGCAGGCGGCAGGTCCCGGGAGGGACGGTGGGCGGGCGGATCGCCTGCGCGAAGAGGCCGTCCTCGAGCAGTCGTTCGCAGAGGGCCATGGCATCGTCGGCCTCACCGATCACCAGGGGGACGATCTGGGTCTCCGATCCGGCGGGTTCGAGTCCCTGCTCTCGCAGCCCCGAGCGCAGCGCGGCGGCGTTCGCGCGGAGCTTCTCGACCCGCTTCGGGCGCTCCTGGAGGAGCTCGAGTGCCGCCGAGGATGCGGCAACGGCCGGGGGAGGCGGCGCGGTCGAGAAGATGAACGGCCGTGCCGAGTTCACCAGGAAGTCGACCAGCTCGGCCGATCCGCAGACGTAGGCGCCGTATCCGCCCAGGGCCTTCCCGAGCGTCCCAACGATCACGTCCACCTCGTCCGTCAGTCCCGCGGCGGCGACCGAGCCGCGTCCCCCGGGGCCGAGACAGCCGGTGGCGTGCGCCTCGTCGACCATGAGCCGGCACCGATGCCGGCGCGCCAGGTCCGAGAGCTCCGAGAGCGGGGCCACGTCGCCGTCCATCGAGAAGACGCCGTCGGTGACGATCAGCGATGCCCGCCCGGCGGCGCGGCGCAGGCCCCACTCGAGGTGCTCGGCGTCCGCGTGCCGGTAGACGAAGGTCTCGGCTCCGGCAAGCCGGCAGCCGTCGATGATGCTGGCGTGATTCAGCTCATCCGAGCAGACGACCTCGCCCTGGCGGGCGAGAGCGGCGATCGTGCCGGTGTTGGCGAGATAACCCGAGCCGAAGAGCAGCGCGGCCTCGGTGCCCTTGAACGCGGCCAGTCGCTCCTCGAGCTCGAAGTGGATCGACATCGATCCCGAGAGCAGCCGCGACGCCCCTGCGCTCGTGCCGAGGCTGAGTGCGGCATCGGCGGCGGCCCGGCGAAGGCGCGGATGGTCCGCCAGCCCGAGGTAGTTGTTCGAGCAGAGCAGCAGGACCGGCTGCCCGTCGAGCAGCACGGTCGGGGCCTGTGGGCCGTCAACCAGGCGCAGTCGCCGGCGCAGCCCGCTCGATTCGAGCTCCTCGAGCCGCTGAGCGAGGTCGATCAATCGCCCCAGCCGGCCGGGGCGGCATCGCGGTCCTGAGAGGATCGGGCCGGGTAATCCGGCACCTTGCCCTTCTTCTTCACCACGCGGAGCTGGGACGAGGGGTCCCAGAAATTCGCCTCCGCCTGGCGGTCGATCAGCTCATCCACCGGGGTGGCCGGCGTCTCGCCCTCGAGCCATCCGGAGCGGTTGTCAGGCCGGGGGTTGGCGCCGTTGTCCGGCTGGCGAGCCACGTTCAGGCCGAGCTCTTCGAACATCTCCCGGTCCTCTGCCGGCTCGACGCCCAGGGTGGTCAGGAAGTTGCCCATCATCACCCCGTTGAGGCCGGCCTTGACGGCGAGCGGAGCCAGGTCCTGCAGGTTCTCGACGCGGCCTCCGCAGAGCCGGAAGAGCGCGTCCGGGAGGATCAGCCGGAAGATCGCTACCCACTTCACGACCTCCCACGGGTCCATCAGCTCCCGATCCCCGAACTTCGTCCCGACGCGTGGGTTGAGCAGGTTGATCGGCACGGAGTCCGGTTCGAGCTCCGAGAGCTCGAAGGCCATCTCGACCCGCTGCCTGGGGGACTCACCGAGGTTGAGGATGCCGCCCACGCACGTCTCGAGCCCGGCCTCCTTGACGGCGTCGATGGTCCGCAGCCGGCCCTCATAGCGGACAGTGGTCGACACCTCCGGGTAGTACGAGCGGGAGGACTCGACGTTGTGATGGACCCGCTGGATGCCGGCCTCCTTCAGCAGCCGGGCGCGCTCGGCCGACATGTGCCCGATCGAGGCGCAGCGCTTCAGGTTGGTCTGCTCGGAGACGAGCCGGGCGCCTTCCAGGACCTTGGCGAAGTCGCGCTTGGAGAGTCCCTGCCCCTGGGTGACCATGCAGAAGCGGTGAGCGCCCGCGGCCTCGGCCGCCTTGGCGTGCTCGAGGATCTGAGCCGGCTCCATCATCGCGTGCATCGGGGTGTCCGCCTCGGCGTACCGCGACTGCGCGCAGAAGCCGCAGTCCTCCGCGCAACCGCCCGACTTGGCGTTGACCAGCGAGCACATGTCGGTCGAGTCCCCGAAGCGGTCTTGGCGCACTTCCCAGGCCCGCTCGACCAGCGCGCCGATCTCGTCGTGGTCGGTGAGGGCGCCGAGCTCGAGCGCCTGGTCGAAGCTGATCAGTGGTGGCATCGGCGTCCTCTCATCCGGGACGCCAAAAGTTATGAACGCGGCCGGACGACCCGGCTTCGCCATCAGGTCGCGGCCACAAGCGGCCGCCCCGCGTAAGTCGCTTCGGGCTTCGCCCTACGCTCCTGAGGAGAGCGGCCTGGTGGCCGCTAGTCCCAGCTGAAATCCTCGACGATCTCCGCGTCGCCCTTGGCGCGGGGACTGAAGGCCAGCAGCTCGAGGCCCTCGTCGCCGGCCTCGAAGGCCCGGGTGATCGAGGGCCCGACCCTGATCGCGTCGAACTCGCCCACCTCCTCGACCTGATCGTCGAGCTTCACGCGGCCGCTCCCGGAGACGACGAAGTAGATCTCCTCCGCCTCCTTGTGGCGGTGAGCGAAGGCGTGACGTTTGCCGGGCTTAACCCGCTGGAGCGAGACGCCGGTCTGCTCGGCGTCGAGGTCACCGTGCGCGAAGCGGGCCTCCTGCACGTCGCCGAAGCCCTGCGAGGCAGCCATGTCCTCGACTTCCTTCAGGTTCTTGATCGTGTAGTCCACGTTTGGAACCTTCCCGGGAAAGGGGGCACGAAACGCGCCTAGGCGGCTTCGCGCATCGCCTCGACCTCGCGCGCCCGCGCGAGTCGGCTGAGGCCGCGCTCCTCGAGCTTCTTGACGTCGCTCTGCTTCAGCTCCAGCCGGCGTGAGGTCTCGCGGAGCGGCGTGGGCTCGTCGCCATTGATCCCGTAGCGCAGGCGAATCACCTTGCGCTCGTCCTCGGGGAGCTCCTCGACCGCTCGACGCAGGGTCTGATCCCGAAGGCTCACCGCCACCTCCTCGGAGGGACCGCTGCGCTCGTCGGGGATGAACTCGCCCAGGGAGGATGCATCCTCGTCTCCGACGGGCCGGTCCAGGCTGGTGACCACCCGGGTCAGGTCGCGGATCTCCTCCACCTGGGCGGGGTCGAGCTCGGCCTCCCGCGCAATCTCCTCGGTGCTCGGGTCGCGCCCCAGCTTGGTCGCCAGCTGGCGCTCGATCCGCATCACCTTGCGCTCACGCTGGGCGACCTGGTTGGGAACCCGGATGGTGCGTTCCTTGGACTCCAGCGCACGCTGGATCGCCTGACGGATCCAGAAGGTCGCGTAGGTCGAGAACTTGTAGCCCTTGCGCCAATCGAACTTCTCGGCGGCGCGGATCAAGCCCAGGATCCCCTCCTGGATCAGGTCGAGCAGGTTGAGGTCCTGGCGCATGTAGCGGCGGGCGTTCGAGACGACCAGTCGCAGGTTCGAGTTGACGAGTCTCTCCTTGGCCTCCAGGTCGCCACGCTCAATCGCCTTGGCGAGCTCGATCTCCTCCTCCTTGGTGAGCAGGGGGTAGCGGCGCATCTCGTTGAAGAAGAGCTGGAGCGCGTCCGTGGTGGTCTCGGCGAGGTCGCCGTTCCGGTAGCTCGCCGGCTCGGCCGCCTGCTTGCCGCAATCGTCCTCCAGCGAGAGCCCGGCGCCCTCGATGCGCTGCTGTACGAGCTCCGCCTCTTCATCCGAGAGGTTCATCTCCTGTACCAACGAATCGACCTCCGACAGATCCACGCAGTCATCGGCGCGACCAGCCTCGATCAAGGCCGCGACACGCTCCTCGACCCCCGGGTCGAGCTCGACTGCAGTCGGGTTCATTTCCTCAGCCATGGTTGCCCTCCATACAGGGTCCCAAACGGGCCCCGTCGGCGCAGAGACGACCGGGAGATCTCGATACCCTCCGCTCGTCCGGTTCAGGGGGAACACGGGCCGACGGGAAGCACGAAGTACGGTACATGGAGGTCCGTTGAGGAAGTTCGCATCGATAGTGGCCGGCCGCCGCAGCAAATGGGTGGTCCTCGTCGTCTGGCTGATCGCGATCTTTGCGGTCTTTCCGCTCGGCTCGAAGCTGTCCGATCAGACGACCGACTCGACCGAATCCTTCCTACCCGCCAGCGCTGAGTCGACCGAGGTGGTGCGCAAGCTCGAGCACGACTTCCCGCAGGGGCAGACCGACACCGGGATCGTCGTCTACAAGAACTCGGGCGGGCTGACGGCGGCGAACAAGCAGAAGATCGCCGCCGACGCCCAGGCGATCCAGGCCGCCGGGAACGACAAGATCCACCTGGTCCAGCCGCCCACGGTCCCGTTCGCCCCGGGCTCCTCCCCGGCCCTCGTCTCCAAGAACGGCGAGGTGGCGACGATGGTTCTCACGACGCCCACCAACTTCGACAAGGAGGGCGACTGGGGGAAGGCGGTCCGCGACATCACGGACAAGAACACCGGCGACATGCAGGTCTACGTCACCGGCAACCTCGGGTTCAGCGCGGACGCGAACGAGGTCTTCAACAACATCGACACGAAGCTGCTGCTCGCCACGGTCGTGCTCGTGCTCGTCCTGCTCGGAGCGATCTATCGATCGGTACTGGTGGCGATCACCCCGCTGATCGTCGTCTTCTTCGCCTACACGGTCGCCCAGGCGCTGATCTACGCGTACGCGAAATCCGGGGCGACGGTCTCGACGAACAGCACCTCGATCCTGATCGTGCTCATGTTCGGGGTCGGCACCGACTACTGCCTCTTATTGGTCTCGCGCTACCGCGAGGAGCTGCGGCGAATCGAGGACAAGCACGAGGCCATGGCGCGCGCCGTGAGGCGCGCCGGCCCGGCGATCCTGGCCAGCGGCCTGACCGTCGCGCTAGCGATGCTGGTCCTCGCCCTGGCGGACAACAAGGGCACCAGCTCGCTCGGGCCCGTGTTCGCGATCGGGGTTGCGTGTTCGCTCACCGCGGGTCTCACCCTGCTTCCGACCCTGCTCACGATTTTTGGCCGCAGTGGCTTCTGGCCGCGGAAGAGTGTCGTGGCTTTCGACCCTGAGCACCCGTCGATGGGCCGCCAGGGCGCGTGGCGGCGATTCGGGGACTGGGTCTTGCAGCGGCCGGGAGTCGCCCTGCTCGTCACCGGCGTCTTCTTCTGCGCTGGCGCACTCGGTCTGCTCGCGTACAAGGTCGACTACTCGACCACGAGCTTCTTCAAGCATTCGGTCGAGAGCGTTCGCGGCTTCGACGTGCTGCGCCAGGCGTTCCCCGCCGGCACGCTCGCTCCCACGACCATCCTGGTGGAGAGCGATCAGTGCCCGGTGAGCCAGGCTGACATAGCGGCGGTGGAGCAGAAGCTGCGGGCGGTGCACGGGGTGGCGGGGGTCACGGCGAACGGCCAGACCTCCCGGAACGGCTGCATAGCCGCACTGGACCTGATCCTGCACGGAGACCCCCTCAACAAGTCCTCCCTTGACGTCGTTCCGAGGATGCGCGACGCCGTCGCCGACCTCCCGTCCGGCGTCACCGCGCTTGTCGGCGGGAGCAGCGCGATCAACTACGACATCGACAACGCGAACCAGCACGACCTCGAGTTGATCGCGCCGCTCGCTCTGCTGGTGATGGCGGTGATCCTGGCGATCCTCCTGCAGGCCCTGGTGGCCCCACTCCTGTTGCTGGCCAGCGTCGTCCTCTCGTTCGCCTGCACCCTCGGCATCTCGATCCTGTTCATCAGGTTCGTGATCGGCGATGCCGGCTTCGACTCCTCGATCCCGATCTTCGCCTTCATCTTCCTGGTGGCACTTGGGATCGACTACACGATCTTCCTGATGGCACGAGTGCGCGAGGAGGCGCGGAGGCACGGCACCCGGGAGGGGATGCTTCGAGCGCTGGCGGCCACCGGGCCGGTGATCACCAGCGCCGGGGTCATTCTCGCGGGCACCTTCTCGGTGCTGATGACCCTGCCTGTGAGCTTCACCTTCGACCTCGGCTTCATGGTGGCGCTCGGGATCCTGCTCGACACGTTCATCGTGCGAACGATCATGGTGCCGGCGGCGGTGGAGCTGCTCGGCGACAAGGTCTGGTGGCCCTCGACGGCGAGCGCCGGTGGCCGCCTGCGCGAGGAGACCGGCGAGCACGTCCTGCCGGAGCCGTCCGAAGCCGGCTGAGGCCCTACCGCCCCTTCCAGACCGGTTTGCGCTTCTCGGCGAAGGCCGCGATCCCCTCGCGGAAGTCCTCCGAGGCGAAGCATGACTCGCGCAGCTCGATCAGCTCCCGCTCCTGATCCGGGGTGAGGCGCGCGTAGGAGTTGAGCGTGTCGATCGCGTGCTTGTTGCCCCGCATGGATAGAGGCGCGTTGGCGGCGACCTGCGCCGCCAGCTCCACCGAGGCGCTCTCCAGGTCGGCATCGTCCACCACCCCGTTGACCAGGCCGATCTCCTCCGCGCGCTCGGCCGGGTAGTTGCGCCCGGTGAGGAAGAGCTCCTTGGTGCGGGGGACGCCGATCGCGTCAATGAAGCGCTGCAGCCCCGTGTGCCCGTAGATCAGTCCGAGCTTGGCCGGCGGCATGCCCAGCTTCGCCGCCCGCGCGCAGATGCGCAGGTCGCAGGTCAGCGTCAGCTCGAGGCCGCCGCCGAGCGCGTGGCCGTTGATCGCCGCGATCACCGGCCAGGGGTGGGCCGCGATCGCCTCGAGCGCGGCGTGGAATGGATGCGCGACCAGTGCCGCCGCATCGCGCTCGAAGGTCTCCGATGGGATCGCCGCGATGTCGTAGCCGGCCGAGAACGCCTTGCCGGCACCGGTGATCAGCACAGAGCGCAAGTCGATGCCGCGATCGAGGGTGGGCATCGCGGCGGCGAGCCCATCGAGCAGCTCATGGTCGAGCGCGTTCCGCGAGTCCGGGCGGTTCAGCGTCAGGCGGGCCACCGCCTCGGCGGGCTCGTCCAACAGCAGCTTCCCGCCGGCCAACTCTTCGCTCATGGAGCTGAGGCTATTCGAGGACGACGAGTACGTCGCCCTCGGAGACCGACTGGCCCTCCTCGACCCGGATCTCGGCGACCTTGCCGGGGTCCTCGGCCTCGACCGGCATCTCCATCTTCATCGACTCGAGGATGACCACGGTGTCGCCCTCGTCGACCTGGTCACCGACCTTGACCTCGATCTTCCAGACTGTGCCGGTGATGTGGGCTTCTACGTCGGCCACGCGGCGGGACATTAGTCACCCGTGACCCCGGAACCGGCGCGCGTCGTGATCGTGGCGGCGCAGAACGAGGCCGACCGGATCGGTGCCGCGCTCGCCTCCCTGGCGGAGGCCCTGCCGGGAGCCCGGCTGATGGTCGCGGACGACGCCTCCACGGACGGGACTCAGACGATCGCCATGCGCCACGGCGCCTGGCTGGTGAGCAGGCGACGCCCGCACGGGAAGGGAGGCAATGTGACGGCAGCGGCGGAGGCCGCGGTCGGTGAGTTCGGCGATCAGGACACCGCGCTCCTCTGCGACGCGGACCTTGGGGAGAGCGCCGCCGAGCTGGTTTCTCTGGTTGAGGCCGTCGAGGCGGGCGAGTGCGACCTCGCCATCGGGCGCTTCAGCGAGCCCGAGGGCGGCGGCTTCGGCTTCACACTCGGCTACGCCCGCCGCGCCGTGGAGAGGCTGAGTGGCGCGAGCGTTGAGGCGCCGCTCTCGGGGCAGCGCGCCATGCGAATCTCGACGCTGCGGGGTCTGATTCCCTTCGCCGCCGGCTGGGGGCTCGAGGCTGGCATGACGATCGACGCGGTCCGCTCCGGCCTCAGCGTGGAGGAGATCGCCCTGCCGCTCCGCCACCGGGCAACCGGACGATCGCCCGCCGGGTTCCTGCACCGGGCTCAGCAGCTCCGCGAAATTCGGCGGGCGGTACGCGCTCGATAGCTTCCCGGCCGATGATCCTGGCGATCGACCAGGGGACCACGGGGAGCACCTGCATCGTCTTCGACGAGCGGGGCCGCCCGCGCGGTCGCTCCTACAGCGAGTTTCAGCAGCATTTCCCGAGGCCGGGCTGGGTGGAGCACGACGCCTCCGAGATCTGGGAGGTGACCCGCCGGACGGCGATCGGCGCGCTGGCGGACGCCGCCGTACGCCCAGCGGACCTGACGGGGATCGGGATCACCAACCAGCGCGAGACGGTCGTGGCCTGGGACCCGGCCACCGGCGAGCCGGTCCACCGCGCCCTGGTCTGGCAGGACCGCCGCACGGCGGCGCGCTGCGACGAGCTCCGCGAGCAGGGCCACGAGGCCCTGATCCGGGAGCGAACCGGGCTCGTGATCGACCCATACTTCTCCGGCACGAAGATCGAGTGGCTGATCCAGAACGCGGAGTTGCCCGATGGCGTCGCGTTCGGCACGATCGACTCCTGGCTCGTCTTCAAGCTCACGGGCCGCCACCTGATCGACTACTCGAACGCCTCGCGGACGATGCTCTTCGACATTCGCGAGCTCGCCTGGGACGAGGAGCTCTGCCAGTTGCTCGGGGTCGATCCGAGATCCTTGCCGGAGCCGGTGCCCTCGTCGGAGGTCTACGGCACCACCTCGGTCTTCGGCGGCGAGGTGCCCGTCGCCGGCATTGCCGGTGACCAGCAGGCCGCGCTCTTCGGCCAGGCCTGCCAGCGCCCGGGGGAGACCAAGAACACCTACGGGACCGGCAGCTTCGTGCTGCTGAACACGGGCGCGGAGGCGCCCGAGCCGGGAGAGGGGCTGCTCACCACCATCGCCTGGGGGCTCGGCGGAGAGGTCTACTACGCCCTGGAGGCCGCGGTCTTCGTCACCGGTGCGGCGGTGCAGTGGCTCCGGGACGGACTCGGGGTGATCAGGGATGCCGCCGAGACCGAGGCCCTGGCCGCCTCTCTGAAGTCGAACGACGACGTCTACTTCGTCCCGGCCCTCACCGGGCTGGGATCGCCCCACTGGGACCCGTATGCGCGCGGGACGATCGTGGGCCTCACTCGCGGCTCGAGCCGCGCGCACCTGGCACGTGCCGCGCTCGAGGCGATCGCGTATCAGACGGTCGATGCCGTACGCGCCCAGGAGTCCGCCGCGGGAGAGAGCGTCCCGGCGCTGAAGGCTGACGGCGGCGCGGTCGCCAACGCCTGGCTCATGCAGTTCCAGGCCGACGTCCTCGGCGTGCCGGTGATCGTGCCCGAGGTGGCGGAGACGACGGCGCTCGGCGCCGCCTATCTGGCCGGGATCGCCACGGGCCTCTGGACGGCGGATCAGGTCCGTGAGATGTGGCGCGAGGCGGCCACCTACGAGCCGGCGATGCAGGAATCCGAGCGGGAGGAGCTGATCGGTCGCTGGCGCCAGGCAGTCGACCGCGCACGTTCCTGGGCACAGGCCTGAGCAGGGTTGATCCGACGCGTAACCCAGGCGTAATTACCGGGTAGAAATCAACAAGAGCGCCGTCTCCGGCGCCCTTTTTTTGAGGTCGGGAGAGATGCCCAAGCTGAACCCGAAGGACATGAAGCCGCAGGTCTACAAGGACCCCCGCCCGGCGGAGACCTTCCAGCAGTACCACCGCAGCGCGCGTAAGGGCGTGGGCTGGATCTACGACTTCGCCCGGATGATCCTCACCATCCCGACGATTCTCTTCTACCGGACCCGTGCGATCGGGGTGGAGAACGTCCCCGCCGCCGGCCCCGTGATCCTGACGCCCAACCACTTCAGCCAGTGGGACCACTTCTTCGCCGCCGTCTACCTGCCTCGGAAGGTCCAGTTCATGGCGAAGTCCCAGCTCTTCACGAATCCCGCGATCAAGTACATCTTCAAGCACGGTGGGGCCTTCCCGGTGAGGCGCGGTCATCACGACGAGGAGGCCTTCGTCACCGCCCACATCGTCCTCGACAACGGCGGCACGATGCTGATGTACGCCGAGGGCGGCCGTTCACGCACCGGCGATCTCGGGGAGCCGAAGCGCGGCATCGGCAAGATCGCGCTGGAGTCCGGCGTGCCGATCATCCCGGTGGCGATCCACGGCTCGGCGCATGTCCGGGGCTGGCGGCGCCTCCAGTTCCCGAAGGTGACCATCCAGTACGGCGAGCCGGTCACCTTCCCGGTGACTGCAGACCCCGATCGCGATCAGCAGCAGCAGGTGGCCAACCAGGTCTTCGACCGCGTGCGCGCGATGTACGTCGACCTCGACCAGAACGGCCGTCGCGACGTGCTCAAGCGACTCCGCGAAGGACTCCCGGCGGCGTCGCCGAGCCCCGATCCCCATCAAGAATCGGGTCGCGCCTGAACTAAACGGGTCGCGCCTGTCGACGCGCCCTCGCACAACGCCCTCGCATCACTCCTCGTAGCGCGGCTCGAGCTTTCCCCAGAACTCCGGGTCGTGTCCGGGGACGATGAGCGCGTACGGATAGGTGCGCCGGTAGGCCTGCAGCTCCCGCAGTGAGCGGCGCCAGTTGTGCTCGTCGGCCATCATGAACGGCTCGGCCTCGCCCCCGAGCTGCTTCCAGTCGTAGGCGGCGTCGCCGACGACGACGAAGTCGCGGCGCGGCAGATTCAGGATCACCGAGGTGTGGCCGGCGCTGTGGCCGGGGGTGTAGGCGAGATGGACGGAGCCGTCCGCGAACAGGTCGAAGCTGCGGCCGAATGGTCCGTAGGACTCGATGAAGTCGGCGTCGAAGTCGATCGTGGCGTAGTCGAAGGCGAAGTCGTAGTGGGAGGGGTGGTAGCCGCGCAGCAGGGGCAGCCGCCCGCTGGTGGCCGCCTCCCACTCGGTGGCGCTGAGCACGAACTGCGCGTCTGGGAAGAGCTCGATCGCCGAGGCATGGTCCTCGTGCAGGTGGGTGAGGACGACGACGGCGATGTCTGACGCCTCGAGCCCGCGCCGGCGCAGCTGGGAGATCACGTCCTCGCCCTCCTCGACCTTGTAGTGGCGCCCCGAGAACCGGCCGAGGTTGTCTCGCGGGTCCCGGACGATCGAGGGATGGAGTCCGGCGTCGATCAGGATGTTGCCCGCGCTCGGGTGGCGCGCCAGGTAGGCCGGGACCGGGCGCGACTCCCAGCTCTCAGGCTGCGAGCCGACACCGATGGCGCGCAGGCGGGAGATCGGCCCGCGACCGCTCCGGTCGAAGAAGGAGGTCGGCCACAGCGCTTCGCCGGTGTGCAGCGGCTCTACGATCAGCGCAGCGCCCTCTGTGCCGCCCGGCAGCGGCTCCTCGAGCGGGATCGGCTCCGCGTTCACCCTCACCGCAGCCAGCGTAATCCGGCGACCCCGCCGCGGTGGGCGGTTTCATCCCTAATCGGACGGGTCGCGCTGTCGCGCGCCCTCGCACTAAGCTCAGCGCGCCATGGCCGAGGGGAGCTCCCGCATCTTTGTGCCCGGATTGCTGGACGGGGAGGTCTGCGTGGTCTCCGGTGCGGGCACCGGCCTGGGCAAGGCGACCGCCCTCGAGCTCTCGGGCTTGGGCGCCACGGTGATCGGCTGCGGCCGGCGCAGCGAGCCCCTGCAGAGCATGATCGACGAGGTCGCGAGCCGCGGCGGAAAGGCGGAGTTCGAGGCGCTCGACATCCGCGACGACGAGGCCGTCGACGGCTTCATGGACGGAATCATCGAGCGCCACGGCCGGATCGACCTCTTGGTCAACAACGCGGGAGGCCAGTTCCTGAGCCCGGCCGAGGCGATCAGCCCAAAGGGGTTCAAGACCGTGATCGAGCTCAATGTCCAGGGGACCTGGCAGATGACTCATGCCGCCGCGACCAAGGCGTTCATTCCGCAGAAGTCCGGGAAGGTGGTGAGCATCACCGTCTCCCCGCACATGGGGTTCCCTGGGATGGTGCACACCGGTGCCGCAAGGGCGGCGGTGGAGAACATGATGAGGACCCTCTCGGTGGAGTGGTCGCGGTTCGGGATCCGGCTCCTGGCTGTGGCAATCGGCCAGTTCGACACCGAGACGCTCCGCACCAAGTACCCGAAGGCGATCGTCGACAACGTCGCCGGCACCGTGCCCCTTGGCAGGCTGGGCACCGAGGACGAGATGGCGTGGCTGATGGCCTATCTGGCCTCGCCCGCCGGCGACTTCTTTTCCGGCTGTGTGATCACCATTGACGGCGCCCGGGACAACTGGTTCGGCAGCTGGCCGCCCGGGGGGGCATCCGGCGAGGCCGGCGAGCCGCTCGCCGAGGAGCGCCGCGAGGACTAGGCGTCAGCGGCGTCGGCCGCTGACGATCACCCAAGGAGCGGCGCTGGTGCGGTCGCCGTGAGGAACCCGATCCTCAGGAGTACATCCCGGTGAACTGTCCGCCCGTGACGTTGATCACCTGCCCGTGGATGAAGTTGGAGTACTCCGAGCAGAGGAACGCCACGGGGCCCGCGGCGTCGGAGGGCTCCGCGGGCCGGCCCAGGGGGATCGTCAGGCGAGCCATCTGGCGCAGCTGCTCCGGGATCCCGAGCGAGACCTCCTCGGTGCTCTCGCCGGCGGCCTGCATCGTCTCGCCCTTCTCCTTCGCCTGGGTGAGACGGGTCTCGACGAACCCGAAGGCGATGGCGTTGCAGTTGATCTTGAACTGGCCCCACTCCTTGGCGACGGTCTTGGTCAGGCCGGTGACGCCGGCCTTCGCCGACGAATAGTTCGCCTGTCCGGCGTTCCCCATGGTGCCGGACGTCGAGGTGATGTTGACGATCTTCCGGAAGTACTCCTCACCGGCCTCGGCCTCCTTCTTTGCGGCCTCACGCCAGAAGGGGGCCAGCGCGCGGATCACGCGGAAGGGGACGATGGTGTGGATGTCGAGCATCGCCTGGAACTGCTCGTCGCTCATCTTGTGGATGACGCCATCCCACGTGTAGCCGGCGTTATTGACCACGGCATCGACCTGACCGAAGGCCTCGACTGCAGCCTTGACCAGGTCGTCCGGAGTGCCCGGCTTGGTGAGATCGCCGGCGAAGACCGCGGTCTCGCCGTCGATCTCCTGGGCGGCCTGCTCTGCGACGTCGCCGTCGAGGTCGTTGATCAGCACCTTTGCGCCCTCGCTCACGAACAGCTCGGCCGTCGCCCGGCCGATTCCTCGCGCGGAGCCGGTGATGATCGCGCTCTTTCCGTCAAGCAGTCCCAAGTTCATTGCCTCCTGTGTTGGTGAGGGCGGGGATTCTTACCCAAACCTATAGGTGGCGATGCCGTGGGCGACGACCGTGCCCTCGGGATCGGTGACGCTCACATCGCAGAAGCTGAGGCGCCCGCCGCGCTTGGCGACGTGGGCCTCGGCGCGCAGGTCGACCCCGCTGGCCGCCGAGGCGAAGTTGACGGACAGGGAGACCGTCGAGCCCGCCACGCTCTCGGGCACCTCGTCCGTCGCCCAGGCGGCCGCCATCGCGGCGGTGTCGATCAGGGCGCCGATCGCCCCGCCGTGGATCACATCACCGATCGTCGCCAGCTCCGGCTTGAAGGGGAGCTCGAGCACGGCCTCGCCGGTGCCGATCGAGGCCACCCTGATCCCGAGCTGCGCCGCGTGCGGCGAGTTGGGGATGAACTGCTCGATGAGCTCCCGGCGGGTCGGCGTCTCATTCACATGCAGACTGTATGCGAAGTGATGCCGGTCAGAGCCCGAGCAGCCCCTGGATCACCGAGAAGGCCGAGCGGGGATTTACTCCGTGCTCCTCCTCGAACTTGTGCTGGAGCCGGTCGTCGAAGAGCGCGAGCAGCAGCTCCTCGCGGCTCGAGCCGAAGCTGCAGGCAGCCCGATCGAGCGCCGAGAGCGAGATGTCCTGGATCGAGCCGGTGATCCCACCCGTATCCGGCAGCTGGCGGTCCTTGCATGGGTCGCGGATCGGCACGGTCACCTGGTCCGTGGCGGCGAAGGCGATGCCGTAGCCGGCGGCCGCAGCGACCGCCGCGGCGGCCGCGGTGCCGATTGCGGGACGGGCGACCATCGTGCCGAGCGCGCCGGAGAGCAGGATCAGCGCGGCGAGCAGTGCCAGGGCGGCCGTGACGATGAAGGCGGGCCGGAACGCTCGGCGGACGGCCGAGGTTACGACGTCGTCGAGGGTGTCGCCGAGGCGGTCGAACCCGGAGGCTTGGCTCGGATCGAGGTCGGTGCGAGCCTTGGCGATCGACTTGTGCAGCGCGCCGCGGGGGTCATCGGTGCTGAGCCCGCCGAACAGGTCGGGGGCGATCGCGATCTTGTCCTGCGGAGGCAGCCGCGCGTCGAGGACCGCCGCAGTGCCCTGCAATCGCGCCGAGTCGATGGTCGAGGAGAGGTTGGACGAGATCAGTGGCGCGAGCGCTGCCAGGGCGATCGCGATCCCCGCGTGGCGAATGGAGAGGAGCCGGGCGACATCATGGCGGGTGCGCTCGGGCATCAGCTCGCCCGAGAGGGCCGGGAGAGCCATCCCCATCCCGGCGCCGGCGAGGACCTGTGGGATGACGGTCCACCACGCCGAGGCGGAGGGGAGCAGCGCCAGGCAGCCGACCCCACCGGCCACCAGGAGGCAGCCGGCGATCGCGCGGGTCAGCGGATCGCCCGGGAGCCGTGATGAGACCACCGCCGCAGCCGGCAGCACGCTGACCGCGAGCGCCGCGGCGAGCGGCTCGATGCTCCAGCCCGAGACCAGCAGCAGGACGACCAGGAAGATCACCGCGGTCAGGGATGCCGAGAGCAGCGCCAGAGCCGCCGCGGCGCGGAACGGCAGGGGGCCGGTGGGGCGGTCCGGGTCGCGGCCGTCGGCGGGGGCCACCCGTTCGCGACGTGCGGCCTCCAGCGCGACGAGCAGCCCCGGCAGCACGATCGGCGCCTGGGCCAGGAAGATCGCGCGCCAGGAGAAGGCCTGGGTCAGGGCCCCGCCGAGGGCCGGACCGACGGCGATCCCGAACACCGAAGCCGCCACCCACATCCGCCGCCCGGGTCCCGGCCGACCGCCGTCGAGCAGCTCAAAAGCCCCGACCAGTCCGCCGGCCGCGCCCAGCGCTTGGATCCCCCGCAGGGCAAGCAGCACGCCCAGTGAGTTGGAAGCGCCGCAGCCGATCGAGGCAGCGAAGAAGAGCGCCAGCCCGGCCGCGCCGACATGCGCGTCGCCGTAGCGGCGGCAGAGCCAGGCGGCGGGGAGCAGCGCCAGGGCGAGGACCGCGGTGTAGACGCCGAGGACGAGCGCGACGCCCTCGACGGTCGCGTTCAGCTCGACCAGGATCGAGGGCAGCCCCAACGTGACGATCGAGGCGTCCGCCAGGGCGATGCCGGCGGCCAGCGCTATGAAGACCCGCCTCACGCGGCCAAAGTAGCGCGGTCAGTCCACGGGGCCGCGACGGGGGGATCCGCCGCGGCCCCGCATTCTCGGGCTAACCCTCCGCCTCGCCGGCCGCCACCCCCCGCGGCACGGACGGCTCCACGCGGAGGAGCCGGGCCGGCCAGGTCGGCAGCCACCAGTTCCAGCGGCCCATCAGCGAGATCACAGCGGGAACGATCAGTGCCCGGATGATCGTCGCGTCGATCAGGATCCCGGCGGCCAGCCCCGTCGCGAACATCTTCACGCTCGTATCGGGGCCGGAGGCCATCGAGGTGAAGGCCAGGAACAGGATCAGCGCCGCGCTGGTCACCAGGCGTCCGGTGCGCCCGATGCCCTGCACCACCGCCTCGCTGGTCGACCCGGTGCGGTCATATTCCTCCCGCATGCGGGAGAGGATGAACACCTCGTAGTCCATCGAGAGGCCGAACAGGAAGGCGAAGATGATCAGCGGCATCCAGGATTGGATGGAGCCGGTCGCCTGGATTCCCCAGATCGCCTCGGATCCGTGTCCCTCCTGCCAGACCAGGACCAGCACGCCCCAGGCCGCGGCCACGCTGAGGATGTTGAGGATGATCGCCTTCAGCGGCAGCAGCAGCGAGCGGAACGCCCGTGCCAGCAGGATGAACGTGGTGATCGCGATCAGGGCGATCATCAACGGGAAGCTCCCGTAGACGGCGTCGATGAAGTCCTGGTTCGCGGCTGGACCGCCGCCGACCCGGACGTCCGAACCCGCCGCATGGGCAGTGTCCCTGACGTCAGTGAGGGTGTCGTGTCCCTGGCCGGTGCCGCTGTCAGGAACCGGGATCGCCTCCACGATGTGGGTCCCGTCGCGGTTCCACTCGGGACCGCTCGGCGCGACCGCACCATGGATGCCCGTCACCTCGTTCAGGTCGCTTGCGACCGCATTCGGATTGGTGCTTCCACCGACGAGGATCTCGTGGGGCAGGATCGAGCCCTCGCCGATCCCGGCGCTCTCCAGGGCCTTCAGGCCCTGCTCCGCGTCGCCCTTCTTGGCGATCGTGTTCGCGTCGGAGGCACCGAGCTGCAGGTTGGTCGCCGCGAACGCCAGGGCGAGGATCACTGCCAGGCCGGTCCCCGCGGCAACCCAGCGCCGCCTTGAGACGGCCTCCGCCCAGCGCGTCCAGGCACGGCTCGCCTTGTCGTCCGTGCGCCGGTGCGGCCAGTCGAGCCGCTGACCGGCCTTCGCCAGGATGACGGGAAGCAGCGTGATCGCCACCAGCGTTGAGACCAGCGGGATCAGCATGCCGCCGTATCCCATCGACCGCAGGAACGGCAGGGGCAGTGCAATCAGCGCGAGTAGGCCAATCGCCACTGTGATCCCGCTGAACACCACGGCCCGGCCGGCGGTCTCCATGGCTCGCTGCACCGCCTCATCGCCGGATCTGCCGTGGGCGCGCTCCTCACGCCAGCGTGAGACGACCAGGAGCGAGTAGTCGATCGCCACCCCGAGCCCGACCAGGGCGACCAGGAACTGCACGATCGGCGAGACGTCGGTGAACGTCGTCAGGCCGAGCAGCAGCAGGAACGTGGTCATGATCGACGCGACGGCCATCATGATCGGCACGACCGCCAGGAACGAGGCGAAGACGAAGGCGAGGACGATCAGCGCGCCCAACCCTCCGAGCAGAGCCTCCACGAGGACTCCCGGGCCGTCACCCCCGCCAGTCGATTGCTGGAGGGCATCGAACCCGGTCACGTGGACCGGGGCGCCGCCCACGGTGGAGCCGGCGACCGCGGCCTTCACGTCCTTGGCGGCCTGTGGGTTGTCGCCGAAGCTCGAGTTGGGGTCGGGCTTCGGATAGACGATCGCGAAAGTGGTGTGGCCGTCCTTCGAGACGAAGGCCCGGTCTCCGGTTGACGCGAAGGACGCCACGCGCGACCCTGGCAGCGTCTTGCTCAGGGTGTCGTCGAGCTTGGTCAGGTCGCCTTTCACCTGCGGCGAGTCGACCGACTCTCCCGCGGGAAGCGTCACCACGGGAAGCAGGGGGGAGGTGTCCCCGCCCGTCCCGTTGTACTTGGCGGCGATCGCCTGGTTCGTCTCCCATCCCTCCTTGTTGGGGACGGAGAACTTCTGGTTGAGCGCCCGGCTCGCAGGACCGGCGGCGGCGATCCCCGCGATCGTCAGCAGGATCCAGCTGATGACGACGATTTTCTTGTGGGCCAAGACCCAGCGGGTGAGTGATGACACGAGGTTCCTCCTGTGGATGTTGTCGGTGCTTCTGAGACGTGCGAGAGGCCGCAGGATGGACAGCTCGCCTCGGCTCTTCAATCGGGAATCACCCTGAGTCTTCCCTCGGGTATCCCTCGGTTTTGTGACGCACGCACACGCGTGTTTGTGACGCCGAACTCCGAGGGCCGACGCGATCCGGCGCAGCACGATCGGTCGCTCTTATGTCAGAGGCCGAGCTGCCTGCCGAGGATCTCCTTCATCACCTCATCGGTGCCGCCCCCGATCGGGCCGAGGCGGGCGTCCCGATAGGCGCGCTCGACTCCGTACTCACGCATGTAGCCGTAGCCGCCGTGGATCTGGATGGCCTCGTCTGCGACCTCGCACATCGCTCGCTGGGTGAAGAGCTTGGCCTGGGTCACCTGGCGGGTGGCGTCCTCGCCGGCGGCGAACCTCCGCAGGCAGGCGTAGGTCAGGGCGCGCGCGACCTCGATCTTCACGGACATCTCGGCGAACTTGTGGCGGATCGCCTGGAAGCGGCCGATCGGCCGGCCGAAGGCCTCGCGCTCCTTGGCGTAGTCGAGAGTGGTCTCGAAGACCCGCTGCATGCCGCCGACCGCCCCCAGCGCCATCGTCAGCCGCTCCCACTGGAAGTTGGCCATGATCAGCCTGAACCCCTCATTCTGCTCGCCGAGCAGGTTCTCGGCGGGCACCTCGACGTCGGTGAAGGAGAGCTCACCGGTGTCGGAGGCGTGCCAGCCCATCTTCTCCAGCTTGTTGACGACCTCGTAGCCGGGCATGTCTCGCTCGAGCACCAGGAATGAGATGCCGTGGTGGCCGCCCTCCTCGGTCGTCTTGCAGGCGCAGACCAGGAAGTCCGCCCGGACCCCGTTGGTGATGAAGGTCTTCGAGCCGTTGACGACGTAGCCGCCGGCGACCTGGCGGGCGGTGGTCCGCAGTGAGGCGACGTCCGAGCCGGCTCCGGGCTCGGTGATCCCCAGCGCGCCGATCAACTCGCCCCTGATCCCGGGCACCAGCCAGCGCTGCTTCTGCTCCTCGGTACCGAACTTCCAGATCGGGGGAGTCGCGATCTCGGCGTGAGCCCCAATTCCGGCAGCCACCCCGCCACTCCCTCCCGAGCGCGAGAGCTCCTCGACCCAGACTGCATCGTGGACGTAGTCGCCGCCCTGCCCCCCGTACTCGGTCTCGTACTTGAGGCCGAGGAAGCCGAGCTCACCGCAGCGGGTGTACAGCTCGCGCGGGAACTCGCGCGCCTCCTCCCACTCGTCGACGTGAGGGGCGATCTCCTTGCTGACGAAGCGGCGAACGGACTCGCGCAGCTCCTCGTGCTCCCCCGTGAAGGGCGGCATCAGCGCCCGCTCGCCGGAGTCCTTGATGACGTTCACGAGATTGCCTTCCTCCGCGGCGGGGGCTGCCAGTCCTCGAGGGTCGTGTATCCCCGCCCGGCATGGTCGAAGCCGAGCAGATCGCCCTGGGGATTCTTCTTATTGCCGTGGTGGTAGGCGCGTACCTCGGCGATCTTGCCGTTTCGCATCAGAAACCACTCCGTGCCGCGGTCGAGCCGCTTCTCACCGGTCTTCGGGTCGCGCCAGGTCATCGTCCACTCGATCACGGCCTCGTCGCCCTGCTCGATGCCGTGCTCGAGGTACCACTGGCCGTCGATCATCTCGACGCCCATCTTCGAGTTCTGGCCGATCCGCTCCGCCCCCACGTGTGGCCCGAGGCGCGTGTAGTAGTGGACCGCGTCATCTGTGAAGTGGGAGGCGACCAGGTCCGGATCGCCGGTGTTGAGCGCCTCGTAGTAGGAGCGGATGTGGTCGAGGTTGGACAGAGTGTCAGTCCTTATACCGTCCGCGGTGTCGATGGAGGGGTCGCCCATTCGTCGTTAGGGTGAATGCGGCCGCATGAGCCGCCCAGATCGAGGAGGAACCCATGAAGTTCATGCTCACCTTCGTCCGCGACCAGGACGACATGTATGAGGCGACGGACGAGGAGATGCGGGCAGCGATGGATGCCTGGACTGCGTTCGACAAGCAGGCGGTCGAGGCGGGCGCGCTGATCGCCTGCGAGCCGCTCGAGCTCCCGAAGACGGCGAAGACGATCGAGCTCGCGCCCAGTGGCACGGCCACCGTCATCGACGGCCCCTTCGCGGAGACCAAGGAGCAGCTGGGCGGCTTCGCCCTGCTCGAGTGCGGGGACCTCGACGAGGCGATGGAGTGGGCCCGCAAGGTCCCGATGGGCCACGGCAAGATCGAGGTCCGCAAGGTGATGGACCTCTCACCGTGGGGCTACGAGAGCTCGACCGTTCCGCCCGCCAAGGCGAAGGCACGGGTGGCCTAGAGCCCGTAGCTGCGGCCGATCACCTCGAGCATCACCTCGTCGGTACCGGCGCCGATGCGGTTGAGACGGGAGTCGCGGTAGGCGCGCTCGACCTCGTACTCCTTCATGTAGCCGTAGCCGCCGTGGATCTGGATCGCGTCGTCGCAGACCTCCTCGATGATGCGTGAGGCGTAGAGCTTGGCCTGGGTGATCTCCCGGACCGGGTACTCGCCGTTCGCGAAGCGCCACGCCGTCGCGTAGACCATCTGCTTGGCGGCCTCGATCTTCACCGACATCTCGGCGAACTTGTGGCGGATCGCCTGGAAGCGCCCGATCGGGCGGCCGAAGGCCTCGCGCTCCTTGGCGTACTCGAGGGTGCGGTCGAAAACGCGTTCCGCGCCCGATACGCAGCCGATCGCGGCCACCAGCCGCTCCCCCTGGAGCTCCCAGGAGATGTGGTAGAAGCCCTTGCCCTCCTGGCCGAGCAGGTTCTCCGCGGGGACGCGGACGTCCTGGAAGGAGAGTTCGCCCGTGTCCGAGGCGTGCATCCCCATCTTCTCCAGCTTGCGGGAGACGCTGAAGCCCTCGGCCTCCTTGCCCTCGGAGTCACGTATGTCGACGATGAAGAGACTGATCCCGTCGTGGCCGGCGTCCGGGTCGGTCTTGGCCACCAGGACGATGTAGTTGGCCCTCAGTCCGTTGGTGATGAAGGTCTTGGAGCCGTTGATCACCCACTCGTCGCCGTCGCGCTTGGCCCTGGTGCGGATCCCCGCCACGTCGGAGCCGGCGCCCGGCTCGGTGATCCCCAGGGAGCTGATCAGCTCGCCCTTGATCGAGGGGACGAGGTAACGCAGCTTCTGATCCTCGGTACCCAGCAGGTGGATCGGAGGGGTGGCCATGTCCGTATGGACCGCCATCCCCATGTTGAGCCCGCCGCAGCCCGAGTAGCTCATCGCGTCGGCGCGGACCAGCGAGTAGTAGTAGTCGCCGCCCTGGCCCCCGTACTCCTCCGGGTAGCAAAGGCCGATGAAGCCGAGCTCGCCTGCGCGGTGGAGGACGGAGTCCGGCCAGAGGTTCTCCTCCCATTCGAACCGGTGCGGGGTGAGCTCCTTCAGCACCCAGGAGCGCATCGACTCGCGCAGCTCCTCGTGCTCGTCCGTGAAGATGAAGTGCCGGCGGTTGGCGCCGTGATCGGGCTTGATGATGCTTGAAGTCGCGGTAGCCACTGCTCGTTCTCCTTGTCCTCAGGGTGGTCCTCAGCGCGGGCGATGGTGCGGGCGAACACCGCAAAGTGAATAGTAGGACTTCCTACTTCTTACTTCAACTGCAAGTTTTTTTTACCGAATCAAGTTGCGGAGTTCTGCTGATGTGCAGGACAAGTGCGCTCTCTACGCTGCCTTCGGGGTGTCACGAGCCACGGAAACAGCACTGGGGCCGATCGGAGCGGGAGGTGGTGCGGTTCCTGCCGCCGCACCGAGTATGCCCCCCGGTCCGCGTACACCGGGGGTCGTTCAGACGCTCGAATGGATGTACCGGCCGATCCCGTTCATGGAGGGCTGCCGACGCCGCTACGGCGACATCTTCTCCCTGCGCCTCGGTCCGCGCCGCAACACGGTGGTAGTTGCGGAGCCCACCGCGGCGCGCCGGGTGATCAGAGGCGATCCCAGCGTTTTCCGCGCCGGGGACGCCAACGGGATCCTGAAGCCGGTCGTCGGCCCTGCCTCGCTTCTCGTCCTCGATGGGGACGAGCACATGCAGCACCGCCGGATCCTGCTGCCCGCCTTCGGTGCGCACCATGCCCCTGCCTTCGCCGAGGCGGTCGAGGGAGCGACGCGCGAGCGAATCGCCTCCTGGCGCGCCGGCGAGACGCTCAAGTTGCAGCGGGAAATGGAGGCGATCTCGCTCGAGGCGACCTTGAGACTCGCACTGGGCCGGGGACCCGAAGACCGGCTCGCGCAGTTTCGCGCCCTCGTTCCCGAGATGATGAGACGCTGCTCATCTCCCTTCACCCTGCTGCCCTACTTCCGCCACGAACTGGGCGGGATCACGCCGTACGCTCGGCTGCAGCAGGTGCTGGACGAGCTGGACGGTCACTTTCTCGATGCGATCGTCGAAAGGCAGGCGTCGTCGACCGAGGACGCAGGCGACTGCCTGTCGCTGCTGTGCGCCGCGACGGATGAGAACGGCACACCACTGTCCAACCGGGAGATTCGCGACGAGCTCCTGACGATGATCATGGCCGGCTACGAGACGACGAGTAGTGCGCTGGCCTGGGCTTTCGAGCGCCTCCTCCGGTCGCCCGAGGTCATGGGCCGCCTGCAGGACGACCTCGCCCGGGGGAGCGATGAATATCTGGACGCCGTCGTCAAGGAGGTCCTTCGACTGCGCCCGGTCGTCCCGGTGGTCGCTCGGAAGGTGCGAGAGGATGTCGCACTGAACGGCCACCTGATCCCCGCCGGCTCGGTCCTGATGGTCTCGCTCTACCTACTCCACCGCGATTCGGCCCTCCACTCGGAGCCAGACGAGTTCAGGCCCGATCGCTTCCTCGACGGTGGTGATGGGGAGCCCTGGCAGCCCTTCGGCGGCGGCGTCAGGCGGTGCCTGGGCGCGAGCTTCGCTCAGCTGGAGATGAAGGTCGTCATCCGCGCGGTGCTCGCCGCGGCCACCCTCAGTGCGCCTGATCACGCCAGACGAGCCGGTCGCGCGCAAACGGTTCACTTTCGCGCCGGCATATGGGGCGCGGGCGACAGTCGAAGGGGTGCCAAACCTGCAGTAAGCAGGCTTTTTAGCCAGGAACCCGAAGGTCGTCGGGGCAAGGGGGTTTCGCTCAAAACGTGGGGTCCATATCCGGCCGTGACCGATTTCTCATACATCCGTCCAGGCTCAAGTTTCCGCGGTATCTCCGCCGATCACCCCTGTAATGACAGGGAAACGGACGGGGAGAATTCCCGCCGACGAGGCGGGTGGGCTTGACATGCTCGCTTTGCCCGGAAGCGAAACTGACCCTGCCGGTCCGCGCGAGCTGATCTCGGGTAGGGCCGCGGCGGGACCGCTGGCCCAGGTACAGGGCCTGCTGGCGCTCGGGGCTGCGGTGAACGGGGCGCTTGCCACCCTCCTGCCGCACCCCCACTACTACAACGTCCCGGGTCTGCTGATGGTCCAGATCAGCGCGCTCGTCTACGGGATCGGGGTGCTCATGCTGGGCGACCGGATCTGGTTCGGCACGCTGAAGGTCGGCAATCTCCTCGCGGCGGTTCTCACCACGCTCGCGGTGTACTTCAGCCACGACAGCTCGAGCGGCTTCGCGATCTTCTACCTGTGGATCGGGTTCTACATCTTCTACTACCCCGTATCGCGGTGGGAGGCCGCCGGCTATCTCGCGTTCGCAGCCCTCTCCTACGCGGTCGCCATTGTCATCACGCCCGCGCCGCCGCCGGGTGCGGGGCACACCGACGTCGCCTTCTTCTCGATCGTGGCCGGGACGCTCGCCACCGCCGGGCTCCTTCTCACCTATCTCCGCCAGCGAGTCGAGCGGTTGATGTCGCGGCTCGTCGAGGCCTCCAGAACGGACCCTCTGACCGCGCTCCCCAACCGCATGGGACTGCAGCAGGCACTGGAGAAGGAGGTCGAGCGCGCCCGATTCGACGAACGTCCCGGTCAGCCTGCTGCTGATCGACATTGACCACTTCAAGTCGCTGAACGAGCGGCTCGGCATCAGCGGTGCGGACAAGATCCTCCAGGAGCTGGCGGTCATGCTCAAGGACTCGACGCGGCTGATCGACACCGTCGCGCGCTCCGGAGGTCAGGAGTTCGGGGTGCTGTTGCCACAGATCGATGGCAACGGCGCGTTCCTGCTGGCGGAGAAGATCCTCTCCCGGATGCGCGGTTCGATGCTCGGTTCCCCGCAGGGCATCACGGCATCCACAGGGGTGGCGGAATTTCCCGGTCATGCGTCGGATCCGGCAGAGCTCGTCGCGGTCACCGATCGAGCGCTGCAGGCGGCAAAGGCACTCGGTCGGGACAGAGCCGTCATCTACAGCCCCGAGGTGACCAGCACGGTCGGGGCAGTCGCCGGGAAGCGAAGCGTGGAGAGCCAGGCGCAGCTGGCGACGGTCCTCAGCCTCGCCGAGGCCCTCGACCAGCGGGACTCCTATACCGCGAAGCACAGCCAGACCGTGGGTCGGCTGTGCGAGATGATGGCGCGGGAGCTCGGCCTCGACGAGGGCCGCGTCCAGCGTGTCCGT
Source organism: uncultured Solirubrobacterales bacterium (assembly GCA_963763955.1). Lineage (GTDB taxonomy): Bacteria > Actinomycetota > Thermoleophilia > Solirubrobacterales > 70-9 > DASUPK01. The sequence goes on along the minus strand of CAVXQP010000009.1, from coordinate 180,518 downwards.
CTAGCGGGGATCCTGCACGACATCGGGAAGATCGGTGTGCCGGATTCGATTCTGGGCAAGCCGGAAAAGCTCACCGACGATGAGATGGACCAAATGCGCCGCCATCCGGAGATGGGCGCCAGGATCCTCGCGAGCGACGAGCTGGACGACGTTCGCGGGTGGATCCTCACTCACCACGAGCGACCGGATGGAAGCGGCTATCCGAAGGGCCTGACCTTCGAGGAGATTCCACTCGAGGCCGCGATACTCGCGGTCGGGGACGCCTACGAGGCGATGACCAGCGATCGCGTCTATCGGCGCTCCATCGGGCACAAGGCGGCCAGGAGCGAGCTTCGCAAGGCGGCGGGGACCCAGTTCGACGAACGCGTCGTTGACGCCCTCCTGCGCGCGCTGAAGCGCGCCCAGACCGAGATCACGGTCTAGCTCTAGCCTGGCGAGCCAGCGGGCGTGGTGACCACCACGCCATCTCTCCACAGAGCTGCATCAAAGCCGGCATCAGGAAGGCCCTGACGAGGGTCGCGTCAATCAGCACAGCCAGGGCGGTGCCGACGGCGACCTCCTTGATGAAGACCATCTGGGAGAAGACGAACGAACCGATCGCGACCGCGAACAGGATCGCCGCCGCCGTGATGATCCTGCCGGTTTGCTCCATTGCGAGAGCGATCGCTCGAGGACCCGACTCCGTTCGTCGTATCTCCGCCACGCGGCTGAGCAGAAATACGCCGTAGTCGGTTGATAGCCCGAAGATGACGGCGAAGAGCAGGATGGGGACCGAGATGTCGAGCGCGCCCACCCCGCTGTAGACGAGAAGCGACTCGAACCTGTTGTCCTGAAATACCAGCACGAGAACACCCAGGGCAACGCCGATCGTGAGCATGTTGACGAGGAAGGTGAGCACGGCGAGGACGGCGGAGCCGGTCATCAGCAGGATTGCGATCAAAGTGCTCGCCACCACGATCGTTACCGCCAGCGGCAGGTGGGCTCGGAGGCTCGCCCGCTCATCGACCAGCTCCGCGCTCGGGCCGGCGACCAGCGTCGCTGCTCCCACTGCACTGTTGCGAATCGACTTGACCACCCCCGTTGCGCGGTCGGAGTTCGGGTCGACGTTCATATGGATTTCGACGACCTTGACCCCACCGGGGAGACGCCGGGGACGATCGACCCGCGTCACCGGGGGCACGGTCTTGATCATCCACCGCCGAAATGTGGATGGACCCCTTTGAACCAGGAGGATCGAGTCGGCAGGGTCGTCTCGAAAGTTCGCCCGTACGGCTGAGTCCACGAGACGGGCGCTGTTGTCACTCGGGAGTACCCGCGCGTCCGCCCGGGTGAGCTGGATCCGCAGCAGGGGCAGCGCCGCGAAGAGCATCAGGGCAGTGACCAGGAATGCGACCAGGCCCGGCCGAGCTTGGACGACCGCAGCGACGCGTCGCCAGAGGGCCGAGCCGTGGACGGGCGTGGGGTCGGAGATGCTCAGGGCGTTGATCCGGGTTCCGAGCAGACCCAGGATCGCTGGCAGCACCAGGATCACCACCAGCGCGGACAGGACGGCGACGAGTGCGCAACCGACTCCGGTCGAGTAGAGGAACGGCTGCGGGAAGATGCAGAGTGAGGCGACCGCGGCGGCAACCGTCCCCGCGCTGAAGGCGACCATTCTTCCGATGGGGCCCACGGTGTCGCACATGGTCCTCAGGCCCGGTCCGGATCGCGCCAGCTCGTCGCGGTACCTGGAGACCATGAACAGGCTGTAGTCGATCGCGAGGCCGAGGCCGAGGACTGTGACGACGTTCAGGGCGAAGATGTCGACCGTCATGACCTCGGAGAGCAGTCGGAGAGCCGCGAGCGTGAACGCGATCGAGAGCCCGCCCACGATGAGCGGCAGCACAGCCGCGACGAGGCTCCTGAAGACGAGCAGCGAGATCAGCAGGAGCAAGGGCGAGGCGTACAGCTCTATTCGGCGGAGATCGCTCTCCGTGGTGTCGTTGAGCTGGACGGAGGCGACCGCCGTGCCGCCGACCTGTACGGCCCCGTCCCCGGCGAAGGCCGTATCCACCCGCTCGCCGACCTTGGAGAGGTTGTCGACCGAGCGACTCACGAACCCTTCCACCAGAGCCTGGGAACCGCCGTCCGAGACGAGGGATCGATCCTCTGCCGGTGTGACCACGCGAACGATCCCGTCGACGCCCGCCAGCGTCCTGGCCGCTCGGACAATGACCGCCCTGCTCTCGGCGTTTGCGACCGAGCCGCCCGGGGTCAGCAGCAGGAGCACGGCCGGCACCGCACGCGCTCCCGTCGCCTGCTCGATCGAGTCATATGCCCGCGAGCTCTCGGAACTCGGATCGCTGAACCCAAAGGGCTGAGCCCGATCGAACACGGTCGATCCGAGGATTGCCGCCCCGATGGCCGCGACCAGGGCGATGACAACGATCGGCCGCCGATGGAGATAGGAGAAGCCCCCGAGGACCCTCACTTGCTCAATATATGCGGCGGCTCGGGCTGATCCCGTGCAGGCCTAGACGCCTAAGCCCGCTGATGCTCCCTCGCCTTGGGCTCGCTCGCGCTCTGCAACAACAGCTCGTCGAGCGGATGGCCCTCGCGACGCTCCGAACCCACCGGGCCCTCGACGCGGACACGCACTCCGCCGGCGGGGACGATGATCGCTCCCTCGGCGCGGGTGCGTTCGACGGTCTCGCTCAGTGGAGTCAGCTTGAGGCGCGAGAGCACGGTTTGCAGCACGATCCGCATCTCGAGCAGGGCGAACGGCGCTCCAAGACACCGCCGTACGCCGCCGCCGAAGGGAATCCACATGTAGGCGGGCGGCTTGCCCTCGATGAAGCGCTCAGGCCGGAACTCGTCGGGATGCTCGTAGGCCTCGGGATCTCGCTGGATCAGGCTCATGGGCGTCCAGATCCGGACGCCTTCGGGGATCCGCCAGGGACCAAGATCGACCGTCTTGGCGGTCACGCGTCCCGCCGCGATGACCGGAGGACGAAGGCGCAGAGCCTCCTTGATGGCGGCATCGGTGTACTCCGACTCACCGACCGCAGCCTCCGCGACGATTCGCTGCCTCGCCCCCGGTCGGTGCAGGATCAGGTCGAAGGACCAGGCCAGCGCCGTAGCGGTGGTCTCACTGCCCGCGACTATCAGCGCGACCAGGTCATCTCGAATCTCCTCGTCCGTGAGCCCCGAGTCGTCTTCCGTTCGGGCTTCGATCAGCATCGTCAGGACGTCGTCGCCGGCCGTTCCCTCCGCTACGGCCGTGCGGTGCGCGGCGATCTCACCGTAGAGGAGCTTGTCCAGACGCCGACGGCGGCGCAGGAAGTAGAACCACGGCGACAGCGGTCCGAGGTCGTGACGAACCCAATCGCCGACCGCGCAAAGGCTCATCATCGCCATCAGCCCCTCGGAGGCATTGGTCAGCTCATCCACGTAATCACGATCCGTGGCCCCGATCAGCGTCTCGAAGAGGTAATCCATGGTCAGCCGGTACATCTCCGGATGGAGCTCGAACTCAGAGCCCGGCTCCCAGCGCTCGATGAGGCGCTCCGAAGCGCGATGGAAGCCGGCCTCGAACGCACCCATGCGCTCACCGTGGAAGCGGGGGAGCAGCAGCTTGCGTCGCTGGAGGTGCGGGTGGCCGTCGAGTCCGGTCACCGAGCGGGTGCCGAAGATCGGCTTGACCAGATTGCCGGCCGGGCTCAGCGGCATCTCGTCGTCGCGGGCGAAGACCTCGTGGATCAGCTCCGGGCTGGTGACCCAGACTGTCCGTCCGAAGCCCAGAAGGTTGATGGTGGCCGCACCGTCGACGGCGTAGCGCTTCTGGCAGCGCTCGAGGAAGGTGAACGGATCCCTGACATACCTCAGCGTCTGCGCGAGCACGGGCTGGCGCGGGCCGGGGGGCAGGTGATCGGGGCCAGCAGGGACCCTCGTCGACGTGCTGTGGACGTTCGTCGGGCCCCCTATGGCCGTCTTGGCCTCCACCACACGTTGAGCGTACTGGCTGGACCCCCTATATGCGTCCATTTCCTTTGACTTGGTCCAACTCACCCAAAAGATCACGGAACTGGACACATGTAGGGAGTAAGACGTAGCACTTTCCATTCTTGGCGGGGTCCACTAGGGTCCTCGCGATGGCTGACGAGCTGCTCTACGAGGTAGATGAAGGAATCGCGACGGTGACCCTCAACCGGCCCGACCAGCGCAATGCCCTGAACGGCGCGCTGCTGGCGGCCCTGGTCGATGCGATCAAGGACGCGCGGGATGACGAGGCGGTCCGCGCCGTGGTTCTCACCGGCGCCGGGGACAAGGTCTTCTGCGCCGGCGCCGACCTCGGCGGGTTCGCGGCCGATGCTCCGCTGGTCGACAAGCACTTCGCCTCCGATCTCTTCCTTGAGTTCTTCCGGCTGATGCCCCGGCTCGGCAAGCCCTCCCTCTGCGCCGCCAACGGCCACGTGCTGGCGGGCGGCATGGGCTTGGCACTGTCTTGCGATCTGCTGATCGCCAAGCAGGGCGCGCGCTTCGGAACCCCGGAGATCAACGTCGGCGCCTTCCCCTACATGATCATGTCGATCATCTACCGGAACGTCCCGCGGAAGAAGGTCAACGAGATGATCTTGCTCGGCGAGCAGTTCTCCGCGGAGCAGGCGGTCGACTACGGGCTGGCCAACAAGGTCGTGCCGGCCGCTGAGTTCGAGGCCGCGGTGGACGATTGGGCCCGGAAGCTCGCCTCCAAGAGCCCGGTGCTGATGCGGCTCGGCCACGACGCGATGTACCGCCAGCAGGACATGGCGATTGACGACGCGCTCGAGTACCTGCGCTCGCAGCTCTCGCTCACCTTCTCGACGGAGGACATCCAGGAGGGCGTCAAGGCGTTCTTCGAGAAGCGCGAGCCCGAATGGAAGGGGCGCTGATGGCGGCCAAGGACGAGACCAAGAACGAGGCGACAGCCGAGGCCCCGGAGGCGCCCGATCAGGTCGAGGGCGGCGAGGAGACCGGGATGAAGGCGCTCACCGAGGACGTTCACCAGCGACGGGAGAGGGCCAAGCTCGGCGGGGGTGAGGAGAAGATCGCGCTCCAGCACGAGCGCGGCAAGCTCACCGCGCGCGAGCGCATCGACCTGCTCTGCGACCCGGGCACCTTCGTCGAGCTCGGCATCCACGGCCGTCCCCACTTCTCCCAGCGGCAGATGGAGGGCAAGGATGCACCGGCCGACGGCGTGATCACCGGCTGGGGCGAAGTCGACGGCCGACGCTGCTGCATCGCCGCCTATGACTTCACCGTGATGGCCGGTTCGATGGGCATGTCCGGCGAGCTCAAGGTCGCCCGAATGCGCGAGATGGCCCTGAGCAAGCGGATGCCGTTCATCTGGCTGCTCGACTCGGCGGGCGCCCGCATCCAGGAGGCCGCCGGGTCCCTGTTCGCCGGCTCGGGCCATCTCTTCCAGGAGGAGGTCGTGATGTCGGGGGTGATCCCGATGGTCGCCGCGATGCTCGGTCCCTGCGCGGCGGGGACGGCCTACATCCCCGCCCTCTCGGACTTCGTCCCCATGGTCGTCGGCCAGGGTGCGATGGCGCTCGCCGGGCCGCATCTGACCAAGGCGGTGACCGGCGAGGACATCTCGATGGAGGAGCTCGGCGGGGCGAAGGTCCACTGCCGCACCTCCGGCGTGGGCGACCTCGAGGTGAAGGACGACCAGGAGTGCATCCAGGTCGTCAAGGACTACCTCTCCTACTTCCCGGCCAACTGCGAGGAGCGACCCCCGGAGCGCGAGACCGACGATCCGGAGGACCGGATGTCCGAGAAGCTCCTCGACATCGTTCCGGAGTCGGCGCGTCATCCCTACGACATGTACGACGTGATCCGCGAGATCACCGACGACGGCGAGTTCTTCGACATCAAGCCCAAGTTCGCGAAGACGATCATCACCTGCCTCGCCCGGTTCGGGGGCCGGCCGGCCGGCATCGTCGCCAACCAGCCGAAGCAGCTCGGCGGCATCCTCGAGAACGACTCGGCCGACAAGGCGGCCCGCTTCATCAATCTCTGTGACGCCTTCAACATCCCCCTCGTCTTCCTCCAGGACGTGCCCGGCTTCATGGTCGGCTCGAAGGTCGAGCACGCCGGCATCATCCGCCACGGCGCGAAGATGCTCTACGCCGTCTCGCGGGCGACCGTGCCGAAGGTGACCGTCGTCGTCCGCAAGGCGTACGGCGCCGGCTACTACGTGATGAACGGCAAGGCCTACGAGCCGGACCTGATCGTCGCCTGGCCCTCCGCGGAGATCTCGGTGATGGGGGCGGAGGGTGCGGTCAACATCATCGGCCGCTCGGCGATCGAGGCATCTGATGACCCAGAGGGGACCCGAGAGCAGATGCTCGAGGCCGTCCGCAAGCAGATCGATCCCTACATCGCCGCGGGCAACGCGCTGATCGACGACATCATCGACCCGCGCGAGACGCGGCCGACGATCATCCGAGGCCTTCGGATGGCAGCCGACAAGCGGGTCGAGCGCCCCTGGAAGAAGCACGGGGTGATGCCGGTATGAGCGAGCGCGTCAGGGTCGTTCTGAGGAACGAGAACGTCGCTTTCGCCGGGGTCCTGGTCTTCGACGGAGAAGCCTTCGCGACGTTCGGCTTCGCCGAGAACGTCTCGCGAACGCTCCCGGGTGAGCTGATCGACGAGGTCAATCTCACCTTCGAGAAGGGCATGCTGAAGACGCCGAGGCTGGAGGTGCTGAGCAATCCGGCCAAGGGGGACTCCTACGGGATACAACTGCCCCTTGATCCCAGCGACGACGAGGTGCCGGCGCTGCAGCAGCTCGCTGCCGCGATGCAGGCGGCGATCGAGGAAAGGGGAGGTGCATGAGCCGCTTCGAGGACCCGGTGATCATCAGCAACTCGATCTCCGGCGCGATCGCCAACCGCGACCAGTGCCCGGCGATCCCGTACACGCCCGAGGAGTACGCGGCCGAGGCACGCCGCGCGGTCGACGAGGGCGCCTCGCAGATCCACATCCACGCGCGCAGCCCAGATGGAACCCCGTCCTATGAGATCGAGGACTTCAAGGCGATCACCGAGGCCATCACGACCGAGGTCGACGACGTGATCATCAACTACTCGACCGGCGCGATCGGCGTCCCGATCGAGAAGCGCATCGCATATCTGCGCGAGCTCCGCCCCGACGTCGCCGCGCTGAACATGAGCTCGATGAACTACGCGAAGTACTCCCGCCGGCGCAAGGACTTCGTCTTCAAGGCCGTGTTCGAGAACAGCTTCGACACGATCACGGCCTTCCTCACCGAGATGAACGAGCTCGGGATCCAGCCCGAGCACGAATGCTTCGACGCCGGCCACGTCGCCAACCTCGATCCGTATCTCGACATGGGGCTGCTCGAGCCGCCATTGCAGATCTCGCTGGTGATGGGCGTCAACGGCGGGATCAGGCCGAACGCCCGCAACGTCGCCTTCATGTCGGAGCAGATCCCGGGCGGGCCCGAGGGGCCCAACAACTGGCAGGTGATCGGCGTCTCGCGCGACCAATGGAAGCTGCTCGCGGCCTCACTCAACCTGGGCGGCAACATCCGCGCCGGCCTCGAGGACAACCTCTACCTGCCCAACGGCCAGATGGCGAAGTCGAACGGTGAGCTGATCGCCAAGGCCCGGCAGATGGCGGAGGACGTCGGCCGCCGCGCCGCCACCGTCGCCGAGGCGCGCAATCTGCTCGGGGTGCCGAAGCTCGAGGAGGCGAAGACGTGAGCGACGGACCGCTCTCCGACGTCAAGATCCTCGACCTGACCCGATTGCTGCCCGGCGGCTTCTGCACCCTGCTGCTCGCCGATCTGGGGGCGGACGTGATCAAGGTCGAAGACACCGGCCAGGGCGACTACGTCCGCTGGGCGCCCCCCTACTACGGCGCCGAGGAGCAGACCCCGCTCGGGACTCGCTCCGCCATCTATCTGGCGCTGAACCGCAACAAGCGCTCGATCCGCCTGGACCTGAAGCAGGAGGGCGGCCGTCGGGCGTTGCTCAAGCTGGCCGAGTCGGGGGACGTCCTCGTGGAGAGCTTCCGCCCCGGTGTCCTCGACAGGCTCGGCGTCGGCTTCGACGTCCTGAGCCAGACGAACCCCGCCCTCGTCTACTGCCCGATCACGGGCTACGGCCAGGACGGGCCGAACCGGGACCGGGCCGGCCACGACATGAACTACCTGGGGCTGAACGGCATCCTCGGGCTGACCGGCGAGGCCGGAGGGCCGCCGATCCAATCGGGCGCCCAGATCGCCGACCTCGGCGGCGGTGGCCTGATGGCCGCGGTCGGAATCCTCGCCGCCCTGGAGGAGGCCCGTCGAAGCGGTCAGGGCCAGATGGTCGACATCTCGATGACCGACGGATCGCTGGCATGGCTGGTGATGGAGGCTGCGCGCTACTTCGGCTCGGGCGAGGTGCCGGACCGGGGCAACATCATGCTCTCGGGAGGAATCATCTGCTACCGGCCGTACGAGGCCTCTGACGGGTGGGTGACCTGCGGCGCGCTCGAGCCGAAGTTTTGGGCGCGGTTCTGCGAGGCCGTCGAGCGCCCCGACCTGATCGAGAAGCAATTCGATCAGCCCGGCTCGGAGGCCCACCGTCAGGTTGCCGAGGTCTTCAAGGCCCGCAGCCGAGCGGAGTGGAAGGCCTTCAACGACGAGCACGACGCGATGATCGAGCCGATCCTCGACCTCGACGAGGCGCTCGAGTCCGAGCTGGTCAGGGAGCGCGACATGGTCGTCAGCTATGAGCAGCCGGAGATGGGCGAGATCAAGCAGCTCGGCTTCCCAATCAAGCTGTCTCGCACGCCGGCCGGGATCCATCGCCCGGCGCCGGCGCTCGGTGAGCACACAGCGGAGGTGTTGCGAGGGGCGGGCTATTCGCGGGAGGAGATCCAGGCACTGGAGGAATCCGGTGCGGCGAAGGGGGCCGATGCCGCGCAGCGCGAGGAGACATTCCTCGCATGAGCGCGGCGGATGCGAGGGCGCGCGACAGCGCGACCCGCTTGAGGCAAAAGGACGAGGAGATGCTCCGCATGGGCGAGCTGGCCCGCGCCTCCGGCGTCTCCGCCGCGACGATCAAGCACTACCTTCGCGAGGGCCTGCTGCCCGAGCCGGTCAAGACCTCGCGCAACATGGCCTACTACCCGGCCGAGTTCGTCAACCGGATCAAGATGATCAAGCAGCTCCAGGAGGAGCGCTATATGCCGCTCCGGGTGATCAAGGACCTCCTCGAGGAGGACCCGGACCGCGCCAAGGCCCTGATCGAGCTCGGCGACAAGCTGCTGGAGCACGCGCTCGCGGGCGAGAGCGAGCGGGTCAGCGCCACCGAGGTCCGTCACCGCTACGACATCCCGAAGGACGTGCTCGACCGGCTCGCGGAGCTCGGGGTGCTCACCCCGGACAAGAAGGGCTATTCGCCGACCGACGTCCGGATCGTCGAGGTGATCAGCCGCTTTCGCGCCGGCGGCTACGAGGAGCGGATCGGGTTCACCGTCTACGACACGCTGCGCTACAAGGACGCGATGGCCGCCCTGGTCAAGCAGGAGGTCGACGTGCTGATGGAGCGTCTGGCCGGCGAAATGGACGCCGACGAGGCGATGGCGCTGATCGAGGCCGGCACGCAGCCGCTCAACGACCTGCTCGCCGCGATGCACACCAAGGCGCTGGTCGCCGAGCTGGAGCGCAGGCGCGGCTCCGAGCCCGACTCGAACGGCAAAGACTCCGGCGAGTAGCCCGCGATGGCGGAGCTCGCGATTTGGATGCTGGTCGTGTTCGGCGTCCTGGCCGTGGTGGTGCGCGTCGCGATCCAGGTGATCCGCACGGGCCGGACCGGTCTGATCGGCGTGCGCCGCGGCGTTGGCCCGCTCGGTTGGCTCGCCGCGGTCCTCTTCAACGGCGGGTGGCCCTCGGCGTCCTCTCGGTGGTCGATGTCCATCGTGGCTCGCTGGACACCATCGACTCGGTAGACGTCGGCGCGCTGCACGTCATCGGGATCGGCCTGGCGGCGGCCGGCGGCCTCACCCTCTTCCTTGCGCAGCTGGGCATGGGCGAGTCTTGGAGGGTCGGGGTCAATGAGGAGGAGCGGACCGACCTGGTCACGGCGGGATGGTTCTCCCTCGTTCGCAACCCCATCTACTCGGCCATGATCCTGGGCTTGCTCGGCTTCGCCCTGATGGTCCCGGCTTGGCTCGGCTTCGTTGCCGTGGTCGTGACCGGGCTCGGGTTAGAGCTTCAGGTGAGGGCGGTCGAGGAGCCCTACCTGATCCGTACCCACGGTGACGAGTTCCGGGACTACGCGTCCCGTGTCGGCCGCTTCGTGCCCCGGATCGGCCGCTTCGGCTAGGAGCCTTCGAGCAGGCCCATGGCGTTCAGGGTCCGGCGGATGCCCTCGTCCAGCGGCGTGGTCCGCCAGCCGAGCTCGCGCTGGGCCTTGGAGGAGTCCGGGCGCGCCTGCCAGAGGATGTAGGTGAGCTGGCCCTTGGGCAAGAGCGGTGGGCGCCGGATCACCCGCGAGAGGCCGGCGCCGATCGACGCCACTGCCCGAGCGATGGGGACTGGCATCACCGGTGGAACCCGGCCACGGCCGGCGACCTCGCGGACGGTCTCGGCCATCTCACGGAAGCTCGCGTAGCCATCGGCGAGGATGTAGCGCTCGCCGTCGGCTCCCCGATCGGCGGCGAGCAGGTGCCCGACGGCGACACCCTCGACGTAGGCATAGCCGGAGCCACCCGGGGGAACGGCGGGCAGCCGCTTCCGTACCACCGGCTCGAAGATCCCGTTCTCGAAGGACGGGGTCGGCGATGGGGTGGGGCCGTAGACGCCGGCGGGGTTCAGAACCACCACCTCCATGCCGTCGCGCTCGGCCAGCACCAGCTCCTCGGCGTGCTGCTTGGATCGCTCGTACGCTGTGCCCTTCGGGTAGTCCGCGACCATCGTCTCGTCGAAGCGCTCGCCGGTGTCGGCGTGGAAGACGTCATGAGTCGAGGTGTGGACGAAACGGCGGGCCCCAGCGTCCTTCGCCGCGATCGCCAGCTGTTGGCTGCCGACGGCGTTGACCCGGTCGAAGATCGCCTCGTCCCGCACCCACTGCTCCGGCATCCCCATCGAGTTGAAGACGAGCTCGCACCCCTCGACCGCCGCGACCAGGCTGTCCGCGTCGGTGATATCGGCCCGGACCGGCTCGCTGCCGGCCGGGAGGATGCTCGCTGCGCGGTTCGGATCGCGGACCAGCGCCCGCACCTGGTCTCCCCTGTCGAGCAGAGCGGAGGCGATCGCGTGGCCGACCTTTCCGGTCGCCCCGGTGACCAGGGCCTGCATCGACCCATCCTATGCGGGCGGCATCGAGCGTCTCCGGCCCGCCCAGCCGCTAGATTGACTGGTCAGTCAACCGAACCCGGACCGCGTCGCGGAAGCCGGGCCGCGCCCGGGGAAGACATGCGCGCCGCCGCAGTACAGCTCAATTCCACCGACGAATACGACCGCAACCTGGAGGTTGCCGAGCGCCTGGTTCGGGGCGCCGCAGCGGACGGCGCCGAGTTGGTCGTCCTGCCGGAGAAGTGGACCGTCCTGGGGCCGCCCGAGGCGATCCGTTCCGGCGCCGAGCCGCTCGACGGACCGGCTCTGACCGCCGCGGCGGGGTGGGCGAGCGAGCTCGGGATCAACCTGGTGGCCGGCAGCGTCCCCGAGGTGGTCCCGGGGTGGGAGCGGCTCGCGAACACCTCTGTGATGTTCGGCCCCGATGGAGAGCAGCGCGCGATCTACCGCAAGATCCACCTCTTCGACGTGGAGGTCGGCGACGTCTCCTACCGGGAGTCCGAGGTCGAGCAGGCCGGTGATGCGATCGCACTCGGCGAGGCCGACGGCGCGATGGTCGGCCTGACCATCTGCTACGACCTCCGTTTCCCGGAGCTCTACCGGATCCTCGCCCTGCGGGGCGCCCGCCTGATCACCGTTCCCGCCGCGTTCACCGAACGCACGGGGCGGGATCACTGGGAGGTCCTGATCCGTGCTCGGGCGATCGAGGACCAGGTCTTCATGGTCGCGGCGGGCCAGATCGGCTTCGCGCCCCCGCACTACCGGAGCTACGGGCGCTCGATGATCGTCGACCCCTGGGGTGTGGTCGTGGCGCAGGCCGCCGACACCGAGTGCTTCGTCTCCGCCGACCTCGACTTCGCGATCCAGAACGAGATGCGCGACAGCCTGCCGTCACTGCGCCATAGGCGCCCCGAGGCCTACCGCTGGCCCGAGAACGGCAAGTCGAACGGCGTGCAGGCCTCCGCCCCGGGGCCCGCCGGCGCCAAGGGAGCGTCGTGATGGCCCAGACCCCGGCTCCCGACAAGCGCCGCGCGATCCTCGATGCCGCGATCACCGTCTTTGCCCGGCAGGGCTTCCACAGCGCCCGCGTGTCCGATGTGGCGGCCGACGCCGGCGTCGCCTACGGACTCGTCTACCACTACTTCGATTCCAAGGACCAGATGCTCAATGAGCTCTTCTCGGAGCGTTGGGCCCTGCTGGTCGATGCGAGCCGAGAGGTGCGGCAGGGCGATGCGCCGCCGCGCGACAAGCTCGCCGGCGTCGCCAACTTCATCATCGAGTCCTACCGACACGAGCCGGAGCTGATGAAAGTGATCATCGTCGAGGTGACGCGGGCGGCGAACTCGTTCGGGCGCACCCACCTCCCGGAGATCCGGCAGGCCTACGACCTGGTGGCCGAGATCGTCTCTGACGCTCAGGAGACCGGGGAGTTCCGGGATGACGTGGACCCGAACTTCGCAGCCCTGGTCTTCTACGGGGCGATCGAGCAGCTGCTCACGGGCTGGATCTTCGGCTCGCTGCCGGGCAGCGACGAGGACATGGAACGGGCGAAGCGGCTGGTGATCGAGACCATCTGCGACGGGCTCGAGCCGCGGCCGGTCGGCGACGCGGTGGCCGGCTAGCCCACATGTGGGAGGGCCTCGCCAGAACCGAGCGCCAGGACCGGGTCCTCCACGGCGCCGCGAAGCTCGCCAACGTCCTGCTCGGAGTCTTGCTGCTGCCCCTCTGGCTCTTCGGCCAGCTGATCGGCGGGCGGGTGCGCGACTTCCTGAGGGGGCTGGAGCGCCGTGGCAGGCGGCCCCTGCCGGTCCCGCCGGAGCGCGAGCGGACGATGGACGCGCTGATGCGCGACCTCCAGGCGATCCCGGACCGCTTGCACCACTCCTATTTCGCCGAGGCGCGTCGCGGCTTCGCCGACATCTCCAACTTCGTCGTCGCCCAGCAACGCGAGGGCGCCGTGCTCGGTTACCGATACCCAGGCCAGTTCAAGGACCACATCGTCGAGGGGGCCGATGGGGAGCGCATCGCGGCGTCGATCGCACTCCAGGAGGCCGCGCGGCCGTCGCTGATCGTCGTCCACGGGCTCTTCACGTCGAGCCGCTTCGACTACGTCCGCCAGATCGCGGTCCGCGCCTTCTACGAGTGGGGCTTCAACGTCGCGGCCCTCGATCTCCGCAGCTTCGGGATGACCGAGCTCACCAGCCCAGCGCCGTCCACCGCGGGCTGGAAGGAGGGCTTCGACATCCTCTCGCTCGCCCGCTACATCAAGGAGCTGGGAGGGACGAGCGTCGGCGCCCTCGGCATCTCGCTGGGTGGCAGCTCGGTGTTGAACGCCTCCGACGAAGAGGAGACACCGACCCTGCTCGACGGAGGCATCCTCGCGGTCTCACCGCCCGCGGTGCCGAAGCTCGCCTGGGAGAGGCTCTCCGAGCCGGTCCCCAGGGGCCATCCCCGTTATCCGATCCACCGAGCCTTCGAGGCGGCCCTGATCTCGCGGGTGCGTTCCGGTCGCTGGCCCCCGGAAGCGGAGGACATGCAGCATGTGATGGAGCACGTCTCGGCGCCTTACTACGACGTCACGGCTGACGAGATCTGGACCAAGGCTCGCGGCATCGATCATGTAGTGCACGCCAAGGTGCCGCTGCTCGTCCTGCACCCCGAGGACGACCCGATCATCAAGGTGGAGCAGGCGCGGATGCTGGCCGAGGCGGCCAAGGACAACGACCTGGTCCGCGTCTGGATCCTGCGTGCCGGATCGCACGGCCTGCTCGAGGCCGCCGATCCGCATTGGACGCACCTCGTCTACCGGACCTTCTTCGAGCGCTGGGCGACCTACGCGGAGCGCAGCGTCCCGCAGGCCAACGGGCAGGGCGCCGAATTGGTTTACTCCTCGCAGGAGCCCGGGTAGCGCGATCCCGGAGAGGAGGGCAAAGCGATGGACAGTGAAATCTTGAGGCGACTGATCTGGGGGGGCTTGCTGGCGGCTACCGGCGCGCTGGCGACGGTCGCCGCGCATCGGCTCTCCGAGGTGATCTGGCGCCGCGTGTTCAACGAGGAGCCACCCGAGTGACCGACGGCGAGGGCACTCAGCCGCAGGAGCCGGTCGCCTCCACTCCGGCCGAGCCAGGCTCCGCCCGCCGGCAACGGCGCGAAGACCCCAGTGGAGATGACCGCCAAGGCCCCAGAGGACATGACAGTGGGCGAGCTCGTCTTCGAGGTCTCCGATCGAGCTTCGGTCCTGGTCCGCGAGGAGATCGAGCTCGCCAAGACCGAGGTCACCGAGAAGTTCAACAGCCTTCTGCGCGGCTCGGTGGCCGGGCTCGCGGCGGGCATCTTCGTCCTGCTGGCACTGGCGATGCTGATGCACGGTTTCGCCTGGCTCCTCAACGACCTCGTCTTCAACAACTTCTGGGCCGGCTTCTTCGTCGAGGCGGGCCTCTTCCTGCTGATTGCTGCTGGAGCGGGGCTGTTCGCCTGGCGCGCCTTCAAGCGCTCGGCCCCGCCGACCCCTGACATGGCGATCGAGGAGGCCAAGGAGATCAAGGCGGCCTTCGACCAGAACGGACAGGAGGACGCCCATGATTAAACGGCTTGTGCTGTCGCACAGCCTCGCATCCACCGCCGGCCGGACCCTTCAGACCGAGGGCAACGGGCGCTGGACGCCCCCGCCGCCCGGCAGTCGCTCGGCCGAGCAGATCCGCAACGACATCGTTCAGCAGCGCAACGAGCTCTCTCGCTCGGTGGATGCCCTCCGCAGCCGCTGGGTGCAGGTCACGGACGTGCGCCGCCAGGTCCGCGAGCACCGGACGGAGCTCGCCGTCGGCGCGGCGGTCGTCGGCTTCCTGATCGGCGGAGCGATGGCGCTCAGGCGCAGGCGCTCCTAGCCCGATGCAACGGCGCGCGTAAGCGCGACCCGTTTCAAAACACGAGAGTCGACGTCGGCACGCCGCCGACGCCGAGCAGGCCGGGGCCGACGTGCGCCCCGATCACCGGACCGACTTCGGACACGAAGACGGGGTCATGGCCGAAGATCGGCTTGCATGCATCGACCAGCCGCTGCGCGTTCTCCGGGTCCTGGACGTGCTGGACGACCCACGAGTCCGCGCCGTCCTCGTGGCGCTGGCGCGCGTAGTCGACCATCCGCTCGAAAGCCCGGGCGCGGGTGCGCACCCGCTCGATCGGGGTGATCTCGTTCTCGAGGGTGAGGATCGGCTTGATCTTCAGGGTGGTGCCGATCCAGGCACGCGCCGCGCCGATCCGGCCACCACGGCGCAAATAGTCGAGCGTGTCGACCGCGAACCAGATCTTGAGCTCCTCCCGGGCCTTCTCGGCGCGGGCTTTCGCCTGAGACGCGCTTTCGCCCTTCTCGGCGGCGTGGGCGGCCGCCAGGATCATCAGCCCCATCCCGCCGCAGCCGGTGTGCGAGTCGCAGACCACGATTCGTTCCCCGCCCTTGTCCTCGGCTGTGAGCCGCTCGCGGGCCTGCATCGCGGACTCGTAGGTGCCGGAGATGCCCGAGGCGAGGTGGATGGAGATGATCTCCCTGCCGTCCGCGAGCAGGGGCTCGTAGACCGAGATGAAGTCGCCGACCGACGGCTGGGAGGTCGTGACCATCTGGTCCGAGGCCCGAAGGCGCTCGTAGAAGCCGTGCAGGTCCTCGATGTCCGATTCTCGCTCCTGCTCGCCCTCGACCCCGACGTAGAGACTGACGAGCTTGACGTCGTGCTCGGCCAGGAGCCCTGGAGTCAGATATGAGGTCGTGTCGGCGACCACGGCGGTCGAGGGCATTGCGGCGTTCTACCATGCCCGCCGTATGTCCAAGACGCTCGTCACGGGCGGGACGGGCTTTGTCGGTCTCCATCTGGTCAAGGAACTCGCCCGCAGAGGCGACGATCTGCGCCTGATGGTCCGCGAGGAGAGCAACATCAAGCCGCTCGAAGGGATCGAGTGGGAGCGGGCGATCGGCGACGTCACCGACCGCAAGGCGGTCCGCAAGGCGATGAAGGGCGTCGAGCGGGTCTTCCACGTCGCCGGCACCACCTCGATGCGAAGCCGGGCCCGGGGCCGCGTCGTCGAGGTCAACGTCGAAGGGACCCGCAACGTCATGGAGGAGGCGCTGCGTGCCGGCGTCGTTCGCGCCGTGCTCACCTCGAGCTCGAGCGCGGTAGGGGCCGCGCGGCCGGGTGAGACCATCGACGAGGATCACCCGTTCACCGTGGGTCGTCTCGGGATCGCCTACATCAACTCCAAGCACGAAGCCGAGCTGGTTTCGATGCGCTCTGCCGCCAAGGGCCTGCCCGTGGTGATCGTGAACCCGTCGTTCGTCCTGGGCCCCGAGGACCCGAACCCGAGCGGAACCTCCAATGCCCTGGTGCGCCGTCTCCTGCTTCGCCGCATCCCGGGCTACCTGGACGGAGCGATCAACATCGTCGACGTGCGCGACGTCGCCAAGGGCCACGTCCTCGCCGACGAGCGCGGCGAGGAGGGAGAGCGGTATCTGCTCACCGGCAGGAACTTCACGCAGCAGCGTCTCTTCGCCGACCTGAGCCGGATCGCAGGGGTGCCGCCCCCTCCGGTCCGGATCCAGAGACGACTGGCGGTGGCGGGCGTCGAGGCGATGGAGTTGGTCGGATTGCGTCTGCCGACCTCCGCGGACGAGGTGCGCTCCGGGAGCCAGTGGTTCACCTACCGCAACGACAAGGCGCGGGAGAAGCTCGGTTGGGAGCCCCGGCCGCATGAGGAGACCCTCGAGGACACGGTCAACTGGCAGCTCGAGGAGCTCGGCAAGCGGGCCGAGGGCCACCGGCTCACGGACCTGGCGCTGCGCAGCACGGGCGGCGTCCTGCGACACATCCCCTTCATCTGATGACCGAGCCGCGGCGCGTCCTCTATCGCTGCCCCAACCGGACCAATGTCCTCTGCCCCTGTGGCGCGGTCGCGCGGAAGCTCAACAAGCTGGGACTCGAGTACCGAACCGAGCGCGTCCCCTACAAAAGAGCGAACCGCGCCGAGATCGTCGAGCTCACCGGCATGAGGTATGTCCCGGTGCTGGTCGACGGGAACGAGGTCGTCAACGACTCGCACCGGATCCGCCAGTACCTGGACTGGAAGTACGGCGAGGAGGAGCAGCAGCCTGGCGCCGATTCGTCGGCGACTAGCTGACGCTCGCGTCCTCCAGCGCTTCCTCTGGATCCCAGTAGGCCCGTTGGTACGCGAGCTGTCCCTCGCGCATCCGGCAGACGTACGCCCAGAGGTGCTCGAATGGAACGTCCCCACCCTTCGAGATGCCGCTGAGGCGCACGAGCGCCACCACTTCGTCACCGGCGTCGCGTAGCCCCTCGACCTTCATCTCGACCGATCCGAAGACCTCCAAATAGCCGTGCCATGCCCGGATCACCGCCTCGCGGCCGCCGTAGGTCGTCGATCCGGGCCACTTCGGGTCCTCGACGTACTCGATCTCCGGATGCCACCAGCGCTCGGCGGCCGCGTCATCCATCTCCACGGGGGTCGAGCTGAGCATCTCCGCCCACATCCGGCGGAGGATTTCGAGGTCTCCGGCGCCCACGGCGGCCAGTATCCAGGATCAGCGGATGGGGTCTATACAATCTGTGGCGATGAGTGAGAGTCCTCAGCCGATAACGCTGACCGACAAGGCAGCGGGCAAGATCAAGGAGCTGCTTGGCGAGCAGGAGACCGGTTCCGAGCAGGCTCTCCGCGTCGCGGTTCGCGGCGGCGGCTGCTCCGGGTTCCAGTACGCCCTGGCCTTCGACGCGCCCAAGGAGGGCGATCATCGCTTTGAAACGGATGGCGTCGCGGTCGTCGTCGACAAGACGAGCATGCAGTTCGTCTTCGGCTCCGAGGTCGACTGGGTCGACGGTCTGCAGGGCGCCGGCTTCTCGGTCAACAACCCGAACGTCGAAGCGGCCTGCGGCTGCGGCTCTTCCTTCCAGGTGAAGGAAGAAACGGCCGAACAGGCCGCCGCCGTCTAGCCCGATCCGACTCCGCGACTAGCGCTCGATCTGGATCGGCGGGCTCTGCTGCGGGTCGTCCGCCTCGAGCTCCTGCTTGGCCGACATCGCCGGCCGCTCAGGCTGCTCGACTCCGAGTAGCCCGGCGAGCTCGCCGGACTCGTTCATCTCCTCGACGATGTCGGCGCCGCCTACCAGCTCGCCGTTGACGTAGAGCTGGGGGAAGGTCTGCCAGTCGGAGATCTCGGCGGTCACCTCCCGCAGCGGCTGGAGTGCCGGCAGCACGTCGACCGCGCCGTACTCGACGCCGTAGTTCTCGAGCACCTGGACGACCCGCATGGAGAAGCCGCACTGCGGCTGCTCCGGGGTGCCCTTCATGAAGAGCAGAACCGGGTTCTCCCGGATCAGCTCCTCGACCTTGTCCTTGAGGGTTGGCTCCATAGTGAACGGGTTGCTCCTCGGTTCGCCTTCGGAGCACACTATACGCAGGCGCTATTCCGGCACTGACGTCTTGATCGAAAGCGCGTGGATCGAGCCGTCATCGAAGCGAGTCTGCACGGCCTGCTTGACCAGCTTGTGCTGTTCGATCCGAGAGAGGCCCTCGAACTGCGGCGCCGCCACCGTGGCCCGCAGGTGATCCTGGGTACCGGTCTCGTCCACCACCTCGACCGTGGCGCCGGGCAGGGACGCCTCGATCATCAGACGGACCTCGTCGTTCGAGATCGCCATCCGCACGAATCCTACGGGGCACTGAGTCCGCCGAGGCGGAGGTAAGATCGAAAGGCGCGCCGGGGCCCCGGGGCAGGGGATCCGGCGGGTGGTTCAGACGGTACTTCAGGGAGAACCGCTCCCTGCCGACGAGAGAGGAGCGCAGTTGAACGCCCGGACGGCCTCGGCGTTGGCCGAGCTCACCTCGGCCGAGCGCCAGGTGGCGGACCTGCTGCCTATCGAGGCGGATCCCTCGGAGGCCCGCACGGTTCTCGACCACGTTCCGTACTGGTTTCACACCTTTGCGCTCAATCGGGGGCAGCGGATCTACGCGCCGGGACATGCGCGCGACCATCGCTACCGGCTTCCGGCGATCCCGGAGAGCTTCGAGGGTTTCTCCGTTCTCGACATCGGCAGCTTCGACGGGTTCTACGCCTTCCTCGCCGAGGCCCGGGGGGCAGAGCAGGTGGTCGCCATCGACAACGAGCAGTACATCGAGTGGGTCCGCGCCCGCTGGGACGTCGAGCTCGAGGGAGGGGAGGGTTTCCGGGCGATCCACGCCCTGCTCGACTCGAAAGTCCAGTACCGCAAGCTCGACGCCCTGGAACTCGACCGACTCGCCGAGCGCTTCGACTTCATCTTCTGCTGCGGGATCCTGCATCGCGTCGAGACGCCCGCACGCCTACTGCGAGTGCTCAACCGCCGCCTCGGCGAGGGCGGCACGGTTTTGATCGAGACGCACGGCGTCTTTCCGGATCCGGCCGACGGCAATCCGGTGCACCGCTACCGGCCGGGCGAGGTCTACCCGGACGACGACTACGTCTATTGGGGCTTCACGGCCCCCGGGATCGAGATGCTTGGGCGTCAAAGCGGCTTCCAGCGCTTCGAGCTCGTCGACGCCCCCGTGGTCGACGGCCATCCGCGCCTCATCGGCTGGCTGCGGCGCTGAGCAGCGGATTCGCCTGGCTTCACGGGATTGTTACGCTCCGTTTGCAGGGATTTCACATCCCCTGGCGCCTGCCTCGGCCACCCTACGATCACCGTGGCAGGCGACCTGATCGCCCACCGGCTGGGAAGCGCCTACGGGCCGGACAACTCGGAGACGGCGCTTCGCCGCTCGCTCTCCGGGCCGCTCGAGGGACTCGAGACCGATGTCTGCCTGACGGCTGACGGGGAACTGGTCCTGCTGCACAATCCACTGCTCTCGCTCGGGACCACGCTGTCGGGCTGGGCGCACGAGCGGACCCTCGAGGAGTTGCTCGAGGGCAGCCTCCTCGGCCCAGACTGCGAGCCCGCAGACGAGCCGCCGCTCACCCTGGAGCGGCTCCTGCACCACACGCCCCTCGATCTGATCGTCCAGGTCGAGGTGAAGACCCAGTCGAACCCCGAGCTCGCGCGCCGCACCGCGGGGGCCATTTGCAGGCGCTACGCGTGTTCCCCGCAGCGCCAGCGCCTCGAGGTGATCAGCTTCCACACCAGCGCCTGCGAGGTAGCGGCGGCTGCCGGTTTTCGCACCCGGCTGGTGATCTGGGCCGACTACGCGCCAGAGGTGCTGGCCGGCTGGGTGCTGCGCCACGGCGTGAGCGGCGTCAAGGTCGAACACTTCCTGCTCTCCAACGAGCTCGTGGGCCGGCTGCGTGCGGCGGGGATCACGGTCAGCACCGGGACCGTGAACGACGTCGAGTTGCTGGAGAAGGTCCTCCACGCCGAGCCCAGGTGCATCACGACCGACCGACCCCACGAGCTGCGCGACGACGCGATCGCGCGTGGTCTGCTGCCGGTGAGCTACGGGCTCCCGGCGGCCGCCTGAACGCTCAGGCGGCCGTCTTGGCCTTCGAAGCCTCGACCAGCTCGTCAACACGACAGAGCTTTACCCGCGGGCGGCCGAGCGGCTTGCCCGCCTCGACCTCGGTGGCGTCGATCGCCTGCCAGCCCTCGAAGGTGACATGGTCGGGCCTGCGCTCCGTGAGCAGGGCCTCGATCGAGCCCCGATCGCCGGCCAGCTCGGCCTCGGGGATCCGTCCGGCCTCGAGGTCGGCGAAGAGGTTGTCGACGGTCTCCTGGGCGTCCTTCTTGTTCGTCCCGATCACGCCGGACGGGCCCCGCTTGATCCAGCCGACCGCGTAGAGCCCGGGCACCTGCTCGCCGTTGTCGGTGACCCGGCCGCCCTCGTTCGAGATCGTGCCGGCACGCTCGTCGAAGGGGACGCCCTCGATGGGGATGCCCTTGTAGCCGATGGAGCGCAGCACCAGGCCGCACTCGATGGTCTCGCGCTCGCCTGTGTCCACCGCGCGGATCCGGCCGCTCTCGTCGCGCCGCAGCTCGTTGCGGCCGACCACGATCCGCTCGACCTTGCCGTCTCCCTGGATCTCGATGGGGGAGCGAAGGAACCGCACCGCGATCTTCTGGGGCTTGCCCTCGGGGTCGCGCTGGGAGAAGTCCGTGAAGATCTCGACGTTGCGTCGGTTGGTCGGATCGGCGTCGTCCGAGTCGAGCCACTCGCGGCTCAGCTCGTCCAGCTCCATCTCGCCGGCGTCGATGTCGATGTCGGCGTTCGCCATCTCGCCCAGCTCGCGGACCTCGGGGTTGGTGAAGGCGGCCTGGGCGGGCCCCCGGCGGCCGAGCACCAGGATCTCCTTGACGCTGCCGGCGGCGAAGGCCTCGATCGCGTGATCGGCTGTGTCGGTTTCGCCGAGCTCGTCGGGGGTCAGCGCGAGCATCCGGGCGACGTCGGCGGCCACGTTCCCGTTGCCGATCACCACCACGCGCTCGCAGGAGAGGTCGAACTCCCGGTCGGCGAAGTCGGGGTGGGCGTTGTACCAGTTGACGAACTCGGTGGCCGGATGGCTGCCCGGCAGGTCCTCGCCCGGGATCCCGAGGTGGCGGTCGGTGGCGGTGCCGTAGGCGAAGACGACCGCGTGGTAGCGCTGTCTCAGCTCCTCGATCGACATGTCCCTGCCAACTTCGACGTTGCCGAAGAAACGGAACTCGGGCCGGGCGGCGGTCTTCTCGTAGACGCGGATCACCGACTTGATCTTGGGATGGTCCGGCGCCACGCCGAAGCGGACCAGGCCGTAGGGGGTCGGGAGCCGGTCGAACACGTCGACCTCGGCGTGCGTCCCCTCGTGCTTGAGCAGGTGCTCGGCCGTATAGAAGCCGGCCGGGCCCGAGCCGACGATGGCGAGGCGCAGCGGTTGTTCGGAGGTTCCGATCACAGCGAGCGGGAAAGGGTAGTGGCTGGCCTAGGCGGGAGTGGGAGCCACCGCGGTGGCGGCGGTGCCGTCCAGCGCATCCAGCGCGCGGCCGAGCGACATCGCCACGCAGGTGAAGATGGGCGTGTCGCGCAGCGTGTACGAGCTCGACTCCGTGCCCCGGAGCTCCTGCACGAGGTCGAGGAACTCGCCGGGTTCGTCGCCCTCGAAGGAGACGACGAACTCCTGGTCGTCGAGGCCGAAGGAGTAGGAGGTGTTGATCGAGATCTCCGGGTAGCGGCGACCGACCTCGATGTGGTCGGCCATGATCCGCCGCCTCTCGTCGAGGGACAGGCCGTACCACTCCCGCTTCTTGTCGAAGGGATAGACGAAGAGGTACTTGCGCCCGGACGTGCAGATCTCCGGCCGCGACTCCGAGTCCGAATAAGGCGATGGTTTGGTCATCGCGAGGTAGGAGTAGGGGGTCGTCGCCCAGCGGGCGAGGCCGCTCTGGCTGAGCACCACGTGGAAAGTGTGGATGTCCTCGAGGACCGGGCTCTGGCTGAGCAGCAGGAGATCGGTGTCGCCCCGGGTGCCGACGGTCGAATACGCTCGCAGCGAGCGGTCCTCGGCGAAGTCCTCGCAGGCGGCCAGGAACTCGGCCTTGTCCTGCCCCCGCTCCGAGGCGCTGCGCCTGCGCCAGGCGGGGCCCAGCTTGAAGAACGTGAACTTGACGAACGTGCGGTCGGCCACGAGACGAAGGGTAATGGCCACCGCTCTGGCGGCCGGGGTGTTCGCCTGCTTGTGGGCGACGCCCGCGTTGGGGCGGAGCGTCACCTTGGTCGCGCTGCCGCAGGGCACGACCGTGGGCGAGCTGACCAGGGCAGGGCTCTCGCCGGGTGTGATGAGCGCAGGAATCGGGCCGGTCCCCGCCGAGCAGACCTATCTGGACATCGCCCAGGGAAACCGGGTCGACGATGCGCTCTACGACCGGTCCCTGCCGCCGGTTCGCAGCATCGGGGCTCGCGTTCCCAACTGGGAGCAGATCGTTCAAAGGGCCGACGGCGCACCGGCGGAGATCGTCCCGGGGCTGCTCGCCTCGAGCCTGGTTGCGCGCGGGATCCGGTCCGCGGCTGTCCCCACGGCGGGGCCCGCGGCACTCCTGGCGGCCCGGCGCGACGGCGTCGTAGGCGCGGACGGGGGCACGGTGACCGTGATCTCCGCGGGGGTCGGCGTCACCGGGAAGCTCGTGACGGGCCTGGCAGGCGACGGTCTGATCATCGCCTTCGCTTCGCCACCGCCGAGGAGCGACCGCGCGCTCCCTATCGGGATCGCCGGGCGGGGATTTGGCGGCGACCTCACCTCGGATTCGACCCGCAGCGACGGTTACGTCCTCTCGACGGACATCGCGCCCACGATCCTTCGGTGGCTCGGGGTGCCCGTGCCGAGCCAGATGGACGGTCAGCCGATCCGATCGGAGGGGGAGGTCGACCCCGGAGCGGTGGAGGACCTGGCGGAGCGCATGGCCGCTATCCCGACTCGCCGCGCCCCGGTCGTGATCGCGAGCTTGCTCGCCTGGATCGTGGTCACTGCTCTCGTCGCTCTCATTGCCCGGTCGGCGCGCCGGGCGGCGCAGGCTTGGCTCGCGCTGGCGTTCGCGTTCATGCCTTTGATGCTGCTCGCCGGTGCGGCGATCGAGCCGAGCGCACTGGTGGAGGGCCTGCTGGTGGGCTTCGGGGCGGGGGCCCTCGCAGTCCTCACGCTCCTGCTGGTCCGAGGCTGGTGGGCGCTGGCGGTCGCCTGCGCGATCACCGTGGTCGCATACGCGATCGACGTCATCGCCGGCTCGCCGCTGACGAAGCTGTCCCTGCTCGGCCCGAACCCGGTCTTCGGCGTCCGCTTCTTTGGGATCGGCAACGAGCTCGAGGCGCTGATCGCGGTGATGGTCCCCGTCGGCGTCGCGGCAGGACTGAGTGCGGCCGGGGAAAGAAGTCCGGTGACGAGACCGGTCGCCATCGCCGGCTACTTGGTCGCCGCCGGCCTGGCAGCCCTGGTCTTCGCCGCGGGCCGCTTTGGCGCCGACGTTGGAGCGGCGATCGTGCTCCCGGTCGGGGCCGCGGTTGCGGTCGCGACCTTGCCGACTTCTGGTGGTATAGGCACCAGAAGGCGGCGAGCTCTCGCCCTGGCCCTGGTCATTGCGGCTCCCCTCAGTGTTCTCGCTCTCCTGGCGTTCATTGATTTGGTTTCCGGTGGCAACTCTCATCTGACCCGTTCGGTGCTCGACGCGGGGGGAGCCGGCGACCTCGCCGATGTCGCTCAACGCCGCCTCGAGCTGTCCGCGCACGACTTCGCCCAGGCGGCTGGGAACCCCCTCTTCTGGATCGTGATAGTGGGCATTGCCGTGGCCGCGACGCGGTTGCGGCGAATCGACGCCCGGCTGCGGCCCGTGCCGGCGGTGCGGTCGGGCCTGATCGGCGCCTGCGCCGCCGTGGCTGCAGGCGTCCTCGTGAACGACTCCGGCGCCACCTTCCTGACGCTCGGCGCGCTCGCCCTGGGCGCCGCCCTGGCATTCGCCTGGGCACAGACGCCCATGAATGACCCGTAGAACCCGCGTAATCCCGGCACCCCGTGCGGGTAAGTGACCTTGCTGTGATCAAATCACGAAAGCTCGGCCTCGAGGACCGGTACCCTGGCCCTATGCGCATAGCGCTTGTCTCCCCCTATTCCTGGACCTACCAGGGAGGGGTCAACAGGCACGTCGAGGCGCTTGCGGAGCAGTTCATCGCCAGAGGAGACCACGTCCGCGTGCTCGCTCCCTGGGACCCGCCAGACGCAATCAGCCGACGCCTGCACCGCTCCCACCCCGAGCTCAGGGAGGCTCCCGACTACCTCGTTCCGCTGGGGCGGACCCTGGGGATCGGGGCGAACGGCGCCGTCTCGAATCTCTCATCCTTCCCGGAGGGCCCCATCGCTCTGCGTCGCGAGCTTCGCGCCGGAAACTACGACGTCGTCCACGTGCACGAGCCCCTCGTGCCGCTCATCGGCTGGGACGCAATGACCTCCCGCGAGGCGCCGGTCGTCGGGACATTCCACGCCTACTCCACCAAGGCCTTCCCGAACCACACCGCGACTCTGCTCGGCGCTCGCCGGCGGCTGAACCAACTCTCTGCGCGGATCGCCGTCTCCGAGGCCGCGGCCTGGACGGGGCGCCGCTGGTTCGGCGGCGAGTACACGATCGTCCCGAACGGCGTCGACATCGAGGCCGCTCCGCTGGGCCCGAAGCCGCCGAGCGACGAGCTGCGGCTGCTCTTCGTCGGCCGCGCGGAGGAGCGCAAGGGGCTGCCGGTCCTGCTCGCCGCTTTCCAGGCGCTGGTCGAGCATGTTCCCGCCCGCCTGACCGTGGTCGGGGCCGACCCCGAGGAGATATCCCGCCGCGTCAGCGACCCGGACCTGATGAAGCACATCGACGTGCTCGGCAAGGTCTCGGACTCGATCCTCTGGCGCCAGCTCGCAGAGGCCGATCTGCTCTGCGCGCCGTCTCTCGCCGGCGAGAGCTTCGGCATGGTCCTGATCGAGGCGATGGCCGCCGGCACCGGCGTGGTCGCGTCGGCGATCGCCGGATACAGCGACGTCGTCACCAACGGCGTCGATGGCGTCCTGGTCCCACCCGCCGACCCGCAGGCGCTCGGCGAGGAGCTGCAGCTGCTCGCGCACGAGCCCAAGCGGATTGCGGCGATGGGCGAGGCGGGGCGCCGCAGCGCCCAGCGCTATGCCTGGCCCCGGATTGCCGAGCAGGTCACCGAGGTCTACGAGCGCGCGATCGAGCCCGCGCCCGCCCCGATCTGGCCGCCTGAGGAATTCGCTCGGCGAACCGGCCTTATCCGGATCGACGGCGGCCCGAGGGAACCCGCCAAGCGCCTGCCTTCGCTGGAGCCGACCCTGCATGACGCCCCCGGCCGCGGCCGGCGGGTCGCCAGGAAGGCCGGAGTGGCCGTCGCGAGCATCCTCGGACTCGGCCTGACCGCCCTCGCGGCCCGGCGCATCGGCGTCGATCAGGTGGCGTCAAACATCATCGACTCGGACCTCAAGTGGGTGTTGATCGCCTGCGCCCTGATGGTGGCCGCAATGTTCGCCCGCGCCGCCTCCTGGATCGCGATCACCAGGGCCGCGTTGCCCCGCTATCACGTGCGCCGCCGCGACGTGACGTCGGCGACGATGATCGGCGTCTTGATGTCGGCGACCTTGCCTGCGCGCCTCGGCGAGCCCGCCAGGGCGGGGGTCCTCTCCCGTCACATCGGCCGGATGCGCGAGACCTTCCCGGTCCTGATCGGGACGCTGGTCTCGCAGACGGCGCTCAACATCCTCGCGCTGGCCCTGCTGGGCGGGATCATCGTCTCGACCACCGACCTCTTCCAGGCGAGCACCCAGAAGCTCTTCCTGGTCTCGACCGCGCCGCTGCTCATCCTGCTGGCGGTCCTGATGATGCCGTCGATCGTGAAGGTGAACGGCGAGGGCCGGATCGCGCGCGGGATCAAGGCCGTCCGCGGGGCCCTGCAGCAAGCGCGCAGGGGCCTGACCGTCTTCCGCGATCCGCGCAAGGGCTCATACGCCGCTGGCGCGCAGCTCCTCGCCTGGTTCCTGCAGCTCCTCGCGTGCTGGGCGCTGTTCGCGGCACTCGGCCTCGACCATCAGGTTGCGATCGGTGCCGCGGCGGCCTGCCTCTTCGCCGTCAATGTGACGGCGGTCGTGCCGGCCACGCCCTCCAACATCGGGATCTTCCAGCTCGCCATCATCAGCGTGCTGCACCAGGGCTTCGGCGTCAACGCCGCCGACGCGCTCGCCTACGGAGTGATCCTGCAGGCGGTGGAGATCGCCACCGCGGTCACGCTCGGCGTCCCGGCCCTGGTCCGCGAGGGCGTCACCTGGTCCGACATGCGCCTGCGGGCCATGGCTGCCGCCCCGGTTCGTCTGCCGGAGCGCCCCCGCTCGCGCTCGCGGGGGCGAGAAGCCGAGCGAATCTCCGCCTAGGGCGGTCGCGCAGCCCCTTCCCGGCTTTCGTTAGCCTTGGCCGCAATGGCGCTTTCCAACATCTCCGGCTTCCCACGCATCGGCCGCAACCGCGACCTCAAGTTCGCGACGGAGGGCTACTGGCGCGGCCAGACCTCGGCCGATGAGCTCGGCGCCACCGCGAAAGCGATCCGGGTCGAGAACTGGAAGCTGATGCAGGATCAGGGAATCGATCTGATCCCCTCCAACGACTTCTCGTATTACGACCAGGTGCTCGACACGATCGCCCTGGTCGGCGCGGTTCCCGAGCGCTACGGCTGGGACGGCGGCCAGGTCGACCTCGACACGTACTTCGCGATGGCCCGCGGCCGTCAGACCGACGAGCTCGACGTGACCGCGATGGAGATGACCAAGTGGTTCGACACGAACTACCACTACCTCGTCCCCGAGCTCGGCCCCGAAACCGAGTTCTGGCTCTCCAGCTCGAAGCCCTTCGACGAGCACGCCGAGGCGATGGAGGAGCTCGGGATCGACACGATCCCGGTCCTGATCGGCCCGTTGAGCTTCCTACTGCTCTCGAAGCCCGCCGAGGGTGTCTCGGAGCGATTCGACGCAGTCGATTTGATCGAGCCCCTGGTCGAGGTCTACGGCGAGGTGATCGAGAAGCTCGCCGAGCAGGGCGCCACCTGGGTGCAGCTCGACGAGCCCTGCTTCGTTGAGGACCGCTCCGAGAAGGAGCTCGATGCGCTCCGTCTCGCGTACGAGGAGCTCGGCAAGGTCCACGAGCGGCCGCGGATCCTGGTCAAGACGTACTTCGATCACGTCGGCGACGCCTACGAGGTGCTCCGCGAGGCGCCGATCGACGGCATCGGGCTCGACTTCACGGGTTTCGTCCACGGGGACCCGCTCTCGCCGGACGTCCACGTGCACGGGGGCCGTCACAACGCCGAATTCATCGCCAACGACGACCTCGGCGAGAAGTGGCTCTTCGCCGGGATCGTGGACGGCCGAAATGTCTGGATCAACCATCTCGAGCATTCCCTGGACGCGCTCGAGGGGATGCGCGACCGGACCCAGCAGCTCGTCGTCTCGACCAGCTGCTCGTTGCTCCACGTGCCGATAGACCTGGACGCCGAGCCGGCTGGGGTGGATGCGGATCTCGATGACGAGATGCGCTCGTGGATGGCGTTCGCCGTGCAGAAGGTGGGCGAGGTCGCGACCCTTGCGAAGGGAGTGGCCGAGGGGCGTGGCGCCATCGCCGACGAGCTTGAGGCCAACGATCGCGCACGGGACTTCCGGCGCGAGTCCGCCCGAACGAGCAACATCGAGGTTCGTGCCCGGATCGAGTCACTCGACGAGGAGCACGACCGGCGCACCAGTCCGTCCGAGCAGCGCAAGCAGGCTCAGCGCGCCCAGATCGACATTCCCGAGCTCTTCCCGTCGACC
The DNA here is from genome assembly GCA_963763955.1 of uncultured Solirubrobacterales bacterium. Taxonomy (GTDB): domain Bacteria; phylum Actinomycetota; class Thermoleophilia; order Solirubrobacterales; family 70-9; genus DASUPK01. The sequence goes on along the minus strand of CAVXQP010000009.1, from coordinate 151,863 downwards.
ACGATCGGCTCCTATCCCCAGACCGACGAGATCCGCCAGACCCGGATGAAGCTGAAGAAGGGCGAGATCGACTGGCTCACCTACAAGGAGGCGATGCAGGCTGAGATCGAGAAGGTGATCCGGTTTCAGGAGGACGTCGGCCTCGACGTGCTCGTGCACGGCGAGCCGGAGCGGAACGACATGGTCCAGTACTTCGGGGAGCAGATGGAGGGCTACGTCTTCACCGAGAGCGCCTGGGTGCAGTCCTACGGCTCGCGCTACGTTCGCCCGCCGATCATCTTCGGCGACGTGCTGCGGCCGTCGACCATGACCGTCGACTGGATCACCTACGCCCAGTCGCTCACCGAGAAGCCGGTCAAGGGAATGCTCACCGGGCCGGTGACGATGCTCGAGTGGTCCTTCGTCCGCGACGACCAACCGCTCGGGGACACCTGCAAGCAGCTGGCTCTGGCGATTCGCGACGAGGTCGAGGACCTGGAGAAGGCCGGCGTCCAGATCATCCAGGTCGACGAGCCCGCGATTCGCGAGGGTCTGCCCCTGCGGAAAGATCGCTGGGACGAGTACCTGACCTGGGCGGTCCACTGCTTCCGTCTTTCGACCGCGGTCGTCAAGGACGAGACCCAGATCCAGACGCATATGTGTTACTCGGACTTCGGCGACATCCTGGAGCACATCCAGGCGATGGACGCCGACGTCAACCTGATCGAGGCGGCGCGCTCGCGGATGGAGCTGCTCCACGACTGGGAGAAGACCGGCTACCGCAACGACATCGGGCCGGGCGTCTACGACATCCACTCCCCGCGCATCCCGACCGTCGAGGAGATGGTCGAGCTGCTCCACGAGGCGGCCCGGGTGTTGCGCCCGGAGCAGATCTGGGTCAACCCGGACTGCGGCCTCAAGACCCGCACCTGGGCGGAGGTCGACCCCAGCCTGCGGAACATGGTCCAGGCCGCGAAGCAGCTGCGCGAAGACCTCGTCCCGGCGTCCTGAGCCCTGTTTCGCGCAAGCAGCGGGGCTTTCGCATCCTGTTAACGACTCTTTAGCGCCGTGTTAGCGGTCGCTCGCATACTGCCCTCTCCAGCGAACGACCGGAAGGGGACGACATGGAAGCCAACGGAGTGCAGGGTGTGCAGGTCGGGGGCCGGGAGCCGAAGGCCCTCCTGATGAGTGATGGGTCGAGGCTCGCCCTCGAGGATGAGGGACCGGGCGGCCGCGCCGACTGGATGCTGCTCGGCGACGACGCCGTCGACGACCGCGAGCTCTCGGTGGCGGATGCAATCAGGGTCGCAGGCGATCGGCACGCCGACTACGTCCGGATCAGGACCCGCTCCGAGGTCGCCTGGCTGCGACTGGTCTCCGAGTGGTTCGAGCAGGAGGCCCGCCGCCTCGACGGCGAGCTGACCGCGGCCCGCTAGCGCCGGCGGCCGAGCCGGCGGCGCCAGTCGCGCGCGTTGAAGAAGTCGGTGAGCTTCCGCAAGCCCTCGCGCCGCTTGAGCGTGTAGGGGAAGTAGAGGGGCTCGCGCTTGCCGCCGAAGCGGGCGATCACGAGTGACTCGGGACGGACGAACTTCTTGATCCCGTACTCGCCGTGGCGGAAGCCGATCCCCGAGTCCTTCCAGCCGCCCATCGGCACATCCGACGCCAGGAAGCCGACCAGGACGTCGTTGATGTTCGCGGTGCCGACCTCGAGCCGGCGCGCCACCGCCTCCGCCTCACGCTTGCTGCCGAAGACCGAGGCGGCGAGCCCGTAGCGGCTGTCGTTGGCCAGCCGCACTGCCTCGCCGGCGTCGCGCACCTTCATGATCCCGACCACGGGACCGAAGGACTCGTCGCGCATGATCTTCATCGAGTGGTCGACGTCCGTGAGGATCGTCGGCGGATACCAGTCGCCCTCGCCCTCGAGGCGCTCCCCTCCGGTGAGGATGGTCGCTCCGGCGCGCTTGGCGTCCTCGACGTGATCCTCGACGATCTTCGTCTGGGGCGGAAAGCTCATCGCGCCCAGGTCCTGGCCGTGCTCGCGGCCGTCCATCCCCTGCTTGAGCTTGCGGACCTCCTCGGTGAACCTCGCCACGAACTCGTCGTAGACCGGCTCCTCCACGTAGAGGCGCTCGATCGAGATGCAGACCTGACCGACGTTGGCGAAGGCTCCCCAGGTCGCGGCGTTGGCCGCCCGCTCGACGTTGGCGCTGCGCAGGACGATCATCGGGTCCTTGCCGCCGAGCTCCGCGCTGACCGGGGTCAGGGTCTCAGCCGCTTGTGCGAGCACCTTCTTGGCCGTTCGGTCGGAGCCCGTGAACTGGACGAAATCGACCTCGTCCACCAGCGCCGAGCCCGTCTCGCCCATGCCATTGACGACGTCGAAGACATCGGGACCGCCGATCTCGCTCTTCCAGGCCTCGACGATCTCGGTCAGGCCCAGGGGCGTTATCTCGGAGGGCTTGATGACGACAGCGGCGCCCGCGATCAGCGCGGGGATCGCATCGCCTAGCGAGAGGATCAGCGGGAAGTTCCAGGGGCTGATCACGCCGACGACCGGATAGGGCCGGTACTGGACCTTGAGCTTCCTGGTCTTCATCAGCGGTGAGTGCGCGGGGATCCTCTCGTCGCCGATGTACTTGCCGGCCTTCTTGCCGTAGAAGTTGATCAGGTCCAGCAGGTAGACGGCCTCGCCCGCGGCCTCGCCCCGGACCTTGCCCGTCTCCCGCTGCATCGTGTCGGCGATCTCGTCCTGGTGGTCGAGGATCCAGTCGCGGAGCTTGTAGAGCCACTGGGCACGGCCCTTGATGCCGAGCTCCTCCCAGGCGGGCTGGTTGGCGCGAACCCGGGCGACGGTTGCGGCGACCTCGGCGGGTCCGTCAAGGGGGACACTGGCGATCGCTGATCCGTCGGCGGGGTTCGTGACCTCGAAGCTCTCGCGCGAGTCCCTTGCACTCTCGGTGACGGTGTCGATGGCCATGCTCTCTCCTCGTAGACCGGCTGTCGGCGGACTCTAGCGCGGACTGGCTACCTGGCCAGGATCGGGTCCAGGGCGCCGGCCCTTGTGCAGATCTGCACGCTCGACCGCTTGGAGCAACCCCCGCGCGCGATTTTCGACAGAGGGCCAAAGACTCCGTGCCCGGCCACGCCTACCGTGCGCATCGACAGCGCTTGCCGTCTCCGGGGGAGTCAGCCGTGAAGAAAATCGAGGCCTTCATCCGCCATGAGGCGTTCGAGCCCATTCGCTCGGAGCCTCAGGCCCACTCCGAGGAGGAGGTCGCGGCGGCGGCGGCGGAGGAATGACCTTGCGCGAGCTCAGCACCCGCATGATCGAGGCCGTCCTCGACGGCGAGGGACTTCAGGGTGTCGCCGAGCTGGCCGCGGCGGAAGCCGGAGGCCCGGTGGCCATCGTCCTGCCCCCGCGCGGGCTGGCGGCGCGCGCTCCGGGCGGCGGCGAGCTCAACGGCCTGGCCGAATACGCGAAGGCCCGCGTGGCGGACACCGACGCCAGCGCGCCCGACCCGATCGCGCTCGAGCGCTCGATCGAGGCCGGCGGGCAGATGGTGGGCGTCGTTCTGCTGCTCGAGGCGGACTCAGGGGACGGTGGGACCCCGCTGTTGGTCGACCGCGACGAGGTGCTCAGGGCGGCGGCCCTGGCGGCCCTCGCGGAGGTGGCGGTCGCCGATGCCCGTGAGGATGCGGAGCGCAAGATGCGCGGCGGCCTGATGGAGGAGCTGCGCTCCCGCGAGGTCGACAGCGCGGAGGCCACCAGCAAGGCCGCGCGCCTCGGCTGCGACCTGGCACGCGGCGCGATCGCGCTGGTGGCGCAGATCGAGTCAGCGAGCCCGAGTCACGCCACGGCCCTGGTCGAGGCTGAGTACGAGGGGTCGCTCGCGGAGCTCTCCGAGGGCAGGCTCTACGCGGTCCTGCCGGCGCGCGGCGGCGACGATGCCCCGGAGAAGACGCTGCAGGGCGCCGGCCGCATCGCGACCCGGCTGCGGAAGCTAGGGATGGCGGCTGTCTCCTCCTTCTATCCCGACCCGGGTGAGCTCCACCGAGCGATCAAGGAGGCCGAGCTCGTTCTCGACGTGGTCAGGCGCGAGCCCGAAATCGCCGAGGCCCTCGAGGAGGGCATCGCCGCCAGCGGGGTCTATCGGCTCCTCTTCCGGGCCCTGATCTCGGATCCCGAGGAGGTGCGGAGCTTCTACCGCGATACGGTCGAGCCGCTGGTCCGCTACGACAACCAGTACCGCTCGGACCTGCTCGGGACGCTGGAGGAGTACCTGACGAGCGACTGCAACATGAACGCGACGGCGCGCGCGATCTTCGCCCACCGCCACACGGTCGCCTACCGGCTCGAGCGCGTGCGGGAACTGACCGGACTGGACCCCCAGATCTCCGAGGACCGCGAGCGGCTCGGCCTCGGCATCAAGGCCTACCGGATCCTGGCCCCGGCGCTGCCTCGCTAGACCTAGACTGGCCCGGGATGCTTCGAACCAGGGCGGTGGCAATTCTGGCGTTGACGGCGACGGTCGTCGTCGCCATCGGTTGCGGCTCCGGAGTCAAGCCGGACTCCTCAAGCGCCACCCTCGCGGCGAAGGCCGCTGCGGCGACGCGCAAGAAGCACGACCGCGCCGCGAACTGGACGACCTACCACGCGAACCTGGCCCGCACGGGGGTGGACACAACCTCCCCGGCGATCGGCGGCTTCCATCAGACCTGGACCCAGCAGTTCGACGGTCAGGTCTATACGGAGCCACTGGCGGTGGGCAACCGCGTCTACGTCGCCACCGAGAACGACACCGTCTACGCCCTCAACGCGGGCAATGGCCGGATCGCGTGGAAGCGCCATCTCGGCACCCCGGTGGACGCCTCCACGCTCCCGTGCGGGAACATCTCGCCGGTCACTGGCATCACCGGGACGCCGGCGATCTCCGGCCCCACCCTCTACGTCACCGCCTTCCTCAGCGGTTACCGCCACGTCCTGTTCGGGCTTCACCTCCGCGGAGGGAAGGTGGTGCTGAAGCGCAAGGTCGATGCTCCGGGAGCGGACCCCCGGGTGCACCAGCAGCGTTCTGCGCTCTCGGTCTCAAAGGGGCGCGTCTACGTCCCCTTCGGCGGGCTCACCGGCGACTGCGGCGACTACAGAGGGAGGGTCGTCTCGGTGATGACACATGGGAAGCCGAGGAAGCTCACCTTCACCGCGGGGGTGAACCGTGAGGGCGGCATCTGGGCGCCGTCAGGGGCGGCCGTCGAGGGCCGAGGCAACCTGTTCGTCGTCACCGGCAATGGCGATAACACCTCCGGGTTCGACTTCGGCAACAGCGTCATCCGGCTCTCGCGAAAGCTGAAGCAGACCGACTTCTATCGCGCTTCGAACTCACCCCAGCTCAACCAAAGCGACACCGATCTTGGCTCCGTCGGGCCCACCCTGCTCGGGGCCAACCGGATGTTCGTGATCGGCAAGGAGGGCCTGGGGCTGGTGCTCTCGACCACCCACCTCGGGGGGACCGGCGGCCAGCTCTTCGCGCAGAGCGTCTGCGGTGGCGGGGCGTTCGGCGGGCTCGCGTACCTGGCCCCGTTCGTCTATGTCCCGTGCACCGATGGCCTGCACGCCCTCCGCATCAGCGGGAATACGTTCATCCCCGCCTGGCACGCGGGCTCCTCGGCCGGCCCACCGATCGTCTCGGGTGGGGTCGTCTGGACGATCGACAGCGGCGCGAAGCTGCATGGCTACGCGCCGGACAGCGGTGCTCCCCTGATCACCGTCGACCTCGCCTCGGTCACCCACTTCCCGACGCCGGCGGCTGGGGGCGGGCGGCTGTTCGCGCCGGCGGACAGCCGCGTAGTCGCCTTCGCCGGCGTCTAGCCAGGACTAGAGCTCCTTGCGGATCGGAACGAGCCGGAAGACGGACCCCAGCGTCGGCTTGCCGTGTCGGTGCGGTCCCTTGAGGGTGAGCACGTAGACCCGGCCGCTGTTGTCCACACCGAGGGAGGTCAGGTTGCGGAACCTGAACCGGAAGCTGCGCAGCTTGCCCGCCCGGCGCCCCGGCCGGGGCCGGAAGGCGAAGAGCTTCCCCGAGCAGCGAACTCCGTAGAGATAGCTGCCGTTCAGCTCGCGCCCGCGGATTCGGGTGAGCCGCGGGTCCCGGACCAGGTAGCCCCCGATCACGGCGCAGCCGCGCCGTCGCGGGAACGCGATCGCCGGGAAGGCGGCCTGCTTTCTCGGCAGCCCCCCGCGCAGGACGACGAAGCCGTCGTACGCCGGCCAGCCGAAGTTCGCTCCCCTCGCCTTGTCGATGGGCAGGTACTCGATCTCCTCGTAGCGCTGGTCGCCGACGTCGGCGATCGCCATCGAGTGGGAGGCGCGATCGAACGAGATCCTGCGGGGATCGCCGAGCCCGGAAGCCCAGATCTCGGCGCTCCCCGGGATGGCTGGATTGATCCGCAGGATCTTGCCGCGGAGCTGAGCGGGGTCCTGAGCGACCTCCCGCGGATCGCCCGGTGGCGAGCCGTCCCCGGTGCCGATGTACAGGTAGCCGTCCGGCCCAAACGTGATGAAACCGCCGTGTCGCTCGGGCCTCGACTCCGGGACCGTGAGCACCGACTGGCCCGAGGCGCGGTCGGCCACCAGCGGGTTCGCGGCGCTGCGGCTGTAGCGTGCCACCACCAACCTGTCCCCGCGGTCGGTATAGGCGACGTAGAACTGGCCGGAGCGGGCGTAGTCGGGCGGGAAGGCGATCGAGGTCATGCCGCCGTCGGCGCCGCCGCCGCTCTGCTTGACGAGGTCCGAAATCTTGAGGAAGGGCCGGGGGAGGAGTCGGTCCGGGGCCAGCACCCGCACGGTGCCCTGCCGCTGCACGACGTAGAGCTGCGAGCCGGGCCCGGGAGGTTGGGTCAGATAGACGGGCTCCTTGAGCCGGGCGAGGCGATCGACCTTGATGAACTTCGGGCCCAGGCTTCTGGAGGCCTCACGCGTCGCGATCCCCACGATGCCGGCTGCGATTGCGACCAGGGCAGCGATCGCGGTTTCGATCCGGCGGCGGTTGAGTGAGGACGGCATTTGAGGTCCCCCGTGGGGGGCGAGCGCAGGTTATTCAGTGCCTGCGCACGAACCGGTACACCGGCCCATCCAGCGAGGTGGCGTAGAGCCCGCCATTCGCGCCCTCGCCGAAGGAGCTCAGATCGGGGACCCGGACGCCGGTGGAGCGGTCTTTCCGGGCACCGCCGAGAGCGGGGATCAGCGAGCGGATCTTGCCCGTGCAGAAGTCGCCGTAGACGTATCGGTGCCGGAGGGAGCGGAGGCGCCGGTCGCGGACCACGTAGCCGCCGACGATCGCGCAGGCGTTCCCGGAGCTGCTGTAGACCTTGATCGGCTTCACCGTCCCGGTCGCAGTCGGCGGATGGCCCCCGGCGAACGGGGCGAAGCCCTCGAAGTCGTTCCACCCGAAGTTGGCGCCGTTCGCCGCGGCCAGCGCCAGGTAGTCGATCTCCTCGAAGCGGTCCTGGCCGACGTCGCCGATCGCGATACGCGGGTGCCCCGGATCGGTGGTGAGGTCGAAGGAGAAGCGGTACGGGTTGCGAAGGCCGCTCGAATAGATCGTGGTCGCGGCGGAGGCAGGATTGATCCGCAGCAGCTTTCCGAGCATCGATCTCGGGTTCTGCGCGTTGTCGTTTGGATCCCCCTCGCTGCCCCCGTCGCCCGTTCCCGCATAGAGGAAGCCGTCCGGCCCGAACTGGAGCTGGCCGCCGTTGTGGTTGCTTGCGCTGTGATGTGGAACCACCAGGAGCTGACGCATGGTGCCCGGTGAAGCCGCCCGCCCGCTGGGATCCGCGCGGAGCTCGGCGACCACGATGTCGCCGGTGTTGTTCGTGAAGTAGATGTAGAACAACCGTGATCTGGCGTAGTCCGGGGCGAAGGCCACAGACAGCAGGCCGCGCTCACCGTTGGCGCTCACCAGCGAGGAGATGTCGAGGAAGGTCCGGCGGTGCTTGCCCTGGACCAGGCGAATGACGCCGCCCTTCTGCACCACGAAGACCCCTCGCACCCCGGGGGCCGCGGCGACGTAGACCGGGCTCTCGAACCGCCCGATCCGCTTCAGCTTCACTCCCGCCTTTGCGGATGCCGATCCCGTCTGGAACGCCAGAGCCGCGAGGGCCGAGATCGCCACTGCCACGCCGAGTCGTCTCACTGGACCAGACGGTAGACGGGGCCATCGAGCGATGCCGCGTAGATGTGATCCGCGTTGTCCTCGCCGAAGGAGGAGAGGGAGGGTACGTTCAGACCGAGCGAGCGGTCGTCGCGGGCGTGAGGGATCGCCGGCACGAAGCTATGCAGGTCACCGATGCAGTAGTCCCCGTAGACGTAGCGGCCATAGAGCGCCGGAAGGGAACGGTCCCGGACGACGTAGCCGCCCGTGATCGAGCAGGCGCCACCGTCGTGGCTGTACTCGAAGATCGGGGGCACCGCGTTCGGCGCCGTCTGATCGGTGTTGAAGCGGTCGGTGCCCTCGAAGGCCGACCAGCCGAAGTTCGCGCCCCTGGCCTGGCCCTTACGGGTGTAGTCCACCTCCTCGAGGGTGTTCTGGCCGACGTCGCCGATCGAGAGCGCCCCGGTCTTGGGGTCGAAGTTGAAGCGCCACGGGTTGCGCAGCCCGTACGAATAGATCTCGGGACGGGCGCCCTGGCGGTGTACGAACGGGTTATCGGGCGGGATCGTGTACGGCGCGCCGCCGGCTCCGGTCGCCGGGCGGATCCGCAGCAGCTTGCCGAGCAGCGTGCCGAGATCCTGTCCGGTCCGGCGCGGGTCGTCCTCCTGCCCGCCGTCGCCGGTGCCGATGTAGAGGTCGCCGTCCGGGCCGAACTGGAGTTGGCCGCCGTTGTGGTTCGAGGCGAAGTCGGCCATGTTGAGGATCTGTCGGGCGCTGCCGGGATCGAACGTGCCGTCCGAGCGGACCGTGTAGCGGACGACGTGCTGGTTCTGGTCCGTGCCGGTGAAGTAGGCGTAGACCAGATGCGATTTCTGGAAATCGGGCGGGAAGGCGATCGAGAGGAGGCCCTGCTCGCCGTTGTCGGTGACCTGGTCGCTGATGTCGAGCGCCGGCTGGGAGACGACGTCGCCGTTCCGGACGATGCGAACCGTGCCGCTCTGTTCGACGACGTAGAGGTCGTTGCTGCCCGGCGGCTGGGCGACGTAGGTGGGCTGGTCGAAGTCGCCGACCTTCTCGAGCCTGACCTTGTCGCCGGTCGGAGCGGGCTGCGTGCCGCTCGCGGTCGCGGGAGAGGTCGACGACGACGACCCGCCGCCCCCACCGCACCCGGCGACGAGGGCGGAGCAGAGCACCAGGGCGAGACCTGCGGAGCCGCGGCGACGGGGCACACTCATCGCCGTACAGAACACCACGGCGGGGCGGTCGCTGCGCCATGACCCTCAGCGTTACTCCGGGGGCATGGGGAAGACGAGCCCGTGCTCCTCGGCGATCCCCGGGGTCGCCTCCAGGTCGAACTCGAGCCGGTAGCGGGCCGCGAGCTCTACGAGCTTCTCCGGGTCGGGCGGACCGGCCTCGTTCATGTCGGCGAGGGCGTCGAAGAACTTCTCGAACCCGGCCGGGGAGATGATCTCCAGGATCCGGCACTCGGCGTCGCCGGCGTTCCAGAAGGTGTGCCACTGGTCGCGTGGCTTGAACACCAGGTCGCCGGGCTCCGCGTGGACCACCTCGTTGCCGAGCAGCGCGCCCATCCTGCCCTCGAGCACGTAGCTGTACTCGTCCTCGCGGGTATGCCTGTGGTAGGGGGCCGCGAGGTGCCGCGGCGGGATCGGGTGCTCGACCAGCGAGAAACCGCCGCCCGACTCCTCACCATCGATCATGAACCGGACCCCGACCGCGCCGAGGTTCCCGGTCTTTCCGTCCTTCGGCCCGACGATCTTTGCCGTGGTGGTGGTCTGCGCTTCCATCTGCGTCTCCTTTTCGCTAAACAGCCTGTTAAACGAAGCGCGAGTAGGGTAACATTTCGCTTAACGCGATGTCAAGTAAAAAAAGGAAATACGAGCTGAAGGAGCGGGCCGAGAGCCAGCAGCGGACGCGCCAGCGGATCGCCAAGGCCGCGGCCGAGCTGCACGAGCAGGTCGGCCCGGCCGGGACCACCGTGGCCGAAATCGCGCGGCGCGCCGGTGTGAGCCGCCTCACGGTCTACAAGCACTTCCCCGACAACGCCGCGCTCTACCCGGCGTGTGCGGCCCACCACATTGCCGAGAACCCGCTTCCGGACTTCGACGCGGCGCTGGCGCCCGAGAATCCGGTCGACCGCGTCCGGTCGCTCCTGACGACCGTCTATGCGGATTGGTACCGCGGCTGGGGACGGATGATGCGAAATCTGCAGCGCGACCGCGGCTCGGACCCCGTCCTGGACGAGTACATGCGCGACAGCTCGGATGCGGGCCTCGCGCGCCTCGCTGACGCAGCTACGGCCGGCTTCGAGCTGGAGGCCGGCTCCGTGACTCGGGTGCGCTCACTGGTCCGCGTCGCGCTCGACTTCTGGACCTGGGACCGGCTCGAGGCGGAGGGCCTGTCCGACCGCCAGAAGGCGGAGCTGATGACCGAGGCGATCGCCGGGATCGCCAGGGTCGAGGTTGCGGCGGCCCGCTAGGGGCTCGTCGAGGTCCCGGACCCGCCGGGCTTGGACTTCTGCCCGGCGTTACCTGACTGCCCGACGATGTCGCTCGGCTTGATCGGCACCACCTGGCCCGAGTCGTTCACCCGGGTCTGAGGCGGCGCGGTGGAGATCCGCACGACGAACTCCCCTTCGGGGATCGAGCCGTTGGCGGTGAGCGCCTTCGCCTTGCCCTCGAGACCGGCGGCGACCCGGTAGTGGACCGTGTAGGTCCCGCCCTGCACCGCGGTCACGTTCCAGACGATGCTCTTGGTCTGGTGCGGGGCGAGCGCTCCGAACGCGTAGGTGTCGGTCTGTGCGGCCTCGGCGCCCGCCGAGGCGGTCTCACCCTCGAGCTTGGGATAGCCGGTTTCGAGGATCCAGACGGGGCGGAACGGGATCGCCAGGCCCTGCTGCGCGGAGCGGACCGAGAAGGAGCCCTGCACGGTCGGGAGGTCATTCGTGGTCGAGGTCGTCCCGGTCCCGGTCGTCCCGGTGGTGGTCTCGTCCGCGCCGGGGTTCTCATTCGAGGCCGTGAAGATCGTGATGGCGAGGTTGGGGATCGTCTTGTCGCCGGAGTTCGCCACCGCCAGCCTCAGGTTGGTGTTCTGGGCGAGCTGCTGCCTGCTCGGGAAGTCGGCGCTGACGATCTGGACGGGGAAATCGCCCGATGGCTCGTTCGCGTCCTGTCGGGTGCCGCCACAGGAAGCGATTCCCGCTGCCAGGAGCACCCCCAAAATCCCGATCCCGATCCGTTTGCGGGCCTTCGAGGGACCGGCTGTCGAAGCGCTCTCCTCCAAAGCCGCGGGCAACATACCACGCACCGTACCCCCGTCATTCCGGCTGGGAATCGTGAGTTCCGGGGATTTTTCTGCCTGGCCGAGGCCCAAATCGGTTATGGGTGGCGCTCGGCCTCCCCATCGCATAATCTTCCTGGGGCGTTCATTCGGCGAGGTCTTCTTTGTCGCCGTTTGCTGTGAACGTGCGGGGCCACGGCCTCCACCGAGGGGGACGTACTCCGGAGGAGAGCAAATGGTCAGATCCGTAGCCGACAGGGCGTTCCTCCCGGCCAAGTCTCTATTCGAGCAGGTCGGCGACATGATGATCCTGACGGCGAAGACGGTCGTCTCCGCGATCCGCCCGCCGTATCCCTACGGGGGTGAGTTCATCGGGCAGTTCCTCTTCGCCCTCCAGCTCTGCTGGTTCCCCATGATGATCTCGACGCTCGCCTTCGGCTTCGGGGCGCCCGGCCTGCAGGCCGCGAACTTCCTCTCGCTGTTCGGCGCTCTCGACCGCCTCGGCGGGTTCTTCGTGCTCGCCTCGATCCGCGAGTTCGCGCCCTCCGTCACCGCCGTGGTCGTCGCCGGGGTCGCCGGCACGGCGATCACCGCGGACCTCGGTGCCCGAAAGATCCGCGAGGAGCTGGATGCTCTCCAGGTGCTCGGCGTCGACCCGATCAAGAACCTGGTCGTCCCGCGCTTCCTCGCGCTGATGCTGATCACGGGGCTGTTGGACATCTACGCGCTGATCTTCGGCATCGTCGGAGGGCTCGGCGCGGAGCTGCTCTACAACGAGCCGGTCGGCGGATTCTTCGCGACCCTCTTCAACAACGCCTCGGTCACCGACCTCTGGGGATCGGTGCTGAAGTGCACCATGTTCGGGGCGATCATCGCGATCGTCTGCTCCTACAAGGGGATGACTGCGTCCGGAGGCGCCGAGGGGGTGGGTCGAGCCGTCAATGAGGGTGTCGTGATCGCCTTCATGGGCGTCTTTGCGTTCAACTACGTCTTCACCCAGACGCTGCTCGCGACTCACCCCGAGCTGCAGGTAATCAAGTGAACGCAGGCTGGCTGGCGGTCCCGCGTGGCTGGCTCAACTCGATCGGCGAGATCTTCGGCTTCTGCACCCGCGTCGCCGGCCTGGTCTACAGGGGTCGCGTCTTCGAGTTCTTCGGGGAGGCCCTCCGCCAGACCGGCATCCTGATCCTCGGCTCGACGATCGTGATCTGGGGGCTCGTCTTCATCCTCGGCCTCCAGTGCGGGATCGAGGGCGCCTACTTCAACCGCTCGGTCGGTGCGCCCGCTTACGCCGGCGTGTTCGCCGCCTGGTGCGACCTGCGTGAGGTGATCCCATACGCCTTCGGGTACATGCTCGCAGCCAAGGTCGGCACCGGAATCGTCGCCGAGCTCGGCGCGATGCGGATCTCCGACGAGATCGACGCACTGGAGGTGATGGGCGTGCCGCCGGTGACCTTCCTCGGGGCTACTCGGCTCCTCGCAGCCTGGATCGCCATCCCCTTCATGTACCTGGCCGCCGTGGGGATCGGCTACTTCGCCAGCTGGCTCGCGGTCGTGGAGCAGATCGGCGACGTCTCCTCGGGCGGCTACTTCCTGATCTTCTGGATGTTCCAGAACCCTCCCGACCTCTTATTCAGCCTGATCAAGGGCATGGTGATGGCGACCGCCATTGTGCTCGTCGGCTGCTACTACGGCTACACGGCATCCGGCGGACCGGTCGGCGTCGGCACCGCGACCGCGAAGTCGATGGTGCTCAACATCGTGCTCGTCCACCTCATCGGGATGATGGGAACCCTGGTCTTCTGGGGAGCGAATCCGCGCGCCCCGATCGGAGGCTGACGCGGCGAGCGACGCGACCCGCGCTCGCCCCTGCCTAGAATTGGTTCAGGAAACGCGCAAGGAGGAGTGAGAGTTGGCCGAACGAGAGACAAGCAGTCGCAGGACCACTCGCCGCTCTCGCGACGACGAAGAGCCCCGGGAGCCCGAGGTCAGCGAGGACGAGGCAACCGCCGACGCCGAGGCCGTCGAGGAGAGCGACCCGCTCACCTCGCAGGGCTACGGCGAGGAGGACTTCTCCGCCCGCGACTACATCATCCCCGGCGTCGAGGCCGACGACCCGGATCCCTACAGGTGGCACACCGGTCAGAAGCGCGACCACGGCGGCAAGGACGCGATCGAGATCATCGACCTCGTCAAGCAGTTCGGCCGCACGCGGATCCTGAACGGCTGCAACCTCGGGCTCCCCGACAACATGATCTCGATGGTGCTTGGCCCATCGGGTACCGGCAAGTCGGTGCTGATCAAGCACATCGTCGGCCTGCTCTACCCGGACTCGGGCGACGTGCTGGTCCACGGCGAGTCGATCCCGAACATGACCGACGACGAGCTCTTCGAGGTCCGCAAGAAGTTCGGCCTGCTCTTCCAGGACGGCGCCCTCTTCGGCTCGATGAACGTCTTCGACAATACCGCCTTCCCGCTCCGGCAGCACACGGACAAGAGCGAGGACGAGATCGAGGAGATCGTCAACCGGCGGCTCCGCGAGGTCGGCCTGGCCGAGGCGATGTACAAGATGCCGAACGAGCTCTCGGGCGGGATGCGCAAGCGCGCCGGCTTCGCCCGGGCGCTGGTGCTCGACCCCGCGATCGTCATGTTCGACGAGCCCGACTCGGGTCTCGACCCGGTTCGCACGGCGCTGCTCTGCGAGCTGATCCGCGAGGTCCACGAGGAGAACGGAGGCTGCTACCTGGTGATCAGCCACGACCTCGGCACCGCGCGCCGGATCGCCGACTTCCTCGCCGTCCTCTGGAAGGGCCGCATCGTGGAGTCGGGGCCCTCGCGACGAGCTCTTCAACTCCAAGAACGAGTTCGTCAACCAGTTCCTGAACGCTGACGTCAAGGGCCCCCTGGCGATGGACTAGCCGGGCCCGCGGCCCGACTTCAAAAGCGGCAAGAAGGACGGCCCCGCCGTGAAATCATGCGCGCATTCCCGGCTGTGGGCCAGGAAAGCCTTCACGATCCTCGGCCGGTCACCCCTGCGAACTCTGACCGCCCAGGGGAACACGGCCCGGCATTGATGGTGTTCGTCCAGCGGTGGCGCTACCGTCGCCCGGTGGCGCTCAAGCGCATCACCGACGAGCACGTGCTCAAGGCGATCGTCGAGCAGGCGGGTGATGGCTATTGCCTCCTCGCGGACCTGCTTCCGTCATTGCCGAGGCGATCGCACGCCGATCGTCGCCGCGCCGTTTATCGCTCGGTCAGTCGCGGCCTTGTGCTCAAGCGGCGCGGCCCGGACGGCCGCGTGTACGTCGCGCTCGCCAGCGAGGGCTGGCGGGAGCTCAGAGCCGCTTAGGTAGCGCGACCTTCATATTCGCTCCCTAACCTGCGCCTCGTGAACGCGGGGAGATTCTTCGAGCGGGTCGCTACCGTCGCCGTGCGCTGGCCCTGGCTGCTGATCGCCCCGATCGTAGCGCTCACCGGAGCGGGGATCTTCGCGGCAACGCAGCTTGACACGAACGCCGGCACCGACACGCTCGTGAGCAAGAGCTCGAGCGAATACAAGGCGACCCAGGACTTCCACGAGAAGTTCGGCGACGAACCGGTGATCGTGCTCGCGAAGGAGGACCTGCGCAAGCTCGTGCTCACCAAGGACCTCGAGCCGCTCTTCGAGCTCGAGGAGTGCTTCGCCGGCGGAACCCAGCTGGCCGCTTCATTGCCGCATCGGAACAAGCAGCCGCTGCCGCCCGTCTGCGACCGGATCGCCCAGCTCCACCCCAGTCGCTCCGTGTTCGGCCCCGGCACGTTCCTCTACCTGAGCGTCGCCGGGATCCAGCAGGCACTGCAGGGCCAGATCGGCGGCGCCAGCCAGGCGGCCCGGGCGGCGGGCCAGAGGGCGGCGCGGGCAGCCGGCAAGCGCGGGGCCTCGACCGCGGAGCAGCGGCAGGCAGGCGCCGCGGCCGCCCAGCAGGTGCTCAGCCAGTTCCAGCGCCAGCTCATCCAGGTGGCGCTCCAGTACGGCATCACCTCCGTGCCGCGTCTCGATGACCCGAACTTCGTCAGCCGCGTCGTCTTCGATCGTTCGAAGCCGGCGGGCACGCCCAAGGAGCGCTTCGGCTATCTCTTCCCCAACAGGAACGCCGCCCAGATCATCGTCCGCCTGCGCCCGGACCTGACGGACTCCGAGCGCCACCAGGCGATCGAGCTTTTCCGCCAGGCCGTCTCGAATCCCCGTTTCAAGCTCAGCGACGGCAGCTACATCGTCACCGGCGCGCCGGTGGTGGTGGACGCCGGCGCCCGGGAGCTGCGCAGCCAGACGCTGCTGCTGCTGGGCGTCGCCGGCCTGGTCATGGCGCTGACCCTCCTCCTCATCCTGCCGCGCCCCCTGAGGCTGCTGCCTTTGGCGGTCGCGGTCGCGGCCGGCTCGATGACCCTCGGCCTGGTTGGCCTCTTCGGTGGGTCACTGACCGTCGGAGCGATCGCCATGCTCCCGGTCCTGGTCGGCCTGGCGGTGGACTACGCGATTCAGTTCCAGGCCCGGTTCAACGAGGCGCGAGCCGAGGGGGCACCGCCCGGCCGGGCCGTTGCCGTCGCCGCCGCGGGGGGCGGGCCGGTGATCGGCGCAGCTTGCGTGGCGACCGTCGCCGGCTTCGCTGTCTTCGCTCTCTCGCCGAGCCCGCTGGTCCGCTCGTTCGGGCTGCTGCTGGTCATCGGAGTCGCCCTCGCGTTCGTGGTCGCGCTCACAGGCGGGCTGGCGGCTCTCGGTCTCTCCGCCCGTCGCGGACCGGCGCCGGCCGCCGCGCCCCGTGGGCGAGGCGGCGGGCAGCTCGGAGCCCGCCTCAGGGCCACCTCCGTCGCCGCGATCGCCCTCGCGATCGCGAGCCCGAGGCGGGTGCTGGCGGCCGGTCTCCTGCTCGCGGTCTGTGGCTGGATCGCCAGCGCCGGCACCGGCGTGGAAACCGACATCCGCGACCTGGCACCTCCGCACCTGGCCGCGCTCAAGGACCTGAACGAGCTCGAGAAGGAGAGCGGGATCTCGGGCGATGTCAACGTGACGATTCGGGCGCCCGACCCGACCAGCCCGGCTGTGATCTCCTGGGCCGAGGGCTTCCAGCAGCGCGTTCTGGCGCGCCACGGCTTCTCAGGTTCCAACCCGAGCTGCGCCGACGCCCAGATCTGCCCGGCGCTCTCCCTGACGGACTTCTTCGGCGGCTCCTCCGCGGCCTCGTCGTCCTCGACCTCGGGCCAGCCGGCCAGCCAGAGCGCGGGCGACGTCCACGCTCTCGTCCAGGCGCTGCCGTGCTTCATCACCCAGATCGTGATCAGCCATCGCGGCGCGTGCAGCCCCACGGCGGGGGCGACCCCGATCGGCGACACGGCCGACATCGCCTTTGGCATTCGCGTCCAGCCGCTCTCCGACCAGCAGAGCCTGATCGACGACATCCGCGCGCAGATCAACCCGCCGGGAGGCCCCGCGCCGCCGCCGGGGACCACCGTCGAGCTCGCGGGACTCCCGGTTCTCGCGGCGCAGGCGAACACCGACCTCTCCCACAGTCGCTGGTGGCTTCCGCTCGCCGGCCTGCTCGCGGTCGGCGTGGTCCTCGCCGCGATCTACCGCTCGGTTCGCCGCGCCGTCGTACCGTTGATCCCGGTGCTGATGGCGACCGGCTGGTCCGGCTTGGTGGTCGCTGCGCTGGGCGTCTCGCTCAATCCGATGTCGGCGACGTTGGGGGCCCTGGTGATCGCCATCTCGACGGAGTTCAGCGTGATCCTCTCGGCCCGGTTCGCGACCGAGCGCGCCGCGGGCCTTCCCATCGGGGAGGCTCTCCGGCGCACCTATCTCCGCACCGGCGCGGCCGTCCTCGCCTCGGGCCTCACCGCGATCGCGGGCTTCGCAACCCTGGCCATCGCCGGGCTGCCGCTGCTCGACGACATCGGCCTGATCTCCGTGGCGCCCGTCCTCCGTGACTTCGGCCTGGTCACGGTCGCCGACCTCCTGGTCGCCCTTGCGGGTGTGATGCTGGTGCTGCCGGCGGCCGTGGTCTGGGCCGAGGAGGGGTTCCCGCTGCCCGCCCGCGCTCGCGCGACCCGGGTCGCACCGAGCGAATCCCCCTCGTAGGCGACCATTCCCCCATGGAGAACGGCGGAGGACACGGCGGCTCCGGAAAGGGCCCGCAGGAGCGACCGCGCCGCACCACGATCTACTCGCTGATCGTCGGGATCGCTTTCATCGCGCTGATCGCGGTCGCGGGGATCAACACGATCTCAACGAAGAACAAGGGCGTCCTCGGCGCGACCAACGAGGGGGACATGCCCTTGGCGCAGTTCGCGGTTCCCGACGCCCGCACCGGCGCAGGCGGCGATGCGAACATCGCCCAGGACGATTGCGACGCGGCGCGCATCCCCTGTCCGTCCGGCAGCGTGCGGACGCCCGCGTGCCAGGTCAGCGTCCCGGGCGCAATCCGGCGTCTGCGATTTCTTCGACAAGCCCCTCGTCCTGTCGTTCTGGTTCACGCGCGGGGGTGATTGCGAGAACCAGGAGGACGTCTTCGAGCGCGCCTACCGCAGGTACAAGCACGAGGTCAATTTCCTTGCGATCGACGTCCGTGACAGCACCTCGGAGGTCCAGAAGCTGATCCGCGACCACCACTGGACCCATCCGGTGGGCCTCGACCGCGACGGCGCCCTCTCCAACCTCTACCGCGTGGGAGGGTGCCCGACCTTCGTCTACGCTTATCCCGGCGGCATCATGCACACCACCTCGATCGGCCAGCTCGACGACCAGCAGTTCTTCGCCAAGGTCGACGACCTGATTGCGGCATCCCAGCGGAGGGCCGAGACTCTGCGCTGATGGCGGAGCTGCCCGACGAATGGGAGGTCGCGCCCGAGATGGGCTGGATCGAGCCCGCCCTGGCGGAGGAGTTCCCGGGCCTCTCGATCGTCTCGACGGCGCTCGAGACCCGTACCGGACGGAGCCCCGAGCCCCTCAGGGAGCAGCTGCGGCTGCTCAGCGACCGGATCGCCGGGGCGCAGGCGATCCAGCTGCGCCAGAAGCCGATTCCCTGGGCCTATCGCGTCTTCTTCCGGCACATCGGCCTCGACCCCGATACGACCCGCACGCCGATCGAGCAGCTGATCTTCGAGCGCATTCACGACGGACGCTTCAAGAGCCGTAATCGGGTGGACGACGCGCTCACCATCGCAATGGTCGAGGTAGGGGTGGCGCTGCGCGCCTTCGACGCGGATCGGGTCGAGGGCCGGGTGGGCCTGCGCCTCTCGGCGGAGGAGGAGGGCTTCGAGGGCCGTGTCTCGCCGCTCCCGGACGGGACCATCGTGGTCGCGGACGAGAAGCGACCGCTCGGCATCCTCTTCGACCGCACCGCCGAGGGCCGGGGCGTGAAGAGGGCGACGGCGCGGGTGTTGCTGGTGGCGATCGGCGTCCGCGGCGTGCCTGACATAGCCATGGAAGAGGCCCTCTGGGTGGCGGGCAGCGCTCTGCGAGCGTAGACTGGGCGCAGAGGAGGACTGATGACGGAGGAGCTGCTCGAACGTCTCGATCGTCCCGAGGTGCTGATCGCGCCGCAATGAGGACGTGTTCCCGCCGGCACCGCCGGACGGCCTGGATACCGCCCTCTACGAGCAGGACGAGCGGGACGCTCGCGCTGACCTGCGCCGTCAGATCGCCGCGATGGAGCTCGCCCTCGCCAGGCTGTTCGGGTCAGCCTTCCCGCGCAACGGCATCGACTTCTCGGTCCCGGGGATGGGCGGGCCGCGGATGCTCTCCGTGGATGAGCTCGAGAGGGTGCGCGACTCCCTCGCCGCCCGCATCCAGGAGGTGAGGGCGGACCTCCACGAATACGCGGTCGTCGAGGAGGCGAATCGGGAGCTGATCGAGGCGATGTCCGCCGACCCGGCGTCGCACAAGTGGGTGCGCGTCTACAACGAGGACATCGGCGAGCCCGGCTGCAAGAACTGGCACGCCAAGCCGAAGTGGGGCGTGCTCGGCATGCTGCTCGGCTGGTGGCAGGTCAAGATCTCCTCCGGTTGTCCCTTAGCCGAGGGGCTCCGGCCCCCTGAATCCTGATGGCGACGAAGAGACAGCGCCGCAAGCGGCGGCGGCGAACCACCGAGGGCCGGACGGCCGGATCTGAGGAGCGGGTACTCGGCATTACCCGGTCAGGAGGCCGAGCCACCGAATCGGCCCGCCCGGGTACCGCCCGAGTACGCGCATCCCGCGGGCCGGCTGGCCGGCCCTCCGGTGATCGGCCGCCGGCGCTCTGGGGCAGCTTCCCGCTGACGGAGATCGTGATCTTCATCGGGTTCGTCCTTCTGGCGGTGGGGTTCTTCGTCCCGCCGCCTCAGGGGTTCGTGATGATCGCGGTCGGGCTGGGCCTCGCCTCGCTCGCCGGCCTCGAGCTCTCGATTCGCGAGCACTACGCGGCGTACCGCTCTCACACCTTGCTGCTCTCCGCGGCCGTCGGAGTGCCGGTCTTCGGCGCCCTCTTCGTCGGGACGAAGCTGAACCCGGCAGTCTGCGTGGCCGGCGGCCTGTTGGCGTTCGGGGGCGCCGCCTGGCTCTTCGCGTCGGCCTTCCGCCGCCGCTCCGGCGGCGCCCTTTATCGCCTCGGGGGGTGAGTGCCCTCGCTGGCTCCTACCGGCGGCTCGCCTAGTTCAGCCTGGAGAGCTTGGCCTCGAGCGCGCCCACCAGGATCCGGCGCTGGCGCTCGGTCAGGGTGCCGACCTTCTTGGCCTCGCCGAGGGCGGCGGAGGAGAGCAGCTTCCGTGAGCGGGCGCGTCCCCAGCGGCGCTGGCTGCAGAGCAGCTCGCTGAGGCTCATGCTCTCGGCCTCCCAGGGGGACTCGACGATCACGTCGGTGACGGCGCGGCGCCCTGCGCCGATGTCGCGCTTGAGCGCCGCGCGAGCGAGGCGGACCTGATTGGCGCGGGCGAGGGCCTGCATGCACTGGTCGGTTCCTCGCTCTCTCGATTCTGAGTCCGTCTGGGGTTCGACGACCGTGGGCTCGATCCGCCGATGGGGGATTGATAGGGGGCGGGCAGGGGCAATCGTCGAAGCAGCAGACATCGGTTCTCCCTCCTGCTAGGCCAGGATTTGTTGGCGGGCTTGGTTGCGGCCGGCAGCCCCCAGTCGCTCATAAGAGCCCGGGGAAGTGGACGGGTCCTCTCCTAAAATCGTTCCCGTCCGCTCCCTGCCCCGGAAGTGCGCGGCTCGGCGAAACCTACACGTCTGCCGCGCCGAGGGTCAACCCCCCAATCAATCATCCCGTTCGCTAAGAGCAGATCTTTTGTCGGGCGGACCGATCGGGTGTCCATTGATGGAGCGAACCCGATCGACTACCCCGGACTTGGCAGATCGAAACCTGCGGACTTCAGCCCGTCGGGAGGTCCGGGAAACGGCCCTTGACCGCGGCGATGATCTCCAGGGCGCGATCGAGATGGTCGCGCTCGTGGGTCGCCATCAGGCTGGTCCGGAGGAGCGCGCCGCCCGGCGGGACGGCGGGGTGGAGCGCGACGTTGGTGTAGACGCCGGCCTCGAAGAGCGCCTTCCAGAGGAGGACTGCCTGCCAGTCCTCTCCGACGAGCACAGGGACCACGGGAGTCGTCGCCTCGGAGCCGTCCGGCAGCGTGCCGGGCTCGACGACCTTCAGGCCGAGGTCGCGGAAGCCCTGCCGGAGGTAGGCGGCGTTGTCGAGCAGGCGCGCCATCAACTCGGGCCCCTCGGACCGGATGATCCGCAGCGCTCCAAGAGCCGCGCCCACCGCCGCCGGGACGGCGGAAGCGCTGAAGATGAAGGACCGCGAGGCGATCCGGAGGTACTCGATGACCTCCTCCGGGCCGGCGATGAAGCCGCCGCACGAGGCGAGGCTCTTGGAGAAGGTCCCCATGCGGAGGTCGACCTCGTCTTCGAGGCCGAACAGCTCGGAGGCTCCCGCGCCGCGCCTGCCGAGGACTCCGACGCCGTGCGCCTCATCCACCATCAGCCTCGCCCCGAAGCGCCTGCAAAGCTCGACGATCGGCGGCAGGTCGCAGACGTCGCCCTCCATCGAGAAGACGCCGTCGACCACCACTAGCGTGCCGCTCCCGTCGGCGACCGCCCGCTCCAGCATCGTCTCCAGCTTGTCCATCCGGTTGTGGCGGAAGGGCCGAAGGCGGGCGCCGGAGAGCTTGCAGCCATCGAGAATCGAGGCGTGGTCGCCCGAATCGCAGATCACCGTGTCACCCGGCTCGAGGATGGCGCTGATGGCGCCCAGGTTCGACTGGTAGCCGGTCGTGAACACGATCACGTCTTCGGTCCCCATCCAGTCGGCGAGCTCCCGCTCCAGCTCCACGTGCATGGGCGTGGTGCCGTTGAGCAGGCGCGATCCGGTGACACCGGTGCCGTACTGCTCCAGGGCGTCGCGGGCCGCCTGCTTGACCCGCTCGTCCGTGGTCAGTCCCAGATAGTTGTTGGAGCCCAGCATGATCGTCTCGCGTCCCTCCATCTCCACCACGGGCCCCGCCTGGGACTCGAGGATCCGGAAATAGGGGAGGAGGTCGCCCTGTTTGGCGGCTTCGAGCTGCTCGACCCGGTCATGGGTCCGGGCCTTCTCGAAGACATCCGACACAAAACGGGTCGCGCTGCCGCGCCCCCTCGCATCAAGGGTGGAGTCGGACATGCCCCGGGAGTCTCGCATGTGTAGCTTCCGCAGCCGTGCCAGGCGCGATCGAGGTTCGGCCCGTGCAGGGACGGGGCGAGCTCAACAAGTTCATCAAGCTGCCCTTTCGGCTCCACCGGGGCACGCCGTGGGTCCCGCCGCTGATCTTCGAGCGGCGCCAGTTCCTGAACAGGGAGAAGAACCCCTATTTTCAGCACGCCGAGGCCGAGTACTTCCTGGCCTGGCGCGACGGCGAGCCGGTGGGCCGCATCACCGCCCAGGTCGACCGCCGCTGGGACCAGTTCCAGGGCGGCAGCGACGGTCAGTTCGGCTTCATCGAGGCGGAGGACGACCCGGAGATCTTCGCCGCCCTACTCGGCGCCGCGGAGGACTGGGTTCACGGCCACGGGCGCGAGCGGCTGGTCGGGCCGATGGACTTCACCACCAACGACGAGTGCGGGCTCCTGATCGAGGGGTACGAGAGGCACCCGTACATCCTCGAGCCGTGGCATCCCCCCTATTACAGGGAGCGGGTCGAGGCGCTCGGCTACGGCAAGACGATGGACCTCTTCATGTGGAACCTGGAGATGGGGGCGCTGAAGAAGGGCGACGCATTCGCCGACGCGATCCACGCGGTCGCCGACACGGTCGAGTCGGAGCATGGGATCACGGTGCGCAACATGAGGAAGAACGACCTGGAGGCAGAGATCGGGCGTTTCATGGAGGTCTACAACTCGGCGTGGGAGAGGAACTGGGGCTTCGTCCCGATCACCGACGAGGAGGTCGCGTTCCAGGCGAAGAACCTGAAGCAGATCCTGGACCCGCGCTGGACGTTCATGGCCGAGCGCGACGGCGAGATCCTCGGCGCCGCCCTCACCCTTCCGGACATCAACCAGGTGACCAAGAGGATGAACGGACGCCTGCTCCCCTTGGGGTGGCTGCGCTTCCTGCTCGGCAAGGGCAGGATCGACCGGGTGCGCGTCTTCGCCCTCGGCGTCAAGCCCGAGTACCAGCACACCGGCATCGCGGCGCGCTTCTACGTCCGTCATATCGAGACCGCGGCGGAGGTGGGCGTCAGCGGCGGCGAGGAGGGTTGGATCCTCGAGGTGAACGAACCGATGAACCGCGCCATGGAGGGGATGGGCGGGACGATCGTGAAGCGCTACCGGCTCTACGAGAAGACGATCTAGGCTCGCTCGTAGGTCCCGACCAGCTCGGCGCCGGCGAGCACATGGCCCTGCATCGCGTCCTCGAGTCGCTCGCGGCTGCTGCCCGGTTCCAGGTCGAGCTCGGTATCCAGTGCGAAGAGCTCGTGAAGGTAGCGATGAGCTCCATCGCCCGAGGGCGGGCACGGACCCCCGTAGCCGGTATCACCGAATCCGTTGGCGCCCTCGGCCGGCGCGGGTGCGCTCTCCTCGAGGCCACCCGCCTCCGGATCGATGCTCCACGCGACCCAGTGGGTGAAGTCCCCCGATGGGGCGTCGGGGTCGTGGACGATCAGGGCGAGGGAGCGAGTCCCCTCGGGGAGGAAGTTCCAGCTCAACGGTGGCGAGTCGTTGTCGCCCTCGCAGGAATACTTCTCGGGAATCTGTTCTCCCTCGCCGAAACCGGGGCTGGTCAGCTCGAAGTCGGGCATTGGACCGTCCTTGATCTTCCCGCACTATGCCGAGTGGAAACGGTTGGGGTCTTGGCTGCCCCTTAGGATGCGATCGATGGCCGAGTCCGAGAGGATCGAGGAGCAGGAAGTGATTGAGGCCGAGCCCGTCCGTCCGCTGCCCGTCCGCGCACAGAGCGGCACGATCGAGATCTGGGGCCGCGAGTTCGGACCGCTCGCCGTCGCGGCTGCCGGTGGCGCGGCAGCCGGAGTCGCGGTGATCGCCGTTGCCAGAGCGGCCCGCGCGCCGAGGCGTCCGCCGCGCCGGGGGCTCTTCCGCCGCCGCGAGAAGGTCGTCGCCAGCCGCAGTTTCCTGGTCGACGTGCACGTCCTAGGCCGCTAGGCCGCTCGGCTGTGCCGCTGACGATCGAGGAGCGGGTGCTGCCCCGTTGGCCGTATCGGTTGCGTCTATCCCGGGGCCGGGATGGCGTCCTTCGCTGTCGCGGCGGGGTCCTGGAACGCCTCATTCACGTCCGGGAGCGCCCCGTTCGCACCCGGAGCTGGCAGACGAGGTCCGGCTACGTCCACATCCGCGCTGAGTCCGTCGACCCGGCCGAGGTCGAGCATCCGATCCTTCCGGAGGGGCCACCCGACCCACGCGAGCTGTCCCCTGCAGGCCAGAATGAGCTCGGCATCGCGATCGAGCGGACGCGTTTCTCCCTCGCGATCGAAGAGGAGATGGGGGAGTTCTACGAGGCGTTCAAGCGCGACCCGTTGCTGGGGCCGACCATCCATCACAAGCCCTGGATTCGGCCCCGTCGCCGGACGTGGCCGTGGGAGGCGCTCTGTTGGGCGATCACCGAACAGCTCATCGAGGGGTCTCGGGCCGCCGAGATCCAGCGCCGGATCGTGCGGAGATGGGCGCCCTCTTACGTTCCACCCGACGGTCCGACGCCGAAGCGCGGCTGGGGGCCGATTCCCCTGCGCGACTTGCCCTCGGCGGCGGTGATCGCCGGGCGGGCCCCCGCCGAGCTCGCCTCGATGGACCTGAGCCAGGGACGCTCGGTGGCGATGGTGCGCTGCGCGCTGGAGGTCGCCCGTGGCCGAGCGCGACTCGACGACCCGGACAGCGACAGGCGGCTCCTCGAGATCGCCGAGATCGGGCCCTGGACGATCCAGTGCCTCGGGTTGCACGGGCGCGGAGATCCCGACTCGCTGCCCGCGGGCGATCTCGCCTACGTGAAGCTGGTGGGCCACCTCGCGGGTCTCGGGCGCCGCGCCACCGTCGAGGAGGTCGAGGAGTACTTCGCGCCGTACGCGCCATTCCGCGGGCTGGCGGGGAGCTTTGCGCTGGCCGGCTGGCACAAGGCGATGGGAGCGGGCCCGCCGGCTCGTCTCGCCGCCTAGTCACGCCTGCCCGGTCTCGAAGCGGCCGATCTTCCCGCCCTCGACGAAGAACTTCCAGTTGGTCAGCATCGTGCCGTAGGTCGAGTTCGTGTAGCTGACGACGAGCGAGCGCCCGTCGTCCGACTGCGAGTCGACCTCCATGCGGCCGTCCGAGGAGAAGATCTCGCGATCGACCCACTCCTGTAGGTTCCGGTCCGAGCCGTCATCCGCCATCGTCGCCCCCTCCGCCAGGAGCGCAAAGAAGGCCTCGCGATCACCGGCGTTCACAGCCTCGACGAAGGCGCGAACCAGAGGATCGGCCAGCTCATCGGGGACGGGCACAGGGCGAACCTAGCAAGGGCGAGCCGGCCGGTTATCACGGGCGCGATCGCGGGTGGCCGGCCAGCTAGCCCGGCGGCAGCAGCTCGTTGCTGAGGACGTCGCCCGTCGCGGGCGCGTGCGAGATCAGGTCATGGGCCGCCATCCACTGCGCGTACGCGCGCCACTGAGGCGGATCCATGAAGCCGTACGGCCGGCGGGGGACATTGGCCAGGAGCGGCAGCGTGGCGTTCACCTCCGCACGGGTCTGCATGGGGTCCAGCCCCTTGCCGGCCGAGAGCACCGCGTTGGCGGCCTCCGGCGGGTGTGCGATGGCGTACGCCGTTCCCCTCGCCAGGGCGGCGATGAAGCTGCGAATCGCCTCCGGGTGCGCATCGACGGTCGAGCTCCGGGCGACCAGGACGAGCTCATCGTAGGTCGGAACCCCGAGCTGGTTCACGGGCACGATGCGCGGATCGAGACCTCGCTCCTGCAGGTCGACCCCCTCGATGTTCCGGTAACCGCCGAGGATGGCATCGACCCCGCCCCCGATCAGGGCGGGCAGCAGGTTGAGGCCGACGTTGACCTCCCTGGCCGCCGATGAGGAGAGCCCCGCCGACTGGAGGATGGTCTTCAGGTAGTCACTCTGGTAGGGGATGCCGGCGGTCCCCACCGTCTTGCCCTGGAGGTCGGCGGCAGCGCCGATCCCCCCCTTCGGCAGCGAGATCAGCGAGGTGAGCGGCTGGTTGACGATCGCGGCCACCGCTTCGACGTCGAGGCCCTGGTTGCGGGCCAACAGCACCTCCGGCTCGTACGAGACCGCGAGGTCGACTCGGCCCGCGGCGACCTCCTTGATCGGGGCGGAGGGGTCCGACGGGACCTGAGGCTGCACGTCGAGCCCGACCTGCCTGAAGAAGCCACGGTCGAGCGCGCTGTAGATGCCCGCGTGGTCCGGGTTGACGTACCAGTCGAGATCGAGCGTGAAGGGCCGGGGGTTGGAGGCCGAGCCGGTCGTCGCGTCGCCGCCGCTTCCGCAGGCGGAGAGGCCGAGCGCCAGCGTGGTGGAGGCGAGCGCCAGAGCGGCCCAGAGACGCTCGCGGAGAGCGGATCGCATCACGTTCGCGTCACGCTCCGGGCGTCCCATCTGACCACGCGATGCTCGATCAGGGTGACGAGAGCGAAGAGGACGATCGCCATCGCGCCGAGCAGAGTGATCGCCGCGAACATCCTGGCGGTGAGCAACTGGCTCGAGGAGATCAGCACCTGATGCCCGAGACCCGAGTCCGCGCCGGCCCATTCCGCGAACAGGGCCCCGATCACGGCGACGGCGATCGCGATCCTGGTTCCGCTGAAGAAGAACGGCAGCGCCGAGGGCAGCTCGACCCGGCCGAGGATCTGGGCGCGGCTGGCCCCGAGCGTTCGCATCATCGTGATCAGCTGTGGGTCCACCGAGCGAAGCCCATCCAGCGTGTTGACCGTGATCGGGAAGAAGCAGACCAGCGCGATCAGCACCAGCTTGGGGCCGAGCCCGAAGCCGAACCAGACGACCAGGATCGGGGCGATCGCCACCGGCGGGATCGCCTGGGAGGCGACGAGCAGCGGATAGAAGGCGCGCCGCAGGGTCTCCGAGAGGTGCAGGACCACCGCGAACGCGAGCCCGGCGACGAGCGCGCAGAGGAAGCCCAGCAGGACCTCGCGGAGGGTGACCCAGGAGTCGTCGGCGAGCAGTGAGCGATCCCTCCACAGGGAGGTCGCGATGTCGCTCGGGGCCGGGACCAGGAAGTCCTGGATGTTGAGTGCGTTGGAAATCAGGTCCCAGCGAGCGGCGAGCTCCCAGGCGCCGAGCAGAACCAGGATCACCGCCGCCGGCGCCAGGTAGTTGCGTGCCCCGCTCACTGCGCCGCTCCCGCGAGGGCGCGCAGCGCCCGCTGCCGCAGCTCGGCGAATGCGGGGGAGGTGACGGCCGCGGCGCGATCCGCCGCCCGCGGACCATTCACCTCTATCCGGTCGACCACGCGAGCCGGGCGGAAGCTGAGCACCAGCACCGAGTCGGAGAGGTAGAGGGCCTCCTCGACGTCGTGGGTGACGAGCAGGACGGTGTGCCGGTCGGGCTCGAGCACCTCGGCGAGCCAGGACTGCATCTCCGCCCTGGTGATCGCATCGAGCGAGGCGAACGGCTCGTCGAGCAGGAGGACCGGCCGCCCCGCCATCAATGTGCGAAGGAATGCGACCCGCTGGCGCATCCCGCCGGAGAGCTGGTCCGGGCGGGAGTCCTCGAAGCCCTCCAGCCCGAGCCGCTCGAAGTGCTCCGCGGCCTGAGCGCGCGCTCGTGTCCGCGACAGCCCGCCGATCCGAAGAGCCAGGGATGCGTTGTCGACGGCAGAGAGCCAGGGGAGGAGGAGGTCCCGCTGCGGCATGTACGCGCAGCGCGCGAGCCTCTCGCCCGGGTCGGTGTGGCCGGCAACCGAGATGGTCCCGGCGTCCGCAGGCCGCAACCCCGCGACCAGCTCCAGCAGCGTGGTCTTGCCGCAACCCGACGGGCCGACGATTCCCACTACCTCGCCGGGCTCGACGTCGAGGTCGATGCGCTCGATTGCCCGCAGCTCTCCGAAGGAGTGGCCGAGCTTGCCGATGCTGAGCGGCGCACCCCCGATCGCCTCGGGGAGATCGGCGCTCGCTGCGCCCGCGCGGCCCCTATCGGCCGCGTCCGGAGTGCCTTCGCGAAGTCTCGTCAGCATGCTCCCTCCGCGCGCATTACCGCACAGGTTCAAAGGGTCAGCGGAGGGGTGATCTGCTTCGGTTCCGCTATCTCAGCCCGCACCTGAATCCCGCGAGCCCCCCTGTCGGGTCATCGCCCAGTCTACGGTGTCAGCCGTGGAGGTAGAGCGCAAGTTCGTGGTTCGCGATCCACCGGACCTCGAGGGGGCCGACGCGGACGAGATCGAACAGGGATATCTGGCGATCGGGGCCGACGGGGAGGTCCGCGTCCGCCGCAGGGGCGATCGGCTTCTACTCACCGCGAAGCGCGGCCAGGGCCTCTCGCGGCAGGAGGCCGAGATCGAGCTGGACCGTGAGCGGTTCGACCTGCTCTGGCCGCTGACCGAGGGTCGCCGGCTCCACAAGCGCCGGTATGTGATCCCGCACGACGGTCTCGAGATCGAGGTCGACGTCTACGCCGGCGATCTGGAGGGCCTGGTCGTAGCCGAGATCGAGTTTCCCTCGGAGGAGGAGGCGCGCGCGCTCGAGCCGCCCGAGTGGCTCGGCGAGGAGGTCACCGGAGATCACCGCTACCTGAACGAGACGCTGGCGACCGAGGGAGCCCCATAGCGTCGTTCTCGGCGTTTTTACATCGTCGGGCGTTAGTTGCCCACCCTTTCGTGGCAGTACTTGCCTATGGCCGGCTCTCGTGAGAAGAGCGCCGCACTCGCGGCAGCGGGAACCGCGGCTGCCGCGGCGGCCGGCCTCGGCATCAAGCGCCTGCGCGACGGGCACGGGAAGACGTTCGACTCGGACGCCTACCGGTTGCTGGCGGGGGAGCCCGTCGGGGCCGGGGTCAGGCGGATCCTCGCCGCCCAGGTCGATGATGCGATCTCCCAGCTCCGCGGGGAGACCGGCAACGACCCGGCGGAGGCGATCCACGACGCTCGCAAGGGCGTGAAGAAGATCCGCTCGGCGCTGCGGCTGGTGCGGGACCAGATCGGCGATGACGTCTGGCGGCGCGAGAACGAGCACTACCGGGACGTCGCCCGCAAGCTGAGCAGCTTCCGCGACGCGGAGATCCTGGTGCAGGCGCTCGACGGCCTCGGTGAGCGCTTCGGGCCGACCGCGCGCGAGCGCGTCGAGGGGCTCAGGGAGCAGCTCGAGGAGGAGAACACCTCTTCCCACGACGACGGCTCGGTGGAGCGGGCGATGGCGGGCGCCGCCGCCGAGCTCGCGGCCGGGCGGTCGAGGATCGACGTCCTGCCGCTCGAGGGCGACGGCTGGGAGCTGATCGCCCCCGGGTTCCACCGGAGCTACCGGCGCGGCCGCAAGAGGCTGCGGGCGGTCGAGGAGGAGGCGAGCGTGACCAACCTCCACGAGCTGCGCAAGCGGGTCAAGGACCTGTGGTACCAGCTGCGGCTGATCCAGGACGCCGACAAGCAGATGCTCGGGAACCTGGCGGACCATGCGCACGACCTCTCGGACCACCTCGGCGACGACCACGATCTGGCTCTGCTCCGGGAGGAGGCCCAGCGACGCCGCGAAGCGTTCGCGAGCCCCAGCCACCAGCGTCATCTGCTCGAGGAGATCGACCGGCGCCGTGGGGAGCTCCAATTCGCCGCGATCTCGCTCGGCGAGCGGATCTACGCCGAGAAGCCGAAGCGCTTCACCAAGCGGCTCAAGAAGCGCTGGGAGGCGTGGCGTGAGCGCACGCCGGTCGCCGCCTAGCCGCTGTCACAGCCCAATCGGCTATTCCGTCTCTGCCTCCACGGACTTCGAAAGGAGATAGCCATGAAGGTCTTCGTAGCGGGCGCGACGGGCGCCGTCGGAAAGCAGTTGGTCCCGATGCTGGTTGAGGATGGCCACGAGGTCACCGGAATGACCCGGACCGCAGCGAAGGCGGAGGCGATCCGCGCGATGGGCGGCAGGCCCGCGGTCGCCGACGCGCTGGATCCCGAGGCGGTCGCTCAGGCCGTCGCGCGGGCGGAGCCCGACGCGGTGATCCACGAGCTCACCGCGATCGATCTGTCCTCGCTCCCCCGCAGCATCGACAAGACGTTCGCGAGGACCAACCGGCTCCGCACCGAGGGGACCGATCACCTGCTGGCCGCGGCCCGCGCCGCGGGCGCCAGGCGGTTCATCGCCCAGAGCTTCGCGGGCTGGCCCTACAAACGGGTCGGCGGGCCGGTCAAGAAAGAGGATGACCCGCTCGACGACTCGCCTCCGAAGCCCGTCTCAGAGACGCTGGCAGCGATCATGCATCTCGAGAGCGCGGTGACGGGGGCCGAGGGGATCGAGGGAATCGCCCTTCGCTATGGCGGCTTCTACGGTCCCGGCACCTCGGTCACCGTCGATCCGCCAGGCGCGCAGGTCGAAATGATCCGGAGGCGCCGGTTCCCCATCGTCGGAGACGGCGGGGGAGTCTGGTCGTTCATCCAGATCGAGGATGCCGCGGCGGCCACCGCGGCGGCGGTGGAGCGAGGGGCACCGGGCCTTTACAACGTCGTGGACGATGATCCCGCGCCGGTCTCAGTCTTCCTGCCCGAGCTCGCCAAGGCGGTTGGCGCCAAGCCTCCGCGCCACTTCCCGCGCTGGGTCGGGCGTCTGGTCGGCGGCGAGGCCGCGGTGATCATGATGACCGAGATCCGAGGAGCATCGAACGAGAAGGCGAAGCGCGAGCTCGGCTGGGAGCTCCGCTACCCGAGCTGGCGGCTGGGCTTCAAGGAGGGACTCAAGTGAACATGTCGGAGTCCGAGCTGCTCGACGACCTGCGGCCACGCACGTTCGCCATCGCCTACCGGATGCTCGGCAGCGTCAGCGAGGCCGAGGACGTCGTGCAGGAGGCGCTGCTCCGGGTCCACAACGCGATCGAGAGCGGGGAGGAGATCTCCTCGCCTCGAGCCTACGCGGCCACCGTCGCGACCCGGCTGGCGATCGACGAGCTGCGCTCCGCCCGCGCCCGGCGCGAGACCTACGTCGGCGAGTGGCTGCCCGAGCCGGTGGAGGAGGACCCTGGGGTCGATCCCGCCCAACAGGCGGAGCTGGCGGACTCCCTGTCCCTCGCCTTCCTCGTGGTGCTCGAGTCGCTGACGCCGGAGCAGCGGGCCTCATTCCTGCTGCATGACGTGTTCGACTACGACTACGCGCGGGTCGCCGAGATCATCGGCACGAGCCAGGACAACGCCCGGCAGCTCGCCTCGCGCGCCCGCCGCCAGGTGCAGGACGAAACCCCGCGCTTCGACGCCTCGGCGGAGGAGCGCGAGCAGCTCGCGGACAGCTTCCTCGCGGCAGCGCAGAGCGGGGACTTCGAGGCGCTGGAGGCGCTCCTCGCCGAGGACGTCGAGCTGCACGGGGACGGCGGCGGATTTGCCCCGGCGATCAAGCGCCCGGCCTTCGGCCGCCGGCGAGTCGCCCAGATGCTCAGCAACTGGATGCGGCTCGGCTTCGAGAAGATCGGCGGGGTGGAGCTGCGGCGGGCGACCATCAACGGGCAACCCGGCGCCGAGTACCGCGACGCCGACGGCAAGCTGATCGGCATCATGTCGCTCGACATCGCCGAGGGCAGGATCCAGGCGATCCGCTCGATCGTCAATCCGCAGAAGCTCGGGCATCTCGGCCCGGTCGCGGACCCCCAGGAGCTGCTGCGCCGGATGAGGGAGACGCGCTAGTCGGCGACTCGCTGGGCGCCGGCGATGACGTTGACGAAGTTCTCCAGGTGCCTCGTCGTCCAGCACTCGAAGGCGCCGTCGCAGTAGGGCTCGTAAGCCGCCATCACGGAGTCGCCGTAGTTCCAGTAGAGCTTCGGCTCGGGGTTGAGCCAGAAAGTGCGGCCGGCGTGCTCGGCGATCGCCCCGAAGGTGGCGGCGTGCGGCTCGCGGCCATTGGTTCGCGCATCGCCCAGCACGATGACCGTGGAGCGCGGTCCGAGCTCCTCGGCGATCTCCTCGCCGAACTCCAGCCAGACCCTGCCGTAGTCGGTGTAGCCCGAGACGTCGGCCACCCCGCCCTCCGATGAGACGCGCTCCGAGATCTTCCGGAAGTCGCGCTCGTGCTCGAAGATGTCGGTCACCTCGCTGATCCGCTCGATGAAGACGAAGCTGCGCAGCTTGCGGAACGAGTCGTGCAGGGCGTGCAGCACCGAGAGGAAGAAGACGCTCGCGCTGCTCACCGAGGTCGAGACGTCGCAGAGGACGTAGATCTCGGGTCGCCGGGGCCGCTTCGGCCGATAGCGGAGCCGCAGAGGAACGCCGCCCGTCTCGAGCGAGGCCCGCATCGTCCGGCGGACGTCGACGGCGCGGCCGCGGTTGCGGCCGCGCTGCTCGTGTCCCAGCGTCGCGATGCGCCGTTTGAGCTGCGCGACCGCGCGATGAACCGCGGTGAGGTCCTGAGCCGGGCTCGTGGGGAGGGTGCGGTCGAGCTCCGCGAGCGGCCGCGAGGGCGGCAGCTTGCCGGTGCGCTCGATCGTCGCCCGCTCCAGCTCGCGGCGCAGGTAGCGCTCGAACTGACGAACGTTCTCGGGATCGAGCGCCTGCTCGTCGCCGTCGTCGCGGCGACTGCGGGACTGGAGGTCCAGGGCCCGCCGGATTCGCTGGACGTCGACGCCGATCACGCCTGAACGCTCGCCCTGGCGCCCGAAGGCGGTCATCGCGAGCCGGGCCAGGTCACGCATCTCGCCGTCGTTTCCCTCGATGATCGCGCGACGGATCGCCTCGCGAAGCTCGTCGAGATCGATCCGGTCGCCGGAGCTCTCGAAGCGCTCATCCTCGATTCCGCGCTCCAGCGCCTCGGACTCGGCGGCGCGGAAGAAGTGCCGGTCGAAGAGCAGCTCGAAGATCCGCCGGTCCTCCTGGGACTTGGCGATCGTCGCCGCGAGTGACTCTCGGAAGTCGCGCTGGTCCGTCCAGCTCACCTCGTCGAGCGCGGCGAAGGCATCCAGGATCTCCGAGGTGCCGACCGCAACGCCCTCGGAGCGAAGGTCCTCGAAGAAGGCGAGCAGACTAGCCGCGGTCGTGGACATCGGCTTTGGGGCCCTCTAGCTTGACCGAGACGCGCTCCGCGACCAGGTCGATGTCGGAGCGGTGCTTGACCAGGATGCTCATCGAGCTCTCGAAGGTCTCGCGGTCGATGTCTTCGGCACCGATCAGCAGCAGGGTCCGCGCCCAGTCGATCGACTCGGCGATCGATGGCGGCTTCTTCAGGTCCAGCTGACGGATCAGGTGGACGATCTCGACCAGACGCCGGGCCAGCCCCTCGTCGAGATCCGGCGCGTGCAGCCGGACGATCTCGAGCTCGCGCTCCACCGACGGGTAGTCGAGCCAGAGGTAGAGGCAGCGGCGCTTGAGCGCCTCGGTGAGCTCGCGGGAGTTGTTGGAGGTGAGGACGACGATCGGCCGGGTACGGGCCTCGATCACGCCGAGCTCGGGGATCGAGATCTGGAAGTCGGAGAGGACCTCGAGCAGCATCGCCTCGAACTCCTGGTCGGTCTTGTCGATCTCGTCGATCAACAGGACCACGGGATCCTCGGCGCTGATCGCCTCCAGCAGCGGCCGCGTGAAGAGAAAGTCCTCGCCGAAGATGTCGCCGCGCGTCCGCTCCCACGACCCTTCGCTTGCCTCCGCCTCCCCCGAGGCTTCGGCCTGGATCCGCAGCAGCTGCTTGCGATAGTTCCACTCGTACAGGGCCTTCGCCTCGTCGAGGCCCTCGTAGCACTGCAGCCGCACCAGACGGCGGCCAGTCGAGCGCGACAATGCCTTGGCGAGCTCGGTCTTGCCGACCCCCGCCGGCCCCTCGACCAGGACAGGCTTGCCGAGCCGCTGCGCCAGGAAGGAGACCAGGGCGGCGGCCTCGTCGGCCAGGTATCCGACCTGGCCGAGACCGTCGCGGACCGCCCCGACTGATCCTGGCTCGTGAGTCCGGCATCTGGGAGATGATAGATACCGCCTCATGCTCGCCATCGCCCTGCCCGACTCGCTCGGCCCATACGCCGTGCTGCTCGCCATCGGATTCATCGTGGGCTGGTACGGCCACGGCGCCCGCAGCAACTGGATCATCGCCTTCGGAATCCTGGTGATCCTGGCTGCGATCGGCCTGCTCCAGGTGGCCATCGCCACGCACAACGGCAGGGCACCGACGGGGTTCTGAGTCGTGGGCGTTCTCGACGATCTCGACCTGACCAAGAAACTCTCCCGCGAGGAGGAGCAGGAGCGCCTCGGGCGTGCCTGGACGCGCCTGACCCAGCTCCGCCTCACCCTGGGGGGATTGATCGGGAGCGGCGAGCTGGGGCCACCCGTCTGCGTCATCTTCGAGGGCGAGGACGCCTCGGGCAAGGGAGGTGCGATCAAGCGACTGGTCGCCCAACTGGATCCGCGGCATGTCCGCGTCGTTCAGTTCGCAGCTCCGACCCATGACGAGAAGCGCCATCACTTCCTCGGGAGGTTCTGGCCGTCCCTGCCGGGCTGGGGCGGGATGGCCGTCTTCGACCGCTCCTGGTACGGCCGCGTCCTGGTCGAGCGGGTGGAGGGGTTCGCCACGCGCGAGCAATGGCTCCGCGCATACGACGAGATCAACGGCTTCGAGCGCACGCTCTCGGACGAAGGAACGATCCTGATCAAGTTCTGGATGCATATCTCCGCCGAGGAGCAGCTGAAGCGGTTCAAGCGCCGCGAGAAGGATCCGCTCAAGACCTGGAAGCTCAGTGAGGAGGACTGGCGGAAC
The DNA here is from genome assembly GCA_963763955.1 of uncultured Solirubrobacterales bacterium. Lineage (GTDB taxonomy): Bacteria > Actinomycetota > Thermoleophilia > Solirubrobacterales > 70-9 > DASUPK01. The sequence continues at coordinate 117,082 of CAVXQP010000009.1, read as the reverse complement.
CGCGGGAAGGCCGACGCCTACCGGGAGGCCGTCGAGGACATGGTCGCCCGCACCAGCGTCGAGCCGCACGCCGCCTGGCACGTGATCCCGGCCGAGTCCAAGCGCTACGCGCGCGTCGCCGTGATTGAGACCGTGATCGATGAGATCGAGGCGGGAATGCGGCGGCGTGGCCTGGAGCCGCCGGAGCCGATCGAAAACTGACGCCCCGGTCGCCCAGGTGATCAGTCGGGAGCCTGCGGGCGCTTGGCCTTCTCGCGGGGGCGCATCCGCAGGCCGGCGGCGACGATGATCAGCGCCCCGGCGAGGGCCACGAAGATCGCGTAGTGGAGGTCGTAGGGCTCGTCCCGGCCGCCGAGCGTGAATGGCGGGCGGTCGAACATCCGGTAGACGACGATCGCAGCGGCCCAGGCCCCCGCGGTCACGAACAGGGCCCATTCGCGGAGCGGCCGGGGTGGGACGTAGCCGCCGCCGCCCTGCAGGGCGAGGAAGGTCGTGGCCGCGGCGATCAGGAGGAGCGTCCCCTCGGCCCACCCGAACGCACCGATCCCGGTCAGCACCAGGTCGTTGGAGATCGGCGACTGGTACCACGGCAGCAGCAGGCTGAAGACCATCACTGCGGCGCCGATCACAGCGATGCGCTCGTTGCCTCCCAGGCCACGGAGGTCGCGGACCAGCTGGCGAAGGGGAGGCCCAGGCCCTCTAGTCGAGCGGCTCGCGGCCACCGTAGCCGGCTTCCAGGTCGTGCCAATAAGCGACGTCCTCCTCGCCGAGCTCCCAACACAGATACACCTCCCGGTCCTCCAACAGTGCGGGAAAGTCGACCAGGCCGCGATCGATGTCGCGCAGAACGATCCCCGACCGCTCGACCGTCTCGAGCAGCCGTCTCACCTCGAGGAACGCGACGCCGACCTGCTTGCCCTCCTCGCCGCCTCCGTTCGTGGGCGCCGCCTCCGAGAGCGCCTCGTGCGCCTCGGTATCGGTGAGCTCGTCCTTGGCCTCCCGGAGCTGGCCGAGCAGGTCGGTCAGCTGGGGCAGGAGCGCGTTCGCCTCCTCCCGGGTGAAGTGGCGCTCATAGACGAGCCCGGTTCCCTCTTCGCTCACGCGCGGGTGGCGGTCTGTTCGGCGGCGGCCTCTGTGGCCGCCGTTGAGGACAGCCGTTCGCGAAGCAGCTCCGCGTCGGCATCGCCGATTGTCCTGAGCTGGCCCTGGAAGGCGAGATGCCAGTGGTCCGGCGGCCATTTCCGGACGTGCTCGAGCTCGGTGGCGAGCTCCTCGGCCGGGACGAACTCCTTCTCGGGCAGGATCAGGACCGGCTCCGCCTCGACGCGCCACGGGTAGGGCTCCGGCTTCTTCCCCTTTGCCGGGCGTTCTCCCTTGTATCCGGGCCAGATCGGCGTCCGGTCCTCGAACATCTCCGACTTCACGCGGGCGATCCCTCCGAACGCCTGGACGCCGGTCACGTAGAAGACGATCTCATCGCCAGGCTCGAACTCCTCCGCCTGGCGCAGCCGTCGCTCCTTGAAGCCGATCACGTCGAAGCCGCGCTCGACGTTGATCCGGAAGTTCTCGAGCGATCCCGTGAGTATCCAGGTCCTGTGGTAGTCACCGCTCACGGGACGATTCTAGGAGCGCCGACCCCGTCGCGAGGCCCCCAATGCTGCTCGGAGGTTGTCCAGCCTCTTGTCGACCGCCCGCTGTCTGGCGGAGGACATCTAACCCGGGACCGGCTCGCGCGCCCGTGCCGCGAGGGCCGGCGCGCCCAGGTCCTCGTACTCCCTGGCGGCCTCGTCGAGCAGCCGTACGGCGGCGTCGGGATCGGAGTCGAGCAGGATCCGGCCCTGCACGACGCGGCAGCGGGCGGCATCGAGAGGGCGCCCGAGCTCCAGCCAGCGGCCACGGGCCCAGTCGATCTTCTCGGCTGCGTCGTCGGCGTCCTCCGCGCATGCTCCGGCTGCCTCTGCCGTGGCCGCCTCGCCCACCGGGTAGTGCAACCGCCCCGCGAGCCGGTCCGCCTCCTCCGCCGCGGCCCGGGCCTGATCCCAGCGTCCCGCGAGGGCGAGGACGACGGCGCGGGCCGAGATCGCTTCGACTGACTGCGCGATCAGGCCGGCGCGCTCGCAGATGTCGAGTGCCCGGGTGAGCTCGGTCTCGGCGCCGGAGAGGTCGCCCGCCTCACGCAGGGTGACCGCCAGCCAGAAGAGTGCGTTGAATGCCACCTCGGATCGGCCGACCTGCTCGCCGAGCTCGTGGGCGCGCCGGAACGACTTGGCGGCCTCATCCCAGTCGCCGGCCCTCCAGCTCAGGACCCCTCGCATCAGGTCCGGGAAGCAGAGCTTGCCGTAGAGGCCCTCGCGCTCGGCCAGGCTGGCGCTTGCCTCGGCCGCACGCTCGACCGCATCCCAGTCGGCGGCATCGACGGCGAGCTCCCCGAGGGAGGCGTGCAGCTCGACCTGCGAGGGCAGGTCGCCGACCTCCTGCGCGATCTCCAGCGCCTCCCGGTAGGCGCTCGCGGCGCGTTCGTAGTCGGCTTCGGAGACCTCGAGGTGGTAGCCGAGCGTGAGCAGGGCGCGGACGGCCTCGGCGCGGTCGGAGTCGCGGGCGAGGGCCACCGAGCGCTCCAGGTTCTCGCGCGCCTTCTCCGAGTCGCCGATCCTGCCGAAGACGCGGCCGAAGATGCCGTGCGCCCGGCTGGCCGCGCGCGCCTCGTCCAGGCGCTCCGCCAGCCGCAGCGCCTTCTCCGAGGCGTAGATGGCGAGCATGTTGTCGCCGGTATGCATGTAGAGGGATGCCGCCTCCTCATAGAGGCGAACCAGCTCGATGCAGGGCGGGCCGTCCTTGAGCAGGTCGATCCCGCGCTGGTAGTTGTCGATCGAGGCCCGGCGCTCCCCCTTGTGCCAGAGGGCGGCGCCGATCTTGCGGTGGAGGTCTGCGACCCGGGCCAGGTCCTCCTGGGCGCGGTGATATTCGAGGCAGCGCTCCCAGACGGCGACGGCGGCGTCGACCCGCCCCAGCCGGAGCGCGACGTCGCCCTGCTTCTCGCCGATGCGGGCGACCGTCCCGGCGTCGAGCGACTCCGAGATCTCGAGCGCGGCCGTGTAACGGTCGAAGGCCTCCGCGTTGGAATAGAGGGCGGCGGCTGCGTCGCCCGCGGCCTCGAGCGACTCGAGCGCCTGGGACTGGAGCCCGAGGAGAGCCTCGGGATCGAGGCCCGCCTCCGAGCCGAGTGCCGCGGCGCGGGCGAAGTGCTCGGCGATCAGCCCGATGACGCCGTCTGAACGCTCGCCCGCACGCTCGCGGATGAACTCGGCGACCTCGACGTGCTTCCGGCAACGGACTGACTTGGGCAGCATCGAGTACGCGACGTCGCGGATCAGGACGTGCTTGAACGCGTATTCGCGCTCGCCGGCGAGTCGGCTGGCCGCGCTGGGGACGAGCAGGTCCTTCTCCTCGAGGTTTGCGAGGGTCTGGCCGAGGTCGAGGCCCTCCTCGGCCGCGGTGGCGGCCAGTGCGCCCTCCCAGAAGGTCTGCCCGACGACGGAGGCGGACTGCAGCAGGCGGCGCTCGAGCCGGTCGAGGGAGTCGAGCCTGGCAGCGAGCAGGGACTGAACGGTGCTGGGGAGAGCCTGCGCCTCGGCGGTCTCCTCCTCCAGCAGACGATTGACCATCTCCTCGGCGAACAGGGGGTTGCCTCCCGAGCGCTCGGCGACCTGGGGGACGACGTCGGCAGAGCCGTTGTCGGACCCCGGCATCAGCGCGGCGACCAGCTCTCGCGTCTCGTTCTCGGTCAGTGGCTCGAGCGAGATCGTCGTCGCGTTGCGCCGGCCGCCGCCCCAGCCGGGGCGCCGCTCGAGCAGCTCATCGCGGGTCAGGCAGACGAGCAGCAGCGGCGCCCTGACCCAGCGGGTCAGGTGGTCGATCAGGTCGAGCATCCCCTCGTCGGCCCAGTGGATGTCGTCGATCGCGAGGACGAGAGTGCGCCGGCGGGCGATCGCCTCGACCGCGGCGCGGGCGGCGGAGAAGAGTGCCTCGCGCATTCGCTGGGGGTCCGCCTCGGCCTGCTTGAGCTCCTCGGGCGGCTCGAGGCCGAGCGGGATGGCGAGGAGCGCGGCGTTTCGCTCGCCCGATGACTCGTCGCCGAGCTCGCGCATCAGCGCTGCCACGCCAGAGCGCAGCTTCTCCCAGGCCGCTTCAGGGGCGTCGGTGTCCCGGATGTCGAACTCGTCGTTGAGGACCTCCGCCAGCGCCCAGTAGGCGATCCCGGCCCCGTAGGGCGGGCACTGACCCCTCCTGATCGTCGGGGGCTTGTCCGACTCGGCGAGGCTGTTCATCAGTTCCCGGAGCAGTCTCGACTTGCCCACTCCTGCCTGGCCGAGAACGGTGACGAGGTGCGGGCTGCCCTCGCGCTCTACTCGATCGACCAGCGAACTGAGCAGCCCGGCCTCCTCCTCGCGGCCGATCAACGGCGTCTCGGCGCGGACCGCGGCGCGGCGCGGCTCGGCGAGTACTCCGGTGGCCTCCCAAGCGGGAACCGGCTCCTCCTTGCCCTTCAAGCTGAGCGGCTCGAGGCGCTCGTAGGAGATCGCCTCCCGGCTCGCTCGGAAGGTCGGCTCCCCGACGGTGACGCTTTCCGGCCGGCCTGCGGCCTGCAGCCGCGCGGCGACGTTGACCGCGTCGCCCATCACCGTGTAGCGGTCGCCGACGGCGCCCGCCATCACCTCCCCCGAGTTGATTCCAACCCGCAGCGAGAAGCCCACGCCGTATTTCTCGCGGCTCTGCCGGTTCGCCTCCTCCATCGCGTGCTGCATGGCGAGCCCGGCCCGGACAGCCCGCTCCGGATCGTCCTCGTGTGCGACCGGCGCCCCGAAGACACCCATCACGTTGTCGCCGATGAACTTGTCGATCGAGCCGCCGAAGCGCTCGATCTGATCGCCGAGGAGGCGCAGGGTCCGATCGACGAGTGCCTTGACCGCCTCCGGATCCATGCGCTCGGCGGCGGCCGTATATCCGGAAAGGTCGGCGAACAGGATGCTCGCCTGGCGCCGCTCCTCCGGCGGCGCCTCCGCGGGCGGAGCGCTCGCGGGCGCAGGTGGGGACGCGCCCGACGCGAGATCCGATCCACACTCCATGCAGAACTTCGCCCCCGCCGGGTTCTCTGCGCCGCAGCTGGGGCAGGTGGGCAGGAGCTGCGTGCCGCACGAGATGCAGAAGCGCGCCTGGTCGGGATTCTCGGCCCCACAGCTGGAACAGGCTCTCCCCGTCATGCGAGTGAGGATAGGACGCGAGTACTGGAGTTGCCGCTAAGGGGCTTGCGCTACCCTGCGGCGCCGCCAGGCAGGAGAGGAACCCTTGATCAGGAGCCGTGCAGCAGCCGTATTCGCCCTTGCGCTCGTGTCGTCGCTGCTGATCGCCGCCTGTGGCGGTGGCGGTGGCGGCGGAGAGGACCCGCAGCAGGTCCTCGACCAGACGTTCAGCAATCCGACCAGCATCCGGAGCGGCACCTTCGACCTGGACTTCAAGGTCGAGACCTCCGGCGGCGACAGTCCAGGCACCCTCGAGGTCAAGCTGGGCGGCAAGTTCCAGAGCCAGCCGAATGGGCAGCTGCCCAAGTTCGACGTCGACGTCTCGCTCAGAGGGGAGGGCGGCTCGCAGAGCTTCACCGGCAGCGGCGGTCTCACCTCGACCGGCAGCCAGGCATTCATCAACTACCAGGGGACCGAATACGCCGTCCCGCAGCAGCTCTATGACGAGTTCCTCACAAGTTACGCGCAGCTCCAGGGCCAGAGCAACGGGAGCAAGTCGGCAAGCCTGCTGAAGACGCTGGGGATCAGCCCGGCCAACTGGCTGTCCGATCTCAAGAACGAGGGCACGGAGGACGTCGAGGGGACGCGGACGATTCACATCTCCGGGACGGCGAACGTCTCCAAGCTCGTCGAGGACCTGAAGACGATCGCCGAGAGGGCGGGGAGCGCAGTGGGGAACGTGAACACCGCCCAGCTCAACCAGCTCAACGACGTCGTTCAGTCCGGGGACATCGACGTGAATACCGGTCAGGACGACAAGCTGCTGCGCCGCTTCCAGGTCAGCCTCGACCTGAAGCCGCCGGCGGGCACCCCCGGGGCGCCCGACTCACTCACGATCGATCTGCAGCTCAATCTCGCCGACGTCAACAAGCCCGAGACGATCACGGCTCCCGCGAACGCGCAGCCCCTCAACAACCTGTTCCAGCAGCTCGGGATCGGGCCGGGCCAGCTCGGCACCGCGTTGCGCGGCGGGCTGGGGACCAGCGGCGCGCTGCCCCAGTCCGGCGGCTCGACCACCGCCCCCAGCACCTCGGCCGCCCAGGCCTACGAGCAGTGCCTCTCCCAGGCATCGGGCAGCGAGGCGCTGCAACAGTGCGCCAAGCTGCTCGGCCAGTAGCTGCTTAAGCTCCCCCAATGTCTCAGCCGACCCCGCGATCGCCGGGCAGGCGGCGCCTGCCGGGCGCCGACAGCTGGCCATATCTGCTCTCGCCGCTGATCCCGGCGGCGGTGATCGCCGACCTTGCCGACGTCTCGGCGACGGTCGTCTTCTTCGTCTCGGCCGTGGCCCTGATCCCGCCCGCGGCGATGATGGGCCGGGCGACGGAGGAGCTCGCCGAGCGCTCCGGCAACGTCATCGGCGGCTTGCTCAACGTCACCTTCGGCAATGCGCCCGAGCTGATCATCGCCCTGTTCGCGCTCGGCAAGGGGCTGCACGAGGTGGTCAAGGCCTCGCTCGTCGGCTCGATCCTCGGGAACATCCTCCTGGTGATGGGGGCGGCGATGCTGGTGGGCGGCCTCAGCGGCGGCCGGAGTCACGGTGTGCAGAAGTTCGGGCGGACGGCCGCCAGCGTGCAGTCGACGATGCTGCTCCTGGCGGTCTCCGCGATGATCATGCCGGGCGTCTTCGCGCTGGTACAGGGAGGAGGGTTGCCGCAGGCGGGCGCTGAGCGGGTCGACTACGGCGGCGACCTGGAGCATCTCTCGATAGCGGTGTCCGTCGTCCTGATCGTCTCCTACGCGGCCGGGCTGCTCTTCTCCCTCAAGACCCACGCCGCCACTCTTCAACCCGCATGAGGATGAATCCCACACCGAGGACCGCGGCGACTGGAGCACTCGACGCTCGGTGCTCGCCCTGGCGATCTCCGGGCGCGCTCGTCGGCCTGCTCTCGGAGATCCTGGTGGGCTCGATCGAGGAGGCCTCGCATGCGATCGGTCTCTCCGAGTTCTTCATCGGCGCGATCGTGGTCGCGATCGTCGGCAACGCCGCCGAGCACTGGGTCGCGGTGCTGGTCGCCTACAAGAACAAGATGAGCCTGGCGGTCAACATCGCGATCGGCTCCAGCGCGCAGGTAGCGCTCTTCGTCACGCCGGTGCTGGTGCTCGTCTCCTTCGTCCTCGGCCCCCACCCGATGGCGCTCGTCTTCAACGGCTTCGAGCTCGCCGCCCTCGCGATCGCCGCGATCATCGCCAACCAGGTGACCCAGGAGGGAGAGTCCACCTGGTACGAAGGCTTGCAGCTGCTGCTGGTCTACGCGGTGCTGGTGCTCACCTTCGGGTTCGCGTAGGTTCAGGCGCTCATGGAGGCGCTTCTCCTCGTTGCGAGCTTCGCCGTGATCCTCGCGGGCGCCCTTCTGTTCACCAATGCGGTCGAGTGGATCGGTCACCGCCTGGAGCTCGGGGAGGGGGCCGTGGGAAGCCTGCTTGCGGCGGTCGGGACGGCAATGCCCGAGACGCTGATTGCGATCGTCGCGCTGATCGAGGGCTCGAAGAGCGAGGATGTTGCCATCGGGGCGATCGTCGGGGCGCCTTTCCTGCTCGCCACCCTCGCGATGGGCTTGGTCGGCCTTTCCGCCTACATCTACAGGCGGCGGCGCCCGCAGGGGATCGTGCTGCGCGCCCGCGTTCCGACGCTCGACAGGGATCTCGTCTTCTTCCTGGTGTTCTTCGCGCTCGGCCTGGCGCTTGGCTTCGGCGCTCCGGCGGGGCTGCAGATCCCCGCCGGGATCGCATTCCTCGCCGCGTACCCTGCCTACATCTGGCTCACGCTGGCCCAGGGTGGTGACACGCAGCCGGAAGAGACCCTCAATCCCCTGATCATGGCGCGGGGAACCGGAGCATCCGCCGAGCCGAGCCTGGCGATCACCGCTGCCCAGTTCCTGGTCGGCCTTGCCGCGATGGTGGGCGGCGCCCACCTATTCGTGGAGGAGCTGCTCAACGTCGCCGGGGACCTCGGGGTCGAGGCGATCGTCCTCTCCCTGATTCTCGCCCCGCTCGCTACCGAGCTGCCGGAAAAGGTGAACAGCTTCTTCTGGGTACGCGAGGGGAAGGACTCACTCGCGCTCGGGAACATCACCGGGGCGATGGTCTTCCAGTCGACGATCCCGGTCGGAATCGGACTCCTCTTCACCGAGTGGGACTTGGCCGGAAATGCCGCCGTCTCTGTGGCTCTGGGGCTGGGCGGCGGCGTGATCGCCTATTGGGCGCTCCGCCTGCGCGACCGGTTCGAGCTCCCGGCGGTGCTGGTCTGGATTGCGCTCTACGCGGCCTTCATCATCGTCGTCGTGGTCTAGGGCTAGCCGAGCTCGTATGTGAGGGTCAGGGTGTGGTTGCCGTCCTCGTCGGCGAGCATCGTCCCGTCTCCGCTGATCCCCTCCAGCTCGCCGGTGCCCGTCCCGGGCACGACGTGCCGGTGTTGGTCACGCCGTCCGGGTCCCATCAGCCCCGTGTGCTGGAAGACGAAGGTCCCCGACCGGCCGGCGAGCGTCCCGGCGATCCGGTCGTGGCCGATGTAGCCGCCGCCGCCTTCCGACTTGGCGATCATCAGCTCGGCCGAGCTCTCGCCCTCCAGATCGCCGCTGAAGGTCCGCGAGATGTGGACGCGGCTCAGCTCGACGCCGTCTGCCTCGGCGTAGGCATCCTCGTCGTAGCGGTCGTTGGTGAAGGGCGCCGAGGCCTTCACACGAGCTGCCCGAGCGCCTCGAGCACGACCTCGTCGTGGGTCTTTGGCGAGGCGTTGGGAATCACGTGGGCGACTCTGCCGTCGGGGTCGATGATGAAGGTCGCCCGCTGTACCCCCATGTAGGTCTTGCCGTACATCTTCTTCTCGCCCCAGACCCCATAGAGCTCGGCGACCTCGTGATTCTCGTCGGCTAGCAGGGTGAAATCGAGGCCGTACTTCTCGGCGAACTTCTTCTGCGCCGTGACGGTGTCGGGGGAGACTCCGATCACTCGGGCACCGGTCCGCTCGTAGTCGGCTCGATGGTCGCGGATACCGCAGGCCTGCGTGGTGCAGCCCGGGGTGTCGGCCTTCGGATAGAAGTAGAGAACGACCGGCCGACCGCGCAGGTCGCTCAGGGTGACCTCGTTGCCGTCCTGGTCCGGCAGCGTGAAATCGGGCGCCGCGTCCCCCTCGGCGACCATCAGTCCTCGCGGCCCGGGTCCTGGCCGTCCTCGTCCTCGTCGAGCTCCTCGTCCCCCTGCTCGAGCGCGGTCTCGGAGACGGATCCCGTCGAGCCGGGGTGATAATGGGTCTGGAACTCCTCGAGCAGCTTGTCGCGCTGCTCCTCGTCGACCGGGACCGCATCGGAGATGCGAACCCAATCCGCGCCCTCGAAGGCCTCCATGTTGAAGACCTCCTGGTCGATCGAGGCGGAGTCATCGACGATCACGACCACCTCGGTCTGCGGATTGAAGTAGATGCCCGGCACGTCCGCGAGCTCCTCGAGCTCCGTGACCCGGCTCTCTGCGTCGCTTGCCTCCACGCGCGGAATCTTATTGACCGAGGTTCTCGAGCTCGCGCAGCTGGCGGTCGATCTCCTGATCGACGTCCAGCGGCTCCTTGCCCTGGCGCTGGCGGCGCTCGTTCCGGGCGACCACCAGCTGGCGCACCTCCTCACGCAGCCCGCGGTCGGCGCCCAGCCCCGGCCCGCTCGATTCGGTCGCCAGCAGCTTCTCGACCTCCGCCTCGACGTCCAACGCCTCCCGGCCCTTGGCGACGCCACGATCCGAGCGCGCCTGGACCATCTGGCGGATCTCCTCCTCGCGTACCTCGGCGGAGACCGCGTGAACCGGGCCGCCCGAGCTCTGCGGGAAGTCCTGCTCGAGGGCGAACTGCCCCTTGCCGATCCTCTGCAGAGCGTTGCCGGCTCCCATGGCGAAGACGAGCGCCCCGACGGGCAGCGCGACGAGCACGACGATGATCAGGACCGTGCCCAGCTGCAAGGAGGCGATCAGCGGCATCACGCACACCTTAGAAGCCCCTGATGCGAGGGTGGGCGTAGCGGAACCCGTTTATGCCTGGCTCAGGCACGGCGCACGCCCAACCTGCACGGCGCCGCCAGGCGATGGGGTACTCTTCAGGTACTGGCTGACTGACCAGTCAATCAGTCGCCACCGCAAGACTTAACGAAAGCCATCGAAGGAGCGCTCATCCGTGGTTGACCTCACCCTCACCGACGAGCAGCAGGACTTGCGCGAGCTCGCCCACAGCTTCGCCGAGAAGGACATCCGCAAGGTCGCGTGGGACTACGACAAGGACGGTACCTGGCCGCAGGACATCATCGAGAAGGCCTGGGAGATCGGGCTGATGAACACCCACATCGCCGAGGAGTACGGCGGACCGGGCCTCGACTTCCTCTCAGGCTGCCTGATCGAGGAGGAGATGGGCTGGGGCTGCTCGGGCATCGGCACCTCGCTGATGGCCAACGGCCTCGCCGCTACGCCCGTCGCGCTCGGCGGCTCCGAGGAGGTCAAGAAGGAGTACCTCGGGATGCTCACCGAGGCCCCCAAGCTCGCCTCCTTCTGCCTGACCGAGCCGGACGCAGGCTCCGACGTCTCGGGCATGAAGACGACGGCCGTCAAGAAGGGCGACAAGTGGGTCATCAACGGCTCCAAGTGCTTCATCACCAACGGCGGCTACGCCGACTGGTTCACGGTCTACGCGAAGACCGACAAGGATGCCGGCCACCGCGGCATCTCGGCGTTCGTCGTCCCCAAGGACGACACGGTCACGGTCGACAAGAAGGAGGACAAGCTCGGTCAGCGCGCCTCCAACACGGCGACCATCACCTTCAACGAGACCGAGATCCCCGAGGGGAACCTGCTCGGCGAGGAGAATCACGGCTTCAAGCTCGCTATGCAGACTCTGGACCGCACGCGTCCGGGCGTCGCCGCGATGGCCGTCGGCATCGGCAAGGCCGCCCTCGAGTTCGCCTCCGACTACTCGAAGGAGCGCGTCCAGTTCGGCGTTCCGATCGCCATGCACCAGGCGGTCGCGTTCATGATCGCCGACATGGCCACCAAGGTCGAGGCGGGCCGTCTGCTCGTCTGGCAGTCGGCCGTCCTGCTCGACCAGGGCAAGCGCAACACGCTCGCCGCCTCGCACGCGAAGCGGTTCTCCGCGGACTCCGCGATGGAGATCACCACGGACGCGGTGCAGGTCTACGGCGGGTACGGCTTCATCAAGGAGTACCCGGTCGAGAAGCTGATGCGCGACGCCAAGATCATGCAGCTGTACGAGGGCACCTCGCAGATCCAGCGCCTCGTCATCGCCAAGGAGCTCCTCATGGGCCGCCAGGCCGACGAGGAGACGCCCGGAGGCGAAGGCCCTCCGCGAGAAGGCGGAGCGCCAGTCCTCCGAGAGCCAGCAGGAGCAGGCCCCGGCAGTGGTTTAGGTGCGAGGGCGCGCGTTAGCGCAACCTGTTTGATGGCGAAGTCGTAGGAGCAGTACACGAGCGCCCCGGTAACCCCGGGGCGTTCGTCGTTCCGGGGCAGCAGAATCAACGGATGGCCGAAGGGGAGAAGCTCAGCGACCGGCTGGAGCGATGGCTGCGTGGCGACGAGCCGAAGACGATCGGCAGCCTGATCGACGTCTTCCAGGAGAAGAGCTTCGCGGTGCTCTTCGTGCTGCTCCTCGCGATCCCCGCGCTGCCGCTGCCCACCGGAGGCGTGACCCACGTCTTCGAGGTGATCGCGATGCTGCTCGCCCTCGAGCTGATCGTGGGCAGGCGGAAGGTCTGGCTTCCGGAGCGTTGGAGGCAACGCGAGATCGGCGCTGAGACGAGGAAGCGCTTCGCCGAGAAGCTCCTGCCGCGCATCCGCTGGATCGAGCGCCACTCCCGCGCGCACCTTGGATTCCTGCTCCGGTACCGCTTGAGCGGCGTGGTCTTCGGGGCGGTGACGCTGGTGCTCGTCGTCACCGCCTTCGCCGCGCCTCCCTTCACCGGCCTCGACACGCTTCCCTCGCTCGGCGTAGTGCTGATCAGCCTCGGCGTCCTGCTCGAGGACCCCATCGTCGGCTTCGCGGGGCTGTTGATCGGCGCCGCCGGCGTGCTCGCGGTCTTCTTCCTCGGCAAGGAGGCCGTCCACCTGGTCCGCGGGCTGTTCTAGGCGTCAAGACAGACCAGAAGGACAGGAGGCGTCCGGCTGGCCCGGGCAGGAGCCGAGGGCCGTCAGCGAGCTTTCGAGGTCGGCGTGGTTACGAGTAACTAGGTCCGTAGACTGCGACGCAGGGAGCGCGAGGGCGCGGCCCGAAGAGCCAATGGCGGATCGAGCAAAGCCGATCTCCGAGGCGGTGGCCCAGGCTGCGTGGGCCGGCGCCGAGGGGGTGGAGGAGAGAGAGGGCCGCCGTCGCGGTCGTCCCTCCGATGCGTTCGGCGGGGACATCCGCCGCCGCGACGTCTTCCCGCTGCTCGTCCTCCACCTGATCGCCCGCGAGCCCACCTACGGAAATCGCCTGATCGAGTCGATCGAGGAGATCACCGAGGGCACGATCTCGGTCAACCCCAACACGATGTACCCGCTGCTCCGGGAGATGGAGGGTCAAGGGTTGGTCGAGGGTCGCTGGGAGCTGCCCGACCGGCGTACGCGGCGGTACTACTCGATCACGCCGGCCGGCCGGCGGGAATACAGGCGACTTCGAGTTGAGGTTGAGCCTTTCCTCGACTCGGTCATCCAGTCGGTCTCCCTGATCAAGGACGCCGTCTACGGCGACTGAGCCCTAGAGCTCGCGCTCGTAGAAGAGCATCACCGGCCCGTCCGGGCTCCCTTCGCGGTTTGTGAACCCGGCGCTCTCGTAGAGAGCTCGTGCAGCGAGGTCGGTCTCGCTGGTGCCGAGCTCCATCTGCTCGGCGCCCTCGCCTCTGGCGGTCTCCATCGCCGCCTCGAGCAGCGCCCTGCCGAAGCCGTTGCCGCGCATCCCCGGCACCACGTAGAGCTCCTCGAGATACGCGTGTGGGCCGACCGAGTAGACCGTCGGCCGGAAGCGGAGCTGGGCGAACCCGTCCGGGCCGTCGCCGATGAGCAGGACGATCATCTCGCGATTACGGATCAGCTCCGCGTAGCGCTCCTCGAGCGTCTCGACGCCGGGGGTCGGCTCGTCAAACTCGAGCTGGAAATCGTGGAGCAGGCGAGCCACCCGGGGTGCGTCCCCCGGCGTGGCGCGTCGTACGGCGGAGTCGTCCGAGCTGGCGGGTTGGCGAGGCGGCATGCCTTCGAGGCTAATACCCTGCTCCGGCCAACCGACCTTCGGAGGAACCTCTCAAATGTTCGTCTTCAAGGCCGCCGTATTGGGCGGCGGCACGATGGGCGGCGAGATCGCCCAGGTAATCGCCAACGCCGACATCCCCGTCGTGGTCAAGGACGTCGAGCAGAAGTTCGTCGACCATGCGCTCGAGAAGTCGCGCGAGGTCACCAGGTCTCAACTCGACAGGCTGGTCTCCAAGGAGAAGATGACCCAGGAGCAGGCCGATGGCCGCCTCGACGAGGTCATGGGCCTGATCACCGGCACGACCACCTACGACGGGTTCGGCGACGTCGACTTCGTGATCGAGGCGGTTCCCGAGCGCATGGAGATCAAGAAGTCGGTCTACCGTGAGCTCGACGAGGTGACGCCCGGGCACGCGATCCTCGCCTCCAACACCTCGTCCCTGTCGATCACCGAGATGGGAAGGGAGACGCTGCGCCCAGGAAAGGTCGTCGGATTCCACTTCTTCTTCCCGGCTTCCGTCATGCCGCTGGTCGAGATCATCAGCGGCGAGGACACCTCGCGGGACACGCTCACCACCGCCTTCAACTTCGCTCAGTCGATCCGCAAGCAGCCGATCACCTGCAAGGAGGTCCCCGGCTTCGTCGTCAACCGGATCCTCAACTCGGCTGCCGGCGAGGTCTGGCGCCAGCAGGAGGAGAAGGGCCTCTCGATCAAGAAGATCGACGAGGGGGTTGCGGCCTCGAACGTCTCGCCGATGGGGCCGTTCTTCCTGATCGACATGCTCGGCCTGGACACCGTGCTGCACGTCGCCGAGTACCTGAACGAGTCCTACGGCGACGGCTTCTACGTCCACAAGGGAATGCAGAAGCTGGTCGCGGACGGCCACCTGGGCGCCAAGTCCGGCGGCGACGGCTTCTACAAGGACGGCGAGCCGCAGATCGAGGGCGAGGGCGAGCCGGACGCAGAGGAGCTCGCCGACCTGTTCGTCCTCAAGTCCCTTGTCGAGGCCTGCAAGCTGCTCGAGGAGGGCGTCTCCACGGTCCGTGAGATCGACCTCGGGATGATGGCCGGCGCCGGGCTCGATCCGCGGCGCGGGTTGTTCCCGCCCTTCTGGAAGGCGGACCTGGAGGGACTGGACGTGATGCTCGAGAAGCTCGAGCGCTACGAGGAGAGCCATGGGGAACGCTTCGCGCCCCCACGAACCCTCAAGCGCCTCGTGGCCCAGGGGCGCCTCGGTCTCAAGTCCGGCCAGGGCTTCTACGCCTATCCACAGGTCGAGGGCGACGGCGCGGTCAAGCTCGAGAAGCGCGGCGGGGTCGCGATCGCCTGGCTCAGTAACCCGCCGATGAACGCCATCTCGCCCCAGGTGATCCAGGATCTCGGGAAGGTCTGGGAGGAGGTGAAGGCCGACGACGATCTGAAGGCGATGGTCGTCTACTCCTCCCTCCCGGTCGTCTTCTCCGCCGGCGCGGACATCAAGGCGTTCACCAGCATGGATGAGGCGGGCGGGGCGGAGCTGATCAACAGCGGCCACGCCCTGCTCCGCGAGCTGGGCCAGAACCGCAAGTCGACCGTCGCGGCGGTCAACGCGATCGCCTTCGGGGGCGGCTGCGAGCTGGCCATGGCCTGCGACTTCCGGGTCGCGGCCCGGTCCGCTGTCTTCGGCCAGCCCGAGATCAACCTGGGGATCATCCCCGGCTTCGGCGGCACCCAGCGGCTCCCGCGCCTGGTCGGCTCCTCCAAGGCGCTCGAGATGAACCTGACCGGGGATGCGGTCCTGGCGCCGGAGGCCTCGCGCTGGGGCCTAGCCGACGCGCTCGTTCCGGATGAGGAGCTCTTCGACACCGCAGTCGCCTGGGCCAGGAAGCTGGCCGAGCAGGCGCCGCTCGCGGTCGAGCAGATCAAGCAGGTCTCCCATAGGGGCGATCTCGACGAGGGCATCGAGGCCGAGAAGCAGGGCTTCGCCACCGCCTTCCTGTCCGAGGATGGCAAGGAGGGCATCTCCGCCTTCCTGCAGAAGCGGCGTGCCAAGTGGCAGGGCAAGTAGCCACGGACCAGGCGGAGCGGCTCGCCGAGCTGATTCGCGAGTCGGAGTGCACCGTCGCGCTGACCGGGGCGGGGATCAGCGTGCCCTCGGGGATCCCCGACTTCCGCACGCCGGGCAAGGGGATCTGGGAGAAGGTCGATCCGATGGAGGTCGCCCACATCGACGCCTTCGAGCGCGATCCGACCCGCTTCTGGGGCTTCTACCGGCAGCGCTTGCAGATGCTGGGCCATAAGGAGCCCAACGGCGCCCACGAGGTCCTGGCGAAGCTCGAGCGCCGCGGGCTGCTTGAGGCGGTCATCACCCAGAACATCGACACCCTTCATGGCAAGGCCGGGTCGGACCGGGTGATCGAGGTCCACGGCTCGATCCGGACGGCGAGCTGCCGGCTCTGCGCCGCCGAGTACCGGAGGGAGGACGTGGAGGCTCTCTTCGGAGACTCCGGTGCGGCGATCTGCCGCCAGTGCGGCGGGCACGTGAAGCCGGACGTCGTCCTGTTCGGCGAGCTGCTTCCGGCCGAGGCGATGGCCGAAGCCGAGTCGCTGGCCGGTCGAGCCGAGCTGATGCTCTGCGTTGGCTCCTCGCTGGAGGTCTATCCGGTCGCGGGCCTGCCCTCGGTGACCATGAGGCGGGGCGGCCGGATCGCGGTGATCACGATGGGCCCGACTCCCTTCGACGCCGACGCCGAGGTCCGCATGGACGGCGACGTCGTGGCTGACCTCGAGGCCGTGCTGGGGGCCCTCGAGGCGAAGTAGATCCGTAGCAGATAGTTTCGCCCGAGACCTAGGTGCTACGGTTACCTCGTGGCCATCGCAACCACCCAAGACCGAGAGAGCAAGCCCGCCGTGGCGACGGACGACTGTCCGGAATGCCTGGCGGAGAACCTGAGCTGGCTGCTCACGCAGGCTCACTTCAATCTGGTCAGCGAGATCTCGGCTGCCTTCGAGCCGATCGGCGTGTCGAATCGCGGCTATCACGTCCTCACGACCGCGCTCGGCGCAGAGCACACGCAGAAGGAGCTCGCGGAGCTGATCGGGCTCGACAAGACCACCATGGTGGTCACGGTCGATGAGCTCGAGAAGGCGGGCCTCGCCGAGCGCCGGCCCTCCAGCACCGACCGCCGCGCCCGCGTGATCTCGGTGACGAAGGCCGGCGAGCGCACGGTCCGGGAGGGGCAGAAGATCGTCGACAGGATCCAGAGCGACGTCCTCACCACCCTGCCCGCGAAGGAGCGCAAGGTCTTCCTCGAGGCGCTCGGGAGCCTGGTCCAGGACCGGCTCTCCGAGCCGTCCGACTGCTCGCCGCCGCTGCGCCGGCGCGAGCCCGGGCACTAAGCCCCTCCTCACAGCTGGCCGACGGCGGGCGTTCCACGCCCGGATGTGTGACGGTCCGCACATTGGATCATCACAAGATGATCCCGTACGAAACTATCTGCTACGGTCTAGCGACAAGCCGCTAGAGACCGGAAGGGCACCCAATGACAGAGATCACGGCCATCAACGAGAGAGAAGCCACGGAGCAGGTGCAGAGCGACCGCTCCCGGTGGATCGCGCTGGTGGTCCTCTGCGTCGGCATGCTGATGATCGTCCTCGACCAGACGATCGTGAACGTGGCGCTGCCCTCGATCAAGGACGACCTCGGCTTCTCGCAGTCGACCCTGGCCTGGGTGGTCAACGCCTACCTGATCACCTTCGGCGGCCTGCTGCTGCTCGCCGGCCGGCTGGGCGACCTGATCGGCCGCAAGACGGTCTTCATGTGCGGCCTGGCCCTGTTCACGGCCGCCTCGGCACTCTGCGGAATCGCGCAGAGCCAGGAGATGCTGGTCGGCGCCCGGTTCCTGCAGGGAGTCGGCGGCGCGACGACCTCGGCCGTCATCCTCGGCATGATCGTGACGATGTTCCCGGAGCCGCGGGATCAGGCGAAGGCGATCGGCGTGTACAGCTTCGTCGCGGCGGCCGGTGCCTCCATCGGCCTGCTGCTCGGAGGCGTCCTCACCCAGGCACTGAGCTGGCACTGGATCTTCTTCGTCAATCTCCCGATCGGGGCGGTCACCGCACTTGCAGCGACCCGTGTGGTCCCGAGCCATGAGGGAATCGGTCTGAAGCAGGGCGCGGACGCCGTTGGGGCCGTCCTGATCACCGCCGCGCTGATGCTCGGCGTCTACACGATCGTCAAGCCCGCCGCCGATGACGGCTGGGGCGCTCCCATGACCCTTGGGCTCGGGGCCGCGTCCCTGGCGCTGCTGGCGGCCTTCGTCGCCCGTGAGGCGACCGCTCGGACGCCGCTGGTCCCACTGCGCATCTTCCGCAACCGGAACGTCTCGGGGGCCAACGTGATCCAGGCGCTGTTCGTCGCCGGGATCTTCGGCATGTTCTTCCTCGGCAGCCTCTATATGGAGAGGGTGCTCGGCTACGACCCGCTCGAGATCGGATTGGCGTTCCTGCCGGTCGCGCTCGGGATCGGAATCCTCTCGCTGGGATTCTCGGAGCGGCTCGTCATGCGCTTCGGGGCCAAGCCGACGCTGCTCGTCGGATTGGTGCTGATCGTTGCGGGCCTGGTCCTGTTCGCGCTCTCACCGGTGCACTCGAGCTACCTGGGCGACCTGCTCGCCCCGATGCTCCTATTCGGCGTGGGGGCCGGTCTCTCGTTCCCGTCGCTGATGGGCCTGGCGATGTCGAGCGCAACGCAGCAGGACTCCGGGCTCGCCTCGGGCCTGGTCAACACCTCGCTGCAGGTGGGCGGCGCACTGGGCCTGGCGGTCCTGGCGACCCTCTCCTCGACCCGCACAGACAACCTGCTGGCAAGCGGCTCCTCGCCGGACGCCGCACTCACCAGCGGCTTCCACCTCGCCTTCTGGATCGGGGCCGGCCTGGTTACCGCCGCAATCGCGGTCACCACGCTGGTTCTCCGCTCAGCGCCGGCTTTGGCCGAGGCCGAGGCCTTCGAAGGACCAGAAGGCGTGCCCGAGGTGGAGGGCGAGCCCTCCCTCTGGGAAGCGGCCTAATTCCCCGCCCTCCCCGTCCCGTCAGCTCTCGAGGCGCTCCCTGAGCGCCTCGAGCTGCTGACGGATCTGCTTGCTTCGCTCGCTGGGTCGTTCCTCGAGCGCCGCGGTGGCGGCGCGCAGTCCGTAGAGCGCCTCGGCGCTGCGGCCCTGCTGGGCATCGAGCCGGGCTCGCAGGATCAGGGTCTCGGCCGGGTGGACCTCGTCGCGGCCCGCGAGCACCGCCGCCACCCGCGACTGCGGCTCGACGTCGTCGAGCCGGCCGCGCCTGGGCTGCGGCATTTCCCTGGCCTCGGTCCACCGGCCCTCAGCCAGCTCGTCGCCGCTTCCATGCCCGAGGCGGATTGCGAGCGCCCGGCTGGCCCCGATTTCCTGCACCAGGGGATCCTCCGCCGCCGCCCGCAGGGCGGCGAGCGCGCGATTCAGCAGGCGTGTCGCGGCCCGGACCTCGTCCGCACTGCGCTGGCGGTCGGCCAAGATCTCCGTGAGCCAGGCGGATCCATCGTCGCTGCCGGCGAAGGTCTCGCCGGTGACCGTCACGCGCGTCACCGGGACCTCGCCCGGCATCTCCGGCTCGACGGTCCGAAGCCGTCGTGCACCTCGGCGCTTTGGTCTCGGCGCCCCGAGCTCCTGCACGATCAGGACCCGCTCGATGTCGTCCTCTCGCACCAGGTAGCGCCCCTCCGGCAGGCCGATCTTGCCGGCCAGCTCCAGCTGGACGAAGGCGGCTCGCGTTATCGCGGGTTTGGGCGTGGGCCCGGCGTCCCCGGCTAGTCGCCGGCGGCGTCGCCGCCCTTGGCCGGCAGAGCGGCGGCGGACGGCTTCGCCGGGACCTTCGGGTTCTGGATCTGCCCCAGACGCTGGATCAGGCGCTGCCACTGCTCGGGCTTCAGGATCTGGCCGAGCTGCTTGATCGAGCTGCCCGAGGTCGTGAACGTGTACCCCACGTGAATGTGGTTCCAGTGGTCGGGCAGGACGAAGGTCGGTGGGCCGAGGTCCATGAGCGAGATGATCTGCGCGGGCCGCATGGTGCCCTGCAGCTGCAGCAGGTCCTTGATCACCGCCTCGGTGATCGTGCCCGGCCCCTGGTGCCCGGCTATCGGGATCTCATTGACGGCGGCGATGTCGACCGCCGAGCCGTAGGAGTGCGCCGAGACATTGCCCGAGGCCGTCAGGTAGGAGTGGCCGCACTTGAGCGAGGTGATCGTCAGGCGATAGCCCTTGGCGACCAGGTACTCCATCACCGCCAGCACTCGGCGGTCGATCTGCCCGGTCTGAATGTCGTTGCGGCCGCACGCGTAGATCGAGAGGGCCGGGTCGTTGAGGACCCGCTGCTCCAACGCCGCCTTCGACATCAGCAGGACCTGGCCGACGGTCGGGTTGCTCGTGAACGGGTTCTTGTCGGCGGCGCGGTAGATCGCTGTGGTCTCGAGCAGCTTCCAGCCGTCGAGGATCGGCTTCGGGTCGATCGTCGGTGCGCCTTGGCCGGTGGGCCGGATCGCGAAGTTGAGGTGTGGAGGCTGGGCCCCCGGCTGGCCCACCCGGCCGATCACGGTTCCGCCGGTCACCTTCGAGCCGACCTTGAGCGGCTTCAGCGTCATCGTCTTGGAATCGAACTGGAGGCTGTTCGACACCGCCGACTTGAAGGTCTCGTAGCCCGGGACGCTGCGGCCGAGCAACTGGTCGAGCTGGCCGCCGATGCCCGAGTTACCGGCGTTGCCCGAGCGCTGTGGAAGCGCGAAGAGGCGCTGGCGGGCGTTCTCGGAATTGGCCGTCACGCGCGGGGCGGAGGCTGACTTGGTCGCCTTCGGGGCGCCCTTCGCGGAGTTGTCGCCGGCGGTCGCGGGTGTTCTCGGGGCGGAGTCCTTGTTGGGCGTCTCGAGCTTGAAGTCCTTGCCGGAGAGGTGCTGGGAGCGCGGCACCGGGTGCCTCTTCTCGATCGAGCCGAGCTGCGCGTAGGTGAACTGGTTGCCGTAGACGTCCTGGAGGACGAGGTACTTGCCGAGCCTCGGGTTGTCGCCGATCTTCTTGATCACCCCGTCGTTCACGGCGACGATCGGAGCGTTAAGGCTCGAGTAGATGTTGATGCTTCGGCGACTGGCGTTCGAGCGGATCACGTTGGCGGCATTGCCGCTGGTCGTGCGCGCGGTCTGTGAATTCTTCAGCGCCGCCGCGTCGTTGATGTCGTCGGCGTAGCGGGCGTCGGCCGCGACCGGGAAGTGGGCGCCTTCGGTGAGACCGGTGAGCGAGCCGACGAGCGCGTCGGGGAGCTTGCCGTACTGGTTCGCGTAGAGCAGGACCTCGTCCACGTACCAGCTGGCGTGGTTGTACGCGAAGATCGCCTGGCGGATGTTCTGGTCGCCGCCGGCGGCGCGCAGGTAGCGGGCCGCGGCGCAGATCGCATCGACGGGGTTGTAGGGATCCTTGGTCCCGTCGTTGTTGGCGTCGACCCCATAAGCCGCCCAGGTCGAGGGGATGAACTGCATCCAGCCCTGGGCGCCGGCGGAGGAGACGTTGAGGTTGGTGCCGAAGGCGGTCTCAATCTTGTTGATGCCGGCGAGCACCTGCCAGGGGATCCCGTACTCGGTGCCGCAGGACTGGTAGATCGGCAGCAGGAACGGCGGGATCTCGAAGGAGTCGATGACGAAGTTGGGAACGCCGATCGGAGCGGGGCCGAACTGCGCGACGGTCAGGCCGGGGTTGGTGTTGGCCGGCGAGCCGTCGGGGTTGCGGAGGGTCGGCTGCTCGATCTTCTGCTTCTCGGCGGTCGCGACCTGCTTGGCGCCCTGGCCCTTCTTCGCCTGCTTGCCGAAGAGGCCCGGGCTCTTGCCGGCAGTCGTGGTCTTCTTGCCGGCCTTGCCTCCGCCGCCGCCGCCGGTCGTCGTCGTGCTGCCGCCGGAGCCTCCGCCGCTGCCGGTGGTCGTCGTCGTGCTGCCGCCGGAGCCGCCGCCGCCGGTCGTCGTCGTCGTGCTGCCGCCCGAGCCGCCGGAGGTCGGGGCGTTGTACTCGGAGATATCGAGTGGGCCGCTGCATCCCGGGTCGGCGAGATCGACCAGGCCGTCGCCGTCGTCGTCGCTCAGGTTCGAGCAGGCCGGGAGGGCGGCCGTGGTGGGGGCGTTGACCTGGGCGTTGCCGACCGTGATCGAGGTGGCCGTTCCTGCAGCGATAATCGCCAGGGCTGCGCCTAAGGCGATGGTGACGAGAAGCTTTCTGGTCATTTGGCTAGCCGATCCTGGCCCGCGAACCTGGGTCTGCTGGTCGCGACCTCCCCGCACCCGCAGGCACGCCGGACGCTACTGATTCGCATATGGCTTTGCAACGGGAACCGTCGCCCATAACGCGTCTCTAACGCGAGGTTCATAGTTGACTGAAACGGTAGGCAATATGCGGCTCGCATGCGTGTCCATAGAACGCAGCGGGCCCGAATTCGTCGCGGTACCGTGCCTGTGAACGATATGGACGAGGGCGGCGGCGATGAGATCAGGGACAGCCTCTCCTCCCGAGGGGAGGGCGCGCTGGGCGAACTCGCCCAGTTCCTGGTCGACAACCCATGGACGCACCAGGCGCTCCAGGTCGCGTTCGGGGCGCGCGAGCGAGCCCAGCAGGCCGGCGCCCACGCGATCCGCAATCTGAACCTGCCGACCGGCAACGACGTCGACCGCCTCGCCAGGCGCCTGCGGGCGGTCTCCGAGCGGCTCGAGGCCGTCGAGGATACCCTCGACCAGCTCGCCCAGGAGCTCGCGGCGCTGCGCCGGGAGCGAGACTCCTCGCAGCCCGGACCCTCTACTCAACGTTGAACCTCGAGCGCTGCGGCCGCGAGCGCTCCCATGCGCTCCGCCGCCCCCGCGAGCTCCTCGTCCCCGATCCGCTGCCGCCCGCCGTTCCGGAATGTGTCCGTTACCGCCAGCACGCAGGCGGTGGCGACCCCGAGGCGCCCGCCCAGTGTGAAGATCGTCGCCGCCTCCATCTCAACCGCCACCGCCCCCCGCCTGCGCCAGGCCTCTGAGCGCGCCCGGGGCGGCCCGCTTTCGTCGGGGCCGCCGTCGTAGAAGAGATCCGTGGTCACGATCCGCGACGGCGAGAGGCCGTGCTCGGGCTCCGCGGCCAGCGCGGCTGTCAGCTCCGGGTCCGGCTCCGCGGTCTCGCCGGCCCCGAGCGCCCGACTGGCGCCGTCCTCGGCGAGCGAGTCGGCCGCGACGACCAGCTCCCCGTGGACGAGCTCCGGATCGACCGCCCCGCAGGTGCCGACCCGGATCGCGCGGCGCACCCCCAACTCGGCGAGCTCTTGCAGGACGATCGCTGCGCTCGGCCCTCCCATGCCGGTCGATTGGATGCTGAGCGGTCGGCCCTCGGGCGTTTCGCCCGTGTAGCCCCAGAGTCCGCGGGCGTGGTTGCTCATCCGCGGCTCCGTCAGAAGCCGCTGCGCGAGCGCCAGCGCGCGGCCCGGGTCGCCGGGAAGGAGAACGTCGCGGGCGTACTCGGTGCTCGGCCTGAGGTGATGCGGCACGAGGCGAGCATATGCCGGGTTCACGGGGGTAGGCTGCAGCGGCGTGGTCAAGGCCCCCATCCCCGAGAAGCCCTCCGAGGCGCTGCGATCCGCCATCGAGCGGACCTTCGAGGCGACCGCTGGGTCCGCCGCCGGCACACGCGACCGCGCCGTGGAGCTGCTCGACGAGGTCGCGAAGCGCGGCCGAGGCGTCCGCGACCAACTCGGCAGGATCGAGTCCTCCGTGCCCACCAGGCGTAAGGGTTGACCTCCGGTTGAGGCTCAGGTGTCCGGCGAAGAGCTGACAAAGAAGGAGCTCAAGGAGATCCTCAACACCGTCCTCCACGAGATTGACGACGATCCCGACGATGGCCCCCGGCTGCGGGCGGCCGCGGCCCCGCTTCGGATCGAGTTCCCGGACTTGAAGCTGGCCGTCAACGTCTCACGCGACGAGCGCGGCCGGCACTGCCTGCGCTGGGACTTCTCTCGTCGCTCCAAGGTCCATCCCAAACTGCGGCTGAGCATGGAATCGGCAGTCGCCAACCGGGTCTTCCAGGGCCGGGAGAACCCGGCCATCGCGATCGCGCGTGGGCGGCTCCATACCAGCATGGACGATGCCGGGGCGGCTCTGCGCTTCTTCCCGGCCGCGAAGCCTCTCTTCTCCCGCTACCGCGAGCTCGTCGCGGAGAAGTACCCGCACCTCACCGTTGACTAGGCGCTCAATCCGGCGGCATTGACTTGGCGGGGCATCGGCGTAAGCTCAACGCGATTGGAACAAGCTGGGCCGGAAGCGGGTCCGCGGTCCGCAGGTCCCCCGGCGACTGGGATCAGCGACAGGACTCCGCGAGGCGTTTCAGCGCCGCTGGCCGACGAAGCGGGCCCAAAGCCCGCAGGCGACGGGGCCCTGGGGCCCCGTCGCTTCTTTTGCGGTCCTCCGGACCTTTGAACGGCAGAGGTTCCGCTTGAGCCCCACCGACCGGAACGATCAGGAGAAGTCCATCTCGCTTGCCGAGGCGAGCAGGATCGCGGGCGTCTCGACCTCGACCCTGAGGCGTTGGGCCGAGGAGGACCTCGTCCCGATCGATGATGGGCGCTGGACGCCGGCATCGGCCGCGCAGGCTCGAGTGATCGCCCGGATGAGGGAGCGCGGCTACTCCGTCGACGCGGTCCGGGAGGCGGCGCGCGGTGGCCGGCTCGCGTTCGGCTACGCGGAGGACCTCTTCCAGGTTCCCGAGGCTCAGTACACCCGGGATCAGGCGGCTGAGCTGACGGGGCTCGAGCCCGAGATGATCGAGAGGCTGATGACGCTCCTCGGCACGCCAATGGGCGCCGAGGGAATGCTCAACGAGGACGACCTGCGCGCGATGCGCCACTGCGCCAACGTCCTGGAGTCCGGATTCCCCCTCGTCGCCTTCCTGCAACTGGTCCGGGTCTACGCCCAGTCCATTCGCCGGGTCGCCGACGCCGAGGTCCGTCTGTTCCATCTATACGTCCACGAGCCGCTCATGCAGGAGGAGGTTCCCCCGCTCGAGATCGCGGAGGAGATGGGCGACTTGGCGGCCGACCTGCTCCCCGTCACCGGCCCGCTGATGGAGTACATGCACAACCGCTATCTGCGCTTCTACATCGAGCAGGACGTGGTCGGCCACATGGAGGCCGACATCGGCGGGGCGGGGCGTGGCCTGGCGCGGGTCTCGATGACTTTCTGCTTCGTCGACCTGACCGGGTTCACGCGGTACACCGAGGAGGAAGGGGACGAGGAGGCCCTCGACATGATCGAGAGGTTCGTCGACACGGTCGAGGCGACGCTGCCCTCCGAAGCGACGATAGTGAAGACGATCGGCGACGAGGTGATGGTGGTCTCGCCGGAGCCCGCGACGCTGACGGAGTGGGCCGTCGGCTTCCTGGCTCTCTTCCAGGAACGGCCACAGCCCCGGGTGGGAATCCACAACGGCGCCGCGGTCTTCAGGGACGGCGACTACTTCGGAGGCGACGTCAACCTCGCCCACCGGGTCGTCTCGCGCGCGCTCGGTGGGGAGGTCCTGGTGACCGAGGCGGTGGTGGAGGCGATCGACCAGTCCGATTTCCTGCGCTTCGACGCAATCGGCGAGGTCGTGCTCAAGGGGTTCCCGAAGCCGATCTCCCTGTATACAGCCCGGCCGGCGATGGAGTAGCTAGCGTCGGGCCCGGTGCTTGGCGCGGGCGTTCTTCGCCCTGCCCTTCTTCGCCTTGCCCTTCTTGGTCTTGCCGAAGTTGCGGTAGCCGTACTCGCTCGAGACGGTGACTCCTGTCGGGTCGCCGCTGCTCACCGGTGTCCCGGCGACGGCCGCGATCCCGATCTCGCGGAAGGTCGGCCTGAGCAGGTTCTCGCGATGCGGAGGGCTGTTCATCCAGGAGGTGACCAGGGACTGCGGCGTGCTCAGCGGACCGGTGCCCCAGACCAGGTTCTCGCCGATTTCCCACCTGCGGGTGCCCCGCATGTATCCGGTCGCCTGGATCCGGTCGATGAAGGTGAGGCCCGCGGGCGAGGTGTGCTCGAAGTAGCCCTGGTTGATCATCTCGTCGGAGTGGCTCAGCGCCGCTCGGCGCAGGTCCCCGTTGGGGGCGACCGGCTGCAGTCCAGACGAGGTCCGCTCGTCGTTGATCAGGCATCCGATCGAGCTCTCCATCTGCCCCTGGCTCAGCCCGGTGACCTGCGTGTTGACCGGGCCGCAGTCCGCGGCAGAGGCCGGGGCCCCCGCAACGAGCGTCCAGCTCGCGACGAGAGCGATGACGCCGAGGATCTTCCTTGATCCCGACACATGGCGTGCATCGGGCCCCGGGCGCATCTCTCAATGCGAACCGCCCGGATTCAGCCGCCCGTCCTTTAGCCGGGACCCCGACTGCTTGGCCCTTCGGACGTTGTGAGAATCCGGTAGAAGCCAGGTTCCTACTATTCGGTCATGGCGGAGGCGAACCCGATCGAGGTTCTCGGCCGGATGGTGCGGGAGGCCGACCTGGTCGCTCCTGGCTCGCGGGGGGTCGTTCTCGTCTCCGGAGGCGCCGACTCCGCCGCGACTGCCGCCGGGCTGGTCGAGGCGCTTGGCGCCGGGGCGGTCGTCGGCCTTCATCTGAACTACGGCCTGCGTCCGGACTCCGACCGTGACCAGGAGACCTGCGGGGAGCTCTGCGCGATGCTCGGCATCGGGTTTGAGTTGGAGAGGCCGGAGCTCGGCACCGGCAACGTGCAAGCGGAGGCCCGGGAGAGACGCTATGCGGCGGCCGAGCGGCTACGGCGCGCTCAGGCGCTCGACTGGATCGCCACCGGTCACACGCGGACGGACCTGGCCGAGACGGTGCTCTACCGGCTCGCGACCTCCCCCGGCCGCCGCGCGCTGCTGGGGCTCCAGCCCCGCCGTGGGACGATCGTGCGGCCGATCATCGCGCTCGACCGGGATCAGGCGCGACGGCTGGTGAAAGAGGCGGGGCTCCCCTTCCGCGATGACCCCACCAACGCCGAGCCCCTCTATGCGCGCAACAGGATCCGCAACGAGGTGCTGCCGGTCCTGCGCGAGATCGGGCCCGGTGCGGACGCGACGATCGCGGAGACCCAGGCTGAGCTTGCCGAGGAGGGGGAGGCGCTGGAGCGGCTGGCCGCCGAGGCACTTGCGGAGTCCGGTGCAGACGCCGCGGGAGCGATCGGCCGGGAAGCCCTCGCCGAGATGGACCCGGCGATCCGGCGGCTGGTGCTCCGCCGGCTGGCAGAGGGCGCCTCGGGCGCGCAGGTACCACTCGGCCGATCGAGGGCGGCGGAGATCTGGAGGCTCGCCAACGAGCCCGAGGGCGGCGTGGTGGAGTTGGGAGGCGGGGTGGAGGCCCGTGCAGAGCACGGGCACGTCCGCTTCACCTCAGAGCCCGAGGTGGAGCCGGCGGAGGCGACCCTGGTCGTCCCGGGCGTCTGCCGCTTCGGTTCCTGGGAGGTGCGCGCCGAGCTCGTGGCCGGCGCGCGGCCGGCTGAGGGCCCGGACCTCGCGGTGCTCGACCCTGCCGTGCTGGGCGGCTCGGTCACCGTGCGGGCATGGCGCTACGGCGACCGGATGCGCCCGCTCGGCCTCGGCGGCAGCAAGTCCCTCCAGGACCTCTTCACCGACCGCAAGGTTCCGCGCTCGCTCCGGCACGCGCTGCCGGTCGTCACCTCTGAGGGGCGGATCGCGTGGATCGCTGGCGTCGCGGTCTCCGACGAGTTCGCCGCCAGGCCCGACGCCCGGGAGTCGGCGGTCCTGAGCGCGACACAGACGGCTCCTTAGACTCAGCAAGATGGCAGCGGACGACGCGATCGGCGAGGTGCTCGTCACCGAGAAGGATCTTCAGCGCCGAGTCGCCGAGCTCGGGGCGGAGGTGAGCGCCGACTACGGGGAACGCACGCCCCTGCTCGTCGCGATCCTGAAGGGGGCGGTGCCCTTCCTCGCCGACCTGATGCGGCACCTCACCATCGACTGCGAGCTCGACTTCATGGCGGTGTCGAGCTACGGATCCGCGACCGACTCATCGGGCGTGGTCCGGATCCTCAAGGACCTCGACGCGCCGATCGCGGACCGGGACGTCCTGATCGTCGAGGACATCATCGACTCGGGCCTCACCCTTCACTACCTGCTTCGCAACCTGCGCGCCCGAGGACCGAAGTCGATCGAGGTCTGCGCGCTGCTCACCAAGCCGGAGCGGCGCCGCGTCGATCTGCCCGTCCGCTACGTCGGCTTCGAGATCCCCAACCGGTTCGCGATCGGCTACGGCCTCGATCACGGCGAGCGGTTCCGAAACCTCTCCTACGTCGCTGCACTGCGGGAAAACCCTCAAGGCGGCTAAATGAACGCTGGTACCCTCGCGTTAGATCCGGGACCGCGAATCGGGCGTAACCCCCGGGCAGAGAGAACACCACCGTGAGACGTTTCTTCCGCAGCGCTGCCTTTCCCATCCTGATCGTCGTCGTGCTGGCGTTTTTCGCCCAGCGGCTGATCAGTCCGGGCTCGGGCCATGAGACGCCCGACTACAACACCTTCGTCCAGCGGGTCAACAGCGACCAGATCGAGTCGGTCACCTGGAACACGAAGGACAACAGCCTCAACGTCAAGCAGAACGACGGCACGAGCTACGACGAGGCGTATCCCGACTCCGACGCAGCCCAGGCCCAGCTGCTCAACACCCTCCAGCAGCACAACGTCAAGACCGAGATCAAGGGCAAGGGCGGCTCCAGCCTCCTCTCGCTGCTCACGTACATCTTGCCCTTCTTGCTGTTTTTCGCCTTCTGGATCTTCCTGATGAACCAGATGCAGGGAGGCGGCAGCCGCGTGATGAGCTTCGGTAAGTCCCGCGCCAAGCGAATGTCGGTCGACGCGCCGAAGATCACCTTCCGCGACGTCGCCGGAGCGGACGAGGCCGTGCAAGAGCTCCACGAGATCAAGGAGTTCCTCGAGAACCCGAAGAAGTTCCAGGCGCTGGGCGCCCGCATCCCGAAGGGCGTGCTGCTCTACGGACCGCCCGGGACCGGTAAGACGCTGCTCGCCCGCGCCGTCGCCGGTGAGGCGGGGGTGCCGTTCTTCTCGATCTCCGGCTCAGACTTCGTCGAGATGTTCGTCGGCGTGGGCGCCTCGCGCGTCCGCGACCTCTTCGAGCAGGCGAAGCAGAACTCCCCCTGCATCATCTTCATGGACGAGATCGACGCCGTCGGCCGCCACCGCGGCGCCGGCATGGGCGGCGGTCACGACGAGCGGGAGCAGACCCTCAACCAGCTGCTCGTCGAGATGGACGGCTTCGAGATGAAGGACAACATCATCCTGATCGCCGCCACCAACCGCCCCGACATCCTCGACCCGGCGCTGCTCCGGCCGGGCCGCTTCGATCGCCAGATCGTCGTCGACCGACCCGACCGCAAGGGCCGCAAGCAGATCCTCGAGGTCCATACGCGTGGCAAGCCGCTCGCCCAGAACATCGATCTCGACGCGCTCGCGGGCCAGACGCCCGGCTTCACGGGAGCCGACCTCGCCAACCTGATCAACGAGGCGGCGCTGCTCACGGCCCGCTCGAGCAAGCGCGAGATCACGATGACCGAGCTCGAGGAAGGGATCATGCGCGTGATCGCCGGCCCGGAGAAGAAGAGCCGGGTGATGTCGGAGAAGGAGCGATTGGTCACCGCCTACCACGAGCTCGGGCACGCGATCGTCGGGCACCTGCTGCCCAATTCCGACCCGGTCCACAAGGTTTCGATCATCAGCCGCGGCCAGGCGCTCGGCTACACGATCTCCCTGCCGACGGAGGACAAGTTCCTCACCACCCGCGCGGAGCTCAACGACACGATGGCGATGACGCTGGGAGGCCGGGCCGCCGAGGAGATCGTCTTCAGTGAGATCACCACCGGCGCCTCGAACGACCTGGAGAAGGTGACCGAGACCGCGAAGCAGATGGTGATGCGCTTCGGCATGTCCGAGCGCCTCGGTCCGCGCGTCTTCGGCCACGACCGTTCCATGCCCTTCCTCGGCCGTGAGTTCTCCGCCGAGCCGGACTACTCGGACGAGGTCGCCCGCGAGATCGACGACGAGGTCCGCCGGATGGTGGAGGACGCGCACCAGACCTCCAAGGACATCCTCTCCGAGCACCGCGAGCAGCTCGACACGATCTCGCGGATCCTGCTCGAGCGCGAGACGATCGAGGCGGAGGAGTTCATCGCGCTGCTGGAGGGCAAGCCCGAGGACGAGGTCTTCTCCGACGAGGAGGAGGCGAAGCCGCCCGAGGCTCCCCCGGTCGAGGAGAAGGGCACTGCCCGCGAGGGCCCCAAGCCTCGCCCGCGCCCGCGTCCCGGCCTCGCCGGCGGCGGTGCGGCCGAGATGCGCGCGAACGACTCGTAGCCGAGATTCCGGCCGCTAGCCGCGCGGGTCCTGTCGCGGAATCTCACCGCGGATCGAGGCATCTCACCGCGGATGAGATTCCGCGCCACCCGCGCGAGTAGCGGCCGGGATACTTCGGCTTATGCGCTCCGCTGCGACAGCAGGGCTCTTCATTGCCGGTGTTCTTGCCGCCGTTGCCCTGGTGGCGGTCGGCTGCGGGGGCGGCTCGGATTCGAGCGGGGGCTCGAGCGACCAAGCCAAGGCGATCGCCGAGGCCAAGACCGCCTTTCAAAAGGCGCAGTCGCAGGGTCAGACCCTGAGCGCCGGACCCTGCATCGCGCAACAGCTCCCGAGCCTGCCCGACTGGGCCGCCGACATCGCGCACAACCCGCGAGAGCCTGTCGACGATCAGCCGATGAACCAGTGCCAGAGCTATCGCGACGGGCAGACGCACCACTTCGTCGAGTTGACGCCGACGGGTCAACTGATCCGAGCGCAGTAGGGGCCGACGTGGGGAGGCCCAGGATCATGGGGATCGTCAACGTGACGCCGGATTCGTTCTCCGACGGCGGCGAGTTCCTTGATCCCGAGCGGGCGATCGCACACGGGCGGGAGCTGGCGGACGAGGGCGCCGACATCCTCGACGTCGGCGGCGAGAGCACCCGCCCCGGGGCGAGGGCCGTCGATGCCGCTGAGGAGCTCGGCCGGGTTGTGCCGGTGGTAGAAGCGCTGGCGAAGGACGGGCCGAAAGTCTCCATCGACACCTCCAAAACGGAGGTGGCGCGAGCGGCGCTCGACGCCGGCGCCTCGATGGTCAACGACGTCACGGCACTCCGGGCCGACCCCGACCTGGCCGCCCTCTGCGCCGAGCGCGACTGCGAGGTCGTGCTCATGCACATGCTGGGCGACCCGCGAACCATGCAGGAGAACCCGGTCTACCACGACGTCGTCGACGACATCAAGGTCTTCCTGGCCGAGCGCATCGAGTTCGCGACGGTGGCTGGGATCCACCGGGAGCGCATCTGGATCGATCCCGGGATCGGCTTCGGCAAGACCGTCGAGCACAACCTGGAGTTACACCGCAGGCTCGGCGAATTCGCCGAGCTCGGCCGCCCGGTCGCCTTCGGCAGTTCCCGTAAGAGCTTCATCGGCAAGCTCACCGGAGCCGGCGTCGACCAGCGGCTCGGCGGAACGATCGCGTCGAATGTGATCGCCTACGCCAACGGCGCGCGGATGCTGCGGGTCCACGATGTGGCGCCGATGCAGGAGGCGCTCACCGTCGCCGACGCGATCCTCACCCCACGAACTCGCGGATCAGAGAGTTGACCTCGTCCGGGCGCTCGTAGGGGACCCAGTGGCCCGCCCCGGGGATGATCTCGACCCGCACCCGAGGGACCCACTCGCTCAACCCTCGCGTCAGTGAGGGCAGCAGCGCGGCGTCGTTCTCGCCCCAGATCACCAGCGTCGGGACGCTGACCGACTGTGAGGTGATCTTGCTCGCATACTCCTCCGGGACCCCGCGCGCCGGCGACCTGCTCGCCCATACGGGCGGCGCGGTAGTAGTTCAGTCCGCCGCGCAGCGCCCCCGGCTGCCCCCAGGCCTCGTGGTAGGCCGCCAGCTCCTCGTCGGAGAGCTGCGCGGCGCGGCCGCCGATGCGGCGCATGATGGCGTCGATCATCGAGAAGTCGTTGGCCTCGAGCATCTCCTCGGGCTCGGGTGCCGGCTTGGAGAGCTCGATCATGTAGTTGACGGCGCTGCGCTGCTTCGGGCTCTCGCGCAGGTCCCTGTTCCAGGTGAACGGAGGCGGCGCGTCGATGATCACCAGCCGCTCGAGCATCTCCGGGTACTTGAGGGCGAAGGCCCAGGAGACGATCCCGCCCCAGTCGTGTCCCACGAGCGTCAGCGGCGCGACGTCGAGCTGCTCGATCAGTTCCTTGACGTCAGCGAGCAGATGGCGCATCCGGTAAGCCTCGGGATCCTCCGGCTTGCAGGAGAGGTTGTAGCCGCGCATGTCCGGCGCGAAGACGGCGTGATCGTCGCCGAGGTCGGCGAGCTGGCGCCGCCACAGGAACCAGAATTGCGGGAAGCCGTGCAGGAACAGGATCGGCTTGCCCTCGCCGCGGCTCACGTAGTGCAGGCGGCACTGGCCCAGCTCCGCGAAGTGATGTTCGAGTGCGGTGGTGGGGATGGCCACGACAGCCTTACACGACCCGCTACTTTGGCGCCGTGGATGAGCACGAGGAATCCGTGCAGCCGTCGGTCGAGGTCGAGGTCCGCGGCCTCTCCATCTATACGCACCACGGCGTCACGGACGCCGAGCAGGAGGTCGGCCAGCGGCTCGACTTCGATCTGACCTTCGACGTTCCAGAGTGCGACGCGGTTCTCACCGATCGGGTCGAGGACACCGTCGACTACTCAGAGGTGTGCGACATCGTCGCGCTCGCCGCGACCGAGAAGAGCTACCGCACCCTCGAGCGCCTTTGCCAGGTCGTGGCGGGCCGGCTCATGGAGCGGTTCGACTGCGAGTCGGTCCGCGTGCGCGCGGCCAAGCCCGAGCCGCCCCTTCCCTACCAGGTGCAGGAGGCCGGGGTGGAGGTGACTCTCGAGCGTTCGCTTGACCGGGAGTCGGACGACGAGGACGGCGTTTGATGCGAGGGCGTGCGACAGCGCGACCGTGAAGTGACGGTGGGCTACCTCGGCCTGGGCTCCAACGTCGGCGACCGGGAATCGCAGCTCGCCCGGGCGATCGAGGAGCTGCGGGCCCACTCGGTCGCCGTGGAAGCGGTCTCCTCGCTCTATGAGACGGAGCCCGTCGGCGAGATCCTCGATCAGCCCGACTTTCTCAATGCTGCGGTCCGGGTGAGCACGGCGCTGGGCCCCGAGGAGCTGCTCGAGGTGTGCAAGGCGATCGAGGCCGAGCAAGGAAGGGTCTTTGGAGGCCCCCGCCATGGGCCGCGGCTGATCGACATCGATCTTCTCCTCCTCGGCGACCTCCAGCTGAGCACCGAACGACTCACGCTGCCGCACCCGGAGGTGACCTCGCGGCGTTTCGTGCTGGCGCCGCTACTGGAGCTGGACCCCGAGCTGGCCCTCCCCAACGGGACGAAGCTGCGGGCGGCGCTCGACGCGCTCGGGCCGGGCCAGCGGGTGACCTTGGCCGGCCCGCCCCCTGTCTAGCGGGGCAGGCCCGCGAGCCACTCGGACGGGAAGACTGGCGGTGTCCTGCCCGGGAAGTCGGTCACGATCCGCTTCGCCATCTCTCCGCAGGGCCTGCCCTCGATGTACGGCCGGAGGTCGTCGAAGGTCATGGCGAGCGAGACGCTGGGAGCGATCTGGTAGTCGGCCGCGTTCGGCTCGCCGCCGCCCATGACGCCATCGGCGATCCACTGGTCGATCCGATCGAGGTCGGCCGGCAGCGAGGCCAGGTCGGCGCGCACGTTCTCGTCCGTCGCCTCGTTCAGCTTCGCGGCCGCCCAGACGATCGGCCCACCCGTCTTCACGGCGAGGCCGACCGGCACCCCGAGACGCGCGCCCTCCGAGTAGCTCGCCATCGGCGCGCGATTCCGTTTGAACGCCCACCAGCTGAACCGGCGGGGCTTCTGCTGGAACTGGTCTCCCCATTCCTCAGCCTCCTCGACCTTGCCGCGCTTCTCGGGGTCGGCCGGGTAGAGGGGCGGCTCGGGCTGGATGTGGTCGAGCTCGCGGCCGATCTCGCGCGAGCCCTGAACCTTCCTTCCCTCGAGCTTCAGCGCGGGCACGGTCACTCCGGGGAAGCCCTGCGCTCGCAGGACGCCCTTGGAGATCACGGGCATCAGGTCGACCCGCTTGAAGGGAATGCCCTTGCGGTCCAGCATCAGCATCGCGGTCCGCGAAGGATGCGACCCAGGAATCACGTAGAGCTTCGCCTCCCCCATGGAGCTCATCCTATTCTCCGCGCATGCTGCTCGCGGTCGACGTCGGCAATACGCAGACGCACCTCGGCGCCTTCGACGGGGAGGAGCTGGTTCGTGACTGGCGGCTGGGCACGGTGCCGAGCGCCACGGCCGATGAGCTGGCGGGGACGATCTCGCGCCTACTCGAGCTCGACGATCTGAGCTTCGAGAGCCTCGACGGGGCGATCGTCTCCACCGTGGTCCCGCAGCTCGGGCCCGAGTACGAGCACCTCACCGAGCGCTACCTGGGCAGGGCCTGCCTGCTGGTGGGGCCGACCCTGAAGACCGGGATGCCGATCCTGGTCGACAACCCGCACGAGCTCGGGGCGGACCGCCTCGTCAACGCCGTCGCGGCACATGCGAAGGTGAACGGAGCCTGCGTGGCGGTCGACTTCGGCACCTCGACCAACTTCGACGTGGTCTCGGGTGCCGGCGAGTACCTCGGCGGCGTGATCGGACCGGGGGTCGAGATCTCGCTGGAGGCCCTCACCTCGCGCACGGCGAAGCTCCCGCGGATCGATCTCTCCGCCCCGGAGGGACCGATCGGCAAGCACACGCAGGCAGCCATCCAGGCCGGCTTCACCTACGGCTTCGCCGGCCTCGTCGATGGCATCGATCGGCGCCTCGCCGAGGCGCTCGGCGAGCCCGCGACCTTCATTGCGACGGGTGGCCTCGCGGCGACGATCGCTCCGCACTGCGAGACGATCGACGAGGTCGACCCGCTGCTCACTCTGCGGGGCCTTCGCCTGATCAATGAGCGCAACACTTAGGCCATGCAGCCGCCCCTCACCTCACCCTTCCGCATCGGCGACGTCGAGATCTCGAATCGCGTCCTGCTGGCGCCCCTGGCCGGCATCGGAAACTGGTTCGTGCGCCTGCAGGCCCGTCGGCACGGTGCAGGCCTCGCCGTCTCCGAGATGGTCTCGAGCTTCGGACTGCACTACCGCAACGAGCGCACTCTGCGGGACCTGCTCAGGCTCCACCCGGACGAGCATCCGGTCTCGGTCCAGCTGTTCGGACAGGACCCCGCGGTGATGCGCTCGGCCGCGGAGATCGTCGCCGATGCCGGCGCGGACATCATCGACATCAACATGGGCTGCCCCGTGCGCAAGGTCTGCAAGACCGGGGCCGGCGCCGCCCTGCTCGCCGACCCCGACTTGGCGGTGCGGATCGCGACGGCCGCCCGAGAAGGCGGCCGCGGGCGCCCGGTTACGGTCAAGCTCCGCTCCGGGCTGGCCCGCGGCGGCTGCGAGGGATTCGACCTGGCGCTGCGGCTGGCGGAGGAGGCAGGCGTGGCGGCGATCGCATTCCACCCGCGCTCGGCCGCGACCCAGCACAAGGGAAGCCCCGACTACGGGCTCGCTCGGGAACTGGTCGATCGCATCCCGGTCCCCCTGATCATCTCCGGCGGCCTCGACAGCGCCGAAGGGGCGCGCCACGCCTACGAGGCCTCGCGCGCGGACGCGGTGATGATCGCGCGCGGATCGCTCGGCAACCCCTGGATCTTCGAGGAGCTGACGGGCGCGCGACGCATCCCGCCGGAACCCGATCAGGTGATCGCGGAGCTGCTCTGGGTGATGGATCGTGCGGAGGAGCACCTCGGCCGCGAGCGCGCCGCCCGATACCTGCGCAAGTTCTACCCGTGGTATCTCGAGCGACTCGAGGCGGACCGGGCCACCACCACCTCCTTCCAGGAGAGCGACGACCTCGCCGAGGCTCGGGCTCTCGTCGGCCAGCTCGGCCACCCGGCCGTCCCCGTCTAGGGCCGACGGCGCCGGAGTCGCCGATACAGGTACAAGTAGCCCGATTACGATGGCGGCAGCGGATCTGACCACGAGGGTCGCGGCCTGGCGCGACCGCGGCGGCGAGGAGGAGTTCCGCGGCCGCCGCATCCACCTCTTTCGACGCGACGGCGGTAAACCGCTGCTGCTCTTCCTCCACGGGTTCCCGTCGAGCTCGTACGACTGGAAGGCGCTCCTCGAGAGGGAGACCGAGCAGGGCGTCCTCGCGCCCGACTTCCTCGGCTTCGGCCTCTCCGAAAAGCCGCGCGACCACATCTACACGCTCCACTGGCAGGCGGACCTGGTCGAGGAGCTTGTCCGCCGCGATGCAGCGGGCAGGGAGATCTTCTTCGTCGCCCATGACATGGGGACTTCGGTCGCCAACGAGCTGATGGCTCGCGACCTCGATGGTGACCTGGAGATGAACCTGGTCGGGGGGCTGCTGCTCAACGGGTCGATGATCCAGGGCGCCGCCAGCCCGACTCTCGGCCAGCGGATCCTGCGAAGCCCGCTGGGGCCGCTCATGTCACGCCTCTCGAGCGAGCGCTTCTTCCGCCAGCAGTTCGGGTCGATCTTCTCCCCGGGGCATCCGCTCACCGATGAGGAGGCTGAGGACCAGTGGGCCCTGATCCGCGCAGGGGGCGGCCGGACCCTCAACCACAAGACGATCCGTTACATGGACGAGCGCTTTCGTCACGCGGATCGCTGGCATGGGGCCCTGCGAGATTGGGAGAAGCCTCTGGCCATGGCGTGGGGGATGCTCGACCCAGTGGCCACCCCAGCGGTCCTCGACGCCGTGCTGGGGCTGCGGCCGAAGGCGCCGGTCGCCCGCTTCGATGACCTGGGGCACTACCCGCAGATCGAGGATCCGGACCGTGTCGCGGAGGCCCTGCAGCGCGCATTCAGCGCCTGAATGAGCCCCTCGACCACCCGCGGGACCGGCGCTATACTGGCGCGCTCCGCCCGGACCGTCGTGGATCGATTCCCGTCGGTGCGGGCTCATTTTTCGCCGTATAGCAGGGCTTTCGTGCGGCGATCAAAACCACGAAACCAGAAGGAAGCGAGAGAGTTGGCGCGCGAGACACTGATCACCCCTGAGGGACTCGAGAAGCTCAAGGAAGAGCTCGAGTATCTGGAGACGGACAAGCGCCGCGAGGTGGCGGACCGCATCAAGCAGGCGCGCGAGTTTGGGGACATCGCTGAAAACTCCGAGTACGACGACGCCAAGAACGAGCAGGCGATGCTCGAGCAGCGAATCGCCTCGCTCCAGGACCGGCTACGGAGAGCGGCCGTGATCGACAACAAGCAGCTCGACACCGAGACGGTCGGCGTCGGCGCCATCGTCCACGTCAAGGACCAGAAGTCCGGCAAGTCGCAGAAGTTCCAGATCGTCGGTTCCGCCGAGGCGAACCCGGGCGAGCACAAGCTCTCGAACGAGTCGCCGATCGGCAAGGCTCTGGTTGGGAGCAAGAAGAACGAGGTCGTGACGGTGGAGACGCCGCGCGGCCCCAAGAAGAAGTTCAAGGTCACGAAGATCGAAACGGCATAGCGGCCACCGGGCCACTCTGCTTCGGAGCGGAGGGCGGAGCCCGGAGCGACTCGTGGTGGGTGGCCGCTTGTGGCCGCGACCCGATGGCGGCGAATAGGCTCCGCGTCGTGAACGAGGAGCCGGCGCGCGATCAGTCCGAGCTGCTCGCCGACAGGCGGGCCAAGCTCGAACGCCTGCGTGAGGCGGGGATCGAGCCGTTCCCCCACGGATTCCCGGATCGCACCGAGATCGCCGCGGTGCGGGAATCGCACGAGGGCATCGAGCCTGGTGAGGAGACCGACCACCGCTACCGGATCGCGGGCAGGCTGACTGCACGCCGCGGCCACGGCAAGGCTTCGTTCCTGGACCTCCGGGACGGCACCGGCCAGATCCAGGTCCAGGCGAGGGTGAACGAGCTCGGCGATGACGCCTATCAGGGGCTGCTTTCGCTCGACATCGGAGACATCGTCGGGATCGAGGGGACCGTCTTCGCCTCGAAGCGCGGCGAGCTCTCGATCCGGGCGGACGCCTGGGAGCTGCTCTCGAAGAGCCTACGTCCGCCGCCGGAGAAGTTCCACGGTCTCGAGGACGTCGAAACCCGCTACCGCCGGCGGGAGCTCGACCTGATGTCGAATGACGAGACCCGCGAGCTCTTCCTGAAGAGGGCGCGGACCATCGCCCAGGTCCGCCGCTGGTTCGACGCCCGAGGCTTCGTGGAGGTGGAGACCCCGGTGCTTCAGCCCCTCTACGGCGGGGCGCTGGCCCGGCCGTTCACGACTCATCACAACGCTCTCGACCGCGACCTCTACCTCCGGGTCGCAACTGAGCTCTATCTGAAGCGGCTCGTCGTTGGCGGGATCGAGAGGGTCTACGAGCTCGGCAAGGACTTCCGCAACGAGGGGATCTCGCACAAGCACAACCCCGAGTTCACGATGCTCGAGTGGTACGAGGCCTACGCGGACTACAACGACACGGCGACCGAGCTGGAGGGGCTGGTCTCGGCGGTCGCGCAGCAGGTGCTCGGGACGACCAAGGTCGAGCGGGAGGGAGAGACGATCGACCTCTCCCCACCATGGCGCAGGGTCACGCTCCGCGAGGCGATCAAGGAGAGGACGGGCATCGACGTCCTCGAGCATCCATCGCGCGAGCAGCTCGCGGAGGCGATGGGGAGCGAACCCGACCCGGAGGAGGGCTGGGGGAAACTCGTCGATGGCCTGCTCTCCAAGGAGGTCGAGCCGACGCTGATCCAGCCGACCTTCGTCGTCGACTATCCGGTCGAGCTCTCGCCGTTCGCCAAGCGCCACCGCAGCGACGAAGGACTGGTGGAGCGCTGGGAGGCCTTCGTCGGTGGCATCGAGATCTCAAACTCGTTCACCGAACTCAATGATCCCGACGAGCAGCGCCGTCGCTTCGAGGCCCAGGCCGAGGAGATCGCACGGGGTGACGAGGAGACCCAGCCCTACGACGAGACCTTCATCGAGTCCCTGGAGCAGGGGATGCCGCCCACCGGGGGCGCCGGGCTCGGCATCGACCGGCTGGTGATGATCCTGACAGGCGCGAAGTCCCTGCGAGAGGTGGTGCTCTTCCCGGCGATGCGGAATTAGCGGCCGGGCGTCTACGCTCGGCGAGTGCCTCCGGGACTCGTCCGAATCCCGCGGACCGGGCCGCCCTCGAGCATGTCGTGATGGGCAACGAGATCCTCCCCACCGCTTACGTCGAGCGTGAGGGGCGGGCGCCCGGATCTACGACCCGGGCGGGGTCCGCGGCTTCATCGAGCGCTATCGACGTCTGGTGGGCCGCGTCCTGGAGAAACCGAATCGCCGCCTGCGGAAGCTGGATCTCTAGCTCGCCGCGGCCTCCGGCTCCGCCCCTTCCTCCTGGTCCTCCTCGGCGTCCCCCTGCTCGACCTCCCCCTCCTCGGCATCCTCCCGCTCGTCCGACTCCTGACCAGGTTCTTCAGGGTCCTCAACCTCGTCTTCTTCGTCGCCCTCGCCTGAGACCTCGGCCGCAATGGCCGTGTTCTCCCCACCACCTGCCGAAAGGCGGCGGATCAGGCGATAGCCGCCGATGAAGGGCAGCGAGATCAGCGCGAGCGCCGCGAGCATCGCGGGCCAGGCGATGAGCACACCGAGCCCGGCCCGCGCCCCGTCGTCGCTGCTCACGTGGATCGCCCAGCCGATCCAGGCCAGGATCAGGATCGCCACGCCGACGATCGCCACCAGCAGCCACGGGTTCGAGCGCGCGCGACCGACGAGGCCGTCGTCGTCCGCCGCCGACCGCGGCTGGTCCGGTGCTCCCACGGGCGGCAAGGTACCGATCCGCGGCGAAGGAACGTAGTGGCGGCGGCTACCGGCTCTGCGCTTGTTCGGGTTTCGTCCCCTGATGGTCGCGGCGGTTCCTTTCCGCACCTTGCAGGGAGTTCCGTCGCCACGCCTGGGTCCTGCCTGGCCGGGCAAACCCCCTGGCTATACTTTGGCTTCGCCGTCCCCGACAGAACCGGAGGTCAGATCAAGGAATCGGCGCGCAGGAGCCGATACGGATTGGACCCCCGGCCAGTTTGCGTCCCCTGACCCTTTCGACTTAACCCAGATCCAACGAGGCCACCGCAACGTAGACCCAACCGGACTGATTGATAGACCAGAGAGCACAGACTGAATGTTCGAGAGATTCACAGAGAGAGCCCGCCAGGTAGTCGTCCTCGCCCAGGAGGAGGCGCGGACTCTCAAGCACAACTACATCGGCACCGAGCACATCCTGCTCGGCCTGCTCCGCGAGGAAGAAGGCCTCGCGGCCCGGGTGCTCGAGTCGCTCGACATCACGGTCGAGCGCGTCCGCTCACAGGTGGTCCGCATCGTCGGCTCCGGCGAGGAGGTCACCGCCGGCCAGATCCCGTTCACGCCTCGCGCCAAGAAGGTCCTGGAGCTGGCGCTGCGCGAGGCCCTCTCGCTGGGCCACAACTACATCGGCACCGAGCACATCCTGCTCGGGCTGGTCCGCGAGAACGAGGGCGTCGCCGCACGCATCCTGCTCGACTTCGACGCCGACTCCGAGAAGATCCGCAATGAGGTCATCCGGATGCTCTCCGGCCCCGGTGGACGCCGTCAGGGCGCCGGCGCGGGCGGTGGCGAGGGCAAGAAGTCCTCGAAGCTGCTCGATCAGTTCGGCCGCAACCTGACCAAGCTCGCCGCGGAGGGCAAGCTCGACCCCGTGATCGGCCGCGAGATCGAGATCGAGCGCATCATGCAGATCCTCTCCCGCCGCACCAAGAACAACCCCGTGTTGCTGGGCGAGCCCGGCGTCGGCAAGACGGCCGTCGTCGAGGGGCTCGCCGCCCGGATCACCAACGGCGAGGTTCCCGAGCTGCTCAAGAACAAGCAGATCTACACGCTCGACCTCGCCGCCCTGGTCGCCGGCTCCAAGTACCGCGGCGAGTTCGAGGAGCGCCTCAAGAAGGTGATGAAGGAGATCACCCAGCGCGGCGACATCATCCTGTTCATCGACGAGCTCCACAATCTGGTCGGCGCAGGCGCCGCCGAGGGCGCGATCGACGCCGCCTCCATCCTCAAGCCCGCGCTCGCCCGCGGCGAGCTGCAGACGATCGGCGCCACCACGCTCGACGAGTACCGCAAGTACCTGGAGCGGGATTCGGCGCT
The DNA here is from genome assembly GCA_963763955.1 of uncultured Solirubrobacterales bacterium. Lineage (GTDB taxonomy): Bacteria > Actinomycetota > Thermoleophilia > Solirubrobacterales > 70-9 > DASUPK01. The sequence continues at coordinate 76,293 of CAVXQP010000009.1, read as the reverse complement.
CGAGCGACGCTTCCAGCAGATCAAGGTCGAGCAGCCCTCCACCGAGGAGACCGTGAAGATCCTCGAGGGCCTGCGCGAGCGCTACGAGCAGCACCACCGCGTCAAGATCACCGACGATGCGCTCGAGGCCGCCGCCGAGCTCGCCGACCGCTACATCTCCGATCGCTTCCTGCCGGACAAGGCCATCGACCTGGTCGACGAAGCAGCCTCGCGGATGCGCATCAAGTCGATGACGCAGCCGCCCGTGTACCGCGACCTCGAGGAGGAGATCGAGACGACGCGGCGCGAGAAGGAGGCATCGATCGACGCCCAGGAGTTCGAGAAGGCCGCCAACCTGCGCGACCAGGAGCGTCGCCTGACCAACAAGAAGAAGGAGCTCGAGCACGAGTGGACCTCGGGCGAGGGTGGCGAGCGCCCGGAGGTCGGCGAAGAGGAGATCGCCGACATCGTCGCGATGTGGACCGGCATTCCGGTCTTCAAGCTCACCGAGGCCGAATCGAAGAAGCTCGTCCGGATGGAGGACGAGCTGCACAAGCGCGTCATCGGCCAGGAGCCGGCGATCACCGCCGTCTCCAAGGCGATTCGCCGCTCGCGTGCGGGCATCAAGGACCCGAAGCGCCCTGCGGGCTCGTTCATCTTCCTCGGTCCCTCGGGCGTCGGCAAGACCGAGCTGGCCCGCACGCTCGCGGAGTTCCTCTTCGGCGACGAGGAGGCGATGGTGCGCATCGACATGTCCGAGTACATGGAGAAGCACGCCGTCTCGCGCCTGGTCGGCTCGCCCCCCGGCTACATCGGCTACGACGAGGGCGGCCAGCTCACCGAGGCCGTGCGGCGCAAGCCGTACTCGGTGCTGCTGCTCGACGAGATCGAGAAGGCCCACCCCGACGTCTTCAACATCCTGCTGCAGATCCTCGAGGACGGCAGGCTCACCGACGCCCAGGGGCGGACGGTCGACTTCCGCAACGCGATCGTGATCATGACCTCGAACATCGGGGCCCAGGACATCGCCCGCAACACCCCGCTCGGCTTCGCGATCTCCGACGAGACCGGCGTCACCTACGAGGACATGAAGTCGCGGATCATGGGCGACCTGAAGAAGGTCTTCCGGCCGGAGTTCCTGAACCGGATCGACGAGGTGATCGTCTTCCACAAGCTGGCGAAGGACGAGATCATGGAGATCGTCGATCTGATGGTCGAGCGCGTCCGCACTCAGGTCGCCGAGCACGAGCTCCAGCTCGACCTCTCGAAGGACGCGAAGGAGCTGCTGGTCGACAAGGGCTGGGATCCGGCGATGGGCGCCAGGCCGCTGCGCCGCGCGATCCAGCGCTACATCGAGGACCCGCTCGCCGACGAGGTCCTGAAGGCCGGCCAGATGACCCCCGGGTCGACGGTCCAGGTCGAGCGGGACACGAAGGGTGACGAGGAAGACCATCCGCTGAAGCTGAAGATCGTCAAGCCGCGCAAGCGACCGGCGAAGAAGTCGGAGCCGGAGAAGGTCGGTGTCGGCGCCAAGCAGGGCGACGACGACGACTCGCCCGACAGCGGCGATTCCGACTCGACCTCCGAAGACAGCAAGTAACGACGCTGCAGGGGCATCCCGCGAACCCGGCGTCGCCGGGTCGTCCCTTCTTGCGAGCGATACGCAATTGCAGGCGATCCTCATTAGTCCCTTGTTTGCAGGGATTTTCTGATCCGTCCCGACCGGTCCGGCGTAGAGACCTCCCGTAACCGAGGGCCGGATTGGCGGCGGCTCGCGGTTGACGCTCAAGACGAGCGGCGGCCACAAAGACCGCCGCCGAATCAACCGCCGCAAGGAGGACGAAATGAGGAAGCTCGCACTGTTCGCCGCGCTCGCCGCGCTGGTGATCGCGGTGCCGCTGAGCTTTGGCTCCTCGCACCGAGAGGCGCCCCTGACCTCGATCGATCCGACGGGAGATGACACAGACACCTATGCCTTCACGGCGCAGGACGCTCCCGGCGCATTGACGATCGTCGGGAACTGGGTCCCATTCGAGGATCCGGCCGGCGGGCCGAACTTCTACAAGTTCGACGACAACGCCCACTACTACCTGAACATCGACAACACCGGTGACGGTGTCGCCGACGTCCGGTACCTGTTCGACTTCAAGACGAAGGTCAGGAACAAGAACTCGTTCCTGTACACGAACGGGCAGCCGGTCGACTCGGTCAACAGCCCGAACCGGAACGTCGTTCAGAGCTACTCGGTGACCCGCATCGCGCATGGGCACTCCAGGGTCATCGCGCGGAATCTTCCGACGCCCCCCAGCAACGTCGGGCCGAAGACCATTCCGAACTACCAGCAGGTGCAAGCGGGCGCGATCAGGGGACTCCCTGGCGGCGGCAAGGTGTTCGCCGGTCAGCGTGAGGACCCGTTCTTCGCGGCGCTGGGCCGGATCTTCGACACGGTCAACCTGACCGGGGCCGGACTGGGGAACCAGGGCGGCGGCGTCGACGATCTCGCCGGCTACGCGGTGCAGTCGATCGTCCTGCAGGTGCCGGAGTCGGATGTCACCCGGGACCGCAAGCCGGTCGCCAACGCGAGCGCACCGAACGCCGTGGTCGGCGTTTGGGCGTCGACCGAGCGGCGAGCGATCTCGGTGAAGGGCCACGGCAAGGGTCCGTTCACCCAGATCTCGCGTCTCGGCAACCCGCTGGTCAACGAGGTGATCATCCCGCTGGGCCAGAAGGACCGGTTCAACCGGACGCAGCCGAAGAACGACGCGGCCAACTACGGCCAGTTCGTGCTGCAGCCGGAGCTGGCGGCGGTGCTCAACAAGCTCTTCCCGGGGCTGGTCAACGCTCCCGAGAAGAACCGCACGGACATCGTCCAGGCGGTGCTCCAGGGCATCCCCGGTCTCAATGCGTTCCCCGGCGCTGCCGGCAAGAACGCGACCGACACGCTCAAGATCAACCTGGGTACTCCTCCGACCGCCACGCCGAACCGCCTTGGCGTGCTCGGCGGGGATAACGCGGGTTACCCGAACGGGCGGCGGCTCACCGACGACGCGGTCGACATCGACCTCCAGGTAGTCGCCGGCGCCCTGCAGGGCAACAAGGTCCCGCTCGGGGACGGCGTCAACCAGAACGACGTCCACTTCCTGAGCGCGTTCCCGTACGTCGCGCCTCCGAAGCCGGGTGCGAACCCGGATGCTGGATATGGCTCGCAGCTCAAGGCCATCGACAATGGGAACGGGACCTCGACGCCCCCATCGTTCTCCGCCACCGGTGGTAGCGGCGGCGGCGGTGGTGGTGGCGGCGGACCGGACGCGATCGTCTGGGTCCTGATCGGGGCTGGCGTGCTCGCCCTGGCCGGACTCGGTCGCCGCGTTGCCCGTGGCGGCAAGGGAAAGGGGGTCGCCACGACCTGAGCCGAACGTCCTGAGAGGGGGCCGCCTCGCGGCGGCCCCCTCCGGGGCGGGACGCGCGTCGAGGCACCGGCGGATGGCGATCGGACGAGACAGCCTGACGATGAAATTGGCGGCGGCGCTGCTCGCGTTCGTCGCGGTCTTCCTCGGGGTCCGGGCTCTCGACGGGGGCTCCGAGAGCCTGACCGGGCAGCCTCAGGTGGCTGTCCGGGAGGGTGAGCTCCCCGGCGCCACTACCGCTCAGCGGATTGAGGGCCTACAGGCCCAGGTGCGCGAGGCGCCCTCCGATCCCGACGCCTACGCCCAGCTCGGGCTCGCCTACCTCCAGCAGGTGCGCGAGACGGGCGATCCGACCTTCTATCCGAGGGCCCAGGGCACCTTCGAGCAGGCTCTGCGGCTCGATCCCAGAGACTTCACCGCCACCAGCGGCCTCGGTTCGCTCGCCCTGGCCCGTCACGACTTCCGCCGCGCGCTCGCGCTCGGTGAGCAGGCCGCCCGGATCAGCCCGGGCGTGGCCCGCAACTACGGAGTCATCGCCGATGCTCAGATCGAGCTCGGCCGCTACCGGGCGGCGGAGCGCACGCTCCAGCACTACGTCGACGTCAAGCCGGAGCTCTCGTCGTATGCCCGGGTCTCCTACTTCCGTGAGCTCCACGGGGACCTGCCCGGTGCGCTCTCGGCCATGCGCCTGGCGGTCACCGCCGGAGGCGGCACGGCCGAGAACGTCGGCTACGTGCAGGCGCTGGTCGGGAAGCTCCATTTCGACGGCGGCGACTACGCCAGCGCGGAGGGTGCCTACCGGACGGCGCTCGAGACGGATCCGGGCTTCCCCGCTGCCACCGCGGGCCTCGCCCGAGTGGAGGCGGCACGTGGCGACTACCCGATCGCCATCCGGCGGCTCCGGGCGCTGATCCAGCGGCTGCCGTTGCCCGAGTACGTGATCGCCCTCGGCGACACCGAGCAGGCCGCCGGCATGACCGCGGCCGCGCGACGCGACTATCAGTTGGTTGGGGCCGAGACCCGTCTCCTGCAAGCGAACGGGGTCAACACCGATGCCGAGCTGGCTCTCTTCGAGGCGGACCACGGCGATCCGTCGCAGGCGGTGGACCTTGCGGCGCGCGCTTGGGCGGTGGCGCCGAGCGTCCGCTCGGCCGACGCGTACTCATGGGCCCTGAGCGCGGCCGGCAGGGACAGCGAGGCACTCGCCATGTCGGAGCGGGCGATGCGACTCGGTTCGCGCGATCCCTCCTTCCTCTACCACGCCGGGATGGTCGCCCTGCGCGCCGGCCGCACGGAGCGGGCAAAGTCCTTCCTCTCCCGGTTGGTCTCCCAGAGCCCGCGTTTCAACCCTCTCTACGCCCCGCGCGCCGAGCGGGCACTGGAGGGATTGCGGTGAGGCGCGGCCCTCGGCTTCGAGGAGGGCTCGTCGGGCTCGTGGCTGCGGCGTCGATCGTCATGGGGCTTCTACCCGGCGTCGTCTCGGCGCACCCGCTCGGCAACTTCACGGTCAACCACCTGAGCCAGGTGCGCATCTCGCAAGGGTCGGTGGAGGTCCATTACATCCTCGACCAGGCCGAGATCCCCACCTTCCAGGAGACGCAGCGCTTCGACCGGAACGGCGACGGGGCGATCACCGGACCCGAGCGGGAGCCCCTGCTCCAGCAGAAGCTCGCCGAGATCGCGCCGGACCTGCGGCTCACGGTCGATGGGCGCGTGGTTGCCCTCGACTCTGCGCGGGCGGCGACTCTCGCCTTCCCGCCCGGGCAGGGCGGTCTCTCGCTGACCCGGGTCGAGACGAGCTTCGTGGCCGCGATCCCGCCCGGCGCGCACAGGATCCAGCTTCACGACGACACGTACGGGGACCGGGTGGGGTGGAAGGCGATAGAGATCCTGCCGGGAGAGGGGACCGACGTGCGCTCGAGCGTTCCGGCGAGCGATCCGACCGGAGGCCTGCGCGCCTACCCGGTCGACCTCCTGCAGAGCCCGCCGGACCAGCACCAGGCGAGCTTCGCGGTGAGCGAGGGATCCGGCCGCCTCACCGCTCCCGATGGCCAGGACGTCGGGCCGGTGACCACCGATCGCGCGCAGGATGGCTTCGCCGGCGCTCTGACGAGCGGCAACGACCACGGCCTGCTCATCCTGCTTCTGCTCGGCTCCGCCTTCGTCTGGGGCGCTCTCCACGCGCTCTCGCCCGGGCACGGCAAGACGATGGTCGCGGGGTACCTGGTCGGGAGCCGCGGACGGCCCAAGGACGCGGCCCTCCTCGGCCTGACCGTGACGATCACCCACACCTCCGCGGTCTTCGCCCTGGGCCTGATCACGCTTGCCGCCTCGGCCTATGTGCTGCCCGAGGACCTCTATCCGTGGCTAGGCGTCGCCTCGGGCGCGATGGTGATCGCAATCGGGCTCTGGGCGATCTGGACTCGGCTGCGGCGCTGGCGGGCGATGAGAGCAGAGCACGACCACGGTGATCACCACATGCACGCCCATGGCGGCCACTCGCATACCCACAGCCAGGCGGCGCCGGGAGCGCCCATCACCACGCGCTCGCTGATCGCCCTCGGGGTTTCCGGCGGCATCGTCCCTTGCCCCTCGGCCCTGGTGGTCCTGGTCGCCGCGATCTCGCAGCACCGCCTCGGCCTGGGACTCGTCCTGATTCTCGCCTTCAGCATCGGCCTGGCGGCGACACTGACGGCGGTTGGGCTCGCCGTGCTCCACGGCGGGCGCCTGATCCAGCGGCTGCGCCCGGACCGGCGCCTCTTCGGAGGCCGCGTCGCCGGCGTGCTCCCGGCCCTGTCCGCGACCCTGATCGTGGTCGCCGGCACTCTGATCACCCTCCGAGCGATTCCACAGATCGGCTGAGATGAGGGCGGCCCACCGACAACTGGAGGACTTCCGTTCGGAATTGATCCGGACTCCGGCAATCGTCGCACTGGCGGGTAAGCGATCTCGTCCCAGCTTGACCTTTCAGTCGACAGGCCCAACCCTCCAGTTCGGGAGCCCGGACGCCGTTCTGCGGACGCTCCGAGAGCGCGGTCTGAGGATCTCGACGGCCCGCCGGCTGATCGTCAACCACCTCTTCGAGGCGCCGACGCCGGTCTCCGCCCAGCAGATCGCTGCCGGGCTGGATCGGACCCCGCTCGACCTCGCCTCCGTCTACCGCAACCTCGAGACGCTCGAGGAGCACGGCGTGGTTCGCCACTTTCATGCCGGGCACGGCCCGGGCCGCTACGTCCTGGTCGGCGGCGGTGAACGCGAGTACCTGGCCTGCGATCGCTGCGGGTCGATCGAGGAGGTCGATCGATCGGACCTCGACTCGCTGCGCGAGGAGGTCCAGCGCCGCTTCGGCTACGCGGTCGGCTTCACCCACTTCCCGATGGTGGGTCTCTGCCCGCGCTGCGCGGCCCGAGAGGGAGGTGCGGGGTCGTGAGCTTCGACTTCCTCTTCCAGCCGGTCGAGCAGATCGATGCGTGGCTCGAGGGCCTGTTCGCGGGGGCCCCGCTGATCGTCGCGCTGCTGATCGCCCTGGCCCTGGGCCTGCGTCACGCCTCCGATCCGGACCACCTCGTGGCGGTCACCTCGCTGGTGGCCGTCGACGGTGGCGACGTTCGGGGCGCGGCGAGGCTCGGGGCCTGGTGGGGAGCGGGACACGCCACTGCGCTGCTGGTCATCGGGGTTCCCCTGATCCTGTTCAAGTCCTCGATGCCGGGCTGGCTCGAGCAGGGCGCTGAAAGAGCGGTTGGCGTCGTGATCCTGCTGCTCGCGCTGCGGATCGTCGTCAAGTGGCTCCGCGGGGACTTCAGGGCCGGGAAGCACCCGCACCTGCGCCCCGGTGGCTCCGAGGGCCACCGTCACCTCCATCACCGCGACCAGCCCGAGCATCGCCACCGGAACGTGCGGACCCCGCGGCAGGCGCTCGGCCTCGGCCTGCTCCACGGCCTGGCGGGAACTGGTGCTGTTGCACTGCTGCTGATCGCGGCGATGCCCGGAAAGGTCGAGGCTGCAGCCGCCCTCGCCGTTTTCGCTCCGATGTCGGCACTGTCGATGACGCTCTGCACCACGGCGTTCGCCTGGCTGCTCACGCGCCGGCTGATCGATCCCCTTTACCGGACCGTTCTGATCCCCGGCTTCGGGGTTTTCGGGCTGCTCTTCGGCGCCTGGTACGTGGGCATCGGCTAGCGCGGACCGCGGTCGCCGCGAGCCTGCTGCCCGCTACGGTTGGCGCGTGAGCGCACCGGGCCAGAAGGCGATCGGAACCTGGAGCGGGGGGCGGTTCCTCCGCTTCGGCGAGGCGATCGAGCCCGAGCGGCTCGAGGCGCTGCTGCGCCCGGGCGATGGCATCGACGCCGTTCTCAGCGCCGACGTCTACGGCACGGGCGACGCGGATTCGCTCCTCGGACGCGCACTCCACGGCATCGCACGCGAGGACTACTCGCTGATCGGTGCCGTTGGCCACGACTTCTATGAGGGAGAGCGGGCCGGCCCAAAGGGCTTCCCGCGATTCACCGACCCCGCGCTGCGCCCGGCGGGCGAGTACGCCGGCTATCTGAGGATGGCGACAGAACGCAGCCTCGAGCGGCTGGGACAGGACCGCTTCGACCTGCTCCTGCTCCACAACCCGGACCGCACCGGGTACGAGAGCGAGAAGGTCTGGGACGGGATGGCAGCGCTCCGGGAAGCCGGCCTCGCGGACGCGATCGGTGTCGCACCGGGGCCGGCCAACGGCTTCACCCTCGACCTCGTCCGCTGCTTCGAGCGCTTCGGCGATCGAATCGACTGGGCGATGGTGATCCTCAATCCCTTCGAGCCCTGGCCGGGTGAGCTCTGCCTCGACGCGGCGGCCCGTCACGACGTCCGGGTGATCACCCGGGTCGTCGACTACGGCGGGATCTTCTGGGACGACGTCACGCCGGAGACTAAGCTGCCGCAGGGCGACCATCGCTCCTTCCGTCCGCAGGGCTGGATCGCGGAGGGGCGGACGAAGCTCGATCGCCTGCGGCCGGTCGCCGAGAGCGTGGGGCTCACTCCCATGCAGCTCGCCTGCCAGTGGAACCTCGCCCACCCGGCGGTCGAGTGCGTCGTCCCGACTCTGATCCAGGAGGCGGGCGAGAGCGCCCGGCCGATCGAGGAGAAGCGAGCGGAGCTTGCCTCTCTCCCGGACGAGGGCAGGCTGGGCCCCGATCAGGTGGATGAGATCCGCTCGATCGGCGACAACACCGGCTGCATGGCTCTCAAGGGCGCCACACCGGACCACACGGGCGAGGAGCGCCCCGATCGCTGGTCGGTGAGCGCGGAGCTGGCCGCAGTGGCGAGCGACTGGGGCATCGACCCCGAGCGGGATTTGCGGTACCTGACTGCCGAGGCCGCCCGCTAACCTCAGTTGAGGCGCGTGCGCGCCGGGGTAGATCGCCAATGACCGGAGTGCTGACAGCGATCAGGAGAGTTCTGGTCGGTACGGGCTCGACCGCCTTCACCCTCGTCGGGGCCCTGCTGATCGGATTCGGCGTGCCGCTCTTCTGGATCTTCGTCGCGTCGCAGTTCTACGGGAGGACGGGCGCGGTCAACGGGCCGGTCGCCGTCTTCATCGGGACCGGCATTCTGGTGTCCTACTACGGGCTGCTGCTGATCGCCTCCTGGTTCCGGGCGCGCATCCTGAAGCGGCGGATGGGCCAAGGGGGGAGGGGCCGGCGCGACCCCTGGAACCGGAGCATGCGCGACACGCCGTACAAGCCGGGGGAGCACCAGAGCGATCCTGTCGAGAGGCTCTTCGTCGCCACCGCGATCGTCTCGATGATCGCGTTCCTGATCTGGTTCGCCTTCTTCGCGGGCGCGCCGTTCCCGAACAGCCCGGGCTAGGACGTCTCGAGCTGAGCGGCCCGGCCCGCGGTCGGCGGATGGACCGGCTCGCGCCGCGGCCGGCGGGAGCGCTTTGCGTCATAGAGGGCGATGTCGGCCCTCGCGAGGCAGGTGCTGAGGTCCTCGCCGGGTTGGCGCGGGATCACGCCGGCGCTCCACGGCGTCGGTGAGGCGAAGCGCAGGCGCTCGAGCAACCGTGCGCGTTCCTCATCGCTCGAGCCCACCAGCAGGACGAGGAACTCGTCGCCGCCCAGTCGGGCGAAGATGTCGCTGGGCTCGAGCTCCCGGCCCCAGATCCTGGTCAGCTCGACGAGCAGCCGGTCGCCGGCCTGGTGGCCGTCGCGATCGTTCACCTGCTTGAAGTGGTCGAGGTCGATCAGGGCGACCGTCAGGGGGATGCCGGTGCGGTCGGCGAGGGCGAAGGCCCGCTCTGCGGCGGGCTTTAGGCCATTGCGGTTGAGCAACCCCGTGAGCGGGTCCGTCTGGGCCTCGCGGCGCAGGCGCTGGTGCTGCCTGCTGATCGTCTCTGTAGCGACGACCAGTGACGCCGTCATGAACACCCAGGCGTCGGCGGGCACCGGATGGGTGTTGACCACGAGCGCCGCACCGAACGCCGCAGCGATCAGCGCCATATGGGCGCGGGCGGCGCCCGGTGAGAAGAAGAAGGCGGCGTAGACCCCAATCCACATGTAGTCGGAGGCGGTGACGATCATTCCCACCCCCGTCGCCGCCCGCGCGATCAGCAGCGAAACGAGGAGGGTTCCGATGGCGATCGCCACGCGCAGGAACCATTCCGGCACCCGATCGCCGAACCACCAGAGGGCGAGCGCGGCGCCGAGCAGGATCGACCCGACGATCCGCATCAGGGCCACGGGCGCTGCGGGGTTGGCGGGGAAGAGGGACGCGAAGATCGCACTGAGCCCGCCCGCCAGGGCGATCAGCACCAGCGCCCGAACCGCGACTGGTGCGTGCCGATCCCACCGCGAACGGATCCCCTCAAGCGGACTCATGCTCGAATTATCGGCCCCGGATCGGCTGCCCTTGACCGCCACAAATCCCGCGTTGCGCAATCACGGATACAAAGTCGTATTCAGATACACTTATGTATTTCAGATGCAGGAGGCTCGCCCAAACGGACATCGTCGCCCGCTTGATGTCGTCAAGGGGGCGGGTTGGGGGATCTCTGGCCTGTTCATTGCGTTGATCGTGGCTCTCGGCATTCCGCTCGCCTGGGTCTGGATCGCCTCACAGATCGCGGGCACCAAGCGTGATCTGACCCCGTCCCTCGCGATTCTGATCACCGTCGGGATCCTGGTCAGCTACTTGCTGGCGTTGGTGGCCGGCGGATCCCTGAGGCGCCGATGGGTCTCAGAGGACGAACAGCGCGCGAGGGTTCGGCGGATGTCCTGGAATCGGAGCTTTCGCGACGAGCCGCGTCCGCACGATGAAGAGAACGACCCGGTTGAGCGCGTCTTCGTGATCGTCGCCGTGCTGGGCATCGTCGCCTTCGAGGTCTGGTTCTTCTTCGCCGGGTCGCCGCTGCCGAGCCAGCCCGCACTCTGAAATGGCGTCCTCCGCACCATCATCCCAACGGCCGCGGACGCGGCGATTGAGTCGCAAGGAGCGGCAGGCCAAGACCCGCCTGAGGCTGCTCGATGCCGCGGAGCAGGTATTCCTGCGCCGCGGGCTGCACGGATCGAGCGTCGAGGAGATCACGGCGGAGGCGGGGTTCAGCCGCGGCGCCTTCTACTCCAACTTCAAGAGCAAGGACGAGCTCTTCGTCGAGCTCCTCCAGGATCGGGTCTATCGCCAGTATGCGGCGATGGCGGAGCAGGCTCAGGAGCAACCTGGGACGCCGCGCGAGCGGCTCCGCTGGGGGATCGAGCGCGTTCGTGACCTCCAGAGGGAAGAGGGCGGAAGTTGGCTCTTCCGGCTCTGGCTCGAGTGCCTCACCCAGGCCGCGCGCGACCCGGAGTTCCGCGAGCTGGCAGCGACCTTCTGGAGCGGAAACCGTGGCCTCCTCGCCGAGCAGACGAAGGAGACCTTCAATGAGGTCGGCCGCAAGCCGCCCCTGCCACCGGACCAGATAGCGACGGCGATGATCGCGCTGGACGTGGGGCTCGCCGTTCAGCACCTGGTGGACCCCGACGAGGCGCCGCTCGATCTCTACGTGCCGCTGTTCGACCTCCTCTTCGGGCGGCTGGTCGACTAGCGCGCGGTTGACGGAGGAGCTCGGAGGAGTAGCCTCGAGACGTGCCCGGCTGACGTTGACCACTCGCCTACGCGCTTCATCCGCGACCGCCTCCTCGCAGTGTCTCTACGCACTGCGCGGGAGGCGTCGGATCTCATCCCTAGCCTGGGCGGATGACTGGGAAAGCCGCCCAATACAGGTGCTCGGAGTGCGGCCACTCCGCGCTCACCTGGACCGGGCAATGCTCGGGCTGCGGGGCCTGGAACAGCCTCGAGCAGGTGAGCGCACCGGGGGGCCGCTCGGGACGGCGCGGCAAGGCCAAGGGCGCCGGTGGGCCGAAGCCGGTGCCTCTGCGCGATGTCCAGGCCGAGCGCTCGGCGCGGCTCGGGACCGGGATCGCCGAGCTCGACCGGGTGCTCGGTGGCGGCCTCGTGCCCGGCTCGCTGGTCCTGCTCGGCGGCGCCCCCGGGATCGGGAAGAGCACGCTGGCCGGGATGGCGCTTGCCAACATCGGGGCGGTCGGCAACGAGGTCATCTATGTCTCGGGCGAGGAGTCGGCGGCGCAGGTCCGCCGACGTGCAGAGCGGCTGGGGGAGGCGGCGCTGTCCGTGCCGATGCTGGCCGAGCCCTCGCTCGAGTCCGTGCTCTCCGCCCTCGAGTCGGAGCGACCCGCCGCCTGCGTGATCGACTCGGTCCAGACCCTGGCGATACCCGACGCCGCACCCGGGAGCGTCGGCGCGATCCGGGAGGCGACCTCCGCGCTGCTGGAGACGGCGAAGCGGCTCGACGTGACACTGATCCTGATCGGCCACGTGACCAAGGAGGGATCCCTGGCCGGGCCCCGGGCCCTCGAGCACCTGGTCGACTGCGTGCTCCATTTCGAGGGCGAGCGAGAGCGGACCTTCCGGACGCTGCGCGCCCTCAAAAACCGCTTCGGCGCAACCAGCGAGGTGGGCGTCTTCGAGATGCGCCAGGGCGGCCTCGTGGAGGTCACCGACCCCTCCGCGCGCTTCGTCGGCGAGTCCCGCCCGGCCGCGGGCTCGGTCGTCCTCTGTGCGATGGAAGGGACGCGGCCGGTGTTGGTCGAGGTGCAGGCTCTGGTCGCGCCGACCGAGATCGTGCCTCCTCGCCGCACGGCGACCGGCGTCGATCGGAACCGCCTCGCGCTGGTCCTTGCGGTCCTCACGAGGCATGCGGGCATCTCCCTTTCCTCCGCCGATGTCTTCGTCAACGTCGCGGGCGGGATCCGGGTGGACGAGCCTGGCGCCGACCTCGCCATCGCCATGGCCGTCGCTTCCGCCCACTCGGGCAGGACCCTCGAGGCAGACGGCAAGCCCGTGGCCTGCTTCGGGGAGATCGGCCTCACCGGTGAGATCCGCTACGTCCCCCACGCGGACCGCCGCGTCGCCGAGGCCCGCAAGTTCGGCCTGGGAAAGGTGCTCGGCCCACCAGCAGCTGACGAACCAATCAAGGGCCTCCAGTCCGTCAGCTCTCTGAAGGGTGCCCTTTCTGGGGAAAACCGCGGAAGCTTGAAGCGGGTTGCCTAGCGGAATCTCGGGCGGGTGGCGCGGGATTGGATCCGCGGTGAGATGCCTCGATCCGCGGTCCAATTCCGCGACAGGAGCCGCCCGCCGATAACGCTTGACAACCGCCATCCCGACCTTTCCAGACGGATTTCCCCGCAAAGCAAGCTCCTTTGCTTTCTGCTTCCATCATTGGCGATGGCGTCTTCGCTTCCCGGCGACGATCTACAGGAGTTGGAGGCGCGACAGGATCCGCGACTCCTGCGGGCCCTCGACATCGTCGCTCCCGGTACTGCGCTGCGGGAGGGAATCGACAACATCGTTCACTCGCGCACCGGCGGGTTGATCGTGATCGGAGACCCGGAAGAGGTCTCCTTTCTTTTTTCGGGGGGCATCAACCTCGACATCGACTACACCCCGGCGCTGCTCTACCAGGTCGCGAAGATGGACGGGGCGATCGTCCTCAACGAGCAGGCGACAAGGATCATCTGCGCCAACGTCCAGCTGATGCCGGACCCGACGATCCTCTCGTCGGAGACGGGCACCCGGCACCGCACCGCCGAGCGCGTCTCGAAGCAGACCGATGCCCTGGTCGTGGCCATCTCCGAGCGCCGCGACGTCGTTTCCCTCTACCTGGGCGGGATGAAGTACATCCTCCAGGACATCCCCGCCGTGCTGGCGAAGGCCAACCAGGGACTCGCCACGCTGGACAAGTACCGCGCCCGGCTCGACTCGGTCTCGACACGACTCACCCAGCTCGAGTTCGAGGGCGGGACCGTCCTCTACGACGTCCTCTCGGTCCTTCAGCGGGCCGAGCTCGTGACGCGCATGGCCGTCGAGGTCGAGCGCTACATCGTCGAGCTCGGCACCGAGGGCCGGCTGATCGAGATGCAGCTCGAGGAGACGATGGTCGGTGTCGCCGCCGACAAGTCGGCCCTGATCCGCGACTACTCCGTGGAGGACACCGAGGAGAACCTGACGACGACCACCGCGGCGATCGCGCGCATGCCGCACCAGGATCTCCTCGACTTCGGCCGCCTCGCCGAGCTGCTGGGCTACGACCGCAAAGTCTCGGCCCTCGACTTCCCGGTTTCGCCCCGCGGCTATCGCGTCCTCGGGCGGATCCCGCGCCTGCCCAAGCTGGTGGTGCAGCGGATCATCCAGGAGTTCGGCGGCCTGGAGGAGGTCCTCGCCGCCAGCGATGACGACCTGGAGGCGGTCGAGGGCGTCGGCGCCGGACGCGCCAAGGACATCCGCGAGGGGCTGCGCAGGCTTCAGGAGGTCGACCCGGTCGACCGCTACTTACAGAATTGATGGCCCCGTCAGGCCGTCTCTACGAAAGGAGAACGCCATTCCAGAGCTAACAGAGGAGGTAGTGGACGAGGCGCCGGTTGCCGACCTCGAGATTGCGCCAATCATTCACTTTGAGGTCGGCGACAACGTCGTTTATCCGCATCACGGAGCAGGTGTGGTCCTGAAGAAGGAGACGAAGGACCTGATGGGAGAGAAGCGGGACTACCTGACCATCAACATCCTGCACAACAACATGACCGTGATGGTTCCCTGTGAGAACGCGAGCCGTGCCGGACTTCGGCGCGTGATCGACGAGGAGCAGGTCAAGAAGGTGATCGGAGTCCTCACCGACGATGTCTCCGAGATGCCGAAGAACTGGAACCGCCGGTTCAAGCACAACCGCGAGAAGATCAAGACGGGCGACGTCTACGAGCTCGCCGAGGTCGTTCGCAACCTCGCCATCAGGGAGTGGGAGAAGGGCCTTTCCACCGGCGAGAAGCAGATGTACACGCGCGCCAAGAAGATCCTCGCGTCGGAGTTCATGTACGCGCTGGACAAGGACGAGGACGGCGCGGAGGCCTATCTGGACGAGCTGCTGGAGGAGCGCTTCGGCGCCGCAAAGGCGACCGCCTAGCCCCTCCGCATCAGCCGTGATCGCGGCCGCCGGCACCGGGGAGCGACTCGGAGCCGGCGGCCCGAAGGCCTTCGTGGAGCTGGCGGGGCGGCCGATGCTCGAGTGGTCGCTCGACGCCTTCCGAGGCGCGAGCTCGATCGATGAGATCGTGATCGCGGCGCCCCCGGATGATCAGGAACGCGCTGCCGAGCAGGGAGTGGTCGCGGCGCCAGGCGGGGCGCATCGCTCGGAGTCCGTCGCCAACGCCCTGGCGCTGTGCGGGGGCGAGATCATCGTCGTCCACGACGCCGCACGGCCGCTGGTCACAGCCGGCCTGATCGACGCCGTCGTGCAGGAGCTCGCCGCCGACGAAGACGCCGCGGGGGTGATCGCCGCGACGCCGGTCACCGATACGGTGAAACAGGCAAGCGACGGGAGAGAGGTAGAGCGCACGCTGGATCGCTCCGGCCTCTGGGCCGTGCAGACCCCTCAGGCGTTCAGAGCGGACGTGCTGCGCGACGCCCTGGCGGATCCGGACTCCTTGCCGGACGCCAGCGACGACGCGATGCTGGTCGAGCGGCGCGGCGGCCGGGTCCTCATCCACTCCACCTCGCCGAACAACATCAAGGTCACCACCCCGTTCGACCTGCGGGTTGCCGAGCTGCTGCTGCGCGAGCGACAGTAGGCTCGCGCCCGATGGAGGCCGAACGCAAGCGGGCGCTGGGCCGCACTGCGCTCACCGTCGCCGCGCTCGGGGTGGTCTTCGGGGACATCGGCACCAGCCCGATCTACACGATCCAGACGGCCTTCAACCCGGGCGATCCCCATCCGATCGGAACCTCGCTCGACACCGTCTACGGGATCGTCTCGCTGATCTTCTGGGCGTGACGATCGAGGTCACGATCAAGTACGTCGGCCTGGTGATGAGCGCCGACAACCAGGGCGAGGGCGGCATGATGGCGCTGATCTCCCAGATCCGTCAGATCGGCCCCGAGATCCAGGGGCGCACCAAGTTCCTGCTGGCGGGCCTCGGGGTCTTCGGGGCGGCGCTCTTCTTCGGCGACAGCATGATCACCCCGGCGATCTCTGTGCTCTCGGCCGTCGAGGGGACGAAGACCATCTCGTCCTCGATGGACAGCCTGGTGATTCCGATCACAGTCACGATCATCGTGCTGCTCTTCGCGATCCAGCGGCTCGGCACCGGCTCAGTCGGCCGCATGTTCGGGCCGATCATGCTGGTCTGGTTCGTGACGATCGCCGTTCTCGGGGTCCGCGGAATCACGATGCACCCCGAGGTGCTCAAGGCGCTCTCGCCCGGCTATGCCCTGGACTTCCTCTTCACAGGGACCAACGGCTTCTTCTCGCTCGCCGCGGTCGTCCTGGCGATCACGGGGGTCGAGGCCCTCTACGCCGACATGGGCCACTTCGGCCGGACGCCGATCGCCCGCGCCTGGCTGCTCCTGGTTTTCCCCGCCTGCATTCTCAGCTACCTCGGCCAGGGCGCCCTCATCCTGGACGACCCGAGCGCGATCAGCGCGCCGTTCTTCCTCCTCATGCCGCACGACGCCCTGATTCCACTGGTGATCCTGGCAACCGTCGCCACGGTGATCGCCTCCCAGGCGGTGATCTCCGGCGCCTTCTCGATCGCCCACCAGGCGGCGCAACTCGGCTACCTGCCCCGCCTGCGCGTCATCCACACCTCGACCCGCCAGTACGGGCAGGTCTACGTGCCGATCATCAACTGGATCCTGCTGGTTGCCGTTGTGGCGCTCGTCTTGGCGTTCCAGACCTCGGCCAAGCTCGCCTTCGCCTTCGGAATGGCCGTGACCGGGACGATCGCGATCACCACGATCCTCTTCTTCGTCATCGTGCGACACCGCTGGCACCGCCCGCTGTTGCTGACCCTGCTCGGGGCGGCCCCGCTGCTGGCTGTCGATCTCGCCTTCTTCGGGGCGAATCTGACCAAGTTCACTCACGGCGCCTGGCTGCCGCTGACTATCGGGGTGATCCTGTTCACGGTGATGACCACCTGGTTCAGAGGACGTGAGCTCGTCACTGCCGAGCGGTTCAAGGTCGAGGGACCTCTCCAGGATTTCGTCAAGAAGCTGCGCACTCACGATCCGGCGGTCCAACGTGTGTCCGGCACCGGGATCTTCATGAACCGGGGCAAGGAGACCGCGCCGCTGTCGATGATCGCCTGCGTCGACCGCCTGCACTCGCTGCCGGAGAACGTGGTGATCCTGTCGCTGGAGACCATGCCGGTCCCGCGGATCAGGCCGCGAGATCGTCTTGAGATCGATCCTCTCGGCTACCAGGACGACGGCATCACGTTCGTGCGTGCCAAGCACGGCTACGCCGAGGAGTACGACGTGCCGAAGCTGGTCAGGCAGATCGCGAAAGCCGGCGTCGAGTGCCCGGTCGATGCGCGCCATGCGTCCTTCTACCTCTCCAGGGTGCAGCTCACGGCGGGCGACGGATCCGGGATGAGTCATTGGCGCAAGCGACTCTTCCTGGTCACCGCTCTGATCGCCGCCGAGCCGGCCGACTACTTCAAGCTGCCGCGCCAGCGGACGGTATCGCTCGGCTCTGAGATCGAGTTCTGAGCCCTGCCGTAGTTGCGGGTCAGCTCGCCGGAGTGTCAGACCGGCCGGCGAGGAGCTGCTGCGCGCGGTCGGCGTGCTCGTCAACGACCATGACGTCATAGCGCGAAGCGACCAGGCCGGAGGTCGATGAAAAGTCTCGCCGGCCGCCGGTCGCATATTGGGCGAAGAACCCGATTAGGGCGCCGAACACAGCGCCGATCAGGAGTCCGCCGAGCACGAGCCCGACCCACTCGGGACCGGTGGTGAACAGTCCGACCAGCAGGCCGAAGAACAGGCCCCACCAGGCTCCGATCCCGGCGCCGTACATCGCGGCCCGCCCCCTCGTCAGCCGGCCGGTGACGTGCTCGACGAGACGCAGATCCAACCCGACGATATCGACGGTCTCCACCGGGAACCCGGCGTCGGCGAGGCGGTCCACCGCCTCCTGTGCCTCGGGATAGGTCGCATAGCTGGCTACGGACTGGCCGCCGCGGGCGGCAGAGGAGATTTCCGGCGTCGCGTCCATGTCGAGTCGTCCTTCCGGGTGAGTGCGATGGCTCGACGGAGTTTGTCACGGGCCAGGCGGTGCCGCGCGTGACACGATGGTCCGATGGCTGCGGGTCGAACCGAGACCATCAAGAGAGACCTCGGCCTCATCTTTCTCGGTGACTGGCACCCGGTTCTCCGTGATCCGCTGGATCTTTTCCGTCTCAGCTTCGTGGTCGGGGCCGGGATCTTCGCGCTGCAGGGCGACTGGGACGCGGCGGTACGGCTCCTCTTCCCGGCCCTCGCCGTCCTCGCGGTCAGCGCTCAACATTCCGCGTCCGATCGACTGGATCTTCAACATCGCGATGTTCTTTCAGGGCTGGGGCAACGCGCTGCACGTGTTCGAGGACTTCTGGTGCGCTATCGCCGCCGCAGAAGAGCGCGCGCTCACTGGCGAGACACCGGCGACGTAATGCAGGCCTGTGACCGGCATCCCCGGCATCAGCCGTGCCGCAAGGAGCGCGATGAAGCCTTTCTGCTCGACGACCAAATGCAGCTTCGCGAGCCTGCCGCTCCGCAGCATCCGTGCCTCAAGCGGAGCGCGACCGACCGACCGAGCCAGCGTGAAGGCGGCGAGGCCGCCCAGCACGGCGCCCCCGACGGCGATCGCGACACCGCCCGCCGCCCCGAAGGCCAGTCCGCTTGCGGCGGCCAGGAGCGTGCCCGAGAACATCGCGGGCGTCAGGAGCGTCCAGGCTGCGAGGGCGACGATCGGGGCCGCGAGACCCAGTTCGAGAACCACGGAGCGCAGCTCGGCCGACGAGTGCGGAAGGAACAGTGCCCCTGCGGCAAAGGCGAGAGCGATGACCACGATCAGGCCGGGCAGACGCCGTGAGCGCATCGGGCCAGGTTAGCCGCGATGCCTGAGCTGTCCTGCGTCATTCACGTCCACAGCACCTACTCGGACGGAACGGCGAGCCTGCCGGAGCTGCTCGAGGCGGCACGCGAGGCAGGAGTGGACGCGTTGCTCCTGACGGACCACGACACCCTCGCCGCCCGCCGCGACGGCTGGGAGGGCGATCACGACGGAGTCTTCCTGCTGGTCGGCGTCGAGGTCAGCCCGAAGCAAGGGCACTATCTGGCTTTTGGCGTCGAGGAGCCGGTTGCCCATCGTCGACTGTCCGCTGCGGAGATCGCCGCCGCGGTTCGGGCGGCCGGCGGAGTCGGGTTCGCCGCCCATCCATTTTCGCGCGGCGCACACATGCTCGTGCCGCCGGTCGCGCGAAGGATCGTGCTGCCGCACGGCTGGAGCGCCCTCGAGGACGAGGGCGGACTGGACGGGGTCGAGCTGTGGAGCGTTCTCACGGACGCGGCGGAGGCGTGGCGCACGCCGGCGGAGGCTGTGCGATGGCTGCGGAACCCGGAAGCGGCGGTCGCGGCCGGTCCACCGGCGCATCACCTCGCGCTCTGGGACGCGCTCTCAGCCCGCCGTCGCGTGCCCGCGATTGGTGGCCTCGACGATCACCAGCGAGGCGTCCGGCTTCGTGGCCGGGTCCGCTCCCCCGTGCCGCACTGGCGGACCTTCAATCTCTTGCGGACCCGACTGGTCTGCGACCATCCCCTGACCGGCGAGGTGGAGGCGGACCGCAGGACGATCATTCGCGCGCTGCGCGCGGGCGCCGCATGGCTCCATTGCCCGACCGTGGCCCCCGCGGACGGCTGCCTCTTCTGGGCAGAACGGGCCGACGGCTCGACGCTCGAGATGGGCGCGGAGGGCGTGGCCGGGCCCTCGATGCTCTGTCTGCGCCTACCACGTCTCGCCGAGGTGAAGGTGGTCCGCGACGGCGAAGCGATTCACAGCGAGCCCGCAGCGCGACTCGACCTCGAGATCTCCGAGCCGGGTGCCTACCGGGTCGAAGCGAGAGTCGACGGCCGCTTCTGGCTGTTGTCGAATCAGGTGCACTTGCGCGCCAGAGCCGACTCCACCTGATCTTCGGCTAGCGGCGCATCAGCACGTAGACGAGTGCGACCACGAACGTGAGCTGGCCGACGCCGAGGGCGGTGCCCAGGTTCTTGGCGCCGAAGAGCTCCGCGAACCCCACGCCCACCCCGAAGGCCACGAGCACGATGGCGAGCTTGGCGGGCACGGGCCGAGACTCTAGAGGCGGTCCCGGGTAGCGTTGGTCCCGTGCTCACCGATTACCACCTGCACCTCCGCCCGGACGAGACTGGCGCGGCGGAGGAGTACTTCACGGAGGAGAACGTCGATCGCTACCTGGCCGCGGCCGAGGAGCACGGCATCGACGAGCTCGGCGTCTCGGAGCACCTCTACCGGTTCACCCAGGCGCTCGAGGTCTGGACGCACCCCTACTGGGAGGGCCAGGCGCGCGACGACCTGGACGCCTACTGTGCGTTCGTCCGCACCAGCCCGCTGCGGCTCGGGATCGAATGCGACTTCGTCCCGGGCAGCGAGGACCGGATCGCCAACCTGCTCGAAAGGAACTTCGACTACGTCGTCGGCTCCGTTCACTACCTGGGCGCGGACGGCGCCCTCGACGACCAGCGCTACGACGTCTGGGAGACGATCGGAGACGCCGATGAGCTCTGGAGCACCTACTTCCGTTGGCAGGCCGAGCTGGCCCGCTCCGGCCTCTACGACATCGTCTCCCACCCGGACCTGGTGAAGATCTGGGGCGCCGATCGGCCGGCGCCCAAGCGGGACCCGCGCTTCCACTACGAGCCGCTCGTGGAGGCCATCGGCGAGTCCGGCATCGCGGTCGAGGTCTCGACCGCGGGACTGCGAAAGCCCGTCGGCGAGATCTACCCGTCGCGCTCCTTCGCCGAGATGTGCGTGGAGGCCGGTGCCGAGTTCGCCCTCTCCTCGGATGCGCATTCGCCCGACCAGGTCGGATACGCCTACGACGATGCGATCGCGTTCCTGAGGTCCCTCGGCGTGGACCAGATCTGCATCTTCGAGGGCCGCGAGCGCAGGCTCGCGCCGCTCGGGCGACCCGGCGAGGACACTCCCGAGCTACGAGACTCGGGTGAGGCGAGGACCTGATGGGGCTGCGGGTCGGAATCGGATACGACAGCCACCGGCTGGTCGAGGGGAACCGCCTGGTGATCGGCGGGGTCGAGATCGAGCACGACCGCGGCCTCACCGGACATTCGGATGCGGACGTCCTCACCCACGCCGTGATCGACGCGCTGCTCGGCGCCAGCGGCCTCGGCGATCTCGGCGAGCTCTTCCCCGACGACGAGGAGGAATGGCGTGATGCCAACTCGATCGACCTCCTTCGGGTGGTGGTGGGCCGCATGTCCGGGAGGGCCACAAGCGTCGACGTGACGCTGATCTGCGAGGAGCCGAAGCTCGGCCTCCGCAAGGTGGAGATCTCCTCCCTGCTCAGCGGCGTCCTCTCGGCTCCCGTGAACGTGAAGGCGTCAACCAATGAGGGGATGGGCGCGATCGGCAGAGGAGAGGGAATCGCCTGCATCGCCGTCGCTCTGGTCGATACCGGGGAGGCATAACCTTGTCCGGGATGGCCGAGGACCGGCTCAGAGAGGGGCTCACGGGAATCGCATCGCGCGTGCCGGCGGCACTTGGCGACTTCGCCTTCGAGCTCAAGACGTTCAACGATGTCGGCCTGATCCGCCCGATCCGGCCGGACAAGCTCGGCAGGATCGCAGAGCGCTACTTCCGGCTCGGCGCCTCTCCGGCGCTCGGCGCCGCCGCGAATGCGATCAGCGCGCCGGACCGGGTCGCGATCATCGACGAGGCCGGCTCCCTCACCTGGGAGCGGACGCACCGGCGCTCGAACGCGCTGGCGCGAGCACTGCGCGACGAGGGCGTCGAGATGGGGGACGGGGTCGCGATCTTGTGCCGCAACCATCGCTACTTCATCGAGGCGACGATGGCTTGCGCCAAGCTCGGCGGAGTCGCGCTCTACCTCAACACCGCCTTCGCGGGACCGCAGCTGGCAGACGTTCTCGAGCGGGAGAAGCCCGCTGCGCTGATCTACGACCAGGAGTTCACCGATCTGCTCTCCGGCGCCGCCGGCTCGGTACGCCGCTTCGTCGGCTGGGAGGAGAAGGAGGGAACCGACGAAACCACGCTCGAGCAGTTGATCTCGAGGTCTCACGGCGAGGACCTCGAGCCTCCCTCCGAGCATGGCCGCTACATCATCCTCACCTCCGGCACGACGGGCACACCCAAGGGCGCCCAGCGCAGTGAGCCGGAGGGCCTGGGCTCCCTGGCGGCGCTGTTTTCGAAGATCCCGCGCCGCTACGGAGAGACGGCGATGATCGCCGCCCCCCTGTTCCACTCCTGGGGGTTCCTGCACTTCATGCTGAGCCTGCCGACCGCGGCGACGATGGTCTTGAGACCGAAGTTCGACCCGGAGGACACGCTGCGGGCCACAGCCGAGCACCGGGCAAGGGTCCTCGCGGTGGTCCCGGTGATGATGCAGCGCATCCTCGCCCTCCCGGACGAGGTGAAGCGCCGCTACGACCTCTCGGCGCTGGAGGTGACGGCCGCGAGCGGCTCCGCGCTGCCGGGAGATCTTGCGACCCGGTGGATGGACGAGTTCGGCGACAACCTCTACAACCTCTACGGCTCGACCGAGGTCGCCTGGGCGACGATCGCGACCCCGGAGGACATGCGGGCCGCGCCCGGCACGGCGGGCCGGCCGCCTCGCGGGACGGTGATCAGGATCGTCGACGAGGACGGCAACGACGTCCCGCCGGGGGAGACCGGACGGATCTTCATCGGCAACCGGCTCGCCTTCGAGGGCTATACGGGCGGCGGCGACAAGGAACATCTCGGCGATCTGCTCTCCTCGGGCGACGTCGGTCACTTCGACGAGGAGGGCCGCCTCTTCATCGACGGGCGAGACGACGAGATGATTGTCTCCGGCGGCGAGAACGTCTTCCCGAGGGAGGTAGAGGACCTGCTCGCCGACCACGATGCGGTGGCCGACGCGGCGGCCATCGGGGTCGACGACGAGCAGTTCGGGCAGCGACTGCGCGCCTTCGTCGTCAAGGCGGACGGCGCCGACACCAGCGAGGACGAGCTCAAGGACTATGTCAAGGCGAACCTCGCGCGCTACAAGGTTCCGCGCGAGATCGTCTTCGTCGACGAGCTTCCGCGCAATGCGACGGGTAAGGTCCTGAAGCGCGAACTCGCCGAGCGCCAACCCGCCGACTGAAGGGCCTAGCGGTTGTCCGACACTGAGAGCCTCGAGCCGATCGGTGAAGCCGAGCGTGACGACGTCCGACCTCCGGTCGCCGGTGATCAGAGCCGGCCCGAGATCGACCAGGCCCGGGCGGCGACGGAACGCTTCCGCAGCAAGGCCACCGAGCTGATCAAGGAGTTGCGCGAACGCGAGGCGCGCGCCCGTGACGAGGCGGACGTCGCCGTGGCAGGCGCTGATGACGCGCGCGCACAGGCTCGGGAGGCCATCGAGCATGCCAAGCGCGTAGAGGCGGAGGGGATGGCCAGGGCGAGGGCGGCGATTCAGAAAGCGGCGAAGCGCGCCGACGAGGCGGAGAAGCGGTCCACGGAGCTCGAGAAGGCTCTGGCCGATGCGCGGGAGGCTCGCCAGAAGGTCGAGCGCTCCGCCGCCGGGCTGCAGAAGCACGCGGCCGCGGCCGAGCAGCGGATCCAGGGCCAGCTCGCCAAGCGCGAGGAGACCGTGAAGCAGGCCGAAGCCAGGGCGGCCCAGGCGGAGGGGGAACGCGACGCGATCCGACGGCGCGCTCAGCAGGCAATCGCGGGGCTGAAGGAGCAGCAACGCAAGCGGGCGGAGGCCGCGATCGAGGAGGCACGCGAGCGCGCATCGCAGGGCGAGAGCCGCCTCGAGGCGCTCACGGCGCGGCTGAACGAGGCCGAGCAGAGAGCGATCGCGGCCGAGGAGCGGGCCGAGGCGGCGGCCGAGCGGCAGAAGGCGGAGGCGGATCGGCTGCGCGGAGAGATGGAGCGCAGGGTCCGCGAGGCCGCTGACGATGCCCGTCGCGAGTCCGAGGACCGGATTCGGAGGCTCGCCGAC
Source organism: uncultured Solirubrobacterales bacterium (assembly GCA_963763955.1). Taxonomy (GTDB): domain Bacteria; phylum Actinomycetota; class Thermoleophilia; order Solirubrobacterales; family 70-9; genus DASUPK01. The sequence continues at coordinate 52,319 of CAVXQP010000009.1, read as the reverse complement.
CGGGTGGCGCGCGAGGCGGAGGCGCGGGCGCGCGCAGAGGCCGAGGCCAATCTGAGCCAGGAGGCCGTCAAGCTGCAGCGCGAGGCCGACGAGCGGGTCGAGGCGGCACGCCGCCGCGCCGAGCGGGAGATTCAGGAGAAGGTCGAGCGGGCCCGCGGGGAGGCGCTGACCGGAGAGGTCTCGGATGAGGCCGAGGATTCATCCGCCGAGGCGCCGGAGCCCGCCCGCCTGCCGGAGCCCGTGCCGGCCGAGCCGGCCGGCACCCGGTACGTGGGCGGCCGCAGGCTGCGGACCTTTTAGACGGTCGCCTTCGTTTGGGACTCGACCGCTCGCTTCACGTTCTGGAGCGAGTCTCGGAAGCGCTGGTTCAGCGGGCCGGCCGCGACCCGCTCCGCGATCAGGCCGGTGATGCCGCCGCCGGCGACGCCGTAGGCGAAGCGGAAGGTGACCCGGGTCCGCCCGTCGCCGAGCACGCGAAGCCGCCAGCGCCCGCGCTGGTCGACGCCGGTGACCGAGCTCCAGGCCATGTCGCTCTCGGGCTGCCACTCGACGATCTCGATCAGGCCGCCGACGTCGGCCGCGCCGACGCGGAACAGCACGCGGTAGCGGGCGCCAAGCCCGGTGTGGCGGTCCCCGGCGATGTCCCACCTGGTCAGGCCCTCCATGAAGACCAGGTAGTTCGCGGGCTCGGTGACGTACTCCCACACCAGCTGACGCGGAGCGTCGATCGTCACCTTCTGCTCGATCCTCATGTCATCAACCGATCACGGGCAGCTGCCGCTCGGAGGCTAGCTCGGTGAGCTGGTCCTGCATCGCCGAGGTGACGTCCTCGTAGATCCGGTCGCGGTCGGGATTGCGCCCGTAGCGCTCGCGCAGGTCGATCGGGTCCATCACCTGGACGGTGATCTTGGCCGGCAGCGGCAGGTGGCCGAGGAAGTCGCCGATGTTGACGATCCACGGGAGCGAGAGGTTGACCGGCAGGGTCTTCAGGCGGAAGAGCTTGTCCAGTCGCAGCAGCTTGGCCAGCCGCTCGCCGTGGGTGAGGAAGACCGCGGTCTCCTGACCGCCGACCGAGACGACCGGAACGATCGGCACGCCGGCGTCGAGGGCTAGCTTGATGAAGCCGCGCCGACCCGCGAAGTCGATTTGATTCGCCTCCCAGGTCGGACGGTTGACCTCCCAATCGCCGCCCGGATAGACCAGGACCGCCGCGCCGGCATCCAACGCCTTGCGCGCGTTCTCGTGCGACGCCGCGACTGTGCCGAAGCGCCGCAGGTACGGCCCGACCGGCGAGGTCAGGACCAGGTTGTGGGCGAGCTGGTAGAAGGGCCGCTCGACGCCGAAGTAGGTGTTGAAGGCCAGGGTGAAGACGATCGTGTCGGGCGTGATGGTGCCGCCCGAGTGGTTCCCGACCAGCAGCACCGGGCCCTCCTCCGGGATCTTCTCCAGATCGCGGACCTCCCCCCGGAACCAGATGCTTGCGATCAGCCAGGAGAGCGCAAGGTTCTCGCGGATGAAGTCCGGGTCCCGGTCATCGAGATCGGCCGTCAGCCGGCTCTGGATCTCGTCGAAGAGACGGCGCAGGAGGGAGGGTCGGCCGAACCCGCCGGCGCGCGAGCGCGGGTCGGACCCGTTGCCGCTCTGCCCTTCCTTCGCGGGGGCAGCGGTCCCTGGGCCGCTCTCTGCCATAGGCAACGATTCTAGGTCGAATCGGCGGGCCGCTCGAGCGGAGGCACTATGCCGCGTCGGCGGTGAGCTCGGGGTCAGTCCCGTTGCTGTGCACCCCGCCGTTGCCGTTGATCCGCACCTGCAGGCGGCGGGCGGCCCGGCTGAGCCGCCTCGCGGCGCGCTCGGCCGCTGAGGCCTGCGCGCGACCGATGAAGTCGTGGACCAGCGCGTTCGCATCGACCGGGTGCTCCACCTGAGGGACGTGCCCGCACTGCTCGAGCACCACCTGGCGCGCCGTCGGCAAGGCGTCGCGGACGGCGCGGGAGAAGCCGAGCGGAACGAGGGGGTCCTCGTCGCCCCAGACGAACATCGCCGGCGGCTCGAGTTGCCGCAACCGGGTCCAGAAGCCGTTCGGGCCCTTGGGCTCCTCCAGGTAGATGTGCCGGGCGGCCGAGTGGAAAGCGACCCTGGCGTTCACCGAGCCGTAGGTGCGGAGGAACTCCTCGACGGCCACATCGGCCGCCGATGGGTGGATCCGCTCCGGCCGCGAGAACATGCTCCAGAACTGCTGGCGCACGAGCACGTTGCCGAAGGTGTGCGGGATCGCGGCCAGCTCGGGCCGCAGCAGCTTCACGAGTGGGACGAAGTGGCGCCGCTTCCGCCACGCCATCGACGGGCAGAGCAGGCTGAGGCTGCGCACGCGGTCGGGCTCGCGCAGGCCGACCTCGATCGCCACGCGGCCACCCAGGGAGTTGCCGACGATGTGGGCCTGCTGGATCCCCTCGGCGTCCATGAACCGCGTCACGGCGCGGGCGAACCATGCCGCGTCGTATGGCGCCCGCAGCGGTTTGGAGGACGACCCGAAGCCGGGCAGGTCGATCGCGTGGACCGTGTACTGCGGAGTCAGGGCCGAGATGGTCTCGAAGAAGCTCGTCTTGTTGCTGCCCAGGCCGTGGATCAGGATCACGTTCTCGATCCGGTCGCCGGCGGTCAGGGTCGAGATGCGGGCCTTGCCGGCCCTGACCTCGTGGATGCGGAGCAGCGGCGGGCGGCCGTTCGGGAGCTTGAAGAACCCCTCGAAGGCGACGGCGAGGTCGAGGTTTCCTCGAGCCCAGAGCCGGCGCGAGCGGAAGGCGTCCAGGCCCGAGAGCCGGCCTTCGCGCAGCTCGAGCCAGGTGGCAGCGTCGGTCCCGATCACGACGTCGGGGTCGCTCTTCGGCGAGACCGTCACTTCGCACCTCGCCTGGTCGAGCTCGACCGCCCAGCTCAGTCCCAGGTCGTCGAGCTCGATCCGATAGCTCGCGCTGAAGCCCGGGTCTGCGCCCAGGTAGCGCTCGGGGAGGGAGGCGAAGGCGGCCTCCACAGCTCCCAGTCGCTGCTGCTCGAGCGGTGCCTGAGTCAAAGCCGCTTCAGCGTATCGCCCCGAACGGTTGTTCCCTCTCACCAGTTCTAAGGTCCTTTTCGATTTGCGCACGGAATATGCGGGTTTCTGAGCGCCAATAGCATCCGCGACGTGCCGGACGTGCGCATCCAGGACACCCTGAGCGGCCAGACACGCAGGCTCGAGCCCCGGGAGCCCGATCAGGTCGGGATCTACGCCTGCGGACCGACCGTCTACGGGCGCATCCACATCGGCAACGCGCGGCCGTTTGTCATCTTCACGCTGCTGCGGCGCTTTCTCGAGCATGAGGGCCTCGACGCGAGGCTGGTCATCAACGTCACCGACATCAACGACAAGATCTACGACGCCGCTCGTCAGGCGGGCAGGCCCTCGGCCGAGTACGCGGAGGAGATGACCCGCGCCTACATCGCGGACACCGACGCCCTCGGCCTCGGCCGGCCCGACGCCGAGCCGCTCGCCTCGGAGACGATCCCGGAGATCGTCTCCCTGATCGAGGCCCTGATCTCCTCGGGCCACGCCTACCAGGCGAATGGGGACGTCTACTTCCGTGTGCGCAGCTTCGAGGGCTACGGGAAGCTCTCCAACCGGGACCCGGGAGAGATGGACCAGGGCGAGGAGGCTGGCACCGCCTCGCTCAAGGAGGATCCCCTCGACTTCGCGCTCTGGAAGGGGCACAAGGAGGGGGAAGACACCTCGTGGCCGTCGCCCTGGGGGGACGGCCGCCCCGGATGGCACATCGAGTGCTCGGCGATGTCGGAGAAGGAGCTCGGCCTCGACTTCGCGGTCCACGGCGGCGGCATCGACCTGGTCTTCCCGCACCACGAGAACGAGATCGCGCAGACCGAGGCCGCTCGCGGAGTCCCCCTCGCCGAGATCTGGATGCACAACGGGATGGTTCAGCTCGACGAGGAGAAGATGTCGAAGTCCGTCGGCAACATCTTCCAGCTCTCGGAGGCGATCGAGCGCTTCGGCGGGCAGACGGTGGTCGCCTATCTCGCCTCAGGGCACTACCGGCAGCCGCTCGCCTTCTCCGACGAGCAGCTCACCGAGGCGGCGGCCCGAGTCGATCGGATCCGCAACTACCTGCGGGATGCGCCCTCCGGGGAGCCGGGGGACTTCCTGGTTGAGAAGCGCCAGGCGTTCCTCGACGCGCTGGCCGATGACTTCAACACCCCGCAGGCGTTCGCCGTCCTCTTCGAAATCGTCGCCGAGGGCAACAAGCGCGCTCTTCCGGGGGCGCGTGAGATCCTCAGTGAGCTGCTGCCGCTGCTCGGACTCGACTCCCTGCTCGAGGAGGAAGAGGTGGCGCCACCTGAGACCCGGCGACTGCTCGCTGAGCGCGAGGAGGCGCGCAAGGCAAAGGACTTCGACCGAGCCGACGCCCTTCGCGACCAGCTCGCCGAGATTGGCTGGGAGGTACGCGACGAGGCGGGTGGCGCCCGGCTCGTCAGGCGTAGCTGACGTGCCGGACCGCGAGCGGATCTACGGCCGCCGTCCGGTCGCCGAGGCCGAGCGGGGCCGCCGCCGGGTCCATCGGATCTGGCGGGCCCCCGACACCGGGCCCGACGAGCTCGAGCGACTATGCGGGTCGCCGGACCACCAGGGCGTGGTTGCCGAGGTGGATCCCTACCCGTACGCGGACCCGAACTCCCTCCTGGAAGCCGATGACGCGCTGGTCGTCGCGCTCGATCAGATCCAGGACCCGCACAACCTCGGGGCGGTCTGCCGCGCGGCCGAGGTCGCCGGCGCGGCCGGAGTGGTGATCCCCGAGCGGCGCGCCGCGTCGGTGACCCCCGCTGCGGGCAAGGCATCGGCCGGCGCCGTGGAACACCTGTCGGTCGCCCGGGTAAAAAACCTGGCCGACTGGCTGGGGGAGGCGAAGGCGCGCGAGGCATGGGTCTACGGCGCCGCAGCGGAGGCCGAGCGCGTCTACACCGATGTCGACTGGTCGGGCAGAGCCATCCTCGTGCTCGGCTCCGAGGGGTCTGGCCTGCGCCCGCGGGTCGCCGAGACCTGCGATGAGCTCGTCTCGATCCCGGTCGCGGGGAGCGTGGGGTCACTGAACGCCTCGGTCGCGGCGGCGGTGATCCTGTTCGAGGCCCGCAGGCAGCGCGGCTAGCCGGCGGCCGGCGTCTCCGGGTCGAGTGCGTCCATTGCCCTGAGCTCGGACCGCCCCAGCGCCTGGCTCCGCAGGTGCTCGATCTTCTGGTACTCCGGCGAGGAGACCATGTCGAGGAACGCCTGCCTGCTCGGGTAGGAGACCAGCAGCATCAGGTCCCAGGAGCCCTCGCCGATCAACGACTCGGCGACCCGTCCGGCGAAGACCGCCTTGCCGCCGGCCCGCTCCAGCAGCGGCGCCACCGCCTCGCCGTACTCGGCGTAGCGCTCGGCGCCGCCATCGGGCAGGAACTCGAGCAGGTTGAGCATGTAGACCGGCCCATCGGACGCGCGGCCCGCGAAGGCTGCGAAGGCGTCCTGGTCGGGCGCGTCTATGCCTTCCCGGCGCTCCATCGCCGGCAAGCCTATGGGACGAGGACGTCCGGTCCCCGTCCCGATCCGTCGCTAGGCCGCTGCCCGCTGGGGCTCGCCAACCTGCTCCGCGAGTGCGATCAGCTCGTCGAGCATCTCGACGAAGCGCTCGCGCACCTCCGCGTCTGCGAGCCGGCCGTCGTCCGTGAACGCCTCGTCGGCGTGGCCGACGGGCAGATCCTTCTCGATCACTCGCGCCCCGCTCGCTGCGAGGGCCTTCCGGATCTCGGCCTGTGCCCAGACCGCGCCGAACATCCCGGTGCTGGCGCCGACGACCGCAACGGGCTTGCCCCAGAGGGCGTTGGTGCCGAGGGGCCGCGACGCCCAGTCGATGGCGTTCTTGAGCTGGCCGGGAAGCGAGGAGTTGTATTCGGGGGTGGCGATCAGGATGGCGTCGGCCGACTCGATCGCGTCACGCAGGCGGCGGGCGCCACCAGGGCCAGCCCCCCCGTCGTCGTCTTCGTCATAAGGCTCGACCGCCTTGAGCCCGTCGAAGAACTCGAGCTCCACGGGCGGCGGCAGCAACTCCGCCGCCGCCCGCAGGAGCGTGGTGTTGTGGGAGTCGCGACGCAGACTGCCTGAAATCGCGAGCACCTTCATGGTCCCTACGCCTCCTTGATGAGCTCGAGGTGAACGGTCAGGGTGACCTCGTCACCGAGGACTCCGCCGCCACCGGGGAGATCCATCTGCCAGTCGAGGCCGTAGTCGTGGCGGTCGACCTTGGTCTCGAGGTCTATGCCGAGCCTCTCGTTCTCATCCGGGCCGAGCAACGGGCCGCTGATCCCGCCACGGGCGAGGACCGGCTTGGTGTTGCCCTTGACGGTCAGCTCGCCGTTGACGACCAGCTGGTCGCCGTCTTTCGAGATCTCCTTCGACTCGAAGATGATCTCGGGGTGTTGCTCGGCGTCGAAGAACTCGGGAGAGAGGAGATGTCCATAGAGGTTCTCCTCCGGCACCTGGACGCTCTGGACCTTCGCGCGACCGGAGATCTCCGGGCTACCGGAGGCGTCGCTGACGCGCGCGTCGAACTCCTTGAATGTGCCGCGGAATGTCCCAACCATGTGCTTGACGGCGAACCCGATGCTCGAATGAATCGGATCGGATTGCCAGCTGCCGGTCGGGATGGTTGACTCTGCTTGTGCTGTGGCCATTGAATGACTCCTTTTGGTGAGCTAGACTTACTTGACCTATCAAGCATCTTAGCAGGAATACTTGACTACACAACAGTTGACAACTAAAACACTTCCCTCGACGGATGCCTTCGGCAAGCTGCTCGGCGCATACGCGACGCTCACCCGCGAGCTCAGCGCCACGCTGCTGTCCAGCCACGGGCTGACGATCAACGACTACGGCTGCCTGTTGCTCCTCTCCAGGGCCGACGAGAACGGGATGCGCCGGATCGATCTGGCGAACGACCTGCAGCTCTCGCCGTCGGGGATCACCCGGCTGCTCGACCGCCTCGAGGACCAGGGACTGGTCGAGAAGGGCGAGTGCGAGTCAGACGCGCGGGTGAGCTATGCGCTTCTCACCGACGATGGGCTGGCGAAGCTGAGGGAAGCCGCGCCCGGCCACGTCGAGGACATCGATCGCCGGCTGAGCGCCGTGCTCAGCGAGGAGGAGATCGAGACGCTCAACGAGCTGCTCGGCAAGCTCTCCGACAGCCCGGGCGAGTGCACCCCCGACTGACCGGCTAGGCCGCCGGCGCGGGCGGCTCGGCGGCGGAGGCCGGAGGCATGGACGCAGCGGGCGCCCCGCTGCCACCGCCGAGATCGAAGAAGAGAATGCTCGAAACGAGCGCCGCGACGGGCGCGGTCGCCACGCTCGCGGCGGTCTGCAGGATGACCTGGCCGACGTTGCCGATCGCCGCCCCGACGATCGAGGCGACCAAGCCGACCACGAACACGATCAGGAAGGCCAGCACGATTGCGCCGAAGACCTGCCAGCCGTGGCCCCGAACCAGCTCCCGGCTTCGGGCGAAGGCCTCGAAGACGCCCCTGTCCTCGACCACGATCGACGGCGCGATCACGGCCCAGATCGTCAGCAGGATCAGCCCGGGCACGATGATCAAGACAAACCCGATCGCGATCGCGATCCCGGCCAGGATCCCGTTCAGGACCAGCGTGCCGACAAAAGGGGCGGCATGTGAGAAGAGCTCTCCGACGGTGAAGTCGCGCCGTCCGTCGCGCACGTCCTGCACCAGTTTCACCACGTAACCGGTGTAGAGGAAGCTCGCCGCGAGCCCGATCAGGACCCCGAGCAGGGCGAGGATCAGGCTCCCGGTGATCGCCAGGATCCCCTCGATCACCCCTGCGATCCCGATCACGATCAGCGCCCCGCCCAGCAGCGGCCCGGCCTGGCTCTGGTAGGTCTCGAAGGCCTCGCCGATCACCCTGCCGGGCTCGATCCGATTTCCGGTCGCCTCCATCTCTCCTCCTCCGGTCGCTGATCCGGACCCTCGCAGCTATCCGTGGCCGGTCGCACGCCGAGCGCGCTACCGATTAGCAGCGCCCGCGGACGGATCGCTCTATCGAGACACCCCCAGGCACGGATCCTGCAACCCGAATTGCATCGGCTCCGAACTGTGGTTGACATTCGCGGGCTGCCGAGTAGGCTGCTCCGCGACAAGGGTGAACCTCAGGTCGAGCCTGATGGAAATCGCCCGAACCGGCGCCTCAGGGGAGGAACTGGGCGCCACAGAAGACCCCTTAAGAGGAGGTTGCTGTGGCTGTTCCTACCCCGAGCACTGATGAGCACGCGGTCGTCCCCGGCCGAGCGATTCCCGAGGGCGCCCGCAACACCGGTCCCGGCCCGGACGACGAGTTCCTGGTCGCCCTGGCGAAGAACGGCCGGACCGACGCATACGACCAGCTGGTGCGCCGCTACCGGCGCTTCGTGCGCGTGAAGTCCTCGTCCTACTTCCTGCTGGGCGGCGACGCCGACGACCTGATGCAGGAGGGGATGCTTGGCCTGTTCAAGGCGATCCGCGACTACCGCCCCGAGCGCGAGTCGAGCTTCCGCGGGTTCGCCGAGCTCTGCATCACCCGGCAGATCATCACCGCAGTGAAGACCGCGACGCGCAACAAGCACACGCCGCTCAACCAGTACGTCTCGTTCAGCCAGACGCCGGCGGCGGCGGGCCCCGACTCCGAGACGACGCTGGAGGAGGTCCTCCCCGGCCCGGCCGTCCGCGATCCCGCCAACCAGGTGATCGCGGGCGAGGAGCTCGAGAGCCTGGTCGCCTGCCTGACCAGCGTCCTCTCAGAGCTCGAGAGCCGCGTGCTCGCGCTCTACCTCGACGGTCACTCGTACGAGGTGATCGGCGAGCGGCTCGACTGCGACACGAAGACCGTCGACAACGCGCTGCAGCGCGTCAAGCGCAAGGTCGGCATCCACCTCGACTCACGCGCGGTGAAGGTGTGAGCTTGGTAGGCACGGCAGCCGCCATCAGGCGCAGCCGCTGGCGCCGCCGGCATCTGACGCGGCGGTTGCCCCGCCGCGTCAGATAGAGCGGCTTGCGGCTGCTGGCCGCTCCGGGAGACCGGGGCGGCCGCTTCTACTTGCGGCGCATGCCCTTCGCGAAGCGGCTGGCGAAACCCGAGGTCGCCACCGTCTTGGCCAGCTCGCGCGGCTCCACCTTGTCGAGCAGGGTCCGGAGCTCCTTCCGCTGACGGTCGGAGAGGTTCGACGGGCGGCCCTTGGAGGAGCGGACGATCTCGAGCATCCGCTTGCGCTCCTTCTCCGTCAGGCGGCCGCTGATGTGGTTGCGGACCGCGAGCACCACCTCCGCGGCCGCGAGCAGCCAGGCGCCCCGTGCCAGCCAGCGGCCCCGGGCCGCCGCGGCGCCGGGGTCCTGGATGGTCTCTTTGAGCTTGCGCGAAGGGCTCATCGTCCCCAGTCTATGCCCGGCCGTTCGTCGAGCCATGCGGACTTTTCGGGATCGGGTTCACCCTGCCCGGTGCCGATGAGTCGCATGTGAGACCCAGGTATGCCATCGGGGGGATCCTCGGCCGCTGCGCCGATCGCGCTGCCCGCGGGCGCGGCGGCAGCACCGGGCGGTCAGGCGGGGTGCCTGACCGCCCAGCGCTCACTTGGCGCTGAGCGCGGGCCTACCCTGTCCGGGCGGCCCGGATAGCTCAACTGGTGGAGCACCTGATTTGTAATCAGGAGGCTGTGGGTTCGAGTCCCACTCCGGGCTCTTGTCCTCCGATCAGCTGAAGCCGCCCGGAGAGGGGAACTGGGTCGAGTACGTCGACGAGCGGAGGAAACTGCTCCTCTACGGTGGTCCGGTCACCCATCCGCTCGGTACGCTGGCCGCCGAGGGTTGGGAGGACTTCGAGCTGCTCTCCACCTCGCGCGCTCTCTCCGACGCATCGGGTCTCGGCGAGGGCGCCGGCAGAACCCACCTGGTGCCCGCGGGCAGGGTGCCCGAAGCCGCCGCGGCGATCGTCGACGAGATCGCATCCGACCGTCTGGTCGCACTGGGCGGCGGGCGGGTGATCGACTCGGCGAAGGCGGTCGCGGCGGTCCGCGGCGCCTCGGTCGCTGCGATCCCGACCACCCTCTCGGGGGCACCGATCACCGCGATCCACCGGCTTCCCGCCGGCCACGACGCAGCCGCGGGGGTGCGCCCCGAGCTGGTCATCGGCTACACGGATGCGATGACCAGCGCGCCGGAGCCACAGCTGCGGGCAACGGCGATGAACGCCCTTGCCCACGGCGCCGACTCGCTGTCCACGCCGCTCGCGGATGGGACCTCACGCGAGGCCGGCCTGCGCGGTGCCGGGTTGATCGCGACGGCCCTGGATCAGTCCCCGGGCGAGCGCAATCGTGCGGCGCTCGCCACCGGGGCGCTCCTCTGCGCGATCGCAGTCGACCGCGCCGGGATCGCCCTCCATCACGTGCTGGGCCAGACGACGGTCTCGGTGCTCGGCACGCCACACGCCGAGACCTACGCTGCGCTGCTCCCCGAGACCATGAATGCGATGCGCGCACGGGCACCCGAGCGCATGGAGGAGCTGGCGGCGGCGCTCGGCACGGACTCAGCCCACCTCCGCGAGCGGATCGCCGATCTCGGCGGACACCGGCGGCTCGGTGAGCTCGGCCCTGACCGCGGCCGCCTGGACGAGGTGCTCGACGTCGCGATGGCCCGGCCCGAGCTCGAGCACATGACACCGGGCGAGGTCAAGCGCGATGAGCTGGCCGCCATCCTCGAGGCCGCCTGGTAGGCATCTGGGAGGAATGGCCCGCCTGTAACTGCCCGTTGGGGTGGGGTTTCGATCTAGTGCGCCCCCAAGGAGGCGCCAGGCATGGACGAGGAGAGACTGCTCAGCTACCACCGCTTCACGCGGGAGCACGGCGTCAATCGCCCGCTCTACTTCCTCGCTCGCCTCATCCTCGTCCCCTTCTTCCTCGCCTACTTCCGGCTCTCGCGGATCGGACGCGAGCACGGCAAGGTCAAGGGGCCGCTGATCGTCGTCGCGAACCACCGCAGCTTCCTCGACCCCTTCGTGATCGCCGCCTCGCTTCCCCTCGGGCGGCCCCTCCACTACGTCGCGAAGGTCGAGCTCTTCGAGAAGCGCTGGCAGGGGTGGATCCTGAACAGGCTCGGCGCCTATCCCGTGCGCCGCGGACAGTCGGACGAGCAGACCCTGATCACCTCGCGGGACGTGCTGGAGCGCGGCGGCGCCGTCTGCATCTTCCCGGAGGGGACCAGACACCGGACGGGCTCCCTGGCACGGCCGAAGCGTGGCTTCGGTCGCCTGGCCCTGGAGACGGGCGCGGCCGTCCTCCCGGTCGCCGTCCACGGCACCGAACAGGTCAGACGCGGCTGGAGGATCCGCCCGAAGAAGGTCAAGGTCCGGCTTGGGCGCGCCCTCACCTTCCCGCGCACCGAGGACCCGTCCCCGGCGCTCGCCAACTCGGTCGGCGCCCGTATCTGGCCGGTGATCGAGTTGCAGTGGGAGTGGCTGGGCGGGTTGCCCCCGCTACGCAAGGCGGCGGTGATCGGGGCTGGAAGCTGGGGCACGGCCGTGGCGGTGCTCCTCGCCCGTGGCGGGCTCGACGTCCAGCTGGGGACGCGAACCCCGGAGCGGGCGGAGGAGATGAATGACACCCGGACCAACGAGGAGTACCTGCCCGGGGTCCAGCTCCCCGACTCTCTCACCGTCAAGCGGGCGGCGGACATCGAGCTGGCCGGCATCGACCTGGTCTGCCTGGCGGTTCCGTCGGCCGCCCTGCCGCAGGCCGTCGGCGCGATCGGCGATCGTGTCGGCCAGCGCGCCTCGGTCCTGCTGCTGAGCAAGGGGATGGTCGCCCCGATGGCGACGCTGCCTTCCGAATACGTCTCCGAGCGGATCCGTGCTCGCGCGACCGCCTCGCTCGGCGGACCGGCGCACGCCAAGGAGGCGGTGTCCGGGACGGCGGCGCTGGTGCTCGGCAGCCGCGACGCCGACCTGCGCGACCAGCTTGGCAGCGTCTTCGACGAGGCTGGCCTGGTCTGCGAGCGCTCCGAGGACATGATCGGTGTGGAGGTCGCGGGCGCGGCCAAGAACGCAGCCGCCCTTGCCGGGGCAGCGGCCCAGGAGCAGGGCATGAACGCCGCGGGGATCGCCACCGCCCAGGTGTGGCGGGAATGCGTCGCCTACGCGCTCGCCCGCGGGGCCGAGCACGAGACCTTCGCCGGCATCGCCGGTGTCGGGGACCTCACCGCGACGATCCTGGCCGAGGGAAGCCGAAACCGCCGCGCCGGCGAGCTGCTCGGCCAGGACACCCCGGCCGACCAGATCCCGGGCATCATCGGCCAGGCCTCCGAGGCGCTCGACTCGGTGCCGCTGATGGCCGAGGCCGTCCGCAAGTCGGGCATGGATGCGTCCTCGCTCGAGGGTCTCGCGGGCCTGGTCACGGGAGAGATCTCCGCGGCGGAGTGGATGTCCCGCGTCAGGCAGGCGGAGCGCGCCCGCCGCGAGCCCGCCGCGGGAGGGCGCGCGGCATGACGATCACGCGCCCTGCGGCCGAGAGTACGCTTGCCATGTGTCCGACCCGGATCAGGGCTCGGCTCACCAGAGTGAGTCGAAGGCCGAGCTCGACCGAGCGTTCGAGCAGCTTTATCGCGACCACCTCCGCGACGTCTACTCCTACTCCTACTACCGCGTCGGCAACCACCACGACGCCGAGGACGTCACCGAGCAGGCCTTCCTGCAGGCCTACCGCCACTTCGAGCGTGCCCGCCGCGAGTCAAACGGGCGTCCGCTGCGCCCGTGGCTCATTCGCATCGCCCACAACCTTGCTTCCAACTACCACCGCGATCGAGCCCGACGCCCGCAGAGGGTGCTGGACGAGAGCGAACCGATCGCTGCCCCGCACGGCACCGAGCGGATCGTCGAGGGCAGAGAGGAGCTGAAGAGCGTCATGGACCACCTCCAGCTCCTCCCCGACGACAGGCGCGACGCGTTGATCATGCGGTTCGCGCTCGGCATGGACAACCGCGAAATCGCCAGGTCCCTCGGTCGATCCGACGGGGCGACCAAGGTCCTGATCCATCGGGCGATCAAGCAGCTCGAAGAGGAGATGAGCGTCAATGGCGGCTGAGCAACCCGGCGACGTCGAGAGCCTGCTTCGCTCCGCACTGCGGCCGATCGAGCCTCCGGAGAACCTCTCCGGCCGGCTGGAGGAGACCCTGAGTGCCGTCACCGAGGCGGCCGCAACCGAGCTATCCGCCTGGGCCGAGGAGCTCTCGGAGTCCGAGCTCCGCTCGCTGCGCGACCCTCGCAATTGGGTCCGCCCTGCGGCCGCGATCGCGGCTGGGGGAGTCGCGGCCGGCGGCCTCGTGCTGGTGGAGCTGCGCCGCCGCAAGCGGCCCACGCGCTTCTCGGGGCTCGCGGACCAGGTCTCGGAGATCGCCGATCAGGTCCGAGACCAGGTCCGGAACCGACTCGACTAGGCGGCTAGGCCGTGGCAGTTCGGCCGAGCGGGCGCGAGGCGAAGTACGCGATCACCCCCGTGATCCCCAGGATCAGGTGCAGGACGTTGTCCTCGTTGTTCACCGGCACGAGCTTGAACAGCACGTCGTCCTTCGCCAGGAACTCGATTCCTCCGCCCCCGGTGGCGATGAAGCCCAGTACGCAGAGGGCGATGTAGAGGACGCCGACGAACAGCGCAGCGCTGCGCGCTGCCGAGTCCGCGCAGACGAGAAGCAGGGCGCCGATCGCGATGTGGACCACGTTGTGCCAGCCGTTGACCGAGAGAACGCCGAAGACGTCGTCCGTCCTGACCGAATCCCCGGTGGCGAAGCTCGCCTCGTAGAAGAAGCCGATGATCCCGGCGATGACCAGGACCGCACCGACCAGCAGGCAGTAGAGCCTCGCGGGACTTGCCGCCATGATCCGTTTTGGTGAACCGTTCGTAGCCAAGTGCGTGGGAGGCAGTCAAGTAGATCACCGAGAGGTGACGAAATGACCAAGGCTGAGCTCCAGCTCCTCGGGGACGAGGACCTGATGCCCCTGGTCGCCAGAGAGGATTCGCTGGCCTTCGAGATCTTCTACGACCGTCACGCGGGAGCGGCCTACTCCCTGGCCTATCGGATCGTCGGCAGCCGCACCGCGGCGGAGGACGTCACCCAGGAGGCGCTCCTCTCGATCTGGCGAAGCGGCGCGCGGTACGACCGCGCCCGGGGCAGCGTCCGCGCCTGGACCCTCGGCATCGTCCGCAATCGCGCGATCGACCTGCTTCGCAAGGAGTCCGGTCGCTCGCCCAAGCTCGCCGCCGGAGGCGAGGAGCTGCTCGAGCGCAGCCCGGCGGACGAGCTCACGGACACCGAGGCCCTCCGGCGCGAGACCGCGCGTGAGGTGCGGGGCGCCATCGAGGAACTCCCCAGCGACCAGTCCCGCGTCATCCAGCTCGCCTACTTCGGCGGCTTCAGCCACTCCGAGATCGCGGAGATGCTGAACGAGCCGCTCGGGACGATCAAAGGTCGGATGCGGCTCGCCATGGACAAGATCAGGGGGACCCTGGCGGAGGGCTGGTGATCGGCGACCACCCGGACAGAGACGACCTGGTCGCCTACTCGCTCGAGGCGCTCGAGCCCGGCGAGGCCGCGGCGATCGAGGCCCACGCGCCGACCTGCCCGCGCTGCAGCCGGGAGCTCGAAGCCCTCGCCCCGGCGGTGGCGGTACTCGGCGAGTCCGTCGAGCAGCTCGAGCCGCCCCCGGAGCTGCGCGAACGCGTACTGGCGATCGTCCGAGAGGAGACCGCGGCGAAGCAGGCCGAGCTGAGCGGGGGTCGGCGAACGCCGCCGAGGCGGCCCGAGCGCCGAGGCCTGCGCGGGTTGCTCTTCCGGCCGGCGCTGGGGCTCGCCGTGCTCGCGATCGTCGCGGCTGGCGTGGGTGGCTACCTGATCGCCGAGGACAACGGCGGTGGGGGCGGGGGCGGCGGGAGCACCGTCGCGGTGGTGCCTAGGTCGCCGACTGTCGGCGGCACTCTCGCCGTCGGTGACCTCTCCTCGATGCTCGATCTGCACGGCCTCAAGCAGCTCAGCGGCCGGCAGGTCTACCAGGTGTGGGTTACCCGGGGGGCCGGCCTGCGGCCGTCCTCCAACTTCATCCCCGACAGCTCCGGCGACGCCACGACCGCGGTCGACGGCCACCTGACCAAGGGGACGACTGTGATGGTGACGAGGGAGCCCCACCCGGGCCGGACGACGCCGACGCCCCCCGTCCTGCTCACCGCGACGGTTCAATAGAGCAGCTCAGTGGGCGGCCCGACGCGGGCCCTCAACTACCCTGGCGGAGCATGGAGGCCTCCACCCAGACGCGCCAGACCTGTTACCGCCATCCCAACCGGGAGACGGGCGTCTCCTGCTCGAACTGCGGCCGCCCGATCTGTCCCGAGTGCATGACCTCGACGCCGGTCGGGATGCGCTGCCCGGAATGCGCCCGGCAGAAGACCAAGGTCCGAGTCGGTCAGGCCGCCTTCACTCCCACCGCCGGCAAGATGCCCGCGACGATCGGGCTGATCGCGATCAACGTGATCGTCTTCCTGATCGAGCTGGCGGGGGGCGGCACCGGCTCGCTGAGCGGCGGGGGCACGGTGATCCACGACGCGGGGCTGCGCGGACCGGACGTCGCCAACGGCGACTGGTGGCGGGTGATCAGCAGCGGCTTCCTCCATGCCGGCTTCCTGCACCTGCTGCTCAACATGTACGTGCTCTACATCGCCGGCAGCATCCTCGAGCCGGGGATCGGCACTCCACGCTTTCTCGGCATCTACTTCGTCTCCCTGATCGCCGGGTCGCTTGGAGCGCTGGTCGTCGATCCCAACTCGCTGACGGTGGGCGCGTCGGGAGCGATTTTCGGGCTGATGGCGGCGGTGGTCGTGATCGCGCGAGGTCGTGGGGTCGAGCAGCTCGCCTCTCAGTTCGGGCTGTTCATCGTGCTCAACCTGGTTCTCACCTTCTCGATCTCGGGGATCTCCGTGGGCGGACACATCGGCGGCCTGATCGGCGGCACGGTCGCGGCGCTGCTGGTGCTCTTCGTCGAGCGCCGGCTGCGGGGGCGTCGCGTCGGCTTCGGCCTGGAGCTCGCCGGAATCGTGGTGATGATCGCGGCGACCTTCGCGGGCGCTCTGGCTGTAGCCGGTTAGCTTTACGAGACCATGGCGCAACAGTGACCGTCCGGTCTTCGGGGAGGCCGCAGGCGTGAAGTAGGTGGAGTCGAGGAGCTGGGAGGCCGTGCGACCTCGCGCCTCCACGATCAGGGCGGGTAGTGATCGGTATCCGACCCGCGGCCTAGCAGGCGTGCCGCGCGGTCGGTGACCGCGCCCGCCACCTCGAGGCCGACTCCGACGGCGCGCCTGGCCACCCCGAATCCGAGCCCGGCGGCGCGGCCCGCGACCTTAACCGGCAGCTCCATGAGGGAATCGGAGTTGCCGGCGGGGGCGTACTCATCGGCGACCGGGGGCGGGACTGGGCGTCGCGGCGGCGGCTTCACGCCGACCTTCTCGGCCAGCTGTGCCTCTCGCTCATCCGCCTTCGGGCGATGTCCGTTCGCAGCCTTCGGCGACTGGGCCGCGCGCCGCTCGGCTTCCTGCTTCAGGTCCTCGACGGAGCCCTTCAGGGTCGACTTGTGCGCCCGCCGGGCCACCGGCCCGGGTAGGGGGATCCCGACCTCGAGGCCGAACTTGTAGGTCGCCCGAGTCCGGTCACCCCCCAGGTCCTCGAAGAGATAGTGACCGTCGGCATCGTTGATGCCGTTGCCCTCGACGAAGTCCCACTCGATCCGGGTGGGTTCGTCATAGCGGTAGTCGAGGGTGTAGTCGACCTTGCGGACCTTGGCGTCGACGAAGAGGCGAACGCGCTTGCCGCGGCCCGCCTCGTCCCAGTCGAGCACCTCGGTGTCGACCACGGCGCCCTGCCAGGAAGGAAACGTCTCGTAGTCAGTGATCGCGTCGAAGCAGATCTCGATGGGCGCCTCGATCTCGACTGTGTGCTCGGCCCAATTGAGGCCCATCTCTCTCCTCTTCCGACCTAGGAGCGCTGCCCGGCCGGCTCCGCGACGCGCTCGAACGGTACGCCTGCCGGGGCGTCAACCCTATCCGGGTGAAGCAGGTGTGCGAGCAGCTCGGTTCCCTCGACGAGGCGAGGCCCGGGGCGGGAGAAGGAGGCCGCGGCGTCGACGGCCCAGATGCGGTCCGCACCTACCGCCGCCACCTCGCGGGCGTGTCCCTCCACCTCGGAGCGCGCCTGGCGCGCATCCCAGCCGCAGGGCATCGCCACCACCACCTCGGGCTTCGCTGCGGCGATCTCATCCCACTCCGCCGTCCGGGACTTTCGCCCCGCCACGCCGAGGACGTTCTCGCCCCCGGCGATCTCGATCATCTCGGGAACCCAGTGCCCTCCGATGAACGGCGGGTCGAGCCACTCGAGCGCCAGCACGGTGGGACGGGCTGCGCCCTCGACGGCTCGGCGTACGGTCTCGAGACGCCGCCCCAGATCCGCGCGGAGCCGGGCCGCCCGGTCGGCCACGCCCGCGGCCTCTCCCAGACGGGGAACGTCTGCGAGCACCTCCGCGAGATTCGAAGGATCGAGCGAGACGACCCGCGGGCTGCTCGCCAGCCGCTCGGCCACGGCGACGACGTCGTCGTAGGAAACGGCGCAGACCTCGCACACGGCCTGGGTGACGATCAGGTCCACCTCGAGCTCGGCGAGGGCCGGCTCGTCGAGCTCGTACAGGTGGCGGCCCTCGCTCGTCAAGCTCCTCACCGCGACATCGATCTCGCCGGCCGAGAGCCCAGCCGGGACCAGGCTGCGCGTCAGATGAGGCTTGCCGGCGGCCTCGGGCGGGTAGTCGCACTCGTGGGTGACGGCGACGACTTGATCGCCCAGGCCGAGGGCGAATAGCATCTCGGTGGCGGACGGGACCAGGCTCGCAATTCGCACCCGACGAATATGGCACTTCTGAGCGACGAGGAGATCAAGGAGGGACTCAAGGGCCTTGACGGCTGGCGTCAGCGTGGCGAGTACATCGTCAAGAGCTTCGATCGCGGCGACTTCGTCGGCTCGGTGAAGTTCGTCGACTCGCTCGTCGGTCCGGCTGAGGAGATGAATCACCATCCGGACATCGCCATCTCCTGGAGCCAGGTCGAGGTGGCCCTCTCGACACACTCCGAGGGCGGGGTCACCAAGAACGACCTGGAGCTTGCGGAGAAGGTCGAAGCGCTCGCCTGAGCGTCCGGTAGCCTTGGCCCGTCGCCAGTGACCGACGACGATCCCCCTCGAAGTACGCGCGCCCGATGGGGCGCCACCCAGATGAAACGGGTTGGCCCTGTAAAACGGGTCGCGCCTGTTGGCGCGCCCTTGCATCAAGCCCTCGCATCTGAATCGGGGCAGCGATGAGCGTTGTCCTGATCGTGCTGCTGTTCCTCCTGATCGCGATCAACGCGGTCTTCGTGGCGGCGGAGTTCGCCCTTGTCCGCTCGCGGCGCTCGAAGCTCGAGACACTCGCCAATGAGGGCGCTCGGGGAGCGTCGGCCGTGCTCGAGGAGCTCGACCAGATCGACGAGTACCTCTCAGCCTGCCAGCTCGGGATCACGATGGCCTCCATCGGCATCGGCTTCCTCGGTGAGCCGGCGGTCGCCAAGCTGATCGAGCCGATCTTCGGCGGGCTCTCTCACGGCGCCGCGGTCGCGATCTCCGTGGCGATCGCCTACACGCTGGTCACCACGCTCCACGTCACCGTCGGCGAGCAGGCGCCCAAGCTGTATGCGATCTCGAAGCCCGAGAGCAGCGCCCGGTTCCTCGCCCGCCCTCTCCACTGGTTCCGGCGGATCAGCGCCCCGTTCACGGTCGCCCTGACCTGGTTGTCCAACGGGGTCGCGCGCCTCTTCGGCGTGCGTCAGGACGCGCTCGACGAGGAGCAGCCCTCATCCGAGGACCTCCAGGTCCTGATCTCGCAGTCGGCCACCCGGGGCAAGCTCGACCCCGGAGAGGCCACGATGCTGGGCGGCGTCTTCCACCTCCACGAGCAGGAAGCGCGCGAGATCATGACCCCGATCCCGGCGGTGGTCACAGTGGACTACTCGGCGAACGTGGCCGACGCCCTCGACCTCTGTACCTCCTCCGGCCACAACCGCCTGGTGGTGGTCGAGGACGGGAACCAGGATCGCGTTCGAGGCATCGTCCACGCCCTGCGCCTCGTGCGACTGATGATGGCCGAGGGACCCGAGGCCCCGATCGAGAGCGCGGTGCGCGACGCCCTGATCGTCCCGGAGACCAAGCCCCTCGATGACCTGCTCACCGAGCTCCAGCGGCAGCGGTCTTCGATGGGGGTGGTGGTCGATGAGTACGGGCGGACGGTGGGGATCGTCACCGTCGAGGACATCCTCGAGGAGGTGGTGGGGGAAATCGAGGACGAGACCGACCCGCTCGCCGGGTCCCTGCGCCGGCTGGCCAACGGCGACTGGTACGTTCGCGGACATGTCTCGCTCGGCGACCTGACCGATCGGGGCATCGAGCTGCCGGTCGACACCGATGCCTACAACTCCGTCGGCGGCTACGTCTTCGGCGAGCTCGGGCGGTTGCCGAAGCGCGGCGATCTGATCACCGCGGACGGCTACGAGATCCGGGTCGAGTCGGTGCGGGAGAATCGCATCGAAGCGGTTCGAATTCACCCCGTCACCGCGTAAGACGGAGGTTGCAGGAGTTTTCCCCTTCCGTCCGTTTAGGGCTCTAGCTTGGCGACAATCCAGAGGGTCTGAGGAGGCCGCATGTGGGTCGTCCGTTTCAGCGATAAGCAGCTTGAGGTGGTCAGGGCGGTGCTCCGCTCCGAAGAGCATCGGGGGCCGGCTCTGGAGGGCGCACTCGAGGCTCTCGACCTGGCTAGATGGGATGACCTTCCCGAGGCCCAGCTCCCCTGGGCGGAGGTGGAAGCGGAGGCGAGCAAGCAGGGGGTCTCGGAGGCCGACGTGATCTGGGATCGTTCCGGCCGCCATGACGAGCCGGCGGTGCCTCCGATCGGAACGAAGTCGCGCGTCAAGCGCAAGGGCAAGCAGGCCGCCTAGCCTCCTCGCCCTGCTGGTCGCCGGCCTGGTCCTCGCCGGCTGCGGATCGGGTTCCTCCCAGGAGCAGACCAGCTTCGATGCGGCCCGGGCCATGTCGCTGGTCCGGCAACAGGTCGCCATCGGTCCGCGGCCCGCGGGCTCGCCCCAGCTCCGCCGGCTGTCGACCCGGCTTCGCACCATGCTGCCCGGAGGGGCCTTCGAGCCCTTCCCGACCAGCGGGCAGCAGCAGGGCCTCCGCAACGTCGTCGGAGTGCTGCCCGGGCGGGCCCCGGCGATCCTGATCGGCGCCCATTACGACACCCAGTACCGGCCCAAGGGCTTCGTCGGGGCGAACGACAGCGCGGCCGGGACGGCGGCCCTGATCGAGCTCGCCCGCGACCTGCGGTCGGACCTGCCGGCGGACCATCGCGAGATCCGCTTCGTCCTCTTCGACGGGGAGGAGGCCCCGCCCGGCTGCGCCGACCGCAACTTCCAGTACTGCGCGCTGCGGGGGTCCAGGGCCTACGCAGCCGCCCACCCGGGCCAGATCGGCGACATGATCCTGCTCGACTACATCGCCAATCGCGGGGCGCAGTTCCCGCGGGAGGCGAACTCGAGCCCGGATCTCTGGGCGCAGCTCCGTCGGGCGGCCGGCCAGGTTGGGACGGAGGACATCTTCCCGGACACGACCCAGACGCCGATCATCGACGACCACATCCCGTTCCTCGACCAGCGGGTCCCGTCGATCGACCTGATCGACTGGTCCTACCCGTACAAGAACACGGACCAGGACACGCTCGACAAGCTCGACCCAGCCGTCCTCGGCAGGGTCGGCGCGACGGTCGAGCGGCTCGTCATCGACCTGAACGCTCAGTAGTCGTAGAAGCCGGACCCGGACTTGCGCCCGAGCTTGCCCTGATCCACCAGCGCGATCAGGTGCCCGGGCGGGCGGTGGTGTTCTTCCCGGCTATCGGCGAACAGTGCTTCGCCGATCGCGACTGCGACATCCACCCCGATCAGATCGATCAGGGCGAGCGGCCCCATCGGGTAGTTGGCGCCGAGGGTCATGCAGCGGTCAACCTCCTCCGCCTCCATTCCGGTCTGCTCGATGAGCCGCACCGCGTCGAACAGGTAGGGGAAGAGCAGTCGGTTGACGACGAACCCGGGCTCATTCGGCACCTCCACGACCGTCTTGCCGATCGACTCGCACCAGGCGCGGGCGCGGGGCCCGATCTCGTCGCTCGCCGTCTCGGGGATGCAGAGCTCGATCAGCTCCATCCGGACGACGGGGTTGAAGGGATGCAAGCCGAAGGTGCGCTCCGGGTATCCGCCGCCAGACCCGAGCTCGTCGAGCGAGAGGGAGGAGGTCGTGCTCGCCAGATCGGCGTCCGGAGCCGCCTCGCCCACCGTCCTCAGGAGCTCGAGCTTGGGCTCGAGCTCCTCGACCACGGCCTCGACCACGACATCGCACGAGGCGAGGTCGGCGGGGCGCGTCGTCACCTTGACGCGCTTCGCGTCGGCGCCCTCGACCTTGGCGCAGAGCGCGTGAGCCTTCTCCTCGGCCTTCCACGCCGATGCGTCGGACCGCGCCAGCAGCACGGTCTTCGAGACGACGCTCGCACAGGCGGCCAGCCCGCAGGCGATCGTCCCGCTGCCCGCGATCGCCGGTTGCGTATATGTCTCGGACACCGTCACCGCGCGGTGTCTATCACCCTCCCACGGGTTGCGCCTGCGGCGCACCCTGGCGCCATCGGCGTAGAGTCGGGCCGACCGAGCTTTCCCGACGTCGGGATCCTACAAGGGCGAGGAGCTGCGCGATTGGATGCGTGAGTGGGCTCGCACCTGGCAGGACAACCGCTTCGAGATGCTCGACTTCACCGACCACGGTGACGCCGGCCTGATCAAGTCCCGATGGCATCTCGCGGCGCCGGGCTCCGGAGGCCAGATACCCGTCGCGGACTTCACCCAGGAGACTGGCTGACTCGCCAGTCAAGGGGTGTATGCTCACTCTTACAAGGCTTGGTTGCTTGAAGAAACCGACTGAGGAGGACCGTGGTGGCTGAGAATGGAAAGTTCAGTGGACGCGAGGTCGTGATCGTGGAGGCCGCCCGCCTGCCGGTCGGTCGCGGACACGAGGAGAAGGGCTACTACAAGGACGTCCACGCCTCCAGCCTGCTCGCGAAGACCTACGACGAGGTGATCAAGCGCGCGGGCATCGACGCCTCCGAGGTGGAGGACGTCGTCTCCGGCTGTGTGCAGCAGTTCGGCGAGCAGGGCATCAACATCGCCCGCAACGCCTGGCTCGAGGCCGGGCTCCCGATCGAGACGCCGGCCACCACCGTCGACCGTCAGTGCGGCTCGGCCCAGCAGGCCGTCAACTTCGCCTCCGCCCTGATCGCATCCGGCGTCCACGACGTCGCCATCGGTGGCGGCGTCGAGCACATGGGCCACATCTCCTTCGCCGATTCCGCCGAGGTGATGAAGGAGCACGGCTTCGCCTTCTCGCCGGCGCTGATGGAGCGTTACAACCTCGTCCCGCAGGGCATCTCGGCCGAGATGATCGCCGACAAGTGGGAGATCCCTCGCTCGGAGATGGATGAGATCGGTCTCCGCTCCCACCAGCTTGCCCACCAGGCGACCGAGGAGGGGCGGTTCGAGCGCGAGATGATCCCCTGGAAGAACAACGGCGACACATACGTCACCGACCAGGGCATTCGCCCCCCAACTGAGGACAGCGCCGAGAAGCTCGCCTCGCTGAAGCCGGCCTTCAAGGAGGACGGCAAGGTCACCGCCGGCAACTCGTCCCAGGTCTCCGACGGCGCCGCAGCGGTTCTGCTGATGACTCGCGAGAAGGCCGATCAGCTCGGCCTCAAGCCCCGCGCCAGGATCGTCGACCAGACCACCGTAGGCGTCGACCCGGTGATGATGCTCACCGGCCCGATCCCGGCGACGCGGCTGATCCTGAAGCGCAACGGGATGAAGATGGACGACATCGACCTGGTCGAGATCAACGAGGCGTTCGCCTCGGTCGTGGCCGCCTGGCGGCGCGAGCTGGAGCCCGACATGGACCGCGTCAACGTCAACGGTGGCGCGATCGCGATCGGTCATCCGCTCGGTTCGACCGGCGCGCGTCTGATCACCACGCTGCTCCACGAGCTGGAGCGCTCCGACAAGGAGACCGGCCTGGTGACCATGTGCTGCGGCGGCGGCCTCGGCACCGGCACGCTGATCCAGCGGGTGTAGGGCTGGACGAGCGCTTGGTTGCGCCCGACGGCTTCGCCATCAGAACGCGGCCACAAGCGCCGGCCCGCTGTCAGGCGCGGCGCTTCGCGCCGCTTCGAAGGTGAGCCGGCTGGTGGCCGCTTGGAGCGCAGACGACCGCGAATTGATGCGGGCGGACAAGGTCCTGCGCCGTGTGATGGAGGAGCAGGGCCCGATCCACCCCGACATCGACCGGCGCGGGAGCCGGCCCGATCCCTGGGAGGCCCTGGCGAGGGCGATCGTCGGCCAACAGCTCTCCACCCGGGCGGCCGCCTCCATCTGGAACAAGCTGCTCGCGATCTTCGGCGGCCGGATGCCCACCCCGGAGCAGTTCCTGCGGCGAAGGCGGGAGACGCTGCGCAAGGCTGGCCTCTCCAACGCCAAGGTCGAGTACCTGCGTGACCTGGCCGCCCGGATCAAGGACGGCCGGCTCGATCTCGCCCACCTCAAGGATCTCTCCGATGAGGACATCTGCGCCGAGCTGGTTGAGGTGAAGGGGATCGGCCGGTGGAGCGCCGAGATGTTCCTGATCTTCCATCTCGGCCGCAAGGACGTGGTCTCCGCGGGCGACCTCGGGATCCGGCGGGCGATCCAGGTGGCGTATGGGATGGACGAGCTGCCGGGCCCAGAGGAGATCGACCGGATCGCGGAGCCCTGGCGGCCTCACCGCACGCTTGCCGGCCTCTACCTGTGGAGGTCGCTGGCGAACACTCCGGCGTAGCGGATAGGTTGCGCCGGTACGCCGCGGTTTGGGGGATGACCCCGGAATCCCCGACAGAAAATGGGAGATTGAATGAAGCTCAACGCAGTTGTAGTGGTCGCCGTGCTGGCCGCCGGCGCAATCGCGACCGGCTGTGGCAGCAGCGACGACAACGGCGACAGCACCACCACGGCGAGCTTGACGAAGGCGGAATGGATCGCCAAGGCTGACGCCATCTGCCGGCAGGGCAACCGGCAGATCAACCAGGCAGCGCATCAGCAGTTCGGAAACCAGAAACCGACCGCGGCCGAGGTCCAGCAGTTCACCGCCAACAGCCTGATCCCCAACGTCCAGAGCCAGGTCGACCAGATCCAGGCGCTCGGCGCTTCCTCGGGCGAGGAGGACCAGGTGAACAAGATCCTCGACACCGTCCAGGCCGACATCGACAAGGCAAAGTCCGATCCGAACGCGATCTCCGACAAGACCTTTGCCGATGGGAACGCACTGGCCCAGCAGTACGGACTCAAGGTCTGCGGCAAATAGTGGGTTGAGTGGCGGCGATCGATCGAATCTCGATAGCCGCGATCGGAGACACCCCGATGGAGCTCGCCGAGCAAGCGAGCTCCGCCGAGGCAGCCGGCATCGACTGCATCTGGACCCCCGAGCTCTTCCGGAGCTCCGTGACCCAGGCGACCTGGCTGGCGGCGAAGACCGAGAAGGTGAACGTCGGCACCGGCATCGCCTGGGCGTTCACCCGGAGCGCCTTCATCCTCGCGGTCAGCGCCCTCGACATCGACGAGATGGCGGGCGGGCGCTTTCGGCTCGGGCTCGGCGCCGGGGTCAAGCGGCTCAACGAGACCTGGCACTCGGTCGACTACGGCAAGCCCGCCCCCCACCTTCGGGAGACGATCGAGGCGACCCGGATGATCATGGAGAAGGCCTCGACCGGCGAGCCGATCCGGTATGAGGGGGAGTATCAGGACATCGACATCAAGGGCTGGATCCGGCCACACAAGCCGGTTCGCGACCGGGTCCCGATCTACGCGGCGGCGATGCGCGAGGGGATGTGCCGGATGGCAGGGGACGTGGCCGACGGGCTGATCGGCCACCCGATGTGCCCGGTGCGATGGCTCGACGAGGTGGTGATCCCGAGCTTCGAGACGGGACTGCGGCGCTCGGGGCGGCGGCGCTCCGACCTCGACTTCATTCCCACCATCACCACGGTGATCGACGATGACGAGGGCCGCGCCCTCGACGCGGCGCGCCGGACGATCGCTTTCTACTCGACCGTCCGCACCTACAAGCCGCTCTGGGAGATGCACGGCTTTGCGGACGCAGCGGAGGCTGCGGGCGGTGCATTCCGCAGGGGCGATCTGGCGGCGGTGCCGGAGCAGATCCCCGACGAGATGGTCGAGGCCTTCACCGCGGCGGGTCCGCTGGACAAGGTCCGGGCTCGTGTGGCCGAGGTCGCCGAGCGCGGCGACGGCGTCTTCCTCACCCCGGCGACCTACTTCATCCCGCCGGAGCAGATCGGCGAGTACCAAAGCCGGATCATCGAGGCCTTCGGACCAACGTGAGGCCGGCTCCTCGCGCGTAAAACGGGTTGCTCCTTCGGACCCCCCTGCGTTCACGGGGCCGGCCGGTGCCTACTCGCTCAATCCCTCGACGAACGCTGTGAGCTTCCTCGGGTCGCGCAGCGGGGCGCCGTGGCCGAAGCAGACCAGCTCCGCCTCGAGCGCGGCGAGTCTCCTCGCCGACTCCCTGTTTCGCTTCGGATCCGGGGTCAGGGCCGGCTTCGGCTCGTGCAGCCCCGGGATTCCCGTGTACTGGTCCATGTTGGCCAGCACGTCGCCGAGGATCAGGACGCGATCCGACTGCCGCCAGAACGCGACGTGTCCCTCGGAGTGCCCGGGGACGTCGAGCACCTCGAACCCGGCGACCTCGTCTCCCTCCTTGATCGCGCGGTCGATCTTGCGACCGGGGCCGTGGAAGATCCGCCAGAAGAAGTGGGCCATGAACTTGTCGGGCTGCCGCTCGTAGATCAGCTTGGGGTCCTCGGCCGCGGGCACGTCCAGCTCGGGGCACCAGAATGGAATTGCGAGTTCTTCGCAGACGTCGCGGCTGGCGCCCTGATGGTCCGGGTGCGCGTGAGTGAGCGCGTGGACCCTCATCTCGTGTCCGTCGAGCTGTTTCAGGATCCGCCCGGTCGACTGCCTGCACCCCGCGTCGATCAGGACGTCGCCGGCGAGGTAGGCGTTGACCGCCCAGGGCAGGCCGGGGAGGCACTTGAGGTGCCAGACCCCGTCGGCGAGCTCCTTCATCAGTGAGCCACCCCGGTGCCGCCGCGGGGATCGCCGCTGTGCTGAGCCAGCTGGTCCAGCTGAGCGATCTGGATCTCGCCCTCTCGTCTCACGGGGTCGCCGTCCGGCAGGCGCTCGATCAGCTTCTCGATGCGATTTCGGATCTGAAGGGCGAAGTGCGGAGTGGCGGGGCCTGCCAGGGCCCTGATGTCCTCCACCGTCACCGGCCTGGTGAGCCGATCGGGTCGCTCCGCTTCGCTCATTTCTTCTTCCCCTTCTGCGGTGTCGGATTGGGTTCGCTCTCGGTGGCTCCCGGATGAGCCACCCCGCCCCCGGCGGTTTCCCGGGTCCCGGCGGCGCCGCCGATCTGGGCAAGCTCCGCCAGCTCGTCCACCTCCGCCTGAACCTGTCCGCCGATCGCGGTCGCGTCTCCCATCAGCCAGATGTGGTTGTACACCGCTCGGGTCGGATCCGCCTCGTAGCCGGGCTTGATGTCGAGCAGGAAGCTCCTCAGCTCGGGGGGCAGGGCGCCCGCGGTGTCGGTGAGCAGCAGGGGCCCCCACTTGCCGCTCGACGCCAGCGAAGCCGCGGCCGCGGCGTCCAGGGGGCGGTCGGCGTTGGCGAGCTCCAGCCCATGGCCGGGGTCGTTGATGTTCCAGCCGAACGACCCATCGGAGTAGCGCGCGAAGAAGAGGGCGTTCTGCACGATGCCGCTGGTGCCCACCCTCAGCACGCGGCCCGACACCCGCCCGACCTGCTGGACGACGCTCTTCGAGATCACCGATTCGGGTCCGAGCACGTAGACCGTCGCGGCGGCGTGGCGGCGCAGCGCCGCCAGCGTCGCCTGTGGGACCTGGTTGTGGCCGGTGAAGAGGACGGGGTCCCCGGAGCGGGCGGCCCACGCCGCGGCCGGCATCGCGTACCCCGCCTGCTCGGAGCTGGCCAGCAGGATGTGCTGGGGCTCCTGCTTGAGGAGCCGCTGGCGGAGCTGGTCAATCGAGTTCGCGATCTGGGCGGGAGACTCGCCCGCGATCTCACGTGACTTCAGCCCCGAGGGGACCGAGGCGCCGCCGGCGGAATAGACGGCGACGTCGCCGGATGCCCCGCCGCCCTTGGGGTCGAGTTGCGCCAGGGCCTGGGTGGTGGCATCGGGCACACCCCCGCGCTGGCTGATCAGCACCGGCAGCCGCAGGGGCGGTCCGGCGAGCACGGATGCGGCTATGCCGGCCTGCCAATCGTCGTCGGGGACCAGGGTCACCGCCTGGAGCGGGGCGGCCTCGGGCGCCGGTGGATGGGTCGCGAGAGCGGCGGCGGCGGCATCGTCGATCGGATCCGGGCCGCTGATCCGGGTGGTGTTGCGAGTCGCGACGAGCGGGAAGCCGAGGACGCCCACGGGTGCCCGCTGCTCGTTGTCGGTGGCGACGGCGATCGTGACTATCCGCGTCACCCCGGTGCCGCCTGATGAGAACGGGTTCGTCGCGATCGCCCAGATCACCAGGGCCGCGGCGAGCACGCCGCCTCCCGCGATGGCGAGTACGCGCGGGTCGCGCTTTCCGATCGGCTCGGAGCGAACCCAGTCGATCGCGTTCTGCAGCGGGCGGGGCAGGCGCACGGCGGCGAACGCTACTCAGAACGCCTCGACCTTCCTGCTCAGCGGTCGCCAGACCACCACGGATCGGGAGGGCCGCGGGCCCTGCAGCGGTAAGTGGCAGGTCCCACTTCCGGTTTCAGTAAACTGGCTGACTGACCAGTCAATCAACCCGGGTTCCACCGCTAGGAGGCCGCCGGAATGGACTTCGCCCTCACCGACCAGCAGCGGGAGCACAAGGATCACGTCCGTAAGTTCGCGCGCGAGGTCATCCGTCCCGTCGCCCGCAAGCACGACGAGGAGGAGAGCACTCCCTGGGAGGTGATGAAGGAGGCCCGCAAGTGGGGGCTGCAGGGCCTCGAGCACCTGCAGCTGATGGGGGCGGACCCCGGCGGGCAGCTGGGGGTGATCACGGCGGAGGAACTTCACTGGGGCTGCGCCGGCATTGCCCTGGCGACCCAGGGGTCGGGACTGGCGGCGGCAGGCATCGCCGCCTCCGGCACACCCGAGCAGATCGCCGAGTGGGTCCCACGGTGCTTCGGCGCCGATGACGAGATCCAGCTCGGCGCCTACGCGGTCACCGAGCCCCAGGCCGGCTCTGACGTGAAGAGTCTGAAGAGCAGCGCCGAGCTCGATGGTGACGAGTGGGTGCTCAACGGAACCAAGGTCTTCATCACGAACGGAGGCATCGCCGACGTCCACGTCGTGGTCGCCACGGTCGACCCGGAGCTCGGTCACCGTGGCCAGGCCTCCTTTGTCGTCGCCAAGGGAACGCCGGGCCTGCGCCAGGGCAAGAAGGAGTCGAAGATCGGCATCCGCGCCTCTCATACCGCCGAGGTGATCCTCGAGGACTGCCGGATCCCGGTGGAGAACCTGCTCGGCGGGATGGACAAGCTCAACCGCAAGCTCGAGCGCGCCCGCTCGGGCCAGACGGGCGGGTCGTCGAATGCGCTTGCGACCTTCGAGATGACCCGGCCGATCGTCGGGGCCTCCGCGCTCGGCATCGCCCAGGCCGCCTACGAGTGGACGCTGGAGTACCTCAGCGACCAGACCGTGGACGGCGGCAGGCCGGCGCTCGAGGAGCAGCGGATCCAGCAGGTCCTGGCTGACGTCGCGACGGAGATCGACGGCGCCCGCCTGCTGGTCCAGCGCGCGTCGTGGATGGGGCGCAACGGCATCCCGATGACCGGAGGCCAGGGCTCCATGTCCAAGCTCAAGGCAGGCGACGTGACCATGTGGGCGACGACGACGCTGATGGATCTCGTCGGGCCCTACGCGGAGACGACGGACTGCCCGCTCGAGAAGTGGTTCCGCGACGCGAAGATCTACCAGCTGTTCGAGGGCACGGCCCAGGTCCAGCGCCTGGTGATCTCCCGGATGCAGGTGCGCACCTACCAGGAACGCCTGGCGCAGGCAGCCGAGGTCGCGCAGGCCGCGACCAACGGCACGGCGCAGAACGGCGCGAAGGCCGAACAGGAGCCCGCCGGCGCCACCGCCTAGCTAGCTGCAATCCCCTTTTCAGAGCCAGGGGTTGCGGGTGTTCAACCTTGGCTGCATGACGGGATACAAACGGGTGCTGTTGGCGCTCTCCTGCGCCGGAGCCGTTTGCGCAGCCGCGGTGATCGCCGGCGGCGCCTCGGGCCAGGGCCTCCAGCAGAAGCTCAACTCGACCCAGAACAAGCTCTCCCATGCGCAGGCTCACGCCGGCGTCCTCACCGGGAAGATCACCCACGAGTCCGCCCAGCTTCAGCGTCTGACAAGTCAGGTGGCCGCCCTGCGGAACCGGGAGGCAGTGGTCGCCACTGAGCTCTCCCAGAAGCAGGCCGAGCTGGATCAGGCGCAGGCTCGACTCGGCTACCTGAAGCAGCGGCTTCACCTTGCGATCAAGGTCCTCGAGCAGCGGCTGGTCGCGATCTACGAGTCCAACCAGCCCGACCTGATCACGGTCCTGCTCCAGGCTCACGGGTTCGACGACCTGCTGGCGCGGACGCAGTACCTGGAGACGCTGCAGCATCAGGACGACGACATCGTCACCAGGGTGCGCGACCTGCGCAACGAGATGCAGGTGACCGTGAACACGGTCCGCGCAGCCCGCGACGAGATCGCGGCCCGGAAGGCGGAGCTCGATGCCACCCGGGCGAGCCTGAAGAAGCGGACGACCGAGCTCGCCATGGCGCGCCGCAAGCAGCACGGCACCCTGACGAAGGTGCGAAAGCAGCAGGACAACCTAGAGGGCGATCTGAGCGAAATCTCCCAGAAGATCGCCGAGCAGCTGGGCGCCGGAACCGGAGCGCTCCCGGCCGGCCCGATCAGGGCCGGGGGCCATGGATTGATCTGGCCCGTCAACGGGCCGATCACCTCCGGCTATGGCTCACGGAACATCGGCCACGGCTACGAATTCCATCCCGGAGTCGACATCGGGGTGCCCACAGGCACGCCCATCCGCGCTGCCGCCGCAGGGACCGTCACAATTGCGGGTCCCGAGGGCGGCTATGGGAACTACACCTGCATCGATCATGGGGGCGGCCTCTCCACGTGCTACGGGCACCAGGAGCGATTCCTCGTCTCCGCAGGACAGCAGGTCGCGCAGGGCCAGATCATCGGCCTCAGCGACTGCACGGGCTACTGCTTCGGCCCCCACGTGCACTTCGAGGTCCGCATCAACGGTCAGACGACGGATCCCCTCGGGTACCTGTAGCCGCGCCCCCCTCGATTCACCGTTACTGGGTAGACGCCGCACCGCGCGCGTAAAACAAACGGCTACCTCAATTGTGCGGTCGCTAAAGGGACCCCAATGAGCGACGATGACCGGAACGTGAGTGCGCGTGAATGGCGAGCCGTGCGAGAGGGGGATGCTCACTCGGCGCCCAAGACATCATCGAATAACACACCCGAGAGCTTCATCGTCGGGGTCGGCGCGTCGGGCGCACTGCTGGCCGGCGCGGCGATCGTGTTCGTCAGCCTGGTCGGCCTGGTCTCGTTCAACGTCTGGCCCACGGCCCAGGACGCCAGCACCGACGGAAACGTCGAGCTCAGCGCCGCGACACCGCGCGCTCCGGCCCACAGCACGGTCGTCCCGGTGAGCGCCGCGGCCGGGCAGCTTGCGGCGGCCAACGTCGGCGGCACCGGTGGCACCGCTGGCACCGGTGGCAGCGGTGGCGGCAACGGCAACGGCGGCAACGGCGGCAACACGGGTGGCAACGGCAAGCCGAAGCCCTCCCCGGCGCCCACTCCGCCGAACGCCACTCCCACTCCCACCCCGCCGGACACGGGCGGCTCCACCGGTCCGGGCGGTGGCTCGACCGGCTCCGGCGGCCCGGTCACCGCGATCAAGGATCCTTCGCATCCCGTGACGCCGACCCATCCCTCGGATCCTCACCAGGACACTTCCGACGGTCAGAAGGGCAGCGATCCCGGCGACGTCGGTGACGGCTCGGACATCGGGATTGTCGGCAAGCCCCCCGTCGTCACGCCGCCTTCGGAACTGCCGCCCAGCCAGGAACCGCCTTCGGAACTGCCGCCCAGCCAGGAACCGCCGTCGGATCAGGACGGATCCTCAGGCTCCTCCGGCGGGTCGTCCGGTTCCTCGGGCGACGACGATTCCTCGCCCAGCGGCGGGAACCAGGGCTGCTCGAACTCGCACCCCGACGACTGAGTTCAGCGTTCCGCCTCGAGTCGGCGCTCGAGCCAGCGCAGCGCCGCGCTCTGGAGTTCGGGATCGTGCTGGACGGAGGTGTGCGCGCCGCCCGTCGCGATGATCAGGTTGCGGGGCTCTCCAGCCCTCTCGTAGAGCTCCTCGGAGTGGTCGCTGGGAATCTGGGTGTCGCCCTCGGCGTGCATCAGGATCAGCGGCCGCCCCGCGATTCGCTCGACTGACTCCCCGACGTCCTGGGCAAGAAGCCAGGCCTCGAGGTCCAGCGGGTCGCCGACGCGCATCTCGAAGCGCCGTTGGCGGACTCCGCGAGCCAGGTGGTCCTCCCCCGCGGGACAGATCGCGATGACGCCGGCGACCTCCTGGCTCAGCGCCGCCGCAGTGATGGAGAGGAAGCCGCCGAGGCTCGAGCCCCTGAGCGCGATCCGGCCCGAGTCAACGCCGTCGGAGGCCGCGAGCAGCCTGACCATCGCCAGTACGTCATCGACCGCGCCGCCCGACATCTCGCCTTCGGAGTCGCCGTGTCCGGGAAGATCGAAGGTGAGCGCGGC
Organism: uncultured Solirubrobacterales bacterium; assembly: GCA_963763955.1. GTDB lineage: Bacteria > Actinomycetota > Thermoleophilia > Solirubrobacterales > 70-9 > DASUPK01. Next base: position 20,139 of record CAVXQP010000009.1, on the reverse strand, counting down.
CCAGCCGCTTGCCGTCGCCAAGCGGGCGAAGTCAGCGTGATTCTCCTTGCGGGATCCCGCGCCGTGAACCACCACGACGCCGGGCCACGCTCGATCCGGCCGCGTTCCTTCTGGCGGCCCTTGCCGTCGGTCGGGCAGCCAGAGCGCGTAGGCGAGGCCGTCGGTGCGGCCCTCGCGGTCCGGCCTGCGGGGCGGGGAGCGCTCCATTGCGGGGGATTCTGCTGCTTCCCGTCAGAATGGCGTCTCCATGAACGCCGAGCCCGACAACTCAGGCTCCATCGCGGCGGCGGATCCGATCGCAGCCTCGCCGGTCTATCCGGCCGGGTCGCGCGTGAACGAGCGTGGCCACCTCGAGATCGCCGGTTGCGACGTGGTCGAGCTTGCGGAGCGGTTCGGGACGCCCGCATACCTCTATGCCGAGGACGACATCCGAGGGCGGGCGCGGCAGTACGTGGGCGCCTTCGAGCAGCGGACCGACGGCTTCGAGGTGATCTACGGGAGCAAGGCGCTGCCCTGCAGTGCGGCGTACCGGGTGATGAGGGAGGAGGGCCTCTCCGTCGACGTCGCCTCGGGCGGGGAGCTCCGCATGGCCCTGGCGGCGGGCTTCGACCCGGCGCGGATCCACATGCACGGCAACAACAAGAGCGAGAATGAGCTCCGCTACGCGTTCGACAGCGGTGTCGCCCACCTGATCCTCGACTCCTTCGACGAGATCGAACGGGCGGAGCGGCTGCTGGACCGTCCCCAGAAGGTCCTGATCCGCGTCACCCCCGGGATCAAGCCGTCGACCCACGACTACGTGCAGACGGGCCAGCTCGACTCCAAGTTCGGCTTCGGGCTCGCTGACGACCTGGCGGCACGCGCGGTCGCGCGTGTCCGCGAGTCGCCGAACCTCGAGCTGGTCGGGTTGCACGCCCACATCGGCTCCCAGATCTTCGAGCTCGAGCCGTACGTGAAGGCGATCGAGGTGATCGCCGATTTCTGCGACTCGGTCGATCTCGCACCAGAGCTCCTCAACGTCGGCGGTGGCCTGGGCATCGCCTACCTGGACACGGACGAGCCGCCCTCGATCGAGGACTACGTCGAGGTCAAGGTGCGCGGCGTGCAACGCGTCTTCGATCCGGCGCCGACCATCCTGGTTGAGCCGGGCCGCTCCCTGGTCGGCAACGCCGGCGTCACCGCGTACCGGGTCGGGACGGTGAAGGAGATCCCGGGCGTGCGCACCTACGTCGCTGTCGACGGGGGGATGTCCGACAACTTGCGGCCGATGCTCTACGGCTCCCGCTACGAGGCGGTGATCGCCGACCGGGCCGGCGAGACACCGGACACCCTGGCCACGATCGCCGGGAAGCACTGCGAGTCCGGCGACGTCCTGATCCGCGACACGGAGGTGGCCTCGCCACGGGTCGGAGACGTGCTGGTCACGCCGGCGACGGGTGCCTACGGCTACGCGATGGCCAACAACTACAACGGCGTGCCCCGGCCTCCGGTGATCTTCTGCCGGGACGGAGAGGCGAGGACGGTCGTCCGGCGCGAGACCTGGGACGACCTGCTGGCGCGGGACGAGTGATGGCCGAGACCGTGAACGTCGGCATCCTCGGTAAGGGGACCGTGGGAGGCGCCTTCCGGGAGCTGCTCGAGGAGCGCGCCGAGATGGTGGAGGAGGTCTCCGGCCGCCGCCCCAAGGTGACCGGCGTCCTCTCCAGCGATCAGGGGGACTTCGACGAGATCCTGGCAGCCAGCGACATCGTCGTCGAGCTGATCGGTGGCACCGATCCCGCGCGCGACTACGTGACCCGGGCGCTGCGCGAGGGCCGCCACGTGGTCACGGCCAACAAGCAGCTGCTCGCCCAGCACGGCGAGGAGCTGGTCGCGGCGGCGCGGGAGGGTGGCGCACAGCTTCGGTTCGAGGCGGCGGTCGCCGGCGCGATCCCCGTCATCCGCGTCGTCCAGGAGAGCCTCGGCGCGATCCCGATCGAGAAGGTCTTCGGGATCGTCAACGGGACGACCAACTACATCCTCACCGAGATGGCTCGGAGCGGCCTCTCCTACGAAGAGGCCCTGAAGCAGGCGCAGGACCTGGGCTATGCGGAGGCCGACCCGACCGACGACGTGGGCGGCGCCGACGCCGCCGCGAAGATGGCGATCCTGGCGCGGCTGGCCTTCGGCGCCCCGGTTGGCCTCGACGACGTCCCCTATGAGGGCATCGAGCAGATCAAGCCCGACGACCTCGCCTATGCGAAGGAGCTGGGGCTCTCCCTGAAGCTGCTCGGAGTCGCCGAGCGAGTCGGCGACGGAGAGGTCAGCGTGCGTGTCTTTCCCTGCTTCCTCTACCCGGGGCATCCGCTCTCGCCGATCTCCGGGCCGTTCAACGCGGTGATGGTCGAGTCCCCGGCGATCACGGAGATCACCATGTCCGGCCCCGGCGCCGGTGGGCCCGAGACGGCCGCGGCGGTGCTGGGGGACGTCGTCTCGGTGATCGCGGGCGGCTCGCCGCTCTTCGAGGAGAACGCGAAGCTCAAGGTCGCCAAGGACGTGGAGATGGCCTTCTATCTCCATCTCGAGGTCGAGGACCGGCCGGGAGTCCTCGCCCAGATCGCCGAGGTGCTCGGGGACAACGAGGTCTCGGTGCGGAGCGTCGTCCAGCGGGGTCGGGGCGGGGAGGCGCAGCTGATCATGGTCATGCACCCGGTCTCGGAGATGCGCTTCGGGGCCGCGCTCGAGAAAATCGCGAAGCTCGACTTCCTGCGCTCGCCGCCGCGCTCGATCCGCGTGATCGAGGAAGAGTTCGGCTAGGCCGGGACCGATGCCGACCCCTCTGATCGAGCGCTACCGCGACCACCTCCCGCTGGAGGAGGGGGACCCGCTTGTGACCCTCAACGAGGGCTCGACACCGCTGATCCACTCGCCGCGCCTCTCCGAGCGGATCGAGGCCGATGTCTACCTCAAGTTCGAGGGCGCCAACCCGACCGGCAGCTTCAAGGACCGGGGTATGACCGTCGCGGTCTCGCGGGCCAAGGGCGCCGGCGCCGAGGCGATCATCTGCGCCTCGACCGGGAACACCGCCGCGAGCTGCGCCGCGTACGCGGCCAGGGCGGGGATGCGCGGGGCGGTGATCGTCCCGGAGGGCAAGATCGCCATCGGCAAGCTCGCCCAGGCTCTGATGCACGGAGCCCGGGTGATCGCTCTGGAGGGCAACTTCGACCAGGCGCTTGAGATCGTTCGCGAAATCGCCAAGGGGCACCCCGTTGAGCTGGTCAATTCGGTCAACCCGTATCGGATCGAGGGCCAGAAGACCGCGGCCTTCGAGACCTGCGATGAGCTTGGGCAGGCGCCCGCCGCCCTCGCCATCCCGGTCGGCAACGCGGGCAACGTCACCTCCTGGTGGGCGGGCTTCCAGGAGTACAGGGCCTCGCCGATCCTCTACGGCTTCCAGGCGGCGGGCGCCGCGCCGCTGGTCGAGGGGCATCCGATCGCAAAGCCGGAGACCGTGGCGTCGGCGATCCGGATCGGCAACCCAGCGCGCTGGGAGGAGGCGATGAACGCGTTCACCGCCTCCCGGGGCCGAGTCGCGGCGGTCAGCGACGAGCAGATCCTCGAGGCGTATCACTGGCTCGCCTCGAGCGAAGGCGTCTTCTGCGAGCCTGCCTCCGCCGCCTCGGTGGCCGGACTGCTGGCCCACGGCCTGCCGGTCGCAGAGGGCATGGAGCGGCCCGCTTCGGTCGTCTGCGTGCTCACCGGCCATGGGTTGAAGGACCCCGACAGCGCGATCGGCAAGGCCCCCGCCGTCACCGGATGCAAGGCCGACCTGGCGGCGGTCGAGAAGGCCGTCTTCGACTAGCCGAGTTTGAGCAGCAGAAAGCGAAGATCCTCGGCTCGTAGGCCGCCGCCACCCGGGCGGATAGCCTCCGCTCCATGACCGCGCGGCGACGGCTGGTCAAGGTGCCGGCCTCATCGGCCAACCTCGGGCCCGGCTACGACGTGCTGGCGGCCGCGCTCACGTTGCATCTCGAGCTCGAGGTGGAGGAGGTGGGTGCCTTCTCCGTCCAGGCCGACGGGCTGGACGTTCCTCTGGATCGCACCAATCTCTGCGTGCGGGCGTTCGAGTCGCTGCGTCCGGCGGACGGGATCGCCTTCCGGATACGCAGCGAGATTCCTCTCGCGGCTGGACTGGGGTCGAGCGCCGCCGCGATCGTCGCGGGGCTGCTGGCCGCGGACCATCTCTACGAGTTGGCCCAGGAGCCCGAGGACGTGCTCGCCAAGGCCGCCGAGATCGAGGGCCACCCGGACAACGTCGCCGCGGCGCTGCTCGGCGGGTTCGTCGTCTGCAGGAATCAGGACGGCCGGATCGCATGGACCCGGCTCGATCCTCCCCAGGGGGTCGAGGCCGTGGTCGTGATCCCGTCCGAGCAGGTGCCGACCGAGGAGGCGCGCCAGGCGATCCCGAACGATGTGGCGCTCGCGGACGCCGTCGCCAACATCTCGTCCGCCTCCGAGCTCGTGCTCGGCATCGAGCGCTCCGATCTCACTCTGATCGGCCGCGGGCTCGCGGACCGGCTCCACCAACCGCATCGGGCCCACCTCTATCCGCGCTCGATGGAGATCGTCGAGGAGGCGCCGCGGATGGGCGCGATTGGGGCGACCATCTCCGGCGCGGGGCCGACGGTTCTCGTCTGGACGTTCTGGCAGAGCACCGGCGCGGTGATGAAAGCGCTCAACGAGCGGGTTGGTGGCTGGGCCGAGGTACGGCGGGTGCCGTTCTCGCCGATGGGCGCGGATGTGCCGGAGCTGTGAGCCCGGACGACGGCAGCTCGCTTTCCCTCTGGTCGGAGGACTCGTTCCTTTCGATCGCCTCGAAGGGCTCTGCCCTATCGATCGGGTCGGTCGGCTCATTCGCCTCGATCGGGTCAATCGGCTCGGCCGGCTCGGCCTTGTCGGTCGCATCGGCCGCCTCGGCCGGCTCGGTCATGTCCTGGGCGTCCGCCGGGTCGGTCCTCTCGGCACAGGCTCGGGACGCGGTCCTCGGGGATCCGGAGCGGAGCGACGCGGGGCTGCTGTCCGCTGGGATCCTGCTCGCCTGCGGGGCCGCGATCGCGGGCTGGGCGATCTACCGCCGGAGGAACTAGGAAACGGGACGGAACGACCACGCGGCGTCCGATGAGCCGCGAGGCCGCCCGCCCGGATTGCCCTGCTTCAGGACGTGGTGGTCGGCTCCGTACCCGTGCTGGTCGTCGACGGGGCGGTTGTAGTCGTGCTCTCGTTGAAGCCGCACTTCTTGCCCTTGTTGTTGGGCTTCGGCTTCTTGTGGTGATGCTTCTTCACCGGACACGGCTTCTGGCTGTGCGGAACCCCGCCCTTGTCAGCGGAGCTCAGGACGGGAAATGCCGCGGCCAGGCCGAGGCAGGTCACAAAGACCGCCAACTTTCGCGTTCTCAACTTCACGTCGGTTCACCTCCGTGGCTGTTTGCCTCCCCACACACGGAAAAGCGCCGGAGGCCGCCCGGGGGTTACGCCCTGGACGAGTGTCAGTCGAGCAGGCCGACCTGGTGGAGGATGGAGACCGAGTCCGAGTAGACGTCCTTGCGCTTGATCAAACCGTCCTCGTAGGGGATGACGTCGACCCCGCGCCACTCGATCCTCGCGCCGGTCGGCTCCGCGACCAGGTCGCCGCGGCGCATCGTCTTGGAATGTGTGGCGCTGGCCGTCCATTCCTGGGTGACCACGCCGTCGCGGACGTAGAGGCGGCGAGTCTCGAAGTGAAGATCGGGCCAGCTCTCGAAGATCGCCCCGATGTGCCCTCGCACGTCCTCGCCCTCCGCGGACTCACCGGCCGTGTGGTTCTCGAAGACCATGTCCGGGGCGTGCATCGACATGATCGCGTCCAGGTCGTGGGCGTTCCACGCCTCGTTGTAACGCCCGATCGCATCCTCGAGACTCTGGGCCGAGTCCTCTCCCACGCTGGAGAGGATATGTTCGCTTGCCGGGAGAGACAAGGGGATCGGATAAGGAGGAGCAATGGCCGACGGTTACACGATCAAGCGCATCGACGAGTTCGAGGAGATGGAGGGGAGCGGCGGAGCCACCTGGCGGCTGGCGCGCAAGACGCTCGGTGCCGAGGCCTTCGGCTTCAACGTCGTCGACATCGAGGCCGGCGGCCAGATCCCGGCCCACGACCACAGCGGCGACGATCAGGAGGAGGTCTTCGTCATCCTCGACGGCGAGGGGACGATCGTCACCGACGGCGAGGAGCACGACGCTCCCGCCGGCACCTTCTGCCGCTTCGCCCCTGAGGTCAACCGCACGATTCAGAACAAATCGGACTCGACCGTCCGCGCCCTCCTGATCGGAGTGCCCGTCGGCAGCGGCTACAAGCGGATGCCCTGGGGCTAGCTGGAGAGCCAGCTTCCGCCCGGAGGTATCACGCGTAGCCGCTCAGCGAAGTCGCCGACCTGCTCTTCGTCCAGCTCGGCGACGGTCGCCGCCCCGCGCTCATCCATCAGCTTGGCGAGCTGACGCCACTCCCGTCCGGCCGGCGCGACTCTCTGTTCGAGTCCGCCACCGGATAGGCCACTGAATTTGTCGGCGAGTCGGCGCGCATCGTCCGAGGTCAGCTCGCCGAATGGCAGGTAACGGTCCCCGACGTAGACCTGTCTCTCGAGGGGCCTCTGGTCCTCTTCGTCACCCACGGGCGAAGTATCTCGTTTCTGCGAATGCGTGAGCGATTCCGACCGAGGCCCGTGACCCACGCCCGGGCGAGCCCTGCTCAGCTTTCGGCGTCGGTCCCCACCGCGTGCTCCGCGTAGCGCAGCGTCCCGTCGAGGAGCGCGGCCACCTGCACGTCGTGCAGCGAGTAGACGATGTGGCGAACATCCCGCCGGCCGACCACCAGCTCCAGGTCGCGCAGGATGCGCAGCTGATGAGAGACGGCCGGTTGCGTCATCTCCACCGCCGCGGCCAGCGCGGTCACGGTGCAGGGACCCTGTCTCAGTCGGCTGAGGAGCCGCACGCGGCTCGGGGTCGAGAGGCCGGCCATCACTCGCGCGATGCGCTCGGCCTGTTCCGGGGTGACCCCGACATTGCCGCCCTGACCGTTGCTCACCAAAGGATAATGACATGCATATACGTGCATGTGGAGTCGCGGCCGCTCTACGCTGATATCGGTCGGCCGCTTGACAACCCGCAATAGCGAGGAGTAGGTTGCGGCGACCGGAGGGAACTGCTGCCTTGTAGTCGAGCTCCCCTCCGGGAGGAGCGGTGGGTCATGTGCCTGGCGATTCCGGGCCAAGTGGTTGAAGTGACCGACGAGGACAACCGCCTCGCCAAGGTGGACGTGGCGGGCGTCCAGCGAAATGTCAACGTCGGACTTCTCGACGAGGAGGGCGAGGGTGCGGTACCCGGCGACTGGGTCCTGATCCACGTCGGCTTCGCAATCTCCAAGGTCGACGAGCAGGAAGCTCGGGCGACGCTCGGACTGCTCGAGGGAATGGGCAAGGACTACGAGCAGGAGCTCGTGGAGCTCAAGGCGAGCGTGATCGAATGACGAGCCGCTACTGCCAGTGGAATCGGCGACGTTTCCGCCCCGGTTGCGGGAGGAGGAATCCCGGAGGATGACGGAGGGCCTCCTCCCCACCTGCGATCACTCGAGAGGCTGCGTCACCTGCGGGGACGAGGCGACAAAGATGCGGGTGCTTCGCATCGACGCGGAGCGCGAGCTCGCCCTCTGCGCCGGCGAGGAGGCCGACGAGCGGAGCACTGTCGAGATCGCGCTGGTGCAGCCGGTCGCCGAGGGCGACGTGCTCCTGGTTCACGCGGGCACCGCGATCGCCCATGCGGACAGCGAGGTCGCCGCATGACGATGAAGTACATGGACGAGTTCCGCGACGCGGAGCTCGGTCGCGCGCTCGCCGGGAAGGTCCTCGACGCCGTCGAGCCGGGGCGCCACTACAAGGTGATGGAGGTCTGCGGCGGCCACACCCACTCGATCTACAAGTACGGGATCGACGACCTGCTCCCCGAGAACGTGGAGCTGGTGCACGGCCCCGGCTGCCCCGTCTGTGTGATCCCGATGGGCCGCGTCGACGACGGGATCGCGATGGCCACCGAGAACGACATCATCTTCGCCTGCTTCGGGGACATGATGCGGGTGCCGGGTTCGGAGAAGACCCTCACCGAGGCGAAGGCCGAAGGCGCCGACATCCGGATGGTCTATTCGCCGCTCGACGCCCTCCGGCTCGCCAAGCAGAACCCGGATCGCGAGGTCGTTTTCTTCGCGATCGGCTTCGAGACAACCGCCCCCTCCACCGCCCTGACCCTGAAGCGGGCGAGGGCGGAGGGCGTCACCAACTTCTCCTGCATGTGCAACCACGTCACGATCGTGCCGCCGTTGCGGGCGCTGCTCGAGTCGCCCGATCTGCGGCTCGATGGCTTCATCGGGCCCGGGCATGTCTCCACCGTCGTTGGCGCCAGGCCATTCGAGTTCATTCCGAAGGACTACGGCAAGCCGGTGGTCGTGGCGGGCTTCGAGCCGCTCGACATCCTGCACGCGATCAGCATGATCCTCGGCCAGCTCGGGGAGGGGCGGTGCGAGGTCGAGAACCAGTACAGCCGGGTGGTGCCCTATGACGGCAACCCGGCCGCCCTCAAGGTGATGTCCGAGGTCTTCGAGCTGCGACCGCACTTCGAGTGGCGTGGGCTCGGGTTCATCTCCCAGAGCGCGCTCAAGCTGAGCGAGGCCTACGCGGAGCTCGACGCGGAGGAGCGCTTCGGCGTCCCCGGGGTTCGCGTGGCGGACCCGAAGGCCTGCCAGTGCGGCGAGGTGCTGAAGGGCGTCATCAAGCCGTACGAGTGCAAGGTCTTCGGCACGGCGTGCACCCCCGAGCACGCGATCGGCACCTGCATGGTCTCGCCGGAGGGCGCCTGCGCCGCCTATTACAACTACGGCCGGTTCGCCCGGGAGAAGGAGCTCGTCTGAATGGTGAGGCGGACTCCGCGGATCAGCGAGCGCGAGCAGAAGGTTCTGCGGATCATCGAGACCGCGCGGTCGAAGCGCCCGCGGTTCAAGGACGAGACCGTGACGATGGCCCACGGGGCCGGGGGCAAGGCGACGCAGACGCTGATCGAGGGCCTGCTCGTCCCGGCCCTCGCCAGGGAGGGGGAGACGCTGGAGGAGATGGGGGATGCGGGCGTCGTCACGATCGAAGAGCTCGGCATCGCGCTCTCGACCGACAGCTACGTCGTTCGGCCGATTCAGCTTCCCGGGCGGCTCGATCGGCGAGCTCGCGGTAAACGGCACGGCGAATGACCTGGCGGTCGCGGGAGCCAAGCCGAAGGCGCTCAGCCTGTCGCTGATCCTCGAGGAGGGACTGCCCGCCGATGAGCTCCGCGCTCAGGTCGAGGCGATCGCCCAGCCGCGCCGGACGGCGGACGTCGAGATCGCGACCGGCGACACCAAGGTGGTCGAGCGCGGTCATGCAGACGGCATGTACATCTGCACCGCCGGGATCGGCAAGGTCGATCCCCGGGGCCGGCTCTCCCCGCGCGGAATACGGCCCGGCGACCGCATTCATCGTCTCGGGCACGGTCGGCGATCACGGCTCGGCCATCATGCTCGCGCGGGACGAGTTCTCGCTCGACGCCGAGATCCTCTCCGACACCCGGCCGCTCTGGCCTGCCGTCGATGCGCTGCTCGACGCCGCCGGAGCCGAGCTGCCTATCCGATCCATCGCCAGACCATACAGGAAGGCTAACGATCGTCCTAGCTTCTCCCCGGCGCCCTTTTGCGCTCGACGGCGCGCTTGAGCAAGCCGGTGAAGGCGCTGTCAGCTACGTCGGGCGACGTCCTGCGCGTTCACACCTGTTCTGACGAATTATGAGTAACTGACGGCAACAGGGTTTCACGATCCGTTCGGGCGACAAGGGTAGTCAATCTGGACGCCGGACCGGCTCCCAAGCACTGCTCGGCAGGAACCGATAGGCACGCTCCGCGCTCTCGAAATTCTCCCAGGTGCCCCGAGTTCGGTAGAGGGCTCCGGAGGTCCTGTCCGTGTGCAGCAGGTGACCGTTATCGAGATAGGTCACGATTGCGGTGCTGCTCTCAAAACGATCTTCATCGTGCCCGTCCGCCTCTGCCCTTAGCGCGCTGCGATTACTGCCGCTGTGGCTTGTGCCTGCGGCTGTTGCTGAGGTTGATAGTCGCGTGGCAGTGCCTCGTATTCGGCGCATCCAACGCATAGCGAGAGCAATACGCCAATCAAACCAACGTAGTGTGATCATGATCTTTCACCCCACCTCATCCCCATACGATGACGAAGAATTGGGAACAGATTGGGTTGCAGGCGTTCTGGCGGTTAAATTCTGCCAGGCCGTCACATTGCAGCCACAGCAGTTACTGCGAGTTCGCCCGTCATTCTGAGCCCCGTGGCTCGTCTTCCCGTCCCTTAGGCGTCACCCTGACGGCCCTTTGGCCCCCCAGGTTGGTGCAAGCGAAATTTGGTCCGCGACCCGGCCCGGGTGGCGTAGCGCGATCACGCCCCGGCCGCCGACGGATGCTCCCGCGCCGAGAAACGTACTGCCCCGTCGAGAAGCCAAGAGCGCCACCATCGATTTCAATCCGAGCGGTAATACGCTAAGGGTGGTCAAAAACGACCACCTATAAGAAACAGAACAGTTCTCTCTGTGTCCCCCCTGCCTACGCCGGCTGCGGAAAGCCCGTGCCAGTCGCCGAGTATTCGCCTGCGGCACGTGACTTGCCGGATCAGGAATGAGACTGACCAGGCTGAGTGCCAATCCGGCTGAAATCCCGTTAATGGTCAAACCCTGGTCAGGCGGGATGCGGCCAGCAGTAGAGCGCAGCTCCCTGCCACTGGTTGGCCTTCCGCAGCAACTTGATCTTGCCAAGGCGTTCCAGTTCAGCCCTGGCAGCGGCAAACCGCTTACGTGACCAGCCGAGAGTGTCAGCCATCGCATTGGCGACAAGGAAGTTTCGTCCCCAATGGTGACGGCGAAGGCGCGTCAGAAGATAGAAGGCGTCGGGCGATAGTCGATCCATCTCATCATGTGAGGCGACCACCCGGCGACCTGTGCCGAACCAATTCGAGCCACGCGCTTCGTAACCCCATGCACCCGATGCAATTTCGATGACCTCTGGATCCGGTAACGGCGGAACGCAATCGGCATTGCACTGACGAGCAGCCTCGATCAGAGCGCCACGTCCGATGGTGTTGCCTGTCCCGAACCGGTGAGCCGAAGCATGAGCCATGCAGAACCTCCACAGCGCATCGTTGCGAGTGCCTTCAGGGATCGGGGATTCCTGCGGCGCAGGTTCGTTGTCGTTCGCGATGAAATCATCGGGCACCACCAAGTGTGTCTGGGCTGGCTTCCGCCCGATATAGAAATCGGGATCGAGCCCGCGCATCACCGGAAGGCGGTCAATGTCGTCAAGGCTCCCTTGAATGAAGTGATACTCGCCCTTCGTGACCAGCGTGGGTGGAGCGACGACAAGTCCACCGGCACCGAGCACATCAATGGGCAAGCCATCCCATGGACGAATACGGCGCCGCTCTCCATTGTGGCGATAGTAAGCGTGCGCCTTCCCCGAGGCCGTTCGGACGATCATCGGCGTCTCACCTTGACGCGCGAGCGCATTGGCAAGCACCTTCTCGTCGGTGCTGTCGATGTCCAGAACAGTCAGCCCATTCCTCTCGTTGGTAACGAAGCCGAGCGCGTTCGCATCGGTGAACTTCGCTGCGAACTCGCGGCTGGCACGCTGGCCTATCTTGTTCCAGCCCTTGACCGCAGGACGCTTATTGTCGTTAAGCGGGAAGGTCGCAATCCCGTGCTCGGCATAAACCGGCTGATTTTCGGCAAAGACTCCCATCATTCCGTTCCCAAGTTGGACCGGATGGCACATCGAACTATGTGGGTCGCTAGCTACTTAACGACCCGCATTCCGATATCACAATGCGACTTCCACATCGCATTCCAGTTCAAGTTGACGATTGCAAGAGGTCGATTGCTGCCAGGCCTTTTGCTATCTAGTTCACGCTGGCCGACACTGGCGCGTTGCTGACGCGATCCATCACGGAGTGCTTCGGCGCCGTCGCGTGATCTTCCGAGAAGGTCGAAGGCTCCACGCCCACCTTCTCAGCGAAGATCATTGCAAGTTGGTCGCGACCACGGCTCCACTCGTTGTATTCCCGTTCCGATAGCGGCTGCTTCGGCGGTTCCGGGAACCATTCCTCGTCGCAGTGAATTCGCATGGTGCCATCGCGCGCAGGCGCGTACATCTTGAGCTTCAATCCGACGATGTACGCACCTACGCGAGCTGCGCCGATGATAGTGCCGAGTAGCATGATGTACCTCTTTGTTGGATTGGCCAGCGCGGTCACGCCTTCACGCCGCGCGCTCGCGGTTCCAGCGCCTCGACTCCGAGCCGGATAATCTGGAGGAAAACGTCACCTGCCTCGAGGATTGCCACCGCTTCGAGCCCGAAGCCGTTTTCCGGGTCATGTTTCACGGCCGGGGAGAAGCAGGCAAATGAGACGGGCATTGCTCGACCAAACGGTAAGGTGCTTAATGCACCTCACCTGTCTGGGGGAGCTTCGTGTAACCCGCTCAGTGAATCGTATTCAGGGCGTCTTTAATACGGGCTCGCCTTTTGGTGGAGGCATCTGGCTCTCGCCTAAGTTGGGGACTGTCACGCTGATCAAAATTCAGGAGGCAGTGGAGCGCAAACTCCATCCAGGTTTCGTGTATCTTCGTCAGAAACTCCTCTTTGTGGCTCACGTCTAGGAGCGTCGGGTCAGCTGCAACAAGCAGATGCCCGATCTTTAGCTTGATATGACGGAAGCGTGCTTTCGCGTCTGAGATATCAATGTCGTCGAAACTCCCTCGGTACGGCCCGGCCTTGAGAATTGCCGCCGCTTCGAGCCAGAAGTCGTTTTCCAAGTCGTGTTTCACAGCCCGCTGAACATCCGTCTCGCGCTGACCAGGTTGTTCGTCAAACTTTGGGTCGTCGGACGAGAGGATCACTGTATCGTATACTCTCTCGATGTGCTTCAGCATTTGCGACAACTGCTTCTCGACTACTCTCGGTTTTGGTAGTTTTTGGCCATTCGCTCCGGCGATAGGAACCAGATGGTCGACGTAACCATCTTGATCCGGAAAGACGAGAATACCGACGTCTCGATACGCAAGGCCCTTGGCATTAGCGATAACCTCCCCGCCTCCGTTTACGCCAACCGCTTCCGCTGGCTTGATCCATACGGAGCCAAGGCGCCGTCGAAGAGTGTGTTCAGTCGCACTTTGCTCGCGAATTTGAACACGCTATCACTTTGATCTCTCATTACTGTACCCTTTTAGCTACTGATGTGATTGACCGCGCGAATAATCGTTGATCGACGGCCGCGGCCGTTCCGCCGACCAATCCACACCAGTGGATTTGTTAAGAGGGTTGAACCGATGGGCAGCTAAATCTTCTGCCGCCTTACTGCGCCAGATCGGCTGTTCTTTGATGCAACTTTGAGAGTCATGTCTTCGTCCCGCTCAGCCGTTTGTGTTGGCGGCCTCAAATGTGGATCCGCGCCTTTTGATGATCGGACCTGAGCGGCATTATCGATCCATGCTCGAATTTGGCCGTAACAGGACTTGCAAAGTACTTTATCTCGTTCTTGGATCTCGACGTGCCGGTTCCACTCTTCATCAGGAACCATGAACAATTCCGGCCACAGCACGCCGCATCTGGCGCATATGGTCGGGTATTCGATAAATGGAACGCGACCCTTCTCGCTTAGTAAACGTTCCCATTTCTGCCATTGCTTTTTAGTTAAGTTAGCGGGTGCTTACACCAGACGGTACCCGGCGGGTGATCGAGCTTGAGCAAGTGGTCGAAACAGTCGCAGCCAATTAATTGATCTCCACAGCATGGGCACCGTTCTGGTCGCAGCCCAATTCATGAAGCTCCCCCTCACTCACTCCGCAGGCGCCGCATTTCTGTCGTTCCAGGGTGTAAGCGTCGGTCTTTTTCTCCCGGCGCCTATTCTTGACCAGCGCGCCAAGATTGCTGTTGTCAAACGTCATTGTAGTTCTCCTTCTGGATAGTTTGGGATCGATTGCCGGAATCCCGATGCGAGCACGCCGGCTTCCTATAGGCAGACTCGTTCATGCCGCGGTCCTTCGCATGTTGTGGATCAACTCATCATTGAGGTCTGAGTGTGGCATCTCCAGCATGTACGACCTTGACGTCACGTCCAGCGGCAATCCATCTCGGCCTGCAAAACTCAATTGCATCGGCTGACGCTTTGCCCGCTTCGCCAATGATGATTAATATCTTGACACGGTCGATGATCGGGAATTTGGAGATCCCACCAACACTGCCGAGAGCCCAAGTAGGTGCGACAATGCCAAGCTCGCGTGCAGCCATGGCGGTCTCGATCCCTTCCGCAATGGCGAGTGTTTCGCCAGCCGGATCGAGCTTAACCGCACTGCGGAACACGATGCCCAGCATCCTCCGGTCACGCTTGGTGCCGTCCGGGTTCAACGCGATTCTGTGGACGGCAGTAACCTCGTCGGTGTCGATCGACCGGAAGGCCGCTATCAGCGCTGGCACGAAAATCGTCATACCGGTGTTCGTCGCGCCAGGGAACGCGCGCATGAAAGCGCAGGACATTGCCGGCGACGATTTCTGGCAGATGAAGCAGGCGTGTTTCGCTCAGGTATTTCTCAGCCAGGGTCCCGCGCGGGTCGACGCCTGGTTCCAAATCTCCACTGCGCGCGCGATCCGCTGGCGGTCCTCTGCGGTGAACTCGCGCGGCTTTTCTTGAACTTCACGTTCGACACAGTCGATGTCGAGACGACGAACCTGTTCGGTGCCGGCGTCAGGCGACCACGGTTTCAAGCCAAGGCGCCCGCAAACGTATTCCTGGCAATCGCGCCAATCGTCGCCGGCAAAACTGAGACACAGAAAACCGATCGGAGACGACCGCGAAAGGGTAATAATAGCGTCTATCCTTATGCGAGTGTCCTGGTCCAGGACATACAGTTGTCGGCCGACGATCTCGCCGCCGAGTGCGTGGCGTAATGTTTGCAGATCCATTTTGCTGCTCCCAGGCTGGCAAGAAGTGCCCGCTGATCGGGCACTCCTTGCGCTGCCATTCACATCAAAACGGCACGTCGTCGTTGAACGGTACATCTTCGTACGGCGGCATGCCGTCGTCGATGATCTGTGCCTTGGGCGCGCGGATCTGTTGCTGAACCGCGTGGTTGCTGGCGCCCAGCTTCCAGTCCACAATTTGGAATTGCGGACGCAGCTTCGTGCCAACCTTAGTTTTCATCGGCAGGCTCGAAAGCTCGACGACGGGCAACGCGCCGGGGTGAGAGCGACGCATCGTCGTGACAGCCTGGGCTAATTCAGAATACGCGACCCGACACCAGCAGTGCTGTTCGTCAAGGTATGCGTGCTGGCCGTCTTCAAGTCCGTCAGATAGACGAACCGCGTGTTCTGCCACGGGTCCTTCGGCTTGCCGTAGAATCCGGCAGGCCAATCGCTTTCCTCAAGGTGGGAGAGCGATTCGCGCGCTGGCAGCAGGCCATTGGGCTTCGGCCAGATGTATTCTACCGGGCGTTGGTTCTCCCAGCGAACCCAGGCCATTTTCAGCTGGATAGGAACAAACCGCGCATCTTTGGCAATGGGCTGTTTGTTCAAAGTCCACAAACCGTCTGTGAATTTGACGATTTGTCCGCGGATCAGGTGCTGGTCCGCCTCCGCGGCAGCAGCCGCGAAGCCGTCGTCGTTGTGGTCAATCAACGCAAGGGCATTGCTTTGATTGGCTCCCGTCTCAGTCTCATAAGTTTCGTAGATCATGACAAATTACCTCATGTCACTTTGGTTTTGCCGCATGCTGCGGCGTGCTTTCACGGCGCTGTCGCCGCCACAAAACTTCTGATTGTTAAGAGCGAGGCTCGCGGCCCTTTTGCTGAGCGATCTCCTTAATCGCAGACCAGCGACGCTCGTTGATCCGACGTAACAGTCCACCTCGGCGTCTCTAGTCGGTACGGTTGCCAGTGACCGTTTCCGCGGAATTTCAACCTTTGGGTATTTTTCGTTGATCTGAGAACGCACCTCCTTGAGGACTGAGGTCAGTGCCAAGTCCACGCATTTCGCTATACTCGCGGCCGAGTAACCCCGTTCAACGCGGAAACGAAGGTCGTCCCGATCGGTTTTGCAAATTGTCTTTTGCCCACTGCTTGCCGCTCTTTGGTCCTGACCCGAGCGGTCGGTGATCGTCGTCAAACGTCTGTTCCCACGGATCATCATCTTCATCCGGCACACTACTGCTTTTGGGTGGCATCGGGCACTCGGCAGCTTCACAGAAGATGTCGGCGATCGCGGCATCAACAGGCGGTTCGTCACAGCCGACAAATTGATCGGCAGCACCCGCTGGTTATGTGGTGGATCGTCTTCCGCACGCTGGCGCTGAACAGGATAGGAGGACGATCCACGGTGAACGCGCAGGCCCCGCGTGCCCTGGTTCAAGCTTGCAAACAGTGGGCAGCGACTCGACAATTGGCCCGTTTGACCCGCAGATTTTCGCGGGTACCCCTTTGAGAAGTCTCCATTGCTGCGCATATATCGGCCAAGGGTTGCCCTGGTGCGAACTGCGGTCGTTTTGTTTTGTTCTCCCACCTAGAATACGTTTTGCCTCCAAAAATGTTAGGTCGCTCGGTGACAGTTTCCTGAGCCGGGAAATCTTTTTTGCAATTTTCCTGAGCCGATCCGCCACGGCAAAGTTGATCAGAGTTGTGCGTTGGTTGCTGAGGATTTCGCTGATCGTCGCTGGTGACACGCCGCGGTCGCGGGCGACGCGATTCACGCTGTGGTTCTGAAACCAGTAAGCCTGCAGCGTCTCGGCAGCAGCATCCTGCTTTCGCAAGTGCAGGCGATCCAGCTGCTGCTCGATCTCCTCGTCGGCCTTCTCGATCAGGTTCTCGTTCAACCCCGAGTTCGTTGATGATCTCGTGGATGATCTCCCAGGTGTCGTCATGGGCTTGCACTTCTTGCTGCGTTTGGTGGTGCCGGCCATATTCCTCCTGGCCTGACGCGCGTATCTCGAACATTGTTCATGATGCATTTGCCGAGGAACGGTCGCCAAAGCCCATTCGATTGGTGGTACCCTTGCGCGGCGCGATAGATGACACGCACAACCTCGGAACGCGGGTCATCGACATCCTGCAGTCCTGACGCTCTACCGGTTTTGCGGATCACAGATTTCGCAAAAACGAAGATCGTGCTGGATTAGAGCGATCGCCAATTTGGCGTCATCTTCGGTCGGTTTGTTCCAGTCAGGCCAGCCGTCATCCCCCGCAGGTATGCGAGCGAGGGCCTGAATTTGTTCCAGTTCGTTAGACATGCAATATCCGTGGCACCCCTCGACGGGGTACGTTCAAGTTCAGGTTCTTTGGGTTAGGTCGCGACGGGCGCTACGATTGAGGCTTCGCGATCTTGAATATTTCGCGCATCATGTGCAGCGATTCTTCATCACCGCGCCTCCCGCGCATAAGACGCCAACACATTATTACTCGCGGTGCAATCGCTTTGTATCCGCAAGCAGCGCACGCGCGGCCGCTGCATACGTCGACTTGCGCATCGGGAGTCCCGCGTCCCGCAAATAGGCTTATTCGTCACCCGGAACGGTGTCGGTGCAGTTCCACACCAGCTCACTCGCCCGCGAGATCGATATCGGATCTGTTCGAAGTTCACCTCGAAGCAACGGGTTCCGGTGTTTCGCCGTCCCATTCCATCCAAGCCCTGACAGCTTCGATGAACGTGTCAGGCCGTGGCCGGTGTGGTCGCAAGTTATGCATGGTGCCAGCCGGATTCACGCTGCGGTCGCAAGCAACGAGTTGCCGCGTTGTACAAATAAGTGCGTCCCGCGCGGCCCGAGGCGTTTCGGCCGGCAGCCAACGTGAAAGCTTAGGAGTACGGATGATAGGGTTTCGGAAAACGGCCCTCGGCGATGCCTCGGTACAAGGTGGCGTGGTTAATCGGCTTTGTGCCGCCGAAGAATGCGCAGACGGTTTGCTTGTCCCAAACCGGCTCATCAGTTGCGGTAGTAGTAGGGGTATCCATTTCGCATCGCTCCTTGTTGATAGCGATGCGTACATAGGGCTGAATACGGCGAGTTGTCCTTACCAATAAAATCGACAATTATTTGGTATCCGCCTCTCGCGATTTGCGCGGCTGCTTCTTCATGATCTTCTTATGCAAGTCTCTCTCGCTTGTCCTCATATTATGGAAGGACAGACACACGAGGCGCATAGCCTCAAGGTTCTGCGTGTGCGTCTTGCAAAGCTTTTTCTAGTTCCTGGTCCAACTATGGTCCGACTGACAGTTACGTAACCAGTCGGCTTTCTCTCTTTGAGGGGACAACCGTCTTTTAGACACCCCCGACACCTTGAGCCTCTTCAGCCGCTCAATTACTTCTTCTGTTGATGGGATCGCGTAGTTGTTGCTCCGCGTGCTCACTACAATTTTAAGTAGCCTCGGAAATTTCGTCTGCGCATTGGGTCTATTCTTAGTGGGTCGCCCGCGCCCCTTTGGCTTTTGCCATTGGCGCATTTCCATCAACATGTTGGCAATGAAAGGCAGGAGCTTATCATCCGCAAATGCGCAAGCGCGTGTTGAGCAATATCAATCGCTCGGTCGTAATCGCCGCTTTTCCATAATGATGCCACACACTCAAACACGTTGTCTCTGTTGTGCTACAATAGACTGACGAAAGTCAGCAGAGTGGTGAAGGTAAGCATCCAATTCCATCACCGCCCCCCTCTGATCCGCATGACATCAGCAACGCGCTTGCCCTCAACAATCGCTTCAAGACGATCCGCCACAGGTCGAGAGCGCGACGTTTTTCGCTTAAATACGTGTGTGCACAATGCCGAGGGTGAAGCGGCCTTCGTGCAGTGCGGTGGTTCGCAACATGTGCCATTACAATCGGCTCAATACCCAGGGCCGCCATACCCGTAGTGCGGTCCGACGTAATCGCGCGGAACCCACTTGGGTAAACCGATTGCATCCTGTCGCCTTTGACGGCACGGGCGACTTCGTTCGGTGTGATTGCAAACAGCTTTTGTCCGTTGGCGTGGGCAAGGGTGTTTTGATGATTTGAGAGCCAAGTCGGACAATGGGATGGTATGCGGGTGTTTGTTCTTGCTCCTGTTGGCCGGCAACCGCCACTCCCGATTAGGAAAGTCCAGTTCGGCCGCGGTAAGCCCAGCCACCTCGCCGATGCGCTGGGCGGTGATCAGACACAGCTGCACAATCTGCTGTGCGTCTGGCGATGCCGCAAGAGCTGTGGGCAACGCATTCCACATCTGCCTAATTTCGGGCTCGCTCAATGTGCGATCGCGGAAGCGAGCCGCAGCAGGCGGCGTCATCCCGAGCGTCGGATCACGATCAAGATCGCCCCTTCGGACGGCCCAGCGCAACATGGCCCGCAGATCAGCAAAGAGACAGAATTAGCCTCGGCCGGGCAATCGCGGTCGAGTATGGCATTGACTACCCTATTGACGTCGCGGCGATGTAGATCCGCGAGCCGAACGCTCCCAATGAGAGGAGCTACGTTTTCTTGAGACGCCTCTCTTATACGCGTTGCGGAGATCGGGGCGGACGTGCTTGCCAATGTAGCTGTCAATCAATCCGGCAACCGTCATATCGTCGGAGGTCCGAGCCCGCGGGTCCTGACCAGCATCGACGGCGGCCCGAGCTTGGAGGGCCATGGTGCGTGCAGTTGCCAAGGGCATTGCCGGATAGCTACCAATCTTTATCCTCGCCCGCCGACCATCTTTGCTGGTGAAGTGGAACCACCACGTCTTGGCGGCGCCTGCCGCAAAGGCAGGACACTGAGGCCAGACACCTTGGCGTCAAATACTCCGCACCAGCCTTGGCACCTGCGACAAGCGATCAGTGAGTGTGACCCGCATCGAAAATTCCAAACGGATTGCGTACATTTGATGTACGGAGGCACGCGCTCGGCTGCAATGTCATGAGACACATTGTTGGGGAAAGCGACAAAATAGCGCGGTAGACCAACGAGTTGACCCGTCGCAATCAGAAACATGACGTCGCGGGAAATTGCGGCGTTA
>CAVXQP010000008.1:0-48779 GCA_963763955.1 uncultured Solirubrobacterales bacterium | reverse complement strand
GCGGAGGGGGTGGGATTCGAACCCACGAGGGACCCGAAGGCCCCTAACGGTTTTCGAGACCGCCCCGTTCAACCACTCCGGCACCCCTCCGGGGCGGAGATTAGGCTAGCCCGTCGGGAGCTGCGGCCCGTCAGGCCGAGCCCGAGGGCAGCCTTCCCTCGAGCACGTAGCGCAGGACGTCGACCACCTGCTCCGGCGTCTCGGATGTGGCCATCGCGGCACGGTCGATCTCCTTCAGAGCGTGGGTCGTGTCCGGGTCGTGCACGGTGATGATGGGCTTGCCGAGTGCGGCCGCGAATCCCGCGTCGAAGGCGGCGTTCCACTGCTTGTAGCGGTCACCGAAGCGCACCACAACCACGTCGGCCTGCCTGATCAGCGTCTGGGTGCGGATCGCGTTCACTCCGGCACCCTTGTGGTCCTTCCAGAAGCCGTCGGACTCCCCGCCGAGGATCGCGACGCCGACGTTGTCGGAGGCGTCATGGTCGGTGACCGGCGACGTGAAGCCGACGTCGAGTCCCGCCTGCTTGGCACCCTCCGCGATCCGCTCGCGCCAGTCCGAGTGAATCTCGCCGGCGAGGTACACGTTCCATGCCATGGCGCGATCTTATTGACCGTCTGCTCCCTTTTAGACTCCTCTGCACCCGGAGAGGTGTCCGAGTGGCTTAAGGAGCTCGCTTGGAAAGCGAGTGGGCGGGTTAAACCGCCTCGTGGGTTCGAATCCCACCCTCTCCGCTCCGTGTAAGGACGTGCCATAGGCTTCGCCCTCCATGGCGCAGGTACAGACGGTGACCGGGCCGATCGAGGCGGAGGAGCTCGGCACGACCCTGATCCACGAGCACCTGCGCAACGCCGACGAGGCGGTCCACAACCAGTGGCCGCAGGCCGGCGCCGCCAAGGAGGAACCTCCACATGAAGTCGCGCCGGGCGAGGACTACGACATCGCCGTGCGAGAGGCGAAGGCCGCCGTCGATCTGGGCATCAAGACGATCGGGGAGCCCACCGCGATGTTCCTGGGACGCGACGTCAACTTCATGAGGCGCGTCTCCGAGGAGACCGGGCTACAGGTCGTCCCCTGCACCGGGATCTACACCTACGACTATCTCCCCCAGTTCTTCCTCAATCGCGACCCCGACCAGATCGCCGAGCTCTTCGTTGCCGACATCGAGCAGGGAATCCAGGGGACCGACATCAGGGCCGCCTTCATCAAGTGCGCGGCGGACGAGCCAGGCGTCAACGAGAACATCGAGAAGATCCACCGCGCGGCCGCCCGCGCGAGCGTCAAGACGGGAGCGCCGATCATGGCCCACTCCCGACCAGCCAGCAACACCGGGCCTCGGCAGATCGAGATCTTCCTCGAGGAGGGCGTGGAGGCCTCGAAGATCCAGATGGCCCACACCGGCGACAGCGACGACCTCGACTACATCGAGGGCCTGCTCGAGAAGGGCGTCTGGATCGGGCTGGACCGCTACGGCCTCGACATCTTCCTGCCCTACGAGAAGCGGCAGGCGACGGCGGAGGCGCTGCTCGAGCGCGGCTACGCCGATCGCATCTTCCTCTCGGCCGACTCGGTCGCCACCACCGACTGGTTTCCCTCCAACGTGATCGAGCAGCTGATCGCCTCGGGGGCCGCGAACGAGTGGACTATCCGCATCGTTCCCGAGAGGGTCCTCCCCGAGCTCCGCGAATCCGGCATGACCGATCAGCAGGAGCGGACGATGACGGTCGACAACGCGGTCCGCTGGCTCACCGGCTAGACGGCCGCCGCGGCGCAAGAGGCCGCCCGCGCCTGAGGCGAGCTAGCGCCGCTCAGTGAAGAAGGACTCGAGCAGGACGGCCGAGCGGTCGGCGAGCAGGCCTCCTTCTACCGATGGCCGGTGGTTGACCACCGGCTCGGCGAACAGGTCGATCACGCTTCCCACGGCGCCGCCCTTCGGGTCGGCGGTGCCATAGACGAGTCGCGGGACCCGCGCCAGGGTGATGGCGCCCGCGCACATCGGGCAGGGCTCGAGCGTGACGTAGATGGTGGTCTCGAGCAGTCGCCAGCCACCCAGCCGCTCTGACGCCTGGCGCAGGGCGAGCACCTCGGCGTGGGCGGTCGGATCGCCGCGCAGCTCTCGCTCGTTTCCAGCCGACCCCAGAACGTCGTCGCCGCGCGCCACCACGGCGCCGATGGGGACGTCACCGTGCGTCGCGGCCCGCTCGGCCAGCTGCAGGGCCGTTTGCATGTGGCGCCGATCGGCCTCTGTGAAGTCCGCCGGCATCATCGCTAGGGCAGTATGGAGACGGCAGTAGACCCCCGCCTTCCAGGAACTTTTCCCGCCAGGCGGTGTTCCGAGGACGATGCGAAAGCTGATCCCCACAACCGCGTTTGTCCTCGTCACCGCCCTCGTCCCCGCCGTAGGAGCGTCCGCAGCCGATGCGCCAAGCCACGCCTCCTACGTCCCCGGGCAGCTGCTCGTCCGCTTCGACGGCGGCCGGGAGCAGGTCCTCGACTTGCCCCAGGGCGCCAGCCTCCCCGCCGCCGAGCAGGCGCTGGAGACCAATCCCGCGGTCGACTACGCGGTGCCCAACTACGTCGCCCATGCTTCCGGGATCCCGAACGACCCCGGTCCCGCGGGGATCCCCGGCGGCTGGCAGCGGACGCAGTGGAACTTCCTGCCGTGCGGCTCGCTCTGCGGTGAGCCTGCGGCCCAGTACCAGGAGAGGGGCGGCCTCAACGCCCCGGAGGCCTGGGACATCCTCAAGCAGCGCGGCGCGGCCGGCGGTAAGGGGGCGCGCGTCGCGGTTCTCGACACGGGGATCGCGTACATGACCAAGAAACCCCAGTTCCGCATGAGCCCGGACTTCTCCCGCCACCAGTTCGTGCCCGGTTACGACTTCGTCGACAAGGACAAGGTCCCCCTCGATGAGGATGGTCACGGCACCCACGTCGCGGGGACGATCGCCGAGAAAGACAACAACGGGATCGGACTCACCGGCCTGGCGCCGCGGGCGAAGATCATGCCCGTCCGCGTTCTGGACTCCGAAGGGTTCGGCACCGCCCGCGACATCGCCAAGGGGATCCGCTTTGCCGCCTCTCACAGGGCCCAGGTCATCAACATGAGCTTCGAGTTCTCCCTCGGAGTCAACAGCTGCGCGAAGATCAAGGGGATCTGCTCCGCCGTCAAGTACGCATTCAAGAAGGGCGCGCTGGTGGTCGGGGCGGCCGGAAATGAGAACGGCGAACCCGTCGCCTACCCGGCCGCCGCACCCCACGTCCTCGGTGTCGGCCGGACCACCAAGGACGCCTGCCTGGCGAGCGACTCCCGGACGGGCGCCGGCCTCGACCTGGTGGCCCCGGGCGGCGGCTTCCCGCTGCTCAACACGTGCGGCAGCGACGACTCCCTGTTCACCCGTGGCGTGCCGATCTTCCAGCTCACCTTCTCCGGGCCCGGCTTCACCAACTTCGGCTACCCAGGCGGCTACGAGGGCACTTCGATGGCGGCCGCCCACGTCTCCGGCGTCGCCGCGATGGTGATCGCCAGCAGGGTGGTCGGCAGCTCGCCCGCGGCCGTGGCGTGCCAGCTCGAGGGCACCGCCCGCCACACCGATTCACAGCTCGGGCAACCCTATGACCCGAGGCTCTTCGGGGCGGGCCTGGTCGACGCCGCGGCGGCGGTGAGAGCGAGAGCGCCTGGCTGTTGACTACGGCAGATCGCGCGAGGCGAGCGGGAAGACGTCGAGGATCACGTAGGCGCGAACCGTGGCCGGAAGCGGGGTGCCGGCCGGCAGCGCGAGCCGGATCTGCCTGAGGTTGCCGCGCGGGTCCGTCCCGGTCGTCGTCTCGCTTCGGTAGTCGAGTGGCACGACCTCACCATCCGGGCCGCTGAGCAGGATCGAGCCGACGTGGCGAGCCGCCGGGTAGCGAGCGCGGCCCGAGACGCGGATCGTCGCCAGGACGGCACCGGACGCCCCGGCCGTCGGCCTGGTGAGCTGGAGAGAGGCGAGACGGACGCCCCTCGGCTTGCGCGTTGAGGCGCGGTCGCCGTAGGGCCGTGTGAGGAGCGTCCCACTGGCGGCGAGCGTGTCCTGCTCGTTGCAGACACCGGCGAAGCGCAGCTGGACGCTGTAGTTGGGAACGTCGGCGCAGGTCGTCTCCGAGTACAGGCCGGTCCCGGGGAGCATGGCCAGATCCGGAGCGATCTGTCCGCGGACGTCGAAGACGCGGAGCGGGACCGAGCCGAAGCTGAACTGCAGGCTGAGGCCGGACGAGCTCAGGGCAAGCGCGTCGTGGCGGTAGGCGCCCGCGAGGGGGAACTGGAAGTTGCCCGAGGGATCCGGCTGCAGGACGCCATGACGATCCCGGCGGGCACCGATCACCCAGAGCAGCAGGCGGCCATCCCGACGCAGTCTCGCCTTCGTCCGCGAGATCGTCCCCGCAATCATGTCGTAGCTGTCGAAGCCGATCTGGTTCACACTCGGCAAGAGAGGCGGCAACGGGATTGCCAGCCTGCTGATCGAGAACGCGGTGGTGCGCTTCCGCCGCACCCGCAGGGGCAGCTTGCCGCGCGATTGGGCGGTTCGGAAGCCGAGGGTCGTGTCCACCGTGCCGGTGTCGGAACTCGGCGCGGAGCCGACCCGCCAGTCGCCGCGGATGCGAACCCGGTATCGCGTGTGCGGGCGCAGCAGGCCTGATGGGCGAATGAACAGGTAGTGGCCGTCACCGGAAAGCTCTGTGGCGAAGTCGAAGCGCGGCTTGACGCTCACCAGCTGTTCCGGGGGGCCGGCTGGCTGCAGGGCGGCGTCCTCGGTCAATCCACCCTTCCGCACGATCAATCGCGTGGCGATCACCGTGCCGGAGGGAATCTCGAGCCTCTTGCGAGTGCCGACGGTAGTGCCACCGGGAGTGACGAAGAACATCCGATCCAGGTTCTTGCCGAAGTCCTGACCGGGCTTGCGGCTGCAGCGTGGGTCGCTGTTGTGCAGGCAGTAGTCGTAGGGAACGAACCAGACCCGGCCGTGCTCTCCTCCGATGTAGAGACCGCGTCGGCCCAGCGCCGGCGAGCCGTTCAGATCGTTGCGGTCGTGGAGCGCCGGATTCCTCGGAGTCGTGTCGTAGGACCATCGGCGCCTGCCGCTCGCCGCATCGAGTGCGTAGAGCTTTCCGTTGGAGGAGCCCACGTAGAGGATGCGGCCGCCGCCGCGCGGCTTTTTTCCCAGCACGGGGGATGAGCGCACCGGGTCGCCCGTGTCATAGCGCCAGAGCAGGTGCCCGGATGGGTCCAACGCGTAAACCGACCCGTCCGCCGAGGCGATGTAGATCTCGCGGGTGCGGCCGTCCGAGCCGTCTGCAAGCGCCGGCGAGCTGTAGATGTGCGCGTCGGTGGCGAAGCTCCACCTGACCTGTCCAGTGTCCGGGTCGAGCGCGTAGAGCTTGTGGTCGAAGGAACCGACGTAGACCGTCCCGTCGGAGCCGAGCGCGGGCGACGAGGTGACGTAGCCGGGGGTGAAGGTCTGCCAGCGCGAGTGCCCGGCCTGATCGAGCGAGAAGGCATAGAGGTCCACGGACCCCCAGAAGGTGTTGCCCGCTTCCGCGCCCTGGCCGAAAGCCGGGGTGGTCCAAACCGACTGTCCCCTCGGCGCCGCCCAGCGCAGCGTCCCGTCCGGGTTGATGGCATAGGCGGCGCCACCGGTATTGCCGGCGTAAATCGTGCCTCCCGGCCCGATCGCGACATTTCCCTCCCACCAGCTCACCTGCTGTCCCCCAACGGGCGGCAGGGTCGGCGCGAAGGCCCAGACGATCCGCCGCTTGCGGGAGAGATGCCGATTCGTGCGCAGCCGGTAGAGGCGCTCGTCGCCCGACCCGATCGTCACGGGCGCGCTGCGCAGCGCCTTCTCGTAGCGGCCGATCGCGCCGGCCGCGTCGATGATCCCGCCTGTTCGGAACCTCCACGCGAGGGTTCCGTCGGGTCGCAGCGCATAGAAGTTCCGGTCGGCCGATCCCGACGTAAATCGTGTCGTCGCCGCCGATCACCGGCGTGCTGAAGATCCCGCGCTTCGTCGCAAACGCCCAGGGCCGCCCGCCCCGGTAACGCCCCCGGACCGGGCTCGAAGCAGTGTTGCGGCTGTCCCGCCGCATCTCCGGCCAGGGGGACCGGGCCTGCACCGGGACGTCGTAGGAGAAGGCCCTCGCCTGCTGCTGGCCCTGCCACGGGGCAAGCGCAACGGCCAGCGCCAGGAAGGTGAGCGCGACCGGCGGGCGGGGCATAGGTCCGCCTCGCTAGGTCGTCTTGACGATCCACACGTCGCAGGGCGCGTGGTGGGAGATCTTGTTCGGGACGCTTCCCAACAGGAAGCGCCGCGCGCCGGTCATGCCCTTGTTCCCGACCAGGACCAGGTCCGCGTTGTTCTCCTCGGCGACGTCGAGGATCGCATCTGCTGGATCGCCCTCCCGAGGGTGCGTGATCACGTCGACCTTCGCCTTCTTCGCCACGGCCGCGGCGTTGCCGAGCACGAGCTCCACGTCCTCCCGGGGGTTGATCGCATGCGCCACGTCGCCCGAGATGCCCTCCCCCTCATCGCGCAGCCGCTGCTGGGGCACGGGCTCGTAGGCGCTGACGATCTCAAGCTTCGCCTTGGTGAGCTTGGCCAGCTCAACGGCGGTCCGCACCGCCTCCGTGGCGGTCTCCGAGCCGTCGGTTCCAACCACTATGCGGTCGAACATCACCCCTCCTCGCCCAACATTTAACGGGTCCGCGCCGTCGCGCGCCCTCACATCTTGCGCGCCGATACTACCCCGCGAGGCCCGACGGGCGTGGCATCTGGGGCCTCAGCTGAGCTTGACGATCGCGATCACCATCGACGCCAGCAGGCAGATGACGAGGACGACCAGGGTGGCTACCCAGAGGCGCGGCACGGGCCGATCCTATTGTGCAAGGGCGCGACAGCGCGACCCGCTCAATCGTCCTGGATCGGCTGAGCGTGCGGGGCGACCACGCCCTGCAGCGCGCTCGGCGGTGTGCCCGGCGCCACGGCATACCAGTCGACATAGCGGCCGCACGCCTGCTTCAACGGGACGGTCTCGCGCGCCGGGTCCGTGCGCGTCGCCGCCAACCCGCTCAGATAGGCCTTGCTCTCAGTGTGCAGCAGGCGGCCGATCAGCGGCGGATCGGCGACGTCCACGTTGAACACGAGGTTGCCCGCCCGCTTCACCTCGAGCGAGCCGACCGGGTAATAGGGCGAGGGCCCGCGGAAGAGCAGGTTGGTGCGGAGCCGGGAGCTGAACGGCGCGGCCAGCCCGGGGCCGCCGGCGGTGACGTGGAGCGCCTGCGTGCTCGCGTACTGGATCGAGAGATCCCAGCGCCCGGGCGTCAGGAAGAGCCTCATGTGCGCGGGCCTGGTCTGGGTCAGCTCGGGACTCGGGCTCCAGACCTTGCCGACGACCGGCTGGACCGTGAAGACCGTCGCCGTGCCGTTCAGCTTCGCCAGAGGGCGCCTGGCCGGGGTCGTTGCAGTCGAGTGGGGCACCGGGGTTGAGCGGCTCGTACAGCGTGCGCCTCTGTCCGACCGGGTGGTCGCGGTGCCAGAGGATGAAGTCGCCGGTCCGCAGGCGGGGCGTGAAGCCGGGCGGCGCCTGGCTCTGCATCGCCGCGCTCGTCGTCACCACCCAGTTGAACCTGTTCATGACGAACCGCGGGAGGTTGTCCCAGTCGAACTTGGCGTTCAGGTCGGTGGCCCGGTAGAGGGAGTGGGTCTCCTCGACGTCGTAGTGGTTGGTGATCGGCGCGTAGACCTCTGAACCGATCAGCTCCCAGGAGACGAAGTTGTCGCGGCCGAGGAAGAGCACGTTCTGGCCGTCGACGATCGGCCGCATGCGGAGCATCTCCTGGAGGTGGTAGTCGGGCCCCACCGCCGCCTGCCGCAGGGGAAGCAGCGTCGAGAACGCGGCCGCGGCGACGAAGGCGAGCGTCAGCAGGGGGACCGCGAACCCGGTCAGCGGCCGCATCTGTCGAGGCGGCCACCAGCTCGCCCCTCCCCCCTCCGGGACGTCGGCCTCCTCGCCCGGCAGAGAGTCCGCCGCCAGCAGGCCGCGCAGGGCGATCACCATGATCAGCGGAGCGGCGATCGCCAACGCCTTCGCCTGCGTGTAGGGGGTTCCCAGGGCCAGCGAGCCGAGATAGAGGAGCGTCGCGGCGAGCAGCGCGGAGGGCAGTGCCGACTCCCGGCGCGAGAGGGCACGGCCGAGGCCCCACGCGAAGGCGACGAGCGCCAGCAGGGCTCCGAGATAGAAGGCGATCTCAGGGGTGGTCGAGTTCGCCGGGGTGATCCGGAACTCTCCCGAGGGCCAGATCCCGAATGCCTCCAGCGGGTTGAGCGGCTGGCGGAGGTTGCCGAAGCCGACCGTTGGGCCGGTGCCCGACGGGTTGAAGGCCTTGAAGCTCGAGAAGCTCGCCAGCCGGAAGATCTCCGGCAGCGCCGCCACGACCGGGATCCCGATCCCCAGCGCGATGGCTGCTCTGGCTCCGCGGAGCCGCTCGCGCAGGCGAAGCCCGGCAATGAAGGAGCGCGTCGCGTCGCGCTCCCGGATCGCGATGACGAGCATCCAGATGATCGCCGCGCCCAGGAGCCAGGCGAGGCCCGGGAAGCTGTAGTTGTAGATCGTGCCCGCGGCGATCACCCCGAGCGGGATCGCTGCCCTCCCCCCAGACGGGTCGCCCGCGCTATCGGATTGGTAGCCGCCGCTACTGGCTTTGTTGGACCATGCCGGGCGCACGGCCGGCAGCGCCAGCGCGAAGCCGAGCACGGCCAGGGCGAGCATCGGCTCCTTGAAGGCGCCCTGTGCGAGGTAGGCGGCGGCCAGGTAGGGGCTCGCCGCAAGCACGGCGGCAGGCACCCGCAGCCAGCCGCGGATGCCGCTCAGGGCCCCGTAAGCAGTCAGGGCGAGGAGGACCGCGATCGCCCCGGTCAGTCCCGCGAAGCCCTCGATCAGGCTGGCGCCGCTCACCTTGGCGGTCGCGGCGACGATCGCGTGCGGGCCGAGCGGGTAGCCGTCCTTGATCAGGTCGGGTGTCGGCCCGGCGTGGGAGCTGATCCACTCGGTGAAGAGCAGGTGCGATGCCATGTCGTCGTTGACCAGGCCCTGCCCGAGGATGCCGACCCGTCCGCTGGTCGCGAATGGGATCGCCACCACCAGCGCCGCGCCCACCACGGCGACGATCGCGCCGATTCGGAAGCTGCCGGCCGGCGCCGTCGTGCGGCCGAAGACGATGAAGCAACCGACCAGCGCCACGCCGACCACCACCGCGGCGGTCACCGCGTGACCGGGAAGCTTGACCGCCACTCCGCAGACGACGAGCAATGCCGAGAGCCCTGCCGCCGGCGCGACCGGGGAATGTCGCGGCAGGCCGGCGACCGCCATGACCGCCGAGCCGAGCAGCAACGAGGCGACGACGATCAGCGCGCCCGCCAGCAGAGCCGAAAGCATCGCGGAAGCCTAGAGTGCGCCCGTCAAATCCAAATCCCGCCCGAAAGCTCTGGTCAGAGGCCCGGGACGTGCCGGGCGACGAACCCGCTCGGGTATGCGTCGTAGGGATGCCAGCGGGGGCCCGAGCCGCGCGCGTCCCCCACGGTGTCCCAGCGCAGACCCGCGATCACGGCGTAGACGTGGCTGGGGCTCGCGTAGATCGTCAGCCACTGCCCGGGGCCGGGCGCGCCGTAACCCATGAACTGACCTGACGCCAGCGGGGCCTGAAGCAATCCCGCTCCGGCGAGGGCGTAGCTGACCGCCCCCGAGCAGTCGTATCCCTTCGACTGGAACGACCCGTGGCCGCCGCCCCACCGGTACGGCTGACCGACGATCAGGTTGGCGGCGCTGATCATCGCCCTGATCGGGTCCGGCGCCGAGGGCGGAGCGAGGGCGGTGCGATTGAGAAGCAGCGCGGAGTCATTTCCACCGACCGGGTGCGTCGCCGTGTAGACGCGCTTTCTCTCCGCCGGCGAAGGCGGCGTGAAGGAGCCGTTGGTACCGGCCGAGGCAGCCGGCATGCCGGTCTTGGGGTCGATCGGCGCCGGTGCCGGCGCCGGCTGCGGCTTGGGGGCGGCTGACTGAGCGGTGGCATTGGCCGGGTCGTATCGCGGATCGGCCGCCCAAGGCTCGGGCGCGAGCTTGGTGTCGGCGAGCTTGTCGGGCGCGGCTTTATCGCCACCTCCGCTCAGCTTCGGAATCGCGAAAAGCGCGGCGCCCGCCGCGCCGATGACCACGAGCGGGACAACCGCGAGCGCAGCCCGGTTGTGATGGCGAATTCGTGAAAGCACGTCCCGGCCTCTGGCTGAGTATGCCTCAGGGCATCCGGATGCGATGCACGTTGACCACGCCCCTGGATCTGGTCTCGACCGACCACCGGGCCCTCGCTTGCTCGAGGAATGCGTCACCGGCCGGGCGGCCGGGCTCGGCGACCCAGGCCTCTGCGGCTAGGCGCGGCAGCAGCTCGAGAAGCAGAGCCACGCTGGGGCGCTCGTAGAGGATGTCGCTGGCGAGCACCAGGTCGAACGGGCCACGCTCGACGAGCTCGTCCGGATCGGCCCAATCGACCGCCGCCGTCTCGAGCTCGACACCGTTCGCCTCGGCGTTGCGTGCGACGAGACCCAGCGCGTCGATATCGCCATCCGTCGCGATCACCTTCGCCCCCCCGCGCGCCGCCGCGATGCTCGGCACCGCCAGGCCGCAACCGAGCTCGACCACGCGCCGACCGTCCAGCTCCTGATCGTCGAGCTCGCGGGCCAGGGCCACCCCGCTTCGCCAGAGCACGGACCAGTAGGGAGCGAGTGGCGCCCACTCGACCTGGTGATCGTCCGGGATCTCCGCCGCGTCCCCGGGCTGGAGCAGCGTCAGCTCACCGCTCGGCAGCTCGATCGTGTGGGTGACGAATTCCTCGGGCACCCGCCGACTCTATGTCGCGATTACTGAGCGGGGGCACCGGGCGCTCCATGTACCAGGTCGAAGCGCCGCCCGGGATCGTCGTCTCGCCGATCACCTCATAGCCGTGCGAGCGGTAGTACGGCAGGTTGTCGGGGTTGGCAGTCCAGAGATAGGCGGGGACCTCGGCGGCGTCGGCTCTGGCCAGTGCCTCCCTCATCAGGCGCCGGCCGAGGCCGCTGCGCTGCTTCGCCGGGCTGACGGCGAACATCCAGACCAGGAAATGGTCGTACTTCGGGTGAGCCTTCTCGAAGGTGAGCTCGGCGCGGAGCGAGCGCGCCAGCACCGCCGGTCCCGCGAGGATCGGCCCCGGCGACAGCCGGAGCAAGGTACGCAGTTCCGGCGGCGGCCAGATCCCCGGCGCGCAGCCGGTCAGGACCGCCACCGGCTCGCCGTCCTCGGTGACGCACCATGACGGCCCGCACCAGCGCTCCCCGACGCGGATCGCCGCCAGGCAGGTCCGATAGATGTACTTCCAGCGCTTCCCGGGCCGCTTCGGTCCCACCGAGACCCAACCGGGATCGTCGAGGAACGCGTCCGCCAGGACCCGCGCCGCCCCCTCGTGCTGGACCGGTGTGAGCGGTTCCGGATCGTTCATCTCAGGCAAGCGATGCCGCGTCCGACTCCGCCCACTCGGCGCGGAAGACCAGGTGGCTTCCCGCCAGCCCCTTGAGCTCGAGCTCCCGCCCCTCGTCGAAGCGCAGGCCGTTGCCGTTGCCACTCGAAGCCGCCGCGCGCAGCTCCTCGGAGACCAGGATCTCACCCCCCACGGCCTGCGCCGCGATTCGCGCCGCCAGGATCACGTTCTTGCCGAAGTAGTCGCCCTCCTCGGAGATCACCTCGCCCGTGTGGAGTCCGATCCGAACGCGGAGCGACTCCCCCGAGCCGTCGCGCTCGCGCTCCGCGAACGCGCGCTGGACCTCGATCGCGCACTCGAGCGCCTCGCACGGATCGGGGAAGGCGAGCATGAAGCCGTCGCCCTGGCTCTTCACCTCGTAGCCCTCGTGGCGCGAGATCTGCTCCCTGAAGATCGCGTTGTGCTCACGCAGCACCCGCAACCACTCCTCGTCGCCGAGCTTCTCGGTGAGGACGGTCGAGTCCTCGATGTCGCTGAACAGGATCGCGACCGTCCCATCGGGTGCGGCGTGCGCGCGCATGTCGGGCCGCTCCTCCTCCAGCGCCGAGACCATCTCGTCGATCGAGGTCGTCACGTCGACGCCCGTGAGCCCCTGGGCGTCGAGGCGGTCGCGCAGCGCTCGATCGACGATCCAGCGCGCACCCATCTCACGAGCCGTGCTGAGCACCGTCGAGAGCATCTCCAGTGCGAGTTCGCGGTCGTTGGCCTCGTCACGGGCGAGGAGCAACTCGGCGAAGGCGAACCCGCAGAGCGCCATGCCGGGCCGGTCGCCCATCCGGGTCGCGATCTCCACGGCATTGCCGAGGTGCCGCTCGGCATCGTCGAGCCGGCCCATCGTCTGCGCGAGGAGCCCGAGCACACGATCGACGGGCCCGTTGCACCCGATTGCTCTGGCTACGACGATGACCAGACCCTCGTACGGGAGCAGCTCGTCGTAGGCGCGCTGAGCGCGGTCGACGTCGCCGATCAGCGCGATCGCCTCGCCCAGCAGGCTCATCGCCGCGGACCAGTTGACATCCCTCGGAATTGCGGAGAAGTCGTCGCCGGCGAAGCGCTCCAGTTCCCGGCGCGCCAGCTCGACGTCTCCGGACCGAGCGGCGAGCGTGATCACCCCTCCGCGCCAGGCGGGAATCCCCGGGAACTGCTCGGCGAGCTCGCGAACGGCCGGAAGCAGCTCCCCGGCACGCCCCTGCAGGCTGCGGATCTGGGTCATCTGGATCCCGTAGAACTGCTCCGCGACCGGCTGCTCGGCTCGCTGGCCCGCCCGCCTCGCCTCGCCGGCCAAGCGCTCCGCTCCGTCGATGTCGCCGTCGAGCAGGGTGCGCATCCCGCGCAGAGCGATGGTCAGCCAGCTGTGCTCGGGCATGCGCAGCTCGTCCGCCAACCGGGCATAGAGGGAAAGCTCACGATCGACAGCCTCCATGTCGGCCAGCTCGAGGAACTGCCAGAGCCGGTAACCGTGCGCGCGCAGGACCGCCTCGCGGTTGCCCGTGGCCTTCCCGAGCTCGAGTATTTCGTCGGCGAGTCGGAGCCGCTCGCGCGGGGCATTCGGTCCAGCGGGGATGAAGATCTTCCGCTGCAGCGCGGCGGCCAGACTGGCCGGGGCGTCGACCTCACGCGCGATCTCGATCGCCTCGTCGACCAGCCTCGTCGACTCGGTGAGGTCGTTGTCGACCCAGTACATCTCCGCCGACTTCGCGCTGAGCAGCGCGGCGCGGCGGGCGGTGCGCTCCGGCCCAATCCACTCGAGGGACTCGTCGAGCAGGGCGAGCAGCTTCTCGTCGAGGCGGCCGGCGTCGCTCATCATCGCGATCCCGATGGCTGCCCCGACGAGGCTGTCCGCGTCGTCGAGGCGACGGGCGGAATCCGCCGCCCGCTCGAACGCGTCGCGCGCATCCGCGACGCGGGCGGACTTGGCTTCGGCCCCGCCGAGCGAGAGCAAGAGGCTGCAGCGCAGCCCCTCGTCCGGTTCGTCCATCAGCTCGAGCACCTCGAGCGCGCGCCCATAGACGTCGACGGCGTCCTCGTAGGCGAGCTGCTCCATGTCCTGCTCCCCTGCGCGCTGGGCGTAGTCGATCGCCTTGGCGAGGTCGCCGCGGGGGGCCGCCTCCAGGAAGTGATGGGCGAGCTCCCCGAGCCGCTCGTCGACGTTCCCGCCGCAGATCTCCTCGATCGCGACGCCGGTGCGCTCGTGGACGGCGGAGCGCTTCGGCGGGCTGAGCTCCTCGTAGAGCGTGTCGCGCACCAGGGCGTGGGCGAATGAGTAGTGCCCGTCGCTCAGATCGGTGACGAGTCGCTCGGCGATCGCCTCGGTCGCGGCGGTCATGAGCTGCTCGGGCTGCATGTCCGCGACCCGCCAGACCAGCTCCTCGTCGAAGTCACGGCCGATCACCGCCGCAACGCGCAGCGTCGCGTTCGTCTCATCGCTGAGGCGGTCGAGACGCCGGCCGATCACCTCGCGGACGCCCTGCGGGATCTGCAGCTCCGCCGCGCTGCCGCCGCTGGTCAGATTGCCCTCGCTGGCGAGAAGCCTGACGACCTCACCGACGAAGAACGGGTTGCCGTCCGTCCGCTCCTGGACGGCCTCGGCCAGTCCCACCGGCGCCGGGGCGCCCGCGGTCATCTCGAGGTAGCGCTCGACGGCGCCGACCGACAGCCCCTTCAGCGGAATGCGCCGACTGCCCTCGATGCCGGAGATCTCGCCGAGCATCCGGGCGAGCGGATGGTGGCGCCCAAGCTCGACGTCGCGGTAGGTGCCCAGGATCAGCAGGCCACTCGAGGCGAGCTCGCGCGCCGCGAAGCGGAGCAGGAGCAGCGACGGCTCATCCGCCCAGTGCAGATCGTCGAGCACGAGCACGATGGGCCGATCGCGGGCCGCCCCGAGCATCAGGGTGGTGACCGAGTCGAAGAGCCTGAAGCGGGCCTCCTCGCTGTCGGAGCCCTTGGCGGGCTCGACGTCGAGCTTCTCGGCAACCTCGGGGATCAGCTGGGCGACCTCCGCGGCTCCGGCGCCGAGCTGCCAGGCGAGCGCGACCGGGTCGGCGTCGCGGGCGTAGGAGCGGATCGCCTGTACCCAGGGCCAGTAGGCGGGGGCGCCCTCGTCCTCGCGGCAGCGGCCCCAGTAGACCCGCGCGCCGCTCACCCGCGCGTAGGTCGCCAGTTCCTCGGCCGCACGCGTCTTGCCGATCCCCGGCTCGCCGACCAGCAGCTGGAGGGATCCGCGCCCGGCGAGGGCTCCATCCACCGCCTCGCGGAGCCGCTCGAGCTCGCGCTCGCGCCCGACGAAGACGCCGCCGGCGAGGCTCTCCAGGGGGTTCGCGCGTGGCTGATCCGCGACCTCGGCCGGCTTCTCCTCGAGCGCCGCGAGCATCCGCTCCCGAGCTTCGGCGGCGTTGGCGGGGCGTTCCTCGGGACGCTTGGCGAGCAGGGCCAGCACGACCCGGTCGAGCGCCTCGGGCACCTCCGGGTTATGACGGGAGGGCGTGACCGGGTCGGCGTGCAGGTGCTGGGAGATGATCGAGACGGCGTCGTCGCCCGGGAACGGCGGCTGGCCGCTGAGCATCTCGTAGAGCAGCGCCCCGAGCGAGTAGAGGTCGCTCTGGGGGCCCGAGGCCTCTCCCAGCGCCTGTTCGGGCGGCAGGTAGGCAACGGTCCCGACCAGCGTCCCCCCACTGACCCGCGAGCGCGCCTCGGTGGTCGCCAGGCCGAAGTCGCCCAGGCGGGCGTGGCCGTCGTCGTCGATCCAGACGTTCGCGGGCTTCAGGTCGCGATGGACGACGCCGCGGGCATGAGTGTGCTCGAGCGCGCGGGTGACGTCGGCCGCGATCTCGACCGCGCGCTGCACCTCGAGGCGCCCGCCCGCCGCTGCGAGCAGGCCCTCGACGTCGCCGCCCGGCATGTAGCGGCTGACGATGAAGGGGTTGCCGTCCTCCTCGCCTGTGTCCAGGACGGTGACCACCTGCGGGTGATCACCGAGCTTGCGCATCGCCTCGGCCTCGCGGCGGGTCCTGGCCTGGATCGCGGCGCCGACACCCTCCGTGTCGAAGAGGGCGAGCGCCACCTCGGTGCCGGTCGCGGTGTCGTCGGAGAGGTAGACGCGCTTGCGCCCGCCCTGGCCGAGGAAGCGCTTGACGCGATAGCGGCCGGCGATCTCGGTCGGGACGTCGGCGGGGAGGGGTTCCTGCAGAGGATCCGCGGCGGCCGGCTCGGCGGTCAGCTCGCTACCGCACGAGTCACAGAATCGTGCGCCCTCACGATTCTCATTGCCGCAGGACGGACACCGCATGCCCACCGATTATCCCAGCCACCACCAGTCGGCCTATTGGGAAAGCCCCCTAGCCGACCCCAAGGGAGATGTACCTAGTCGGATTCTCCCCGCTCTCAGCCGTTGAGGCGGGCGAACATCTTGCGCTGGGCCTTGTAGAGGCCCGGGAACTCCTTGTAGAGGCGGTCGTAGGTCGCCCGGTTGGCTTGATTCGGCTCGAAGACGCGGTCCACCGGCACCAGCGCGCGGACCTCGTCGCGTGACACCGCGCCGAGGGCGAGCGCGGCAAACAGTGCGGCGCCACGGAGGTTGGCGTGCATCGGATCGGCGACGCGCTCGATCCGGCGGTCCATGACGTCGGCGTGGATCTGGCACCAGAGGTCGGGAACCGCGCCGCCGCCGAAGATGCGGAGCGGGTCGAGCCGGCGCTTCGCGAAGTGCTCGACGGCCTCGTTGAGCCAACGGCTGTTGTAGGCGACGCCCTCGAGCACGGAGCGGATCAGGTCCGCGTTCCGCGTCTCCACCGAGAGGTTGTGCCAGCCTCCTCGGGCGTGGCGGTCGTCCACCGGGGAGCGCTCGCCCGCGATCCAGGGCGTGAACAGGATCCCGCCGCTGCCGGGCTGGGAGCTCTCGGCCAGCTCGATCAGGCGCTCGTAGCCCGCCGGCTCGTCGACGGTGAAGCTCTCCCGCAGCCAGCGCAGGCAGAGCCCGGCCGCCTCGTGGTTGTTCGCGACGAGGTAGCTCCGACGAATCCAGCCCCGGCACGGTCGCGATCGAGCGCATCGGATCGGTCTTCTTGCGCGGGAACGGCAGCGAGATCCAGGAGGTGGTGCTGATGGTCATGTGTGGCTCGCCCTCGCCGATCGCGCCGCAACCCAGCGCGGCCGAGTGCAGGTCCGGGGTCCCGGTGACCACCTGCGCCGCTCGGGCTGATGCCGAGATCGGCGGCGACCTCGGGGCGAACCGCGCCGATCAGCGAGCCCGTCTCGACCAAGGGCGGCAGCTTCCTCGCATCGAGGCCCGTTCTGCGAACGAGCGCCGGGTCGTATTCCAGCCGGTCGAGGCGCCGGTTGTCGGTGAGCCAGACGGCGCTCATCGAGGCGTGGGAGGCCGCCGCCCTGCCGGTGAATCGCATGCTCAGGTAGTCGACCGGCTCCAGGTACCAGCGCGCCGCCGCCGCGACTGTCGGGCTCGTCACGCTCCAGGTGAAGCATGTGGCTGACCGGGTCACCGCCGAACGGTGACGGCACGCCGCCGGTGTGGCGAATCCAGGTCGCCAGCGCGCTGCGGCGAATAGCCCATCAGCGGGCCGCCGATCACGTCGCGTGAGTACCGCGCTCCTCGCGTGTCCAGCCACATCACGCAGGGCCCGACCGGCTCCCCCGCCTCGTCCACCGGGACGGTGCTCGCCCACTGGCCCGGTGCAGGAGACCGCCACGACCTGCTCGGCCGGGATCCCATTCAGTGCCGGATCCACGCCAGCTCGCGGACCATCTCCCACCAGGCCGAGGCGTCCTGGATCGCCCCGCCACCGGGGAGCCGCTCGGTCTCGTAGTCGCGCTGGGCGACCGCGGCGATCTCCCCGTCCAGCGAGACCGCGCCGAGCTTGAGCGCGCCGCTCCCCAGGTCGATCGCGAGGGCGAACCGCTCGGAACGGCTCTCGCGGTCGTTCACGCGGCCGGGATGCTCTGCTGCGAGTCCATCAACTGGGTCATGACGCCGCGGATCAGCTCCTCGGCCTCGAGGTTGTGGCCGCCGGGCACACCGCCGTAGACCGCGCTCGAGGTGGCCGGCTCGTCGCCACGCTCGCGCGCGTAGGCGACCGCGGCGTCGAGATCCTCCTCGAAGGCCTCCACAACGCCGGGCTGGGTCTGGGGGCGGGTGACGGCCATGTGCAGGGCGTTCGGGTACTGGAGTCCATTGAAGCGCCAGCCCCGCCGCTTCATCTCGTCGTTGACGTGGTAGATGTCGAAGTCGTCCGAGGTGAAGGCGAAGAGGAAGGTCGGCTCGCCCAGCAGCCTGCAGCTCGGCATGCGAGCGAACCGCCTCCTGCATCCGAGCGGAGGTCTCGAAGATCCGCTTCGCGTACTCGCGATAGCCCTCGCGGCCGATCGAGACCAGCGAGGCCCAGGTGGCGGCCAGCAGCCCGTCGGAGCGCGAGCCCTCCATCCCGGGCGAGAAGTACTTGCCACCGCTCCAGTCCGGCATGAAGAAGTAGCAGCGGTTGCGAAGCTCGTCGATCGCGGAAGAGCAGCGTCGAGGTGCCCTTCAGGCCGTAGCCGTACTTGTGGGTGTCGGCGGAGATCGTGGTCACGCCGGGGACCCGGAAGTCGAAGGCGGGGATCGGGTAGCCGAGCTCCTCGCCGAAGGGCAGCAGATAGCCCCCCAGACAGCCGTCGACGTGCAGGCCTACGCCTCGTTCGAGCGCGAGCGCTCCGAGCTCCGCGATCGGGTCGATCGTCCCGTAGCCGTAGTTGCCGGCCGAGCCCACGATCGCGATCGGTCTGCTCGTCGATCCGCTCCGCTGCCTCCTCCGGCCGGACCAGCGTGGTCTCAGGGTCGACGGGCACTCGGCGCATCTCCACTCCGAACATGATGGCAGGCCTTGTCGAAGGCAGGATGGCCGGTCTCCGGCTTGACCAGGTTCGGGCGCTCGATGCCGCGCCCCTCCCGCCCCTCCTCGCGGTAGGCGAGCACGGCCTGCGCGATGCTGCCGCTGCCACCCGAGGCGACCATGCCGGCGGGCTCGCCGTCGTGCGACGGCATCGGCGTGCATCAGCGCCAGCGCCATCGCGATGATCTCGCCCTCGAAGCGGGTCGCGCTCGGGCACATGTCCCGCTGCAGGGCGTTCTGGTGCGCGAACAGCCCGAACGCCTCCTTCAGGAAGGCGTAGTGGTCGCGGTCGCCGCAGTACATCGTCCCGGAGCACTTGCCGTCCTCCCAGACCTCGTCCTCCTCGGTCGCCATCTCGCGCAGTTCGCGTGAGGATCTCCTCGCGGGAACGGCTGCCGTCCGGGAGCTCGCGATTGACGCCGTAGCGCTCGGCGTAGGGATAGAAGTCGAAGAGGTCGCTCATGGGCTCCTGCTCCTTGCGTCGGTCGGGCGGTGCCGCCAAAGCTACGTGTTTAGCCCTGATGTGGGGCGCGCCAGCCCCTCTAGCCTCAAAGCACCCTGATCCCGAAGCTCGTGAGGTAAGGCGATGGGTGAAGCTGACTTCAAGGTCGTAATTGCCGGCGGCGGGGTCGCGGCTGCGGAGGCGGCTCTGGCTCTCCATGAGCTCGCGCGCTCTCGAATAGATCTGGAGCTGATCGCCCCCAACGACCAGCTCGTCCTGCCTGCGCTCGCCGTCGCCGAGCCATTCGGGATGGACCCGCCGCCCGCCCTGCCGCTCGCCGACGTCTGCCGCGACTCGGGCGCCGTGCAGCGGCGGGACACCGTCGATGGAGTCGATCCCGCCGCCCGATCGGTCTCGACGGGAGCGGGAGCGGAGGTCCCCTTCGATGCGCTGCTGCTGGCGGTCGGGGCGTCCGCCGAGCCGGCGCTGAACGGCGCACTGACCTACAGGGGACCGCGCGACAACGGCGCAATCCGCGACCTGCTGCTCGAGGCCGAGGAGGGTGAGGTCGAACGAATCGCGTTCGCCATCCCCACGTCGATCCAATGGTCGCTGCCGATCTACGAGCTGGCGCTGCTCACGGCCAACGACCTTCGGAGGAGGGGGACGAAGACCAGGCTTTCCCTGGTCACTCACGAGAGCTCGCCATTGGCCCTCTTCGGCCGGCGCGCCAGCGAAGCGGTCGGTGAGCTCCTCGCCGAGGAAGGTGTGGAGCTGGTCACCAACGCGCGTGCGGCAGGCGTTCAGGCCGGTGGGCTCGCACTCCACGACGGAAGGGTCATTCCCGCCGACCGCGTGGTCGCGTCGCCGCGGCTCTCGGTGGCGCCGATCGAGGGGATCCCCCAAGGGCCGGATGGCTTCGTCGGCACCGACACCGCAATGCGGGTCGAGGGGACGCCACGCGTTTATGCCGCCGGCGACGCGACCTGGTTCCCGATCAAGCAGGGGGGCGTGGCCGCTCAGCAGGCCGACACGGCCGCTTCATCGATCGCCTCCCTTGTAGACCAGGAGGTGGTGGCGGAACCGTTCCAGCCGATGCTGCGAGGGATCCTCTTCACCGGGGGAGCCCCTCGCTACCTGCGCGCGGCGATCGGCCGCCGCGGGACAAGCTCCGCGGAGAGCACGGCACCGCTCTGGTGGCCGCCCGCCAAGGTTGCGGGGAGGCATCTGGCTCCCTATCTGGCCAAGCGCGGGCTGGCCGTGTCGCTGAATGACCTCGAACCCCTCCATGGCGAAGATCGGGAGGAGGCCGAACAGGATCAGCGAGAGGCCCTCGAGCTGGCCCTGGCCGCCGCCGATGCGGACGCCCGCTGGCGGGACTACCGGGCCGCCCTTCGCTGGCTGGAAGTCGCACAGGAGCTCAATATCGCGCTGCCGGCGGAGTATGCGGAGAAACGGCGCGAATGGGAGGCCGCCGCCTCCAGTCGTTAGATGTCCCCGGAGAAGGTGTCGCAGGCTTCGAGCTTCCCGGAGTCGAAGCCCGTCTGCAGCCAGTGCTCCCGCTGCTCCGAGGTGCCGTGGGTGAAGGTTTCGGGATTGATCCGGCCCTGGGCCTGCTGCTGGATCCGGTCGTCGCCCACCGCGGCGGCGGCGGTCAGGCCCTCCTGCAGGTCGCCGCTCTCCAGGATCCCCCGGTCGTAGGTCGAGCGCGCCCAGACGCCGGCAAGGCAGTCGGCCTGCAGCTCCAGCCGCACCGAGAGCGCGTTGGCGTCGCCGGGGTTCTGCTGGCTCTGCTGCCGAACCTGCTGCTCGATCCCCAGCTCCTGCTGGACGTGGTGTCCGATCTCGTGGGCGAGGACGTAGGCCTGGGCGAAGTCTCCAGGAGCGTTGAAGCGCCGGTTGAGCTCCTGGAAGAAGCCGAGGTCGATGTAGACCTTCTGGTCGAGCGGGCAGT
The DNA here is from genome assembly GCA_963763955.1 of uncultured Solirubrobacterales bacterium. Lineage (GTDB taxonomy): Bacteria > Actinomycetota > Thermoleophilia > Solirubrobacterales > 70-9 > DASUPK01. The sequence goes on along the minus strand of CAVXQP010000008.1, from coordinate 27,914 downwards.
AGAAGGGGCCGGTCGCCGAGCTGGCGAGCCCGCACCCTGATTGCACCTGGTTCCGGAAGAGGACCAGCTTGGCGCGCTGATACGGCTTGCCGGCCGCCTGGAACTGCTGGCGCCAGAAGCCCTGCGCATCGTCGAGCACGAACGTGGCGAACTGCTTCTCCTTCTCCTCGTTCGGGCTGCCCGGGACCGAGGCGGTCCCGTCCCCGCTCTGCGGTACCTGCGGGAAGGCGCTGCCGGGTGCCGGCACGTCGAACCCGCCGCCACCTCCCCCGCCCTTGATGAAGAGGAGGTAGACGATGACCAGGACGACGATCGTGCCGATGCCCCCGCCCCCCATCCGGCCGATCGGGATCGGCATGCCTCCGCCGCCGAAACCGCCACCCGAGGCGCGCCGGTCCTCGACGTCGGCGCTGCGGCCACCCGGCCTCCACTTCATGGGCGGAGGCTATTCCAGCGCGCTGCGCTGGGAGAGCGTGTAGAGCAGGATCAGAGCCGGGACGACGGTGACCGCGGCCACCGCAAAGGTCCCGATCACCCACGCCAGTGTCGTCGAGGCACCCGCCGCGCCCGAGATGGTCAGCGAGGTCGGCAGGATGTAGGGAAACGCGGCCGCGAAGTAGCCCCAGATGACGGCCGCTCCGGCCCCCACCGCCGCCGCCCGCAGGCCGTAGTTCCGCCCACTGATCAGGAGGCCCAGGGCGACAAGCCCACAGATCCCGGACAGGATGACCAGGGCGATGCCGGGCCACGAGGTGAGCCCGTCGTAGACGTAGCGCGCCGTCGGCGTGGAGCGCGATCACTCCGACGACCGCGGCGGCACCGGCGATCACCGCCGCGGCCAGAGCGCGACGCTCGAAGTAGTGGCGGAGGTCGCGGTCGCCGGCCGTGCCCGAGTCGTGCACCAGGAAGACCGCAGCGGTGTACGCGGTGAGCAGCACGAAGAGGACGCCCATGGACAGCGGCAGGAAGCCGGTCCAGCTGGCCGTCGGATCGCCGTCTCCCTGGGCGGGCACCTCGCCGGCGGCGATCGCGCCGACGACCGTCCCCATGAAGAACGGGGTGATGACCGACGCCAACCCGAAGATCCGGGTGGCAGGTCGCTGAACGGGACCCGGCAGGGCGTGGCGGAACGCGAAGCCGGACCCGCGCAGCACGATCCCGAGCGCGGCGAGCGCGAGCGGGATGTAGAGCGTTGAGAAGATCGCCGAGAAGGCGGTGGAGAACGCAGTCCAGAGGACGACGAGGACGAAGATCAGCCAGACATGGTTGGCCTCCCATACCGGTCCGATCGAGCGATCGATCTGCCCGCGGACGCGCTCGCGCGCTCTCCCCGCTGCCAGCCAGCAGGTCCCAGACGCCGGCCCCGAAGTCCGCGCCCCCGAAGATCGCGTAGAGCGTCACTCCGACCCAGAGGATCACCGCGCAGACGTCGGCGGTGCTCATGCCGAAGCCTCCGGTCGGCGGAATCTCGGGCGGCGGGCTGTACGGGAAGCTCGCCCTCCTCGACTGGCCCGCTTGCCAGCGCCGCGAGAGGCGCGCGAAGGCACGACAACCGCGATCACCCCGAGCGCGGCGTAAATCGCCAGCGTCGATGCCGAAAACCCACCAGATCCCCTGCGCCGGGGTCACCGCCTGCGAAGTGCGCATGTAGCCGTTCACGATCCAAGGCTGGCGTCCCACCTCCGTAACGATCCAGCCGCACTCCAGCGCCACCACCGTGGCGACGCCCGCGATCGCGACCGCGCGCAGGAACCACTTCGTTTTCGGCAGATCCTTCTTGCGGAACCAGGCGATCGCGAACCAGAGCGCCGAGCAGGATCAGCAGGCTCGCGACGCCCACCATGGTGTCGAAGCGCCAGGTGCAGCATCGTCTTGCGCGGGGGGCTGCTCGTTCTTTGGAATCTGGTTGAGGCCGGTGACGTCGGTGTTCTTGCTGAAGCCCACCAGGAACGAGTCGAGCCCAGGAATTCCGATCCCGCCCTTCACCTCGCCGTTGACGCAGCGGCCGCCGAGGTACTCGGTCTGGTCCGGGCCGCCCTTGTAGATGCACTCCATCCCCGCGAACTTGGCGGGCTGGTCGTGGGCGATGGCGCGGGCAGCGGTGTCGCCGACCAGGAACTGGAATCGGCGTCGCGATCGCGGCGACCGTGAAGGGGAATGATCAAGCCCAGCCGGTGGTAGCGGTCCCGCTTGCCTCGCAGCATGCCCACCGCGTAGACGGAGGCGAGCAGGAAGCCGGTGACCATGTAGGCCGCCAGCAGCATGTGCGCGAACTCGTAGCCGGCTGCCGAGTTGGTCAGAACCTCCAACGGCTGGACGTCCGTGACCTTCCCGGCGCTGTCGAGGGTGAAGCCCTGTGGCTGGTTCATCCAGGAGTTGGCCGCGATCACCGAGAAGGCGCCGCCGACGCCCGAGATCACGATCGGCACGGCGGCCCACATGTGGGCCCGTGGCGAGAGGCGGTCCCAGCCGTAGATGTAGATGGCGATGAAGATCGCCTCCAGGAAGAAGAAGATGCCCTCGATCGCGAATGCGACCCCGAACGCGTCCCCGAACCGGTCCATAAAGCGCGGCCAGAGCAGGCCGAACTCGAATGTGAGGACGGTGCCGCTGACCGCGCCGACCGCGAACATCACAGCCACCGCCTTCGACCAGTTGCGCGCCAGCCGAAGCGCCGCCTCATCGTTGCGCTTTCGCCCCCGCCACTCGGCGATCAGCATCATCGCGGGGAAGGCGACGCCGAAGCAGGCGAGCACGATGTGGAACCCGAGGGTGAAGCCCATCTGGCTGCGAGCCGCCAGCAGGTTGGATGAGGAATCCGCGAGCAGAGGCACCAGGCTGGGCATCAGATCACCGAGAGCCTATTGCGGCGACGTGTCATCAGAGGATTGCGATCGGGTTGAGCGGCGATCCAGTGCCGCCGGCAATGCGAAGGGGGGCACCGACGAAGAGGAACTCCCAGCGTCCGTAGCGCTCACAGGCCGGCAACAGGTCACTGAGGTCCAGGTAGTCCAGGAGATGAACCCCCATCGCATTCAGGGCGAGAGCGTGGATGGGGAAGTCGACCCCTTCCGTCGTGCTCGGGGCGGTGTCGCTGTTGCCGTCCGATGCGAGCACCGCCACGCCGCGCTCGGCGACGAAAAGGGCACAGCTCGGGTGGAGGCCGGCCTTCGCGCTCGCGGTGTCCCAGGGACCGAGCGCGGCGAGACGATCGGAGTGGCCGGTCCTCACCAGGAGGATGTCTCCCTCAGCCACCGAGACTCCCTGGGCTCGCTCCGCTTCGGCCAGATCGTCCGGAAAGATGTGCTCGCCCGGCTCGAGCCACTCCACGCCGCGGATCCGAGGGATGTCGAGCAGGACAGCCTTCCCCACGAGTCCATCCTTGAGGACCTCGATTGTCTCGGCCCCGGCGCCCTCGGCCCTGACGGACTCGCTCCCCCTGCCGTTGTAAAGGGCCCCATCGAAGGCGACATGGCAGAGCGCATCGATGTGGGTATGCGAATCGTTGTGGTAGTCGATCCCGACGTAGTCCTTGGCGAAGCGGAGCGTTCCCGACCCGATGTCCTCGTCCGTGAGCATGGTCATGTGATGATCCGCCGGGAATGGGTTGTCCGGTTCCGGCTCGGTGTTGAGGGTGCGGCTGATGCTCACGGTCTCCCCACTCCGCACCAGGTGCGCGGCCGCAGCGACTCGATCCGGGGTGAGGAGGTTGAGTGCCCCCCGCTCGTCGTCGGCCCCCCACCGTCCCCAGTTCGAGACCCGCTCGAAGAGCTCACGGAACTCCGCAGCCGACATCTCCGTCGGTTGGCGCTCGGCCATCAGCCGGACACCCCGATCGAGAACGAGGCTTCATAGCTCTCGTCGGGCTCGAGCAGCTTCAGGTCCTGCCCGCTGACCAACGCGTTGGTGGGTGCGGTCATCGGCTCGAAGGCGATCACGTCGTCGTCATCAGGGGCGTAGACCTGCGAGTAGGGATAGCCATGGTCGAAGGAGACCTCGATCCGCCGCCCGGCTCCCTCGAGGGCGAAGGGCTCGGACGGGGCAACGAACTCGTCGTCGAAGGTCCTGGTCCCCAGCGGCCCGGCGGGCACATCCGTCGGCGCCTTCTCACCCGTCGGGAGCTGCTCGGAGTCGAGCACCACCCGCTCGCTCACCGGTATCTCGACCATCCAGGCGCTCCGCTCAACCCCGGGAAGGCGAAAGTACGGGTGGTAGCCGAAGGAGATCGGCACGCGGGCGTCGCCGGTGGCGCGGACCGATGTCGCGATGGACAGCGTCGCGTCCGAGATCCGCGTCTCGATTCGCACCTGGTGGGGAAACGGGAACAGCGTGGCCAGGTCCTCGTGAGCTGCGAAGTCGAAGACGGCGGCGAGGCGCGGTCCGTCCGCCGTCTCCCGATGCTCCTCGACCGCCCAGCCGCCAGCGGCGGCGAGCAGGCCGTGGATCGGCAGGCCCTTGGGGCCGAGGGTGTACCTCCCTGGGTGTGCCCAGAGGTCGATCTCGCGCCCTGCAACCGAGAACCGCCGGCTGGCTACTCGGTTCGCCCAGGGATGAAGAAGGGGAATCCCCATGGTCGAACGCTCGGCCACGTAGCGGGCAAGCCCGCCCCTCTGGCCCAGCAGCTCCTCCCCGCGGTGGCGCAGGGAGCAACCGACCATGCCCGCCTCGGGGACGAAGGCGGCCTCGAGCTCGCCGTCCTCCGACGAGAGGGTCAGCGCCTCAAAACCGTCCACATCACGTGAGCCGATCACTCGGGCGCCTTGTCCTCCGGGGTCTTGGGCTCGTCGTCCGAGGCCAGCGAAAGGAGGAATGGGCGGCCCCCGGCTTCCTCGATGGCGACGCGCGCGATGACCTGCTGCATGGTGATCGTCCGCTGGGGACGGCTGTTGCCGATGAAGGTGACCGCCCATCTCGGGATGGTCGAGAGACGGTTCTTGAAGCCCGTGAGGAAGGTGATGTGGACGAAGAGCCAGACCAGCCATCCCAGGAACCCCGAGAGGCGGATCCCCTTGAAGCTGACGACCGCCCGGAAGCGGGAGATCGTCGCCATGCTGCCGAGGTCCCGGTAGCGGAAGGGCTTTGCCTCCTTTCCGCGGAGCCGGCGCTTGATGGTGCTGGACGCATGGATGCCCTGCTGCATCGCCACCTCCGCGACCCCGGGCAGGTCGGCCATGGCCATCATGTCGCCGATCGCGAACACCTCGGGATGACCGGGGATGGTGCAGTCGGGCAGGACGTTGATTCGCCCGGCGCGATCGCATTCCGCACCGGAGCCTTCCGCGAGCATCCGAGCGAGCGGGGATGCCTGGACGCCTGCCGCCCACACCTTCGTTCCCGCCTCGATGCGCCGCTCGTCCCCGCCCGCTTTCACGACGACCCCGGTGCGATCGATGTCGGTGACGATGCTATCCGTGTGAATCTCGACACCCAGATCCTGCAGGCCCTGTGCACCCTTCGAGGAGAGGTGCTCCCCGAACCCCGCCAGCACCTCCTTGCCTCCGTCGAAGAGCAGGACCCGGGCCGTGCTGGAGTCGATCTCCCGGAAGTCGTCCTTGAGCACTCGTCTTGACAGCTCGGCGATCTGCCCGGCGATCTCGACCCCGGTCGGGCCGCCCCCGACGACGACGAAGGTGAGCCACCCCCTCCGCTTGTCGGGGTCGCGCTCGAGCTCGGCCATCTCGAAGGCCCCGAGGATCCTTCCCCTCAGCTCCAGCGCGTCGTTGATCGTCTTCATTCCGGCCACCCAGCGGGAGAACTCGTCGTGGCCGAAGAAGGACTGACCCGCACCCGCTGCGACGATCAGGCTGTCATAGGGAAGCTCGAAGAAGACCCCGTCGCCGCGCATTGCGGTCACGGACCGCCCCTCCAGGTCGAACGCGGTGACGTCAGCGAGCTCGACCTTGATGTTCCGGTGGCGGTGAAGCACCCCGCGCAGCGGTGGAGCGATCTCGCCCTCGGAGAGGACTCCGGTCGCCACCTGATAGAGCAGCGGCTGGAAGAGGTGGTGGTTGACGCGGTCCACGAGGGTGACCTGGACCGGCGCCCGGCTCACATTGCGCGAAGCGAAAAGGCCGCCGAAACCTCCCCCCACGACCACGACTCGATGGGGGTCGGAGTTCACCGCGTGCCCGTTGCGAGCGTCCGGCCTACGCGCCCAGGCGCGCGAGCAGGTGGTCGCCCACCCGGATCGCGTTCGCCATCGCCGTCAGCGCCGGGTTGACTGCGCCGATGCTCGGGAAGAAGCTCGTGTCCACCACGTAGACGTTGTCGAGCTCGTGCGCCTTGCAGTTCGTGTCGAGCACAGAGTCGGCGGGGTCGGCGCCGAACCGGCAGGTCCCCGTCTGATGGGCGACCCCGGCCACGGGGATTTCGTTCTTCAGGTAGGCGTGGTGTGGGAGCAGGTGGTGGGGATGCATGCCGATGTCGCCGAGCATCGACTCGAGCTTTCCCAGCAGCTGCTTCTTGGGCTCGTTGTTCGAGTAGGTGTAGGTCAGCTTCACATGACCGTCAGGACCCAGAGTGACCCGGTTCTCCGCCTTGGGCAGATCCTCGGTCGAGAGCCAGAAATCCACCGCATGTGAGGCGACGTTCTCGAGCGTCCAGTCGGGCGCAAACTTGGTCTCCCCTGGCTTCTCCCCATGGAACATCGGCGCCTGCGACTTGCCCACCATCTGGATGTTCCCCAGCGGGTAGTCGAACTCGTCGCCCGCGAAGTAGTAGTCGTTGAGCCCGAGCGTCTTCTGGAAGATGGTCGGGTTGGGCTCCTTCGAGAGGGCCAGCACCGCCTGGCTGTTGTGGAACATGTAGTTGCGGCCCACCTGGTCGGAACCGTTGGCGAGGCCATTGGGGTGCTTGTCGGTGGCCGAGCCGAGCAGCAGCCTGGCCGAATTGGCCGCGCCGCAGGAAACGACGACGATGTCCGCGGTGTAGGTCTCGGTTTCCCCGCCGCGCTCGACGACGACCTCGGTGACCGCCTTGCCACCGGCGTCGGTGTTGAGCTTCACGGCCTGCGCTCCAGTCAGAAGGGTGACGTTGTCGTGCTCCAGGGCGGGTCGCACCGAGATCACCTCCGCGTCCGACTTGGCGTGCACCAGGCAGGGGAAGCCGTCGCAGTCCTGGCATCGCACGCAGGCGCTGTAGGGCATGTTCGACTCGTTGAGCATCACGCCACACGGCGCGTGGAACGGATGGTGGCCGGCTGCGGCGAGGTCGTCGGCAAGCTGCTGGATTCGCGGCTCGTGGCTGACCGCGGGGAAGGGATACTGGCCGCTTGCCGGTGGCTCGGTCGGGTCCTCTCCTCGTGCACCGTGGACCTGGTAGAGCTGCTCGGCCTCCATGTAGTGCGGCTCCATCTCCTCGTAGGAGATCGGCCAAGCGGGAGAGATGCCGTCGTGGTGATGGATCTCGCCGAAGTCCTCGGCACGGAGACGGTAGAGCGCGGCGCCGTAGAGCTTGGTCGCCCCCCCGACGAAGTAGTGGACCTGCGGCGGGAAGGGCTCGTCCTTGTCGTCGTACCAGGTGTCCTCGGACTGGTAGCGGCCGTCAACGAAGACGTCCTGGGAGAGCCAGTTCTGTGGCTCTCGTGTCAAGGATCACGATCGGCACGGCTGCCACATGTGCGCGCGGGGCGAGAGCCGGTCCCAGCCGTAGATGTAGATGGCGATGAAGATCGCCTCCAGGAAGAAGAAGATCCCCTCGATCGCGAAGCCCACCCCGAAGGCGTCGCCGAAGCGGCCAGTGAACCTCGGCCACAGCAGCCCGAACTCGAAGGAGAGGACGGTGCCGCTGACGGCGCCGACGGCGATCAACACCGCGACCGCCTTCGACCAGTTGCGGGCGAGGCGCAGCGCGGCCTCGTCGTTGCGCTTTCGCCCCCGCCACTCGGCGATCAGCATCATCGCCGGGAAAGCGACGCCGAAGCAGGCGAGCACGATGTGGAAGCCCAGCGTGAAGCCCATCTGGCTGCGCGCCGCCAGCAGGTTGGATGAGGCGTCCGCGAGCAGAGGCATCAGGCTGGGCATCAGATCACCGCGAGCCTATTGCCGCGACGTGTCATCAGAGGATTGCGATCGGGTTGAGCGGCGATCCAGTGCCGCCCGCAATGCGGAGGGGGGCGCCGACGAAGAGGAACTCCCAGCGGCCGTAGCGCTCACAGGCCGGCAACAGGTCACCGAGGTCCAGGTAGTCCAGGAGATGAACCCCCATCGCGTTCAGGGCGAGCGCGTGGATCGGGAAGTCGACCCCCTCCGTCGTGCTCGGGGCGGTGTCGCTGTTGCCGTCCGATCCGAGCACCGACACGCCGCGCTCGGCGACGAAAAGGGCACAGCTCGGGTGGAGGCCGGCCTTCGCGCTCGCCGTGTCCCAGGGACCGAGCTCGGCGAGACGATCGGAGTGGCCGGTCCTCACCAGGAGGATGTCTCCCTCACCCACCGAGACTCCCTGGGCTCGCTCCGCTTCGGCCAGATCGTCCGGAAAGATGTGCTCGCCCGGCTCGAGCCACTCCACGCCGCGGATCCGAGGGATGTCGAGCAGGACAGCCTTCCCCACGAGTCCATCCTTGAGGACCTCGATTGTCTCGGCCCCGGCGCCCTCGGCCCTGACGGACTCGCTCTCCCTGCCGTTGTAAAGGGCCCCATCGAAGGCGACATGGCAGAGCGCATCGATGTGGGTATGCGAATCGTTGTGGTAGTCGATCCCGACGTAGTCCTTGGCGAAGCGGAGCGTTCCCGACCCGATGTCCTCGTCCGTGAGCATCGTCATGTGATGATCCGCTGGGAATGGGTTGTCCGGTTCCGGCTCGGTGTTGAGCGTGCGGCTGATCGTGACGGTCTTCCCACTCCGCACCAGGTGCGCGGCCGCGGCGACTCGATCCGGGGTGAGGAGGTTGAGTGCCCCCCGCTCGTCGTCGGCCCCCCACCGTCCCCAGTTCGAGACCCGCTCGAAGAGCTCACGGAACTCCGCAGCCGACATCTCCGTCGGTTGGCGCTCGGCCATCAGCTCGACACCCCGATCGAGAACGAGGCTTCATAGCTCTCGTCGGGCTCGAGCAGCTTCAGGTCCTGCCCGCTGACCAACGCGTTGGTCGGTGCGGTCATCGGCTCGAAGGCGATCACGTCGTCGTCATCAGGGGCGTAGACCTGCGAGTAGGGATAGCCATGGTCGAAGGAGACTTCGATGCGCCGCCCGCCTCCCTCGAGGGCGAACGGCTCGGACGGGGCAACGAACTCGTCGTCGAAGGTCCTGGGCCCCAGCGGCCCGGCGGGCACATCCGCCGGCACCTTCTCACCCGTCGGGAGCTGCTCGGAGTCGAGCACCACCCGCTCGCTCACCGGTATCTCGACCCTCCAGGCGCTCCGCTCAACGCCGGGAAGGCGAAAGTACGGGTGGTAGCCGAAGGAGATCGGCACGGGGGCGTCGCCGGTGGCGCGGACCGATGTCGCGATGGACAGCGTCGAGTCCGAGATGCGCGCCTCGATTCGCACCTGGTGGGGAAACGGGAACAGCGTGATCAGGTCCTCGTGAGCTGCGAAGTCGAAGACGGCGGCGAGGCGCGGTCCGTCCGCCGTCTCCCGATGCTCCTCGACCGCCCAGCCGCCGGCGGCGGCGAGCAGGCCGTGGATCGGCAGGCCCTTGGGACCGAGGGTGTACCTCCCTGGGTGTGCCCAGAGGTCGATCTCGCGCCCTGCGACCGAGAACCGCCGGCTGGCTACTCGGTTCGCCCAGGGATGAAGCAGGGGAATCCCCATGGTCGAGCGCTCGGCCACGTAGCGGGCAAGCCCGCCCCTCTGGCCCAGCAGTTCCTCCCCGCGGTGGCGCAAGGAGCAACCGACCATGCCCGCCTCGGGGACGAAGGCGGCCTCGATCTCGCCGTCCTCCGACGAGAGGGTCAGCGCATCAAAGCCGTCCACATCGACGTGAGCCGATCACTTGGGCGCCTTGTCCTCCGGGGTCTTGGGCTCGTCGTCCGAGGTCAGCGACAGGAGGAATGGGCGGCCCCCGGCTTCCTCGATGGCGACGCGCGCGATGATCTGCTGCATGGTGATCGTCCGCTGGGGACGGCTGTTGCCGATGAAGGTGACCGCCCATCTCGGGATGGTCGAGAGACGGTTCTTGAAGCCCGTGAGGAAGGTGATGTGGACGAAGAGCCAGACCAGCCATCCCAGGAACCCCGAGAGGCGGATCCCCTTGAAGCTGACGACCGCCCGGAAGCGGGAGATCGTGGCCATGCTGCCGAGGTCCCGGTAGCGGAAGGGCTTCGCCTCCTTTCCGCCGAGCCGGCGCTTGATCGTGCTGGAGGCATGGATGCCCTGCTGCATCGCCACCTCCGCGACCCCGGGCAGGTCGGCCATGGCCATCATGTCGCCGATCGCGAACACCTCGGGATGACCGGGGATGGTGCAGTCGGGCAGGACCTTGATTCGACCGGCGCGATCGCATTCCGCGCCGGAGCCTTCCGCGAGCATCCGAGCGAGCGGGGATGCCTGGACGCCTGCCGCCCACACCTTCGTTCCCGCCTCGATGCGCCGCTCGGCCCCGCCCGCCTTCACGACGACCCCGGTGCGATCAATTTTGGTGACGATGCTCTCCGTGTGGATCTCGACACCCAGATGCTCCAGGCCCTGTGCTCCCTTCGAGGAGAGGTGCTCCCCGAACCCCGCCAGCACCTCCTTGCCTCCGTCGAAGAGCAGGACCCGGGCCGTGCTGGAGTCGATCTCCCGGAAGTCGTCCTTGAGCACGCGCCTTGACAGCTCGGCGATCTGCCCGGCGATCTCGACCCCGGTCGGACCGCCCCCGACGACGACGAAGGTGAGCCACCCCCTCCGCTTCTCCGGGTCGCGCTCGAGCTCGGCCATCTCGAAGGCCCCGAGGATCCTTCCCCTCAGCTCGAGCGCGTCGTTGATCGTCTTCATTCCGGCCACCCAGCGGGAGAACTCGTCGTGGCCGAAGAAGGACTGACCCGCACCCGCCGCCACGATCAGGCTGTCGTAGGGAAGCTCGAAGGAGACCCCGTCGCCGCGCATTGCGGTCACGGCCCGCCCCTCCAGGTCGAACGCGCTGACCTCGGCGAGCTCGACCTTGATGTTCCGGTGGCGGTGAAGCACCCCGCGCAGCGGTGGAGCGATCTCGCCCTCGGAGAGGACCCCGGTCGCCACCTGATAGAGCAGCGGCTGGAAGAGGTGGTGGTTGACGCGGTCCACGAGGGTGACCTGGACCGGCGCCCGGCTCACATTGCGCGCAGCGAACAGGCCGCCGAAACCTCCCCCCACGATCACGACTCGATGGGGGTCGGAGTTCACCGCGTGCCCGTCGCGAGCGTCCGGCCTACGCGCCCAGGCGCTCGAGCAGGTGGTCGCCCACCCGGATCGCATTCGCCATCGCCGTCAGCGCCGGGTTGACTGCGCCGATGCTCGGGAAGAAGCTCGTGTCCACCACGTAGACGTTGTCGAGCTCGTGCGCCTTGCAGTTCGTGTCGAGCACAGAGTCGGCGGGGTCGGCGCCGAACCGGCAGGTCCCCGTCTGATGGGCGACCCCGGCCACCGGGATCTCGTTCTTCAGGTAGGCGTGGTGTGGGAGCAGGTGGTGGGGATGCATGCCGATGTCGCCGAGCATCGACTCGAGCTTTCCCAGCAGCTGCTTCTTGGGCTCGTTGTTCGAGTAGGTGTAGCTCAGCTTCACATGACCGTCAGGACCCAGGGTGACCCGGTTCTCCGCCTTGGGCAGATCCTCGGTCGAGAGCCAGAAATCCACCGCATGTGAGGCGACGTTCTCGAGCGTCCAGTCGGGCGCAAACTTGGTCTCCCCTGGCTTCTCCCCATGGAACATCGGCGCCTGCGACTTGCCCACCATCTGGATGTTCCCCAGCGGGTAGTCGAACTCGTCGCCCGCGAAGTAGTAGTCGTTGAGCCCGAGCGTCTTCTGGAAGATGGTCGGGTTGGGCTCCTTCGAGAGGGCCAGCACCGCCTGGCTGTTGTGGAACATGTAGTTGCGGCCCACCTGGTCGGAGCCGTTGGCGAGGCCATTGGGGTGCTTGTCGGTGGCCGAGGCGAGCAGCAGCCTGGCCGAATTGGCCGCGCCGCAGGAAACGACGACGATGTCCGCGGTGTAGGTCTCGGTTTCCCCGCCGCGCTCGACGACGACCTCGGTGACCGCCTTGCCACCGGCGTCGGTGTTGAGCTTCACGGCCTGCGCTCCAGTCAGAAGGGTGACGTTGTCGTGCTCCAGGGCGGGTCGCACCGAGATCACCTCTGCGTCCGACTTGGCGTGCACCAGGCAGGGGAAGCCGTCGCAGTCCTGGCATCGCACGCAGGCGCTGTAGGGCATGTTCGACTCGTTGAGCATCACGCCGCACGGCGCGTGGAACGGCTGGTGGCCGGCTGCGGCGAGGTCGTCGGCAAGCTGCTGGATTCGCGGCTCGTGGCTGACCGCGGGGAAGGGATACTCGCCGCTTGCCGGCGGCTCGGTCGGGTCCTCCCCTCGGGCACCGTGGACCTGGTAGAGCTGCTCGGCCTGCATGTAGTGCGGCTCCATCTCCTCGTAGGAGATCGGCCATGCGGGAGAGATGCCGTCGTGGTGCTGGATCTCGCCGAAGTCCTCGGCACGGAGGCGGTAGAGCGCGGCGCCGTAAAGCTTGGTCGCCCCCCCGACGAAGTAGTGGACCTGCGGCGGGAAGGGCTCGTCCTTGTCGTCGTACCAGGTGTCCTCGGACTGGTAGCGGCCGTCGACGAAGACGTCCTGGGAGAGCCAGTTCTGTGGCTCTCGTGTCAAGAAGTCGCCGCGCTCCAGCAACAGAACGTTCTTTCCTGACGGGGCGAGGCGGTGCACCAGCGTCCCGCCCCCGGCGCCGCTGCCGATCACGATGACGTCGTAGTCGCTCATACGTTGACGCCGACCTCCTTGAGGCGCTCGGTGAGGATGATCCGCGACGCTGCCTGGATCAGGGCGAGGTGGGAGAAGGCCTGCGGGAAGTTCCCCAGGTGTCGGCCGGTGCTGGTGTCGAACTCCTCGGCGTAGAGGCCGAGCGGGGAGGAGATGCTGAGGAGCCGGTCCATCAGGTCGCGGGCGCGCTGCTCTTCTCCGATGCCGGCCAGCCCCGAGACCAGCCAGAACGAGCAGATCAGGAAGCTGCCCTCCTTGCCGGAAAGGCCGTCGTCAGTCTCACCCGTGACGTAGCGCAGCACGAACCCGTCCTCGGTGAGGTCGTCGGCGATCGCCAGCACGCTCTTGCGCAGCACCTCGTCGTCTCCCGGCAGGAAGCCGAAGAGAGCTGCCAGCAGAGTCGAGGCGTCGAGTGCGTCGGTGTCGTAGTGCTGGCGGAGGACGCCGTCGCGGACGCCGTTCTTGAGGATGTCCTTGCGGATCTCCTCGGCCGTGGCGCCCCATTCGGCCTGCAGGTCGGAGTTCCCGCGGAGCTCCGCGAGCGACGAAGCGCGGTCCATCGCTACCCAGCACATGAGCTTCGAGGAGACGTAGTGCTGCGGCTTGCCGCGCGCCTCCCAGATTCCCTGGTCGGGCTGCTTCCAGACCTTCGTCGCGCACTCGGCCTGGGCCTCCACCACCGGCCAGAGCCCGCGGGGCAGCCGCTGGCTGCGGCGGCTGTGCAGCAGGATCGAGTCGAGCGCCGCGCCGAACACGTCGTTCTGGCGCTGGTCGAAGGCGCCGTTGCCCACCCGCACCGGCGACGCCCCCGCATAGCCGGACAAGTCATCCCTCGTCGACTCGGTCAGGTCGCGGCGTCCGTCGATCCCGTACATGATCTGCAGAGCGCCGTCCTCGTCCGGCTCGAGGTCGCCCACGAAGGCGATGAACTCGTTGGCCTCCCAGTCCAGGTTGAGGTAGTGGAGCGCCTGGAGCGTGAAGGTCGAGTCCCTGATCCAGGTGAACCGGTAGTCCCAGTTGCGCTCCCCGCCCGGCGTCTCCGGCAATGAGGTCGTCAGGGCCGCCACCGTTGCCCCGGTGGGCATATAGGTGAGCCCCTTGATCGTCAGGGCCGAGCGCTGGATCGCTTCTCGAAAGCGGTGGTCGGGCATCCGGGCCTTGGAGACCCAGGTGCGCCAGTAATCGGCCGTCTCGCTGATCCGCGCATTGGCCTCGTCCACGTCCTCCGGCGAGGCCAGTTCCTCGGCCCAGGAGAGTGAGCAGAAGGCCTGCTCGCCTTTATGCAGCGTGTGCCGGCCCTGCGCCACTCCACCCTCCGCCCCAAGCGGCATGCTGCTGCGCAGCCTCACCGTCGGCCCCTCCCCGCTCGCATCGGCGGTGTGAGCTCCGAGCAGCGACCACTCCCCCAAAACCCGCCCGTAGTCGAAGTCCGGCTCGCAGAGCAGCTCCATGTCGACCGAGCCCTCCATGCAGAGCACGGTCCGAACCAGGAGGTGATGGGCGTCCTCGTCGGCGGGGGCCCGCGTATGCGGGGTGATCTCGTCCTTGTGCAGGGTCGGCCCGATGGTCAGCGCGTCCCGGACGAAGGCCCAGCCGGTCGGGCGTGTGCCAGGTGGTGTTGAGGATGTTCGTTCCCGGCTCGTAGATCCGGGCGCTCGGGACGTTGATCCCGAAGGGAGCGAAGCGGAACGAACCGGCCTCGCGATCAAGGAGCGTTCCGAAGATGCTCGGTACGTCGAACCTCGGCACGCAGAGCCAGTCGATCGCACCGTCGGGCGCCACCAGGGCGCCGGTATGGCAGTTGGAGAGGAAGGCGTAGTCCGCGATCGGCGGGAACGGCGACGGCATTGCCGCGCTCTGGGGCATCTTCTCCTCCTTCGCTGGAGTCACGATCCGGTCCAGGGGTCGCGCCACCCGCCGAAGTCCTTGACCAGCCGGTCGGCGCCCTTCGGTCCCCATGAGCCTGGCTTGTACGGCTGGATCCTGGGCGGCTTCTGGATCAGCGGCCCGCAGATCCGCCACGTCTCCTCGATGTTGTCCTGGCGGGTGAAGCGGGTGCTGTCGCCCAGCATCGCGGCATGCAAAAGCACCTCGTAGGGCGTCGGCCCCTCTCCGCCCTGCTCCGCGAACTCCATGTCGAGGTTGATCTGCTCGGGATCGGCGGAGTCACTGCGCTGGGCGTCGACCAACAGCCGGATGCCCGTTGTCGGGTGGAGCCTCACCACCAGCTCGTCCGACGGCGGCCGCTGCCTGTCCCTCGTCCCGTACCCGAGGCGCGGCGGTTCCTTGAAGACAAGCCGCAGCTCCCATTGGGTGACCGGCATGAGCTTCCCGGTGCGGATGAAGAAGGGGACGCCACTCCAGCGCCAGTTGTCGATCTCGAGGCGCATCGCCGCGAATGTCTCGGTGCTCGAGCCCTTGGCCACCCCCTTGATCTTCCGGTAGCCCTCGTACTGCCCGCGCACGTACTGCGCCGGGTCGGCCTGCGGCATCGCCGAGAAGACCGCGAACATGGCGTCCTTCAGCGATCGTTCGTCCCGGCCGGCGGGCTGCTCCATCGCGCAGGCCGCCACGATCTGCATCAGGTGGTTGACCACGACGTCCCGGACGGCGCCGACCGGGTCGTAGAAGCTGCCGCGATCCGAGACGCCGAAGTCCTCGGCCATCGTGATCTGCACGCAGTCGATGCTGTTGCGGTTCCAGACGGGCTCGAAGATCGCGTTGGCGAAGCGGAGGAAGAGGATCTCCGCCAGCCCCATCAGGCCGAGGAAGTGGTCGATCCGGTAGAGCTGGTCCTCCCGGATGTACCGGTGGATCTCAGCAGCGAGATCTCGGGCCGACTGGAGGTCGTGGCCGAACGGCTTCTCGACCACCACCCTCGCGTTCTCCGTCAGCCCCGCCTTGGAGAGCCCGCCGATCGTCATCCCGAACAGGGACGGCGGGATCTCCAGATAGAAGACGGGTGTCTTGGCGCCTTTGATCGCCTGCCCTACCCGCTCGTAGGTGGCGTCATCGGAGAAGTCGCCCTGTATGTAGGAGAACCGCTTCGCCAGGCGGTTGAAGACCTTCGGGTCGGGCTTCTCCCCGGAGCAGGTCGTAATCGCGCCGTGGCAGTGCTCGCGAAGGTCGTCGTCCGACCAGTCGTCGAAGGCGACGCCGACGATCGGGCAATCCAGCAGCCCGCGGGCCTCCAGCCGGTAGAGGGAATGAAACGTCATCACCTCGGCGAGATCGCCGGTGATGCCGAAGATGACGAAGACATCGGCCGGTCGCTGTCCGCCGCGACCAGTGCTCTTGGTCACCTTCGCCTGGTGTGTGGTCGATTTCGCCATCCAATGACGCCCGGTCAGCCGACGCAATCAATCGTCCCGCGGGAAGCCTTTCTATCAAGCAGCAACTGCATTTGGATATAGAGATGTAAACGAACCGTGTTCACGGGATTTGGTGTCGGTACCGCTTGGCCCGAGATCAGCGGCTTCCGCCGCGAGGCTCGAGCACGACGAGCGGGATCTGCCTTTCGGTGCGCTCCTGGTAGTCCCGATAGCCCCCGTAGAGGTCCACGACCTCGACCCAGAGCCGCTCCCGCTCCTCGCCCTCGGCGACCCGGGCGTGCACGGCGCGGCGCTCCGAGCCGACCTGGATCGTCGTCTCGGGGTTCTTCATCAGGTTGTGAAACCACGCGGGATTGTGAGGGTGGCCGCCCTTGGAGGCGACGAGCACGACGTTCTCCCCGTCCCGCAGATAGGCGAGCGGAGTGGTGCGCACCTTTCCGGACCTGGCCCCGACGTGGTCGAGGAGGAGCATCGGCGGCGCCCCGGGGACATGGTGTCCGACCAGACCGCGCGTGGCGCGGTAGACCGCCGTGTGCCCGCCAATCATGTGGCGGAGAACCGGCCAGCTCCGGTCGACCAGCGGGTTCGGCATCGCAAGGAGCTTATGACTTGCTGGCCAGGTGGAAGCGGTCGCAGACGTCGCAGCGGTAGTAGGTCATCCCGAAGCGCGCGGCCTCGGCCTTCGCCACCTCCTCCTTGATGTAGCCGCGCTTCGGCTTGCCGTGGCTGTTGAAGTGACTGCCCACGATCCTGCGCTCGGTCATAACCCGAGCGTAGAGCCTGCCCGGAGCCGTCCTGCGAGGGGAAGATGGGGGCCGACTAGGGGTGATTCCCGATAGACGATCGGTCCCCGGGCCGTCATCGTCGCTGCCATGACCAATCAATCCGAAAACGACAAGACAGAAGAGAGAAAAGACAAAGAGGTCGGCCCCCGTCGCCCACTGCTCCGGTCGCGAGACGATCGGAAGATCTGGGGCGTCGCGGGCGGCCTCGCCGAGCACGTCGGCTTCAACCCCACGCTGGTGCGCCTCTTCTTCGTGGTCACCCTCTTCTTCGGAGGGGCCGGCCTGCTCGCCTACCTGGTGTTGGCTGTCGCCCTCCCGGAAGACGACGGGACCGGCCGGCCCGTGCCCGAAAGCATCTGGTCGCGGCTCGGCAAGGTGGTGCTGGTCTGCGTCCTGGTCGCCGTGGGGCTCTTCCTCGCCGCCGGCCTCGCGGTGGTGAGCGCCTGGGTCACAGCGACGGGCCATGGCACCGTCATCGCAATAGCGGTGATCGTGTTCGGCCTCGGGCTCGTGGCGGCGGCATTCACCGGAGACATCCGCCGGCGCATCGTCCCCCTGCTCGTGGTCGCCGGCATTGTGCTCGGGATCCCGGCTGCAGCGGTGGCCGCGGCAGACATCCACATCGACGAGTCCATCGGCCAGCGCACATACACCCCGACGACCCAGGCCGATATCCCGGCAGACGGCTACAGACTCGGCACCGGACAGCTCGTGGTCGACCTGCGCAGCCTGCCCTGGGCGAAGGGCGAGACGATTCCAGTCTCAGCCCATCTCGGGATCGGGCAGATGATCGTCTCCGTCCCGCCCAACGTCTGCATCGATGGCGATCTACACGGCAAGGCGGGCGAGCTGATCTCCGGCGGACACGTCACCCACGGGGTCGACCCGGACATCGACCAGGGCTCGCCGCTCACCGATGCTCCAACGCTCAAGATGAATGCCGACATCCAGTTCGGGCAGATGCTGATCACGGACGAGGCGCCGGATCAGATCGACACCCGTGGCGTCGACTACGACCACCACCAGCAAGAAGAGGACACTCAGAGGCAGGTCTGCGGGAGGTGATCCTCCGACTGTGAGGAGACCCGATTCGAGCGCGCTGGGGGCCGGGATCTCGATCCTGGCCCTCGGCGTCGTTCTGCTGCTCCAGGACAGAGGAGTGATCGACCTGCAGGCGGGTTGGCTGCTCGCCGCCGTGACGGCGACGGTTGTCCTAGCGGTCGCGTCCAGGAGCCTCTCCGGGCCGGCGCCTGATGAGGAGACGACCGCCCGGGAGCGCGAGGCCCTCAGGGTCTCCCGCGTGGGCTTCGCGGCCGCGGTGGTCCTCGGGGGGGCGCTGTTCTTCTTCTGGGCGACCGGCGTACTGGAGTCCGCAGGCAGCGCCGCGCTTGCTGCTTTCGTCGTCACGATCGCACTGGTCCTGATCTCGGCGCCGCTCTGGTGGTCGATGGCGCGCAGACTTGCCGCGGAACGGGTCGCGCGCGCCCGCTCCCAGGAGCGAGCGGAGGTCGCGGCACATCTGCACGACTCGGTCCTCCAAACGCTCGCGCTCGTGCAGAAGCGCGCCGACGAACCGGAGGAGGTCGCCAAGCTCGCCCGCCGGCAGGAGACGCGAGCTTCGCTCCTGGCTCGCGGGCGAGGGGCCCGCCCGCCCGGGGGAGCGCCTAGCGGATGCGCTCAAGACAGTCGCGGTCGAGGTGGAGGAGCAGCACGGCGCCCAGGTCGAGACCGTGGTGGTCGGCGACGCGCCGCTCGACGAGCGGCGGGAGGCTCTGGTCGCAGCGACGCGCGAGGCACTCACCAACGCCGCCAAGTTCGCCTCGGAGGGCGGACCGGTCAGGCTCTACGCCGAGATCGAGCCGGACCTGGTCAAGGTATTCGTCGACGACCGGGGACCCGGCTTCGACGCCCAGGCGGTCCCCGAGGACCGGCGCGGCATCCGCGAGTCGATAATCGGGCGGATGGAGAGACACGGAGGACACGCGGAGATCCGCACCGGTTCCGGTGAGGGAACCGAGGTCGAGCTCACGCTCGACCGGGAGGACCGATGAGCGAGACGCCGACGGTGGTGATCGTGGACGACCACCGCATCTTCCGTTCGGGTGTCAAGGCCGAGCTGGAGGGCATGGTCGAGATCCTCGGCGAGGCCGAGTCGGTCGAGGACGCCGTCCGAGCGATCACCGAGCTCGAGCCCGATGTCGTCCTGCTCGACGTCCACATGCCGGGCGGGCGGCGGCGTCGAGGTGATCGGGCAGGTCTCGAGGGCGCGGCCCCAGCAGCGGTTCCTCGCGCTCTCCGTCTCCGACGATCCCCAGGACGTGATCGCCATCGTCCGCGCCGGCGCCCGCGGCTACGTCACCAAGACGATCACCGGCGACGAGCTCGCCGACGCCGTGCGGCGCGTCCGCGACGGGGACGCCGTCTTCTCACCCAGGCTCGCCGGCTTCGTGCTCGACGCCTTCGCGGGCGACCTCCCCGCCGAGGAGGTCGATCCCGAGCTCGACCAGCTCACCGCCCGCGAGCGCGAGGTGCTCCGGTACATCGCCCGCGGCTACCTCTACAAGGAGATCGCACTGCGACTCAGCATCTCGGTGAAGACCGTCGAGGCGCATGTCAGCTCGGTGCTGCGCAAGCTGCAGCTCTCGAACCGCCACGAGCTCAGCCGCTGGGCGGTCAGCCGCCGGCTGGTGGACTGATCGGCGAGCGATCATCATTCGGGCATGCCGATGGCGACTCTCGAGCGACACCTCCTCCGGGCCCGCGACCTCGCCGACAGCCACTACGGCGAACCCCTCGACCTGCGGGTTCTGGCTCGGGAGGCACACGTTTCGCCTCGCCACTTCAGCCGCAGCTTCAGGCGGATCTTCGGCGAGACCCCCCATCAGTACCTGATCAGTCGTCGGCTGGAGCGGGCACGACACCTGCTGCGAACGACCGAGCTGTCGGTCGCGGAGATCTGCCTCGAAGTCGGGTTCAGCAGCGTGGGCTCATTCACGACGACGTTCAGCAGGCATGTCGGCGTCTCGCCGACGACGTTCCGCACGGCGTACGCGGGTCCGTCGGACGCCGACCGCGTTCCCCTCTGCTTCGCAATGGCCTGGGCGCGGCATGGCACGTTTCGAGAAGACAGTCCGCCGGCCCGCGACTAGGGTCGACCGTCCGTCATATCGAGAAAGGAACGAAGATGATCGACGCGATTTCGCACGTCAACGTGTGGGTGGATGACCAGGACGAGGCCAAGGCCTTCTACACCGAGAAGCTCGGCTTCGAGGTGCGCCAGGACGCCACGCTCGAGGAGTTCGGCGGCTATCGCTGGCTGGCAGTCGGCCCGCCCGGCCAGCCGGACGTCAACATCATCCTCAGTGCTCCGACACCGCCTGCGATCGACGAGGACACCGCGAAGCAGCTGATGGCGCTGCTGAACAAGGGCGCCATGGGCCCCGGCATCTTCCGGACAGAGGACTGCCGCAAGACCGCCGAGGAGCTCCAGGGCCGCGGCGTCGAGTTCACGGCGGAGCCCGATGAGCGCTTCTACGGCGTCGACGCCGGTTTCCGTGACCCCTTCGGCAACGAGTGGCGGCTCGTCCAGCCGATCGAGTACGACCTCGAGACGGTTCAGGGCGCGCGGTCGAACGGCGGCTGACCCGTATGTGCCTGATCAGCCATTCGGGCGGACAACGCCCAGCGGGCCGACTAGAGGAGCGGAAGGCCTTCTACGAGGGATTGGATCGCCGCGTCGGCGCCGGCCTCGACCAACTCCTCGGCCGTGTACTCGCCGGTCGCAACTCCCACCACCCGGATGCCGGCGCCGTGGCCGGCGTCCACGTCCCGAGGGGTGTCGCCACAGGCAAAGGTACGGTCCCTGTCGAGGGTGTGCCCCGAGACGAACTCGCCCCTCTCGAGCGCCTTCCTGGTGAGCTCCGTGCGATCCGGTGAATCGGACCCGTAGCCGCCGAAGGCGAAGTAGCGGTTGAGATTGGGGCGGGCGAGCTTGATGTGCGCGGCCTCCTCGACGTTTCCGGTGGTGAGGCCGAGCATGATCCCGTCCTGGATCAGGCGGTCGAGCAGCTCGAGCACACCATCTTTGACGACGAAGCCTGGAGAGCTCTCGACCTCTTCGGGCAGGTGGTCGAGGCGCCGGCGCATCAGCGCCTCGGCCTCCTCCTCGGTCGGCTCGCGGCCAATCGCCTTCTCGAAGACGACCCGCCCCACCTCCGGGTCCGGCACCCCCTTGCCCGTCACGGCCGGGACATCGACCTCGACTCCCTGCAGCTCCTCGAAGGCGCGTTTCCAGGCGCGGTCGCTCGCCCCGCCGCTCGAGATGAGGGTGCCGTCGATGTCGAAGAGGACCGCCCGGGTCCGCGAGCCCGCCATCAGGCTGCCGACGCCTCGAGCACAGCCTTCCGGATGGCGTCGGCGGAGCGGCGGATGTCTTCCTCCCCCGTCCGCCAGTTGCACACCGAGATGCGGATCGCCGGCCGGCCGCGCCAGCGTGTTGCCGCCAGCCAGCAGGTCCCGTCCTGCTGGATCCGCCCGACCGCATCGCTCGTGAGCTCGCCCGACTCGTCGCCTACCACCGCGACCAGCGCCTGGTTGATGACCACGTCGTTGATCA
The DNA here is from genome assembly GCA_963763955.1 of uncultured Solirubrobacterales bacterium. GTDB lineage: Bacteria > Actinomycetota > Thermoleophilia > Solirubrobacterales > 70-9 > DASUPK01. Next base: position 6,306 of record CAVXQP010000008.1, on the reverse strand, counting down.
CCTCGATCGCCGGATCCTGCTCGAGCTCGGCCGCCATCAGGCGTGCCAGGAAGGAGCAGCGCTCGACCAGATCCGCCAACCCCTTCCGGCCCAGCGAGCGGAGCGCCGCGTAGAGAACGAAGCCGCGAGCGCGCCGCGAGGACTCGGGGACGAACTGGTAGGAGTCGCGGGCGTCCGCAGCCGCCTTCAGGTAGGGGGCGCTGATCCCCATCGCTCCCCGCAGGTCGTCCGCGTCCTTGACGGCGATGAAGCCGCAGTCGTAGGTGACGTTGAGCCACTTGTGGGCGTCGGTCGACCAGGAGTCGGCCCGATCGAGTCCCTCGGTCAGAGTGTCGAACTCGGCGGCTCGAAGCCGCCCAGAGCCCGACCGCCCCGTCGACGTGCAGCCAGGCCCCCTGCCGCTCGCAGACCTCCGCGATGGCCGGGAAGGGATCGAAGCAGCCGGTGTTCACCTCGCCGGCCTGCGCGCAGACGATCGCCGGTCCCTCGCCCCGGTCGAGCTCCGCGGCCAGCGCCTCCGGATCCATGCGGCCCGCGTCGTCCGCCCTCACGCGGATCGCGTTCTCTCGACCCGAGCCCGAGCAGCCGAAGCGCGACGAAGATCGTCGCGTGCGCGTGCTCGCCGACGAGCACCCGCACCTCCGGGGCGCCGCTGAGGCCCTTGGCCTCCACGTCCCATCCCGCTCGCCGGAGAACAGCGTGCCGCCCAGCGGCGATCCCGGAGAAGTTCGCCATCGTGCCACCGGTGGTGAGGCCGAATCCGGCGTCCGTCGGCAGGCCGAGGACCTCGAGCACCCAGCGCCCGGAGACCTCCTCCGCCACCGCGGCCGAGGGGCCGCAGACGTAGAGGCTCGCAATCTGATCCCAGGCGCCGGCCAGCCACTCGGCGCCCAGCGCGGCCGGCAGCGTCCCGCCGATCACGAACCCGAAGTAGCGCGGGCTGGCGAGCGCTATCAGCCCGGGCTCCGCCGCATCCGCCAGCTCCTCGACGACCTTCGCCGGGTCCTCGCCCTGGTCGGGAAGCTTCCGATCCAGGGACTCGCGCAGCTCGCCCACGCTCGCCTGCTCGGCAACGGGGCGGTCATCGACGCTCGGCCAGGTAGCGGCGAGCCCGCCGGTCGGCGACCTCGAGAACCCGCTCGTATTGCTCGAGTCCCATCGCGCTCGACCCTGCGAGCGGTTCGCCGCGGTAGCGCCGGATCAGGTTGTTGGTCGAGCTGTCGTGTTCGAGCTCCGGCTCCTCCGGGGCTTGGAGCTCCGGAATGATCTTCTTCGCGAGCACCTTCCCCAGCTCCACCCCCCACTGATCGAAGGAGTCGATCCCCCAGATCGCGCCCTGCGTGAAGACGCTGTGCTCATAGAGGGCGACCAGCGAGCCGAGCGTGTGCGGCGTCAGCCGTTCGGCGAGGATCACGTTCGACGGCCGGTTCCCCTCCATCACCCGGTGCGGGACGATCGGCTCCGGGGTCCCCTCCTCGCGGACCTGCTCCGGCGTCTTGCCGAAGGCGAGCGCCTCGGGCTGGGCGAAGACGTTCGACATGAGCAGGTCGTGGTGGTCTCCGAGCGGATTGAGCGTGTGTAGAAAGCCGATGAAGTCGCAGGGGATCAGCCTCGTCCCCTGGTGGATCAACTGGTAGAAGGAATGCTGGCCGTTGGTCCCCGGCTCGCCCCAGTAGATCGCGCCGGTGTCGTAGTCGACTCGGGCGCCGTCGAGGGTGACGTGCTTGCCGTTCGACTCCATGGTGAGCTGCTGGAGATACGCGGGGAAGCGGTGCAGGTACTGGTCGTAGGGGAACACCGCCGTACGGTCTGGGCGCCGAAGAAGTCCCCGTACCAGACGGCCAGCAGACCCATGATCGAGGGCAGGCTCTGACCGATCGGCCGCTCGGTGAAGTGCTCGTCGACGGCGTGGAAGCCGGCCAGCATCTCGCGGAAGGCATCGGGGCCGATCGCGAGCATCGTCGAGAGGCCGATCGCCGAGTCCATCGAGTAGCGGCCGCCGACCCAGTCCCAGAAGCCGAACATGTTGTCGGTGTCGATCCCGAACTCGCTGACACCCTCGGCGTTGGTGGAGACGGCGACGAAGTGCTTGGCGATCGCGTCCTCGGACCCCAGCTTCGCCAGCGCCCATTGACGCGCAGTCTGAGCGTTGGTCATCGTCTCCAGCGTGGTGAAGGTCTTCGAGGAGACGATGAAGAGGGTCTGCTCCGGGTCGAGGCCCCTGGTCTTCTCGGCGAAGTCGGTCCCGTCCACGTTGGAGACGAAGCCGGAAGGTCATCTCCCGGCGCGAGTAGTGCCGCAGTGCCTCGTAGGCCATCACCGGACCGAGGTCGGAGCCGCCGATCCCGATGTTGATCACGTTCCGGATCGGCTTTCCGGTGTGGCCCTTCCAGTCGCCCGAGCGGATCCGCTCGGCGAAGGCCGACATCCGATCGAGCACCTCATGCACCTGCTTGACGACGTCCTCCCCGTCGACGACCAGCGATCGGTCCTTCGGCATCCGCAGCGCGACGTGGAGGACCGCGCGGTCCTCGGAGACGTTGATGTGCTCACCGCGGAACATCGCGTCCCGGCGCTCGGCGACCCCACACTCGTCGGCGAGCTGCGTCAGGAGCTTCAGCGTCTCGTCGGTGACCCGGTTCTTCGAGTAGTCGAGGAAGAGCCCGGCTCCCTCGGCGACCAGTCGCTCGCCGCGGTCCGGATCGTCGGCGAACAGCTGACGGAGGTGACGCTCCCCGATCTCGGCGTGGTGCTTCTCCAGGGCCTTCCAGGCCTCGCGCTCTCGCAGCTCCGGTGCCGTCGCCACGGCGGCAGCCTATCCGCAGGCTGGCGAGTTCAAGCGTGCTCTTGCAGCAGTGCGATCGCCTCCTGGCGATCTCGCACTCCGAGCTTGCGGACGGCTTCGGCGCTGTGCCGGCGAATGGTGACCGGCGAAAGCTTCAGCCGCTCGGCGATATTGCGTCCGCTGAGACCGTCGCACATCAGCTGGAGGACCTCCCACTGGCGCCCGGTCAACGTCGCGCGGCCGCGACCGCCCGCGACGACGCGGTGCCGACCCAGCATCTGCAGGTCCTGCACCAGTTCGGCCACCAGGAGCCGCGGGATCGCCGCCTCGCCTGCGAGCGCGCACCGAAGTGCCTGGCCGATCCGGTCCGGGTCCATGCCCTTGACCAGATAGCCGGAGGCGCCGGCCCGGATCGCGTCGATCATGTCGTCGCGATCCGCCGAAGCGGTCAGCACCACCACCGCCGTCTCAGGAAGCCGCTGGGAAACCTCTCGAACGACGCGGATCCCGCCTCCTGAGATGAAGAGATCGACGAGGCACAGCCGCGGCCGCTCGCGGAGGGTCACCTCGATTGCGGTCTCCTCGTCGCCGGCCTCCGCCCTGACGTCGAAACCGGCGTCCTCGAGCAGGCGGCGCAGCGAAGCCCGCGTCATCGGCTCGTCCGCGACCAGGACGATCCCTGGCGGGAACCCCGCCTCTTCTCCCCGATTCATCGCTTGAGTTTCATCGGGTGCCCATGGAATGTCAATCCCGGTATTTGCAGGAAATTCACCTGCTTTTTCGGGCTTCGTGACCGGGCTCCTCTTGCCCCAGCCGGGCCCCGGGTCAGCCGCGCTTGAGGCCCCGGCGATAGAGTGGTCCCCGAGTAAAGAAGAACGGGTTCCCGAGTGGACTCGGCAGGGGGTGGACCGTCAACTCGAGGCTTGAAATTGCCCGTATCCATCATCGCCCTGCTTTTGACGCTGACCGCGTTCGTCGCGACGGCCGACCCGTCGACCGCGGGAGGAAAACACTCGATGACCCTCGCTCCCGTGGATGGGGGATCTGGCTACTACGGGCGTTTCTCCAACGGTCTCCCGGCCAGCGCCTCGTACTTCCCAATCGGCGTCTGGTTCGAGAGCGTGGTGTCCCAGGCCGACGTGAATCAGGACAGGGCTGCCGGGCTCAACCTCTATGTCGTCCTCACCGCGAACTCGAATCTCTCGCTGGTGCATGCCAACGGCATGCGCACCCTCCTCCAGCAGGACGAATGGCGGAACAACGCCCCCGCCCGAGCGAGCCCCGCGGTCTCCGGATGGGTGCTGGGAGACGAGATCGACATGCAGCTGTCCCCCACGGCCGGCTACGCCTCGCTCAACCAGATCCTCGGCTCGCTGCCGGCCGACAGGCGCCTCCGCTACAGCAACTACGGAAAGGGGGTCTCCTTCTGGCTGACCGACCCCGAGGCGGCTCGCTACGTCAACGATTTCCAGGACGTCGTCTCCGACGACAACTACTGGTTCACCGACGAGAACATCTGCTCCGGGACCGAGGGCGGCCAGCTCGTCGGGGGCGGGGCTGACCTGAGCCCGGCGGAATGCCACCGGGCGGCGAACTACGGCGCCACCGTCAGAAGGCTGCGCGGCCTCGAAAACCCGGCGTCATCGAAGCCGGTCTGGGCGTTCGTCGAGCTCGGCCACCCGGCCAGCGAGGATGATTGGCCGACGATCACGCCAGCGCAGGTTCGCGCGGCCGTCTGGCAGAGCCTGATCGCGGGAGCGCGGGGCATCGTCTACTTCAACCACTCGTTCGGCGGGCCCAATCAAACGCAGCACATCCTCAGGGAGGGCACGAGCGCCGGCTCCCCCTACGCGCCGATCCGGTCGGTGGTCACGGCCACCGACAGGCAGATCCAGGATCTGGCTGGTGTTCTCAACTCTCCCACCGTCACCTCGGGCTGGTCGCAGGGACCGGGAACCACGGCGATGGTGAAGTGGGACAGGGGCCACAAGCGGTGCGCGTCCAAGAGGAAGAGGAAGCTGCAAGAAGACGAGGGGGCACCTGTACCTGTTTGCCGGCTCGGCGGGATCGTCCGTCACGGGAAGGTTCTCGCTGCCCTGCGTCGGCCGGGCCAAGGCCGTGGTCGTGGGCGAGAATCGGGCCATCCGGGTTCGCAGGGGGACCTTCAGCGACGGCTTCGCCGACGGAAACGCGATTCACATCTACCGGATCAAGGGCGGATCGACCTGCGGCCTGCCGCGCAAGGGCAGGCGGAGCGCCGGCTGAGACCGGCTCAGGCCTTGCTGGCCGCTCTCCGGGCGCGGCGTGACAGCTTGTGGGGCCCAGAGTTGTTCATCGTCGAGTTGTTCGTAGCGGCGCCCTGGACCGAACCTTCGATGTCCGGCTCCTGAGATGGTTCTCGCTTGGTCCACTCCGCCCGCAGCGTCGCCAGGCCCTCGGCGGCGGAGATGACCACGAACAGCAGGATCACCCCCAGGACGAAGACGCCGATCAGGCTCCGGAGCTTGCCGGTCACCTTCTGGCTTGCGGTGTCCGGGGCATCGATGAGCTCCGACTTGATCCGGTAGCGAGGGCGCCACGCCCCGAGACGCCTGCAGGTTCTCGAGCTCGCCATTGAGCGCAGCCCCCACGAGCTCCGCCGTTCGAATGGCCTGCGGTCCAGAAGTCCCCACCCCCGTGATCCCCAACATCAGGCTCGAGTAGCCGTAGGTCGATTGGACGGGCGCCACCTTGTAGCGGGAGTCCGCGCCCTGCTTGGACAAGGCCCGGCGCTCCACGTCGTTGCTCAGAACGCTCGAGAGCAGACCGACGACGACCGACTGGTCGGAGAAACGGGTGAACGGGTTGTCCGGGTCGATGCGGCCAAGAGCGGGCTTCTGAGCGATCTCCTCCGGCGTCGGCGGCGACGGGGGGTTGATCAGGATGTAGCTGGACGACGCCTCGTAGACCGGGGGCTTGAGCACGACCACATAGATCGCGCCGAGCAAGGTGAGAGCGATGACCGGCAGCGTCACGATCCGATACCGCCAGATCTTCCTCGCGATCAACAACAGATCCATGATCAGCCTCCTGTCCAGAAAAGTGGTCGGGCGCCCGAGGCCGGCGAGGTGAACACCCAGCCGGCGTCAGCACGGGCGGTCGTCGAGGGCCGCGCAGCGACGGCGAGCCGCCATGCGGCCCCGATCAGGCCGATCACGAGGGCCTCGACGTTGGCGAACATCGGAAATGACAGCGAATCGAACGTGAACGAGCAGACGGTCCCCGCCAGCGCGGCGCCGGCCAGCGCGGCGCAGAGCAGGCGCAGCTCTGGATCGCCGCTCCTTCGGCGGGCGCTGAGAGCCACGATCATCGGCACCACGAAGAAGGCCGTCAGGGCGACGACCCCGACCAAGCCGAGCTCGATCGCGGTCTTCAGAAACTGGTTGTCGAGAATGTCGATCGCGTTGTCCGCGATGTAGGTCCCGCCGCCCCGGCCGAACAACGGGGCCTTCTGGACGAACGCCTCGACCAGCGGGTAGTCG
>CAVXQP010000007.1:0-125107 GCA_963763955.1 uncultured Solirubrobacterales bacterium | reverse complement strand
CGAGGGCCAGAATCGAACTGGCGACACCACGATTTTCAGTCGTGTGCTCTACCAACTGAGCTACCTCGCCGGGCGGCGCAAAGGCTAGCGTCCGGGATGTGATCAGGAGCATCGTCGCCGCCGGCGTGGTGGCGCTCGTCGCGGCCTCCGTCTCCGGCGCGACCGAACAGCCGCCACCCTCAATCGAGACAGCGATTCCCGCTCCGCATTTCGGCGCCGCCCGGTCCGGGCCGTTCTCGCCCGCCGCCGTTCGGCGCGGAACACAGCCGCTCGGCCCCGGGGCGCCGCGATGGGCGCGGCGTCTCTATCAAACCTCGGTTCGAGTTCTGGTCGCCCTCACCGATCCTCGAACCGGAGCGATGATCGCCGGCGAGCGCGATGGCTGGGACTACGTCTGGCCGCGAGACGCAGCCGCCGGTGCGATCGCGCTGGAGGCCGCCGGGCTGCGCCCCGAGGCCGAGCGCGTGGCAGGGTTCCTCGACGGCCTCGATCTGGACGCTGCGCGCTTCTATCCCGACGGCGACCGCGTGCCGGGACGAACTGCAGCCGGCGATGAGGAGGGATGGGTCGAGGCCGCGGATCGTGCAGGCCATGCCGGGGTGGTCGGGACTGTCCCGCTCGGTGGTCGTCAGACGACCCAAGAGCAGGACGGTCCCCTGGATTGGCGCGATCGTCAGGACTACGGCGAGAACGCGACGGGCGACCTGCTCGGCAACGCCCTCGCCTCGGGCGCGCCGGCCGCCGAAATCCTCTCGCGCTTCGGGACCCCGCGGGGCCTTGTGCGAGAGCAGGGCTCCCATGAGCTCGACTCGTCCGCCGCATGGGCGGCCACCGTCTTCCCCAGGCCGGGGTTGCGTGGAATGGTCAGGAGGACGCTGTTGCAGCTGACCCGCGAGTCGACCACCTACGGCATCCCTCCGATGGAGGGCTGGACGCCGGGTCAGGTGTGGACGGCGCCCACGGCGTGGTCGGCCTGGGCGCTGGCCCGGCTCGGCGACACCCGTGCCGCGGATCGCCTCCTGGGGGAGCTCCGGCGCGCAGCGACGCCGCACGGGACGCTCCCCGAGCGAGTGGATGCGAGCACGGGCGAACCAACCTCGACCACGCCCCTCGCCTGGTCGCACGCCTTCGCGATCCTGGCGCTGCGGGCCCGCTATCCCGGCTAGCCGCCGTCGCCAGGAGATGCCGCCGACGACAGGGCCGCCTCGACCGCCTCCTCCGGAGTCTCGGCTTCGGTGATCCCGAGGTCCGTGCCTGCGTCGTTGCGGAGCTTCCAGCTCTGGATCGCGATCACGGGCCTGCCGAGCCGGCGAGCGAAGGCGATCTCGGAGAGCGTTCCCCACTCGCCGCCGATCGCGATAACGGCCTGCCCGGAGGCCACCACCGCGAGATTCCGGGCGTGGCCCGTCCCCGTCGGGACGGCGTGGGTGACGTACGGGTTGGCGTCCGCGGGCGAGAGGGTGGGGAGGACGCCGATCACGATGCCGCCCGCCTCCGCGGCGCCCTTCGAGGCGGCCTCCATCACGCCGCTGAGCCCGCCGCAGACGAGCACGGCGCCCGCCTCTGCGATTCCCCTCCCGACCGCCTCGGCGTCACGGAGGATCTCCTCGCCGACCTCGCCCGCCCCGATCACCGAGATCTGGACCCGCCGCTCCACTTGCGCGAGTCTCGCAGCTGGCGAGATACTGGGTGAGGTGTCGGAGGAGAACGTCGCGCTCGTGCGGCGCAACTATGAGGTCATCAACGCGATCGATCGCAGCGGTGGCGACTTCGTCGACCCCGAGGAGGTGGCGCCGGATCTTTGGGCGAGCCTCGCACCGGACTTCGAGCTCCACGGTCGCCCCGATGTGCCCGATCCGAAGACCTACCGAGGCCGTGAGGCAACCAAGGATTCTGGCAGATGCTCCAGGAGGTCTGGGCCGAGTTGCGCTGGGAGCCGCTCGAGTTCACTGATCTCGGCGATGCCGTTGTGGTCGAGACCAGGATTGTGGCCAAGGGCCGTGGCAGCGAAGTGAGAATCGAGGCCGACGAGACGGATGTCTTCTGGTTCCGCGAGGGAGAGCTCGTGCGGGTACAGGGGTTTCCGACCAAGGCCGAGGCAGTCGAGGCCGTTCGGTCCTCAGACGCCTGAGCGACCCGGCTTCTCGGTCCCGTTCCGCTCGGCCAGCATCCGCCCCATCAGCTCGAGCGCGCCGCCCTTGTGCAGGTGCTCGTTGAGGTTGCCGCACTTCGGGCTCTGCACGCAGGAGGGGCAGCCGTCGTCGCAGGGGCACTCGCGGATCAGGCGGTCTGCGTCGGAGACCAGCCGCTCGAACTCGTCGTAGCCGCGCCGGGTGATCCCGACACCGCCGGGATGGCCGTCATAGATGAAGATCGTCGGCGAGCCGGTCTGGTGGTGGATGTTGGTGGAGAGGCCGCCGATGTCCCACCGGTCGCACATCGCGATCAAAGGGAGGACCGCGATCTGGCCGTGCTCGGAGGCGTGCAGGGCACCGAGCAGAACCTCGCTCGGCAGCGCCGCCGCCATCCGGTCACCGATCACGTACCAGAGCGCCTGGGTGACGAAGTCCTGCTCCGGCAGGTCGAGAGCGACGATGTCGATCACCTTGTTGTCACCGAGCCGCTTGCGCTGATAGGCGATCACCTGCTCCGAGACCGAGACGGTGCCGAAGCTGAGCTCGACTCCGAGCGCCTGCCGCCCGGTTTCCATGCCCTCGACGTAGACCTCGGTCTCCTTCTTCACCTGCGTGTAGTAGTCGCCCTCGAAGGGCTTCACGATCGCGCGGCGGGAGCCGATGTCGAGCTCCGCGACCTCATAGGAACGGCCGAGGTGCAGATAGATCGCCCCGGGGTGGACCGTGGAGAAGGCCCGCTCAGCCTCCACGTTGCCGAGCATCTCGCCGGAGGACGCGTCGACGACCGCGACGCTGTCGACCGAGGAGGAGCGCAGGGCGATCCGTCCCGCGACGAAGTCGCCGGTCCGGGTCAGGTAGCGCTCCCCGCGGCCGCGGCGAAGCTCGCCCGCGGTCACCAGCCGCTCCGCCCGCTCCCGCCATCCGTCGCCGAGGATCTCGTCGTCATCGGGCCCGAGCGGCGCCTCGTAGGCCGCCGCGACCAGGTGCTGCATCTGGATCTGCTCCGAGCGGTGGTCGAGGATCGCCGCCTCGACCGGGCGCTCGAGGAACTCGTCGGGGTGGCGGCAGAAGAACTGGTCGAGGGCATCCTCGCCGGCGACGTAGACGGCCAGTCCGCGCTTGCGGCGGCCCGCCCGCCCCCACATCTGACGCAGGCTGGCGACCGTCCCGGGGAAGTTGACGCAGATCGCGGCGTCGAGCTCGCCGACGTCGATCCCCAGCTCCAGCGCGTCGGTGGCGGCGACGGCGAGCAGGTCCCCGGAAGAGAGCTGCGACTCGATCTCGCGGCGCTGCTGGGGCGTGTAGCCCGCCCGGTATGGGGCGATGCGCTCCGCCAGGGCGCCCTTGCCCTCCTCCGTGAGCTTCATCGAGGCAAAGCGGTTGATCAGCTCGATCCCGCGCCGGCTCCGCATGAAGCAGATCGTGCGCACGCCTCGCGAGACCAGCTCGACCAGCAGGTCGGCCGCCTCCGAGACCGGGGAGCGACGGGTCATCGTGCGCCGCTCGATCACCGGCGGATTCCACATTCCGATCTCGCGGCCGGCCCGGGGTGCGCCGTCGTCATCGAGCAGCTCGAAGGGCAGTCCGGTGAGCCGCTCGGCCAGCTCGCCCGGGTTGGCGATCGTCGCCGAGGCCAGCACGAAACGGGGCTCAGCGCCATAGATCCGCGCCACCCGCCGCAGCCGGCGGAGCACATTCGCGACGTGGGAGCCGAAGACGCCCCGGTATGTGTGCGCTTCGTCGACCACCACCCAGCCGAGGTTGGCGAGGAAGTCCCCCCAGCGCTTGTGATGCGGGAGGACCCCGACGTTGAGCATGTCGGGATTGGTCAGGACGAGGTTTGCGCGGCGGCGAATAGAGGGGCGGTCCTCGCGTGGGGTGTCGCCGTCATAGATGGCCTCTCGCAGGCCGGGTGGACGAAGCTCACCGAGCTTGCGGGCCTGGTCCTGCGCCAGCGCCTTGGTCGGGTAGAGGTAGAACGCACGGCGGAGGGGCTCCCGGGCGATGCCGTCGAGCACGGGCAGGTTGAAGGAGAGCGACTTCCCCGAGGCGGTGCCGCTGGTCAGGATCAGGTGTGAGCGGCGCGCGGTTTCATAGGCCGCCGCCTGGTGGCTGTACAGCGATTCGATCCCGACGTTCCGGAGTGCCTCGGCCAACGCCGGGTCGAGCGAGGCGGGCAGGTCGGCGAGCTTGGCCATCGTCGCCGGCTCGGCGGACTCGGCGACCAGGCGGCCGTCCTCCCGAGCTGGGCCGAGTGCGGGCTCCCAGGCGCCACCGGCGACCGCGGTGCTAGCCAACCTCGACCCCGCGCGGCGCGTCGATGGCGGCGGCGATTTGCATGGCCTGCAGGGCGCTGGTGTCGTGGAGGCGCAGCAGATCGGCGCCGGCCACGACCGCGAGCGTGGTGGCCGCGGCGGTCGCCCACTCGCGGTTCGCCGCGGGGGCCCTGTTCTCCCAGGATCCCGCCAGCAGCGCGCCGAGGAAATCCTTCCGCGAGAGCGACACGTACAGCGGGCGACCGAGCTCCTTGAGCTCGGCGAGACGGCGCAGGACCTCGAGGTCGTCGCTCAGGCTGAGGTCGAAGTCCAGCCCCGGGTCGAGAGCGATCTGTTCCTCCGCGACGCCCCGTGCCAGGGCCTCCTCGATCCGGCCTGAGAACCAGTTGCGCAGGTGGTCCACCGGGTCGTCGTAGCGCGGCGGAGGCCGGTCCTCGCGCGGCGGCCCCTCGATATGCATGATCACCAGGCCGGAGCCGGACTCCGCGGCCAACTCGAACATCTCCTCTCCGCCGCCGCCTACGTCGTTGATCGCGACAGCGCCGGCTGCCAGAGCCGCGCGAGCGACCTCCGGCGAGAAGGTGTCGGCCGAGATCGGCACGGCCGCGCGAGCGGCCAGGCCCTCGATCGCCGGGACAAGCTGTGCGGCCTCCTCACGAGCCGGCACCGGCGGGCCGCTGCGGACCGCCAGAGCCCCCACGTCGAGCATGTCGAAGCCCGCCTCAGCCAGAGCCGCGCCGTCCTCGACCGCGCGCGCGGGCGTCCCGCTCCGCGCCCCCTCGAACATCGAGTCGTCGGTGACGTTGACGATCCCCACTCCGGCGGGTCGCTCGAGCTTCAGCACCCGATCCCTGAGCTGCCACCGCGAAGCCACGACAGAACCGTAAACCCCAATACGGTTGCGGCTTGGCCCTCCGCTGCGTCTACACCGACCTGGACGGAACCCTGCTGGGGCGCTATGGCTCGCTGTTCCGGGATTCCGAGGGGGAGTTCTCGATGCTCCAGGCGCGCATGCTGGAGGCCTGCCACCGTGCCGGCGTCGAGGTCGTGATCAAGTCCGGGCGCCGGGAGGGCTCGGTGATGGAGGACGCCAAGCTGATCGGGTCGAGGTCCTACATCTACGAGGTGGGGTGCGCCGTCGTGATCGACGGCGAGAAGACCGTCCTCGTCGGCGACGCGGAGAGCGACCCGGGCCGGACCCTCGCCGAGACGATGGTCGACCGGGGCATCCCGGACGAGCTCTTCGAGCACTTCTCGGGCCGCCTCGATTGGCACAGCCCCTGGCACCGCCAGCGCGAGCTCTCGCTGCTCTTCAAGGGCAAGGTCGACGTGGACGAGGCGAATCGGCTGCTCGCGGAGCGAGGCCACACCGGCCTGCGCCTGATCGACAACGGTGCGATATTCGCCCCGATGGACGGGATCGAGGGGCCGGCGCACGCCTATCACCTGCTTCCCGAGGCGGCGAGCAAGGCGAACGCCGTCGTCTTTCACATGAGGGCGCGGGGGTACACGGCGGATCAGTGCATCGCTATCGGCGACTCGGTGGAGGACCTCGCCGTCGCCGAGGTGGTCGGCCGCTTCTTCGTGCCCGCCAACGGCCCGGAGCGCGATCCGGCCCTCCGCGAGGCGATCGGCGGCCGACCCAACGTGACGGTCACCGAGGGCCGGATGGGCGATGGCGTCTACGAGGCGGTCGTCTCGACCCTGGCGGGCGCCTGATGCGGAGCATCCACGTCACGCGGATCATTCCGGCACCCGCCGAGGAGGTCTTCGATCTGCTCGCCGACCACGCCCACTACGCCCGTTTTCGCGGGATCACTGACGCCGAGTTGCTCAACGAGGGAGAGCCCCCGCCGAACGGCGTCGGGGCGATCCGTCTGGTCGTCTCCGGGCCGATCCGCTTCGAGGAGGAGATCACCGGATACGACCGCCCCACGAAGCTCGACTATCTGATCGTGCGGATCAACTCGCCGCTGGAGCATGAGGGCGGGCACATCAGCCTGGCGCCGGATGGGTCCGCGACGAGGGTGGACTGGCGCTCGGAGTTCCGCGTTCCGGTCAGGGTGATCGGGCCCGCGATGGAGCTGGCCTGGTCGATCGTCCTCCGCCGCGGCTTCCGCCACGTTCTCGAGGACGTCGAGCGGACGCTGCGGACCTAGTTGCCGTTCTGCTGCGCGCCGAAGCCGGTGCGCCGCAGCTCCAGTTCGCGTTGCTCGATCACCCGATCGATCAGGCCGTACTCGGCCGCCTCGTTCGCCTTGAAGAAGCGGTCGCGGTCCATGTCCTCGTGGACCTGCTTCTTGGACTTGCCGGTGTGCTTGGCGTAGATCGCGTCCAGCCTGTCCCGAAGGTCGAGAGTCTCCTTTGCGTGGATCTCGATGTCGGAGGCCACGCCCTCGAAGCCCGCCACTGGGCTGGTGGATGAGGATGCGGGAGTTGGGCAGGGCCATCCGCTTGCCCTTGGCGCCGCCGGCGAGCAGCAGGGCGCCCATCGACATCGCGATGCCGTAACAGATCGTCCGCACGTCGGGCTTCACGAACTGCATGGCGTCGTAGATCGCCATCCCTGAATAGACGACACCGCCGGGGGAGTTGATGTACAGGGAGATGTCCTTGTCGGGGTCCTCGGACTCGAGGTGGATGATCTGGGCGACGATCAGGTTCGCGACCTGGTCGTCGATCGCCGAACCGAGGAAGACGACCCGCTCGCCGAGCAGGCGGGAGTAGATGTCGAACGACCGCTCACCGCGGGCACTCTGCTCGACGACCATGGGGACCAGCGGCATCGGGACCTCCTTCGTTCGGCTCGGATTTGGATATCGCGTAACGCAACTAATCGGTTGCACGACCTACGATACCATAAGCAACCATGCAGTTGCGAGATGAACAGACGACTGAGAGAGCGCGAGACGAGAAGGCTCCCTGGGTCGAGCGCGAGACCCTCGTTGAGGCTACTCCCGAGGAGGTCTGGGAGGCCCTCACCGACGAGGACCGGCTCGAGGAGTGGCTCGCCCCGGAAGTCGAGATCGATCCGACCGAGGGCGGCGAGATCTCCGTCCGTGACGGAGACCAGGAGAGGTCCGGGACGGTCGAGAGCGTCGAGGAGCATGAGCGATTCGCCTTCACCTGGTCACGACCCGGCGAGGGCGAGAGCTTCGTCGAATTCACGATCGAGGGCCTGCCGGGAGGCTCCAGGGTGACCGTGGTGGAAACCCCGATCGGCCCGACCGGGATGGCGGCCGGCGGGTGGGGCCCGCGGTTCGCCCGTCTGCGGCGCGCGCTGAGACTCGTACTCGTCGCTTGAGGGCACCGGCTCATCGACAGGTCGACGCGGTCTTCGACGCGCTGGCGGACCCGACGCGCCGGCGGGTGGTGGAGACCCTCGCCCGCGGCGGCACCGTCACCGCCAGCGGGCTCGCCGCGCAGCTGCCGATTACCCGTCAGGCCGTGGCCAAGCACCTCTCCGCCCTGCGCGGAGCGGAGCTTGTGAGCTCCTCGCGGATCGGCAGGGAGACCCACTACAAGCTTCGACCGCAGCCGCTCGACGACGCGGCCCACTGGATCCAGATGGTGAGCGCCGAGTGGGACGACCGCCTCGAGGCCCTGCGGCGCTCGCTCGAGAAGCGGCGCGCCCGGTCCCAGTAGCATCGGGCAAATGGCCAAGGCGACCGTCGCGGAGGAGGAATACCTTCAGATCATGTTCTGGCTCGAGGAGGCTGGCCTGCCGATCAACGGCGCCAACATCGCCCGTGCCTTGCAGCTCTCTCCTCCCACGGTCCACGAGATGATCGGTCGGCTCGAGGGCGACGGCTACGTGGAGCGGGCCGACGACAAGTCGCTCACCTTCACTGACAAGGGACGTGGGGAGGCGGAGTCGATCTCGCGCCGCCACCGCCTGATCGAGCGCTTTCTCACCGACGTGCTCGGCATCCCCTGGGACGAGGTCCACGAGGAGGCCGAGCGGCTCGAGCACGCCATGTCCCCGGTCCTGGAGGAGAGGATGCTCGCCGCGATCGGCGACGCGAAGACGTGCCCGCACGGGCACCCGATCGTCGAGGGCGCGCGCGAGGAGGGCGTGCTGCTCGCCGACGTCGAACCTGGGGCCGAGGTCCGCATCCTCCGTTTCGAGAACGAGGCGGAGGAGATCCTCCACTACCTGAAGGGGACCGGCATCTACCCGGGACTGGAGGGGACGCTCGAGAGCTCCGGCGACGACGAGGTCGTGGTGAGCTCCGAAGGCGGCCAGCATCCGGTGTCGAAGAGCGTCGCCGAGACGGTCTCGGTGCGCGCCCACCCGGCCCCGCCGCCCCGTCCGCCGCTGCCGGAGCAGCTCGTCATCTCTTCGGATCGCTACGGCAGATAAGCCCGCGACGCATCTTTACGAGCTGTTAGCCCGGGCTTCAGGTTCGCGGCGCAGACTTCTTGCTACGCTCAAATCGGGTATAGTCGAGTAAGTCACTCAACAAACGGGGAAAGCGAATGGAAGCGAGCACCAAGACCCTGATCACCGACCGTAATCTCGCCGAGCGCAGGCTGGTGTCGATCGCCCGCGCGATCGAGGCACACAAGAACGAGCAGAGGCGCAAGCCCTACCCGACGCGCGCGGAGGACCTCGACCTCTACAGGCGGGCCAGGGAGATACTCGGGGGCCGGCTCTAGGCCGCCTCGACGCTCGACGCACCCTCCCGGGTGCGCTCCAGGGCGCGCGCGAGGCGCTGGACTCCGTCCGCGACGTCCTGCGCCGGAACCGGCGCGAACGACAGCCGCAGGCTGGAGTCGCCGCCCTCCATCATGAAATCGGGGCCCGCGACGAATGTGACCCCCTCCTCCTTCGCCTCGGCCAGCAGGATCTTGGTGTCGACGTCGTCGTTCAGGTCGAGCCAGAGGAAGTAGCCGCCCTCGGGCACAACGAACTGTGCTTCCGGAATGTGCTCGCGGAGGGCATCGACCAGAGCGTCGCGCCGCTCGCGGAGGGCCGCGTTCACGACCTTCAGGTTCTCGTCGAGCCCGCCGGAGCGGCAGAGCTCGAAGACGATCGACTCGGCGAGCATGTTGGGTGAGATGTAGGTTTCGTTGGCCCGCTTGGCGAGTGTCGCGATCTGCTCCGTCGGGCCGACCAGATAGCCGACGCGGACCCCCGGGCTGACCGACTTCGAGAACGAGGAGGCGTGGATCACCCGCTCGGCGGCGTCCATCCCCAGCATCGTCTTACCCTGGGTCTTCTCGAAGCTGATCAGGCGGTAGGGGTCGTCCTCGAAGAGGAGGAAGCCGTTGTCCGCCGCGAGCTGGACGAGCGCGGTTCGCTTCTCGAGCGAGAGCGTGCAGCCGGCCGGGTTGTGGAAGTTGGGAATGATGTGGGCGAGCTTCACCTCGCCATCGGCGCAGGCCGCCTCGACCGCCGCCGGGTCGACGCCGTCCGCCTCGAGCGGGGCGCCGACCAGCTCAGCGTCGGCCTGCCGCAGGAGGAGCAGCGTGCGGTCGTATGTCGGCTGCTCCACGATCACTCGGTCTCCGGCGGACACCAGATGCCGGAAGAGCAGCGCCGCCGCCTCCATTGATCCGTTCGTGACCATGACCTGCTCCGGCTTGGCGCCGTGCAGTTCGGCGATCCACTCGCAGAGGCCGGGGTGGCCGCGCCCAGTGCCATAGCTGAGCGCCTTCTCCCAGTCCGATTCCAGAGCATGGGCGGCCGCCTCCCGAACCGCATCGTGCGGCAGGATGTCGGCGCTCGGCGCACCACGCGCGAAGCTGATCGTCGATTCGGCCATTGGCGCATCGAGTATACGAACGGTGTGATACTCAATCCCGCGGGGATGAAGGCCGCCGATCCGGGAGCAATACTGTTGCGCGATGCCGGCGTCTCTCGAGATGGTCAGGATCGCGCTCCAGGCCTACGGCAACGGTGACTGCGAGATCGCTCTCGCACTCGCCGATCCGTTGATCCGCTGGGACGAGCGGCCCTCACGCCCCGACGGGGATCTGGTCTGGGGCCACGACGACGTCGAGCGGGCGATGCGGAGGTATCTCGACAGCTGGGAGCAGTACCGATTCGATCTCGAGGACATCGCCGAGGTCGGGCCGGGCAAGGTCGTCGGAATCTGCCGCGAGCGAGGAAAGCCGAAAGAGGGTGTCGCGGTCGACCGGCGCTTCGGCGGGCTCTGGGTGGTCGAGGAATCGAAGATCGTCTCCTGGGCCACCTACCTGACGCCGAAGGAGGCGGTCCGCGCCGCCAAGGAGCTGCTCGGCGGCCGACTCGACTTGGCGCAGATCAAGCGCAGCACCGGCCCGCAGGCGGTCAGGCAGCCGGCCGCATCCGTGGAACCGCCGCCCGCGCCTGAGGCCGCCTCCGTGACGGAGATCGCACCCGCGTCGGAGCCCGAGCGCCCGCGCACGAAGGTCCTGACCAAGAGCGAGGAGCAGAAGCGGGCGGCCCGTGCGCGCGCCAAGCTCCGTAAGCGCACCTCCAGCCAGACGGCCTAGCGGCTAGGCCTTGGCGCCGATCGTCTCGGCGGCGAGCTGGGCCGTCTCGGTCGGGCTCTTTCCGACGCGGATGCCCTGGGCCTCGAGCGCCTGCTTCTTCGCCTCGGCCGTCCCGGACGAGCCGGAGATGATCGCTCCGGCGTGGCCCATCTGCTTCCCGGGCGGCGCGGTGAAACCCGCGATGTAGGCGACCACGGGCTTGCTGACCTTCTCCGCGATGAACTCGGCGGCGCGCTCCTCGGCGTCGCCTCCGATCTCGCCGACCATGACGATGAGCTCCGTCTCCTCGTCCTCCTCGAACAGGGTGAGGATGTCGATGAAGTCCGAGCCGACGATCGGGTCCCCGCCGATGCCGACGATCGTCGAGTTCCCGAGCCCGGCCTGCTTGAGCTCGTTGCCGATCTGGTAGGTCAGCGTGCCCGACTTGGAGACGACGCCGATCGATCCCTGCTCGAAGAACTGCGCCGGGATGATCCCGACGTTCGCCTTCCCCGGGCTGAGCACGCCGGGGCAGTTGGGCCCGATCAGCCGCACGCCCGCCTCCCGCGCCTTCCAGTAGGTCGCGAGCATGTCGTGGACCGGGATGTGCTCGGTGATCGCGATCACCGTCCCGATGCCCGCCTCGATCGCCTCATTGATCGCGGCGGCGGCGAAGCGTGCCGGAACGAAGATCATCGACGTGTTGGCGCCACGCTCGTCGACCGCCTCCCTGATCGTGTCGAAGACCGGGATGCCCTCGACGTCCTGGCCGCCCTTCTTCGGGGTGACGCCCGCGACCACGTCGGTGCCGTAGTCCCGGTTGCGAAGCCCGTGAAAGGTCCCCTCGCGGCCGGTCAGTCCGGAGATGACGAGTTTCGTGTCGTTGCCCACGATGATGCTCATTGAATGACCCCGCCTCCGCTTCGCGTCCGGGGGGCCATCAGCCGGCCGCCTTGGCGAGCTCCACGACCTTCTCGGCGGCACCCAGCATCGTCTTCTCGAGATGCAGGTTGGGGAGATCGGCATCGGCGAGTAGGCCGAGTCCCTCATCGGAGTTGGTGCCGTCCAGGCGGACGACCAGCGGTACGTCGATCTCGATCCGCCCGAAGGCCTCGATGATCCCCTTGGCGATCTCGTCGCCGCGGGTGATGCCGCCGAAGATGTTGAAGAGGATCGCGACCACCTTCGGGTCCGAGGTGATCACCTCGAGCGCGTCGACGATCGCGTCGGCCTTGGAGCCGCCGCCGGCGTCCAGGAAGTTGGCGGGACTGCCCCCGGCCTGGGCGACGACGTCGAGGGTGGACATGCAGAGCCCGGCACCGTTGCCGAGGATCCCGATGTCCCCGTCGAGCTTCACGTACGTGAGGCCCTTCTCCTTCGCCATGCGCTCCTGGGGGTCCTCGATGAAGCCCTCCTCCAGGTCAGCGAGCTCCTCATGCCGGAAGAGCGCGGAGTTGTCGATCGTCACCTTGGAGTCGAGCGCCACCACGTCGTGGTCCTTGGTGACCACCAGGGGATTGACCTCGATCAGAGTGGCGTCGCTCTCGTTGAAGGCCTGATGGAGCTTCACGAGCGCCGCCGCGGTCTTCTTCCGGGCGTCCTCGGCGACGCCCGCAGCCGAGGCAAGGGCTCCCGCCTCCGCGTCACCGAAGCCGTTGTTGGGCTCGATGTGGCGGCGGACCAGGGCGTCGGGGTCCTTCTCGGCGATCTCCTCGACGTTCATCCCGCCCATCGTGGAGAGCATTGCCAGCAGCTTCTTCGCGGAGCGGTCGAGGATGATCGAGGCGTAGTACTCGGCCTCTATCTCCGAGGCCCTCTCGACCCAGACCTGGTGGACGGTGAACGGGCCCTCGCCCCGAGGGCCGCGGATGTCCATGCCGAGGATCGCCGCCGCGTGCTCCTCGGCCTCGGCCCTGTCCTGCGCGACCTTGATTCCGCCGGCTTTGCCGCGACCGCCGATCTGCACCTGGGCCTTGATCACGCACGGATAGCCGATCTCCTCGGCCGCCTCCACGGCGGCCTCGACGGTGTCGGCGACGCGTCCGTCGGGTACGGGAACGCCATGGCGGGCGAAGAGCTGCTTTCCCTGATATTCGAGGAGATCCAAGGCCGCGAGAGGTTATACGAGCGTTCGATGCGCCTGCTGAGGAGGTCAGCAGCGGCCGAAGAATGCAAATTGCCATAATCCCGCGGCTCTCATGGCCCTTCCGAAGCTCAAAGACATCAACTGGGTGACCACGGATTGCTACGGCACCCTGATCGACTGGGAGAAGGGCATCAGCGACGCCTTCAAGAAGGAGGCCGATCGCGATGGCCTCACGATCGACGAAGGCCCCTTCCTGGAGCGTTTCTTCGAGAACCAGGCCCAGATCATGAGCGGTTCCTACGAGCTCTACGCGGAGGTCCTGCGCCGGGCGGCGGTGCAGACCGCGGAGGAGATCGGCTGGACGATCGAGCCCTCGCGTGCCCAGTTCCTGCCGGACAGCGTAGGGTCGTGGCCCCCTTTCCGCGAGGCAAACGCCGCCATGGACCGCCTCAAGGAGCGGTACGACATCGGCATCATCTCCAACGTCGACGACAAGCTGCTCGGGATCTCCCGCCGGCACCTCCGCACCGAGCTCGACCTGGTCGTCACCGCCCAGCAGGTCCGGAGCTACAAGCCCGATCCGACGCATCTGCGCGAGTGCGCCCGCCGGATCGGCGGCAAGAAGGGCTGGGTGCACATCGCCTCCGGCTACGAGGCCGACGTGGGGCCCGCGATCAAGCTGAACGTGCCGGTGATCTGGGTGAACCGGCACGGCGAGAAGCTCGACGGCCGCAAGGCCCCCGACGCGACGGTCAGGAACCTCCGCGAGGCCGCCGCGAAGCTCGGCGCGAAATAGCGCTCGGTTGCAGAAACAACGCGCTGCGGGACGGCGCCTATTCGATCTTCGCCAGCAGATCCCCGGCGTTCACGGCGGCGCCCTCCTTCGCCACCAGCTGGGTGATCTTGCCCGACTTGTGGGCGGTGATCTCGTTCTCCATCTTCATCGCCTCGATCACACAGATCAGGTCGCCCTCCGAGACCTCCTGACCCTCCTCGACCGGGACCTTGAAGACGTTTCCCTGCAGAGGGGAGACGAGGTCGTCTCCCGAGGCCCCGCCGCCTCCCCCTACCGAGCGCTCCCGTCTGTGGGGCTTCCGGAGGGCCGCGCCACCTGTCGCGGCGGCCGGGGCGGCCTCGCCGATCACCTTGACCTCGAAGAGCTTGCCGCCCACCTCGACCTGATAGCTGCGCTCAGCCTTGCCGTCCGCTGAACCGTCGTCGTCCCCGGCGGGTGCCGGCGCCTTCTCCGGCGCGAGCGTCTTCAGCCACTTCGGGTCGTTGGTCAGGTCGCGGCAGGTCTCACCGTTGGCCCACTGCTTGGTGGCGAGTATCGCCTGGTGGAACGGCAGGAGCGTGGTCAGTCCGCCGATCTCGTATTCGCCGAGCGCGCGGAGCATCCGGGCCGTCGCCTTCTCGCGGTCGAGGTCCCAGACGATCAGCTTGGCGAACATCGGGTCGTACATGGGCGTCACCTCGGAGCCCGCCTCGACCCCCGAGTCCACCCGCACGCCCGGTCCCGCCGGCTCCCGGTAGGTCGTGATCCTCCCGGGGGCGGGCGCGAAGTTCTTGTGGGCGGCCTCCGCGTTGATCCGGCACTCGATCGCGTGGCCGCGGAGCTCGACGTCTTCCTGACGGATCGAGAGCTCATCGCCCGCCGCGATTCTGACCTGCTCGCGGACGATGTCGAAGCCGGTGACCATCTCGGTCACGCAGTGCTCCACTTGGACGCGGGTGTTCATCTCCAGGAAGAAGTAGTCGTCGCCCACCTGCAGGCCCTCGACGGTCCCCGCGGAGCGGTATCCGACCGCCGCGGCGGCATCCGTCGCGATCTTGCCGATCCGCTCGCGCATTTCGTCGTCGACCTTGGGGCCGGGCGACTCCTCGATCAGCTTCTGATGGCGCCGCTGGATCGAGCAATCCCGCTCGCCGAGGTGGATGACGTTCCCTTTGGCGTCGGCAAGCACCTGGACCTCGACGTGGCGCGGGTCCTCCAGGTATCGCTCCAGGTAGACGGTCGGATCGCTGAAGAACTTCTCGCCCTCGCGGGAGGCGCCCTCGAAGGCCTCCTCCATCTCATCCTCGCTCTGAGCCACGCGGAAGCCCTTGCCGCCGCCGCCGCCGGCGGCCTTGCAGGCGATCGGGTAGCCGATCTCCTTCGCCTGCTTCTTCGCCGCCGCCACGTCCTTGACCGGCGAGGTCGCGCCGGGGACGATCGGGACACCGGCCTTGTCCATGATCTGTCGCGCCTCCGTCTTGGAGCCCATCGCCTCGATCGCCTTCGGAGGGGGCCCGATCCAGGTCAGCTTCGCCCTCTCGACAGCGGCCGCGAACGGGGCGTTCTCGGCCAGGAAGCCATAGCCCGGGTGGATCGCCTCGGCCCCAGAGCTAGAGGCGATTTCGAGGATCTTCTCGACGTTCAGGTAGCTCTCGGAGGGCGTCGCCGGTCCCAGGAGGAAGGCCTCATCGGCCTCGCGGACGTGGGGGGCGTCCCGCTCGATCTCGGAGTACACCGCGACCGAGCCGATCCCCATCTCGCGCAGGGCCCGGGCGACCCGGATGGAGATCTCGCCCCGGTTTGCGATCAGGACTTTCTCGAACACGGCGGGGGAGTATGGCGAAGCCGGCTGGCTGCAGCGCCCTAGTCCTCGGCGCCGACGAGGGCCGGCTCACGCTCGGCCTCAGCCTCGCGCTCCCGCAACTCCTCCAGGTCGCGCTCCTCGTCCGGGTCGTGTTGGACCTCCCGGCGCAGTGCAATCTGGACCGCAAACAGGGCGATGACAGCGACGCTGGCGCCGGCGACCACCCAGGGCACGAGGTCGGTGTTCGCCTTGTTCATGATCGTCACGCCGGCACCGATGAGGACCAAGCCGAGCGCCCCGCGCAGCAGCCCCTGCGGCCACTTGACCGAGAGCTGGCTGCCGATGATCACGCCGGGGATTGAGCCGACCAGGATGTTGCCCATCAGCCCATAGTCCACGTTCCCTCCGATCGCGTGGGCGATGCCGGCTGCCCAGAGCAGAAGCGCAGCGTGTACGACGTCCGTGCCGACCACCTTCTGCGGCCGGAGCCGATAGACGGTGAGCAGCATCATCCCGATCAGGGTCCCGCTCCCCGCCGAGCTCAGCCCGATCACGAACCCGGTTGTGGCGCCGATCCCGACCGCGGCCACCTTGTGTCGAGTGTGCATCTGGAAGTCGTCGCGTTCCTCGATCCTCTTGGCGAGGAACAAACCGCGCAGCAATGTCGCCGCGCCGACCACGAGCAGACAGGCGGCCAGGATCGCGAAGACCGTCTCGTCGAGTTGATCTCCCAGCCGGCGCTTGAGGAAATCGAGGAACCAGACGCCGAGGATCGCCATCGGCACGCTGCCGATCGCCATCCAGTAGACGAGCGGCAGGTTCACCGTCTTCAGCTTCAGGTGACGCCAGCTGCCGGCCGTCTTGGTGATGGCGGCATAGGCGATGTCGGTGCCGATCGCGGTGGTCGGCTTGACGCCGAAGAGCAGCACCAGCAGGGGGGTCATCAGGGAGCCGCCGCCCATCCCGGTCATACCGACCAGGAAGCCAACGCCAAAGCCGAAGAGGACGATCTTGGGATCCATTGGAAGCCAGTCCGGTGCGCGGCCGCCTGGACGAAGGCCGCATTCCCACCTTGTTCCCTTTTATGACCGAGTCAGTCTTAAAGGGCGCGGGGAAAGTAGCCCATCGGCCGTTTTCCCCCTAATTGGTGCATTTAGCTAGTGCCGATTGCCGCTAACGCGTGACCCAGGCGCCCTCGTCCCGGGTCAGCTCGAGCACTTCCGGGGGGATCTTCCCGTCGCGGAGGTCCGCGATCGTGACGTGCTCGAGGACGCGCCGCAGCGAGGCGCGGACGGCGATCCAGACCTCGCTGAGCTGCTCCGCGTTACCCGGATACTTGGTCTGCTCGGGCGCCTGGTCCTGGATGTTCGCCAGGGGACCCTCGACCGCGCGGATCACGCTCGCCAGCGTGATCTCCTCGGGGGGCTGGGCAAGCCAGTAGCCGCCCCGGGCGCCGCGACGCGCCCGCACCAGGCGGGCGTGCTTGAGCTCGAGCAGGATGTGCTCGAGGAACTGGAGCGGGATGTCCTGCGCCTCGGCGAGCTTTTCGCCCTTGACCGGCTCGTCACCGGCCGCGGCCATCTCGACCGCCGCGCGCACCGCGTAGTCGGCTTTTGCCGAGATCCTCATATGCTCCGCCGCCGATGTTGGACCTGCAGAGCCATTCGACCTACTCCGACGGCGAGCTCCCTCCGGCGGAGGTCGTCGCGAGTGCCGCGAAGGCGGGTGTCACGACGCTCGCGCTCACCGACCACGACGGCATCGATGGCGTAGCGGAGGCCGCCGAGGCAGCCAAGGCGGCGGGACTGGCGCTTGTGCCCGCGACCGAGATGTCCTGTGTTCACGGAAGCACCGATGACATGCACATGCTCGGCTACTGGGTGGACACGATTGCCATCGCGCCTGCATGCCAACGCGCCCAGCGCGAGCGGATCACCCGAGCGGAGGAGATCGTCGAGCGACTCAACGCCCAGGGTGTCCCGGTCCGATTCGAGGACGCGATCGCCCAGGCGGGCGATGCCTCCTCGGTCGGCCGCCCGCACATCGCCAAGGCCGCGGGCGTCGAGCCCGACCAGATGAGCGCTTTCTTCGAGGAGTGGCTGGTGCCCGGGGCGAAGGCGTTCGTCCCCCGTCGCTGGCCCGATGCGGCCGAGGCGACGGAGATCATCCACGGCGCCGGCGGCTCGGCCGTCCTCGCCCATCCGTTCTGGGACATGAGCGAGCCCGGCGACGTGGCCGCCCTGATCGACGACCTCGACCTCGACGGAGTCGAGTGCTTCTACCCCTCGCACGACCGGGCGGAGACGAAGTTCCTGCTCGATCTCTGCACCGAGCGGGGATTGGCGGCGACGGCCTCCTCTGACTTTCACGGACCGTCCCACAAGATGTTCGACTCCTTCGGCTCCTATCCGACCTACGACCTCGGCGAACCCGAGCTGCCTCCGCGACTCTAAGCGGGCTGCGCGGCCGGGATCAGCTGCCGCTCCTCGAGCATCGCGATGACCCTCGCGGCGTCCTCCTCCGCGGAGTCGTGCTCGGTATCGAGGGTGAGCTCCGGGTTGAGCGGCGGCTCGTACGGATCGGAGACGCCCGTGAACTCCTTGATCTCGCCCCTGAACGCCTTCTCGTAGAGGCCCTTCACGTCGCGCTCGGCGCAGACTTCGACCGAGGCCTTGACGAACACCTCGATGAACCGGTCACCCATCAGCTCGCGGGCCTCGTCGCGGAGCTCCCGGTAGGGGGAGATCGCGGCGGTGATCACCGGTACGCCGTTGCGGGAGAGCAGATCGGCCACGAAGGCGATCCGCCGGATGTTCGTGTCGCGGTCCTCCTTGGAGAAGCCGAGGCCCTTGGAGAGGTTCTCGCGGACCACATCGCCGTCGAGCACCTCGACCCGCGAGCCGCGGTCGCGCAGCTCGTCCTCCACGATCTGCGAGATCGTCGTCTTGCCGGCGCCCGAGAGCCCGGTGAACCAGAGAGTGAAGCCCTTTTCGTCAGCCATTGCCTTCCTTTGCGTATTCGTCGATCAAGATCTGAGCCACCTCGGGGCGGCTGAACTCCTGCGGCGGCTTTTCGCCGTTGCCGAGCATCTCGCGCACCTTCGTGCCGCTCAGGAAGACGTGCTCCTCCTGTCCGTGCGGGCAGGTCTTGCCCGACGCCATGCCCTCGCACTTGTTGCACCAGAACGTGTGCTCGAAGAACAGGGGCTGGATGCCGAGCTTGTCGATGTCGATTTCGTCGAAGATCTTCTGGGCGTCGTAGGTGCCGTAGTAGTCGCCGACGCCGGCGTGATCGCGGCCGACGATGAAGTGGGTGCACCCGTAGTTGCGGCGCGCGATCGCGTGGAGGACCGCCTCGCGTGGGCCGGCGTAGTGCATCTTCGAGGGGAAGACGTTGAGGACCACGCGGTCAGAGGGGTAGTAGTCCTGCATCAGGACCTCGTAGCAGCGCATCCGCACCTCGGCCGGGATGTCGCCCGCCTTGGTCTTGCCGATCAGCGGGTGGATCATGAGGCCGTCGGTGATCTCCAGCGCGGTCTTGGTGACGTGCTCGTGCGCGCGGTGGATCGGGTTGCGTGTCTGGAAGGCGACGATCCGCTTCCAGCCTCGATCCTCGAATGCCTTCCTGGACTCGGCGGGGCTGAGATAGCGCTTGGTGAAGGCTGCCTCGTGGCCGGGAAGCTCGTCGACCTCGTAGATCCCGGCGATGCACCGCGCGCCCTCCTGGTAGATCGCGGCGACTCCGGGATGCTCCTTGTCGAGCGTTCTGTAGACGTTCTCGGCCTCGGACTCCAGATCGCGCTCGAAGACCTCGGAGACGTTGAGCCGGCCGAGCGGCTTGCCTTCGTCGCTCGAGACCTCGACCGTATCTCCCTCCGAGACGTCGAGGTCGGTGGCCAGAGTGATCGGGATGGGCCAGTACTCGCCGCTGACCACCGTCATGTTCTCGACGACGCTCTTCCAGTCCTCGGAGCCCTGCGGGCCGGTGAGGGGCGCGAAGCCGCCGTTGCCGATCATCTCGAAGTCGGCGGTCTGGCGATCGGTGAGCTGAAGCTTGAGGGCAGTCTGTGTCAAGGGATCACTCCGGGAGAAAGTAGATCGCGGTGGTCAAGAAGCGGGGAAGGGTAACGGTCATGCGAGGGTGCCGCGTAGGCGAAGCCGAGCGGCAACCCGTTTTATGGCGAAGCCGGGCAACGACCGCTACCCATGCAGCCCGCACTCGGTCTTGTCGAGGCCGGCCCAGCGCCCGGCGCGCGCGTCCTCGCCGGCCCCGGGCTTCCGAGTGCAGTGGGTGCAGCCGATCGAGGGATAGCCCTGGTCGTGGAGCTGGTTGTAGGGGATGTCGTGCTCGTGGATGTAGGACCAGACCTGCTTCTCCGTCCAGTCGGCCAGCGGGTTGAGCTTCCAGAGCCCGAAGCGCGTGTCCCAGCCGAACTTCGGCGCCCCGGCGCGGGTCTGTGAGTCGGATCGGCGAATGCCCGAGACCCAGAGGTCGACGGCCGCGAGCGCCGAGCGCATCGGCTCCACCTTGCGGATCCCGCAGCAGGAATCCGGGTCGCGGCTCCACAGCTCGTCGCCGTAGAGCCCCTTCTGCTGCTCCAGGGTGATCGAGCTGTAGCGATGGAAGTTGATCCCGTAGCGCTGCTCCAGCCGGTTCTTGGTCTCGTAGGTCTCGGGGAAGAGGACGTCGGTGTCCAGGTAGAAGAAGCGGGCATCGGCGTTGATGTTCTGCGCCATGTGGACCGTCACGGAGCTCGTCTTCTGGAACGAGCAGGCGATGTACATGCGCGGTGAGAATGTGCCGAGCGCCCAGCCGAGCGCCTCCTCGGCGCTCGCGTCCTCGAGCTCGGCGGCGACAGTCTCGGGGTCGAAGCCGAGGCCGTCGAGCTCGGCCGCCGGCACGGTGGCGTGCTCGGTTGCGGACGCCTCGTGCAGGATTCCCTGGCGGCCGTTGTGCGAGGGCGCGCGAGGCGCAGCCGAGCGCGACCCGTCTTGTGGCGAAGCCGTGTCGGAGAGTCGATGTCGTCGTCGGCTCCATTAGACGGCGCACTCGCCCTCGCCGCGCTCCACCTTGTAGGGCTCGGAGCGGTTCCAGTCGATGAAGTAGAGAAGGTTGTCCCCGCTGAACTCGACCGGCAGCTTCAGGTCCGAGATCAGCTCCTCGAAGGCGTCGAAGCCGGTGCGGTCGACGAAGGCGTTGAAGTTCTCGCCGTCTTCGCGGTTCTCTTCGTAGTGACGTATCCAACGCTCGACCGCCTCGGGCACGCGCTTGGCGGGCAGACGGGCCTTGAGGCGATGACCGAAAACCACGTCGCCGCCCTCGAAGTTGCCGGCGATGTGCGGGATATAGGCGGGGATCGTGTGCTCGCCGACCTTGATCGAGGCCCCGTAGAAGCCGATCGTGGCGATGTGGTGCTGGGAGCACCCGTTGGGGCAGCCGCTCATCTTGATGTGGATCTGCTTGGTGAGGGGATCGGTGATGTTCATCTCCTCGAGGCGCTTCTGGAGCACCTGGTTGAGTCCCATCGAGGCGGTGATCCCGAGCTTGCAGCTGTCGGTGCCGGGGCAGCTGACCACGTCGGTGACGCTGAACGCGCCGGCGTCGCCGAGCTCGAGCTCCTCGAGGCGGACCCAGAGGTCATATAGGGACTCGGGGCGGACCCAGCGCAGGACCAGATTCTGCTGCACGGTGGTCCGGGCGTAGCCACCGGTGAAGTCACGCATGATCGCGGCGAGTCCGCGGAACTGCGCGGGAGTCAGGTCGCCGCGGGTGACCTTGACCGTCGCCGTGACGAAGCCATCCTGGCGCTGAGGCGCGACGTTGGCGTCCACCCAGGCATCGAACTCGCTCTTCGATCCGGCGGCGGTGTTTGTGGCCGCCGTTTGTGGGGGTGAGCCGTAGCTCTCCGGGACGGCTGGAGCGTCGGCCTCCTCGTCGTGAACGTAGAGAAGGTGATCGATCGTGAAGTCGCGCTCGTTGACCCAGTCGCCCTTGAGCTCCTCGTCGACGAGCTCGCGGAACGCGTCCATGCCGATCTTGTCGACCAGCACCTTGATCCGGGCGCGCATCCGGTTCTCGCGCAGCCAGTCCTGGCGGTCGAAGATCCGCAGTGCGGCCTCGGTCACCTTCAGGTAGTCGCCGTTGTCGAGCTCGACGAACTCGTAGAGGGTGGGGGCGATCCGGGGCTGGATCGAGGTGCCGCCGCCGATCCTGACCTCGACGCCCTTCACCTGCTTGCCGTCGACCTGCTTGACCTTCGGGATGAAGCCGACGTCGTGGATGCCGGTGATCGCGCGGTCGGCGTCGGACGCCGTGAAGGCCGTCTTCACCTTGCGGGGCATCAGCTGGGTGGTCGGGTGGCGCACGAAGTAGCGGGAGTAGGCCGCCGCGTAGGGGGTGATGTCGAAGGGCTCGTCGTCCGCTACGCCTGCCCAGGGGTCTCCGGTGACGTTGCGAATCGTGTTGCCGCAGCCTTCGCGGGAGGAGAGTCCCGCCTCTGAGATCTGGCGGATGAACTCGGCCGCGTCGGCGAGTGGGATGTGGTGGATCTGGATGTTCTGGCGGGTGGTGATGTGGCCCTTGTTGAGCGGCGCGAACTGCTCGACCGCGTCGGCGAAGGCCTCCATCTGCTCGGGGCTCACGCCTCCGAAGGGAAGCTTCACGCGGATCATCTGCACGTCGGGCTGGCGCTGGCCGTAGACGCCCTGTTTCAGGCGGAAGCCGATGAACTGCTCCTCGGTCTGCTCGCCGCGCAGGAAGCTGGCGGCCTCGGTGTCGAAGTCGTCGAACTCCCGCTCGAGGATCGGGATCACGTTGCCGGGGACGTTGTCGTAGACCTCGGGGTTCTCCAGCGACCCGATCTTGCCCTTGCCGTGCTGCTTCTTGCTCGGATCCTGCTTGAGGGACGAGGGGTCCGCGAGCTTCTTGGCGGGCGCCGCCTTGCCGTTGGTGGCGGTGGCAGCCTTCTTCTCAGGGGCTGAGACGGGCTCCATGGAAACCGGCGTTCCTTTCGTCGACGTAGCCTTGCCCGGCTTACTACCGGCCGCCCAATCTAGCAAACCTGATCGAGTTTCAGGTGATTATGGGCCGGGCACGAGCTGGAGACGAGCCGCGGCCGCCACCCGCCTACATCTCCCCATGCACGGCCAGGATGTTCCCCGCCGGGTCCTTGAACCAGGCGATCCCGCCGGCGGGCCCATTGCGGTCGATCCCCTTCTCGTCCTGGTCGAAGCCGTCGTAGCGCTCGAACCGCACGCCGCGCGAGGCGAGTTCGTCAACGGTCGCCTCCACGTCCTCCACGGGGAAGTTGAGGATCGTGTAGTTCGCCGGCGTCAGGTCGCGCTTCTCGTAGATCAGGACTGGTCGATCGCCGCCGGGATGAAGCTCCAGCAGCGGCTGTGGCGCTCCCACGTCGAGCTCGTTGATCTTGAGTCCGAGCGTCTCGCCATAGAACTGCTTGGCCTTCCCGATATCGCTGACGGCGAAGCCGCTGTAGGCCTTGCTCTTCTCGAGCATGGTGTCTCCTCTCGTTTCGTGAGTTCACTTGCTGAGACCCTCGAGCGCGCCGAGACTCATCGCGGCAGAATCGTCGCATGACCGAGATTCCGGTCGTCTCCGCCGAGGCCGTGTTCAAGGCGATCGACACCGCAACTGCCATCGAGCGGATCCGCGAGGCCTTCGAGCGCTACGGGCGCGGCGAATGGGAGATGCCGGCCAAGGTGTACCTCGACAGCCCGCCCTACGGAGACTTCCGGGCAATGCCGGCGAGGGGCGACGGCCTGGCCCTCCTGAAGTGGGTGACCTCGTTCCCCGGCAACAGCGCCAGGGGACTGCCGGTCGTACGCGGCGAGGTCCTCCTCTCCGACGCCGAGACCGGAGAGGAGTTGGCGGTGATCGAGTGCTCGTCGGTCACCTCCCTGCGGACCGGAGCGGCCGCTGCCGTCTCCGCGCAGGCACTGGCTCCGGAGGACGCAGAGACGGTCGGCATCATCGGCTGCGGGGCGAACGGCGGCTGGGGGGCTCGCTGCCTGGCGGCCGCCGGCTACGGGCCCGGAGTCTGTGCCGATCCGCGAGTCGATCCCGCTGAAGCACTGGCGGACGAGCTCGGCTGGCGGGCCGGCGACCGTGCCGAGGCCGCCGCCCAGGACATCGTGGTCACGGTGACGCCCGGCGAGGAGCTGGTCGTCCTCGATGCGGACCTGCGCCCCGGCCAGCACCTCGCGGTGCTGGGCGCCGATGCGCACGGAAAGCAGGAGGTCGATCTCGACGCGATCAGGCGCTGCAGGATCTTCTGCGACGAGTGGGAGCAGGCGAGCGCGGGGGGCGAGCTCGCCAACGCCGTGGATGCCGGATTGATCGCGTCAGAGGACGTGAGCCAGCTCGGTGACGTCCTGACCGGGAAGGCGCCGGGCCGGCAGGCGCCCGACGAGATCACGCTCTTCGATTCGACTGGCCTCGCCATCCAGGACCTGGCGATCTGCCAGGCGATCTACGAGCGCTGGCGGGACGGCGCCGTCGATGCGCCTCTGGTCAGCCTCTGACCTGCGCGCGCCGCTTTTTCTTGCACTTGCTCTTCTTGGCCGCGGCGGCGCGCTTCT
Organism: uncultured Solirubrobacterales bacterium; assembly: GCA_963763955.1. Taxonomy (GTDB): domain Bacteria; phylum Actinomycetota; class Thermoleophilia; order Solirubrobacterales; family 70-9; genus DASUPK01. Next base: position 100,975 of record CAVXQP010000007.1, on the reverse strand, counting down.
TCTTCTTGCACTTCTTTTGGGCTGGAGGCTGCGGCGGGTCGGTCAGGCTGACGTTGTCCAGCTCGTAGGTATCCATAGAGCTTTCATTTGGCCCGACGTCGACCATCACGGCGAGGTGATCGCTCGCGGCCAGCAAGTCCTTGAACTGAGCTTGGCTCGGGGTCGAGCAGTCACCACCGCTGTAGGAGCAGACGCGCCATTTCGCAGTCTCGTTCAGGGCGATGGAAAGGTGGTGCCAGTCGGTCCCGAGGTCCTCCGGAAGGCTGCCGTCGAGGTAGTTGGGACCGTCGGGGTAAAAGAGCATCTCGGCGGCATACCCCGGACTCGAACTCGAGCGAATGTCAAATGACGCCATGCCACCGTAGTTCGCTCCGAAACGGGTGGAGAGAATCGGGCTATAGAAGGTGAGACTGTTACAAGGGACTGATTTGGGACAGCCTGAGTCTGAACCGGTGTCGACGGCGCTCAGGTGACCTCCGGGATTTCCGTCAGTCGGCTGGAAGCCAGCGCTGACGAAGTCATTGCTCGACTGGTCCTGATTCTGAGACCAGCCCTGGTTGTCCGAATCGAACGTGTAGGAGAGCGGGGTCGCGCTCGCGGAGCCGGACGACGCGAGTATCAAGGCGCACGCCGCCAGCAATCCGATCCATGTGCGCCTCACGCTCTCTCCCATATCAGGCGGGTCCTTCCGGTCATGACTTCCCCTCCCTGGTCGTCGGTTCGAAGCCAGGGTACAGCCGTTACGAGCGGCGGATCAGAGGCGGCGGGAGCCGCCCTGCCGGCACCCGCCGCCACCTCTCCTCCCAAGTTCGGCCTCAGTCGACGTCCGTGCCCTCGACCAGGAACGCGACCCGCACATGGGCGCGCCACTCGTCGAGGTTCTCACCGCGCAGCCCAGTGGAGACGACGTCGATCGCGCGGATGTTCCGAAGCGAGCTCTGCGCCTGTTTCAGCGCCTGCTGTGCGGCGTCATCCGAAGACTTCTTGGAGCTTCCGACCAGCTCAATGATCTTTACGACGGCCACGAGCCCTCCTCTTTGAGCGCGATGGGTTTGCGGCAAGTGTTCTATTGCACTTGCGTCTCGCGCACAACCCCGAATTCATGCTCCGGGCGCGATTCCCCAGCCGTCGCCGAGACCCGATCGCGCCCCGACGCCCTCCCGCAGGGCGACCCGCTGCCAGCGGCTCACCTGGGCCGGCCTCGGCGCGGCGGCGGTCTCCCGGAGAAAGCGCTCGAGCGCGGCGGCGATAGCCGCCGCCTCGTCGGGCGAGGCCGAGCTGCTCTGGATCTCGATCCTGGGGCGAGGCGGCTGCCCCTTGCCGTTCCTGCCGGGCATCTACAACGGGATGTTGCCGTGCTTGCGCTTCGGGCCCTCGACGCGCTTGGTCTGGAGCGTGCGCAGCGCGCGGATCAGCTTGGGCCGGGTCTGGTGCGGCTCGATCACGTCGTCGATGTAGCCGCGCTCCGCCGCGGAGTAGGGGTTGGCGAAGTGCGCCTTGTAGTCGTCGATCAGCTTCGAGCGGCGCTCGTCCGGCGTCGGCGACTTGGCCAGGTCCCGCCGGTAGATGATGTTGACGGCGCCCTCCGGGCCCATCACAGCGACCTCCGCGGTGGGCCAGGCGAAGTTGAAGTCAGCGAGCATGTGCTTGGAGTTCATGACGTCGTAGGCACCGCCGTAGGCCTTGCGCGTGACCACGGTCAGTTTCGGCACGGTCGCCTCGGTGAAGGCGTAGAGCAGCTTCGCGCCGTGGCGGATGATCCCGCCCCACTCCTGCGAGGTGCCGGGCAGGAAGCCGGGGACGTCCGTGAACGTGAGCAGCGGCACGTTGAAGGCGTCGCAGGTCCGGACGAAGCGCGCGGCCTTCTCCGAGGACTCGATGTCGAGGACGCCGGCGAGGAAGGCCGGCTGGTTGCCGACCACGCCGACCGGATGCCCGTCGAGGCGCGAGAAGCCGCAGACGATGTTCTTGGCGAAGTGCTCGTGGACCTCGAAGAACTCGCCGTCGTCGACGATCCGCGAGATCACGTCACGCATGTCGTAGGGCTTCTGCGGGTCGTCGGGGACGATCGAGTCGAGCTCGGGGTCCTCTCGGTCGGGGTCGTCCGTGGGCTCTACCCGGGGTGGCAGCTCGAGGTTGTTGGAGGGCAGGAAGCTCATCAGGTACCGGGCGTCCTCGAGGCACTGCTCCTCGTCGTTCGCGGCGAAGTGGGCTACGCCCGACTTGCTGTTGTGGCTCATCGCTCCGCCGAGCTCCTCGAACTCGACCTCCTCACCGGTGACCGTCTTGATCACCTCGGGGCCGGTGATGAACATGTGCGAGGTCTCCTTGACCATGAAGATGAAGTCGGTCATCGCAGGCGAGTAGACCGCCCCGCCCGCGCACGGGTCCCATGATCAGGCTGATCTGTGGGATCACCCCGGAGCACTGGACGTTGCGGACGAAGACGTCGCCGTAGGCGCCCAGGGAGACCACGCCCTCCTGGATGCGCGCGCCGCCCGAGTCGTTGATGCCGATCACGGGCGCCCCGACCTTGGCGGCCAGGTCCATGACCTTGACCATCTTCTCGGCCATCACCTCGCCCAGCGAGCCGCCGAAGACGGTGAAGTCCTGGGAGAAGACGAAGACCGTGCGGCCGTCGATCATGCCGTAGCCGGTCACCACGGCGTCGCCGTATGGACGGCGCTTGTCCATGTCGAACTCGTGGGTGCGATGGCGAACGAAGGTGTCGAGCTCCTCGAAGGAGCCCGGGTCGAGCAGCTTGTCGATCCGCTCGCGCGCGGTCAGCTTGCCCTTGGCGTGCTGCTTCTCCACCGCCTCCTCGGAGCCGGCGTGGATCGCCTCCTCGCGCAGCTCGCGAAGGTAGGCGAGTTTCTCGTCGTGGGTGACCGGGTTCTTCTCTCGCATCGCGGGCGATTCTAGGCGCGGTAGGATCGCTGCGATGTTCAGGGGAGGCTTTGCAAGGACGCTGGTCGCTCTGCTTACCATCACTTTGACCCTGCCGGTGGGCGCGACGCGGCGCTCGGACTGCAACCCTTGATGATCTCGACGTTCTCCTCCGACATCGCTTACTCCCGCAGCCCGGCGGCTTCGAGGGCCTGGGCCTTGTCTGCAAAGGCCTCCCAGCGCACGATCCGGCCCCGCCGAAAGGTCCACAGCTGGAAGTGCTGACGCTCTACGGGGATGCCGCTTCCCTTTCCACGGCCGTGTTCATGGACCACCACGACGACGCTCGGTCCAGCGTCAATGAACTCCACCGGATCGATGGCGTACTCGTCCCAAGTGCCCCAGCAGTGCCGAAATGCGTCGATGGCCTCACCAGCAGCAGATGGACGAGCTCGTCGAGCCGGTGAAGACGATCATCGACTGCGCCGAGATCGAGGGGCGCGCCGGCAGCCGGTGGTTCGTTCATCTGGGGTTGGCAGAGTCAGGAGAGGAGGCCCGATGAAGCGGAGACACGTGCTGATCGTCGTTACGGCGATGGCGGGCAACGCCCTCGTCTCAACCGCCAACTGGCGGGCGTTCCGCAAGAATCCCACAATGCAGGAGGACCACATGTCGGGCGGCCAGGCATCGGAGAGCATCGAGCGGAACCGGCAGTTCTTCAGCCGGGATATCTATGGCGACCACGCCAACCGGCTCGACAGCCACGAGTCGATCAGGGCGACGCTGACCGGGATCCTGGCGGGTACGAAGCGCCTGCTGGATGTCGGGAACGGGGGGGTCTTCGAGTACGACCCTGCCGTCGCCAGTGAGGTCGTTGCGGTCGACCTCTTCCTCGACGAGGCCGACTCGGCCCGCTACCCAGCCAACGTCACCATTCGCCGGGGCGACGCGCTCGCTCTCCGCGAGGAACCGGGCTCCTTTGATGCCGCGCTGGAAGCGTTCCTCTACCACCACCTGACCGGCCGGCGTGCGAGGGACTCGGTCGCGAACGTCCGGCGCGCGATCTCGGAGGCGGCGCGGATGCTCGCGCCCGGCGGTCGGCTGGTCGTCGCCGAGTCCTGCATCCCGGCAGCGCTCTATCCGCTCGAGCGCCTCATGTACGCCCCGCTTCGCTTGCTCGCGAGGACCCCGCTGCTGGGCGGGCATCCGGCGACGCTGCAGCTGCCTTTCGGCGTGCTGCGCTCGCTCGTCGCCGAGCAGCTCGAGATCGAGCGCGCGGAGGAGATCCCGCTCGGCCGATGGGTAACCCAATTCGGGCGCCGTTTCCCGACCGCCCTGACCCCGGTCCGAGCCCACCTGATCGTCGCCGGCAAGCGCGCCTGAGGGGCGAGAGACCCAATGGACGAGGCGGTGTACCGCGTGATGGCCCACGTCGAGGACCGTCACTGGTGGTTTCGCGGCCGGCGGGCCGTCATCGGTGCGCTCTTGGCACGCGCGGCGGTTCCGCCCGGTACGGCCGTCCTCGACGCCGGCTGTGGCACCGGTCGCAACCTCGAGCTCTACCGCCGGATCGGGCCGGCGAGCGGCGTCGACCCCTCGCCCGACGCGGTCTCGTTCTGCCGCGCTCGCGGCCTGAGCGACGTCCGGCTCGGCGACGCGCGACAGCTGCCCTTCGAGGACGAGCGTTTCGGTCTGGTCGCTGCGACCGATGTGCTCGAGCACGTCGCGGACGACGTCGCCGCGCTGGCCCAGATGCGACGCGTCGCGGCGCCGGGTGCCCGTCTACTGCTCACCGTGCCGGCCTACGCGTGGCTGTGGAGCGCCGAGGACGATCGCCTTCGTCATCACCGCCGCTACACGCTCCGAGGTCTGCGACGGGTCGCCGAGGGCGGCGGCTGGGCGCCGGCGTTCGGCACCTACTTCAACTCGCTGCTCTTCCCCGCGATCGCGGTCGCGCGGAAGGTGCCGCACAGGAGACGGGACAGGCCCGAGCTCGAGCGCACCCCGGCAGCGCTCGATGGCATGCTGTCGCTTCCGATGCGCCTCGAGGCCGCGGTGATCAGGAAGGGTCTGCCCCTGCCCGCCGGGGTGTCCGTCGGGCTCGTCTGCCGGACCGCCTGAGTCGCCATGACATCCGCGCGAGGTCACGCGTCATGGCCAGCGAAGCGCCAGGCACGCGCACCTTCGAGCGGTCGTCATGCACGTAGCTCACCGGTACCTCCACAACCTCGACCCCGCCGAGCCGCGCCCGCAGCAGAAGCTCGACGTCGAATGCGAACCCCTCGGCGATCTGGTCGGCGAGCAGCCTTCGGGCGACGTCGGTCTCGAGCAGCTTGAATCCGCACTGGGTGTCGGTGTAGCGCAGGCCGGTCGCGATGCGGACCGCAAGGTTGAAGAGTGCGCCGAGCACCCGCCGGTGGAGCGGCGCCTCGACGCGCGATCCGGGCAGGTCGCGCGATCCAATCGCGACCGAGGCTCCCGATTCGGCAAGGCGTCGGCCGAGCTCACCCACGTCGCTGAGTGGGGTGGAAAGGTCGACGTCGACAAGCAGGACCATCTCGCCGCGGGCGACGGCGACGCCATCGCGGATCGCCGCCCCCTTGCCGCGATGGTGGGAGCGGCCGATCACCGGCCGGATGCGCTCGTCGGAGGCCGCCGCTGCGGCGAGCAGGCCCGAGGTAGCGTCGGTGCTGCCGTCGTCTACGACTACCGCCTCGAAGTAGTCGAGTCCGGCAGCAGCGAGATCCCGTTCGACCTCATCCGCGAGGACCGCGAACAGCTGCGCCAGCCGTGCCTCTTCGTTGTAGGCCGGGATGACCAGCGAGGTCTTGCGGCGGGCGCCTTCCGCGGTCACGTTCGCACCGCGGTCCAGAGCTGCGTCCAGAGGAGGCCGGCGAGGGGTCCGTTTCGCAGGCGTCTGTCAAGCCACTGCTCCCAGCGCAGCACTCTCTCACCGCCCAGCTCGGCAAGAACCGGCAGATACATCCCGAAGACGATCTCGGAGGTGATCTCGAAGCCGGACCGCTCGAGCATCGCACGTAGCCGTCGCCGCCGGACGAGGCTGATGTGACCCGGCGGCAGCACCGGCTCCCGGTAGATGACGCGGGCGATCCGGATCATTCCCGGGCGGAACGCGACCCTTCCGAGGAGCTCGACGGTGCTCCACGGCTGAGGCGTCGAGAGAATGAGCGAACCCCCCGGCCGCAGGACCTTCGCAATCCCCCCGACGACCGCCTCCGGGTCCGGCGTGTGCTCGATCACCTCCGAGCACAGCACGAGGTCGACGCTCTCTGCCCCAAGCGCCGATGCCGCAATGTCGTCCTCGAGCAGGGTCAGGTTCGGACGCTCGCTGTACACGGCCCGAACGTGGTCGAGGTATTCGCTCTCGATGTCGGTTGCGATCACCTCGTCGTACAGGTCGCACAGGGTTCCGATGTAGGGACCGGCACCGGCCCCGACCTCCAATGCGCGGCCCGTCGCGTCCGCGTCAGCGATTGCGTGAATCTTGCTGGTCACGAGATCAAGTCGCTCGCGATGCAGCCATCGACGGGTCGGGTTGCGCGAGTCGTAAAGGGTCCGCTGCAGGTCGACTAGCGACGGCTCCGGGGGCAGCGCGGCGGGTGCCGCCGGGGTGTTCAGCCGTGCGCCCATCGGGCGAGGGATGCTAGACCTGCCCCGCGAGAGCGGGCAGACCTGCACCGGCTGCCCAGAGGAGACAGTGACGGCCCACGGTCAGGATTCGGCGTCGCCCGGGATCGCAAGCGCAGCGCCGAGGTTTCCGCGCGGAAGCTGGCCCGCCGCGACCGACGGTGGCGCGAAGCGTCCGATCGAAACCGGACTCGGCAAGCGGCGCCACCGGAAGCGAGTTCCTGCCCTTGACCTCACCGGTCGACGGTCGCGTGACCAGCTGGTCGGTCCGGTCGAACGACGATGGCGCTCTCTATGCCCTCCGCATCCTGAAGCCGCTCGGTGGTTTCGCCTACGCCGGCAGGGGAACCGCCTTCGCGTCCTCGACCGTTCCCTCGGGTCCCGACGCGATCCTGACCTTCCCCACCTCGCTTCCGATCGAGGCTGGAGATGCGATCGGGCTCCAGCTCGGCCCGGGAACGACCGGTATGCCGACACAGGCGACGATGGCGGGTCCTGGCGACACACTCACCTGGGGGTCGTCCGCCCCCGACGGATCCATCACCATCTTCACCGGAGATTCGTCTCCCTATCAGGTGCTCGTCCGGGCAACCGTGACTTACTGCGCTGTCCCTGACGTCAGCCATCAGCGGGTGCCGCAGGCCCTGCAGCTGCTCGGCTCCCAGGACTGCGCGGCAAAGATCGTCAGGAAGCCCAAGCGCAAGAGGAAGAAGCAGGGCAAGTGCTGAGTCAGCTGACCGTACCGGGCTCCACCGGCGTGCCGGGGACGGAGAGGTGACCCTGGTGGTGGGCAAGAAGCCGAAGAAGCGCTAGAAGAACGCGCCGCCGCGGTACTCGCCGAAGACGTCGCGCATCGCGTTGCAGACGTCACCGATCGAGCCGCCCGCGCGCAGCGCCTCCTTGATCGGCGGCAGCAGGTTGCCGTCGCCGCTGTGCGACGTCGCGGAGCTCCTCAAGGCGCTTGTCGAGCGTCGCCTGGTCGCGGTTCTCCTTCCACTTCGCCAGCCGCGCGAGCTGGCGCTTCTCGGACTCGGGGTCGACCTTGAGGATGTCGACGTCGTCGACGACGTCGGTCACGTACTTGTTGACGCCGACGATGATGTCCTGGCCGGTCCGGTAGCGCTCCTGGTAGGAGATCGCCGACTCCTCGATCTCCTTCTGGATGAACTCGAGCGCGTTCACGGAGCCGCCCAGATCCTCGACCTTCTTCATCAGCTCCCAGGAGCGCTCCTCGACCTCGTCGGTGAGCGACTCGATGAAGTAGGAGCCGGCGAACGGGTCGACCGTGTCGGCGACGCCCGACTCGTGAGCCAGCACCTGCTGGGTGCGGAGCGCGATCCGCGCCGAGCGCTCGGTCGGCAGGGCGAGCGCCTCGTCGAAGCCATTGGTGTGCAGGGACTGGGTGCCGCCGGCGACGGCCGCGAAGCCCTGCAGTGCGACGCGGATGATGTTCACCTCGGGCTGCTGGGCCTGCAGAGTGACCCCGCCGGTCTGGGTGTGGAAGCGGATCATCTGCGCCTTCTCGTCGCTGGCGCCCAACCGGTCCCGCATGACCTTCGCCCACATCCTCCGCGCGGCCCTGAACTTGGCGATCTCCTGGAAGACGTTGTTGTGCCCGTTGAAGAAGAAGGCAAGCCGCTGGCCGAACTTGTTCACGTCGAGGCCCGCGTTGATCCCGGCCTCGACGTAGGCGATCGCGTTGGCCAGCGTGAAGGCGACCTCCTGCACCGCCGAGCAGCCCTTTTCGCGCATGTGGTACCCGGAGATCGAGATCGTGTTCCACTTCGGCACGTTCTCGTCGCAGTAGGCGAAGATGTCGGTGGTGAGCCGCATGGTCGGCTCGGGCGGATAGATGTAGTTGCCGCGCGAGACGTACTCCTTCAGCACGTCGTTCTGGACGGTGCCCCGCAGCTGATCTGACGGAACTCCCTGCTCCTCTCCGACCAGCTCGTAGAGCAGGAGCAGGATCGCCGCCGGGGCGTTGATCGTCATCGAGGTCGAGACCTCGGCGAGCGAGATCTGGTCGAAGCAGATCCGCATGTCCTCGATCGTGTCGATGGGGACGCCGGTGCGGCCGACCTCGCCCTCGCTCAACGGGTCATCCGAGTCCCGCCCCAGCTGGGTCGGCAGGTCGAAGGCCATCGAGAGCCCGGTCGACCCGTGCTCGGTCAGGTAGCGGTAGCGCTCATTGGTGTCCTCGGGACTGGCGAAGCCGGCGTACTGGCGCATCGTCCAGAGCCGGTCCCGGTACATGCCCGGATGGATGCCGCGCGTGAAGGGATACTCGCCCGGCTCGCCAAGGCGCTCCTGCAACCCGGGCTTGACGTCGTCCTCCTCGTAGAGGCGCTTGATCTCGATCCCGGAGTCGGTGATCACCCGCTCGTCGTCGGGGCCGACGACTGGAGCGATGTAGCGGTGGAGGTCCTCGTCGACGGCAGCCTGCTGCCGGTCGGCGTCGGGTGCGCCGTCAGACGCCGCGCCGTCCGCTCCCTTGGTGTTCGCCTCGTCCTTCGGCCGGGTGGCCATGGACCTCAGGATAGTTAGGGAGGGCTGGTCGGAGTGCTACGCGGCTACCGCGATCGCCAGCTTCCCCTGCGTGTGTTTGCCGGCAGATCGGCGAGGGCGGTGCCGGCCTCCTCCAGCGGGTAGGTCCGCTGGATCGGCACACGAAGGGCGCCTTCCTCGAGGAGCCGGGCGAGTTCCTCCAGGGCGCCGCCCTCGGAGGATCCACCGACGTTGTGCCGGCCGGGCCCCTCGCCGGCAGCCCTCACCGGAGAGGCGGCCCGCCCGCCGTCGGCGAGCGCAGCCGCGTAGACCTCGAACTCCTCCGGCGAGTGCGAGACGGTGTCGAACAGGGCGGCGACGCCGCCATTCTCGAGCTCACGGGTCTGGGCGACCACGTCGCCGTCGCGCGGGACCACATGGTCGACGCCGAGATCCACCAGGAATCCCTCGTCCTCCGGGAAGCCGGGAGCGATGATGTGCGCACCGGCGCGCCTGGCGAGCTGCACCGCAAAGCTGCCGACGCCGCCAGCGGCGCCGATGATCAGGATGCTCTCGCCGTCCTGCAAATCGAGTGCCGCCATCGCCGCCATTGCCGTCAGGCCGGTGACGGGTGCCGCCCCGGCGGCCGGGAAGTCCACGCCGTCCGGCTTGCGGCCGGCTTGGCCGGCCGGGACGGCGGAGAGCTCGGTCCAGGAGCCGCCGTGGACATCCGGGTCTGTCGCCGGAGCAAAGCCGAAGACTTCCTGCCCGGCCGCGAAGGAGTCCATGCCGGTACCCGACCTGCTCGACGACCCCCGCGAAGTCTCGGCCGAGGATGACGGGGAACCGGTACTCGGCGTAGTCGCGCATCATGCCGCCGGCGATCACGTTGTCAATGGGGTTGACCGACGACGCGCGGACCCGGACCGTCAGCTCGCCCTCGCCCGGTTCGGGCTCCGGCAGATCGTCGCGGAGCCTCGGCTCAGTTTCGAAGTCCTCGAGGACGAATCCCTTCATCCCCGAAGATCATCGCACCACCGAGTACCGGGGCTGGGACTCGATCCGCTCCCTCAATGCGTCGAGCTCTACGTGCGCGAAGAGGCCGTAGGAAGGAGGGGGGTCGAGCTGATCGATGTAGTCAGCAACCCAGAAGCCGAGCTCTCCCCGGAGCAGCTGGGCGCACTGCAGCGCCGGCAGCGGCTTGAAGGACGACTCGGCGAGCTCGGCGGCCGCGGCGTCGACGCGTGCAGCCACCGGTGAGAGCCGCTCGGGGCCCCACTCCTGCCAATCGCCTTCTCCCTGCCCGTACGAGGTGCCGTCGCTGTGGGCGATGAAGCCGCAGGCCGCGAGCTCCTTGGCCCGCTCGGTCTCTGCGCGACAGGCCGACTTCGATCCCCTGAAGATCCCGAGATCCTCGTAGAGGTCCGGCCGCAGCCGCAGGGCGAACCGCTTCACGAGGCGCGACGACTTGTAGCCGCGCAGGTGCTGGGCGAAACGCTCCTCGGGGCTTCGCGCGCTCGAGCCCACGTACACCCACGGGATGCGTGGATCGCGCCGACGGCCGGCAGAGCGCTCGAGCTCGATCACGTAGACGCTGGAGGGCATTGACTCCTACCGGAGCGTCGTCATGAAGCCGCTCGGATCAGAAGCGGAAGAAGCGGCGGCGCTTGTTCTTCGGCTTCGCCGCTGGAGGCTCCGGCGCGGGAGTCTCGGCCGCGGGCTCCTCAACTTCCGGCTCCGCGGACTCCTCGGGCTCATCCTCGGCCGGCGTCTCCTCGACGACCGCGATCTCCGGCTTGGGCGCCTCGGGTTCCCGCGCCTCGCCCATGCCCCCGAACGGGCGCTTCTGGGGAGTCGCGAGCTCGTCGAGGACGGCGTCGAGCCAGCCCTCCAGCTTGGTTGCCTGATCGCCGTTCTCGGCGCTGACGCTGACGTTGGTGCCCCAGCCCTTCTCGGCCAGCTCGACCTCGATACGAGCCTCCGCGTCGCCGGCCTTCCAAGCGAGCTTGGATTCCTCGACGCGCTCGTACACCTCGACGGTCGTCGCGTGCCCGACCAGGGTGGACATCAGGCCCTGCATGCGGCCCGGATGGTCGAGGTGCTCCCAGACCTCAGGCGGGCTCTTGACCAGGGTGCGACTTGTGGTCTCCATGGTGCGGGCATTCGTGCGCTGCCGGAGGCCTCCTGCCGCGGGGCCAGGTCTTGCAGCCTGACCAGTGCCTGGCTCAGGGGCCGAGGAACGACTCGATCGCCGCCGCGGCGCGCGGCCCCGCCTTGCCGTCCCAGAGCGGGATCTCGGGAGCCTCTGCCGGGACGTCGGCGGCGAGGGTGCGCTGGGCGGCCTCTCGCAGGGCATCCGGATCCACCCCGACGAGCTCGTTCGTGCCGAGCTCCACGGTGATCGGCCGCTCCGTCGTGGTCCGGTAGGTGAGGCAGGGGGTGCCGAGCACGGTGGTCTCCTCCTGAACACCGCCCGAATCGGTGATCACCAGCCGCGCCTCGGCCTCCAGCGCGATGAAGTCGTCGTAGTCCATCGGCGGAGTCAGCATCACCTTGCCCCAGCCCGCGCCGCTGCCGGAGAGACGCTCTCGAGTGCGCGGGTGGACCGGGAAGATGACCGGGATCGAGTCGGCGATTCCGGCGAGGACCTCCATGGTCGGCCCGAGCCTCTCCGGCTCGTCCACCAGCGCCGGCCGGTGCAGGGTGACCAGGACGAAGTCCCTGCTCCTGAGCGCGTTCCTGCCGAGCACGGCCGGCCGGTTCACGTCATCGAGCAACCGGAAGAGGCTGTCGATCATCGTGTTGCCGACCAGCTGCACGCCGTCCCCGGTGATCCCCTCGCCCGCCAGGTTCTCCACCGCGTCCGGGGAGGTGCAGAGCAGCACGTCGGAGACGCGGTCCGTGAGGACCCGGTTCACCTCCTCGGGCATCTCCCAGTCGCGCGAGCGCAGGCCCGACTCGATGTGGGCGACTGCGACGCGCAGCTTGGTGGCGGCCAGCGCCGCGGCCAGGGTGGAATTGACGTCGCCGGCGACCAGCACCAGGTCGGCGGGGTGCTCCAGCAGGTCGGCCTCGATGCCGGTGAGCGCCGCGGCCGTCTGCTGGGCGTGGGTGCCCGAGCCGACGCCGAGGTTGGCATCCGGCTCGCGCATCTGGAGGCGCTCGATGAATCCCCCGGAGAGCGCCTTGTCGTAGTGCTGGCCCGTATGCAGGAGCCGGACCGAGGTCCCCTCGGCCTCATCCAGCGCGGCGATCACCGGAGCCGACTTGACGAAGTTCGGCCGCGCCCCCACGACCGCGAGAACAGAGGCAGTCACAGCGGAGCAACCTAGAGCAAGAAGCAGCCGGATCGCCTCCGGTAGTGTCCTGCGGTGCATGGCCGGCAACGCAAGCGGCGCAGTGGTGGTCACGGGGGCGTCGACCGGGATCGGCCGCGCCACCGCTCTCCTCCTCGACAGGAAGGGCTACACGGTCTTCGCCGGCGTCCGCAAGGAGGATGACGCGAAGTCCCTCGCCGCCGAGGGCTCGAACCGGCTCACGCCGATCACGATCCACGTGACCGAGGAGCGCTCGATCGCCGACGCCAAGCGGACGGTGGAGCAGGCCGTGGGCAAGGAAGGCCTCGTCGGCCTGGTCAACAACGCCGGGGTCGGAGGCGGCGGTCCGATCGAGTTCATGCCGCTCGACAGCTTCCGCGAGACGCTCGAGGTGAACCTCGTCGGGCAGATCGCAGTGACCCAGGCCTTCATGCAGCTGATCCGCCAGGCGAAGGGGACGGTCGTCTTCATCGCCTCGATCGGCGGCCGCATCGCCAGTCCCTTCCTCTCTCCCTACAACGCCAGCAAGTTCGGCCTCGAGGCCCTGGGCGAGTCGCTCCGGGGTGAGGTCAAGCCCTGGGGCATCGACGTGACGGTGGTCGAGCCGGGGTCGATCGACACCCAGATCTGGGCGAAGGGTGCCGATACCGCGGCCGAGCAGATCGAGGGGCTCTCCCCCGACGCCCGCCGGCTCTATGGCAAGCAACTCGCACGCTTCGGCGAGGTGCTGACCGAGACGGCGGACCGCGGCATCCATCCCGACAAGGTCGCCAAGGTCATCCACAAGGCGATCAGCTCGGACAACCCCCGCCATCGCTATCTGGTGGGCACCGATGCGAAGGTCGCCGCCCGCCTCAGGGGGACGCTGCCGGAGCGCGCCTTCTCGAAGCTCGCCCACCGGCAGATGAAGATGCCGACCGACGTGCCGGCGGAGTAGCGCCTAGCTCGAGGTCGCGGACACGGTGATCATCCGGCCCGATCCGGAGCCGCAGCCGGCGAGCTGACCGCGAGCCCTAGGGGCCGAGCCACTCCTTGACGCGGCCGGGCGAGCCGAGGCCCGAGAAGTCGCCGGCGTCGATGATCCGCTCGGCGGCCTCGATGGCGCCGTTGGTGGCCGCCCAGGTGAGCCCGCCGCCGACACTGACGCGCTGAGCGCCGGCCTCGGCGATTTCCCCGAAGCTCAGCCCGAGGCGTGAGAAGGCGAGGACGTTCACCGGCTTCGAGACCGCCCCGCAGACGGTCTTGATCTCCTCAGCACTGATCAGCCCAGGCGCGTAGAGCACGTCGGCCCCGGCATCCTCGAAGGCGCGGAGCCGGGCAACCGTGTCGTCGAGATCCGGGTTGCCGCGCAGGTGGTTCTCGGCGCGTGCCGTCAGCGTGAATGGGAAATCGAGCGCCCTGGCGGCCTCGGCGGCGGCCGCGATGCGCTCGACCGCCCGTTCGCGGTCGTAGAGCTCGCCGTCATCCCGGTCGTAGTCCTCGATCGACCCGCCGACGGCGCCCGCCTCCGCGGCGACGGTGATCGCCCTCGCGGCGTCCTCGGGCGCGGGGCCGTAGCCGTTCTCCAGGTCCACCGAGACCGGCAGCTCAGTCGCCTCAGTCAACGAGGCGACGTGCGTGGCGATCTCGTCGAGCGTCACGGTCCCGTCGGCGCGTCCGAGGGTGAACGCCAGCCCGCTGCTGGTGGTGGCCAGGGCCTTGAAGCCGAGCCCCGCGAGCATCCTGGCCGAGCCGGCGTCCCACGGATTGGGGATTACGAAGGGGTCGCCTTCGTGGAGCGCCCTGAAAGCCGCTGCCTTCTCCTGCTGGGTCGCCACGAGTCGATCATCGCATTTCCCGCAAACGGTCCAGGTGACGGCGGGTGACTTCGTTCGTGGTGCGCAGGAACTGATCGAAGCTGTCGAGCTGCTCGCCGCTGAAGCGCTCGAGGGCGGAGGCCCAGTCGGCGGCGACCGGGCCCCAGATCTTGTCGGCCCGGGCGTAGAACGCCTTGGTCACCTCGACCTTCACCCGCCGGCGATCGGAGGGGTCCGAGACCCGCCGCGCGAACTCCTTCTTCTCCAGGCGGTCGATCACCCCGGTCACCGCGCCCGTCGTCAGCCCGGACTCGGCAGCGAGCTCCCCGGCTGTCACGCCGCCCGCGTTCTCGATGATGTTCAGGCAGTGCAGGTCGGTCTCGTTCACCCCGAGCCGCTGCGCCGCCAGGTTGTCGAAGGCGTCGTCCAGGTTGCCGCTGACCCGGAACTCCCGGATCAGCTCCCCGATCTGCTCGCTCTTCTTGATTTTTCGGGCCACTGTGATAATCTCTTAGATACTAAGATATTTAGCACATAAGTAACTCAGCAGGCAAGGGGAAGCTTAGACCCCCGCGCCGATCGAAAGGAGATCCAGATGGCGATCGATATGAAGCTCGAGCTGATTCAGGTGCCGGTCTCGGACATCGACCGGGCCAAGGCCTTCTACGTCGACCAGGTCGGCTTCAACGACGACCACGACCATCAGTTCAGCGACGAGATCAGGTTCGTTCAGCTCACCCCGCGCGGGTCAGGCTGTTCGATCTCCTTCACCACCAGCGCGCACGAGATGGAGCCCGGCAGCATCGAGGGCCTGCAATTGGTCGTTGATGACGCCCATGCCGCCCATGACGAGCTCGCCGAGCGCGGCGTGGACGTCAGCGAGGTTCAGGACCTTCCCTGGGGCCGCTTCGTTTTCTTCAGCGACCCCGATGGGAACAAGTGGTCCGTGCAGCAGGTCCAGTACCCGGGCCGGCCGCTGCCGTAGGAACGTCCGTGGCCCGTCGCCTGGAAGCGAGGCATTGGAGGCACGGTAATCGGCGCCGGCGACGGGTGCAACCCCCGAATTGCGTGAGGTCTTAGCTCGGCTGGCCGACGAGGCTTTCGACGCCGGCCTCGTCGATGGTCCGCTTGAGGCCGTCCTGCAGGGAGACCTCGGGCTCCCAGTCGAGCAGCTGCCGGGCGCGGGTGATGTCGGGCTGACGCACCTTCGGGTCGTCCACCGGCAGCGCCTGGTGGGTGATCTCGGAGCGTGAGCCCGCCACCTCGATCACCGTCTCCGCCAGCTGCAGCAGCGAGTACTCGTCGGGGTTGCCGATGTTGACCGGCAGATGGGCGTCCGACTCGGCGAGCAGGACGAGCCCGCGGACCAGGTCGTCGACGTAGCAGAAGCTTCGAGTCTGGCTCCCGTCCCCGAAGACGGTGAGCGGCTTGTCCTGGAGCGCCTGGCGCAGGAAGGTCGGGACCGCTCGGCCATCATGCGGGCGCATCCGCGAGCCGTAGGTGTTGAAGATCCGGACGATGCAGGCGTCCACCCCCTGCTGGCGGTGGTAGGCCATCGTCAGCGCCTCGGCGTAGCGCTTGGCCTCGTCGTAGACGCCGCGCGGGCCGATCGGATTGACGTTTCCCCAGTAGTCCTCGGGCTGGGGGTGGATCTCGGGGTCGCCGTAGACCTCCGAGGTCGAGGCGAGCAAAAAGCGCGCCCGCTTGAACTTCGCCAGCCCGAGCATGTGATGGGTCCCGTAGGAGCCGACCTTGAGCGTGTGCAGGGGCAGCCGCGCGTAGTCGATCGGGCTCGCCGGCGAGGCCAGGTGGTAGACAAAGTCCACCGGTTCGTCGATCTCGACGAACTCGGTGAGGTCCTGGTTGAGGAAGAGGTAGTTCTCGTCGCGGATGTGCTCGACGTTCTCGAGCGTGCCGGTGTCCAGGTTGTCGAGACAGATCACCCGGTGACCGCGCCCGAGCAGATACTCGCTCAGATGCGAGCCGACGAATCCCGCCCCTCCGGTGACGATGCAGGTGCTCACAGGGCGGCGAGCATAGCCAGGAATCTCGAGGGGCGGCGGGAGTCCGCTGCCGGCTACGGGGTAGGCGGGACCTCGACGACGGCCCTCGTGATCGCCACCGGCCGGTGACCTCCCGTTTGCACCTTCACGGTGCCCTCGATCTCAGCGCTGCGGCGGCCTCCTCATTTCGCCAGTTGCACGATCGCCCGGGAGAAGCCGAAGCTCTCGCGCCACACGTGTTTGGTCCTCGAGGAGGCGTCGACGTCGATGTGGACCCGCTGCTGGTCGGCGAACTTGACCGGCGAGCGATTTTTCGGGTTGAACGGGTCCATCTCCACGTAGTAGGTGTCCGGCACGATGAAGGTGAGAAGCGCGCGGCCCTTGCGGTCGGAGCGGTAGGGCGGTGCGCCGGGGGCCGGCGCTGTCGGCGCCGGGTCGCAGAAGTAGAGCTCTCCGCACTGGATCGTGATCGGGGGCGGCTCGATGAAGACCTTGAGACTGGCCTTCGGCGCCAGTCGGGAGACCGAGATCGTCTCGGGCTGGCCCGGGGTGACGTAGGCCGTCCGAGACCACCCGAGCCTTCCGAAAGATGAACTTGATCTGTCCCTTCGCGGAGAGGCCGTTCGGCGTCGTGCCGCTCGCCAGGGCGGCAGCCGGGACCAGCGCACACGCCAGCGCTGCGAACAACGCCAGGGCAGCTCGCTTTCTCCTCCCCTCGAACACCAGCGGACTATCGCAGGACGTCGCCGGGTCGGCAAGGCGACCCGCACCCCAGTACATGAACACCCTGTGCGCAATTTGCGGCCAATTCCAAGCCCATTCCGGCGCAAATTGCGAAAAGCGCCTCTGGTACATCGGGGCGAGTCGTGCGAGCTTTCGACTCACCCGGATGTGTCGGAGGTGAGCCGTCTGGGTTTGTTGGGAGGAACAATCGGTCGGGCCGGGGCCGACGCTCGATCTTCAGACGAGGCCGGAGAGGCAGTCGCCTCCTCCGAGTCGCGCCGCAATGCGGCCACCGCGCTGATCGAGAGCCACGATGCCGTCTTTCGCCGGACCGCGCGGCGGTACTCGATCTGCGCGGACGATGCCGAGGACGCCTATCAGCGCGGCCTCGAGATCCTGCTCACCAAGGCGCCGCCGATCGAGGGTGACGCGCTCGTCCGCTGGATGCAGACCGTGACCAAGCGGGAGGCGCTGGCGGTGCGCCGCCAGCGAGAGCGACTCCTCGGGTCTCCACGAGCATCCAGATTCGACGAGGACGTCGACCGGGACCCTCTCGAGTCGATCGCCTCGGAGAGTCCAGGGCCCAACGACCGTGCCGCCAGCCGGGAGCGAGTCGCGCGAAGCGCGGAGGCACTGCAGGCACTCAAGCCGCAGGAGGTCCGAGCACTCACCCTCAAGGCGCAGGGCTACTCCTACGCCGAGATCGGGGAGATCACAGGCTGGTCGTATACAAAGATCAACAGGTGTATGGCGGAGGGCAGGAAGCGGTTCCTGCAGGTCTTCGCCGACATCGAGCAGGGCCGCCGCTGCAAGGAGCTGGCCAGCGCGCTCTCCGAGATGGCTGACGGTGAGGGTGCAAACGGTTCGACCGAGGCGCTCCAGTTTCACTTGAGGAGCTGCGCGGCATGCCGGGCGAAGCTGCGCGCCTACCGGGCGATCCCGGGTCACGTGTTCGAGCTGATGCCGGCCGGGCCCTTGCTCGACCAGTCGATGGGCGGAGGACCTCACGAGTGGATCGCCGAGAAGGCCGCCGCGGTGGTGGACAAGGTTCGCGAGACGGGCTATTCGCTCCTTGCGCAGCGTGGCGGTAGCGGTGGCGGTAGTGATGCGGCCGCAGTTGCGGCCGCCGGGGGAACGCGCGGCGCTGGCATGGCGGCAGTGGCCAAGCTGCTCGCGATCTGTGGGGCGACGGCGGCCGGGGGCGCGACTTGCGTTGCGACAGGCGTCGTGGATACAGGTTCCGTCGCCGGCGGCTCCGGGGACAGCAAAGCGCCCCTGGTGAGACCGGCCCAGCCGACTACTGCGACGACTGTTCAGCCCGACCCGGTGCGGCTGCCGATGTCCGATCAGCTCCTCCCGCCATCAACGGATTCCGCCGACCCGCCGCCGCAACCGACACCGGTCCAGCAGAAGACGCGCCAGTTCGGTGTCGAGGCGCCTCCGCGCTCTTCCACCAGCTCGAGCAGCGGTGGCAGCGAATTCGGCGGACCGTCAGGTGGTGGTGGTTCGGGCGGCGGCGGCGAGTCCGGTGGCGGATTCGGGATCGAGAAATGAAATTTGCAGCGGAGAAAGTTGTTGTGACCGGCCTTAGGGAGGAGATGACTCCAGTGGAGGAGGAGGAAGTGAACAGGGTCACCACGAACAAGGATTGTCCTCGTGGGTCGCGGTTGCTTCGTTTGGCCGTGCTCTTGCTAGCGATTGGAGCCATCGTGGCGAGCCTGCCCGATCGGGCTCAGGCCGACTACGGCGTCGTTCAATGCGTGCCGAACTCCGTCTCAAGCATGGATGCAGCCCCGGTCCCATTTGGCGCTTACAGCATCTGGGCGAGGCCGCAATGCGGCGGCAACTATGGACTGCGTTTGGACACCGGAGCGGACACGGGGTGGACCGCCAATGGGGCTGGCTTGGCGTGGCGCTTTACGGCACCAGGCGGAACCAATTTCACGACGGCAAACGCGTCCGTCCATTACGGCAACGACGGTGGTTTCGCAGCAGCCTCTTTCAGCGATGGTGCGCCCCCCTTCAACGTCTTCAGCAACTGCGCGACGCCCAGCAGCTGCTGGGCGACCGCCTCCTCCAACGGAGCAACACTGTTCGAAATCCGACTGCAGTGCTTCAAGTCCCCCAACTGCCACAGCGATTGGTCCTACGCATGGACGACGAGCTTCACAGCTGCGGTACATGACGGGTCCTCTCCGGCGATCGCGGCTGGAGGGTCCCTCCTAAGTGGAGCCTTCGTGCATGGAGTGCAGACCCTCGACGCCACGGCGACCGACGCTGGCGGGGGCGCGCGCTCAGTCCGTGTATCGGTAAACGGGATCAGCTCGCGGAGCGTCGACTTCTGTCCACCGAACTATGCCGGCCAGTACACCGCGCTCAAGCCCTGCCCCAGCTCATCCAGCCAGCAGCTTTCCATAGACACCCAGAGGGATCCCGGTTGGACGAATGGGCCGAACGACGTTGTCATCTGCTCGACGGATGCGGGTGGCAATTTCTCCTCTTCATGCGTTCGGCGGGTCGTGAACGTCGACAACTCATGCCCGGGATCCGGGGGAACCGAAGCCGCAGACCTCGACGGCGGCGCGGACCTCGGCGGCCAGCTCAAGGAGCGAGCTGCGGTCACCTCCAATGTCCAGCCGGTGATTCGTGGTTCGCTGAGAGACGGAGCGGGCCACCCCGTTGCCGGTGGAACAGTCTGCATCTACGAGACGGTCGACCTGCCCGATGCATCACGCGAGCTGATCAGCTCCGTAACGACGCAGGGGAACGGGCGCTTTGCAACCAGGCTCGACGCCGGGCCCTCACGCCAGCTCGACCTCGTGTATCGGTACAACGACCGGGTGCTGGGCGGCCAAGTGAAACTGGATTCACGGGTGGTACCAACTCTTCAGATCGCGCGGAAGAGCCTCACGAACGGCGACGCGGCGCGCTTCAGGGGGCGTGTGCCAGGCCCCAATGCCGATGGCAGGGCCGTGGCGATGCAGGCCCGGGTGGGCCGCAAGTGGCGGACCTTCAAGCAGCTGCGGACCGACTCTGACGGCCGGTTCCTTGGCAAATACCGGTTTACCCAAACGACCGGTCGCGTTCGATATGTCTTCCGTGCGCTGGTAAAGCGCCAGGGCGGCTATCCGTACGAACCTGGAGCGTCACCTAAGCGGAAGCTGTTGGTCTACGGCTGAGCCCGAATTCGCAGTCCCAATGGTCGCTTAGGACACTGGCGTGGGACGTTAGTTGCCGGGTTTGTTCTTCAGGCAGAGTGCGTAGGCAGCCATCAACGTATCTGGCCCCTCGCTTTGCTGGACAAGCCATCCGCCGTTACCTGGACGGGACACTGCCAGGTCACTAACCGCTGCGGGAACCGAACTCCCTCCACCACCGACGAGTCGCTCGCCCTTGGAGCAAGGGGCGAATGCGGAGAACTGACCCGTCACCTGCACTACTCGAATGCCGGCCAAGTCACTTGCTGTGACGTTGTGCGGCTTGATCGAGCTGCTTGTCACACTGTTCTTCGTTGCTTTTCCCCCGGCGATCGCCGTGGCGCTGCCAGCGACGGCAATCACCAAAGCAAGGGTGGCCGCCACATTGGCGTAGGTCAGATGCCTTCTGAGGTGCTGCATGGATTCTCCCTCCTGTATCTCCTCCTCTAACCCGCATCCGGTGCGGTCGTCGCGCTGACCCTATAGCGCAGTCCGGAACCTGAAAGTCTCTCCGCGTGACCGGTAGGGAGAAAGGGTTTCTCGCCGCCACCGCGGCGGTCACCGCGGTCGCCGGGGTGCTGCGCTACTCGAATGCCAACGCCGTTCTCGCCTTCGCGGCGGCCACCGCTGCGTTGGCCGGATTGGCCTGGGTGGTGGCGTTGGCGACCGAGCAGGTCGGGCTGCGGTTCGGGCCTGCGGTCACCGGGTTCCTACAGTCCACGCTCGGGAACCTGCCCGAGTTCTTCATCGTCCTCTTCGCGCTTGGATCCGGGGAGATCGTGGTGGCACAGACCTCCTTGATCGGCTCGATCTTCGCCAACGCCCTGCTGGTGCTCGGACTGGTGATCGTCACCGGGACGCTCCACGCGAAGGACGGCTGCATGCGCTTCGCCAACCGCCTGCCGCAGGACACCGCCACCCTGCTGCTGGTCGCGCTCTTCGTGATCGTGATCATCGGGCTCTCGATCGCCTCCTCGGATCAGGCGAGCCACCACATCGAGGGTCTCTCGAACGTGGGCGCGATCTGCCTGCTGGTCGTCTACGCGGCCTGGGCATGGCGCTACCTCCGCTCGCACCCGGCGGCCACCGTGGCGGGGCTGGAGGAGGCGCATCCGCGGCTGCCGTTCGCCTTCGCCGTGGTCCTGCTGGCGGTGGCGGGCGTTGGCGCGGCCTTCGTCTCGGACTGGTTCATCCACGCCCTGGATCCCGCCGTCAAGTCGCTCGGGATCTCAAAGGCGTTCGCCGGGCTCGTGATCGTCGCAATCGCCGGCAACGCGGTCGAGAACTTCACCGGGATCTTCCTGGCCGCCAAGGGCAAGTCGGACCTGGCGATCTCGGTGGTGAAGAACTCCGTCGCGCAGATCGCCGCCTTCCTCTTCCCGGCGCTGGTGCTGATCTCCCTGCTCTTCACCACCCACCTGACCTTCGCGCTGGCGCCCGTCTACATCGGCGCGCTCTTCCTCACCGCGCTCGCCATCTGGCAGATCACCGGCGACGGCGAGGCCCAGACGTTCGAGGGCCTGTCCTTGATCGCGATCTACGTGGTGTTGGCGGCGTTCACGCTCTACGAATGAACTCGTTTCAGACGTGTGACCGTCAGCGCATCACCCGTCCCTCGTCGGCCAGTTGAGTGGGTTCGCGCGGAGGGTTGAACTCTCAAGGCGAGAGGCACCGTTCAGGGTGGCTGCGTCCGGCCCGTTGGGGCTGGATCCGGTTCGAGTCCGGCGCCCTCCGCGCTTAAACTTTCAATCACTGAGCGGTGCACGGGACCTAGTCCCGTTTCAACCTCGAACGGCCCGCTTTTCAGCGGGCCGTTCGCTATTCGGTGGCTCGTCGTCCCTGACCTCGTCAGCGCGTCAGTACCACTTGCCGCGCGCGAAGCCTCCGAACGCGATCAGGCCGATCAGCAGGATGATCAAGCCCGGCCCAGAAGCTCCAGACGATCATCAGGACGATTCCGAGGATCACCAGGATCCCCCCGACGGAGATCCCGCCGATTCCTCCTCTACGAGCGCGAGGTTCTGTCGCCATCACTCCTCCTCCTTGAAGCTGTAACGAGACGGGCGATAGCTACCCGCAGCCTGGCCTTCTCAACCGGCAGGGAGGAGTGCCTGCCTAGCGCTCAGCCCAGGTGTCGATCCGCGGCACTGCGGCGTGGACGGCGGCGCGGGGGTGGGCCGGCTTGGCGGTGGCCTCGTAGCGGGTCCGCTCGGTGGGGACGACCGCCGGTTTGGACTTCGATCCGCCTCCGAGGGAGGGGAGCATCGACAAGGTCGCCAGGACGACCAGTCCGATCAGGACGAAGTGCCGGATCCTCGCCTGCTGCATCCCGGCTTTCTACCCCAAAGCCGGGACCGAACCGCCCGGCGGCTCAGCCCGTGATGGGCTCGGGGTGCGGGGAGAGCCCGCGGAAGGCGGTCGAGCTGCTCGCCGGTCCAGGAGCCGTAGCCGTGCGAGCCGATCTCGGAGAGCTCGGAGTGGAGCGCGGCGATGTCCACCTTCACGAGCTCACGAGCCTGCCGACCGCGCCCATCAGCTCCTGGACCTGCTCCTCGCTGGCGCCCTTGCCGCCGCGCATGCAGTTGCGGACGTGGTCGTCCACCAGGCCGAGGGCGATCTTGTCGAGGGCGGCCTGCGCCGCCTCGATCTGGGTGAGGACGTCGATGCAGTAGCGGTCCTCCTCGACCATTCGGGTGACGCCGCCGACCTGTCCCTGAACGCGCGCGAGGCGCTTGAGCAGCTGCTCCTTGGATGCCTTGTATCCGGGTGTCTTCGTTTCGGTCATGTTCGACAGCATACCCCTATGGGGTATAGTCGTCAACCGTGGCGGATGTGATCTCAACGATCGGGGAGGGCTTCAAGCAGTCCTTCCTGATGGCCTACGAGGTCTGGTGGGCCCTGGTGCTGGGCTTCGCGATCTCGGCGATCGTGCAGGCCTGGGTGCCGCGCGAGCGGGTCGAGTCCGCCCTCTCCGGGAGCGGCATCGGGCCGCTCGCCAGGGCCACCGGCCTGGGCGCGGCCTCCTCGTCCTGCTCCTACGCCGCCATCGCGATCGCCAAGTCCCTCTTCCAGAAGGGCGCGTCCGCCGCGACCTCGCTCGCCTTCCAGTTCGCCTCGACCAACCTCGTCTGGGAGCTCGGCCTGGTGATCTGGATCCTGCTCGGCTGGCAGTTCACCCTGGCGGAGTTCGTCGGCGGGTTCATCCTGATCGCGCTGATGGCGATCCTGCTGCGGGTCTTCGTCTCGCCCAGGCTGGAGGAGCAGGCTCGGAAGCACGCACAGCAAGCGCAGGCGGACCACCAGCACCACGCGGTCGGCGAGAGCATGGGCTGGCGCGATCGGCTCACCTCCGTCCGGGCCTGGTCGGACGTCGCCCACAACTTCCGCGCCGACTGGACGATGCTCTGGAAGGAGATCACCATCGGCTTCTTGCTCGCCGGCTTCATCGGCCTGCTCGGCAATGACTTCTTCAACGCCCTCTTCATCACCGACGCCCCCGCCGGCGTGCAGCTGATCGAGAACGTGATCGCCGGACCGATCATCGCCGTGCTCAGCTTCGTCTGCTCAATCGGCAACGCGCCGCTGGCGGCCGTGCTCTGGTCGGGCGGGATCGGCTTCGCCGGCGTGATCGCCTTCATCTTCGCCGATCTGATCGTGCTCCCGATCGTCGCCGCCTACATCAAGTACTACGGGCGGGAGTTCGCCCTGCGGATCACCGCCTTGATGTTCGTGACGATCGTGGTCGCGGCGCTTGCGGTCGACGGCCTCTTCGGGCTGGCCGGCCTGATCCCGGACACGCGCCCGTCGCGGGCTGACATCTTCGGCTCGGTCGAGCTCGACTACAAGCTGGTCCTCAACGTCCTCGGGCTCGCGATCTTCGCGGCGCTCTTCTATCTGACCGTTCGCCGCGGGGCGACCGACCCGGTCTGCGGGATGAAGGTGGATCGCACCAAGGCGCTCCGCGCGGAGCACGCGGGACGCACCTACTTCTTCTGCTCGGACGACTGCCGTTCCGCGTTCCAGGCCGATCCCGGCGGGTACACGCGAAAGGAGCGCGCGCCGGCCGAGGCGCACGCCGCGGGACACGCCCACTGATGGAAGCCGGCAGCCACACTCAGTCGCCCGATCGCTCGGAGTTCAACGGGGGGCAACGTCGCCGAGACGTCGCTCGCGATCGTGCTCGCCTATTTCTTCGGCTTCCTGCTGGTCGCGATTCCCCTGATCCGGGCCCGGCTGGAACCCCGCACAATCGTCTCGACCGCCGTGGCCTCTGAGACGGTCTCGATCACGATCATGGAGGTGATCTACAACCTGATCGTGATCCTGATCCCGAGTGCCCTGGGCGCCGGGCTGGGGGACCCGCTCTTCTACGGCAGCATTGCGGCCGGGTTCGCAGTCGCGCTGATGCACGAGCAACATGCCCACTGAGTCGCGGAGCTATCTGCCGGCGCTTCGCTTCCCGGCCCTCACCCGGATCTATGACCCGCTGGTCCGGGCGACGACCAGGGAGGGGCGCTTCAAGGAGCTGCTGATCGAGCAGGCGGCACCGGGTCCCGGCCAGCGCGTCCTCGATCTCGGCTGCGGCACCGGCACACTCGCGATCGAGGTGAAGAGGCGCGAGCCGCGTGTAGAGATGGCTGGCCTTGATGCCGACCCGGAGATGCTCAGTCGCGCGCGGCGAAAGGCCGAGCGGGCAGGGGTGACGCTGGAGCTCGACGTGGGCCTCTCGACCCAGCTCCCCTACGAGGACGGGAGCTTCGACCTGGTGCTCTCGACGCTCTTCTTTCACCATCTCGACCCCGAGCCGAAGCGGCGGAGCGCAGAGGAGATCGCCCGCGTGCTACGCGAGGGCGGCGAGCTGCACGTAGCCGACTGGGGCCGGCCCTCCGATCCGGCGATGGCCGTCGCCTTCCTCGGCATCCGCCTGCTGGACGGCTTCGAGAACACCGCCGAGAACTACCGCGGCGAGCTCCCCGCCATCTTCGAAGAGGCCGGCCTGGAGGGTGCGGAGCAGACGGACAGCCTCCGCACCCCCTTCGGGACCCTCGCCCTCTATCGCGCGCGGCGTCCCGGCGGCTGAAGCCCTACTCGAGGGAGAAGGGCGGGTACTTGTCGGTGACGAGGATCAGCGCGTAGGCCGTCACTCGGTTGTGCCATCGCGCCACCCCGACGACGAAGTCGAAGATCGATCTCGGATAGCGCCCGGTGAACAGGATCGCGAACCAGGCGAAGATCACGGCGAAGAACGCCCCGATGGTGAGGAAGAACAGCACGACGTAATGCGGGATCGCCAGCAGCCACTTGACCAGCGGCATGCCGCGACCCAACTCGCTTTCGACGTTCGGGTAGGCGATCTCGAGATGCAGGGACTGCTGCTCGTCGGTCGATGGGTACTGGTCGTTGAGCAGCGCCAGATAGATGGCGACCCTGTTCGAGAAGCGCAGCAGCTCGCGATTCCAGTCGAACCACCAGCGGGGGTACTTCTTCCGGAACAGAATCATCAGCAGGGGCCCTGCGATCAGCAGCCCGCCGGCCGCGGCGTACGTGGTTCCCTGGTCGTTCCAGCCGCCGTAGCTTGCGTGGGCGACGGCTCCGAGCACGATCGCGATCGGGATGATGGTGAAGATCCGGAAGAACGTGGTGAGCCGGTTGAGCTCCCGGTCCGGATAGTCGACGGAGTAAGTCAGCGGATAAGTCTCGTCCATGTTTCTCGCTCCCTATTTGGATTGCCTTCCGCGGCCAGACCCTACGCGGGGCGACGGACCCCGGAGCACGATCGCGATCATGTACGAATGACCCACCGGATCTCCTGGTTGGACGTCTTCGCGGAGCGCCCACTGGCCGGCAACGGGCTCGCCGTGGTCGACTCAGCCGACGATGTGAGCGAGGAGACCATGCTCGCCCTGGCCAAGGAGACGCGGCTCTCCGAGACGACATTCGTGCAGTGCGCTCGCGCCGAGGGTGCCGATTACCGCAACCGGATCTGGGACCCCCACGAGGAATTGCCCTTCGCCGGCCATCCGTCGCTTGGGACCGCGGTCGCGGTGGCCCGCTGGCGCGGCCTCGACCGGGCGAACTTCGTGCAGGAGACCGTGGCGGGCCTCCAGCCGATCCACGTCGAGGAGCAGAACGTGGGCTGGAGTGCCTCGATGCTGCAGAACGAGGCCGAGTTCGGCCCCGAGCTCGAGCGCGAGGCGGTGATGGCGGCCGTCGGGCTGCGGCCCGAGGACGCCCATCCCGAGCTGCCGCCGCAGGTCGTCTCGACCGGGATGCCCCACGTGATGGCACCGGTCGCCGAGCACGAGGTCCTCGCCCGGGCCCTGCCGGACTACTCGACCATCTACGAGCTCTCGGAGCCCCACGGCTCGATGGTCATCTACCTCGTCTGGTGCGAGCCCGACCGCGGTGAGGCACGGGCCCGGTCGTTCACCCGCACGGCCGAGATGGGAGAGGACCCGGCCACCGGGTCCGCGGCCGGGCCGTTGGGCGCCTATCTGTCCGAGCGCACCGGCTGCGAGCGCGTGGTCATACGCCAGGGTGAGGAGATGGGGCGGCCGAGTGTGCTGGAGGTGGAGATGGAGGACGGGCGTCCCCGGGTGGCCGGCGGCGTGATCCCCGTGTTCGACGGCGAGGTCAGCCTGCCTTAGCGCCGGCGCCTTTGCGTTCCAGCGCGCGCAGCCGGTCGCGGACCCGGCGCCGCCTGGTCTCCAGCTCGCCGGAGAGCTTGTCGATCTCGTCGCGCCGGTGTCGGAGCAGGGAGAGCTGGTTCTCGATGTGCCCGAGCGACTGCTCGAGGACCTGGCGCTGGCGGACGGGGTCCTCGATCCCGGCCTGCCACTCTCGTCGCAGCGAGGCGCGGGCGCTCTCGGCGGCGGCGAGCTCGCGCAACTCCTCAAGCGAGACGCCGAGCAGCTCGCGCAGGCCAAGCAGCTCCTGGAGGCGTTCGAGGTCCTCCTCGCCATAGGTCCGGTGCTCGCCGGGCTCGCGCTTCTCGGACGCGAGCAGGCCGATCTCCTCGTAGTAGCGGATGGTCCTCGGCGTGGTCTCGGTGAGCTTCGCCAGGTCGCCGATCCGGAAGCGCCGCTCCTCGGTCATGCCGCGATCCGATCCGCGGCCGGCAGCGCATCCGCCACTGGATGCTTGACGTGCCGCGGCCGGAGAAGGGAGACCCCCGCGCCGATCAGCGAGGTGGCGGCCAGGACCCAGAGCGCGGTGTGCATGTTGTGGATGAAGATGTCGAGCTCGGAGGCCGGCAGGCCCGAGGCCAGGCCCGAGAAGATCTTGAAGAGGACGTCCTTGGGCACGGCCGCCGTCACGATGGCGAGCACGAAGGCGATCGAGAGAACGGCGCCGGTGTTCTGCAGCATGGTCCGCGCGCCGGCGGCGATCCCCCGGCGGTTGGCGGGAACGGCGCCCATCATCGCGGCTGTATTGGGCGAGTTGAACATGCCCGAGCCGATCCCGACAAGTCCGAGCCACAGCGCGGTCTCCCAATAGGGGCTGGTCTGCCCAAGGGTCGTCATGCCGGCGAGTGCGCCGGCTGAGACCAGCATCCCGAGCGCGGCGAGCATGCGCGAGCCGCGGCGGTCCGCCCAGATCCCGGCCAGAGGCGAGGAGATGAGCATCCCGATCGCCATCGGCGACAGCTTGATCCCAGCTGTGATCGGATCGTCTCCCTGGACGCCCTGGAAGTAGAAGACGAAGAGGAAGAGCAGTGCGAAGCGCGAGAGGCCGTTGATGAAGGCCGCGCCGGTGGCCGCCGCGAACAGGCGGTTCTTGAAGAGGGTGAGGTCGAGCATCGGGGCGGTCGCCCTGCTCTCGATCAGCACGAAGAGCGGCAGGAGCACGGCCGCGACGATCAGCGAGGCGATCACGATCGGCTCGGTCCATCCGGAGAGGCCGCCCTTGGAGACGCCGTAGACCAGGCCGGTGAGGCCGACGACGAAGACGCCAGTGCCGGGCAGGTCGAGCCCGCGCTGAGTGTCCGGCTTGGCGAGCTCATGTAGGACCAGCGCCCCCCAGACGGCCCCGGCCAGGCCGAGCGGGATGTTGAACCAGAAGACCCATTGCCAGCCGATCGAGACCAGTGCCCCGCCGAGGACGGGACCGATCACCAGACCGACCGCAGCGACCATCGTGTTGGTGCCCATCGCCAGGCCGAGCTGTTCCTTCGGGAAGGCGTCGGTTACCAGCGCGGCGGCGTTCGCGAACAGGAACGCGGCGCCGACTCCTTGCAGGATTCGCCACAGGATCAGCTCCGTGCCGCTGCCGGAAAACCCCGCCCCGAAGGAGGCGAGGGTGAAGAGGATGAAGCCGCCGACATAGGCCTTCTTCCGGCCGAAGAGGTCGGAGAGCCGTCCCGCCGTCAGCACCAGGACCGTCGAGGAGATCATGTAGGCGAGGATCACCCAGACGAGCTGGAGCAGGCTGGTCCCCAGGGAGCGCTCGAGATCGGGCAGGGCGATGATCAGAGTGCCCGAGTTGATCGTCGCGAGCAGCATCCCCAGGCTCGTACAGCTGAGCGCCCACCACTTGTAGTGGGGGTGCTCGGCCGCCACCCCTGGCCGGTAGCGGCTCCGCTCGATCGTATCTCTAAAGCTTACGTTCACGTAAGAATCAGTATAGCCAGGGCACCATTCGCCAATCGCCCGGACGGGGATACTTACGGCGATGCATGACTGTGACGTCCTGGTTGTCGGCGCGGGGCTCGCGGGCCTGACCGCGGCGCGCGAGCTCGCCGGCGCGGGCCTGGACGTCCAGGTCCTCGAGGCCCGTGACCGAGTGGGCGGCCGTACCCTGAGCCAGTCGGTCGGCGACCGTCCCGAGGACCTGGTGGAGCTCGGCGGCCAGTGGGTCGGGCCGACCCAGCACGAGGTCGTGGCCCTCGCCGAGGACCTCGGCATCGAGACTTACCCGCAGCACGCCGAGGGGAAGAACCTCTTCGAGACAGACCGTGGGCAGCTGAAGCGCTACCGCGGCACGATTCCGATGCTCGGGCCGCTGGTGATGGTCGACTACGGGCGCGCCGATCTGCGCCTGAAGCGGCTGATCAGGCGCGTCTCGGCCGAGGCACCCTGGGAGTCCGAGGACGCCGAGCGCCTCGACGAGCAGACCTTCGCCAGTTGGATCCGCGGGGCGGCACGGACGGGTACCGCGCGGGAGGCCCTCGCCACCGCCTGCCGGGCCGTGTTCTCGGTCGAGCCCGCGGACATCTCCCTGCTGCACGTCCTCTTCTACGCAGCGGCCGCGGGTGGCTGGGACGATCTTCTCGACACCGAGGGAGGGGCGCAGCAGGATCGGCTCTCGGGCGGCACCCAGCAACTCGCGATCCGCATGGCCGAGGAGCTCGGCGACCGCGTTGAGCTCTCGGCCCCGGTCGGGGCGATCCGCTCGGAAGGGGACGGCGTCGTCGCCGGCGAGGTGAGGGCAAGGCGCGCGATCGTCGCGATCCCCCCGGCCCTCGCCGGCCGGATCACCTACGACCCGCCGCTGCCCGGATCGCGCGACCAGCTCACACAGCGGATGCCGATGGGCTCGGTGATCAAGTGCATGGCCGTATATGAGGAGCCCTTCTGGCGCGATGACGGCCTCAGCGGCCAGGCGGTCAGCCTGCCCGGGCCAACCCAGGTCGTCTTCGACAACACCCCGGCGCACGGCAGGCCCGGGCTGATCGGCTTCCTGGAGGGCCGCGAGGCGCGGGAGCTGGGCGCGCGCCCCGAGGCCGAACGCCGCGACGCCGTCCTCAAGGGCTTCCAGCGCCTCTTCGGGCGGCGCGCAGGCCACCCGGTCCTCTATGTGGAGAAGGACTGGAGCTCCGAGCCGTACTCGCGTGGCTGCTACGCGGGGGTCCTCGGGCCCGGCGCCTGGACCGGTTACGGCCGGGCGCTGCGGGAACCGGTCGGCCGGATCCATTGGGCTGGGACCGAGACGGCGACTCGCTGGATGGGCTACATGGACGGCGCCATCCAGTCGGGGAAGCGAGCCGCCGCCGAGGTCATGCGGAGCGAGGGGTCGGCCGTCGCGACGGCCGCGGGCGCGCGCGCCGCACCGGCTGCGCGCAGCGTCCCCGGATGAGGCTCATCGACGTCAGACACCTCGGCCGGGAGCGGGTGATCGGCTGCTGGGAGATCGACGGCGTCCTCATCGACCCCGGCCCGACCAGCTCGATGGAGAACCTGATCGAGGCCCTGGACGGCATGGAGCCGCGCGCCCTCCTGCTCACCCACATCCATCTCGACCACGCCGGCGCCTCCGGGAACCTGGTCCGGCGCTGGCCCGACCTGGCGGTCTACGTCCACGAGCGCGGCGCCCCTCACCTCGCCGACCCGTCCAAGTTGCTGGGGAGCGCCGAGCGGCTCTATGGCGACCAGATGGAGCGCCTCTGGGGTGAGGTGGCGCCGGTGCCGGAGAGCAACCTCAACCCGCTGAGCGGTGGGGAGGAGGTGCTCGGCTTTCGCGTCGCCTACACCCCCGGACACGCCTCCCACCATGTCAGCTATCTGCACCCGCCCACGGGGCGTGCCTTCGTCGGAGACACCGCGGCGGTGCGTATCCCTCCCAGCGACTTCGTGATGCCGCCGACGCCACCGCCCGACATCGACCCGGAGCTCTGGGAGGAATCGATCGACCGGATCCTCGACTGGCAGCCGGCCAGTCTCGGGCTGACCCACTTCGGGGAGGTCGACCATCCGGAGACGCACCTCGAGCTGGTCCGAGAGCGGCTCCGGGAGCAGGCCCAGCTGGCCAGAGAGCTTCCCTCGGAGGAGTTCGAGCGGCGCTACCGGGAGCGTGTCGCCGAGCTCGCGGATCCCGAGAGCGGCGCAGCCATGCTGCAGGCGGTGCCGCCCGAGCAGCAGTGGTCCGGCCTCAATCGCTACTGGGAGCGCGCTCGACGACGATCAGGCGGCTAACTCGACTTCTTCGAGGTAGCGGGCGACCGTCCTGTTGCGGCCCTTCCGCTTGGCCTCATAGAGCGCTCGGTCCGCGCGGACGAGCAGCTCGCCGGCGGATTCGACGCCATCCCACTCGGCGATTCCCGCCGAGACCGTCTCCCCGCTCGGGACGCAGCCGCGCAGCATCTCGACCAGGTCCTGGGCCTGGGAGACGTCGGTCGCCGACAGCAGGAGCGAGAACTCCTCGCCTCCATAGCGGGCCATCAGATCGGCCGAACGGAGCCGTGAGCTCCACAGCGCCGCCGCCTCCTTCAGGTGCGTGTCCCCAGCGGGATGGCCGTTGCGGTCGTTGAACTCCTTGAAGTGGTCCAGGTCCAGCAGGGCGACGCAGACGGGCAAACCGCTGCGGTTGGCGCGGGCGAGCTCGCGGTCGAGCGCCTCATCCCAGGCGCGTCGGTTGGGAAGCCCGGTGAGGGCGTCGGTGCGAGCCATCATGCCGAGCTGCGCCTGCAGCCTTTCGCGCTGAAGGACCAGGGCGTGGATCGAGAAGCCGGCGATCCCGGCGACCGCCATCCAGAAGAGCGCCGCCAGCGGCTCGAGAGACGGATAGCCGGTGAAGGCGGGCGACGGCACCGCCAGGGTGATGCCGAGCCCGAGCACCGAGATCAGGAGCTGCTTGCGGGTGCCGTAGAACGCGAACCAGATGACCGGGAGGAGGACCACCGGTGTGTACGCCGCGGTGACGCTCTCGTGGGAGGCGCGGACGAGTGCCACCATCGCGAGCGGGAGCAGGGGCGGGATCGCCTGCATCCAGGTTGGCAGCCGCTCCCAGGGCAGGAAGAGTGCCGTGCCGACAATGACCGGAACCAAGCTCAAGGCAATCACGTCGCCGGTGCTCGGCCAATCCGAGAGCAGCGGCAGGAAGGTGCAGGCGATCAGGCCGGCCGTCAGCCAAGGCAGGCAGCGCAGGAGCACGCCGTCGCCGTCCAGCGGCCGCCCGCGGGTGACGTTCAGGCCGGCATCGACCAACGCCTCGAATGTCCTGCGCCCTTGCCTACGCAACACGCCGAAGCGAAAGTCCTCCGTTTGGATGCTCAACCGCTAACCCTTTCTTGATTGCTAGTCGGTGATGTCGCGCGTCTGTATAACGATCGCCCCGGCCAGCACCAGCACGACCGCGTACCCGGCGAGCAGCAGTCCACCCGTCACCTGGCCGAAGGCGTGGTCGAGACCATTGACCCTGGCGGTCGAGGTGAGCTGCGCCAACGCGTTGCCGATCGAGAAGCGGTCGAGGGACTTGATGGCGACCGAGGTGACCAGAGGCTCGAGGAGCAGCAGATAGACCAGGATCCCGACGACCGCCGCGGTCTGCTTGCGGATCATCGCGCCGATCCCGACGCCGATCGCCGCCATCAGGGCGCCGGCGATCGCCATCCCGGCAAGCAGCTCGGCGACCAGCTTTCCATCGAGCCCCAGTGAGAACCCTCGGCCCGGGAGGATCGCCGCGCCGAGCGCCAGGCAGATCCCACCGGTCAGGATCGCGACGAGCGCTCCGACCGCGCACGCCGCAACCAGTTTCGCCGCGAGTAGGCGGCGTCGGTTCGGCTCCACCAACAGCGTGGACGCGATGCTCCCGTGTCGGTACTCGGTCGTCACGGTCAGGACACCGAGCATCAGGGTGAAGAAGACGACCAGGGAGGCGGTCGAGATCTGGTCGATCCCCGGCTCGGACGGGCCATGGCTGAGGTGTGAGTAGTCGGCCTTGAGCGCCGTGACCACGGAGATCAGCACGGCGAGCCCTACGCCGAGCCCCACCATGACGATGAAGCTTCGGGCAGTGCGGAGCTTGAGCAGCTCGCTTCGGATCTGTCGGGTCACTTCGATTCACCGCCCGTCAACTCGAGGAAGACGTCCTCGAGAGAGCGCGAGATCGGCGCCAGCTCGGAGATCACCAGGCCCTTTGCCGCGACGACCCGGCCGATCTCCTCGCCCGTCTTTCCCGCGACCACGAAGGTGCCGCTATCCGCAGCCTCGACCGTCGCCCCCTCCGAGCGAAGGGCCTCGGCAAGAGCGGCCGCATCGGGTCCCGCAATCCGCAGGCCGATCGCCCCTCCGCTGGTCAATTCCGCGATGGAGGCCTGCGTGACGCTCCGCCCGTGGTTGATCACCACGGCTTCGTCGGCTATGGCGGCCACCTCGGCGAGCACGTGACTCGAGATCAAAATGGAGCGTCCGCCGTTTGCCAGGGAGCGGAGCAAATCGCGCAGCCATCTGATCCCGGCCGGATCGAGCCCGTTGGCGGGCTCATCCAGCACCAGGATGCGCGGTTCGCCGAGCAGAGCGGCGGCCAGGCCCAGGCGCTGCTTCATCCCGAGCGAGTAGCCCCCGACCCGGCGTCCGGCGGCGGACTCGAGGTCCACCATCTCGAGCACCTCCTCGACGCGTGAGAAGGGAATCCCCGAGGCCAGGGCCAGCGTCCGCAGGTGGTTGCGGCCGGAGCGCCCGGGGTGCGCCGCGCCCACCTCGAGGACGGCGCCCACGGTCCGGACGGGCTCCTCGGCCTCGACGAAGGGTTTCCCTTCGATCAGGGTGCGTCCCGAGGTCGGCTTGATCAGCCCGAGCAGCGAGCGCAGCGTGGTCGTCTTGCCGGCACCATTCGGTCCGAGGAACCCCACGATCCGGCCCTCGGCGACGCGAAAGCTGAGGGCCTCCACCGCGAGGGTGGATCCATAGCGCTTGGTCAGATCGTGGATCTCGATCGGATCAGGCAGGCGCGGGACTGTAGCGACAGCGGCGGGGCCGCTACCGTCGTCCGTAGACGACCTCATGGCGCGGGCGCTCTTGATCATCGACATCCAGCGCGACTACTTCCCCGGCGGGGCCTATCCGCTGGTCGAGCCGGAGGCTGCGGCTGCCTCCGCCCGCCGCGTCCTCGATTCCTTTCGCGAAGCCGGCGAGCCGGTGATCCACGTCAAACACGTCTGGGACGCGCCTGACGCCGAGTTCATGCGACCCGGCACCGAGGGGGTGGAGATCCATCCGGAAGTCTCCCCGGCTGAGGGCGAGCCGGTGGTCGAGAAGAGCAACCCCAACGCGTTCCTCGACACCAGGCTGCAGGCGGCACTCCGGGAGAGAGAGGCGGGCGAGCTGGTCGTTGCCGGGATGATGAGCTCCATGTGCGTCGATGCCACGGTGCGGGCGGCCGCAGACCTCGGCTACTCGATCACCGTCGTGCACGACGCCTGCGCGGCGCCGGACCTCGAGTTCGGCGACCGGCCCATCCCGGGCGATGTAGTTCACGGCGCCTTCATGGCCGCGCTCGCCGACGGCTATGCCGAGGTGACGAGCGCGGCCGAGCTGTTGGCGCGCGACTAGTAGCCGTAGCCGCCCGATGATCCGCCGGACGAACCGCCCGAGGAGCCAGTGGTGCTCGAGCTCGAGGGAGAACTCGCCGCCGCACCGCCGCTCATCGCTGCGGTCCAGGTGAACGACGTGCCGCCGAAGCTGTCCGTTGCTCCGTTACCGGTCGCCTGGCCGGGGCTGTCCTGCACGAACGTGTACAGGGGCTTGCCGCCGAAGGTGACCTGTCCGTTGGTGACGCCGAGCTTCGCCTGGACGGCCGAGTCGGATGAGCTGGGCTGGCCGCCCGAGGGCGCCATCAGCGGTGGCCAGATGCTCGTGCACTGGCCGGTGCACGCGACCTTGGAGCCGCTGTCCTGGTTGTTGGTGTAGAGCACGTCGCCCTTCGAGTCGACGAGCACGGTTCCGACGCCGCTGACCGACTTCGTCGAGACGGTGTCCGTGCTCGCAGTCGTCTGGGCCACGGCAGTGCCGGCGGCGGTCGAGGACCCACCGCTGTTGTCGTTGCTGCTGCCTCCGCATGCGGCCAGACCGATCGCGATCAGGGGCACGCTGAGGAACATAAGAATCGAGCCACGTCTGAGCTTCATCTTGCCTTCCTTGTGCTGGTCCCCATTTCTTTCCCGCGGGTACTACGTGGGAGCGTCCGCCGGGGATTGACCAGCGCCGGGCGGCTAGCTAGCTGTAGAGCGTCATCCGAATGTCAGGATCGCGTTGGCTCAGGCGGCCTTGATCAATTCGTTGGGGTTGAGCACGAACTTGCGGGCGACCCCCGAGTCGAAGTCCTTGTAGCCCTGGGGCGCTTCGTCGAGCGTGATCACGGTGGCGTTCACCGCCTTGGCGATCTCGACCCGGTCGTTCAGGATCGCGTTCATCAGTCCGCGGTGGTAGCGCATCACCGGGCACTGGCCGGTGGTGATGCTGTGGGACTTCGCCCAGCCGAGGCCGATCCGGATCGAGAGCGACCCCTCCTTGGCAGCGTCGTCGGCAGCTCCGGGATCGCCGGTGACATAGAGGCCCGGAATGCCGAGCTTGCCGGCGGCCTTGGTCACATCCATGATCGAGTTGAGCACCGTGGCCGGCTCCTCGACCGCGGAGCCCTCCTCGCCGTGGCCGCGTGCCTCGAAACCGACGGCGTCTACGGCGCAGTCCACCTCCGGAACGCCGAGGATCTGCTCGATCTGGTCGTTGGGCTCGCCCTTGGAGACGTCGACTGTCTCGCAGCCGAACGAGCGGGCCTGCTCCAGGCGCTCGGGAATCAGATCGCCGACGATCACCACCCCCGCCCCCAGGAACTGGGCGGAGTGGGCGGCGGCGAGCCCGATCGGTCCCGCCCCCGCGATGTAGACCGTCGAGCCCGAGGTCACGCCCGCGCTGACGCAGCCGTGGTAACCGGTGGGGAAGATGTCGCTGAGCATCGTCAGGTCGAGGATCTTCTCCATCGCCTGGTCCTTGTCGGGGAACTTGAGCAGGTTCCAGTCGGCGTAGGGGACCATCACGTAGTTGGCCTGACCGCCGACCCAGCCACCCATGTCGACGTAGCCGTAGGCCGATCCCGGGCGATCGGGATTCGTGTTGAGGCAGACGCCGGTGTGACCCTCCTTGCAGTTCTGGCACCGTCCGCACGCAATGTTGAACGGCACCGAACAGAGGTCGCCCTCCTTGATGAACTCGACGCCGGGCCCGGCCTCGATCACCTCGCCGGTGATCTCGTGGCCGAGAATCAGCCCCTCGGGT
The DNA here is from genome assembly GCA_963763955.1 of uncultured Solirubrobacterales bacterium. Lineage (GTDB taxonomy): Bacteria > Actinomycetota > Thermoleophilia > Solirubrobacterales > 70-9 > DASUPK01. The sequence goes on along the minus strand of CAVXQP010000007.1, from coordinate 64,932 downwards.
GCGGTCGTGCGCCCGCGGACCATGTGCTGGTCCGAGCCGCAGATGTTCGTCGAGACGATCCGCAAGATGACCCCGTGGGGGGTCTTGCGCCCGACGTTGTCGGAGTGCACTCCGGGCCCGTCCTTCAACTCCAACTCCGGGAAGTCGATGTTCTGAACCTCGACCTTGCCGGGCTCGATGTAGGCAACACCTCTGTTGTCAGCCATGATTTCCCTCCCTTAGAAAGCCGCGACGCCGGCTTCGGCAACCTCGTGGTCCTGCTCGACGCTGCCGCCGCTGACGCCGACCGCGCCCACGACGTCGTCGCCGTCCATCAGCGGAATCCCGCCGGCGAAGACGATCAGCTGGCCCTGGTTGCTCGCCTCGATTCCGTAGAGCGGCTGGTTCGGCTGCGCAAGCGGCGCCAGATCCTTCGTCGACATGTCGAATGACCGGGCGGTGTACGCCTTGTTCTGGGAGATGTCGATCGATCCGAGCCAGGCGCCATCCATACGCCCGAACGCGGTCAGGTTGTTGCCCTCGTCGACGACGGCGATGTTCATCGGCACACCGATCTCGTCGGCCTTGGCGCGCGCTCCATCGACGACCTTCTGTGCGGCATCCAGCGTCACGGTCTTTGCCACGGTCTCCTCCTTTGCACCCTGAGTCCATTCAGGGAGATTTCTCTGACCGTAGCGCGGACCTATGCCCGAGACAAGCTTCGTCCAGGGTCCTGCTCACCGGTTGAAGCGCGCCGCCGCCTCCGAGCGACAACTACCCGCTGTGAGTGGGACCCCGCTTGGCGTCATAAAGGACGTCCCAGTGACGCTCTACAGCTAGCCGCAGCCGGTGTTGTTGCCGCAGCTCGAGCACGTGTAACAGGACCCGGTCCGCTGCATCATGCCTCCGCACTGGTCGCACGCCGGGCCGAGCTCGAGGTCGGCGCCCATCTTCGCCGGGACGACCGGCGGCGTGTCGGTGAGCGCTGCGGTCGCCGGCTTGGACTCGGCCTTCGGCTCCGAGGAGCCGTTTGCAGCCTTGGCCTCGCCCTTGCCATTGCCCTCGCCGTTCGAGTGGCCGTTCGACTCGCCGTTGCCGGCCGTGTCGTCCATCGGGAAGGCCTGCTGGGCATCCTTCTTGGCACGGACCTCGTCGGTCAGGATCCCGAGGCTCTCCAGGTAGTCCACATCCTCGATGAAGCGGCTGGCGAGCCAGCGCATGATGTAGTCCGGCATCGACTTGGCGAAGGGGATCTCCGGGTTGCGGGTGATGCCCTCCGGCTCGAAGCGCATGTAGCTGAACTTCTTCACGTAGTCCTCGAGAGGCACGCCGTACTGGAGGCCCATCGAGATCGCGGTCGCGAAGGCGTTCATCATGCCCTTGATCGTCGAGCCCTCCTTGCCGATGTCGGTCAAGAAGATCTCGCCGACCGAACCGTCCTCATACTTGCCGGCCGTGATGTAGCCCTCGTGCATGCCGATCGAGAACTTGTGCGTGATCGACTCCCGCTCTCGCGGCATCTTGTGACGGTGGGGCTTGGCGGTCGCCTCCTCGGCCGGGTCGGACTTCTTCTCGCCGGCGTCGGTCTTCAGCGCCTGGGCCGTCTTGGAGCCGTCGCGGTAGATCGCCAGAGCCTTGAGGCCCTTCTTCCAACCGTGGAGGTACGCGTCGGCGATGTCGGACACGGTCGCCGTCTCCGGCAGGTTGACCGTCTTCGAGATCGCGCCCGAGAGGAAGGGCTGGGCCGCGGCCATCATCTCGATGTGGCCGGTGTGCGAGATCGAGCGCTCGCCGACCGCCACGTCGAAGACGGGCAGGTGCTCGTCCTTCAGGCCGGGTGCCCCGATGATCGTGTTGTGCTCGTTGATGTAGGCGTCGATCTGCTCGATCTCGGACTGCGAGTAGCCGAGCGTCTCCAGCGCCAGGTCGACCGAGCCGTTGACGATCTTCATCTGGCCGCCGCCGACCAGCTCCTTGAACTTGACCAGCGAGAAGTCCGGCTCGATGCCGGTCGTGTCGCAGTCCATCAGGAAGCTGATCGTCCCGGTCGGCGCGAGGACGGTCGCCTGGGCGTTGCGGTAGCCGTGCTGCTCGCCGAGCGCGACTGCCTCGTCCCATGACGCGCGGGCGGCGTGGAGCAGCGGCTCCTCGACCAGCTCGTCGTCGACCTCGTAGGCGGCGGACTGGTGCATCCGCATCACCTGGTTGTGCGGCTCACGGTTCTCGGCGTAACCGTCATACGGCCCGGTGGTGGCTGCGATCTGAGCCGACATCCGATAGCCCCGGCCGGTCATCAGCGCGGTGATCGATCCGGCCAGCGCCCGGCCCTCGTCGGAGTCGTAGGGCATGCCACCGGCCATCAGCAGCGCACCGAGGTTGGCGTAGCCGAGGCCGAGCTGGCGGAAAGCCCTCGCGTTCTGCGTGATCTGCTCGGTCGGGTAGCTGGAGAAGCCGACCAGGATCTCCTGGGCGAGGAAGACGATGTCCACCGCGTGGGTGAAGTCGTCGACATTGAAGGTGCCGTCCTCGTTGCGGAACTTCATCAGGTTGAGCGAGGCCAGATTGCAGGCCGAGTCGTCGATCGACATGTATTCCGAGCACGGGTTCGAAGCGGTGATCGGACCGCTGTTGGGGTCGGTGTGCCACTTGTTGATCGTGGTGTCGTACTGGACGCCCGGATCGGCGCACTGCCAGGCGGCCTCGGCGATCTGGTCCATCAGGTCGCGGGCCTTGACCGTCTTGATCGGCTCGCCGTCTACGCGCCCGATCAGGTCCCAGTCCTCGTCCTTGGCGACGGCCTCCATGAACTCGTCGGTGACCCGGACCGAGTTGTTGGCATTCTGGAACTGGACGGACGAGAACGCGTCGGAGTCCAGGCGCATGTCGAAGTCGGCGGCCTTCAGGGCCGCTGCCTTCTTCTCCTCATCGGCCTTGCACCAGATGAACCTCTCGATGTCGGGGTGGTCGACGTCGAGCACGACCATCTTGGCCGCGCGACGGGTGCCACCGCCCGACTTGATCGCCCCGGCCCAGGAGTCGGCGCCGCGCATGAAGCTGACCGGACCGGAGGCGATACCGCCCTTGGAGAGGGGCTCCATCGAGCCGCGGATCTTGGAGAGATTGATGCCGGAGCCGGAGCCGCCCTTGAAGATGATCCCCTCCTTCGTGTTCCAGGAGAGGATGGAATCCATGTCGTCCTCGACGCTGAGGATGAAGCAGGCCGATGCCTGCTCCTGCCCGGGCTTCTTCCAGCCGACGTTGAACCAGACAGGGCTGTTGAAGGCCGCCTTCTGGTTGACCAGGATCGAGGTGAGCTCGCCTTCGAAGGCGTCGGCGTCCGCGGCGGTCGCGAAATAGTCGCCCTCGCGCCCTGCCTCGGCGATCCGGCCGGCGACGCGGCTGATCATCTGCTTGACGGAAGTCTCTCGCTCGGGGGAGCCGGGCTGCCCGCGGAAGTACTTCTGAGCGACGATGTTCGTGGCGTTCTGGGACCAGCTGGTCGGGAACTCCACGTTCTCCTGCTTGAACGCGGGCTTCGCGGGATCGCCGATGATCGCGTCGCGCTTCTCCCACTCGAGCTCGTCGTAGGGATGCACCACCGCCGTCGAGAACCGGCGTTCGATGACCAGGCCCTTCTCGGTTGTCGTCCCTGCCTTCGAAGTGGCCCTAGCCATCAAATTTCTCCTCTCGCTCTGCTATTGGGGTGAGCACCGCAGCATCCTCCGCGCTTCGGACGGAACCGAGGTCCCTCTAGTTCGTTATTTGCGGGGATTTTCATGACAGCTCCGGAGGGGCTTTTTCGAGAGTTCCCGCAAACTGCAGATAGGCCCCGCGGTCGAGCTTCGCCAGTCCCTCGAGACAGAGCTCGCCGATCCGCTTCGCGCTGATCTCGCCGCCAGCGTCGCGGACCTCTCGCTCAACCCCATCAACGACGAGGCCGAGCTTCCGCGGATCGACTTTGCGCTTGTGGGTGGCGCCGTTGAGGCTTCTGAGCAGCTTCTCTCGGTCGAAGGGCTGGCGGTGGCCGTCGCGCTTGATCACCTCGAGGGTCTCCGGGACTGCCCGCTCGTAGGTCGTGAAGCGATGGCCGCAGCTCGAGCATTCGCGGCGGCGCCGAACCGCCCCATCAGGGACGCGGCGGGTCTCGAGGATCGCGGTGACGGAGTCGCAGCGGGGACAGTTCACTCGTTGGAGTGTACCGAGACGTAGTGTTCGACTAACACCCGCAATGAGGAGAAGCACTAGATCTAGTGTCCTTCCCAGCACCCAATGAAGTGTTGGTCGGTTTGCCGGGCTATAGCGCGGAGAAGTGGCCAAAACTCGTCTCGAGGGACCGCCTCGGCCCCGCCCCCTCTTCATTGCCGGTGTTCGGGCAGCTCCGCCCCTCTTCATTGCCTGTGTTCGGGTAGCGCCATACCCTCCAGCCGATGGCCGCCTATTTCCTCGTGGAGCGTGGCAAGGGGCCCGCCTGGGATCACTCCCGCGGCCGGCGCGAGCAGCGAGGCCTGGGACGAGCACGCCGCGTTCATGGACGGGCTGGCGGAGGAGGGCTTCGTGGTCCTCGGCGGCCCGATCGGCGAGGGGGACGGGGAAAATACGATGCTCGTCATCGATGCCTCCGACGAGGCGAGCGTCCGCGCCCGCCTCGCCGACGACCCGTGGCCGGAGGAGATGCTGACGATCGAGTCGATCCGGTCCTGGAGCGTCTGGCTCACCGGGCCGGATCAGCCCTAGCGTTCGCACTCACTGCTGGCGCCCTCGTCTCGCGCGCTCGGCAGACCTCGCGCGAGCGGCTGCGCTGGCCGCGTCCCCGCCCGCCGAGGGGGCGTAGCGACCACTTCGCCGGCCGGTCCCGCCGGGCTATGGTTCGTGGCGATGGCTGCGGCTGGTGACGAAGCACAGGGGGGCCCGGACCCGCTCGGAATCGCGCGCGACGCGGCGGAAGCCGCGGGCGAGCGGCTGGGCAATGCTCGTAACGAGGCCGGCGAGCGGCTCGAGGCCGCCCGCGATGCCGCCGGCAAGCAGGTCAGCGCGGCCCGCGAGAGCGCCGCGATGGCCGCCCAGGCCGCTGCGCACAAGCTCTCCCAGAAGCCGCGACTGCGCGGCGTCTCCCACCAATGGGCCTTCTTCGTCTCGCTCGGCGCAGGGGCGGCACTGATACTCGCGGCCAGCGGGGCCCGCGAGGTGATCGCGATGTCGATCTACGCCTTCTCGCTCTCGGCCATGCTCGGCACGAGCGCGCTCTACCACCGCGTCACCTGGACTCCGGAGGTGCGCCAGTGGATGCGCCGGCTCGACCACACGATGATCTTCGTCTTCATCGCCGGCACCTACACGCCCTTCGCCCTGCTCGTCATGCACGGGAACCTGGCCAACGTCGTGCTGATCGTGGTCTGGGCCACCGCGGCCGCGGGACTGGTCCTCAACCTCGTCTGGATCAACTCGCCGTACTGGTTCACCGTCGCGGTCTACCTGAGCACCGGCTGGGTGGCGATCGTCACCCTGCCGCAGCTCTGGGACGAGATCGGCCCGGTCGGCGTCGGGCTGATCGCACTGGGTGGCGCCCTGTATTCAGCCGGGGCCGTCGTCTACGCCCGCCGCAAGCCCGACCCCCGGCCGCAGGTTTTCGGCTACCACGAGATCTTCCACGTCCTGGTGATCGCGGCGGCGGCCGTCCAGTACGCCGCGGTCGCGATCTACGCGCTGCCGCATTGATCAAGCCGTTGCGGCTGCAGGGGAAAGCTAGGCCGAGGCGCCCAGGGCAGCGGGGTACTGCGCCTTGCGCTGCTCGATCAGCCGCCGCAGCTCGTCCTCGCGTCCCCGCTTGATCAGCTCGATCGGGTCCGGGTCCCCGTTGACGATCCCCTCGAAGAACTCCTTGCGATCCTGGTAGGTGGGCAGGGTGCCCTTGGCCCAGCCGCGATGGTCATTGAGGATGACCGCCAGTCGCGCGTACGGCTCGCCGAAGGACTGCGAGATCTCGCGCTTCATCCGTTTGGCGAGGGCGGGGGAGGCGCCGGCGGTCGAGATCGCGATCGCCAGCGGGCCGCTGCGCACGATCGCCGGCAGGATGAAATTGCAGAGCGGCGGCACGTCGACGACGTTGACGAGCATCGCGCGACGCTCGGCGCCCTCGCAAACGGCGATGTTGACCTCGGTGTCGCTGGTGGCGGCGATCGCGAGGAAAGTGTTGTCGAGGTCGCCGTCGTGGAAGGTGCGCTGCTCCCAGGTGATCGACCCCTCGGCCGCATACTTCGCGAGCTCCGAACCGACCCGCGGGGCCACCACGCGGACGTCCCCGTCGCAGAGCAGCAGGCCCTCGACCTTCTCGAGGCCGACGTCGCCGCCGCCGACCACCAGGCAGCGACGGCCCTTGAGCTTGATAGCCGTCATATAGAGAGGGGTCTCGAGCATGTCCCGCACGCAGCTCTGGTCGCAGATCCCGCGGCGGAACTGGCAGACGCATTCCCTGCCCTCGAAAGCCTGTGCAGGCATGGGGAGAGATTAGAGGTGACTAGCCCCCGGCCGCGAGCGTCTCATCGAGCCCCGTCTCGATCGAGCGCTCGGCTCGCCAGCCCAGCCGCAACGCGGCCGCAGCCGGGTCGCCCACCGTGCGCTGGATCTCGCCGGCGCGCGCCGGCACGAACTCGGGCTCGAAGTCGCCGCGACCCGCGGAGCTGCCGACGCGCTCGGCGAGCTCGAGGACCGTCGTCTCGATCCCGGTCCCGACATTGAGTGGGCCCTGATCGTCGCTTCCCTCCATCGCGAGCAGCGCGGCCACAACGTCGGCGACGTGGATGTAGTCGCGGGTCTGTTCGCCATCGCCGAAGACGGTGGGCCGGCCGCCGCTGCGCGCCAGCTCGCAGAAGATCGCGACCACGCCCGCCTCAGTCGTGGGGTCCTGTCGGGGGCCGTAGACGTTGCTCAGGCGCACGCTCCCGGCGGGGAGATCGCGGGTGCGCGCGAACAGGGCCACGTAGCCCTCGGCGGCCAGCTTGCTCTGGCCGTAGACCGAGAGCGGCTCGCAGCGGGCGGTCTCGGCGAAGGGCAGCTCGTCCGTCCGGTCCGCCCCCTCTCCATATATGGCGCCGGCCGTGGAGGTGAAGACGAACCTGGACGCGTCGGACCGGGCAGCCGCCTCGAGGGCGTTCACGGTGCCGGCCACGTTGAGGCGGGCGTCGAAGCCCGGGTCGGCCATCGAGCGCCGCACGTCGATCTGGGCCGCGAGGTGGAAGACGCTGTCAGGGCGGAATTCCTTCAAGGCGGCGAACAGCGCCTGGGCGTCCAGGACGTCGAGCTCGACGGCGCTCACGCCCGCCTCGAGCGCCCCGGCGAGGTTCTCGCGCTTGCCGCTCGAGTAGTCGTCGAGAACGAGCACCTCGTCTCCGCGCGCGACCAGCGTGTCGACCAGATGCGAGCCGATGAACCCCGCGCCACCCGTGACCACCGATTTCACGCAGGCAAGCCTATGCGCGCGAAGGATGTTGGCGAGCTGAGATCCCCCTGCTACTCTCGCCGACCCCATCGGCCTGATTGACGTATTGCCAGGGGGCATCTCAGGTCGCGGCTACCGTGGAGGTGCCAAATGCGACTGATAGTCACAGAGAAGAACAACAGCGCGAAGAAGATCGCGGAGATCCTGAGCGGCGGAACCGCGAAGGAAGACGCCTCCTACAAGACCCCGTACTACGAGTGGTCGGACGAGAACGGCGACGCCCAGATGACGATCGGGCTCAAGGGTCACGTGCTCAATCCCGCCTTCCCGGAGTCCTACAACAACTGGCAGCAGACGAACCCGCGCGACCTGATCGACGCTGACCTGATCAAGGAGCCGACCGACAAGAACGTCGTGCGCGCCCTGAAGAAGGTGGCCGCGGACGCCGACGACATCGTGATTGCGACCGACTACGACCGCGAGGGCGAGCTGATCGGCCTCGAGGCCCTACAGGAGGTCGTGGCGGCCAACCCGGAGCTGGCGACCGCCGAGGGGGTGCATGAGGACGGCACGCCCGTGAAGCGCGCCCGCTACTCGGCGCTCACCAAGGACGAGATCGAGCGAGCCTTCAACGAGCTCGACGAGCTCTCGATGCCGCTGGCCAACGCCGGCGCCGCTCGCCAGGACATGGACCTGATCTGGGGCGCGACCCTGACGCGTTCGGTTTCCATGGCCACGCGGCGCTTCGGCTCGAACTTCCTCTCGGTGGGGAGGGTGCAGAGCCCGACCCTCGGCCTGATCGTGCAACGCGAGCTCGAGCGCCGCGCGCATGTGCCCGAGCCCTTCTGGGAGGTGACCGCGAAGTTCGGCCATCCCGACGGCGAGTTCGTCGCGGAGCACACGACCGACAAGTTCTGGAAGCAGGAGGAGGCGGAGGCCGCGGTCGCCAACTCGAAGACCCCCGGCACGGTTAAGGAGATCACCGCGCGGAAGAACACCCGCAAGCCGCCGACCCCCCTCAACACCACCGCCTTCACCAGCGACGCGTCCAGTCGACTCGGCATCACCCCGTCGCGCGCGATGCGGATCGCCGAGGACCTCTACATGGATGGGTACATCTCCTACCCGCGGACCGACAACACGGTCTACCCGAAGTCCCTCGACACGAAGGAGCTGGTCGACCAACTGGTGGCGGTCGAAGACTTCAAGGCGGCCGAGTTCCTGCTCGATGGGCGCTCGCTCGAGCCGACGCGGGGTAAGAAGGAGACCACCGACCACCCGCCGATCTATCCGACCCAGGCCGTCAATCCGCGGCGTCTCGAGGCGCGGTCGGAGGCCCACCGCAGGGTCTACGAGCTGGTCGCCCGCCGCTTCCTGGCCACGTTCTCGCCGCCGATGGTCAGCGAGGGCACACGGGCGAACATCGTCACGGCCCCCGGGCAAGGTAGCCCGCAGAGCACAACTTCCGAGGATTCCGATGTGCAGGGCGAGACCTACTTCGTCCGCGGGTCGGTCGTGCTCGACCCCGGCTTCGCCGCGATCTACACCTACGCCCGCTCCGCCGACACCGAGATCCCGAAGCTGGAGGAGGGCCAGGAGCTCACCCTCGAGGGCGTCGAGATGGAGGGTAAGGAGACTCCGCCGCCGCCCCGCATCAGCCAGGGCAAGCTGATCGAGATGATGGAGGAGCGCGGCCTCGGCACCAAGGCGACGCGCGCGGACATCATCCAGAAGCTCTACGACCGTGGCTACGTCTTCGGCAATCCGCCCGAGCCGTCGGAGACGGGCATCGCGATGTCGAAGGCCTTCGAGCACTACGTCCCGCGGATGGCGACGCCGGACATGACCGCCGAGATGGAGGCGGAGATGGACCAGATCGCCGCGGGGGAGATGACCAAGGACCAGGTTCTCGCCGACAGTCGCGACATGCTCCGCTCCGCGTTCGACGAGATGGGCGATGACGTCAAGACCGAGGACGAGGACGCCAAGTGGCGCAAGTTCGCCCGCGAAGTCTGGGCCGGGATGGACCAGGACCGGATCCTGGGGCCCTGCATCGTCTGCGAGGAGGCAGGCCGCAAGCAGGAGGACGGCTCGCCCAACCTGCTGCGGATCATCAAGGCCCGCAAGTCGGGCAAGCGCTTCGTCGGCTGCTCGGGATGGGACGGGGACAACCCCGACTCGCCCGACTCATGCGACCAGACCTTTCCCCTTCCCCAGCGGGTGCGCGGCCTCTACAAGATCGAGGAGGTCTGCTCGGTCTGCGGCCGCACGCCGCGCCTCCAGGTCGTGCCCTGGCGCGGGCGGCCCTGGAAGCTCTGCCTGAACGACGAGTGCCCCTCGATGGCGGAGATGAAGCGCCGCCGAGCCGAGCGCGAGGAAGCCAAGGCCGCCAAGGAAGCGGCCGAGGCCGCGGCCGAGGACGGAGAGAGCTCAGACGGCGAGGTCATCGACCCGGCCGAGGCCGCCAAGGAGGCGGAGAAGATCGCCGGCCAGGCATCGGCCACGAAGGTCAAGCGCGCCCGCGGAAACGGCGCCAAGGGCAAGAACGGCTCAGGCACCCGCGCGAAGTCGGGCAGCGGCTCGCGCGCGAAGAACGGCTCGCGCGCGAAGCCGAAGCCGCGCGCGAAGAGCTAGCCGCTGAAGAATCCCAGCGCTCGGTCGCAGACCAGCTCGGATCGCTCGTCGACCAGGAAGTGCCCGGCGCCGTCCCTCGCCTGAGAATCCCCTTGGCGAACCCGGTACGGCGCAGTAGCCACGGGCCCAGTACCGGCGTCGCGAGCGCCGCGGCGTACAGCTCCGCCACAGCTCGGGGATGAGAGACGGCCTCAGGCGGGGCCACGGGTGCGGCGCGTCGATCACGATCATGCGGTCGATTCGCTCGGGGTGATCGAGGCCGAGCATCATGGCCGTCCAGCCGCCCCAGTCATGACCGATCAGCTTGACCTGCTCGATCCCGAGTGCGTCGAGAAGCGCGATCTGGTCGCGCGCGAACGTCTCCCCGTCGTATCCGCGGCCGGGGGCCTCGGTCGAACCGAACCCACGCAGATCCGGGGCGAGCATCCTGAACTCCGGCGCCAACCGGTCAAGAACCCGCCGCCACAGTTCGTTGGTCTGGGGCCAGCCGTGGAGCAGCAGGATTGGGTCCCCCTCGCCCGCCTCGAGGAGGTTGACGCGCAGGCCACCGGCGTCGATGAGACGGTGGGTCACCTCAACTGGACCGGGCATGACTTCGGTCGCGGATCGGCATCGCACGCCCCGCCGGCTCGATCAGGCCACACCGGACGCCAACAGCACCTGGTTCGTCAGTCGTACCGTGCCCCCGTTGTCGGACTCGTCCCGGACCGAGTCGGCGATCTTCTTCCAGGCCTCTTCCTGGACGTCCTCGGGCTGTGCCTCGACCATCTTGGTGATGGGAGCGATGATCTCCCTGACGTAGACGCCGAACTCCTCGGGTGACTTCCATTCGACGGTGAGGTCGAGGTCCTCCACCTGAACATCGGAGAAGCCGCCGCCCTCGAGCAGACCTCCGATGTCCTCCGGCGTCGGGCGCGAAAGTGGTCCGGGGGTACCCGGCGGCGGCGGTGGGACATCGAGAAACTCCATGGCGGCCTTCATCGGCCTGCCGATCATCGGCGACCGCTCGGGCGGTCCCCAGGAGCTGATCGCCATCCGTGACCCTGGCTTGAGGAAGCCGCGGACGCGGCCCGCCGCTCCCTCTCCGTCCGGCTCGAAGATGATTCCCCATCGCGACACCGCGGCGTCGAAGCTCTCCGCCGGAAAGTCGAGCGCCGAGGCGTCGGCGTGCATGAACTCGATGTTGCTCACTCCAGCCTCAGCCGCCCGCTCGCGGCCGTAGGCCAGCATCTCCGCCGAGATGTCGGTGGCGACCACCACCCCTTCCGGTCCCGCCTTCCTGGCGGCCGTGAGCGCAGGCTCGCCGAATCCCGCGGCGACATCGAGCACCCGGCTGCCCGGCTGGACTCCGGCCAGCTCCACCAGCCGCTCGCTGATGAAGCCGGCGTGGCTGTCGAGCCAGCCTGACCACTTCTTCCACCCGGTGGCCGCGTGATCCCATTGCTCACGCTGCGCACCTCGGAACTCAACGGGATCGATGCCTTGCGATTCCATCAGCTTCCCCTTCCTCCTCGCCGAAGAGGAAACTATCCAATCAGAGCGGGACGAGGTGCGTCGGAAAACTCGCGGGTTGCAGGTAGTTACCGAGGCCTGATCCGGCCCCGGGCCGAACGGCGGTTAGCCTGAACGGAGATGTTCATCTCGCTCGAGGGAATCGACGGCTCCGGGAAGACCACGCAGGCGAAGTTGCTCGCGCGCGCGCTCGGCGATGAGGTGCTGCTGGTGCGCGAGCCGGGCGGCACCGAGACCGGCGAGCGGATCCGCCAGATCCTCAAGGACCCGGGCCTCGAGCTGGATCCACTCGCCGAGCTGCTCCTTTTCTGCGCCGCGCGGGCGGAGCTTGTGGCTCAGGTCGTCGGACCGGCCCGCGAGGAGGGGACGGACGTCGTCTGCGACCGCTTCAGCGATTCGAGCATCGCCTACCAGGGCGCCGCCCGGGGGCTGGGGACCGAGCGCGTCGAGGAGATCTGCGACCTGGCGACCGGCGGTGTCTGGCCCGACCTGACGATCCTGCTGCGCATCGATCCCACGCTGGCCGCGAAGCGGATCGGCCGGCGCAAGGCCGATCGGTTCGAGGAGGAGGGGATCGAGCTGCAGCGCCGAGTCGCGGACGGCTATGACGAGGTCGCGCGGCGGCACCCCGATCGCATCCGGATCGTGGACGCCGACGGCGACCGCAAGGCGGTCCACGAGGCCGTGCTCGCGGCGGTCATGGCAGTGCGGGTCCCAGGACGCACCGCGGGAGTCTCCGCCAGATGATGGAGGCGGCGGCGAGCAGCCCGGCGGTCCCGGAGGCGCTGGCCGAGGCGACCCGGCATCAGCCGCGGGCGCGCGCCGCGCTGCTGGCCGCGCTCGCCTCCCCCGGCCATGCCTACATCTTCCGAGGGCCGCGCGGCGCCGGCAAGGCGGCCGCAGCGCGGGCGTTCGCAGCCGAGCTGCTGGCGGACGGATCACCGGACCCCGACGACGCGCGCCGGCGCGCCCTGCTCGACCCATCGCCGCATCCGGACCTAGCCTGGCTGCGCCCGCCGGGGGCGCAGCACCTGGTCGAGGACGTCCGTGAGTCCGTGATCCGAGCGTCCAGCCTGAGCCCGGCGGAGGGTGGGCACCGCGTCTTCGTCATCGAGGAGGCCGAGGACCTGCGAGACGAGAGCCAAAACGCGCTGCTGAAGACGCTCGAGGAGCCGGCGCCCTTCGCCCACCTGATCCTGATCTGCTCCGAGCCGGAGCAGCTTGCGGAGACCATCCTCTCCCGCTGCGCTCCCGTCGAGTTCGGGCCGCTCGCACCGGACGCGGTGCTCGAGGCGCTCGGGAGGGGCCAGGAAGCCGCCGCCGCCGCTCGGCTCAGCGGGGGCGACGTCGGGCTGGCCGGCCTGCTGCTCGACGAGCAGGGGGCGGCTCTCCGCGCGACCGCTGAGGCCGCCGCCCGCGCCGCCCGCTCGGCCGAGACTCCGTCTGAGCCCTGGCGGGGGCTGCTCGACGCGGCCAGCGAGGTCGGCGAGGAGGCCGGCGCCGAGGAGGAACGGCGCCTGGTCGAGGAGGCCGAGGAGATGGCGAAGCGCGGCCGCAAGGGGAAGCTGACCCGTGAGGCGACCGAGCAGGTGAAGCGCACCGAGCGGCGCGCCCGCACCCAGGCCCTCGACCTCGGCCTGGCGCTGTGCGGCGCCTGGTATCGGGACCTGGCCGCGATCGCCTCGGGCGCCGACGACGTCGTCCTGAACGACGACCGACGCGCCCAGCTGGCCGAGGACGCTGAGGGCCTCGACCCGGCGAAGGCGCGGGCGGCGGTCGAATGGGTGCTGGACACTCGCCGCCGGCTCCGGGTGAACGTCTCTGAAGAGCTCGCGCTCGAGGCGCTTTGGCTGCGCCTCGCCGCCTCGCTTGCCCGCTGATCCCGGGCGGCCGGGGAATGTCAGCACGAATGTGAGCAAGCGGCAACAATCTTCAGGCATGACCAACCAGACCCCTAGGGGCACGAGGGGCGGGGAGACGGGTCGCCGGGTTCCGATGCGACTGTGGCTCGGTGCTGCATTCGCCGGGGTCTCGCTGATCACGGCGGCGTCGGTCTACGTCTTCGTCGACGATTCCTCCGGCCGCACGCTGCAGAGCCAGTCCGGGGACCTCGCCGTAGGCAAGACCTCCAGCCTCGCGGACGACCTCGGCAAGGTCGACAAGCTCCACGCCGCCAACGTCCTTGCCCTGTCGAACACCGGGAACTTCGAGGTCTGGGCGCTCAACCGGCACGGCAACGCCTTCGCGCCTGGGCAGGACCTCGCCGCCCTGGCCGCCGTCCCAGACAAGTCGGAGGCGCTTCGCGTCGCCCTCGACAATCGCCGCTACCGCGCGAGCTTGCCCGGGAACGTCACGGTCGCCGCGGCGCCGGTTTTCGGCAACCGTGACGTGCCGGTGCGGGGCGCGGTGATCGTCCGGGCGGACCCACCGCCCGCGCTGACCCGGGCGTTCGATCAGCTTCGCGGCGATCGCCTCAAGGCGCTGCTGATCGCGATTGCGATCGGGGTCCTGGTCGGCTTCGTGGTCTCCTCGCTGATCGCCATCCGGGTGCGGAGGCTGGCTCACGCGGCGGAGCAAATGGCGGCCGGCCACTTCGAAGCGCCACTGCCGACCGGCGGCGGGGACGAGATCGGCGACCTGAGCCGGTCGCTGGACTCGATGCGCGAGGAGCTCCGCAAGACCTTCAGCATGCTCGCCACCGAGCGCGACCGGCTCTCCGCAATCTTCGATGGCCTCACCGAAGCCGTGATCGTGGTCGGCGAGGACGGCACGGTTCGCTTCACGAACCCGGCAGCGGCGCGGCTCGTCCGGGACGGGCAGCCCGCCACGGCGCTGATCCCGTCGCTGCGCCGGGCCGCCGAGCGCGGCTCCGACGAGATCCCCGTCCTCTCGATAGATGGCCGCGTCTACGGTGTCCAGGCTCGCCAGGTCCCAGCCGAGCACGCGGTGCTGCTGGTGGTGCGGGACCGCACCGATGAGCTCAAGCGGGAGGAGGCCGAGCGCGAGTTCGTCTCCAACGCCGCGCACGAGCTGCGCAACCCGCTCGCCGGGATCACCAGCGGGATCGAGGTGCTGCGCGGCGGTGCCAAGGACGACCCCGACGCTCGCGACCGCTTCCTCGGCAGGCTCGCGCTCGACGCCGAGCGGATGACCAGACTCACGCAGTCGCTGCTCATGCTGGCGAGGGTCGAGGCCGAGGGGCGGCGAGACCCCGCGCAGGTGGTCGATGTCACGCTCGCGGCCGCGGAGGCGGCCGACGCTGTGGCCGCACCCGAGGGAGTGGAGATGTGCTCCGAGATCCAGGCCGATCTGGTCGCCGAGGGAGACCCGGTGCTCGTCCGGCAGGTGATGATCGGGCTGCTGACGAACGCGTGCGCGCACACCCCGCCACCCGGCACGGTTACCCTTCGCGCGGCGCGGGGGGAGGACAAGATCGTGACGATCGAAGTTCAGGACACAGGCAAGGGGATCCCCCCGGAAGAGCACGACCGCGTCTTCGAGCGGTTCTACCGGGGCTCGGCCACCCTCGAGGGCGAGGGCTTCGGGCTCGGCCTCTCGATCGCGAGGCGCATGGTCAACTTGATGGGAGGGGAGATCGGCCTTCGCTCGGAGCCGGGACAGGGGAGCATCTTCTGGGTGCGACTGCGTGCCGCCAAACCGACACCCACCCCGGTCGCATGAGCCCAGCACCGCCGGCGACGAGCCGGATCCTGGTGGTGGACGACGAGCTCTCGGTACGCGAGTCCGTCGGCTACGCCCTGGAGCAGGAGGGCTTCGACGTCACCCTGGCAGCGAACGGCGAGGAAGCCGAGGGGCAGATCTCCGACGACCATTTCGACCTGCTGATCCTGGACATCATGATGCCCGGGAAGAGCGGCCTCGACCTCTGCCGCGAGGTCCGTGCGCACAGCGCCGTCCCGATCATCCTGCTGACGGCCAAGGACGCCGAGGTCGACAAGGTCGTGGGCCTCGAGGTCGGCGCCGACGACTACGTCACCAAGCCATTCTCGGTCCGCGAGCTGCTCGGCCGCGTGCGGGCGCAGCTGCGCCGCCGCGAGCTCGACCGCTCGGCCGGCACCGAGGGAACCGCGATCGAGGCGGGGCCCGTATCGATCGACCTGGCCCGCCACCTCGTCACCGTGCGCGGGGAGCCGATCAATCTGACCCGCTCGGAGTTTCAGGTCCTCCGCTTGCTCGCCGAGAGCCCTGGGCAGGTCTTCTCTCGCAAGGAGATCATGGAGGAGCTCTGGCAGACCGAGTTCCGGGGAGACGTGCGCGCCTGCGATGTCCACATCTCGAACCTCCGTCAGAAGGTGGAGCGAGACCCGCAGAACCCCGAGCTCGTGCTCACCGTGCGGCGGGTCGGCTATCGCTTCGCCGACCACGCGTCATAGAACCCGCGAGCGGGACCGTCGATTTCGGCTGCCTAGAAGGCGATCTCGCCGCCATCCGGCGCGCGCACCACGCTGCGCCAACCGGCCGGGCCCTCTCGCGGCGCCAGCAGGAGGGAAGCCCCCAGCCGCTCGGCGCGCTCGCGGACGGAACTGACCTCCGAGTACCGCAGGGCGACTGGGACTCTCATCGGCGCGTCTTCGCGCCCCGAAGGACTAGAGGCTGAGGTGGTAGCCGCCGCGGTAGCGGGCGGGACCGCCGACGATCTGGACCGGAGAGGCCGAGCTCTGAACCGGCGGCGGCGTCAGGCTGAGGGCAGGGCCGCCGTGACGCCGCGGACTCGTGCTGACGAGGGAGAGCCGCGCGTTCAGATTCTGAGTCGAGTTCGGCGGCATCGGCTACCTCTTCGCCGTTTGACCTCGGCCCCCTGCGCCGACTGTTTGAAGGAACGGAAGAAAGCCCTGGAATTGAGTAGGGAGCGGAGCTAGAGCGCGGCGAGCTTGCAGCCGATAGGCACCGAGTCGCTCGCCACCGTGTCGGCGATCGGCGGCCCGGAGGTCCAGATGTAGCGGAGCTTCGCGAATACCCGCTTGCCGTTGGAGCAGAGCTGTGGCTTGCTGAGCTGAAGCTCCATCGGCGCGGTCCTGGTCGTCCCGTGGGCGCAGTCCGGGTTGCAGTCGTTGATCTGCCCCGTCCCGGCGCCGTCGGCCCTCTTTCGCGTCCAGGTCGACCAGGTCATGCCCCTCGCCCCGAGGCTGGCGTCTCCGCAGGCGATGATCACGTCCGCCGGCTTGAACTTGGGCTTGAAGCAGTTGGCGATCAGCTGGACCCGCTTGCCGCTCTCCGTGGCCACGGGGCTTGCGGCCGCGGCAGCGCAGAGGCAGGGCGCAACGACTGCCGCGACGAGGATCAGAAGCACGGCCTTCATTGGCCGGCAGCCTACTCCCGAAGGGAATCCAGAGCGCGGCCTCGGGTTTCCGCGCCGGTTCAAAACGGGGATGATGTCCTCGAGCAACGCGAGGAGAGTCAATGAGCGCGAGCGAATCCCTCACCTACGAGGAGGCCTGCGAGGCGCATCGCTGGCAGGTGCCCGAGCGGTACAACATCGCGGCCGACGTCTGCGACAGCCAGCCGGGGGAGAAGACGGCGATGCTCTTCGAAGACTTCCGCGGCGACCAGAGGGAGGTGAGCTGGGCCGAGCAGCGCTCCCTCGCCGACCGCGCCGCCAACCTACTGGTCTCGCACGGCGTGGAGCGGGGGGACCGGGTGGCGGTCTGCGCGCCGGCCTCGCCCGAGACCGCGGCGATGTTCCTCGGGACCTGGAAGGCCGGCGCCATCCTGCTCTCCCTGTCCGTCCTCTACGGCAACGAGGGGATCGAGCACCGGATCAGGGACTCCCAGCCGAAGCTGATCGTCACCGACGCCGACAACGTCGACCGGATGCCGAGTTCGCTGGTCGACGAGGTGATCGTTCTCGACGCCGAGCTGCTCGCCGATCAGGACGAGCGCTTCGAGACGGTCGACACCTCCGCCGACGATCCGGCCCAGATCTACTACACGTCTGGGACCACAGGGCTCGCCAAGGGCATCCTCCACGCCCACCGCTACATCCTCGCCCACGAGGAGTTCGTCTATTGCCACGAGGTGCGGGAGGGCGAGCTCTTCCACGGGATGGGCGAATGGGCCTGGGCGGCGGGCATCTGTCCCCTGATCGGGCCGTGGCGCTACGGCGCCGTCCAGTTCGTCTATCAGCGCGAGGGAGGCTTCGATCCGCGCGAGCAGCTCGAGGTGCTCTCCAGACACGGCGTCACCAACGTCTTCGCCACCCCGACGGCGATCCGTTCGATGATGTCGATCGAGGACGCCGGCAAGCGCTACCCGCAGCGCTTCCGTCGGGTCTGCTCCGCGGGGGAGCCGCTCAACCCCGAGGCGATCCGCTGGTTCCGCGACCAGTACGGGGTCACGGTGCTCGACTTCTACGGTCTCAGCGAGTCGTATCCGCTCTGCGGCAACTTCCCCTTCATGGACGTGCGGGAGGGCTCGATGGGCAAGCCGATGCCGGGATGGGACGTGCAGATCCTCGACGAGGACGAGAACCCGGTCGGGACCGGCGAGCGCGGCGAGATCTGCCTGCGCGCCCGCTCCAACCCCCACTATCCCCTCGGATACTGGAACAACCCCGAGGCCGCCGAGGAGACATTCGGTGGCGACTGGTTCCACACCAAGGACGCGGCCGAGCGCGACGAGGACGGCTACTTCTGGTACTCGGGCCGCGCCGACGATGTGATCATCTCGGCCGGGTACCGGATCGGGCCCTTCGAGGTCGAGTCGGCCTGCATCGAGCACCCCGCCGTCCTGGAGGCTGCCGCCGTGGCGTCCCCGGACGAGCGCCGCGGCAATGTCGTCAAGGCGTTCGTCGTGCTCGGCGAGGGATCAGAGCCTTCGGAGGAGCTGGCCGAGGAGATCAAGGGATTCGTCCGAGGCCATCTCTCGGCGTACGCCTATCCGCGCCGGATCGAGTTCGTGGACGAGCTCCCCAAGACCCTGACCGGCAAGATCCGGCGGATCGAGTTGCGAGAGGCTGAACGCGAAAGGGTCGCGTAACCGCGTCACCAGCCCCGTCTTACGGGGGCGATCCGAGTGGGCTCACGCTGCAGGTGCGGGGATGAGCCCGAGCTGCTCGACCATTTGCAACCGGTCGAACATCAGGTTGAACGAGACGTGCTTCCCCTCGCGGAAGCGGAGCACCTGGATGTAGTCCAAATCGACGGAGCGCCCGGTCGGCTGGAACTCGCCCATGGGGCTGTGGAGGACACCGTCATGGGTCCCGGTGAACGTGCCCTCCTCGACGGCGACGTCATCGATGATCTCAACGTCATCGACCTCGACGTGGGCGTCGGAGAAGGCGCGGAACCAGCCGGCTTAGAACTCGACGCAGCCGTCCTTACCTTCAACGCCCACGACATCGACGGGTTCGCCGAGTGCTCATGGTCATCGCAATCTCCTTGGTCGACGGCTCGGATCCTCCTACCGGGGCTAAAGGCACGGTAAGGCGTGAGCCGCTAGCGGCCGCGCCAGTTCGGTTCGCGCTTCTCCGAGAAGGCGGTGGCGCCCTCGATCGCGTCCGCGGAGGTGAACACGGGGGCGACGATCTCGCCCTGCTTTGCCCAGAAGGTCTCGTCGTCCCAGGACCCCTGGCGGTTGAGGATCGATTTGGAGGCCGCTGTCGCGAGTGGGGCGTTTGCGGCGATCTCTCCCGCCAGCTCCAGCGCGACTTCCAGTGCCTTGCCCGGCTCGGCCAGGCGGTTGATCAGCCCGAGCTCGGCGCTGCGCTCGGCCGTGATCGTCTCGCCGGTGAGCGCGAGCTCCATCGCGACCGCCGCGGGGAGACGGCGGGGAAGCTGGCGGAGCGCGCCGGCGGCGGCGACCAGGCCGCGCTTCACCTCGGGGATCCCGAGCTTGGCACCCTTGGCCGCGACGATCAGATCGCAGGCGAGCGCGATCTCGAGGCCGCCGGCGACGGCGAAGCCCTCGATCGCGGCGACCAGCGGCTTCGCGGCGGGCTTCTGGACGATGCCCGCGAATCCCCGGTCGGCCGCCCAGGGCCGCTCGCCGGTGGCGAACGCCTTCAGGTCCATCCCGGAGCTGAAGCCCTTGCCCTCGCCGGCGATCACGCCGACGCTGAGCCCCTTGTCGCCGTCGAGCTCGTCCAGCGCCGCGGCCATCGCTTCGGCCATCGCGAGGTTGACGGCGTTGCGAGCGTCTGGGCGGTTCAGGGTGATCAGGAGGACGCGCTCCCGTCGCTCGGTGAGCAGCGGCTGATCGTTCATGGACCGGGACCCTACAATCGCGCGAGTTCGGCGGTGCTGCCCAGGTAGCTCAGTTGGTAGAGCACTTCACTCGTAATGAAGGGGTCGCCGGTTCGAGTCCGGCCCTGGGCTTCCTTACTTGCGCTGGCGCACCTTGACCCGTGTCTCGGCGCCCTCGTAGCCGGCCTTCTGGGCCGAGACCTCGAGCTTGCCGGCCTTCTTGAAGCGGCGGCAGATCCGTGCACGCCCGTTGAGCTTGGTGATCCTCGTGTTGTCGCCGAGGCGCACGGTGACACCCGGGACGGCCTGACCCGCTTCGTCTCTCGCGGTGACCTTGATGCAGCTCCGGCGGCCCGTTCGCGGCTTGCCCTTCACGTTGACGAAGAGCTTCCTCGTCCCGGGCGGCGAGGTGCACGCGTCGCCCACCCCGTCGCTGTTCGAGTCCTGCTGGTCGGGGTTCGCCACGTTGGGACAGTTGTCCGTGGCGTCCGGGACACCGTCGCCATCGACGTCGATCGGGCCCGATCCGAGGTCGAAGCTCACGAAGCGCCCGACGTTGCCCTGCTCGTCCTCCCCGCGCAGCGCGACGTAGCGGCGGGCGCCCGCCGGGACCTGGAAAGTCTGCGGCGTGCTCGGGCCGGTCGGGGCCGACGCGCCCGAAAGCGGCGTCGCGGACCTGAAGTCGACCCCGTCGGTGATCGGGTCGTCGGAGGTCACCACCTGGTACTTCGACGCGGTTCCGCAGAGCAGGTCGTCGCCGGGCGGGTCGAGCGTGATGACACGGGGCCCGCCGGGCCCGGACAGCGACTCGCCGGTCGGCTTGCCGGGGGAGATCGCGTCCCGGCTGTAGTCGCCCGAGTTCGCGTTGTCGTGGTGGAAGCGCGGCCAGGACGAGTCAGTGCAGGGTCCGGCCGCGGTGTCGTAGGCGAGCAGGTAGCCGGAGCGGGTCAGGCTGATCACCCGCTTGTGGACGCCGGTCTCGGTGTCGACCGTGCCGAAGCTGCCGATGGTGGGAACCGCGGCGGTCCAGTCGCCGGTCAGCTTCGGCCAGCCGCTCACCGGCAGGCCGGCGTTGTTGGCGGCGAACAAGTCGAAGGAGGCGGTGCCGCCGATCACCTCGTCGCCGGGCTGGCCGTCGATGTCGGCAGCGGCCGGACCGGTGAGGAACTGGAGGTCGTTGACGGTCAGCGGCCAGCCGGCACGCGGCTGCCCCGTGGAGGCGTCCCAGGCCATCGCGAAGTCCTGTCCGCCCTGGTACTCGTTCACCCCGATGTCAAGGGAGCGGATCAGCCCTGTCGCCGGCCCCAGCACGCTGATACCCGGGGCCGCGCCGCCAAGGCTCGCGAAGGCGGGGTGACCAACCGCGGAGGTGGTGGTGAGGTCGTATTTCTGCGGGTTTCCTCCCGGGATGACGGAGTTGAGGACGCGGTCCTTGCCGTTTGCGTCCCGGCCGTAGCAGGACTGCCCATTCGGGTTGAGGAGATAGGAGAAGCCGGCGGCGGGCATCACGGTGACCTTCGCGCCCTGGCCACCGGACGGGCAGTTGACCGGGCCGATCGCCGGCGATCCGGTGACGCCCTCCCCGACGACCGGAAGGAGCTCGGTCGAGACGATGCCGATCTTCGCGGGCCAGCCGGGTCGCAGCGCGTTGCTCGGATCGGGGTTCGAGTCCCTGTCGCCGTCGGGCTCGATTGCGTAGAGCCGCGTGTTACCGGGGCTCAGGATGCCGGCCTGGGCCGCGAGGGCGTAGAGCCCGCCGCTGATCAGGTCGGCGTTGGCGCCGCCGTCGGAATCCGCCTGGTACTCCTCGTTGGTCCCGACCACGATCTCCGGCCGGGAGTCAGGGCCGCTCGCCGCGCCGTCCAGATCCCCCACAGCCGGGGTATCGACGATCGCGCCCTGTTGCTCGGAGCCGGCATTGGCGTTGAAGGTGACCTGGTGCGTGGTGGGGTCGATCGACTGGACCTTGCTCGGATCGACCACAAGCACTGGGAAGCCTGCCACCGGGTCCCCGTTCATGTGCCAGGCGTAGACGTGGCGGTCCATCGAGGCGGCGATCGACCTCTTGCGTGCCGTCACCGTCGAGGTCGGCGAGCACCGGCGAGCCGATGAACCCGTGCTGCGTTCGGTTGAACTTGCCATGGCGGGAGTTGACGAAGGGCGACAGCGGCTTGCCGGAGTAGTTGGGATTCGACTGCTCATGGAAGAACTGATGGCCGTCCGCCCGCCAGCCATAGACCTGCCCCTGCATGTCGGCGGCGAAGACCTCCGGGACGCCGTCGTGATCCACGTCGTCCGCAGCGATCGAGGCGAGAACCGCCCCATCGGCGTCGGAGGGGACGTCGCCGGTGTCGAAGGCCCGCTCGCCGGTGTGGAGCGGCAGCGGATCGGTGTGCACCGGCCAGCCCGGCAGCTCCGAGCCGTCGGGCCTGAAAGCGTGGATGATCCCGTCGCTGCCGCCCACGACCAGCTCGTTCTTGTTGTCTCCGTCGAGGTCGACCAGCACCGGGGAGGAGGCGCCGTCACCGGTGTTGGCGGACCCCGAGAGCTTGCGCGGGAAGCCCGGCAGCATCGAGGCGTCGCGGTGCAGCCACATCGCGCGCTCGTCCTCGCCGGTCAGGTTGTGAGTGTCCTGAGTGGTGGAGGCGACGACCTTGATGGTGAAGCCGTTGGGCGCCTTGAACGGCCGGCCGTTGTCGACGACCGGCGTGGGCGGGGGCTGCGCCCCGGTAAACGAGGTGCCCGAGGGGAACTGGGCCTTGAGCTGAGCGATATTGATCGTGGCCAGGGTTCCGTCGACGGGGTCGTCGCAGCTGCCGGTCGCGTATGGCTTGAAGTCGCCGTCCGGCGCCACGCCGTTGTTCGGGTATTGGCCCGGAGCGACGAGCACCGTGTAGTGGCAGTCCGACGAGCCCGAGCGCGCTGAGACGTGCCCGATGACGTCGAAGCTGGTCTGCGACGGATCGATCTGGTCGAACCACTGCGGGGAGGTGATCTCCACCTCGGGCGGGATCAGGGACTTCACCGACGAGTCCCCGAGAGGCGAGCGCACCAGCGCCCCGACGGCCTTGGCGGCGTTCACGCGGCCGTAGCCGTAGAACTGGTCGTGCCCCGCCCGTGCCGGGTAGGAGCGGCTGGGGGCGAGCGCGCCCAGCGGCGGCGTCGGCACCACCGGGCGGACCGCATCGAGCCCGGCGATGTTGGCGGTGGTGTACGGGTCCGTGCAGCCGGCGACGGGCGGCGTGCAGTCGGAATCGGGGTTGAGCCCCTTGAAGAAGTCCACGTCGTCGGCCTGACCGGTGCCGTCGATGGTCCCCGAGGCCATCAGCTGGCGGACCTCGTTCGGCGTGATGATGCAGGGGTCATCCCCGGGGGTGCCGTCGACATCTACGGCCCGTGTGCAGTCCGTGCTCGGGTCGAGCTTGCCCCGGTCATGGGCGTCGAGGGCGGCGCTGTAGATCAACCCAGCAATGCCCGAGCCCTTGCCCGTGGCCTCCGAGGAGCAGCTGCTCGAGGGGATCGCCACGGTGACCTTGGCGCTGAAGTTCGTGCAGCCGTTGAACTCGAGGTAGGACTGCGGCGTCGAGCCGCTGTCGTACTTCGTCACCGAGTTCACCAGGATCACGTGCGGCAGGCTCGAGGGCCAGTTGTTGTGCTGCGCCGCCTCATCCGCGGCGGAGGCGATCACGGTCGTACCGTGGTCGTAGGCGTAGTTCACGGCCTCCCGCGCCAGCCTGCTGTTGTTGAGCGTTCCGAGAGCCTCCTGGATCACCAGCGCGCCGTTGTCGGTGGCGTAGAGGGCGGCCTGCGCGAAGTTGTTGATGTCGGCGATGAAGCTGTCGCCCACGCGCAGCGGCATCACCACGCAGTTCGGGCAGGAGCCGACGTCCCCTTGGCCGTTGTCCGCCTCGGCGGTCGAGTCCTGGGCCTCGCCGGTGCCGTGCCCGTACTGGACGTCGTCGTAGGGGTCGTTGTCATTGTCGAGAAAGTCCCAGCCGGCGATGTCGTCGACGAAGCCGTTGCCATCGGCGTCCGTGTCGTCGGAGAAGGCGATCGTCAGGTCCTCGGGTGTGAGCATCCCGGACGGGCCCGAGCGCCGCGTGTCGGAGAGGTTGATCCGGTCGTCGCAGGCGTAGTCGCGGAGGTTGAAGACGCCGTCCCCGTTGGCGTCGTACTGGCCGGCGGTGTACCCGGCGCAGTCCGTGCCCAGCAGCGACTCCGTTGTCGATCCGGCGTCGTCGAGGCCGGTGTTCGGAGTGGGCAGCTCGCCCTTGTTGAGCCACACCTTGAAGCGCTCATTCGCCATTGCACCCTCGTTGTTCCATTCGATCCCGGAGTCGAGGACGGCGATCTGCACATCGGGGCGGCCCGTGGTGGTCTCCCAGGCCGTCGGCGGTGTGGTGCTCGGGTCGACGATGTGCGCGCCGCGGACGCCGCCGAGATCGATGCCGAGTGGATCGCCTGGATATCCAGGCTCCGGGGTCGCCGCGTACTTCCAATCGTCACCACCGACGTCGCTCGGCACCTGGCCCGGGTCGAGGTAGAGGTCCTTGTAATCGGTCGGGTCCCCGGCCGGGCGGGTGTAGGGGAACGACCCGAGCGCGGGGGCGGCCGCCGTCGCCACGATCATGCCGGCCAGCAGGACTGCGGCAAGCGTAAGCGGGACTCTCCTCCAAGCCGTCCGTGCCAGGCTCCTCTCCCTCACCTCGGCGGTGATTCTAAGGCGATCCGAGCGCTCTCTGGATGAACCCGAGCCTGTTCGAGACCCGCGCGTAGATGCTGGCGCCGCCCAGGCCGCACGGGAAGGCACCAGAGCTGACAGCCCCGATCAGCCGCGGCCCGGCAGGACTACCGGCGACCAGCGGGCCACCGCTGTCGCCCTCGCACGAGGTCGCGTGGAAGGGCAGGCGGCCGTGGGTCCGCCCGATGCGCTTGCCGAGGGCGCAGATCATCGACTTGCCCTGAAAGCCGCGTGACTTGCCATAAGCCCGGTCGCACTTGCGGGCGCGGAAGATCCGCTCCCTCGTGGTCTTCAGACGCTGGGCCACGTTGAGGCCCCAGGCGCTCCGGGTGCCCCAGCCGGCGGAGCGGGCGATCCGGCCGGGACGGGTCGCGGCCCTCGACTCAGCCCTGGTTGCCAGCACGATCGGCTGCGCCGGTGGCGGCGCGGCCAGGGTCAGGACCGCGAAGTCGTGCGCGTCCTTGCGCCCGTTGTACGCAGGGTCGACGACCACCGCAGTCACCTTGATCCGCCGCGTGCGGCGTCCCGGGGAGATCCACGGGCTCCCCGCCAAGACCGAGAGCTGGCGACGCTTGCCGCCTTTCACGCAGTGGGCCGCCGTCAGCACCTGGCTCGTGGCGATCAGCGAGCCGCTGCAGATGAAGCCGCGCTTCTGCTCGAGGGCGACCGTGAACTGCCATCCGGCCGCGTTCGCCTTGCCGCCGCCCACGATGCGCCGCACCGCCGGCGCCGCACCGCCCGCGCTCGCTGATGCCGTGAGCACCAGCGCGCAGCCCAGCGCGGCGGCGCCGCCCGCGCCGCGACCCGGCCTCACCCCTAGGCCTCCTGCAGGGCGCGGTAGCGCTCGCGCATGAAGGCGAGGGCGGCGCTGCGCTGGTCGTCCGCGGCAATCAGCTCGGAGTAGCCGAGCTCGGCGCCCTGAAACCCGGTCGCGTTCCAGAGCTCACCGCTGGGCTGCTTCGTCCAGGGAGCTACGTAGAGGTAGGGCTCGGGATGATCATCGTCCCCTGGCGAGGCGCCGTAAGTGGCCCGTTGGCCCCTCCGCTCGGAGCCCAGGTCGACCGCGATGTCGAAGTGGTCGGGCCAGAGCTGGACGCGCGAAGGATCCCCGTCGACCTCGTCGGCTCGCAGCTGCTCGAGCACCGAGCAGCCGAGGCCGTAGTAGTCGCCGAGGGCGCTTGCCGCGGCGATCTCCACGCCGGGGACCGGCTCCCGCGTCTCCTCCGGGCCGGTCTGCCGGACCAGCTCGCCGTGCTCGACCCGGACCTGGCAATCCACGCCGTCCTGATCGAAGAAGGGGGTGCCGAAGCCACCGCGCGTGTAGCGCAGCGCGATCTCGTTCGGGGGCAGTCGGGCGGGGGAGACGACCGCCTCGGCGATCTTGTGGAGTGCCACCCGGGTCTCGGCGAAGGACGGCGGCAGGGGCTCGAGTCGCGTCCATGCGCCAAGCCAGCGGTCGGCGCACCAGGGAGCGATCTCCGGGTCCTGGATCGCGATCTCGTCCCAGGTGTGATCGCCGCGGTTGTGCACCGGCGAGACCAGCTCACGCCCCTCTGGAACCTCTCCGGGATCGACCGGATCGTCGGCGTAGGGATCGTCGGTGACCGCGGGGGGCGAGGGCTCCAGGACGCGCGCCTCGTAGTCCCCGCCAAGCTTGTCCTCGGCCTCGGCCCTGGGGTTCGCCATCAAGGCTGAACCCTAAACCGCTCCACCAGCCGCTCTGCGTAGCCGTCCTCCCAGCCCTCGCCTGCCCCGACGTCGCCCTCCAGTGAGACCAGCTCGGCGACCAGGTGGCTGCGCACCGGCGCTCCGCCCAGCAGGTCCGGCAGCTCGGAGTGATTGATCAGCCAGTCCGCGTACCAGGACGCCCAATCGGCATCCTCCCCGTCGGTGATCCGGAAGACGGTGTGGTGGGTCTCGCCGGCTTCGTGGAGCAGCGCGCTGACGTTCTTGGTTCTCTCGTCCATTGATCTCCTCCTTTGCGTAACGGACTGGACTCTCACCGGACTCATCGCCGTGGTCAAGCTCAAGCTCGTTCCCATGCCCAGCGCGATCGTCTCGATCATGGCCGTGGCGACGGCCGGCTAGGCTCGCCACAGCCCCCTACGCTGCTCCCATGGCTCGATGGTCATCGATGGCGGCGGTGTGCCTGGCCTTCCTGCTCGCCTCGTGCGGCGCCGATGACGCCCCGGCCCAGCAGGTCAGCTGGCGAGCGTTCCAGCCGGCGCCCGGCGTCGTCGACCTGGCGGGCCCGCGAAGCGACGGGCGGCTGGTCGCCGCGGTGGGCGGCGGCCTGCAGCTCTACAACGGCGCCGGGCTCACGCCGTTCACCTCGGCGACCGGAGCGGGGGCGTATGTGCCCTCGGCCGGGGAGCCCTATCTGGCGCTGACGCCGAAGGTCCGCCTGCCGAAGGCGCACTGCTCGTTCCATCGCGACGACGTCTTCGCGATCGGCGCCAACCCGAACCGAATCGTGCGGATCACCCGCTCCGGCGCCGCCTCGGACTTCGCGACGGTGCCCAGTCCCTTCCTCTCCGCGATCACCTTCGACCGGGTCGGCAGCTTCGGGAATCGTCTGCTCGTCATCGGGGTCGCGAGCGACCAGTCGACCCTGTTCGCAATCGATTGTCGCGGCCGGGTCAGGGCGGTCACCGGCCACGGCCCTCATGTCGAGGGCGGGATCGAGGTCGCGCCCCGGAGCTTCGGGCGCTTTGGCGGCCGGCTGCTCGGGCTCGATGAGCTACACGGCCGGATCTACGCCTTCAATCCGGGCGGCAAGGTCGCGACCGTGGCGGTGCCGGGCATCCCGAGCGGCCCCGACATCGGCGTCGAGGCGCTCGGTTTCGTCCCTCGCCTGAAGGCGAACGGCGCCGCCTTCCTGGCAGACCGTGGGGCACAGCCCGGGACGCACCCGGGCAGCGACGCGATCCTCCGTCTGAGCGCCGCGGAGCTCAGGTCCGCGGGCGTAGGTGCAGGCGACCTGCTGGTGGCCGCGGAGGGCGGCGGCGAGACCGTGGCCGTTCGCTGTCGCAAGGGGAAGGGCTGTGACGTCCGGCGCATCGGGCAGGCGCTGCCCGCCACCCACGCCGAGGGCCATATCGCCTTCCTCGGCGTGCGCCGCCCGGCGCGCCGCCGCTAGAGCCGCACGAGGTTGGTGGCTTCGATCCCGCGGGTGACCCCACGGAAGTCGATCACCAGCTGCGAGTCCTCGACCACCCGCTGGTAGTCGATCGTCGGGTGGGCGGTGACGATGCAGACCAGGTCGGCGGCCGCGACGGACTCGTCCAGCTCGGCGGAGGCCAGCTCGAAATCCGGGAGCTCGGGAACGTGCGGGTCGTGGTAGCTGACCTCGGCGCCCAGATCCCCCAGCAGCCTGATGATCTTGAGAGCCGGCGATTCGCGGATGTCCCCGACCCCGGCCTTGTAGGAGACGCCGAGCAGCAGCACCCTGGCCCCGTTTGTCGCCTTGCCCGAGTCGTTCAGCGCCCGCTCGACCCGGCGGACACACCAGTGCGGCTGGTTCTGGTTGATCTTCCCCGCCAGCTCGATGAACTCGGTGTAGAAGTCGTGCTCGCGGGCCTTGTAGGAAAGGTAGAAGGGATCGACCGGGAGGCAGTGACCGCCCATCCCGGGCCCCGGGTCGAATCGCATGAAGCCGAACGGCTTCGAAGCCGCCGCGTCGATGACCTCCCAGACGTCGATCCCGAGCCGCTCGCAGAGCATCGCCATCTCGTTGACGAGCGCGATGTTGACCGATCGGAAGATGTTCTCGAGCAGCTTGGAGAGCTCGGCGGCGTCGGGGCTGCTCACCTCGACGACCGTGTCGCAGATCTGCGAGTAGAGCTCGACCGCGGCCTTGGTGCACGAGTCGGTCAGGCCACCGACGACCTTCGGGGTGGTCCGGATCGTGTAGTCGGTCCGGCCCGGATCGATTCGCTCTGGCGAAAAGGCGAGGTGGAAGTCGCGCCCGGCCGCGAGACCGGATTCCTCGAGGATGGGACGCAGCCGCTCGCGCGTCGTGCCGGGGTAGGTGGTCGACTCGAGGACGATCAGCTGGCCCTTCTGGAGGACGGCCGCCAGCGAGGTGGCGGCGTCAACCATGTAGCTCAGGTCGGGCTCGCGCGAGTTGGTGAGCGGGGTCGGGACGCAGATGATCACCGCGTCGCACGAGCTCAGGTCCGGATAGCGGCTGGTGCCGGTCAGCTTTCCATCGAGTGCAGCGAGCCGCTCGGAGGGGACGTCCTCGATGTAGCTGCGGCCCTCCGCGAGGGCATCGATCTTGCGCGGGTCCGCGTCGAGGCCCACCACCTCGTGGCCCTCATCGGCGAAGGCCACGGCCAGCGGCAGCCCGACATACCCGAGCCCGACGACTCCGACTTTCATGGCCGCCAGTGTAGGGAGAGGGCTACTTCCCGCTGGACTTCTTTTTGCCTCGGGGCTGCTGGCCGTGTTGAGACTGGGCCTGGCTGCTCTGCTTGGTCTGGGTGAGTTGGTTGACGCCGATCAGGTGGTCGACGAACAGACGGCAGGCGTCGGCGGTTGGCACGAGCTTGAACCCTTCGGGGTTGACCGCGGTCAGGTTCCCGATCACCGCCGGGGCGTCGACCCCGATCAGCGACTGGAACCAGTCGACGTCGTCGGCCGTGACGCTCACGGTGACGGGACCCCCGTTGCTGCTCACCTCGCCGACCGGCCAGTACGGGCCCTGGTCGGGCCGGTAGGGGATCGCCGCGTCCACGCCGGCCGGCAGATGGACATCGAGGCCGGGCGCCCGCACCGTCACCCCGGTCACCGGGCTCACGTACTGCAGGGAGAGCTCCCAGCGCCCGGGGGGGAGGGTGACCTGCTGGCTCGCGGTCTCGCCCGGCGCCAGGTTGTTGTCGATCCTGGCCTGCTTGAGGGCACTCTTGCTTCCCTCCGCGAGAGCGCCGCTGGCCCCCGCCGCCTTCCAGTAGAGCCTCTTGGCGACGACGGTCCGTGGCTGCCAGGTGAGCGCCTCACCGCCGGCGCGCTGGAAGGGCGCCAGCTTCGGCCTGTTACAGCGCAGCACGCGCCCCGGCCGGGCCTCCTCGTAGAGGTTGGCGATCGGGGGCGTGGTCCCCGTCCTCTTCCAGAGCCGGTAGGACGGGGTCGACTGGGCCAGCGTCCAGCCCGGTGGGGCCTGGCTCTGGTAGATCGCGCTGGTGGTGACCGCGTAGGGGAACTGGTTGAGCACCGTGTACGGGACCGAGTCGAAGTCGATCGGCAGGCGCTGGCTCTTGGTCACCGCCGAGGGCACCCGGATCTCGGAGTTGAACGCCGGGCTGGAGACCTCGGCGCTGCGCAGGCCGTAGTCGGTGAAGCGGTCGCTGGTCAGAGCGAGGACCTTCTGGCCCGCGACCGTGCTCTGGAACTTGGATAGCTCCTGCAGGCGGTCGTGCGGCGCGACCACGGTGTCGCGCAGGGCGAGGAACGAGGAGTAACCGGCCAACGCGATGAAGACGACGGCAAAGACCCGCTTGGGCCAGCCGCCTCCCGGAGAGAGCAGTGCGGTGACGACGAGCAGCATCACGACCGAGGCCGGCACGACCACGGCCTTGGCCAGGATGTAGAGGCCCCCGTTCTGCGGGTACTTGGTGAAGAGGTAGATCAGGACTCCCGAGGCCACCGCGGCCGGGACGGCGTAGTCCCGTCGGCCCATCCACCAGTACAGGCCGAACCCGAGGCCCGCCAGCCCGATCACGCCGTAGAGCCAGAGGTGAGTGACGTCGTGCGTCCCCAACAGCCAGCTGCCGCTCGGCCAGATGCCGAGCGTCTCCAGCGGCGAGACCACGTAGCGGAGCTTGCTGTTGGTGTGGGTAACCGTCCCGACGGAGCCGGAGTTGATGAAGTCGATCACCTTCGGAAGCTGCGTGAGGAAGACGATCACCAGGACGATCGCCGCCGGAATCAGGATCGGCAGCGAGCGCCGGACGATGGCCCGGACGTCCGCCATGCCGCCCTCCCTGCGGATGCGGAGCAGCTGGGCAAGGATCCAGAGCCCGGCGGTGATCGCGAGCCAGCCGACGCCCGGCAGGCTGTAGACCGGCACCATCGCCGCCGTGATCAGGGCGAGGCCGATCAGGATCGCGAGCCGCCCGTCGGGATTCCGCTCTACCTCCCGTAAGCCGAGCGCGAAGGCGATCAGGAACATCCCGGCGATCAGCTCCTTGAAGCCCGCGACCCCGAGGGACGAGGCCGAGAGATAGGCGACCGCGACCAGTGCCGCCGCCAGCAGGCGCCAGCCGCCTCGCAGCTCCCGCAGCCCGGCCAGCGCGGTGATCCCGGTGAGCACCGGGACGACGACCAGCAACCCGAGCCACCCCCAGAGCGGCTGAGTCCCGAGCACGCTGACCACGGTGCCGACCAGGCTGTGCGGGCCGAGCGGATATCCGTTGATGACGCTCTGGGGCTTCGGACGACTTGGGTCGACGAGGTAGTCGACGTCCACCAGGTGCATCGCCATGTCGTTGTTGAGCCCCACCCCAGGGATGCCGATGTGGCCGCTGGCGATGAACGGGAACGAGGCGAGCAGGCCGGAGACAAGGGCAACCGGGACGGCGATGCCGACCGCGGGCCCGAGCATCGACTCCGAGCGGACCAGGAGAAAGACGATCGACGCGGCCACCAGGGCGGCGCAGCAGGCGATCGAGGTCGCCTCGTCGCCCGGCAGCCTGATCGCGACGGAACAGACCAGGATCAGGGTCGCGAAGCCGACCGCTCCCTCGAGAAACGAGGCCTCCCTGCGACCCAGCGCGAGCAGCACGGCACGCCCCACCAGCAGGGACGCGAGCAGGATTATCCCTGCAGAGAGGTAGGTTCCGGCGAAGGCGCCCACGGGAGGCGGACAGGATATGGAGTCGGGGGGAAAGCCGACCTAAGCGGCCGCTTCCAGCCGCTGCCTGGTCAAGGTCCGATGCGGTCCCTCGACGATTCGCCGCGCTCGCGCCCGAGCGTCAGGAACTGATCGAGCGGATAGCCCCAGCGCAGGCCGCGCAGGACGTCGCGGTCGGAGCGGCGGCGAACCGAGTCGACCTGCTCGCGCCGCCGTACGATCTGCGCCCGGTTCGCCCTCACCCAGCCGTAGCTCTGGCCCTTGGCCCTGAGGAACTTCGGCCCGCGCAGCAGGCAGTAGCCCCACATCATCAGCTCCGTGAGCCCCAACAGCGGCGAGAGCGCGAGCCGCGTCCGGCCGCGAAGATCGGCCAGCAGCATCTTCCAGCGGTTGCGCTCGAGCAAAAACAGCTTGTGCGGGAACATCGTCAGGTGGTAGTCGTGGGTGACGGTCGAGGCCGGCACGCACCAGATCTCCGCCCCGGCGATCCGCAGCAGCCAGGAGAGCTCGACGTCCTCGAAGTAGAGGAAGCCGCTGTCGTCCCAGCCGCCCAGGCGCTCCACGAGCGACTTCCCGATGACGAACGCGGCGCCGTGCAGGCCCGTCACCTCGAACGGTGTCGTGCCGGCGATCTCGCGCGGTTTGCCGAGCCAGCGGTTGAAGCCGAGGCCGGTCTTGTTGAGGTTCTGCCCTGCGGCGTTGATGCGCCCGGGATCAGACTCGAGCAGGATCAGCGGGCAGGCGACTCCAGCCGCCGGATTGGAATCGAGGAGCGCGATGAGGGGATCCAGCCAGCCGGGGCGGACGACGACGTCCATGTTGATCACCGCAATCTGCTCGCCGCGCGCCTCGGGCAGGGCGAGGTTGACCGCCCCCGCGTAGCCGCGGTTGGTCGGGGAGCGCAGCAGGCGGACGGGTTCGTGCTCGTCCGCGAGCCGCTCCGCGATAGCGACGCTGCCGTCGGAGGAGGCGTTGTCCACGACGAGAATCTCGAGCTCCGCGGCGTCACCGCTCTCGAGCAGGGCGCGGATACCGCCCTCGAGCGCGTCCGCGCCGTTGTAGTTGACGACTACTACCGAGACCAGGTGGTCGAGGCCCCCTCGGCCAGTCGGCTGAGCCGGCCGCTGAAGATCGAGATGAAGAGCACCGCCGAGATGATCTGCAGTCCCAGGACCAGGAAGCTCGTCGTCAGGACCAGGCCGCGGGTATCCGTGAAGACGTTGTTCCCGGCCCACTGGATCGTGAGCTGGAGCAGCTTCGCGAACGAGCCCAGCATCAGCACCAGCCCGATCACCCCGACGGCGAGGCGGAATCGGACCGATATCACCCGCAGCAGCCACCAGGGCGGCTTCTTGCCCGCCTCGACCCCGTAGAGGGCCGCGGCGACTCCGAAGATCACGAGCTGGAAGGCCGCCAGCACGCCGAGGGCGGCGACGATGAAGCTGTGGATGTTGAGCCCGAGGTAGGAGGTGGTCACCGGGCCGTTCGACAGCAGGATCGCTCCGGTGATCGAGATCGCCATCAGGACGAGGCCCGGGAGGATGAAGGTGACCGTCGGGTTGTAGATCAGCAACAGCACGATCACCCGCCCGAGAATGCGCAGGCCGTCCCTCGCGGGGCTGAGCTTCTTCTCGCCGACCCGGGGCAGGTAGGAGATCGGGACCTCCGCCTCCCGCAGGCCCCGCGCCTTCGCCTTGATCCCGATCTCGGTTTCGATGTCGAAGCCGCGGGCCTCGGTGCCGAGCCGCACCGCCTCCGAGCGGCGGATCGCGTAGAGGCCGGTGAGGTGGTCGGTGCCCTCGAGGCCGTGGCTGATCGCGAGCAGCTTGTTGAAGAGCCAGTTCCCGACGCGGTTGACGACGGGCATGCTCTCGGGGTCCGACTCGCGGATGCCCCGGACCAAGTCGTTCTCGTCCAGCAGTGCGACCATCTCCTTGATCGCCGGCACCGGGTAGGTCGCGTCCGCGTCCATGATCACGACGTTCTCGCCCTGGGCCTCGGCGATCCCGGTCCGGATCGCAACGCCCTTGCCGCGGTTGGAGGGATGCTGGATCAGCCGGACCCCCGGGGTGCGCTCGGCGACGTCGGCGGTGTCGTCGTTCGAGCCGTCGTCGATCACGAGGACCTCGTAGGTGTCGTCGAGGTACCGGCCGAGCTCATCGAGGACGTGCGGCAGCGCCGCGCCCTCGTTGTACGCGGGCAGCACGACGGTCGTCCGGACGGGCCCGGCGTTCGCGGGCGTTGGGTCGCCCGGCGTCTTGGGAGCTGTTACGGCCATGAGCAGGGGAAGGATAGGAGCGGAACCGGGGGCAGGTGGGCGGGGTCAGCCCGCCGAGTCACCGCCTGCCTGGCGCGCCCTGAGGATCTCCTCGCGCTCGGTCAGGCGGTTGCGCCTGCGGGTCTCGGCCTCGCGCTGGCGCCGCTCCTCGGTGGGGCCCTCGACCACGAGCGGGGGGACCTCCACCGGCTCCCCATACTCGTCCACGGCGACCATGGTCAGGTAGGCCGTCCCGGTGTTCTTGACCTCGCCGGTGACCGCGTTCTCCGCCTCGACCCGCACGCCGACCTCCATCGAGGTCCGCCAGGCGGCGTTGACGCTGGCGGTGCAGCGCAACAGCTCGCCGACGTGCACCGGCTGGAGGAAGGTCATCCGGTCCATCCCGGCGGTCACCACGCGGCAGCCCGAGTGACGGATCGCGGCGATCCCGGCCGCCTCGTCGCACATCCTCATCACGACGCCGCCATGGACGAAGCCGGCCGAGTTGGCGTCTTGGATGCTCATCCAGCGGATCAACTCGGAATGGGACCGCGAGACGGTACGCGGCTCCGCTCGCTTGTTGGTCGCCTCCGCCATCTGGGGCGATCCTAGTCGGAGCTACCCTGCGGCCGGACCATGCCCGGCCACGGCGACATCACGGTGGTGATCCCCTGCTTCAACCAAGGCCGCTTCCTGCTCGAGTCGGTCGAGCGGGCACTCGGCCAGCAAGGCGGGCCCCCAAAGGTGATCGTGGTCGACGACGGCTCGACCGACGCGGAGACCCAGCGCGTGCTGGATGAGCTGCCGGAGGGCGTCGATCTGATCCGCCAGCGGAACGCGGGCGTGGCTGCGGCTCGCAACGCCGGGTTCGAGAACTCGGACTCTGAGCTGCTGCTGATGGTCGATGCGGACGACAGGCTCACCCTCGACGCGATCGACACCCTCCGCCCGCCACTCGAGGCGAATCCGGACGTGGGCTACTGCTACGGGCTGATGAAGCTGATCGGGGCCTGGTCCGGCGTCCTCCGCTTCCCCGATTTCGACCCCTACATCCTGTTGCACCGCTCGATCGCCGGCGCCTCGCTCGGCCTGATGAAGCGCCGCTGCTGGGAGGACGCCGGGGGCTTCGACCCGGCAATCGACGGCTACGAGGACTGGGACTTCTGCCTGAGCGCGCTGGAGAAGGGCTGGCGCGGGCTGCAGATCCCGGAGGTGACGCACGAGTACCGCAAGCACGAGCGCTCGGGGAACGAAGAGCACCGCCGCCGCTATCGCCACGTCTATCGGCAGCTGCGTGCGAAGCACGCCGATCTCTTTGCCCGCCGCGGCGAGTTCGCACGCCAGACCGATCTCGGCCCGCTCCATCGCCTCACCTATCGGGCCTACTGGGCCTGGCGCCCGATCCCGGCTCCGATCGAGAAGGCGCTGTACTCCAAGGTGCTGTTCAGGAACCGGGCAACGTCGGCTTGAGCCTCGGCTTGCGGCGTCACAGGCGACGCCTCCATCTCGTCTTCTTGGTGAGACCGAGAAAGGAGCCGTCATGAACGCCGAATCCACCGCTCGCAGGAGGGCCGAGGTCACCGACGAGATCTCCAAGTGGACCGTCGGGGCCGGGATCATCACCGTGGCGCTCTTCCCGCTGGCGATCCCGATCGTCGTGTTGACCGCCGTCGCGCTGCTGCCCCTCCTGGTGCCGCTCGCTGCGATCGGGCTGTTGGCCGGGGTCGTCGCTCTGCCGGTGATGGCGGTCCGCCGCCTGAGGGGACGCCGAGGATCAGGGCCGGCGGCAGAGGAAGAGATGCTCGTCGACGTCGAGCTCGCACCGCTCCACCGTTGAGGCGTCGAAGAGCTCGCCCGGCGTCCGGTCATCGACCTCGAAGCCGGCTCCGCGGAGCCGATCGGCGAGGTCATTGCCGTAGATGCGGACGTGGTCCTGCTGGCCGAAGGCGACCATGCGGTCGAGAGGCTTGGTGATGGAGGGGTCCTCGTAGGTGGGGCGGTCGGGCCGATACGGAGTGAGAACGAGGGCGAGGCCGCCGGGAGAGAGCACCCGGTGGAGCTCCGACATCGCGGCCCGGTCGTCCGGGACGTGCTCGAGCACGTGGCTGCAGAGGATCAGCTCGAAGGAGTCGTCGGGCAGGTCAATGTGGGTGATGTCGAGGCGCAGGTCGGCGGGGCGTAGAGGTCGGCGGTGACGCGCTCGATCGCCGGCAGCCGGGCGAAGACGGGATCGAAGAGGGGCTCGGGAGCGAAGTGGAGGAGGCGGCGGCCGCGGCGTAGAGCACTCGGGCGAGCCGGTGGCGGCGCAGGACCCACTGATCGCTCTCGCCAGGAGCACCGCCGCGCGCAGCCGGAGGGTCGGGCCCTCGTACACGGGCCCCGGCCGAGGACCGGGCGGCTTCAGCCACGCGCGCCGATCCGGCGCAGCAGCTTCACGACGCCACGGGGCTCCGGATGCGGCCAGGACGAGATCCGCGGCAGGATCGCGCGGCGAGCGCCCTCCCAGCCGCGCATGATCCCGCGCTGGAGCGGGTTGCGGGCCCAGCGCAGCCGGATCTCCTTCGCCTCGTTGAGCTGGACCCAGACGTCGGTCGTCGTCTTGCTGGTCGGGTGGTAGCGGAAGTTGAGCAGCGGCTCGGGGATGCGATCGACTCGTGCCCCGCGCAGCAGCCGCAGATAGAAGTCGTAGTCGGCGGCATCGACGTAGGCCTCGTTCAGCGAGGGCGCCTGCTCCAGCAGCTCGCGTCGCCAGATGATCGTCGGCGTGGTGACGAAGGCGCCGAAGTAGAGGTACGTCCGCCAGCTGAACCTGGGCGGCATGAGGGTCCGGAAGATCGTCCCGTTCTCGTCCACGTAGTTGACGCCGCCGAAGATCGCCCCGACGTCAGGGTTACGGTCGAGGTGTTCGAGCGCGCGGTCGACCGCCTCCGGGATGTAGGCGTCGTCGGCGTTCACCCAGGCGAGCAGGTCCCCCCGCGCGAGACGCAGCCCCTTGTTGACCGCCTCGGTCTGCCCGCTGTCGGGCTCCGAGATCCAGGTCAGGTGCGGGTCCTCACGGCCCTCGAGCAGCTCGACCGAGCCGTCGTCGGAGGCGCCGTCGATGACGATGTGCTCGTGAGGCGTCCGCAGCGCCGCCACGCTGTCGAGCATGTCCGGCAGGTAGCGCGCCATGTTGCGCGCGGGGGTGATCACGGAGAGCATTCAGCGTCCTGGAGGGCGTCCAGCGTCGGCGAGCGGCAGCAGGTTAGCCAGCCGAGATGCGCATCATCGCCGGCCCCGTGGAGGCGTTGCCGACACAGACTCGAGGGCCCGATCCTGCTGGCGCCCACGGTCCATCGCGACGAGCGGGGTTTCTTCATCGAGAGCTTCAGGGCCTCGGTCCTCGCGGACCTCGGAGTCCACGACGAGTGGCCCCAGGACAACCACTCCCGCTCGAGCAGGGGGATCGTCCGGGGAATGCACTTCCAGCCGGGCATGGCGAAGCTGGTGCGCTGCGTTCGCGGCGAGATCGTCGACGTCCTGGTCGACATTCGGAAGGGGTCTCCGACCTTCGGCGAGTGGGAGGCGTTCACGCTCAATGACGAGAGCCTCCACCATCTCTACTGCCCGGATGGCTTCGCCCATGGCTTCTGCGTGACAAGCGAGGTGGCGGACGTGGTCTACAAGTGCTCGGCCTACTACGACCCCTCGGCCGAGAGCGGCATCGCCTACAACGATCCCGGGGTCGGCATCGAGTGGCCCGACGTCGAGCTGATCCCCTCCGAGCGGGACGCAAGCGCCCCTCGCCTCAGGTCTCGAGAGCGACCTTCCGTTCGTCTACGCGCATAAGCCTAGGAGCGCGAGGGCCGCAGCGGGCGCTGCTGCACCGCCGGGGACTCGCCGGCAGCTGGGCTAGTGGTCGTCGCGGGAGCGCCGGGCAAGGGACTCCTCCTGGGCTCGACTGCGAGCGCGGAGGCGCCCCGGCCTGAGGCGAGGACCGGCGCGGCGCAACTCCGGGTCAAGGCCCGGACGTAGGTAGTCCCCGCGGCTCATGTACCGCTCGAGCAGCACGTAGAGGACGATGAATGGGTAGCGGCTCCCCATCTCGCGGAGGTCGAGCTTCGAGCTGCCCGACTCCCGGCCGTGCCACGAGATCGGGACGATCCCGTAGCTGTGGCCGCGTACGATCGCCTTGAGCGGGATCTCGACCGTCAGGTTGAAGTGGTTCGCAAGCAGGGGCTGGACGGTCTCGATCACCTCGCGCCTGTAGGCCTTGAAGGCGTTGGTGGTGTCGTCGTAGTGGTGGCGGAAGAGCACCCGGATCCCCCAGTTGACCACGCGGTTGAGAATCAGCTTTACCCTGGGGTAGTCCCTCACCCGGCCCCGGCCTCCGGCGAAGCGGGAGCCGAAGGCGCAGTCGAAGCCGTCCTCCAGGACGCGGTGATAGGAGACCAGGTCGGCCGGGTCATCGGAGCCGTCGGCCATCATGATCGCGACGGCGTCTCCGGTGAAGCGCTCAAGCCCGGCTCTGACGGTGAGACCCGAACCCCCGGCTGTAGTGGGAGCGGTAGCACTGGATCCTGCTCGTCCGAGCGGGCCAGCTCTTCCACTACGTCGCTCGTCCCGTCCATGCTGGCGTCGTCGATGACCAGGATCTCGTAATCGATTCCCGCTCGCTGGAGCGCCTCGGTAGTCCTCCGGACGCAGGCGGCGATGGAGCCCGCCTCGTTGCGGGCCGGGATGACGACGGATAGCTTCACCGCGAGCCTCCTGGCTTCTCGCCCATGACGAGGAACTGCTTTCCGAACACGCGCCAGGCCGGCGGGAACCGCAGGTAGGCGGCGGTCAGTCCCGCCGACGCCGGCAGCGAGCCCGTGAACGAGTACGGCAGGAAACGCGGGATGGTGCGCACTGGCTCGAAGCCCGCCGCGTACAGGTGCTCCTCGACCGCGCGATGGGTGAGGGCGATGATGTGGTCCGCGAAGTCCCAATAGACGCCCGAGCAGTAGCGGTAGTTCGGTCCCATCACCGCTATCCGGCCTCCCTCCCGGGTCGCGTCGAGCATCCTAGCGAGGAAGGACCCGATCACCTCCTGAGTCGGCAGGTGCTCCAGGAAGTTGGAGACGAACACGCCGTCGAAGTGGCCCTCGGGAAGCTGCACCTCCATCACGTCGCCGATCAGCATCCGGAACCCGCCCGTCTGCGAGCCCCCGATATGCGCCACGCGGTCGACGGCCCACCGCTCGGCCGCGGGGACCGCCGTGATGAACTCGCCTCTTCCCGCCGCTGGATCGAGGACCCGCTGCGGCTCCCCCAGGGCGCGATGGATGAACTCCGCGATCGGGCCCCAGACCGCTGTCCGTGAGGCCTGCTCGAGGTCGCGGAAGCGGTATGCATAGAGGCGCTCGTAGTGGATGCCCGGACCGTCGCCCGTCATGCAGGTGCGCTCACCCAGCGTTCGGCGTTCACATCGTGGATCTGCTGCAGGATCGACTCGATGCCCTGGGTCAGCTTCCAGCCGGGATAGTCGCGCTGGAACTCTCCGAGGTCGCTGATCCACCAGCGGTGGTCGCCGATGCGGGCGTCGGAGCTGAGCTCCCAGGCGAGCTCGCGGTCGGCGATCCGCTCGCAGGCCTCGATCGCCTCGAGCATCGAGCAGTTCGACTCCCGGCCGCCGCCCATGTTGTAGACCGCGGCTTTGCGCGGCGAGCGGTGGAACTCGAGAAAGGCCTCGACCAGGTCCGAGCCGTCGATGTTGTCGCGGACCTGCTTGCCCTCGTAGCCGTAGACGGTGTACGGGGTCCCGGTCACCACGCACTTCATCAGGTAGGCGAGGAAGCCGTGCAGCCTCGCCCCGGCGTGGGAGGGCCCCGTGATGCAGCCGCAGCGGAGGCAGACGGTCGGCATGTCGAAGTAGCGCCCGTACTCCTGCACGAGCAGATCAGCGGCCGCCTTGGAGACGCCGAAGAGGGAGTGGGTGGAGCGGTCGATCGACATAGTGGTGTCGATCCCGTTGAAGTAGGGATGGTCCTCGGGGAGCTCCAGGCGGCGCTCGAGATCCTCGAGCGGCAGGAAGTTCGGCGTGTCGCCGTAGACCTTGTTGGTCGACATGAAGACGAAGGTCGCCTCCGGCTTGATCTCGCGGGTCGCCTCGAGCAGGTTGAGCGTCCCGACCGCGTTGACGCCGAAGTCCGTGTGGGGCTCCCGGGCCGCCCAGTCGTGGGAGGGCTGGGACGCGGCGTGGATGACCATCTCGAGGCGCGAAGCGTGCTC
Source organism: uncultured Solirubrobacterales bacterium (assembly GCA_963763955.1). GTDB lineage: Bacteria > Actinomycetota > Thermoleophilia > Solirubrobacterales > 70-9 > DASUPK01. Next base: position 25,068 of record CAVXQP010000007.1, on the reverse strand, counting down.
GGTGAAGACCTTGCGCACGGCCTCGTCGTCGCGGATGTCGGCGTCGATCGCCTTGAACTCCGGATAGCGGCCGACCAGCTCCTCGGTCACGTGCGCGGTGGACGCCTCCGGGCCGAAGAACTGGGCCCGCATGTCGTTCTCCAGCCCGATGACCTCCCAGCCGCTCTCGACCAGGCGGCGCACCGAGTCGGAGCCGACCAGGCCTCCCGAGCCGGTGACGATCGCGAGCGGCACGTCAGTTCACCCGCGCCGCCGCGTCGAGCCCCAGCGTCTCGGCGAGGCTCGACTCGTTCGCGACGGTCCACTCGTGGATGTCGGAGAGCGTCCGGCGGGGATCCCGCTGCGGGCGCCAGTCCGTGCGCCCGAAGAGCCGGGCGCAGTCCGCGATGAAGATGGGGACGTCATCCCGCCGGGTCTCCGGCACCCGCTCGATCGGGACCTCGTGGCCGGTCAGCTCCCGGCAGATCTCCGTCGTCTCGAGCAGCGAGAGGCTGTTGTCCCGGCCGCCCCCGACGTTGCCGACGAAGCCCGCCCAGCCCTCCGGGTCGGCGAGCTGCTCGTCGACCAGCTCGACCAGGTCATCGATGTGCAACAGGTCGCGCACCTGCTTTCCCTCGCCTCCGTAGCCGATGTAGCTCAGCGGGAGGCCGAAGTGGTGGTGAAAGAGCCAGAAGGCGAAGACTCCCTGGTCGACCTTGCCCATCTGCCAGGGCCCGGTGATCACCCCGCAGCGGTCGATCACCGTCCGCAGCCCGAAGCCCTCGGCGTACTCCTCGATCAGGAGCTCGGCCGCCAGCTTGGTCGCCCCGTAGAGGCTCCGGGCTCCCTCGAGCGGGAAGTCCTCGGAGATGCCCGCCGCGGATGCGCCCTCGACCTCCTGGTCGTCGGAGAGCTCGAAGCGCGTCGGCCCCTCCTCGTAGGCGAGCTCCGACTGCGGTCGCATCGGGTAGACCCGACTGGTCGAGAGGAAGACCAGCTGTGCCCCATCGCGGCGGCAGATCTCGAGGCAGTTGTAGGCGCCCATCAGGTTGGTGTGGACGGTGTAGGCCGTCTCGCCGTCAACGCCAGCCAGCACCGAGGGCTCGGCGGAGCACTCGATCAGCGCGTCGACCGGCTCGATCGCCGTCAGGTCGTCCACCGAGCGGACGTCCCCCTTCACGAAGCCAATCCCCGCCTGCTCCAGCCGCGGCAGGTTCAGCTCGGAGCCGCGCCGGTAGAGGTTGTCGTAGGCGATCAGCTCCCAGTCGGGATGCCGGGCGGCGAGCGAGGTGCCGAGGTTGGCGCCCACGAAGCCGGCACCGCCTGTGATCAGGACGCGCATCGTGGGCGCGAGGTTAACCATTGGCCCCTCGGCGGGTTAGACCGCCGTCTTCTGCCACCATCCCGCTGCGCGAGGCCATGAACGAGCCGCAGGCCAACGAACCGCCCCCCCGTCTTCCCCGGGTCCCCGGGACCGAGAAGCGCGCCCTGATCACCGGGATTTCGGGTCAGGATGGCTCCTATCTTGCCGAGCTGCTGCTGGAGAAGGGGTACGAGGTCCACGGGATCGTGCGCCGTTCCTCGAGCTTCAACACCGACCGGATCGATCACCTCTACCAGGACCCGCACGAGCAGGGTGTCCGGCTCTTCACCCACTACGGCGACCTCTCCGACTCGGTGGCACTGGTCAAGCTCCTCTACGAGCTGCAGCCCGACGAGATCTACAACTTGGGCGCGCAGAGCCACGTCCGGGTCTCGTTCGACATCCCGGAGTACACCTTCGACATCACCGGCGCCGGCACCGTCAGGCTCCTCGAAGCGATCAGGGAGGCCGGGGTGAAGACGCGCTTCTACCAGGCCTCATCCTCCGAGATGTTCGGCGCCGCGCCGCCGCCTCAGAACGAGGAGACCCCGTTCCATCCGCGCAGCCCGTACGGCGTCGCCAAGGCGGCCGCCTACTGGGCCACCGTGAACTACCGCGAGGCCTATGACATGTTCGCCGTCAACGGGATCCTCTTCAACCACGAGTCACCGCGCCGCGGCGAGACCTTCGTGACGCGGAAGATCACCCGGGCCGTCGCGCGGATCGCGGCGGGGCTCCAGGACAAGCTCTTCCTCGGCAACCTCGACGCCCAGCGCGACTGGGGCTACGCGCCCGACTATGTGGACGCCATGTGGCGCATGCTCCAAGGCGAAGAGCCGGAGGACTTCGTCATCTCCACGGGCGAGACGCACACGGTGCGCGAGGCGTGCGAGATCGCCTTCGCCAGGCAGGGTCTCGATCCTGACGAGCACGTCGAAATCGACCCGAAGTACTACCGGCCCTCAGAGGTCGACGTGCTCCTCGGTGACGCGACCAAGGCGAAAGAGAGGCTCGGCTGGGAGCCCAAGGTCCGCTTCAAGGACCTCGTCGAGCTGATGGTCGACGCCGACGTCGCCGCCCTCCAGGACCAGATGGCCGGCAAGGTGACCCGCTACAGCCACGAGGGCGTTTAGCCGCCTGCCGCTTCGCCAGGCGATCCCGCCGGCGGATCGGCGGCCTGATCCGCGCCGGGATGTACTCGAGGAGGTCGCCGCCCAGCTCGAGCAGCCACTCGAGTCCGCGCCTGGGGATGCCGAAGACGTAGTAGCCGAGCACCAGGCGCGTCGGCCGCCGCCGCGAGAGGGCAAAGTCGTACACCACGAGTCGCTCGTTGGACCCGGAGGAAGCGAGATGGGGATAGGTGGTCGGGCGCAGCCAGCCGCCGATGCTGATCAGGTACGGCTTCAGCTCTAGTGCGCGATAGGCGTCGAGGATGTCGCCCGGCGTGTCTCCGGTGTGCGAGTTGTGGTCCGGAGCGAATTCCACCGTCGCGACCAGGTGGGGGTTCGCTCGGAAGAGGCGCGTGGCCCCCTCGAGGACCAGATGGTCGGTGCCCTCACAGTCGATCTTCAGATAGTCCACCGGCTCGTCGATCACCTCGTCGAGGCGATACGCAGGCACGCTGGATCCCCAGTCTGGAACGAGACCGACCTGTGTGCACGCTCCTCCGCCCTCCGGGTTGGCGCTCAAATTCAGCTCGGCTCGCTCCGACCACGCGGCGATCGGCAGGATCTCCGCGTTCGTGCACCCGTTGCGCCAGAGGTTCGCTTGGAGTATCGGGACATTGGCGGGATCGGCCTCGATGCAGAGGACCCGCCCGGTACGGCCGACCAGTTTGGACGCCTCGACCGAGACATAGCCGATGTTCGCTCCCGCGTCGACGACCGTCATCCCCGCGCGAACGACCCTGGAGAGAAGGTCCATTACATCCTGCTGCCAATCACCGGACTCGATCAGGCTCGGCGTCAGGACCTCAGCGTCCCGCTCCACCCAGAGGGGACCGACGCTGGTGTCGACGTCGACGACGCGATCAGGATCGAGCTTCTGTTCGCTCGGAGCAAGACGCTCTACCCCGGGCGTCATCGGCTCAGCTCGCTCCGCTGACGGTCGCGGCGGCGGATTCGCGGCCTGATCCTCTCGGGCACGTACTCGAGCAGGTCCCCGCCCAGGCGGAGCAACCGCTCGAAGCCGCGGTCCGGGCCGTCCAGGAGATAATGACCGGCTACCAACCGTGTCGGGCGGTGCAGCGAAAGGGCGAAGTCGAGGACGACCAGCTCTTTGTCCGAGCCGGAGTCAGCGAGCTCTGCATAGGTCGTCGGGCGAAGGCGTCCCGTCGAGTCGATCGAGTAGGGCTTCAACCCCAGCTCCCGGTAGGTGTCGAGGATCTCCCGTGGCGTGTCACCCGTATGCATGTCGTGATCGGGGACGAATTCAACCGTTGCGATCATCCGCGGCTTTGCTCGGAACAGCCCGGTCGCCCCCCTGAGCACCAGGTGATCGCTGCCCTCGCAGTCGATCTTGAGGTAGTCCACCGTTCCTTCGATCAATTCGTCCAGGCGGTACGCGGCGACCGTGGATCCCTGATTCGCGCCAGGGCCGACCTGGGTGCATGCTCCGCCACCCTCGGGATTGACGTTCAGGTTCAGCTCCGCCCGATCCGACCAGGCGGCGACCGGGAGGACCTGTGCGTTCTTGCACCCATTCCGCCAGAGGTTCGCTCGGAGGATCGAGACGTTCGCCGGATCAGCCTCGATACAGAAGACCTTGCCTGTCGGACCAACGAGCTTGGAGGCGCGCACCGAGACGTAGCCGATGTTCGCCCCCGCGTCGACGACCGTCATTCCGGGCCGGATGAATTTGGACATCAGCCGGATCACATCCGGTTGCCAGCCGCCGCTCTCCATCAGCGTTGGCGTCATGATCCCCGCGTCGCGCTCCACCCAAAGCGGGCCGACGTTGGTCTCGACGTCGACGACGCGATCAGGATCGAGCTTCTGTTCGCTCGGAGCAAGACGCTCTACTGCGGCTGTCATCGGCTCAGCTCGCGACGGCCGACTGCGCCCGGAAGCTCTCGATCGTCCGGGCGAGCCCGTCGCGGAGGGGCATCTCGGCCTCGAAGCCGAAGCGCTCGTGGGCGCGGCTCACGTCGAGGTAGCGCTTGGGCTGACCGTCGGGCCGCGAGCTGTCCCAGACGGTCTCGCCCTCGAAGCCGACCAGGTCGCTGATCGTCTCGGCCAGGTCGCGGATCCTGGTCTCGGTGCCGTTGCCGATGTTGACCGGCTCGGAGGAGTCGTAGCTCTCGGCGGCGAGCAGCAGGGCGCGAGCGGCGTCGTCGACGTAGAGGAACTCGCGCGTCGGCGCCCCGGTGCCCCAGAGCGTGACCACATCCTCGCCTCGGTCGACGGCGGCGACGTACTTGTGGATCATCGCCGCGATCACGTGGGAGTCCTCGAGGTCGAAGTTGTCGTCGGGCCCGTAGAGGTTGGCCATCACCGGGGCGCAGGAGTTGAGCCCGTACTGGCGCCGGTAGGCGTCGGAGAGCACGATCAGCATTTTCTTCGCGAGCCCGTAGGGCGCGTTCGACTCCTCGGGATAGCCGTCCCAGATGTTGTCCTCCGAGAACGGGACCGGCGTGAACTTGGGATAGGCGCAGACCGAGCAGGCAGCGACGAGCTTCTCGGTCTTGAGCTCGCGGCAGGCCTCGAAGACGTTCAGGCCCATGGCCGTGTTGTCGTGGGCCAACGGTCCCGGATTGCGCCGGTTGTAGCCGATGCCGCCCACGTTGGCGGCCAGGTGCAACACCACCCGCGCGCCCTCGAGCGCCTCGAAGCAGGGGGCCCGGTCCCTCAGGTCGTAGTCGGCCGAGCGAATGACGCGCGCGTCGGCGCCGAGCTCGTCGAGCTGGCGCATCACCGCCTTGCCGAGAAAGCCGGCGCCGCCGGTGACGGTGACCTTCTTGCCGGCCCAGAAATCCGCTGCTGGCGTCGTCCCGGTCATCCGACCAGGCTAGCGAGCACCGCTCGGGTCGAGGACCTGGAAGAAGGACGAACGCGGCGTCTTCGCGACGCAGCGGTAGCCCTGCTCCACCATGAAGCGGTAGGTCGGGTGCGCGGCGAGGTCCTCGAACCCGACGTCGATCTCGACGGCGACGAACCTCGGCCGGAACCTGCGCCAGTCGTTCGACCGGAGTACCTCGATGTCCCTGCCCTCGGCGTCGACGTTGAGGAAGTCGATCGTCTGGCCGGGCTCGAGGTGCTCCCCGAGGATCGATTCCAGCCGCTCCACCTTGGCCCGGACCACCTCCGAGACCTCGTAGTGGGGGGCCTCACGGCGGAGCTGCTCGACGCGCTCGGTGGCGAAGGTGCTCAACGCGCGTTCGCCGTAGCGAGTGAACTCGAACTCTCCCTCCTCCTCGCCGATGCCCACCTCGAGGTTGGTGTCGCCGGGACGCTCCGCCTCGAACATCTTGATCGACTTGGGGTCGGGGTCGATATTCATTCCCCGCCAGCCCTTGGCGTGGAAGTAGGCGGTGTTGGAGTAGCGCTCGGGGTGGTGGGCGCCGACGTCGACGAAGAAGCCGCTCTCCTGGTCCTCGAGCAGGAGGCGAAGGATCATGTCCTCGCCCTCCTGGGAGTAGGACTCGACCGCGAAGACCTCCTCCGGCTCGACGAGCGCTCGCCAGGCCCGGCGGACCCAACGCCCGACGGCGCTCAGAGGGCCGCCTCCCGCGGCCGGGGACGCTCTCTCCCCACACACACGAGGGAGGCTAGCGAGAGCGGCCTAGACTGCGCCGCCATGAGCGAAGGCGCCCCAACGGCTGGATCTGGGCTGCGAACCCCCGTCGCGCTGCTGATCTTCAACCGCCCGGAGACGACGACTCGGGTCTTCGAGCAGGTCCGCCAGGCGCGCCCCGAGCGGCTACTCGTCGTCGCGGACGGTCCACGGGCCAATGTCGAGGGCGAGGACGAGCGCTGCGCCCGCGCGCGTGCCGCGACGGAGGTGGTCGACTGGCCCTGCGAGGTGACTCGCGACTATACGGACGCGAATCTGGGCTGCAAGCGCCGGGTGTCGAGCGGCATCAGTTGGGTGTTCGATGAGGTCGAGGAGGCGATCCTGCTCGAGGACGACTGCCTGCCGCATCCCTCGTTCTTCCCCTTCTGCGAGGAGCTCCTCGACCGCTACCGCGACGACGAGCGGGTGATGCACATCAGCGGCGACAACCTGGGGTTCGGCCGGCGGGGCGACGCGAGCTACTTCTTCTCGCGCTATCCCCACATCTGGGGCTGGGCCTCGTGGCGGCGGGCGTGGCGGCGCTACGACCCCGACCTGCGCGAGTGGGTCATGTCCTCGGACCCCGACAGAAGCGAGGTCCTCTCCCGCTTCGCCGACGCCGACGAGCGGCGCTTCTGGTACCGCGTCTGGGACGAGTCCGCCTCCGGGGAGATCGACACCTGGGACTACCAGTGGGTCTTCGCCTGCATCGCCAACGGGGGGCTCGCGATCAACCCGAACGTCAACCTCGTCACCAACGTCGGCTTCGGCGAGGACTCGAGGCACACCAGCTCGGACGGCGAGGGGCTCTCCGAGCTTCCCGCCGTGGACGTCGAGCTTCCGCTGCAGCACCCGAGCGTGATCGAGCGCGACGCCGAGTGCGACGCCGAGACCGCCCGCCGGTTCTTCTCCGACCCCGAGCCGTCGCCTGAGCCCGAGACACCCCGGTTCCGCGAGCGAGCCGGCCGCTGGCTCTCGTCGCTGCGGTGACGCCCCTGCGCGTCTGCATCGACGCCCGGCTCGGCAGCGGGCAGTTCGGCGGGGTGGAGCAGGTCGTGATCGGGATCGCGGCCGGGCTCTCGGGACTCGAGGACGGAGACGAGGAGTACCTCTTCCTGACCCACGCCGGCGAGGACGAGTGGATCCGCCCCTACCTCGGCGGCCCCTGCCGCATCCTCCACACCAGGCGCAGCCGGCCGAACCGCCGCGCCCGGGCGGTGACGCGAGCGCTGCTCGAGAGGCTGCCGGCGATCGGCACCCGGTTCTCCCTCCGCCGCAGCGACGGCACGATCGAGCGGAACGCGATCGACGTCGTCCACTTCCCTTTCCAGGATGCCTTTCTCACCGAGGTGCCGAGCATCTACCAGCCTCACGACCTCCAGCACCTGCACCTGCCGGAGCTGTTCAGCGACTGGGAGCGCCGCCGCCGGGAGACGATCTACCGCGCGCACTGCGCCGCCGCATCTACGGTCGTCCTGATGACCTCCTGGGGACGAGCCGATGTGATCGAGCGCTACGGTCTGCCGCCCGAAAAGGTCGCTGTGGTCCCCGGCGGGTCGGTGCTCTGGGAGTACCCCGACCCGACGGCGGCCGACCTCGACGCCCTGCGCGAGCGGCTCTCGCTGCCGCCCGAGTTCCTGCTCTACCCGGCACAGACCTGGCCGCACAAGAACCACGAGCGGCTGCTCGAGGCACTCGAGTTGCTGCGACGCCGCGACGGGCTGACCGTTCCCGTGGTCTGCCCGGGCAGCGACGCGAGCCGCTCGCGCCGCGTTCGCGACCGAGCAGCGGAGCTCGGGCTCGGCGCATCCACCATCTTCCCGGGCTTCGTCAGCCCGCTCGAACTTCGCGGCCTCTACCGGCTGGCCACAGGGCTCGTCTTCCCGAGTCGCTTCGAGGGCTGGGGGCTGCCTGTGTGCGAGGCGTTCTCGGAGGGTCTCCCGGTCGCGAGCTCGACGGCGACCAGCCTGCCCGACCTCGTCGCGGACGCCGGGCTCCTCTTCGATCCCGACGACACCGGGGAGATCGCGGACGCCGTCAGGCGGCTGTGGACGGACCCCGACCTGCGCGCCGAGCTCTCGGAACGCGGTCGCAGGAGGGGCGCCCAGTTCAGCTTCGCCGCCGCCGTCCGCCTGCTGCGAGCGCACTACCGGTACCTCGCGGGCCGGGCGCTCTCGGAGGAAGACCGTATCCTGCTCGAAGCTCCGCCCCTTGCCTGAGCCGAACCTCGGGGCAGTCGTAGATGGACTCCGGATCCCCTGCAAATCCGCCACCTTCCGTCCCCATACGGGTCTCCGCTGCCGTCCGGCGAGCCCTCGGCCGGATCTTCCAGGTGTTCTTCCACGACCAGCTCAGCGACCTGGGCCGCCAGGCGGAGCGGCTCGGCTCGGCGTCGGTCGAGTCCTCGGCGTACCTGGGTCTCGAGCTTCAGGCCCTCAACCGGAGGCTCTCGAGGATCGAGGCGGAGGTCGCGAGCCTCCGCGACGCCGTCGCCTCCGAGCAGCCTCCCCGCTAGATGGAGCTCGAGCCCGGCTCCGTCTGGCTCGACGGCCGAGGAGCCCAGAGCCTGGCCCACAGCGGGCGCGGCATCCCGCGGCACGTCTCCGAGCTGATCCCCGCGCTGGTCGATGCGGCGCCGGAGGCGATCGGGGCCATCGGCCTGGACCCACAGCAGCCGGTGCCACCGGCGTTTGAGCGGTTTGCGGATAGCGGGCTGCTCACCGAGCACGGCGACTCACCCCCGGCCGACCGGCCGCTGCCGGGCGTCTTCCACCTGCTCTCTCCCTTCGAGGCGGACCTCTCCTACGAGGAGATCTGGCCCGCCTGGGTGAGGCAGGCCGACTGCCGGCTGGTGGTCACGCTCCACGACCTCGTCCCGGTGGTGATGCGCGAGCAGTACCTGGCGGAGTGGGGGTATCAGGCGATCGCCTGGACCGCCCGCCTCGGGCTGATGCGGTGCGCCGATCAGGTGCTGACGATCTCGCACCAGACCGCGGGCGACGCGACCCGGTACCTCGGGATCCCGGAGGAGCGCCTCGCCGTCATCGACTCAGGCGTCTCGGACCACTTCGCCTCGCTGATCCCGACGGGGCAGGCCGCGGAATCGCTGCTCCACGCGGAGCTGCCGAAAGTGCGCCCCGGCTTCCTCCTCTACGTCGGCGGGACCGACTACCGCAAGAACCTCGAGGGAACGATCCGCGGCTACGCCCGCCTCTCGCCGGAGCTCCGCCGCGCTCATCAGCTGGTGATCGCGTGCGAGGTCCCGTTCCTGCGCCGCCAGGACCTCAAGGCCCTCGCGCGCCGCCTCGACATCGAGCCGGGGCAACTGCTGCTCGCCGGCTACGTGACGAGCCGCCAGCTCGCGGCGCTGTACCGCGCGTGCGAGCTCTTCGTCTTCCCCTCTCTCTATGAGGGGGCGGGGCTCCCTATCCTCGAGGCGATGTCGTGCGGGGCGCCCGTGGCGGTCAGCGGAGTCTCCGCGATGCCGGAGCTGCTCGGCGACTCCGAGGCGACCTTCGACCCCTCCGACCCGGAGGACATGGCGCGCTGCATCGGAGAGGTCCTGACCGCGCCGGGGGGCCTCGAGCGCCTGCGGGAGCGCTCGCGCCGGCAGGCCGCGATCCACACCTGGGCGCGCGTGGCCGGGAAGGCGCTGGATGGCTACGCCCGCGCCCTCGGGGGGGCCCCCAGCTACCGTTTGCCGGCGTGAGCACCATGGAGAGTCGGATCGCGGCATCCCCCGAGACCGTCATCGCCCCGCCGCGCCGGTGGAGCGCGATCGACCTGGGCGAGCTCTGGGCACACCGCGAGCTCATCTACTTCCTGACGAAGCGCGAGCTCCAGGTCCGCTACAAGCAGAGCTTCTTCGGGATCAGCTGGGCCGTGTTGCAGCCGCTTGCCTTCGCCGGCGTGCTCGCGGTCGTCTTCGGGAAGCTGGTCCCGCTGCCGACCGAGGGGTTTCCCTACGCGGTCTTCGCCCTGGTCGCCATCGTCCCGTGGCAGTTCATCTCCGGGACGATCACCAACTGCGCGAGCAGCATGGTTCAGGACGCCAACCTGATCTCGAAGGTCTACTTCCCGCGGCTCGCCCTGCCGATCGCGAAGGCGTCGAGCCTGATCGTCGACCTGGCGGTCTCCCTGCCGGTGGTCCTCGCCGTGATCATCGCCTACGGCGTCGCGATCAAGGCGACGGCGCCGCTCGTGGTCCTGTTCCTCGCGCTCGGCGTCGTTTCCGCCTTCGCGATTGGGACGCTCTTTGCGGCGATCAACGTCAAGTACCGCGACGTCAACCAGATCGTGCCGGTCTTCATCCAGCTCATGTTCTTCGCCACGCCGATCATCTACTCCACCCACGCCCTCCACGTCACCGACCGCTGGCTCTACATCCTCTCTCTCAATCCGTTCTTCTCGGTGATCGAGGGGGTGCGCTGGGCGCTGATCGGCACCGAGTACCCGGGTACCGGCCAGATAGCGATCTCGGTCTCCAGCGCCCTCGTGATCCTGGTCGTCGCGCTGCGCTACTTCCGCCGGACCGAGCAGACCTTCGCGGACAACATATGAGCACCGAGATCGCAATCAGCGTCGAGCACCTCGGCAAGCGCTTCGAGATCGGCGACGACGAGGCCGGCTACAAGCTGCTCACCGAGACGATCGCGGACCGCGTCAAGTCCTTCGGCCGCCGCCCGAAGCTCAAGGAGTTCTGGGCGCTCCGCGACGTCAACTTCGAGGTGTCTCGCGGGCAGACCCTCGGCATCATCGGCCGCAACGGCGCCGGCAAGAGCACGCTGCTCAAGATCCTCTCGCGGATCACGCCGCCAACTGAGGGGCGGGCGGTGCTGCGCGGGCGAGTCGGGGCCCTGCTGGAGGTCGGCACCGGGTTTCACCAGGAGCTGACCGGCCGGGAAAACATCTTCCTGAACGGCGCGATCCTGAACATGAGCCGGGCCGAGATCAGCCGGAAGTTCGAGGAGATAGTCGAGTTCGCCGATATCGGGCCCTTCATCGACACGCCGGTGAAGCGCTACTCGAGCGGCATGCAGATGCGTCTCGCCTTCTCGGTCGCGGCGCATCTCGAGCCGGAGATCCTGATCGTCGACGAGGTGCTCTCCGTCGGTGACGTCGCCTTCCAGGAGAAGTGCCTGGGCCGCATGGAGGAGGCCTCGCGCGAGGGACGGACCATCGTCTTCATCAGCCACAACCTCGGATCGGTGCTGGCCCTGTGCGACAGCGCGCTGCTGCTTGCCAATGGCGAGGTCAAGTCCCAGGGCGCGGTGCGGGAGGTCGTCGACGACTACCTGAGCGACGTGGTCGTCGCTCAGAGCGAGGGGCTGGCTGAGCGCACCGATCGGCAGGGCAACGGCGCGCTCCGCTTCACGGACGTCTGGTTCGAGAGCAACGGGCGGGTGGTGGAGTCCCCGACCACCGGGGAGGACTGCGAGATCGTGCTCAGCTACGAGATCAAGGGGGCGCCGCCCAAGGACGCGACCTTCGGCGTCATGTTCGGCGCGATGGATGGCGCCACCGCGTTCGCCATCCTCAACCTGGAGTCCGAGCCGACGGGCAGCAAGCTCGAGAACCTGCCCCCCACCGGGCAGGTGCGCTGCTCGATCGAGAGGTTCCCGCTGCCCGCGGCCCAGTACTTCATGCACCTCTGGGCCAAGGCGGGAGGCGGCGCGATCCTGGACGAGGTGCACAACGTGTCGATGCTGACCGTCGCCGGCGGGGATTTCTTCCGCAGCGGCCGCCTGCCCCATCCCTACCAGCGGACGGTGCTCGTCGACCAGAGCTGGCGGGTCGAAGCGACGGAGCCCAGGGGCGAGGGCGTCGCCACGGCGGGCACGCCGGCGACCGCCAGGTAGCCCGACCTACAGCCCGAGCAGCTCGGTCACCCGCTCGGCGAGCGCGCCCTCCTCGTCGGGCCGGACCGGAAGGATTTCACCCGCGTCCTCCGGCAGCATCCGCCGCAGAGCCTCGTCGTGGAGCAGGACGACCCCCGGCCGCCTCGCTACCGCGTCGAGCACGGCCGCGCTCGCCGGCGAGCCGTCCAGCGCGTAGAGGTAGCCGTCGTGATCGCGCAGCTCGAACAGCCAGTCGAGCTGGTCCGCTCCCCAGTACCCGACGCCCGGTTTGGGCGAGCGGTCGAAGGCCTCGTCGCCGTCGGCTACCAGGACGTCGACATCGGCGGACTCGGCGAGGGCCGAGACCAGCTCTTTGCTGCGGGAGGCCGCTGCCGCGCGCTGGGGCGGCCACGGGGTGACGAACGCGATGCGCTTTCGCTCGCGCCGCCGCGCGCCGCCCCGTGGCCGGGAGAGCGCCGCCTCGTAGCCCTCGATCACCTTCGCCGCCGTGCTCTCCCAAGTGAAGTAGGCGGCTCGCCGTCGCGATCGCTCGCGGAGCAGCTGCAGCTCCTCGGGGTCGGCGAGCACCTTCCCGACCTTCGCGGCGATCGCGTTCGGATCGGATGCGTCGAAGGTGGCTCTCAGGTCCCCGAGGACCTCGGAGATCGAGCTGTTGTCGGCGGCGGCTACGGGCGCACCGCAGGACATCGCCTCCAGGATGGGCAGGCCGAAGCCCTCGTAGAGGGAGGGGAAGAGGAAGAGGGCGCAGCGCCGGTACATCGCGGCGAGCTCGCGGTCCGGGACGAAGCCGGCGAAGAACAGGTCGCCCTCGTCGATCCCCAGCCGGCGCCCCTTCACGCGCAGCTCGCCGGCCACCTGGGGGCCGAGCTTGGAGACGATCACCAGCTGGTGCGCGAGGCGGACCGGTCGCGGCAGCCGGGCGAATCCCTCGATGGCGCCCTCCATGTTCTTTCGCGGGTCGCCGCCGCCCACGTAGAGGAGGAAGCCGTCCCGGATCGCGGGGTAGGACGACGCGAGGATCCCGGCCGCCTCCTCCGCCGAGGTCACGAGCGAGGAGAAGGTGTCGGAGACCCCGGACTCGATGCGGGTGATCCGCCCGGGATCCACACCGAGGTGCTCGACCGCGTCCGCGGCGGTGCTGTCGGAGATCGCGAGGACCTGGTCGGCGCTCTGGATCAGGCCCAGCCTCGCGGTGTACATCGTCTTCAGGGCGAGGCTGTGCTGCAGGTACTCGCCGGGCATCGCGAGCTGGACGAGGTCGTGGAGCGTCACCACGGTCCTCACCGCATGGGCGCCGCTCCTGATCCACTCGGGCCAGATCCGGTCGATCCCCACCTCCTCGAACGGGGCGGGGACGTGGTAGATCGATGGCACCGTCTCGCCGGGGCGCGGCCTGCCGAGTCCCCAGCCCGCCAGCTCCCCCAGGTCCGCGAGGGCCGGAGGCGCCGGCAGCCGGGAGTCGAACCTGATCGAGCCGAGGGTGTCCGGCGCGATCGAGCGGATGGCCCTGATCACCTCGACCACATGGCGGCCTAGCCCGCGCTCGGCGCTGCCCTCGCCCTGGGTGGCGCGCGCGTCCAGCCAGACGCTGCCCGGCGGAACGCCCATCCTCAGTCCTTGCTGCGACCGCCGACCGAGTGCCGCTGCTCGAGCAGCTCGCGGACGGCGGCCAGCTCGTCCTCGAGCCTCTCGAGGCGCTCCTCGACCCGTCGCAGCTCGGCCCCGACGTAGGCCGTCGATTCGACCGCGGCAGAGCCGAGCTGCTCCGTCTCGACCCGGAGGCGGGTGATCGAGTCCCGCAGCAGGATCGAGTAGAGGAGGCCGAGGACCCTGCGGAGCCAGTAGTAGACGGTCTCGACGCTGGTCCGCAGGAGAGTGAGCGGTGATCTCGGGCGAGTCGAGTTCATGACGGTCGGGGGCGAGGATACGTTCTTCCCCTGGCGCCGTCGCGCGCGGCGGATCGATTGAATGGGGCGGTGCCGAAACGCGCACTGATCACCGGGGTCGGCGGGCAGGACGGCAGTTTCCTTGCCGAGCTGCTGCTGGAGAAGGGCTACGAGGTCCATGGCCTCGTGCGCTCGCCGGAGCAGCGTTACGAGCGACTGGACTCGATCCAGGACCGGCTCACGCTGCACGCCGGGGACCTCCTCGACGAGGGCTCGCTGCAGGCGGTGATCCGGGCGAGCCTCCCGGACGAGGTCTACAACCTCGCCGCGGCCTCCTCGGTCTCCCAGTCGTGGCGACTCGCGGTGGCGACGGCCGAGGCGACGGCCGTCGGCGTCACCCGGCTGCTGGAGGCGATTCGCGTTGCGAACCCCGACGCACGCTACTACCAGGCGTCCTCCTCCGAGATGTTCGGCCGCGCGGTCGAGACTCCCCAGAGCGAGTCAACCGCCTTCTATCCCCGCAGCCCATACGGGGTCGCGAAGGTCTACGGCCACTTCATCACCGTCAACTACCGCGAGAGCTTCGGCATGCACGCCAGCTCGGGGATCCTCTTCAATCACGAGTCCCCCCGGCGCGCACTGTCGTTCGTCAGCCGCCGGATCAGCCACGGCGTCGCCGCGATCAAGCTGGGGCTCGAGCGCGAGCTCTCCCTCGGGGACCTCGAAGTCCGCCGGGACTGGGGCTATGCGAAGGAGTACGTCCAGGCGATGTGGCTCATGCTCCAGCAGGATGAGCCCGGTGACTACGTGGTCGGCACCGGGATCGCCCACTCGGTTCGGGACATCGTCGAGCGGGCCTTCGCCTGCGTCGACCTCGACCCCGCCCAATACGTACGGCAGGATCCGGAGCTCACGAGGCCCGCCGACATCGAGGAGGTTGTCGCCAATCCCTCGAAGGCGCGGGAGGAGCTCGGCTGGAGCACGACCACCGGCTTCGACGAGCTGATCGCGATGATGGTGGAGGCCGATCTCGAGTCGCTTCGAGACCGGGTGTCCGGCTAGCGCCGGAGCCGCATCCGGCCCCGCAGGCGCCTGACCTCCCTGACCAGCGGGTCGTAGAGGCCGTAGCGGAACCAGGCGATGCGGCGGTTCCTCGAGGCAGCGAAGGCGAGGCGCGCGTAGGGCAGCAGCAGCCGCTCCCGCAGCGTCAGCCGATCGCGAAGCCCAGAGCGCAGCAGCTTGTAGTCGGAGTGCCAGCGCCCTTGATCCGAGGACTTCGCGCCAGGGTGGAGCACGCGGGCCGCCAAGAAGTCGTCGGGGAGGAGCAGGGGCATCTCCCCGGCGAGGACCAGTCGCTCCATGAACTCGACGTCCATCGCGAAGTGGAGCTCTCGCCGGAACTCGCCGTGGCGCTGGAAGAGCTCGCGGCGCCAGAAGGTCGCGGGCTGAGGGACCGACCAGTTGCAGACGATCCACCACTGCCGGCCGCAGGGTCGCCGCTCGACGTCGGCGGGGGGCACCGGACGCCACTCGTCCCCTGTGTCCCACGCCCCCGGCCGCCCTTCGGCGTCGACGTTCGCCGCCGCCCCCGCGACCCAGCTCGCGTCGCTTCTCTCGAGTGAGCCGAGGGCCGTCTCGAAGGCGCCGGGCAGGTAGTAGTCGTCGCTGTTGATGTAGGCGATCACGTCGCCGCTGGCGCGAGCGATGCCCTTGTCGATCGCATCGGTCTGCCCGCCATCGGGCTCGGAGATCCACCAATCGATCCGGTCCTCGTATCGCTTGATCACCTCGACCGTTTCGTCGGTCGAGCCGCCGTCGACGATCAGGTACTCGAGGTTCTCGTAGCCCTGGTCCAGGACCGAGCGGATGGTCCTCTCGATGAAGGCCCCCTGATTCAGGCTGGGGGTGATGACGGAGAGCTTGAGGCTCAGGGCGCGCGCCTGTCCCGGGTCCTGATCTTGGGCCGGATTCGCTCGGGCACGTGCTCCAGCATGTCGCCGGCGAACTTGATCGCGGGGCCGATCACCTGGTACCGAACGCGCTTCGTCGCCTCGCGGAGCGCGCGGACGACCGGGTAGACCGCGAGGCGGAGACGCCCGAAGCGAGTCAGGCGCTGTCGGTGAAGGCGGCGCATCAGCTCGTAGTCCGGCTCCCAGCGACTCGGGTCGAACGACTTCGCGTCCGAGTGCAGCGTGCAGGCGGCGAGCCGGTCATCGGGGAGCAGCACCGGCGCCTCCCCCTCCAGCATGAGGCGGGTCATGAACTCGACGTCGAAGGCGAAATGCATGTCCTGACGGAACTCACCGTGGCGGTCGAACACCTCCCGCCGCCAGAACGAGGCGGGCTGGGCGACGCACCAGGGATGGGCGACGAGCCCGTAGCGGCTGCGGGGCCGGATCTCGTCGTGGTCAGGAGGTGTCGGGACCCAGACCTGACCGAGCGCCGTATCCCTGGGCCGGCCGCTCTCGTCGACGTTGATGGCCCCTCCGGCGACCCAGCTCGCGTCGCTTCGCTCCAACGCGCCGAGGGCCGTCTCAAAGGCGCCGGGCAGATAGTAGTCATCGCTGCACAGGTACGCGAAGACATCGCCGGTGGCGCGGGCGAGCCCCTTGTTGATGGCGTCGGTCTGCCCGCCGTCGGGCTCGGAGACCCACCAGTCGATCCGGTCCTCGTAGCGCTTGATCACCTCGACCGTCTCGTCGGTCGAGCCGCCGTCGACGATCAGGTACTCGAGGTTCCCGTACCCCTGGTCGAGGACGGAGAGGATGGCCCGCTCGATGAACCTGCCCTGATTGAGAGTGGGCGTCACTACGGTGAGCTTCAGCAATGGGCGCTCAGTATAGGCTCGCCCGAATGGCCAGGATCAAGGCGTGGTTCTTCCATCTCTTGCAGCGGATTCTCCGAGCACTGCGGTGGGACCTGGTGCCGCTCGGGGGGCCCGGCGAGCCCGGAGAGCTGCTCCACCTCCAGCACGTCGACATGGTGCTCGACGTCGGGGCGTCGGTGGGGAACTACGGCAAGCGGATCCGCGAGGCGGGCTACGAGGGGCCGATCTGCTCGTTCGAGCCGCTCTCGGCAGCCTTCAGGCAGCTCGAGAGGAACACGGCCGGCGATCCGCTTTGGCAGTGCCGCAACCTGGCGCTCGGCCCCGAGCCGGGCACCGCGGAGATCAACGTCGCGGGCAACTCGGAATCGAGCTCGCTGCTGGCGATGGAGGAGCGCCACGAGCAGGCCGCGCCGAGCTCGGTCTACATCGGTACGGAGACCGTCGAGGTCACGACGCTCGATGCCATCTGGGACGAGGTCGCCGGTGACGCGAAGAGGCCCTTCCTGAAGCTCGACGTGCAGGGCTACGAGCTCGAGACACTGCGCGGCGGCTCCAACGTGCTGGCCCGGCTCTACGGGGTGCAGGCAGAGCTCTCGCTGGTGCCGCTGTATGAGGGCGGGCCGCTCTGGCTCGAGGTTGTCCAGTTCATGTCCGACCACGGCTTTCACGTCGCCGGCCTGGAGGGTGGATACACCGATCCCGAGACGGGCGAGATGCTCCAGGCGGACGCCATCTTCATCCGCGACTGAGCCCGAGCCCTGGCGACTACCCTGCCCGGCATCTCGCCCCAGATGTCGACAGCCGAGGCGATCGAGCACCTGCGCGCCGATCCCGAGTACGCGGACCTGATCAGGGACGCCTACCTGGGCGCCGACACGCTGGAGGCGTCGTCGCGGTTCGAGCGCTCCGCCGAGTTCGAGGAGACCCGGGCGGTGGTCGGGGGGTTCGAGGGCCGGGAGGTCCTCGACGTGGGGGCGGGCACCGGGATCGCCTCGCTCGCGATCGTGCACGCCGGCGCGTCGCGGGTCTACGCGCTCGACCCCGATCCGTCCCCGGTCGTCGGTCGCGGGGCGATCGAGCGGCTCGGCGAGGAGCGGATCGAGGTCCTGGACGGGGTCGGAGAGGACATCCCGCTGCCCGACGAGAGCGTGGACATCGTCTACGGGCGGCAGGTGCTGCACCACACCCGGGACCTCGACGCGGTGGCGCGCGAGGCGGCCAGGGCGCTGAGGCCCGGCGGCTTCTTCTTCTTCTGCCGGGAGCACGTGGTCGCCGACGATCGTGAGCTCGCCGAGTTCCTCGAGGCGCACCCAGTCCACCAGCTGGCAGGCGGCGAGAACGCCTACACGCTCGACCAATACGTCGGGGCGATCGAGCGCAGCGGCCTCAGGTTGCTCCACGTCTGGGGCCTCTACGACACAGTCATCAACGCCTTTCCCGGCGCGCGCAGCAACGAGGAGTTCCGGGATCTGCGCCGTCAGGTCCTTGGTGTGCCTCTGGCTGCGATGGGTCGCTGGGCGGAGCGGCTACCCGGGACGAGGTCGCTGGTCCGAACACGGGTAGCGACGCATTCCCATCCCGGAGCGGCCCACACGTTCGTTGCCGACCGGCCGCGCTAGGTCAGGGGCGGAGCGGCCAACAACTGCTGATCCTCGCCCGACAGGGGCCGCCCGCCGACCTGTCGGTAGTGAGCACGAAGCAGACGGACTGTGCGTTCGAAGGTGAACTCCTTGCTTCGTGCCTTGCCCTTCTCGGCCAGGGACTTCCGCAGGGCCGGGTCCTTCCAGGCCGGCATCATCGCGTCCGCGATCTGGTTCGGATCCTTCGGGTCGAAGGTGAGCGCCGCATCTCCGGCCACGTCGAGCAGTGAGGGAAACGTCGAGCAGGTGACGGGCAGGCCGATGGAGAGGGCCTCGCTCACCGGCAGGCCCCAACCCTCGAAGAGGCTCGGGAAGACCATCGCAGTGGCCAGTTGGTACAGGGAGCGGAGCTCGAGGGGAGTGACGAACCCGGGGAACCGCGCCGTCTGTGCCAGCCCGAGCTCGCTGATCCTTGCCTCGATCTGGTTGAAGTGGTCGTTCTGCTTGCCTGGGCAGACGACCGTGACCTCGAGGTCGCGTTCGTCACGGAGGATCGCCATGGCCTCGAGAAGCCGCAGGTGGTTCTTGTGCGCCCAGGTTTGTGCAGGGAAGAGGAAGAACCTCTCTGGCAGGGCGAGGCGCTCGGCGACCGCATCCAGGTCCGCCTGGGAGGGGACCGTGTAGTTAGGGAGCACGGAAGCGCCGGGGACGACCGCGACCTTGTCCGGTGGGGTGCCGAATTGCTCCACCAGATCTGCCTTTCCCGAGGAGGTCATCATCACCGCGAGGGTGGCCCGCTCACAGAAGGTGCGGTAGGTGAGCTCTCTGCGCTCCACTTCCCCGGGCGGGAAGAACTCCGGGTAGTGGAGATGCTGGAGGTCGTGCGGGTTGTAGATAGTCGGGACCCGTGTGAGAAAGCCACCGGTGAGCAGGAAGTGCATGACACCGACCCCGGCGGCCTCGATTGTCCCGTTGGAGATGCCGAGCTGGGCGAGATCGGTCGGCGCGAATCCGCCGAGGGGAGGGGGCCATCGCCGGCGGCGCGAGACCCTGTCGAAAAGCAGCGCGATGTGGGAGCGCAGCGGAATGGGGTCGCCCATAGAGATCATCCGGCAGTTGGGGCCCAGATAAGACCTCAGCCACTCGTTTTCCCCGGGGTTGACGAGAAACAGATACTCCTCGTCCCCGTCGCGGAGCTCGGACAGCCCCCCCGCAACGCCGATGACGAGCTGCTCGACGCCGCCGTGCCCCCCGCTGAGGCGGGCGTCGATGCAGACTCGTAGAGGCTTCACGGGCCGCGGAACGATAGCCAGGTGCCGGTGCCATGCGTTGCGGTGCCGTGGGGGAATCCGTCGCCCCCGCCCCGGATGATCAGGCGATGGAGAGCGGAGCCGGGTCGGACCATGCATCGGCGCTCCGGGCGCTAGCCGATGAGATCGTCGATTGCGACCGCTGCCCGCGGCTCGTCGAGTGGCGGGAGCGGAGCGCGGCCGAGCCGCCGCGCCGCTACCGGGGGGAGGAGTACTGGGCGCGGCCGTTACCCGGGTTCGGGGACCCGCGCGCTTCGATCGTCGTGGTGGGGCTCGCGCCGGCGGCCCACGGCGGGAACCGGACGGGTCGGATCTTCACCGGGGACCGGTCTGGGGATTGGCTATTCGCGGCGCTCCACCGCGCCGGGCTCGCCAACCAGGCGACCTCGGTGAGAGCCGACGACGGGCTGCGCCTGCGGCGCGCCTACATTACGGCAGTGAATCGGTGCCCGCCACCGCAGAACCGGCCGACGACCGAGGAGCGGGACAACTGCCTGCCATATCTGGTCCGGGAGCTCAGGCTGTTGCGCTCCGCGCGGGTGGTCGTGGCGCTCGGCTCGTACGCCTGGACGGGGTCGCTGCTGGCTCTGGCCGAGCTCGGGGTCGAGGTGCCGCGGCCGCGACCGCGGTTCGGGCACGGGACGGAGGTACCGTTGCGGACGTCGGATCGGGGCCGGGAGCGCGACTGGGCGCTGCTCGGTTGCTTCCACCCATCCCAGCAGAACACCTTCACCGGGAAGCTGACGGAGCCGATGCTCGACTCGGTGTTCGCCCGGGCCAGAGCCCTGGCGTCCGCCTGAGCCAGCGATACTTGGCTGGTGTTCCAGCTCAACCTGCCGAACGCGCTCACGGTCCTTCGCATCTTGCTGGTGCCGGTGGTGGTCGTGGCGCTGCTCGACGAGACGCCGAACGGGGACGCTATCGCTGCCGGCGTCTTCGCGCTGGCCGCCTTCACGGACACGCTCGACGGCTACATCGCGCGGCAGCGCAACGCGGTGACGACGTTCGGCAAGCTCATGGACCCGATCGCGGACAAGCTGCTGGTGGCGGCGTCGCTGATCGCGCTGGTCTCGCTCGACCGGCTCGCCGCATGGATCGCGATGGTGATCATCGCGCGGGAGTTCGCGGTCACCGGGTTGCGGATGGTGGCAGCCGAGCAGGGGACGGTGATCCAGGCGAGCTGGCTCGGAAAGGTGAAGACGATCCTGCAGGTGGCGGCGATCATCTGCCTGATCGCGGTCAATCCGGCGCCGCTCGGCGTCAACCTGCTGGTCTACGCGGCCGTGGCGGCCACCGTGATCAGCGGGGTGGACTACTTCTTCGGCTTCAAGAGGATGGTGGAGGCGTCGCGCTCCACCAAACGGACGGCCTAGACCGCCGGAGCCTCCAGCCACTCGCGCATGGTGGTGTGGTGACGCGAGTGGGTGCCGCTCTCGATCTCGCCGGTGATCTCGGAGAGCAGGCCATAGCGCTCGGCGACCACGTTGTGCCGGTGGATCGTCTCGAGGTTCTCCTGGCGGGCGTGGACGAAGGCGCCGTCGCGGAGGTCGGGGAAGGCCTCAGTGACCTGGCGGATCATCTCGCGGACACAGTCCTCGACGAAACGGGGGTTGGCGTGGGCCTTCTCGACCACGGCACGCTCGTCGGCGCGCTTCATCAACTCGTAGATCTCACTGGACATGGAGTTCTCCACGATCCGGAGGAGCCGGCGGGCGTCGATGTCCACGCCGGAGTCCTCGGGACAGCCGATGTGGAGGGTGCCGATGCCGCGCTGGTTGTGGGTCGCCACCGGGACCGCGTCGACGATGCGGTCGATCGCGTCCGAGGTGAAGCCCTGGTCCGCGAGGCGCTCGCGGGCGCCGTCCTCGACCAGTCCCTGGGCGCAAGGGCAGGCGGTCATGCCCTGGGCCTCGACTCCGGTGAGGGTGCGGGTGCCCCGATCGGAGGAGACGGCGGTGCCGAAGAGGGTGTAGAGCTCCTGCGTCGGCAGGCCGGAGACCGGTGCGGGAACCGTCTCGGGGTAGCGCGCCGCGATCTTCACCTCGGCGCGGATGCCGCCCTGGCGCTGGCGCACCTGCTCGGCGATGTGGGCGGCCAGGCCCTCGGCCCGCAGGGCCTCGCTGAGGACGACGGTGTCGATCGCCTCATTGACGACCTCCTCGAAGCGGGACATGTGGACGCCTGCCTGCTCCGGGTTGAGGTCCACGAAGCACTCCAGGTCGGCGTGGTAGAGGGACTCCTCAGGCACATCACGGGCTGCTCCTCGCTCCGCTCGGAGCACCCTCGCATTACCGCCGTTCTGGGAGGCACAGACGCGGATGATCTTCTCGACGCCGACGACACCGACCCGGGAGAGGCTCACTCGGGTGACGGGGGCCTCGGCCTGGGCGTCGCGGCTGGGCGAAAGCGTCTGTTGGGTGGAATCGCTCATCTGATCAAGTATGCCGAGGTCGTTGTGCGGCAACGATGTAACCCAAAAGTTGGTCGAACTTTTGGGGGATGCATGCCTATACTGACCCTCGCGATTTGCTCGATTCCTGGATAGGGGAGTGAATTGAGCGTCCGGTAGGTCAGGGGAGGAGGAGAGAAGGGATTTGGCGTCTATTCGCCAGGCAGCGGTGGCCGAGGACCAGGCGTTCGTGGAGAGCGATGAGCTGCGTGGACTGATTGCGGCCGGGACGGAGCGGGGCTATCTCACCTTCGAGGAGATCGCCTCCACACTCGAAGAGGTGGAGGTGACGAAGGAGCAGGTCGCCGAGCTGCACAGCCATCTGGTCGAGCAGGGAGTGGACGTGATCGCCGCCGACGGCGTCACGGCCTACAAGGAGGGCAAGGGGGATGACTCCGCCAATGCGCGGGGCAAGAAGCAGGAGCTCGACCTCACGGTGGAGCCGAGCCTCGATTCGCTGCGGCTCTATCTGCGCTCGATTGGGTCCGTCGACCTGCTCACGGCCGAGCAGGAGGTGGATCTCGCCAAGCGGATCGAGCGGGGGGACATGGGGGCGAAGCGGCACATGGTGGAGGCGAACCTGCGCCTGGTCGTCTCGATCGCGAAGTCCTATCTCGGCCGGGGACTGAGCTTCCTCGATCTGATCCAGGAGGGATCGCTCGGGCTGATTCGGGCGGTGGAGAAGTTCGACTACCGGCGGGGGTACAAGTTCTCGACCTACGCGACCTGGTGGATCCGACAGGCGGTGACTCGCGCGCTCGCCGACAAGTCGCGGACGATCCGGATCCCGGTGCACATGGTGGAAAAGCTCAACCGGGTCGTGCACGTCGAGAGGCATCTCGTGCAGCGGCTGGGGCGGGAGCCGGAGCCGCATGAGATCGGGGCCGAGCTCGGTTGGACCGCGCGCGACGTGCGTGAGGTGCTTCGAGTGAGCCAGATGCCGGTGTCTCTGGAGAAGCCGGTGGGGGACGAGGACGACTCGGAGCTCGGGGACTTCGTGGCCGACGACAACGTCGAGTCACCGTTTGAGACGGCTTCCGGGAACCTGCAGCGCGAGGACGTGCAGAAGGCGCTGGCCGCGCTGCCGCAGCGGGATCGGGAGGTGCTGGAGCTGCGCTACGGGCTCAATGGGCGCCGGCCGATGACCCTCGAGCAGGTGGGTGAGACCTTTGGTGTCACCCGCGAGCGGATCCGCCAAATCGAGAACAACACGCTGAAGCGGCTCAAGGCCCTGCCGGAGGCGCAGTGCCTCCGCGGCCTCGGCTGATCCAGCTTTACTCCTCCCCCAGACGGGGGCGCGGCGGTCGTTCCGGCCAGTTTTCCATCGGCGCGCGTGTGCGCTAGTCGGGGTCGTTTGGAAGCGCTAGTTTCTCGACGTTCCGCTGCATGTACTCCTCGATGCGCGTCATCACGAATCGGCCGGTGCCGTCCGACTCGACCCGAAACCGGTCGCCCGGCGCCACTGATGAGGCGGCCGCGACCGCCATCGGGACCGTGAGCTGATGGTTGGCCGACATTCGCGTCCGCCCGACGGCCCGCTGCTCAATGTCCCCGGAAAGCAAGTCGCCACCCGGAGGTGGCGGAGGTGGGGGGGGTGGGAATCGAACCCACTCAGGCTGTGCCACCGGATTTACAGTCCGGCCCGGCTCTCCTACTCCGGCGCCCCCCCGCGGATCGCCGAGTTTAGAGCCGGATGAGTCACGGTGATCGAGCGGCTCTGCGCATCCAACCTGGAACTCGGAGTACTTCTCCCCGCCCAGGGAGATCCCCCGGTTGCCCTCGATCTCGGACGACGGGATGAACCAGCGTCGTCCATCGCCGACAAGAATGAACAGGAAATCGATCCGCGCCGGATCGATGGTCTTGACCAGGCCCGTCCAGCTTTGGTTCCCCCCCGATGTGGCCAGCTGGACCGTGTAGTGGCGTTTCCGTTACAGATGCGTCGCGACGTCTTCACCTGAACTCGGAGCAAGTTGCCATTGAGGTCGGCGACTAGGTCATAGTCGGGACTGTGGAAGAGAGGGAAGGCCACGCATGCCCCGATCCTCGTCAACCACTCGATTGCCGCGGCCTCACCCAGGTCCCCCTGTCGCCTTGGATGGAACTTCGTCACGGCAGGAACCTATGAGTCCCAGCAGCCCGATTGTCACGCCGACTGCAACAAATCAGTGACGCGATGGTCAGCAGAGTCATGCGCAGCCGGATAGGTTCAGCGACATGACCGACCTCGACGGAAGGGTGATCGCGATCGCCGGCGCAGGCGGCGGCCTCGGCCCCGTCGTTGCTCAGCGCCTCGCCGACGCAGGCGCCTCCCTCTCCCTCGCGGACCGGAGCCAGGAGACCGCCGACTCCGTCGCCCAGGACCTCGGTCTCCCCAACGACCGCGTCGACCCCACCGCGGTCGATCTCCTCGACGAGTCCGCCGCCAACGACTGGGCCGCCGCCACCGAGAAGCGCTTCGGCCGCATCGATGGCCTCCTCCACCTGGTCGGGGGCTATCGCGGCGGCGACCCCATCCAGAGCTTCGACCTCGCCGACTACGAGTTCCTCCACGGCCTCCTGGTGCGCACCCTCCAACTCGCCTCGCGCGCCTTCTATCCGGCCCTGACCAAGAGCGGCCACGGCCGCTTCGTCCTGGTCTCGGCAGCCGCCGCCCAGAGCCCCATGGACACCAACGCCGCCTACGCCTCCGCCAAGGCTGCCGCCGAGGCCTGGACCCTGGCGCTGGCGGACTCCTTCGAGGGCACCGGCGCCACCGCCAACATCATCGTCGTCAACGCGATCGAGACCCCCCGCATTCGAGAGGAGAACCCGGACGAGCAGCGCCCCACGTTCACTCCGGCCGAGGACCTCGCCGAGGCCATCGCCTTCCTCTGCTCGGACCACGCCTCCCGCATGAACGGCCAGCGCCTCGCGCTGCACCCCTGAATCCCGCGATCGATCCCTCCAGCGACCCTCGCTACAGTGCGAATCGCGCCCGGATAGCTCAGTTGGTAGAGCACTTCCATGGTAAGGAAGGGGTCGCCGGTTCAAGTCCGGCTCCGGG
>CAVXQP010000006.1:0-100564 GCA_963763955.1 uncultured Solirubrobacterales bacterium | reverse complement strand
AGCACTCTTCGCGGTGATGGGCGGCACTATCGCTCTCGCGTGCCGCCAGCACTGAGCGCGGGTCTCGAACAACCGCTGCTCACTCCTCTTCCTCGCGCAAAGCGGGAGCGAGGAGGCTTGCGTACACGTCGCGCCACCGATACGGTCACGGGCCCATCGACGCGATTCGGTAAGGAAGTGCCGGATGGACGATCACCAGGTTCACGAGGAGCATGACCACGAGCACGGGCCCGACTGCGGACACGTCGCAATCAGCCACGAGGGCCACGTCGATTACCTCCACGACGGCCATCTGCACCATCCGCACGGAGACCACGTCGACGAGCACTCAATCGCGATCGATGCCGCCCATCCCGCCGACTGCACGCCTGATCACGATTGCGGCGGACACGAGGCCGCCCACACCCACGGCCCCGGCTGTGGACACGAGGCGGTGCCGCACGGAGACCACGTCGACTACCTAGTCTCCGGGCACCTGCATCATCCGCACGAGGGCCATTGCGACGATCACGGCGCGGTCGAGGTTGCCTGAGCCTCGCCGCAGGGCCGCCTCGAGCGGCCCCTGCCGCTGAGGTCCGCTTGGCGATACGGATCTCCACGGCTTCTCACTCCGCTACATGCCTGCGAGCCGGGCGCCCCACGCTCCGACCATCAGCCCAGTGATGCCGCTGCGTCGCGGACTGAGCCGGGTCCCTCGCGCGTTCATGTGGGCCACTCTGGGCGAGGCGCGAACGGTGAATCACCGCGGCCCGCGCTCCTTGCGTTTGATGTAGAAGGAGCAAGGAGCACCACTGCAGATGAATGAACCTGAGCCGCCGCGGAAAGGGCGATTCGCCGCTTTTTGGACCTCGTTGCCGGGAATCCTCACGGCGATCGCGACGCTTGTTGCGATCGCTGGTCTCCTCGCCCTTTTCGTCGTACCCGGGGACTCGGGCGACAACGGGCCGAGTCGCGCCGAGTGGGCCGCCAAGGTTGATCCCATCTGTAGCGACGCAACTAACGCCGTGAGGCAACTACCCGCCCCGACCGCCGACGTCAACTCTCGCGCCGATTACCTGCGCCAGGTCGGCCGAATTGCACGCGACACGAGCGAGAAGGTAGGGGCGCTAAAGGCACCAACCGAAGACCAGGGAAGCATCGATCGCATGACCGCCCTCTGGGACCAACAGGCGGATGGGGCGGACACCGTCGCCAACGGCCTCCAGAGCGGGAACTATGTGGACGCTCAGCATGTCCTGGGGCAGGTCCTCGCCGCCGAGACAGAAGGGGACGCCCTGGCAAATTCGTTGGGCGTAACGGCGTGCGCCAAACGGCCTCCTCCCGCCGCCCCGTTCTGATCCCGCCTCACCCGCGACGACTCGGTTCGAGCCGTCCGCCAGCTCTCGCCGAAGCGCTCGGCCAGCTCTGGATTTCTGGAGTGCGCCCCTCCGGTTAAGACAAGCGGAGCTCTGTTTCCGCCGAGCCGACCGGCGGTCCTACGGCCACAGCCTGGGCAGTCGACCCCTCCCCTTCCGCGTTGCATGGAAAGGAGCGCTCTTCGCCAGGCGCTCGCTTCTCGCGCAACGCGAGAGCCGACTTAGGGGCGGCGACTGGGTTTCAAGCACAGCCCAGCGACTAGGATCCGCCGCCAGTATCACTCGATCGACCGTTGCTCACCCAATCGATAGGAGGCCCGATGATCGGCGTGCTCGTGACCTTCACGCAGACCGACAAATTCGATCGCTCAAGGATCGCGAAGATTGCCGACGAACAGCGAGGAACGTTCGAAGGCATGCCCGGCCTTCGCTTCAAGAGCTTCACGCTCGACGATGACGGCCTTCAGGCAAGGAACTTCTACGTGTGGGACGACGAGGAGAAAGCCCGTGCCTTCTTCACGGAGGAGCTCGTCGACATGGTGACGGGGATTTATGGCGTCGCGCCCAAGATCGAATACGTCGACATATTGGAGTTCGTCGACAACTCTGGCACCTGATTCCTCGAGCGGAGCGTGAGCGACTCGTCCCACAGACGACCCGCCGTCGGATTGTCACGGCGACGTTCCGCGGTCTTCAAGCGCTGCAATGGGTGCTTCGGGGGTCGCCGAGCTCGGCCGCCAAGTCGAGCTGTTGGCAAATGTCTTTCCGTGCCTACGCGGGTTCCACGGGCCGCCATGGCTTCATGGCTTCCACTTGATCGTGCAGCCCTCGGCCTCGGTCTCCGACGGGTCGGGCTCCTGTCCGGCCAGCACCGCGTCGAGCGCGGCGCGAAGCCAGGCCGCGTCCTGCGATGGATCGTCGTAGTCGGCATCCGGAGCGCCTCGGTAGCGCAGCTGCAAACCTGAGTCGAGCACGAATACGTGCGGCGTCCGCTCTGCGCCCCACTCGCGGGCGATCTGCTGGGTCTCGTCATACAGGTAGGGATGCGGCCAGCCGCCCTCTTGCTCGACCCGTTCGACCATTGCCTCGAACGAGTCGGCCGAGTATCGCTCGGGATCGTTCGAGCTGATCGCCAGCACCCGCACGCCGCGATCCGAATAGTCGCGAGCGACGTCGAGGAGGCGCTCGTGCCAGGCGAGGGCATAGGGGCAGTGGTTGCAGGTCCAGTAGACCACCGTCGCCGGGGCGCCTTCCGCGCTCAGCGCCTGGCGCTCGCCGTCGGTGGCCGGGAGCTCGAAGTCGGGGGCCCGTTCCCCAATTGCAGTCGGCATCGACCGCAGGCTATCCCGTCAGCGGGGGCGCGGCCGCTGCGAGCGCCTGGCGCAGGTCCTCCGGATCGGGGAGCGGTGAGGTCCGCCCGTCCCGGCGGCGGTATACGCGGCAAGCGAGCCCGGTTGGCTCACCCTCCACGGGCGGCTGAACGTCCACTCCGTTCACTCGGATCGTCGGCGAGCCAACGAACTCATGCCGGCGGGCCGCCGCCTCGGTGTCAACCTCGCTCATTGCGATCGAGTCCGGATCGAGTCCCTTGTACGCCATCGCCTCGCGCAACAGGTCGAGCGCCCGCTCCCAGGAGGGGCACTCACGCCACCAGAGAAGCTCGACGCGCGGCGCAGAAGCCACGCATGCCAGGCTAGCTACCGAGGATCTCTTGCCTTCTACTGCTCAACGTCAGAGTCGGTGAGCGCGCCACGCCTGCACACTGCTGCTTTGCATGGAAAGCAGCGGTTCGCGGCGGGATACTGCGTAGGCGATGTCGGAGGATGACGTGGAGATGGTGCGCCGAATCTACGAAGCGGCCGCCAGGCGTAACGACGTGACCCCATTCGAGGTCGACGCCGAGGACATCGAAGCGGCTGGGCTGCGGGAGTAGACCGCTCAGCGGTGGCCAAGCCAGCCCCAGCCCAACCACAGTTCCCACCCAAGGAGCTGATGACGCGTGTAGGTCTGCCAGAGCCAGACCTGGACGTCGAGTCCTCCTACGTGGTGAACGGAGGGATCCTGGAATCGACCCTGGTCGAGCTGCTCGGGCCCGAATGGAGCTGGGAGGGGCGCCGAGTGCTCGACTTCGGCTGCGGCTCGGGGCGGCTGCTCCGCCAATTCCTCGATGAGGCGCGTTCGGCCGAGTTCCACGGCTCTGACATCGACGAGGAGATGGTCGCATGGGTCCGAGAGCACCTCTGCCCCCCGATCGCCGATGTGAGGGTCAACAGAGAGCAACCTCCGCTCGATTATCCAGACGACCACTTCGACCTGGTGACCGCGCTCTCAGTCTTCACCCACATCGCAGACGGCTGGAGCGACTGGCTGCTGGAGATCCGCAGAGTGCTGAAGCCCGGTGGGCTGCTGATCGCCACCTTCCTGGATTCGATGGTTGCCCGGAGGCTCATTGGCCTGGCCTGGGACGAGGAGCGAGTGGGAATGGCCGCTTTTGGCTTCGCCAATCCGGAGACGAGCTTGCCGGACGTGTTGCACTCGCAATGGTGGCTGCGCGAGCACTGGGGCCGCGCCTTCGAGATCCTCGAGCTGCGCCCTGGGGAGGAAAGGTCCGGGTCACAGGGCTGGGCGGTGCTTCGCGCTCGCGAGGTCGAGTTGACGCCCGAGCAGCTCGAGCGCGAGAACCCGGACGACCGGCGCCACTACGAGGCGCGTCGCTATCAATTCGAGTTGTTGCGAGCCGAGGGCGAGGAGCTCAGGCGGCGTCGAGCACCAGGAGCTTGTGCAGAGCGCCAGCTGGCGGCTGACCGCCCCATTGCGGCGTGCGAAGGCACTCCTTAGGCGGGGGTAGCCAGTCTCCCACGGGACCTCACTATTTTCCTCGAAGCCGCCGGGCTTCTCGAATAGCCGCTTTGGACGAGAAGTGGCGCTGTGCATGGAAAGCAGTAGTCCCCCGAGAGATACTGGTCGGGCGATGTCGGAGGAGAACGTCCTCTCCCTTGAACCCGCCCGTTCGGAGTGCTAGACCACGAACCGCCAGGGACTTGGGCCAGAGGAGCCACCATGAAGCTGAAGCTGATCCTGACCACGGCGATCGCGGCGGCGGGGGTAGGCGGGTTGCTGGCCGATCAGGCGGCCGCCCTGCCGTCGGCCTGCAGCCAGTCGGGTCCGACCGTGACCTGCACCTACACGTCCGGGTCGAATCCGTTCGCGGTGCCGGCGGGCGTCTTCTCGATCCACGTTCTGGCGGTTGGTGGGAGCGGGGGCAGCAGCTTCTTTGGCGGCGTAGGCAGCGATGGCGGTGATGGCGCCGTCGTCAGCGGCGATCTTCCGGTGAAGGCGGGCAGCACGCTTTACGCCCTCGTCGGTGCCGCCGGCGTTGACTCCCGCCTCGGCGGGGGCGGCGGCGCCTCATCCGACGTGCGTACCTCGCAGAATGACCTCTCCACCCGGCTCCTCGTCGCCGGAGGCGGCGGCGGTGCTGGGGGCCTCGGGGTGGACGCGTTCGAGGATCGTGTATTCGTTGAGCCAGGGGGGGCCGGCGGTGGGGGCGGCGGCAACGACGGCATCGGTGGGGGGCCCTTCGGCGGCGGCGGGGGCAGCACCAGCGGCGGCGCGGGCGGCGCTGGCAGCAGCAGCTGCTTCAATTTTGGCTTTTTTGGGGTTTGTGGCACTGGCGAGAGCGGCAGCGCCGGCGGCAGCGGCGTTGGCGGTGGTGGTGGCGGCGGCGCCCGCTTCGGCCTGTCAGGCATCGTCATCGCAGGCGGAAACGGAGGCGAAGGCGGCGGCGGCTGGTTCGGCGGCGGCGGAGGCGGAGGCGGCGGTCTTGCGCCCGATGGCGGCGGTGGAGGAGGCGGCGGCTCGAACCTGGTGCCGCCCGGTGGGTCGCAATCAGTCGATACCACTCGGGTACCACTGGTCACGATCTCGTATCAGGCGTTGCCGACCACCAAGGAGCAGTGCAAGAACGGCGGCTGGCGCAACTTTCCGCAGTTCAAGAACCAGGGGCTGTGCATCGCGTTCGTCAACCACGGCTAGAAGAGCCCCCTCGAAGCCGCCGGGCTATCGGAGTAGCCGCTTTGGACGAAAAGCATCTCCTCCGTACCCGACCACGGAGGAAGCATGCTCGAGCTCACCGATCACGTCGCCGGCACGGCGAACAAGGTCATCAGGCGACGGCGACCCGGGAACAAGGGACGTCGTTACCCGGCCGACCCGCCGCGGGTGGAAGAGATCGTTGCGGTAATGAGGCAGGCGGGCACTGACTTGTACGGCAGTCGCCTGCGGGGGCTGATCATCGTGCTGTGGCGAGCGGGTCTTCGAATCTCGGAGGCGCTCGCCTTGGCGGAATCGGACTTGGAAGTCAGCCGAGGGTCCGTGCTTGTCCGCCGGGGTAAGGGCGGACGCCGGAGGGAAGTGGGCATGGATGAATGGGCTTGGGATCAGCTGCGTCCCTGGCTTGAGACGCGCGTCTCCTTGCCGGTTGGACCGCTCTTCTGCGTGATCAACGGGCCAACCTGTGGCGGGCCCTGGTCTAGCTCACAGGTGCGAATTGCGCTCAGACGCACCGCGGCCCAGGCCGGAATACGGCGCCGCTTCGCCCCACACCAGCTCCGTCACGCCCACGCCGTCGAGATGGCTAGAGAAGGCGTCCCGCTTAACGTCATCCAGCGCCAGCTAGGACATGCCACCTCGGGGTCACATCGATCTACCTGCAAGGGATCGATAGCGGCGAGATTATCGAGACGGTCCGCACCCGCCGCGCTCCGGTGATCCCGGCCGCGGCGGCACTGGCTCGCTAGTGCTTCTCGTCCAAAGCGGCTATTCCTGAGTACCTGCCAGCCCGGCGGCCTCGAGGGCTTCTTGCCAGTTGGCGAAGCCGACAATCAGAGCCACCATCCCGTTCTCGATCGTGAATAGGTGCGCGTACTCCAACATCACCTCGAGCCCCTCCCGGCCCCGGCCATGGAACTGGAAGAGGGCGAGTACCCGGTCGTCGCCGATTGCCTCGATGCGCTCGATTTCGATCAGAAGGGTCTCCCACGGCCCATGGAACGTGTTCCAGAACCGCTTCAGTCCCTCCCGCTTCCGGTAGACGTCTTCGGTGTCGGGGAAGAGATGCGTTGTCCTGAACTCGAAGTCCGGAGCGACGTGGTCCAGCATCCACTGAAGATCGCCGCGGTTCCACGCCTCGTACGCTTGGCGCACCAACTCGACGTTTTCCTCCGACATCCCCCGCGCAGTATCGCGAGAACTGACCACTGCTTTCCATGCAAAGCAGAACCGCTGCTTTTCGTCTCTATGAAGAAGGGCCGGTTGTCAAGTAGCGGTCGGTAGTTGGGTCAGGGTCCTCTCGCTGATCGCGGGTTTGGAGCGGGGCTCATGTCTCTATCGCCTCCTCGAAGGAGGACCAGGTCGATTGGATGTTCGCTCCGGTGCGCAAGTCCAAAAGGGCGGTCTATGCCGCCAGGCGAAGAGCGGCGCCTCTCGGAGCGAATGACTGGTTGTGGGTGAGCATGTGCCAGATCGCCACCGTCAGCTTCCGGGCGATGTCGATCTGGGCGACCTTGGCGCCGCGCTGCTTTCCCAGCCGGCGCTTGTTTCGCTGGTAGCGCTCCGAGTAGGCGGGGTGGCGGAGCGCGTGCATGGTCGCCTCGAGCAGCGCCCAGCGCAGATAGCGGGGCCCCTGCTTGGAAAGCGGCCCTCGCCGGTCGGACTCGCCCGACTGCACCACCCTGGGGCAGAGGCCGGTGTAGCCGGTCAGCTTGGTGGCGGTCTCGAAGCGGCTGATGTCGCCGATCTCGGCGGCGATCGTGAAGGCGAGCACCCAGCCCACCCCCGGCACCGTCAGGAGCTTCGGCACGTAGGGATGATCGGCGCCGCTTGATCTGAGCTTCGCGTTGATCTCGGCGACCTGGGCCTCGAGCTGGTCGATCAAGAGCAGGCTGGCGTCGATGTTCCCCCGCCAGGGCTCGGGGATCTCAAGGCGCCCCAATATCTCTCTGCCCGCGACTCCGAAGAGATCGCTGACCGGGCAGGGGCGCCCGAAGCTCATCAGCGCCGAGTGGATCCGGTTCTTGAGCTGCGATCGATGTTTGATCAGATGGAGGCGAAAGCGGGCGAGCTCGCGCTCGCGGCGCACCCTCGGGTCGGGTAGCCAGATCGCCGGCACCAGGTCTCGCTGGGAGAGCACCGCCAGCACCCGGGCGTCGATCCGGTCGGTCTTCACCGCCAGCGGCGCCAGGCCCTTGACCTTCTGGGCGTCGGCGATCTCCACCTCCCAGCCGTATCGCTCGAGGGTGTCGTGGACGAAGCGGGCGCCGGTCATCGACTCGATCACCCCCCGCACCGGCTCGCCTGCTGCCTCGACTCGCTGGGCGAGGCTCTTCAGACCGCCCGCGTCAGGGAAGGCGGCGAGCTCTTCAATCAGTTCGCCCTGGTCGGAGAGCAGGCAGACGTCGAGGCGCTTTCGACTGAGATCGAGTCCGGCGTGCAACATTTGGGCGGGCCTCCTTGGTGAGCGTTGTTGGTGAGCGCCGAAAGCGTCTCACCGGGAGGCCCTTCTTCATGGCAGTCCAAAGCGACTATTTCGCGAGTGCGGCCAAAAGCAAAACCCCAAAGCCACTCATGATCAGGTCAGCGACCCGAAACCGGGACGGATCGAGCTCGCCGCTTCCCCTGTAGATCCGAGCCCACTTGCTATCGAGCTGCACCGCCCGCACGAACTCATCAGACTCCGCCTGGGCTAGGACCAGCTCGATGACGAGGCGGGTGAGCGGCGGGTTGAAGCCGGTTAGCTCATCGCGATCGAACTCCGCCTTCAGCTCCGGGCTCGGATCAGCCAGGGCCACCGCGATGGCCCTCCCGAGGAGATGCTCGGCGTTCCAGTCCTCGATCACGAATAGCCCCCCGGGTCGCAGCCGTGGAAAGAGCGTCTCGAACGAAGCACGCGTCGCCTCGAGACGATGCGAGGCGTCGTCGATGACGAGTCCCAGCGGCTCGTCGCCGAACTCGTCGTCAAGAATCGATGCCAGTCGCTCGCGGTCTGCCTGGTCAACGCCGTAGTGCAGGAGGACGCGTTCGCGGAGGCCGCGCTCCGCGATCAGCTCATCGAGGGCTTCAACGCGGTTGGACTTCAGGTCAACGGCGACGAGCTTGCGCGGTGGAGCTACGAGCGCCGTCAGCGCGGCGCTCCCGCCGGAGGCGATCCCCAACTCGACGAAGTTCTCACCCTTGAAGCGTTCGACCATCTCGAGATACCCCTTGATCCGGCCGGGATCCTTCTCGATCGAGAAGAACCGACTGCGGGACCCCTCGAATCCACAACGGAACTCAATGTCGCCGACGCGGAAGTGTGGAGTCGTGCCCGGGACCCGCGAGCGGTATTCACGATCCGCGTTGGCCTGAGAGTCGATCCAGGTGAGCGCACCGCGTTCGGCGCCGCCGCCGCAGCCTGGGGTTCCGGAGACCTCGCTTCGCCACTTTGACAAGCCGGGGCAACGATACAAATGACCGACCGCTGCTTTCTCTTTGAACACCGCTCGGATGTCAAGGGGGAGAGCGTCCCGGGGTTGGCGGTTTGCTCGTGCCGCTCCCAGCTGGTGGATGAGTTGGGCTCATTTCTCTTTCGGCGCTCGGGGCGCAGATCGTTCCTGGAGCTGCCTCGGCCGCTCAATTCCATGCAGGACCGTCGGGCGGTCAGAAAGCAGCAGGAGCTCGCCGGGGCAGTGTTCTCGCCACCGCGGGGGCGGGAGGCTTGAAGGGCTCGTCGCGGCTCAGCATGTGCCAGGCGGCGATCAAGAGCTTCCGCGCGACCGATGACTTCGCCGGATTCTTGCCGTGCCGGGCGGCGATCCGCAGGTAGTGGGCGTGCCAGGGGTTGGAGGGGCGCCAGGCCTGATTCGCCGCCTCGACCGCCGCCCAGCGAAGCGTCCTCGAGCCGGCCTTGGAGAGGGCGCCGGTCGCCGAGCGCTCTCCCGACTGGCTCACCCTCGGCGCCAGCCCGGCATAGCCGATCAGCTTGCCCGGGGATCGAAACCGAGAGACCTCACCGATCTCGGCGGCGAAGGTGAGGCCGAGCAGCGGCCCGATCCCGGGCATCGTCCCGAGCAGCCTTGCCCGCTCATCCCGTCTCGCCAGGCGCCGAAGCTCGCGGTCGAGGGGGATGATCCGGCGGTCCATCTCCTCCGCCAGCTCGATCAGCTCGGCGATCGAGGCCCGCCAGACCTCCGGCACCCCGCGGCCCTCCAGGAGCTCCATCGCGTCGGGCCTTCTAAGCCGCCGGTAGGAGACCCGCAGCCCGAACTGGGTGAGCAGGCCGAAGATCCGGTTGCGCGCCGCGGTCCGGGTCTTCACCAGGTGCATGCGCCGCCGCAGGCGCTCGCGCAGGGCGCGGTCCTCGATCGAGGGCACCCAGAGCTCGGGGACCAGGTCTCGGCGGCAGAGCTCAGCCAGCACCCGGGCGTCGACTCGGTCGGTCTTGCAGGCGAGCGGGGCGACGTCGCGGACCTTGCGGGCGTGGGCGACCTTCACCTGCCAGCCGGCCGCCTGCAGCCGGTCCCTGACCCAGACCGCGCCGCTCATCATCTCCACGCAGGCCTCGACCTCGGTGCCGAGCTCCAAGACCAGCCGGGCGAGCCCGCTCTCCTCGGCCGCGATCATCCCCTCGCCGGCGATCGTGCCCGTCTCGCCCATCGCGCACCAGGCAGCGCGCCCGTAGGCCCAATCGATTCCGACATAGTTCATGCCGGGTCTCCTCTCCTCGCTGGAACGGCAGTGGCAACCGCGGTTCTAGTGAGCGCGGCGGAGGCCCCTTTTCAGTTCAGAGGAGCGGGACCCTCATGACATTCCATGCAAAGCGCTACTGATCCTTGCTGGTGAGGACCGACGGGCTTGCCACCAAAACCGCGGTCGGTCCTGAGGCGGCAGCTGAAGTTGGCCACGTAGACGCGCCTGCCGTCTGGGGTCACCGCGATTCCTGTGGGTCCCAGGCCCGCCTCGGGCCTCCCCTAACCCCCTCGGGTTCGTGCCGGTGGATTCCAGTGCACCAGCAACTTTCTTGGGTCACCGGTCCGCCGCCAGTTGGCGAGGTGACGTTTGCACCAGCCACGGTCGAGTACCTCGCGTTGGCAACCCGCGATCGAGCAAGTCCTGCTTGTCTCTCGACTCTGCTCTGGCTCACCCATCAAGAAGAAGACTCCTTTCCCTTCCCGGAGCGCGCATCTATTTCAATTTTCGTCCACTTTGTCAAACCCGCCGACGTCAAGAGGGGCCGCATTCCGCATAGCAGAGCGGGATTTGGCTCCCACAAGGGGTTTGCAGCGGCGCCCCGAAATCAACTCATGGTGATTATGTGAACCCGGGCGAAAAGCCCCGTCCTCCGCTGCCCCATGGCCCCTTCCTGGTGGTGGGCCTGGCGCGCTCCGGCGCCGCCATCGCCGGCGTGCTCGCCGAGCGCGGCGAGACCGTGTTCGGTGTCGACTCGGGCACGCCTGAGGAGGCGGCAGGGCTGGAGGCCTCAGGCGTCGAAATCAGCTTGGGCGTGGACGGAACACGGCAACTCGATCGTGCCCGAACGGTGGTGAAGAGCCCGGGGGTGCCCCAGGACGCCCCGGTGGTGAGTGCAGCCCGCGAGCGCGGCCTGGAGGTCACCGGTGAGCTCGAGCTCGCCTGGCGGCTGATTCCCAACGCCTTCTGCGCCGTGACCGGCACCAACGGCAAGACCACGACGACCGAGCTGGTCGGCCACCTCTACCGCACCGCCGGGCAGCCGGTCGCCGTCGCCGGCAACGTCGGCACGCCGCTCGCCTCGCTGGTCGGCGCCATCGACCCTGACGCGACGGTGGCCTGCGAGGCGTCCAGCTTCCAGCTCGAGGACACCTCCTACTTCGGGCCGGAGTGCGGGGTCTTCCTCAACCTGGCTCCTGACCACCTCGACCGTCACGGGACCCTCGAGCGGTACCTGGAGGCGAAGCTGCGGATCTTCGCCAATCAGGGCAACGACGACTTCGCCGTCTACAACGGCCAGACGCCGGAGCTCCGTGGCCGCGATCTCGGCGGCTGCGCGCGCCGGGTCCGCTTCTGCCCGGGCGAATCGCAGGCGGCGGACCCGGACTGCGAGCTCAGCATGCGCGACGGGGTGATCTTCGCGGCGGACGAGCCCCTCCTCCGCGCCGACGAGCTGCAGCTGCTCGGAGCCCACAACGTCGAGAACGCCATGGCGGCGGCCGCCGCCGCACTCGCCTCCGGTCTGCCGCGCGACGCCGTCGCCGAGGGCTTGCGCACCTTCCAGGGGGTTCGCCACCGCCTCGAGCGGGTCGGCGAGCGCAATGGGGTGCTCTACGTCAATGACTCGAAGGCGACCAACGTGGCGTCGGCACTGGCCGGGATCAACGCCTTCGACGGCGGCGTCCGGCTGATCGCGGGCGGGCGTCCCAAGGGGGAGAGCTTCGAGCCGCTCGTCCCGGCGGTGCGCGAGCGCTGCGTTGCCTGCTATTTGATCGGGGAGGCCGCCGCCGAGCTGGCGAGCGCCCTGGCGCCCGCGGCCGAGGCCGGCGTCGAGGTCTCCGAGGTGGGCACGCTGGAGCGCGCTCTCGAGTCGGCCGCGGCGGACGCGGAGCCCGGCGAGGTCGTGCTGCTCTCCCCGGCCTGCGCCAGCTTCGACGCCTTCAAGGACTTCGAGGCGCGCGGCGATCGCTTCCGCGAGCTGGTCGAGGCGCTGCGGTGAGCGGGAAGCAAGGGCGCGCGAAAGCGCGACCCGCGAAAGGGGGCCGGAAGCCGGCCGCGCCGCCCCTCGAGTACTCGTTGTTGCTCACGGCGACCCTCTGCCTGCTCGCCTTCGGCGCCGTGATGGTGTTCAGCGCCAGCTCGGCGCGCTCACTCCTCAACACCGGCGGCAACGGCTTCTACTACCTGGAGCGCACCGTGGTCTTCGGCGCCATCGGCCTGGTGGTGATGCGCGTCGCCTCGGTCCGCGGAGCCGCCGCGGTCAAGCCGCTCACCCCCTTGATCCTGCTCTCCTCGCTCTTCCTGCTCTTTGCCGTCCTGCTGCCCGGCGTCGGCACCACGGTGAACGGCGCGCAGCGCTGGGTCGGAGGGGGCGTGCTCCAGTTCCAGCCCTCGGAGCTGGCGAAGATCGCCCTGGTCCTCTACGGCGCCTACCTGCTCTCGGCGGAACCGAAGCGCGCCCGGACACTGGGGGGGCTCGGTCCCTACCTCCTCCTGGTCGGGCTGTCGATCGTGTTGATCGCCAAGGAGCCGGACCTGGGGACTGCCATCGTTGTCTCCGTCGCCGTCTGCTGCATGCTCTTCCTGGCCGGCGTGAGGGCGCGCACGCTGGCGCCGGTCGGCGCGATCATCGCCGTCCTGGCGCTGGCGATGATTGCGATGCATCCCTACCAGGAGGCGCGCCTCACCGGCTTCCTCCATCCGGGGAGCGACACCAGCGGAGCCGGGTTCCAGGCCAAGCAGGCGACGATCGCGGTCGGCTCCGGTGGACTGACGGGAGTGGGGCTCGGCGAGAGCGTGCAGAAGGCCTCGTATCTGCCCGAGGCCCACACGGACATGATCGCCGCGGTGATCGGCGAAGAGCTAGGCCTTGTCGGGATGTTCGTGCTGGTCGGCCTCTTCGGGATGTTCGGCTACGCGGGGCTGCGCGCCGCCCACCGCGCCAGGGATCGCTTCAGCAAGCTGCTCGCGGCCGGGCTGACCTCGCTGATCATGGCTCAGGCGGCCCTCAACCTGTTCGCCGTGCTCGGTCTCGCCCCACTCACCGGCGTGCCCCTGCCGTTCGTCTCATATGGAGGGACCAGCCTGATCCTCACGCTCGCGGCTGCCGGGCTGATCCTGAACGTCGCCCGGAGGCCCGCCGCCGCCCGGGGCGCCGCGCGCAGGGGCTCCGGCCGCGGTGGTCGCAGTACGGCCACGGGCCCTGCGAGACTGCGCGTGGTCGAGGGCGGAACCAATAATTCGAGGGTGCGCCGAGCGAAGCGAGGTGCAACCCGCAGGAGTGGAAAGCGGGCAGCAAGTGGCACGAGTCGTGATAGCGGCCGGCGGCACGGCGGGGCACGTCGTACCGGCGATCGCCGTCGCCGACGCGCTTCGCGCTGAGGGCTCCGAGGTCAGCTTCCTCGGGACCCGCGGGCGCGCGGAGGCGGACCTCGTCCCCGCAGCCGGCTACGAGATCGATTTCCTGCGCGTCAGCGGCCTCAGCCGCCGGAACCCGCTGAAGGCTGCGCGCGCGAGCTGGCAGGCAACCCGCGCGGTGGGCGCAGCCCGCCACCTGCTGGAGCGGCGGCGCGCCGAGGTCGTGCTGGGGGGTGGCGGCTATGTGGCGGGCCCGGTGGGGCTGGCGGCCGTCCGGATGGGCCTGCCGCTGGTGCTCACCGAGGCCGACAGCCACCTGGGCCTCGCCAACCGCCTGCTCGCCCGCCGCGCCCGGCGCGTCTGCCTTGCATTCCCCATCCCGGGCCGGGACGGCGGCCCTTATCTCCTCACCGGCAGGCCGGTCCCGCGCGCGGTGCTCGAGGCCGACCCGACGGTCGCCCGCCGCCGCTTCGGCATCCCGGAACCCGCGGACTGCGTGACGGTCGTCGGCGGCAGCCTCGGCGCCCGCTCGATCAACTTCGCCGCCTTCGACGCCTTCAACCGCCTCGGGGGCCCGCACGACCACGTCGGCCAGCCGTGGATCCTCCACGTCGTCGGCCGTCGCGATTACGCGGAGCTGCGCCGGCGCTGGGACGAGGAGGGCCGACCCGAGCGCTACACGTTGCTGCAATACGAGCCGAATCTTGGCGACGTTCTCGCCGCCGCTGACCTCGTGGTCGCCCGCGCGGGCGGCTCGGTCATGGAGGTCGCGGCGGCAGGCCGCCCCGCGATCCTGGTTCCTTACCCCCATGCGACGGCAGACCATCAGACGACCAACGCCCGCTGGATGGCCGAGGGCGGGGCGGCGGTGGTGATCCCCGACGCCGAGCTCTCGGCGAATCGACTGAGCGGCGCGATTGCAGAACTGCTCGACGACGAGGACCGCCTCCGCGAGATGGGGATCGCGGCGCGCCGGCTGGCCAAGCCGGACGCGGCCGAGCGGATCGCTCGCGAGGTCCTGGAGGCCGCGGGTCGTGGCTGAAATGGCGGGCCGCCGGCTGCATTTCATCGCGATCGGGGGCGCCGGGATGAGCGGGCTGGCGCTGGTCTGCAAGAGGCTCGGTGCTCAGGTGACCGGATCCGACCGCGCCGAGTCTTCGTATTTGGAGCGCCTCCGGGCGGCAGGCATCGAGCCCCGGTTGGGCCATGCCGCCGACCAGGTCCCCGCCGACGCCGAGGTGGTCGTCTCGACGGCCATCCGGGAGGACAACCCCGAGCTGGCGCGTGCCCGCGAGCGCAACCAGCGGGTCATGCATCGAGGCGAGCTGCTCGCGGAGCTCTGCGCCGAGCGTCGCCTGCTCGCGGTCGCCGGCACACACGGCAAGACAACCACCGCCGCGATGTGCATCTGGGCGTTGCGCGCCACGGGCGCCGACCCGGCCTTCTTCCTCGGCGGCGAGCTGCCCGGCTCCGATCCGGGCGGAGCCGCCACCAACGCGGGCTGGGGCGAGGGCGACTGGGTTGTCGCTGAGGCGGACGAGAGCGACGCGAGCTTCCTGAAGCTGCAGCCCGAGGTGGCGGTGATCACCAACCTCGAGCTCGATCACCACTCGCGCTGGAGCTCCCTCGCGGAGCTCACCGAGGCCTTCGCCGCCTTCTCCTCGCCGGCCTCGGGCGTCGTCACGGGGGCCGACGTGCGGCTGCCCGGCCAGGAGGCACAGCGCGTCACGCGCTTCGCCCTCGAGCCGGCGGCCGGGGAGCGTGCGCCGGACGCAGAGCTGCTCGCGACCGGAATCGAGACCCGGCCGGAGGGTGGCACCCGCTTCCGCGCCCGGGGCGCAGGGATAGACGCGGAGGTCAGCCTGAGGGTGCCCGGCCGCCACAACGTCGCAAACGCGCTCGCGGCCCTCGGCGGTCTCTCGCTGGCGGGGGCCGACGTGGAGGGCTGCGCCGCATCGCTCGCCGGTTTTCCGGGCGTCGCGCGCCGCCTGGAGCTCAGGGGCGAGCGGAACGGCGCTCGGATCTATGACGACTACGCCCACCATCCGACGGAGGTGGCGGCCACCCTCGAGGCCGCTCGAGAGCTCCGACCGCGCCGCCTGATCGCCGCCTTCCAGCCGCACCTCTATTCGCGCACCAAGGCGCTGGCGACCGAGCTCGGCGCCGCTCTCGCTGTCGCCGACGAGGTGGCGGTGCTCGACGTCTATCCGGCTCGCGAGGAGCCCGTGGGCCCGCTCGCGGGGGTCAGCGGGTTGATGGTCGCGGCCGCCGCCGCGGACCATGCGGGCGGCCGACGGGTCTGGTGGCTGCCGACCGCCGAGCTCGCCGCTCAGGCCCTGCGCCCGCGCCTGCGGGAGGGCGATCTGCTGGTCACGATCGGGGCCGGGGACATCCACAAGCTCGCCGATGCCTTGGTGAACGGCGGTCACGAATGAGCGCTCCCGCCGGGGTCGAGCGCGACTATCCGCTCTCCCGGCTGACCACCGTGAGGGCCGGCGGGCCCGCCGACTTCTTCGCCCGCCCGGAGTCCGAGGGCGAGGTCGTCGAGCTGCTCGCCTGGGCAGAGTCAGAGGGCCTCCCCGTCGGGGTGGTCGGCTCCGGTTCGAACCTGCTCGTCTCGGACGAGGGCTTCCACGGGGTGGTGATGAAGCTGGCGGGGCAGCTGACCAGGGTGGAGAGAGATGGAACGAACATCGTCTGCGGAGGAGGGGCCAGGCTGCCCTCCGCGGCTGCGAAGGCAGCCGGATGGGGGCTCACGGGCCTCGAGTTCGGGGTGAACATCCCCGGGACCGTCGGCGGCGCGGTGCGGATGAACGCCAACGCCTACGGAGGGGAGCTCGGCCGCGTCCTCGAGTCGGTCACCGTCTGCACGCCGTCGGGACCGGAGCAGCGCGGTCCCGATGACCTCGGCTTTCGCTACCGCGGTTCGAACCTGGGCGATCGGGAGGTCGTGGCACTCGCCGGCTTCGGGCTGTCCGAGGCGAATCCGGCCGACGTCAAAGCCACCATGGCGGACATGCGGCGCAGACGGAAGGAAGCCCAGCCCTCCGGCATCAAGACCTTCGGATCGACCTTCGTAAACCCCGAGGATGCGCGAGCGGACGGTCGCTCGGCCGGACAGCTCCTGGACGCTGCCGGCTGCCGCGGCCTGCAGGTCGGCGGAGCCCGGCTCTCGCCCAAGCACGCCAACTTCGTCGAG
The DNA here is from genome assembly GCA_963763955.1 of uncultured Solirubrobacterales bacterium. GTDB lineage: Bacteria > Actinomycetota > Thermoleophilia > Solirubrobacterales > 70-9 > DASUPK01. Next base: position 83,929 of record CAVXQP010000006.1, on the reverse strand, counting down.
AACACCGGCGGCGCCACGACCGCCGACATACTCGAGGTGATGGCGGAGGCCCGCCGCCGTGTCCACGAGAGCTTCGGCGTGACGCTGGAGCCGGAGGTCCAGATCCTGGGGGAGGTGAGCTGGCCCAGCCAATGGCAACTCGAGCGGTAAGCCATTCCCGCCCCGCCAGCCGGGCTCGCCGGAAACCGGCCGCGCGCGGAGCCGTCCTGCGCCGCAGAGTGGTGGCGGGTGTGATCCTGATCGTCGCGCTCTACGCCGGCTACATGTTCTGGTTTCGCGATCTCTCCTGGTTCGCCATCCACGACGTGACGATCGACGGCGCGACCACCAACGAGCGCCAGATCAAATCGGCGGTCGAGGGGGTGGCGGGGGACATGACCACGCTGCACATCAAGGACGGCGAGCTCCGTGACGCCGTCGCACGCTTCCCGACGGTGGCCTCCGTGAGGGCGAGCACAAGCTTCCCTCATGGGCTCACGGTCACCGTCACCGAGCGCCTGCCGGTCGGCTTCGTCCGGATCGGGGGACAGGAGACGGCGGTCTCGGCGGACGGCTACCTGCTCGCCGGCACGAGCTTCGACGCCAAGGCCCTGCCCCGGATCGATGGGGCGTCGGCGAGCGGCGCCCGGCTCGACGGCGACGCGGCAGCGCAGGCGGCGATCCTCGGCGCGACCCCGGCGCCGCTGCGGGACAAGGTGACCGGGTCGACCTGGGACGACCAGCGGGGCGGGGTGGTGGTGGACCTGAAGAACGGTCCGCAGGTGATCTTCGGCGACGGCTCGCGGGCTCAGGACAAGTGGGACGCCGCAGTCACGGTGCTCTCCAGTCCCGAGCACGGCTCACCCTCGTACGTCAACGTCGTCGTTCCGGACAAGCCGGTATCGGGCGGCTGAGCGCTCCCGGGGCGCGGGGCGGCAGGTTCCTGCAAGGCGGCGTGCACCTGGATCACGGCCCTTCCCGAGCCGATCACCCCGATTCGTTACACGGGGCCGCAGCGCCGGAAATGCCTGATTTGCAGGGAGTTTTAGGGGCCTCGACCAACCCTGCACCTCGACCTCGACAGCAGACTTACGGTGCCCCAAGTCTCAAGGCGGACTTGAGACTGCAGGCTTGCACGCAGGAGGAAACCGCGTACCCTGTGCCGTAGTTCAGGTACGCCCCACCAGACGGGGCTCGGAGCAGGACCAACCATGGAAACGTCATATCTGGCCGTAATCAAGGTCGTCGGAGTTGGTGGCGGCGGTTCGAACGCCGTCAGCCGCATGGTCGACGCTGGTCTCCGCGGCGTCGAGTTCGTCGCGGTCAACACCGATGCGCAGGCGCTCCAGGCCTGTGACGCCGACGTCAAGATCGGCATCGGCCACAACCTCACCAAGGGCCTCGGCGCCGGAGCGAATCCCGAGGTCGGCGCCGGCGCGGCGGCCGAGTCGCGTGACGAGATCAAGGACGCGCTGAAGGGCGCGGACATGATCTTCATCACCTGCGGCGAGGGCGGCGGCACCGGTACCGGTGCCGCCCCGGTGATCGCCGAGATCGCCAAGCAGGAGATCGGCGCCCTCACAGTCGGCGCGGTCACCAAGCCCTTCGAGTTCGAGGGCAAGAAGCGGATGGCCCAGGCGGAGGAGGGCATCGACCGGCTGCGCAAGGAGGTCGACACCCTGATCACCGTCCCGAACGAGAAGCTCCTGCAGATCGTCGAGCGGCGGACCACGATCCTCGAGGCGTTCCGCGAGGCCGACGACATCCTCCGCCAGGGTGTTCAGGGCATCACCGACCTGATCACGATCCCCGGCCTCATCAACCTCGACTTCGCCGACGTCCGCCTGGTCATGCACCAGGCCGGATCGGCGCTGATGGGCGTCGGCACCGGGACGGGAGAGAACCGCGCGGTCGAGGCTGCCAAGGCCGCGATCACCTCTCCGCTGATCGAGGAGAAGATCGACGGCGCCAAGGGAATGCTCCTCAACGTCACGGGGGGCGAGGACCTCGGCCTGTTCGAGGTCAACGAGGCCGCCCGGCTGTGCATCCAGGCGGCGGACTCCAACGCCAACATCGTCTTCGGCGCGGTGGTCGACTCCTCGATGCACGAGGAGGTCCGGGTCACCGTGATCGCCACCGGCTTCGAGGGCTTCGAGATGATCGCCCGCGCACCCGAGTTCACCGCTCGGTCGGCGGCCGAGCGCCGGCCAACCCCGGCGAGCGGCGGCCGCGAGGCGCTCAGCGATCTGCGGATCTCCGAGTCCGAGATCGACGTCCCGGACTTCCTCAAGTAGGCAGCACGTCAGTCCCCGCGGAAGGTGCGGCGCGCCGCATTCGCCTCGGGCCCTAGTGGTCTGATGGATCAGCGCCTTGTTGCCTGCGACCTCGATCTGCCCCGGCTCGCTCATCTGCGACTCGAAGGCGTCGGGCTCCATCCAAGCCTTCAGCGCCTCCGCTCCCCTGAGGTCGGTGATCGCCCCGGCGCTGACGAAGAGCACGTCGGGATGAACCCACTCGGCGGCGGCGTCGTAGTCGCCGCGGTTGAACGCTTCGTAGCTGCACCGCAGCCGCGCGATCATCTCCTCATCGGCGAGGGACACGCCCGCCAGTATCGTGGCGAACGATGGAAACCGGGACGCTGAAGAGGACTTCCGCTGTACGAGGCCCACGTCGCGGCCGGCGCCAAGCTGGTGCCGTTCGCCGGTTGGGAGATGCCGGTCCAATACGACGGAATCAGGGAGGAGCACCTTCGAGTACGCAACTCCTGCGGCGTCTTCGACGTCTCCCACATGGGCGAGATCGCGACCGAGGGGCCGCAGGCGGCGGAGCTCCTGCAGCGGCTGCTCTCGAACGACGTCTCGAAGATCGGGTTGGGCGGCGCGCAGTACTCGTGCCTCTGCCGCGAGGACGGCGGGGTGCTCGACGACGTCTTCACGTACCGGCTCGGCGAAGACCGCTACCTGACGGTGACGAACGCCGCCAACCACGAGCGAGATCTCGAGTGGTTCCAGGCGCATGCCGTCGAGTTCGCGGACGCTGAGGTGCGCGACCGGATCGACGCCTACGCGATGCTCGCCGTGCAGGGCCCGCAGGCCCGGCAGATAGTCCAGCGGCTGACCGATGGCGAGCTGCCGCCTCGTTTCAGGACGGCCGAGCTGCCTGTCGCCGGCGCTCCCACCCTTGTCTGCGGCACGGGCTACACGGGTGAGGACGGCGTTGAGCTGCTGATCCCGCCAGAGGACGCAGTCGGGGTGTGGGACGCCCTGATCGGCGGTGGCGCCGCACCGGCGGGGCTCGGCGCCAGGGACACCCTCCGCCTCGAGGTCAACTACTGCCTCTACGGCAACGACCTCACGGAGGAGCGGACACCGATCGAGGCTGGTCTCGGCTGGTGCGTCAAGGAGGACACCGGCTTCGTGGGGTGGGAGGCATGCCGGGGAGTCCGCGAACGGGGGCCGAGCGAGGTCCTGGAACCCTTCGTGATCACGGGTGCGGGCATCCCGCGACAGGGCAACCGGATCGTCGTCGGCGATCAGGACGTGGGAGAGGTGACCAGCGGAACGATGTCGCCCTCGCTCGAGGTCGGCATCGGGATGGGCTACGTGCGCAGCGACCTGGCCGAGCCGGGGACCGCGATCGAGATCGACGTTCGGGGCAAGTCTCGCCCCGCCGAGATCCGCGAGCGGCCGCTCTACGCCAAGGACTGAAGGACCCAGGGATCGATAGGTTTCCGCCGTGGCCGACGAGAGCTATCCGGACGAGCTTCGCTACCACCCCGAGCACGACTGGGCCCGCATCGACGGCGAGATGGCGACCTTCGGGGTCACCTGGTACGCCCAGGATGCGCTCGGCGAGGTGGTCTTCTACGAACCCCCCGAGGTCGGCAAGGAAGTGAAGAAGGACGAGGCCTATGCCGAGGTCGAGTCCGTCAAGGCGGTCTCCGACGTCTACGCGCCACTCTCCGGCGAGGTCACCGAGGTCAATGCAACGCTCGCCGAGAACCCGGAGAAGATCAACCAGGACCCCTACGGGGACGGCTGGATGGTCAAGGTGAAGCTCTCGGATCCCTCCGAGGCGGATGGGCTGATGGATGCTGCCGCCTACAGGAAGCTCCTGGAAGACGCCGACTAGTCTGAGCGCATGAGGCCGTCGTCGTGAGCGGCCAGGAGGTCGCGCTCGCAGTCTCGGTCTTCCTCGCCTGCGCGGTCGAGGCGGTGGAGGCCTTGACGATCGTCCTCGCCGTCGGCACCACGCGCAGCTGGCGATCGGCCCTGACCGGATCCGCTGCCGCCGTCCTGGCCCTGGCGGTGACGACCGCGATCCTGGGGCCCAGGGTGACCTCGCTGCCGCTGGACACCCTCCGCCTGGTGGTCGGAGGCCTGCTCCTCGTCTTCGGGCTGCAGTGGCTGCGCAAGGCGATCCTCCGCGGCGCCGGACTGATGGCCCAGCACGACGAGGAGGAGAGCTTCCGGGAGGAGACCGCGGCTGCGCGGGCGGCCGGTTCGCCGCACGAGGGGCTCGACGGCTACTCGTTCACGATCGCGTTCAAGGGCGTTCTCCTGGAGGGCCTGGAGGTCGTCTTCATCGCACTCACGTTCGGCGCGAACCAGCACCGGGTGGGGCTTGCCGCGGCCGCCGCAGCCGCAGCCGTTCTGCTGGTCACGGCGATCGGCATCGCGATCCATGCTCCGCTGGCCCGGGCCCCGGAGAACGCGATGAAGTTCGGCGTGGGGGTGATGCTCACCTCCTTCGGGATCTTCTGGGGCGCCGAGGGCGCCGGGGCCCATTGGCCGGGTGGGGACGCCGCGCTCCTCGTCATCGTGCCGACTGTGCTCGCGTTCTCGCTGGCGCTCGTGCAGCTCTTCCGCGTCAGCCCAGCGGATGGTCAGACGGCCCGGGCATGAGGGGGGTCCGGGGAGCCATCCTCGGCGTCTGGGAGTTCGTCGTCGGCGACGACTGGGCCACCGCAGTCGGAGTGGTGGCCGCTCTCGCGCTCACCGCGCTGATCAGCGAGGGTGGCGCGGCCTGGTTCGTGACACCGATCGCGGTCGCCATCCTGCTGACGGCGTCGATCTGGCGAGAGGCGCGGAAGCGCGGGCGCAGCTGACCGACCCGGCGGCGGTCCGGCCCATCGGTGGGCCTCACTACGATTCAACGCCCGTGAGCCGCTACACCTCCGCAACCGATCGGGACAGCCGCGAGATGCTAGAGGCGATCGGCGCCTCCTCGATCGACGAGCTCTTCGACGATATCCCCGAGGGCGTTCGGCTCGGCCGGGCGCTCGAGCTGCCCGAGGGCAAGCCGGAGACCGAGGTGTACGACCGTCTCTCAGCCCTCGCCTCTCAGAATGCCCACGCCGAGGCCGAGACCAGCTTCCTGGGCGCCGGGATGTACGACCACTACGTGCCGGCGATCGTCGACGCGATCACGAGTCGCTCGGAGTTCCTCACCCCCTACACGCCGTACCAGCCGGAGATCTCGCAGGGCGGGCTGCAGGTGATGTTCGAGTTCCAGACGGCGATGTCGGAGCTGACGGGGTTACCGGTCTCCAACGCCGCGCTCTACGAAGGGCCCTCCGCGGTCGCCTCGGCCGCATACCTGGCGATCGGCGCGACGGGTCGGACGAAGCTGGTGACCTCGCGCGGCGTCCACCCGCACAGCCGCGAGTCGCTCGTCACCTACGGGGCTGGTTTCGGCTCCGCGCTGGTCGAGGTCCCCCTGGACGGCGGCCTCACCGACGCGGCTGCTCTGGCGGAGTCGATCGACGACGAGACCGCCGCGGTCTTCCTGCAGCAGCCGAACTTCCTCGGCGCGGTCGAGGACATCGAGGCGCTGGGCGCGAAAGCCAACGAGCACGGGGCCCTGGTGGTCGTCGCCTGTGACCCGATGGCGCTGTCCATCTTGCGGCCTCCGGGGGAGTGCGGCGCCGACATCGCGGTGGGAGAGGGCCAGCCGCTGGGCAACCGCCTCGACTACGGCGGCCCCTCCTTCGGCTTCTTCTGCGCGACCGAGGAGCACATCCGGCGCATGCCGGGCCGGATCGCCGGCGAGACCACCGACGTCGATGGCCGCCGTGCCTTCGTGCTCACCCTGCAGACCCGCGAGCAGCACATCCGCCGGGAGAAGGCGACCCACAACATCTGCACCGCCCAGGCGCTGAACGCGCTCGGGGGCATCGTCCACCTCGCCTGGCTCGGCAAGCGCGGCTTCCGAGAGCTCGGCGAGCTGCTGGTGCGTCGCACGGCCTACGCCCGCGGGCGGCTGGCCGCCGTCGACGGCGTCGAGCTCCTGCACGATGCGCCGGTGGTCAGGGAGTTCGCGGTGACCCTGGATGCGCCGGTGGGCCAGGTGCTCGACCGCTGCGCCGCGGAGGGGATCGGCGCCGGTTACCCGCTGGCTCGGGAGTACCCCGAGCACGAGAACGGCCTGTTGGTGGCGATCACCGAGCGACGCAGCAAGCAGGACATCGACCGGCTCGCCGACTCCTTGGGTCGCGCCGTGGCTGAGCTGCGGGGCGCGAAGGTCGCCGAGGGGGTGGCGTCATGAGCGAGAAGCTGACCGCCGCCGGCCCGCAGCTGACCGAGACCCCGATGCAGCGCGATCGCGCGACCACGATCTTCGAGCGCTCGGTGGAGGGGCGCCGGGCCGCAACCCTGCCCGAGGCGGGCGTGGACGAGCGCCCGCTCGACGAGCTGATCCCCAAGAACCTGCTGCGCGACCGGCCGGCGCAGCTGCCGGAGGTCTCCGAGCCGGAGATCGTCCGGCACTACAACCGGATCTCGCGGCGGAACTTCGACCTCGACACCGGCTTCTATCCGCTCGGCTCCTGCACGATGAAGCACAACCCCCGCCTCAACGAGCGGGTGGCGGCGCTGCCGGGTCACGCGAGGCTCCATCCGGCCCAGGAGCCGAAGCGCGCCCAGGGCGCACTCGAGCTGATGTGGCTACTCCAGCGCTCGCTGTCCGAAATCTGCGGCCTGCCGCACGTCAGTCTCCAGCCCTCAGCCGGCTCGCACGGCGAGCTGGCGGGACTGCTGCTCACCCGCGCCTATCACGCCGACCGGGGCGAGACCAGGACCAAGGTCCTCACCCCGGACACGGCCCACGGCACCAACCCGGCGACGGTGACGATGGCCGGCTACGAGGTGGTCAAGCTCGAATCCGACGAGCGCGGCGGGATCGCCATCGACGATCTGCGCTCGAAGGTCGGGGACGACACCGCCTGCCTGATGCTCACCAACCCGAACACCCTCGGCCTGTTCGACCAGAACATCGAGGAGATCGCCTCGATCGTGCACGACGCCGGCGGCACCCTCTACTACGACGGCGCCAATCTGAACGCGATCATGGGCCACTCCAGGCCAGGGGACATGGGCTTCGACATCGTCCACGTCAACCTCCACAAGTCGTTCTCGCAGCCTCACGGCGGCGGCGGCCCGGGAGCGGGGCCGATCGCGGCGAGCGACCGGATCGAGCCCTTCCTTCCACGGCCGCAGGTGGTTCGCCGCGAGCCCCAGAACGGTGGAGAGCCCACCTTTGACCTGGACTACGACCGGCCCAAGTCGATCGGCCGGCTGCGCGGCTTCCAGGGCAACTTCGGGGTCTTCGTGCGTTCCTACGCCTACATCCTCAGCCTGGGCGGGGACGGGCTGCAGGAGGCATCGGAGACGGCCGTGCTCAACGCCAACTACCTGCTCGCCAGGCTGCGAGAGGGGCAGGCCGCCACCTACGTGCCCATCGCCTTCGACCGGCGCCCGATGCACGAGTTTGTCCTCTCCGGTGCCCCGGCGAAGAAGGATCTCGGCATCAAGACGCTCGACATCGCCAAGCGCCTGCTCGATTTCGGCATGCACCCGCCAACGGTCTACTTCCCGCTCCTCGTCGACGAGGCCCTGATGGTGGAGCCGACCGAGACCGAGACCCGGGAGACGCTCGATGCCTTCGCCGAGGCGATCGAGGCGATCCTGGCGGAGGCCGCCGAGGACCCCGGGGTCGCTCAGGGTGCGCCCTACACGACCCCGGTGCGTCGCCTCGACGAGGTGGCGGCCAACCGAAACCCGGTCGTCCGCCAGCCGCTCTAGCCCTTCTCGGAGGGCCGTGCCGGCGTTTGTCGCCTAGCCCGCCTCGAGCTCGCCGATGTCCGGCAGCTTCTGCTTCGTCGAGAGGACCGGCTCGAAGAGGTCGCCCTCCTTCTCGACCCGCCTGATCGCGTCGGAGATCTCGAAGCGCAGCTTCTCCGGGTTGCCTCTCTTCGCGGTGCGCTCGACCTCGCGCCAGTGCAGGGGGATCGAAGCGGTCGGTCGCTCGCGCGCCCGCAGTGAGTAGACGGCGATCGTCGTCTTCTTCTGGTGGTTCTGGCTCCAGTCGACGAACACCCTGCCCCGCCGGTCCACCTTGGCCATCTTTGAGACGACCTCCTTCGGCGTCTGCTGTTCGAGCAGCTGCGCGACGGCCTTGGCGAACGGGCTGGTCTGCTCGTACGTCACCTTGGTGTTGAGCGGGAAGTAGACCTGGAGCCCCTTGCCGCCCGAGACCTTGGGGAACCCCTCGAGCCCGAACGCCCCGAAAAGGTCCCGGACCCGGAGGGCGATCTTGCAGCACTCGACCAGCCCCGCCGGCGCGCCGGGATCTAGGTCGAAGGCGAGCAGGGTGGGCTGCTCCATTCGCCTCGCCTTCGACAGCGAGGGGTGGAGCTCGAGGGCGGCGAGCTGCGCCATCCAGATCAGCGTCGGACGGTTCTCACAGAGACAGAAGTCGATCTCGCCGGCGCGCCGGTCGACGTAGATCGGCGTCGTCTTCACCCACTCGGGGCGGTGCTTCGGGCAGTTCTTCTCGAAGAAGGAGGTCTGGGGCTTGCCGACTCCCTCGGGGAAGCGACGGAGCGTCAGTGGGCGGCCCTTGAGGTGGGGCAGGATCAGGTCGGCCACCCGCGCGTAGTAGTCGATCACCTCCGCCTTGGTGGTCTTCGCCTTCGGGTAGAGGACCTTGTCGAGGTTGGTCAGCTTGAGCCGGCGGTTGCCGACCACCACCTGTTGGTCGCGCTTCTTGGCCTTCGCGGGCAACCTCGGCCGCTAGGCCTTGGCCTTCTTGCGAGAGGTACTGCTCTTGCGGCGGCCGTTGCTGGAGGAGCTCTTCGACTTCGCCTTGGCCTTGCTCTTCGGCTTTGCCTTCGATGCCTTGCCGTCGGCAGCGGCCTCCTCGCCCTTGACCGCGGCGAGGCTCTCCTCGAGTGCGGCCATCAGGTCCGGGGCCTTGGTCGGCTCGGGCTCCTCGGTCGGCGCGCTGACGACGTCCTTGCCGGCGGCCTTCCTCTCCAGCAGGTCGAGCAGCTCCTCGCGGTACTCGTCCCTGTACTTGTCCGGGTCGAAGTCGCTGGTCAGTGAGTCGATCAGCTGCTTGGCCATCTCGAGCTCGCGTTTCTCGGGCTTCTTGGGCTTCGCCTCCTCGAAGACCTCGCCGTCGAGGTCCTGCGGGGAGCTGACCTCGTCGTGGAAGCGCATCGTGGTCAGCGTGAGTACGTCATCCATCGGCCTGATCGCGGCCAGGTGCTCCTTGTTGCGGAGGACGAAGCGGGCGATCGCGACCTTGCGCGATTCCCTCAGCGCCTGCACGAGCAGGGCGTAGGCCCGTTCCGCGCCCTTGTCGGGCCCGAGGTAGTACGGCTGCTCGAAGTAGATCGGGTCGATGTCGTCGAGGTCGACGAAGTCTTGGATCTCGATCGCGCGGCTTCGCTGCGGCTCGAGCTCGGAGAGCTCGTCGCGGCTCAGGACCACGTACTGATCGGGGGCGTACTCGTAGCCCTTGACGATCTTCTCGTAGGGGACCTCCTTGCCGTCGGACTCGGCCACGCGCTTGTGCTTCACCCGCGAGCCGTCGCCCTCGCGAAGCTCGCGAAAGCGCACGGTCTGCTTGGAGACCGCGCTGTAGAGCTTCACGGGCACGTTGAGCAGCCCGAAGCTGATCGATCCGCTCCATATCGCCCTAGCCATGCTCAATCACCTCGATCCGATTCCTTCGACATCACTGAGGTTACCCCTGGGCAGGCGCGCCCAAGCGGGCGCTCGCTTGCGTCTCATGCCCGGTTTGACCGCCCGGGCGGCGAAAACTCATCGGTGCTCTTCTCAGAACTCCTTGACGACCTCTCGCGGATCCTTGTCATCGCGCATTCCCTTGAACGCCGGCTGGCGCAGCGTGCCCTCGTTGGTCCACTCCGTCCACGAGACCTCGCAGACCAGCTCCGGCTCGCACCAGACCGCGAAGCGGGCCTTCGGCCCCGCGGGCGCTCCCAGGTCGAAGGGGCTGTCGGGGCGCTCGCGTTTGTGCAGCTCGCGGGTCAGGAAGTCGAGATCGCTCTCCTTCAGCCCCGAGCCGACGCCGCCGGCGAAATGGAGCGTCTGCGCCTTTCCCTCGCGGAGCTCGGAGGCCCGCCTGTCGTAGTAGCCGACCAGCACCGAGCCGACTCGTTTGGCCCGGCTGCCTTCGCCGGGAATGTACCCGCCGATCACGAACTCCTGGCGGCGCCAGAGCCGCGTCTTGATCCACTCTCCGGTCCGCTTGCCGGGCCGGTACGGGCTCTGTGTGCGTTTGGAGACGATGCCCTCGAGGCCCTGGCGGCGGGCAGCCTCCAGCAGGTCGGCGCCGCCGTCGAGGCGGTACCGGGGCGTCCTCCAGCGTGGCGCATCCAGGCCGAGGCCCTCGAGCAGCTCGCGCCGCTGGATGTAGGGCAGCTCGCGAACGCGACGGCCGTCCAGGTGGAGCAGGTCGAAGATCACGTAGTCGACCGGCTGCTCCTTCATGCGCGCCTTGACCGCAGCCGCTGACGCGAGGCCCATTCGGCTCTGGATCAGCTGAAAGCGCGGGCGCCCGTCCTTGTCGAGCGCCACCACTTCGCCGTCGAGGATCGCGGCGCGGTCTCCGATTGCCTCCGCGATCCCCTCGAGCTCCGGATAGCGGGCTGTGACCTCCTCCTGTCGCCGGCTCAGCATCCGCCACTTGCCGTGGTTTGCGTACCCGAGGACGCGCACCCCGTCCCACTTGATCTCGTAGGCCCACTCGTCGGAGTCCGACTCGGGAACCTCTCCCGGCTTCGCCAGCATCGGGTCGATCTGTCTCGGCAGCCGCTCCTTGGGCGCCCGCCCGAGGACCGGTTTCGTCTTCGGCCTGGGCACGCCACCGATTATGCGGACCCTCTTCACGGACCGTCGGATAATCGGAGAGTGCTCTTCGAGCTGGAGGACGTCAGCTACTCGCGATCGGGGAAGGTCGTGCTCCGCGACGTCAACGTCCGGCTCCCGGTCGGCGCGAGCTCGGTGGTGGGTCCCTCGGGGAGCGGCAAGTCGACCATGCTGCGACTGCTCGATCGGCTCGCCGATCCCGACGACGGCCAGGTCATCTACGAGGGGACCGACGTTCGCGAGCGCGACCCGCTCGCGCTGCGCCGGGAGGTGAGCCTGGTGCCGCAGCTCCCGGCGCTGGTCGACGGCACGGTGCACGACAACATCGCCTACGGGCCGCGGCTGGCGGGTCACAGCTTCGATGCGCGCCGCTGCCTGGAGCTGGCCGGGCTCGACCCGGGCTTCGAGACCCGGGATGCGGCCAAACTCTCGGTCGGCGAGCAACAACGGGTGATGCTGGCGCGCGCGCTCGCTCTGGAGCCGCGGGTTCTGCTTCTCGACGAGCCGACCTCGGCGCTCGACCAGGCGGCCCGGGACGCGGTCGAGGCGACGCTGAGGGGCCTTCGGGCACGGATGGCGATCTCGACGGTCGTCGTGACCCACGACCTCGCCCAGGCGAGGCGGCTCGCGGATTACGTCGTCAGGATCGAGGAGGGCCGAGTCACGGCCCAGGGTCCCGCGGCCGACGTGCTGGGGGAGCAAGTCGATCCTGTCATCGCGCTGGCCGAGGACGCAACGTGATCCTCGCCGCCTCGTCCATCCACGTGACTGTCGGAGAGGTCGCCGCCGCTCTTGCCCTGGTCGCGATCGCGGCAATCGCCTCACGTTCCTGGCAGGCCGGCCTCGAGGAGGACATTGGGATCGCGGTGGTGCGCTCCTTCGTCCAGCTGACGGCGATTGGGTTCGTGATCACGGTGATCTTCGACCAGGACTCCGCGTTGCTCGTCCTCGCCCTGATCACTGTGATGGTGGTGTTCGGTGCCTTCACCGCCCGCCACCGAGCCCGCCAGGTGCCCAACTCCTTCTGGCCGCTGCTCGTCTCCCTCGCGGTCGCCGCCGCCGCCACGCTCGGCCTGGTGGTGGCGCTCGGCATCTTCCCCGCCACGCCGCGCTACCTGGTCCCGGTCGGCGGGATGGTGATCGGCAACTCGATGACCTCGGCAGCCGTGGCGCTCAACCGCCTCGGTGAGGACGTCCACGAGCACGCCCGGAAGATCGAGGCAACACTTGCGCTCGGCGCGACTTCCTCACAGGCGGTGACCCCGCTAGTCCGGCGCAGCCTGCGGTCGGGGATGATCACGCTGATCGATTCGACCAAGACGACCGGGCTGATCTTCTTCCCGGGGACGATGGTCGGGATGCTGCTCGCCGGTGCCCAGCCGACCGATGCAGTGCGCCTCCAGCTGATCCTGCTCTACGTGCTGCTCGGCGCGGTCTCCATCGCTGCCCTGATTTCGATCACGCTGGCGCGCCGGAACTTCTTCACGCCGGCGCACCAGTTGCGTGAGCCGCCCGCGCCCTAGGGGGTCTTGGGGTAGATGAACTCGTGGCCGAGCAGCTCGGCCACGGTGACGAAGCTGTAGCCCCGGTGGCGGAAGTGGGAGAGGATCGCAGGCAGGGCCGCCACCGTCTCGCTGCGGTTGCCGCCCCCGTCGTGCATGACCACGATCGAGCCGTTGTGGGCATTGTGGATCACGTTCGAGGTGATCGCCCCGACCCCGGGGCTGGCCCAGTCCCTCGGATCGACCTCCCAGTTGACGGTGGTCATCCGTAGGGCGTGGGCGCGCTGGATCAGGCCGTTGCTGACCTCGCCATCGGGCGGGCGGAAATCGCAGGGCCGGAATCCGGTCGCGCTGCGGATCAGGCGGTTGGTCTCGTGCAGCGATGCCGAGGAGGGATCCATCTCGTGGTGGAGCGAGTGGTTGCCGATCTCGTTGCCCTGGGCCAGGATCTTCCTCATCGTCGAGATTCTGCCCGCCGTCTCCTGGCCGATCTCGAAGAAGGTGGCGTGCGAGTCGAAGCGCCGGAGCACGCGGAGGACCTGGGGCGTGTAGTCGCTCGGGCCGTCGTCGAAGCCGATCGCAATTCGCTTACGGCCCCGGGGCCGTGGGTGACGAAGGGCGCGCCGCCATAGGCTGCACCCGGTCGGCAGGGTCGGGCTTGCCATGCATCCCGCGCGCGAGGGCCGCCGCCTCGACGGGCGCCGGCGCTGCCGACGGGCGCGGCCACCAGGGCCACGCACGCCAAAGCGATGAAGGTCACCCGTCCCCGCATCGAACCCGGCGCAGTCTCCCGCTTCGGGGATCGCCTCGCGCAAGTGCCGCGTCGAAAGCCGGAGAGCCGCGCCCACGTAGACTCGATGTCCTTGTCCGACGAGCGCCGCAAGCGCTTTACGATCATCGCGACGATCCTGGGCTCCACGATCGTGTTCCTGGATGCCACGGTCGTTAACGTTGCGCTGCCGGCGATCTCGGACAACCTGAACGCAGGCCTGGCAGATCAGCAGTGGGTCGTGGAGGCATACGCGCTGGCGACGGTCTCCCTGCTGCTCGTCGGTGGGGCGCTCGGCGACCAATTCGGGCGCAAGCTCATCTTCACGATCGGCCTGATCGGATTCGGGATCACCTCCCTGCTGTGCGCGATCGCTCCCTCGAGTGGCTTCCTGATCGCCGCCCGCGCCCTCCAGGGCTTCACGGGCGCGCTGCTGGTACCCGGCTCGCTGGCGATCATCGCCGCGACCTTCGAGGGGGCTGAGCGCGGCAAGGCGGTGGGCACCTGGACCGCCTGGACCGGGATCGCGACGGTGATTGGTCCGGCCGGCGGCGGGGCGTTGGTCTCGGCGGTCTCCTGGCGGGCGATCTTCTGGGTCAACCTGCCACTGGTGGTCTTCACCGTCTGGCTCACCCGCACGCACCTCCAGGAGAGCCTGGATCCCGAGGCCGATCGCGCGATCGATTGGCTCGGGATCCTGATGTCGGCGCTGGGCCTCGGCGGTGTCGTCTTCGGGTTCATCGAGCAGCCCACGCACGGCTGGAGCGATCCGCTCGTGGCGATCCCGCTGATCGCGGGACTCGTCCTATTCACGAGCTTCCTGGTCTGGGAGTCGCGTTATCGGCATTCGATGCTCGACCTCGGGCTCTTCCGGGTCCGGAATTTCGCCTTCACCAACCTTGAGACGCTGATCGTCTACTCCGGCCTGATCGGCGCCTTCTTCTTCGTCACCCTGTTCCTCCAGCAAACCGTCGGCTACACCCCGCTGGAGGCGGGTCTGGCGACCACACCGATCTCATTGGTCCTGTTCGTCCTGTCGCCGGTGTTCGGGCGGATCGCAACCAGCACCGGCCCACGTGTGCCAATGGCTGTCGGGCCGATCATCGGAGGAATCGGCCTGTTGCTGCTGACCCGCGTCGATGCGAACCCGAGCTACGTGACCGACGTGCTCCCTGGGGTGATCGTCTTCGGACTCGGCCTGTCGGCGACCGTTGCGCCGCTGACCGCGACGGCGTTGAACTCGGTGGCAGAGAACCGAGTCGGGGTCGCATCCGGAATCAACAACGCGGTCTCGAGGATCGCCGGCGTGCTCGCCATAGCCATCTTCGGTGCCCTCGTCGCAGGCCGGTTCAGCTCGACGGTCGACAGCAAGGTCGCCGCTGCCAACCTTTCGCCGCAGGCCGAGCAGGCGATCAGCAAGGCGAAGGACAACCCGCTGCAGACCCCCTCGACCGGTGGGCTGCCGCCGCAGCAGGCGAGCGAGGTGCGGAGCGCGTCCGTGGCGGGTGCGCAGGACGGCTTTCACCTGGCGATGATGGTCGCCGGCACGCTGATGATCGCCGGGGGCGTGGTTGCGGGCATTGGCCTTCGAAACCCCAAGCGGGAGGAGGAATACGACGCGCCGCGCGCCGCCGCCGCCGGGGAGTGTGCGCATTGCCCCGACCACCTCGACGGGGCGGGCGAGGCCGAGCCCGAGCAGGAACCTGCGGCCCAGCCCGCGTAGGCTGCCGCAATGGCGAATCTTGGGCCCGATGCGCGGGTGCTGCTCGAGTCCTCCCGGCTCGCACACTTAGTCACGCTGAATCCCGACGGCAGCCCGCAGGTGAGCTGCGTCTGGGTGGGTGTCGACGGCGAAGAGATCGTGAGCGGGCACCTGCCCCGGAACCGGAAGGTGAAGAACGTGGAGCGGGATCCGCGAGTGGCGATCTCGATCGAGGGCGCAGGGCTCAGCGAGCACGGGCTCCGGGAATACCTGGTGGTCCGCGGCCTGGCCACGGTCCAGGAGGGCGGCGCGCCCGAGCTGCTTCAGGAGCTGGCGAAGGTCTATCTCGGGTCCGATGTCAAGTTCCCGCCGATGGACGACCCGCCGCCCGGCTACGTCATCCGCACCACCCCGGAGAGGATCGGCGGAGTCGGACCGTGGGTCGACGAGTGACGTTCCTATAGTCCGCGCCCGTGCGCATCTTCAGCGGCATCCAGCCGACCGGCCAAAAGCACCTCGGCAACTACATCGGGGCGATCCGGCAGTACGTCGAGGGCCAGGACCGGGGCGACCCGGCGATCTATTGCATCGTCGACCTGCACGCGCTTACGGTGCCGTGGGACCCGGCGTCGCTGCGCGAGAGCGTCTACGACACGACCGCGATCCTGCTCGCCGCCGGCCTCGACCCTGAGCGCTCGATTCTCTTCCGGCAGTCAGACGTACGCGAGCACACCGAGCTCACCTGGTACCTGGCCGCGCTCACCGCCCACGGCGACCTCAACCGCATGACCCAGTTCAAGGAGAAGTCGGCGAAGCAGCGGGAGCTGGCCTCCGCCGGTCTCTTCTTCTATCCGGTGCTGCAGGCCGCGGATGTGCTCGCCTACAAGGCTCAGGAGGTCCCTGTAGGCGAGGACCAGCGGCAGCACGTCGAGCTGATGCGCGAGATCGCCCGCCGCTTCAACGAGCGCTTCGGGCCGATCCTGGTCGAGCCCGAACTTCGGGTCCCGGAGGTCGGAGCCCGGATCATGGACCTCCAGGAGCCGACCAGCAAGATGTCGACGACCGGAGGCAGCGAATCCGGCACGGTGCTGGTGCTGGACGATCCGAAGACGGTCACCAAGAAGATCAAGAGTGCGGTCACCGACTCCGGCTCCGAGGTGAAGCGGGGGGAGGGCAAGGAGGGAATCGCGAACCTGATCCAGATCCTCGCGGTCGCCCGCGGCTCGAGCGAGGAGGAGGTCGAGCGCGAGTTCGAGGGCTCCGGATACGGCGACTTCAAGGGGGCAGTGGCCGAGGCGGTGGTCGACTTCCTCGCGCCCGTCCGCGAGCGCTACGGGGAGCTCCGCCCCGACGAGGCCGCGCTCGAGCGGGCGCTCGAGGCGGGCGCGGAGAAGGCCCGGGCCCTGGCCTCTCCGACGCTCGCCGAGGTTCGCTCGGCCATCGGCATCGGGCCTACGTAGGTTTGTCCAGGCGCGAATAGTCCCGATGTGAGGGGCCGGTTCCGCTGTTAGAAACGCCGGCATGGATCGGCGGGACGCTCGCTCGCTGCCGCGCTCGGTATGGGCGGTGGCCCTCGCCCTGGCCGCCGTCTGCCTGATCGCGCCGGCCGCCGCCACGGCGGCGACGATCGCCGTCGAGACCACCAGCGACCTGGCCACCGACGGTGACGGGCTCTGCTCACTGCGCGAGGCAGTCGATGCGGCAGCGACGGACGACTCCCCGAGCGGCGATTGCGTTGCGGGGTCCGGTCCGGACACGATCGCGCTCCCACATGGCAACTACACGCTTACCGGCGCAGCCGGTGACGACCTGAACGCCTCCGGCGACCTCGACGTGCTGGACGTGGTCGCGGACGGCAGCCAGCAGGACGTCACCTTCCAGGGCGCCGGCGACGGGACGAACCCGGGGACGGACACGATCATCGATGCGAACGGCGTCGACCGTGGGATCGACGTCCAGAGCGACGGTCCGACCACGGGGATCGACGTCGCGATCAACGACGTGACCATCGAGAACGGCAGCGTCACGGGCGACGGCGGGGGAGTCCGGATGCAGGACACGAACGGCACCGTCACGTTCAACCGCTCCACCATCCAGGACAGCCACGCGACCGGGGATGGCGGAGGACTCGTGTTCAAGGGCGGCACGAACGGCCAGGGCCATCAGGTCCAGGTCATCGACGGGGAGCTCGACGGCAACACGGCCGGAGGCGAGGGCGGTGGGCTGTTCGTGCAGACCGCTTCTCCGGATCCCACCGGATCGAACTCGGTGGAGGTCGACGGGAGTACGTTGAGTGGGAACGGCTCGACCGAAGCGGGCGGGGCGATCTACGCCGAGAGCCCCACACGGCTCGACCTCCTCAACAGCACCCTGAGCGGCAACACTGCCGGCGGCGGCGGCGGCGCGGTGGCCATGGGTTTGATCAACCCCGAGTTCCATTCGCAGTTCTCCACCATCGCGGACAACTCGACGACCCTCGCTGGAGGCGCCGGCGGGATCCAGACCGACTCCGACACCGATCTCGTCTACCTCGAGGGGACGATCCTCTCCTCGAACCTGGCGAACGGCTCCGCGGCGAACTGCGCGGAGGTCCCGGGGGCCGGCGCGGACGGGACGTTCGTGGCGCAGAGCCTCGGCTACAGCCTGGAGAGTGCGGACACCTGCGGGCTCGGCGGGACTGGGGACCAGACCGGCAAGGACGCCTTGCTCGGCCCGCTGGCGGTCAACGGAGGGGAGGCGCTCACCCGCAAACTCGCGCTCGCCAGCCCGGCCCTGGATGTGGTGCCCAACTCGCCGACGGACTACTGCCACTACACGGAGGTTCCCGGCGGCACCCCCGTGACGGTCGACCTGACCACGGACCAGCGTGCCGAGCCGCGGCCGACCGCGGCCGGTGGCCTCTGCGACGTCGGATCCTGGGAGGGGCAGCCCCCGTCGTCCTCGCCGGCGATCACCGACACTGATCCCGACTCGCCGGGGAATTCGCTCAATCCGGCCGTGAAGGGGACGGCGAGTGCCGACAGCACCGCTCTCCAGGTCTACTCGCGGCCCGGCTGCACCGGCAGCCCGGCAGCCGATACGAGCATCGATCACTTCAAGAGCACCGGGATCACGGTCACGGTCCTGCCGAACCAGCCCGACACGCTCTCGGCGCGGGCCCTGAGCGCCGACGGCCTTCCGTCGGCATGCTCGGGCAACTTCACCTACATCCACGACGGCATCGCGCTGACGCCGGCGATCACGTCGACCAGCCCGGCCTCGGGTGCCGACGAGAACAGCCCGTCCGTGATCGGGACGGCCGAGGCGAACTCGACAGTCCGCATATACGCGGCGGGGTCGTGCCCGCTGGGCGTACCGCTGGCGTCCGGGCCGCAGGCCGTCTTCGCCGGCACCGGGCTGATCGTCACCGTCGCCGACAACTCGACGACGTCGCTGGTCGCGAGCTATACGGACCTCGCCGGAAACGTCTCGGCCTGCTCCTCCTCCTTCACCTACAACGAGGTGACGCCGGCCGCGAGCATCCCGGCGCCGACGCCCATGCCGGCCGCCCCGAAGCGGAAGAAGTGCAAGAAGAAGGGCAAGGCGGCGGCGTCGAAGAAGTGCAAGAAGAAGTAGCCCCGTCCGGCTAGCCGGGCCTCCCTCTATCGTGGGCGCGTGACCTCGGTCTCCGAGCTCGATCTGGACCTCGACGTCTTCCAGGGGCCCTTCGACCTGCTGCTCGCGGTACTGCTCCGCGAGGAGATCTCACTCGCCGAGGTGCCGCTCGGCGAGATCGTGGTCGCCTACATCGATCGTATGGGGGAGGCCGAGGAGGTCGATCTGGACCTCGAGGCGGTCACGGAGTTCCTCGTCCTGATCGCTGCGCTCTGCGAGCTCAAGTCGCGCCTGCTGCTGCCGAGCGAGGGGGACGACGAGGAGCTCGGGCCCCAGGAGGCCGCCGACGAGCTGCTCGCCCGGATGCTGGAGTACCGCCGCTACAGCCGGGCGGCGCAGATGCTCTCCGAGCGGCTGGAGCGCGAGGGCGGGGTCATGTACCGCTCGGCGCCGCTACCGGCGGAGCTGCGCCGCGCGGCACTGGACGCCGCCACCAAGGTCTACGAGCCCGAGCGTGTCGGCGTGGCTCTGGGCGACCTGCTGACGATCCCGCCACCTCCCGACACGCGACACATCCGCACCACCGTCACCCTGCAGCGTCGTCTCGGCGTGATCCGGGACCTGCTGCGGAATCGCAAGACCCTCGACTTCGACGAGGCGTTCGGCGGCGAGGATCGCTTCACGCAGGCGGTGACCCTGTTCGCCCTGCTCGAGCTCTACCGGCGCGGTGAAGCCACCTGGACGCAGACGGAGACCTTCGGTCGAATCGAGGTGCACGCCCAATGAGCACCGACGGGCTGAGTGCGACGGTCGAGGCGCTGCTCTTCCTCTCGCCCGACCCCGTCTCGGCGGCCGAGCTGGCAGTGGCGATCGAGGTGGAGGAGGAGTCGGTCGCAGGGGTCCTCGATGAGCTCGAGCGCGAGTTCGAAGCCGACGGCCGAGGGGTTCGGCTGCGGCGCGTGGCCGGCGGCTATGCCCTCGCAGCCACCCCCGACGCGGAGGACGCGGCCCGGCGCCTGCTCGCCAAGCCCCGCACGCCACCGCTCACCCAGGCTCAGGCCGAGGTTCTCGCGATCGTCGCCTACCTGCAGCCCGTCTCCCGCCCCGAGGTCGCCCGCATCCGGGGAGTCTCCTCGGACTCGGCCGTGGCCAGCCTGACCGAGCGCGGCATGATCGAGGAGCGCGGCCGCACCCAGTTCGGGGCGGTCACCTACGGCACCACCTCGCTCTTCGAGAAGCTCTTCGGCCTCTCGGGCCTTGATGCACTGCCGGACCCGGCGCAGTTCGATCCGACCCCGGAGGACGAGCGCGAGTTGCGCGAGCGCCTGCTGAAGGCGGGTGAGCAGAGGCTCGAATGAGGCGGGCGTGCCTCGCCGGTGTCGCGGCGGCCGCCTTGTCGGCGATCGCCCTGGCGCTCGTCGCAGGACCTTCCCGGTGGCCTGGGGTGGGGACCATTGCGTCCGCGCGAGCGGACTATGACGACACTGCGCCGGTGAACGAGGTCGTCGGGCGCTCGGTCCAAGGGAGGCCGATCGTCGCGACGCGCTACGGCGATGCCACCTCCGATCGCATCGTGCTGGTCGTCGGTGTGATTCACGGCGACGAGCGCGCCGGGCTGCGGATCATCCGCGCCCTGCGACGCAGAGCGCCCAGCGTGGAGGGCGCGCAACTCTGGCTGATCCCTACGGTTAACCCAGATGGGTTGAGGGCACACACGCGCAAGAACGTGCACGGGGTGGACCTGAATCGCAACTTCCCCTACCGATGGCGAGACCACGTCGCACAGTCGAGCGGCTATTACCCGGGGCCGCACCCAGCCTCGGAGCCGGAGACCCAAGCCGTGATGAGCTTCGCGGAGCGGATTCATCCCACTCTCTCAATTTGGTACCACCAGCCGTGGGGCGCCGTTCTCGCCTGTCGCGGGAGACCCGCGATCGCCGCCCACTACGCGAAGCTGGTTCGCATGGCGACCAGCTGCATGGGCAGCGCCGACCGCGGAACAGCGATCAAGTGGGAGAACCACACGTTCCCGGGCAGCAGCGCCTTCGTGGTCGAGCTGCCGCCCGGAGCGGTCAGCCAGCACACCGCCAGGCGACACGCGCATGCCGCGCTCCTGCTGGCGGAGGGCCGCTGAGGTGAGCCGCCTGATCGTCGCGCTGGTGGCGATCGCCGCCGTGGTCGGCACGGGCGCTGCATCGGGCGCGGGAGCTGCACCTCCGGCCGCAACGAAGTCGGCGGCGGCAAAGCCCCCGATCCACAAGATGCTGATCCCGTACCCGAAGAAGCGCAAGCGGGAGATGGCGGCCTACTCGAAGCACCACTATGGGCAGTACAAGTGGCGGCTCAACAATCCCCAACTGATCGTCGAGCACTACGCCGCAGCGGGCAGCATCGGCGCGATCTACAACACCTTCAGGCCTGACACCCCGGACGTCGAGTTCCACGAGCTCCCCGGCGTCTGTTCGCATTACGCCGTAGCTGCCTCGGGCGCCGTCTACAAGTTCGTGCCGCCGACGATCCGCTGCCGCCACGTCGTTGGCCTTAACTACACCGCGATCGGGATCGAGCACGTCGGTTTCTCCGACCAGGACATCCTCAATCGACCGGCTCAGCTCAACGGCTCGCTCCAGTTCACGCAGTGGCTGCGTTGCCGGTTCGGCATCCCGGTCTCGCAGGTCATCGGGCACAACGAGAGCCTCTCCTCGCCGTTCTACAAGGAGCTCGACCCGCGCTTCCAGGGCCAGACGCACCAGGATTGGAATCGGGCCGACATGAACATCTACCGCGCTGACCTCACCAAGCTCGGCGCCTGCTGAGCGGCCCGGCCAGAATGGATGGGTGAGGCTCGGCAAATACCTCGCCCATGCCGGTGTCGCGTCGCGTCGCGCGGCCGAGGAGCTGATCACCGCCGGCAGGGTCCGCGTCGGCGGCGAGATCGTCACCGATCCGGCGCGGGACGTGAACGAGGGCTCCGGGGTGGAGGTCGACGGCGCCTCGGTGACGCCCGAAACGCGCGAGGTCTGGGCGGTCAACAAGCCGGCCGGGGTGGTCTCGACCGCTCGTGAGCCGGGCAGGCGACCGGCGATCACGGAATTGGTCGACTCGGAGCAGAGGCTCTACCCGGTCGGCCGACTCGATGCGGACACCACCGGGCTGATCCTGCTCACCAACGACGGCGAGCTGGCGAACCGCCTGACCCATCCCCGCTACGGAGTGCCGAAGACCTATCGCGTCCGCCTCGCCCGGCCTCCCTCCGATCGCGATCTCGAGAGGTTGCGCGGCGGGGTGCGGCTGGAGGACGGGACCACCTCTGCCGCCCAGATCCAGAAACTCGGGGAGCGCGAGCTGGAGGTCACGATCAGCGAGGGGCGCAAGCGCCAGGTGCGTCGGATGGCCGAGGCCGTCGGCAACGAGGTCGAGGCGCTCACCCGGATCAGGATCGGGTCGCTCGAGCTCGGAGGGCTCCGCCGCGGCGACGCGCGCCTGCTCGAGGAGGGAGAGGTCGCCGCGCTCTGGGAAGATTCCGCGCCATGAGCGACGACCTACGACTCTGGGCGGTACGTGGCGCGACCAAGGCCCGCAGCAACAACCCCGAAACGATCATCGATGCCACCGAGGAGCTGATGCGCGAGCTGATCAGCCGCAACGAGCTGACGCCCGAGCGGATGGTGAGCTGCATCTTCACCTCGACCCACGACCTGAACGCCGAGTTCCCGGCGGTCGCGGCACGGAAGGTCGGCCTCGAGACGGTCCCGCTGCTCTGCGCGAGGGAGATCGACGTCCCGGGGGCGATGCCGTCCGTGATTCGCGTTCTTGTGCACTACTACGCACCCGCCGATCACAGCCCGGCGCATGCGTACCTCGGCGAAGCTCAGGATCTGCGCTCCGACCTGAGGGCGGCGCAGTAGCGGTCCGGGTACGGGAGGCGACGCCGGCCGACACCGAGGCGATCGTCTCGGTGACCGTCGCGGGCTGGCGGACTGCCTACCGCGACATCGTCGCGCCCGAGAAGCTCGCGGACCTGCCGATCGACCGCTGGCGACACGAGGTCGGAGTCGGGCTGCGCCGTCCGGTCGATGACGCCTTCACCTTCGTCGCGCAGATCGACGGCGTCTTCGCGGGCTACTGCTTCGTCGCCGCTCCGGGGCGTGAGTCGGACCTCGGTCCGGACGTGGCCGAGCTGGTGGCGATCTACGTGGATCCCGATCGGTGGCGATCGGGGGCCGGCACGGCGCTGATGGAGGCCGCCGCCGAGCGCCTGGCGGGTCTGCCCTACAGCGAGGTGGTTCTCTGGACCTTCGCGGGGAACCACCGCGCGATCGCCTTCTACGAGCGCCAGGGCTGGCGGGCCGACGGCGCCGAGAAGATTCACGGCCGCAGCGGCGCGAGAGCGGTCAGGTACCGGAGAACCGCCGGTGACGCGGGGCGCCCGCAACAATAGGAGCCGCAGATGACCGTCACCTTTGCCGAGAAGCTGTCGCGGATCCCGCACTACGAGCCGGGGACGTCGCTCGATGACGCCAAGGCCCAGGCCGAGACCGCCGATGCGGTCAAGCTGGCCTCGAACGAGTCGCCCTTCCCGCCGCACCCTGACGTGATCGAGGCGATCACGCGGGGGGCCGCGGACATCAACAGATACCCGGACCCAGAGGCGCGTGTCCTCCGCAGGGCGATCGCGGATCACCACGAGACCGACCCCGCCCGGATCGCCGTCTCCAACGGCTCCTGCGAGATCCTGCTCGCCGCCGCCATGGCGCTCTGCGAGCCCGGCGACGAGATCCTCTACGCCTGGCCCTCGTTCTCGATCTATCCGCACCTGCCGGCGCTCTCGGGTGCCAGGGAGATCCGGGTGCCGCTCACGAACGGCTACGTCCACGACCTCGACGCGATGCTCGAGGAGGTCACCGCGGCGACCCAGCTGCTGATCGTCTGCAACCCGAACAACCCGACGGGGACCCATCTGCCGCTCGAGCGAATCAGGTCCTTCGTGGAGAGCGTGCCCTCGCGGACCACGATCATCGTGGACGAGGCCTACATCGAGTACCAGACCAACGATGACCCGGATGCAACACTCGACCTGCTCGCCCAGCACCCGAACGTCGTCCTGCTGCGCACGTTCAGCAAGTGCCACGGGCTGGCCGGGCTGCGGGTCGGCTACGCGCTCTGCTCACCGCAGTTCCGGGCGGCGGTCGACGCCGTGCGCCAGCCGTTCAGCGTCAACACGCTCGCGCAGACCGCCGCGAGCGAGGCCATTCGCCACCAAGACGACGTCGCCCTCCGTGTCGAGAAGAACCTGATCGAGCGAGTCTTGGTCGAGGAATCACTGCATGAGCTCGGGTACGCGACGGCCGAGTCGCAGACCAACTTCGCCTGGATCGAGCTCGGCGATCGCGACGAGGGCGAGGTCGTCGAGCACCTGACGAAGGCGGGGGTCGCGGTCAGGCCCGGCGCTGCGCTCGGCGGCCCGGGATGCCTGCGGGTCACCTACGGGACGCGCGCCGAGAACCAGCGCTTCCTCGATGCGATGCGGGAGCTGGCGGGCTGAAACCCTCACCGCGCTGAGGAGGGTCTGCTTCAATGTCCGCAATGCAGCACGGCACGCACAGCGCCTCGCCCTCGAGCCGCCCCGCGGCTCCTCAGCGTGCCTACTTCTACTTCTGGCGATTTATCTAGGCGTCCGGCCCGCGGCTGCCACAAGCCGCTGACGCAGAAGCTTCACCCGCCGGGCGCCGCCTCCCATTGATCCGCACCTCAAGGACCATCGCCATACCAGTAGAAAGAAGGGGAAAGCAGGATGAATTTCGAGATGAAGGAGCTTCCGAGACAGCAGTCCGACCGCGTTCGGGACCGGCGGATCGAGCGCGTCGTCGAGCTGGTCTCGCCGGCCGAGATGCTCGAGGACCTGTCGCTGGGACGCGACCGCGAGGATGCGGTCCTCGCCCATCGCGCCGAGGTCAAGTCGGTCCTCGACCGCGACGACGACCGGCTGCTGGTCGTCGTCGGGCCCTGCAGCGTCCATGATCCCGAGGCGGCGGTCGACTACGCCCAGAGGCTGAGCGCCCGCGCGAAGGAGCTGGGGGACGACCTCTGCGTCGCGATGCGCGTCTACTTCGAGAAGCCGCGCACCACCACTGGGTGGAAGGGTCTGATCAACGACCCGCACCTGGACGGGTCCCGCGACGTGAACGTCGGGCTGCACACCGCCCGGCGGCTGCTCCTGGAGGTGACGGACCTAGGCCTGGCGATCGGCTGCGAGTTCCTCGACCCGATCACGCCGCAGTACATCTCCGACGTCGTCGCCTGGGGCGCGATCGGCGCCCGGACGACGGAGAGCCAGATCCACCGGCAGCTGGCCTCGGGCCTCTCGATGCCGGTGGGGTTCAAGAACGGCACAGCCGGCAGCGTCAAGCTCGCCATCGACGCCGTGCGCGCCGCCGCCGCGCCGCATGCCTTCGCCGGCGTCGACGTCAGCGGGACGCCGGCGATCCTCTACACGGAGGGCAATCCCGACTGCCACGTGATCCTGCGCGGCGGCCGCGGCGCGCCGAACTACGACCCTGAGACGGTCGCCGGCACGCTGGAGGGGCTGCGCGAGGCGGGCCTACGGGAGCGGCTCGTGATCGACGCTTCCCACGACAACAGCGGGAAGGACCACGAACGGCAGCCCCAGGTGGTCAGCGAGATCGCCGACCAGATCGCAGCCGGCAACGAGGCGATCGTCGGGGTGATGATGGAGTCATTCCTGGTGGCGGGCCGCCAGGACCTCGAATCGGATCGCGACCTGATCTACGGCCAGTCGATCACCGACGCCTGCATCGACTGGGACACGACGGTGCTGACGCTCGACCGTCTGAGCTCTGCTGTCCGTGAGCGGCGCAAAGCCTGAGCAATGAAGATCGCCGTCCTCGGCGTGGGTCTGATCGGTGGGTCGATCGGGCTCGCCGCCCGCGCCAGGCTCGACGCCGAAGTGGCCGGATTCGACCCCGACCGGGAGCTGCTCGAGCGGGCCGGGGAGCTCGGCGCAATCGACTCGGCGCACGAGGCCGTCGCGGAGGCGGTCGAGGGGACGGAGCTGGTCTTCTGCGCCGCCCCGGTGATTGCGCTTCCCGGCCTCGCCGCGGAGGCGCTGGACGCGGCGGCCGAGGATTGCGCGGTCACCGACGTCGGCTCGGTGAAGCGAGACCTGATCTCCTCCCTCGGCTCGGACAGCCGCTTCGTCGGTGGGCATCCACTCGCCGGAGCGGAGACCTCGGGCGTGGAGAACGCCCGAGCGGACCTCTTCGAGGGCGCCCGCTGGTACCTGACGCCGGCGCCCACGACGGGCGGGATGCTCTACGACCGCGTGCAGCGCGCGATCGCGGACCTGGGGGCGCGCCCGCAGGCGATCGAGGCCGAGACGCATGATCGCCTGATGGCGACGATCAGCCATCTTCCGCACGTGGTCGCCAACGTCCTGGTCGCGCAGGCGGCGACGGCGCTCAGCGAGGAGGCCGAGCGCCTGCCGGAGGTCGGGCCGAGCTTCCGGGACGCCACCAGGGTGGCCGGAGCCAACCCGGCGATCTGGGGCGACATCTTCGCCGGGAATCGCGAGGCCGTAGCCGCCGAGATCGATGCCGCGATCGCCCGTCTCAGAGAGGCTGCGGAGCTGATGCGCTCGGGCGAGCGCGAGGCGGTCGCCGCCTGGCACGAGGAGGCCGGCCGGCGCCGCCGCGAGTTGATCGAGACGGAGATCGCGGGCGGTCCGCTCCATCAGCTCCGGGTCCGTGTGCCCAACAGGCCGGGGATCGTCGCCGAGGTCGCGCTCGAGCTCGGACGGGCCGGCGTCAACATCGAGGACATGGCGCTCTACCCGGCTGCCGACATGACGTCCGGAGCGATCTCGCTCTACATCGCAGGCGACGAGGAGGCGGAGCGTGCCGAGCGCCTCGTACGGGATCTCGGCCACGATGTCTCCAGGGCGGAATGACCGCAGTGCGGTTCGAGCCCGCTGGACCGCTGCGCGGGGAGCTGCGGCCGCCGCCGGACAAGTCCATCACCCACCGCGCCGCCCTGATCGGCGCGATGGCGGACGGGCCCACCAGGATCACCGGCTATCTCGACTCGGAGGACACCCGCGCGACGCTGCGCGCCGTCGAGTCGGTCGGGGCGGAGGTCCGCGAGGGGAGACCCCGACGACCACGGCGGGATCTTCGTCGAGATCGAGGGTGCCGGATTGAGAGGAGCCGGCTCCGCCGAGATCGACGTGGGCAACGCCGGGACCCTGCTCCGGATCATGCCTGGATGGCTGGCCGGGCAGGCGGAGGGCGAGTGGACCTTTGACGGGGACGACTCGATCCGGCGGCGGCCGGTCGACCGGATAGCCGATCCGTTGCGGCAGATGGGCGCCGACGTCGATTGCCGCGACGGGCTGCTCCCCCCGCTGACGGTGCGGGGCTCCAGTCTCCACGGGATCGACTACGAGATGCCGGTCGCGAGCGCGCAGGTCAAGTCGTGCCTGCTGCTCGCCGGCCTGCTGGCGAAGGGCGAGACGAGGATCCGCGAGACCCTGGTGACGCGCGACCACACCGAGCGGATGCTGGCGGCGATGGGCGCGTCGATCCGCCGGGAGGGTGAGCGGCTGATCGTCGCCCCGGCCGATCGTCTCGAGGCGGGTGATGTGCCGGTCCCCGGCGACTTCTCCTCGGCCGCCTTCTTCCTGGCGGCGGCCCTGCTCGTCCCCGGCAGCGAGATCGAGCTGCGCGAGGTCGGGATCAATCGCAACCGCATCGGGCTGCTCGCCATCCTGGCCCGGATGGGGGTCGAGATGGGGGGCGCCCACGAGCAGGGGCGCGCGATGAGGGTGCACGAGATTCGGGAGCCCGGCCCGGAGCCGATCGCGACCCTGCAGGTGCGGAGCGCGTCGCTCGGCGGCGCCACGGTCACGGCTGAGGATGTGCCGGCGGCGATCGACGAGCTGCCGCTGCTCGCCCTGCTCGCCTGCTTCGCGGAGGGGGAGACGGTGGTCGAGGGTGCTGAGGAGCTGCGCGCCAAGGAATCGGACCGGATCGCGGCTGTCGTCGAGGGCCTCTCGGCCCTGGGCGCCGAGATCGAGGGGCGTCCCGACGGCTTCGCGGTCCGCGGTGGCGGACTGCGAGGGGGGACGCTCGACGCGCGCGGCGATCATCGCCTGGCCATGGTCGGCGCCGTCGCGGGGCTCGCCTCCGATCAAGGGGTCGAGGTGCAGGGATTCGAAGCCGTGTCGGTCAGCTACCCGCGCTTCGAGCGGGACCTGCGATCGCTGATCGGCTGACGGCTTCGCCATCAGACGGCGCAGTTGCGCCGCGGCCAAGGCCGCGGCTGCTGGGAGAGCGGCTTATTGCGCCTGGGAGGGGTGCCCGTCCCCGGGCCAGGGGGAGAGCACCAGAAGGAGCCTCGAGTCCTCGACGGCCTGGACCTCGTGGCGTTCCTTCGGGTCGAAGATGGCGAGGAGCCCCGGGCCGCCGGCGGCCCACTTGCCATCCGGCGTGTTGAGCTCGATGTTCCCGTCGATCACCAGCAGCCAGGCCCGCTCGTGCACCTGGTGCTCCTGCAGCTGCTCGCCCTGCGGGAGGTTGATGACGATTGCGCGGCCCTCGGACTCCGAATCGAGGACCTGGGGCAGACGCGGCTCGACCTCCAGCTCGTTCAGGTTCCAACTCTCCATCGGCACGCGGCACTCTATATCGAGTCCGCGTGCAGGCGAAACCGCCTCTGCGAGGGCCCCGGCCCGTTTAATGCAGGAATGGTGATCGCGATCGACGGACCCGCGGGGGCCGGCAAGTCAACCGTGGCCCGAGGCGTCGCCAGGGCCCTCGGCTTCACCTACCTCGACTCCGGGGCGATGTACCGCGCCGTGGCACTGGCGGCAATTGAACGCGGTATCGACCCGGACGACGGCGACCGGCTGGGCGAGATGGCCTGGGGCCTCGCCATCGACTTCGACGGAGACACGGTTCGCCTGGATGGGAAGCCGGTGGAGGGGCGGATCCGCTCGCCGGAGGTGACGATCGCGGCCTCGAAGGTCTCGGTCCATCCGCAGGTCAGGCAGGCGATGGTGAAGCGGCAGCGGGAGCTGATCGCAGCGGGCAACTATGTGGCCGAGGGACGCGACATTGGCACCGTCGTGAGCCCGAACTCGCCCCTCAAGGTCTTCTTGACGGCCGCTGAGGGGGAGCGGGCTCGGCGGCGGGCGGCCGACAGCGGCGAGTCGGTCGGCGAGGTACAGGAAGCAATGAGGGACCGCGACAGGCGCGATCAGGAGCGGGCGGACAGCCCGCTGCGCGTTGCGGAGGACTCGGTCTCCATTGACACCACCGACCTCTCCCCGGACGAGGTCGTCGAGCGAATCGCGGAGCTCGCCCGCGAGCGGGGGATCGTCTGATGGAGGGCTCGCGCGACGCTCCGGCTCGCGCGCTGCGCCGCCGCCCGGCGGTCGCGGTCGTCGGCTATCCGAATGCGGGGAAGAGCATGCTGATCAATCGCCTGGCGGGTGGCCGCGAGGCGGTTACCGATGCCGAGCCCGGCGTGACCCGCGACCGGCGCGCCCTCGAGTGCGAGTGGAACGGGCTGAGGTTCGAGTTGATCGACACCGGCGGCGTGGACCTGGCCGACTCCGACGAGCTCGCGCGGGCCGTCCAGGCACAGGCGCAGGCGGCGATCGAGGACGCCGACGTGATTCTGATGGTGGTCGACGCGCGGGCGGGCCTCGGCCCGGGTGACGCCGAGCTGGCGGACCTGCTGCGACGCTCGGGTCGCCCCGTGGTGGTCGCTGCGAACAAGGTCGACCGAGCCGAGGACGAGGCGCTCGCGGCCGAGCTCAACTCCCTCGGCCTGGGGGAGCCGCTGCCGGTCTCCGCCAACCACGGCCTCGGCACCGGCGACCTGCTCGACCGACTGGTCGAGGAGCTGCGCCGGCACTCGGTGGAGGCCGGGGACGAGGAGGAGGGCGACGCGATCCCCAGGATCGCGATCCTCGGCCGTCCCAACGTCGGCAAGTCTTCGCTGCTCAATGCGCTGCTCGGCTCTGAGCGGGTGATCGTCAGCGAGCGGGCCGGCACCACCCGCGATCCGGTCGACACGGAGGCCGAGGTGGAGGGGAAGCGCATCGTGTTGGTCGACACGGCCGGGCTGCGCAGGAGGGGAAAGGTCGCAGGAACCGTCGGCTACTACGCGCAGCTGCGCGCCGAGCGCGCCGCCGAGCGCGCCGATGCCGCCATTGTCGTCTGCGACGCGAGCGAGGGCCTCACCGCGGAGGACCTGCGGGTCGGCGAGCTCGCGATGCGCTCCGGCTGCGCCACCGTTCTCGCCATGAACAAATGGGACGTCTCACGCACCGACATTGACGACGCTCGTGCTCGGGCCGGGCAGAAGCTCCGCCTGCGCCCGCCCGTCCTGACCTGCTCGGCGCTCACCGGGCGGGGTGTCGCCGCCGTCCTGCGCCAGGCGATCGAGCTCGCGGAGCGCGCCGCGGAGCGGATCCCGACGCCCGAGCTCAACAAGTTCGTCTCCACCGTGGTCGCGGATAGGCCGCCGCCCCAGCGCCACGGCAGGCGCCTGCGCCTCTACTACGCGGCGCAGGTCGGTCGCCGCCCGCCCCGCTTCGCCATCCAGGTGAACGACCGCCGCCTGATCAACCGCGATTGGGCCTTCCATCTGGAGAACCGCCTGCGCGATGCCTACGGGCTCCAGGGGGTCCCGCTGGTGATTGACTACGTGCCCCGGAAAATGCGAGGGCGCGCGAGGCGAAGCCGAGCGCGACCCGTTTCGTGATCAACCAGAGCGCGCAGCGGGCGGGCCGGGTATAACCGGCGGTCCGTGAGCGACACGAGAGGGGGCTCCGAGGGGAGCCACCCGATTAATGAGGCCGGCGACCCCGAAGGCGGGAAGGTCCCCGGCGAGGCCGGCGACACCACCGAGCAGGAGAAGAAGCCTCGGCGCGCGCGTTTGGATGACGCCTGGTTCCGGTTCACCACTCGCCTGCGTGCGATCGGCTACTGGCTCCGGGAGAAGGCGGGGATCGCCTGGCGCTGGTTGAAGCAGGCGGCGGAAGCGCTCGGCTACTGGTGGTCCAGACGCTCCCGCGGATTCAAGACGCGGATCTTGGCGGTGGCCGGCGTCGTGGTCCTCTATCTGATCCTGAAGTTCCTGCCGGTGCCCGGCGTGCCCTGTGAGGTCTCCGCGGCGAAGGAGTGCGCTCCCTCGAACGACACGATCGCCTACGTGCCCAGGAACGCGGATCTCTACGCGCACCTGACGATCAACAGCGACAGCCACCAGTGGGACCTGGCGCAGGACCTGCACGACGAGCTTCCCAACTTCACCGCCCTGCTGCAGAGCGACACCAGTGCCCTGGCGGTTCCATCCGCCAGGCCGGTGGATCTCTCGCGCGAAGTGCTGCCCTGGGCGAAGGACGACCTCGCCCTGGTGGGCGTCCCGGGCCCCCAGAAGACGACGCCCGAGGCCTACATCGCCGGGGTCGGGGACGAGGCGAAGGCGAACCGGTTCCTGGCGAGCCTGTCCCCGGGCGGCCGGTCGAAGAAGGCACCGATCGGGGACGGGACGATCACGGTCTACGCGGGCGGGCTCGCCACCGGCCGGGACGGCGGCCAGGCGCTATTCGGGAACGTCCTCGCGGTCCGAGCCGCACTCGACGCGAAGGCGGGACTCGCGCCCAAGCTCGAGGGCTCACCGCAGGACGCGGCCCGCTCCGCGCTGCCCGACGTCCGCCTCGCCGAGCTCTATCTCTCCCAAGCGGGCGTCCAGCGCTTCCTCGCCGGGCGACCGGGCACCGCGACCCAGCTCGACACCTTCGTCGACTATGGCGCGACCACCGGCCTGGCCGTCTCGGCGCGCGCCCACGACGACGGTGTGGAGGTGAACATGATCAGCGACCTGAATCCGAGCCTCGAGCGGAAGAGCCCGACGGTTTTCGCCGACCTGCCGCAGTTCGAGCCGGGGCTCGCCGACGAGGCCGGTTCCAACGCGCTCGGCTACATCGGGGTCGGGGATCTCGGGCCGGGGCTCAGCAAGGCACTGGCTACTGCGGGCGCCAGCGCGCAGGGATTGGCCGGCTCGCTCCGCGCGCTGGGCAAGAGCCTGCAGCAACAGGCCGGTGTCAACCCGTTCCAGGACCTGCTGCCGGCATTGGGCGGGCAGGCGGCGCTGGTCGCGCAGCCCACGGGCGGCGTGCCCTACGCCAGCCTGATCGTGGAGGGGGTGGACGAGAAGAAGGCCGGGGACGCGCTGGCCGCGCTGCAGCAGCCGATCCTGCGCTCGGTCGGCACCGGTGCGCCCCGGGCGCCGAGCTTCATCTCGAGGGACGTCGACGGGGTCACGGTCCACTCCGTCCAGCTCTCGCAAAGCGTGAACCTCTCCTACGCCATCTTCGACGGCAAGCTGGTCGTCTCCACGCAGCCGGAGGGGATCGCCCAGGTGCGTTCCGGCGGCGACAACCTGGCGGGCACGGGCGCCTACCAGGCAGCGACCGACCCGCTCCCGGACCGGATGTCGGCGCTAGTCTTCCTCAACCTCGATGAGGTCTTAGGGTTGGCCCAGGAGGCCGGCCTGGCAGAAGATCCACTGTATGCCTCGCTCAGCGAAGACATCTCGCACGTTCAGTCCCTCGGGTTAGCCGTGAGGGGGAGCGACGAGGAGCTTCGATCCGAGCTCTTCCTGGCCATCCACCACCCATAAAAGGACAAATGCAAGGGCTTTCAGACAACGAGTTCCTGTTCACCTCCGAGTCCGTCACCGAGGGCCATCCCGACAAGGTCTGCGACCAGATCTCGGATGGTGTCCTCGACGCCGTGATGAAGGACGACCCGACCGGCCGCGTCGCCTGCGAGTGCCTGGTCAACACGGGCCTCGTGGTGGTCTCGGGCGAGATCACCACTGAGACCTATGTGGACATTCCCGCGATCGCGCGCGAGACGATCCGCAGCATCGGCTACGACGACCCGCACTACGGCTTCGACCACAAGGCCTGCGCGGTGCTGAGCGCGATCGACGAGCAGTCGCCCGACATCGCTCAGGGCGTCGACAAGGGACTCGAGCAGCGTGAGGGCGACTCGGCTGACGAACTCGACTCCGCCGGGGCTGGTGACCAGGGAATGATGTTCGGCTACGCGACGCGCGAGACCAAGGCGCTGATGCCGATGCCGATCCAGCTGGCCCACCAGCTCGCCCGGCAGCTCGCCGAGGTGCGCAAGGCCGGCGTGATCCCCTATCTCGGCCCTGACGGCAAGACCCAGGTCACCGTCCGCTACGAGAACGACCGCCCCGTTGAGATCGCCAAGGTCCTGGTCTCGACCCAGCACCGCGAGGAAGCCGGAGAGCAGATGATCCGCAACGACCTCTGGGAGCACGTGCTCGAGCCGGTGCTGCACACCGAATACAAGGAGCTCTTCACCGAGAAGGAGCTGCTCGAGAACTTCATGGTCAACCCGACCGGCAAGTTCGTCATCGGCGGCCCCGTCGGCGACGCCGGCCTCACGGGCCGCAAGATCATCGTCGACACCTACGGCGGCGCCGCCCGGCACGGCGGGGGCGCCTTCTCCGGCAAGGACCCATCGAAGGTCGACCGCTCCGCGGCCTACGCGGCGCGCTACGTCGCCAAGAACGTCGTGGCCGCCGGGCTGGCCGACCGCTGCGAGGTCCAGGTCGCGTACGCGATCGGGGTCGCGCATCCGGTCTCGGTGATGGCGCAGACCTTCGGCACCGGGAAGGTCTCGGACGCCGAGATCGCGCGCCTCGTGCAGGAGACCTTCGATCTCCGGCCAGCGGCCTTCCGGAAGTACCTGGACCTGCATCGGCCGATCTTCCAGAAGACCGCGGCGTACGGTCACTTCGGCCGCGAGGATGCCGACTTCACCTGGGAGCGGACCGACCGCGCCGATCGGCTGCGCGAGGCCGCCGGGCTCGGGGCGAAGGCGAAAGCGCCGGCCTAGTTCCCGGGCTCGGCCTCGCCCTGGAGGCCGCTGAGGAGTGGGGTGGCGTGCTCGACCTGCTGCACCACCTGCTCGGGCTGGTCGACCCCCGCGAAGACGAAGTTCGACTCGTCGGTGCCGGCTGTCGTGAACTCGACGTCGCCGATCCGCATGAGGCGCTCGTAGACGCCCTGGCCGTAGTTCACGTTCTGTACCCGCTGCAGGCGCGTCTCCCGGACCTTCCGGGCGATGATCCCCACCTTGATGTTGAGGCGCCGGTCGGTGATCGTGTAGACGGTCGCGACCCGCTTGACGAAGCCGACGAGGATCGTGATGGCGACGATCACGACGAAGGTGACGATCCCGAGCCCGGTGCTGCTGTCGATCAGCCCGGCCAGGACCCCGGCCCCGGCCGCCACCAGGGTCCCCTTCAGGTAGAAGCCGATGATCGCGCGCCAGGAGGGGTGCCCCTGGTAGATGACCCTCTCGCCGGCCTGCAGGTCCACGTCCGGACCCTATCGCCGTGCGCGGAGGGGTCGCCCGTCCGTGCCCGTACGTAGCCTGGCTCGGATGGCCGTCGCCAAGGTAGAACCGCTGCTCACCACCCGGAGCGTCTCCGGTCCGTTCGACTACCGGCTGCCCGAGGCGATGGACTACGTCGACGTCGGCTCGGTCCTCGTTGTCCCGTTCGGTCGCAGGCGCGTGGTCGGGGTCGTCGTCGGCCTCGCCGAGCGCAGCCACCTGCCCGAGGCTCGCCTCGCCGAGCCGATCGAGGCGCTGGAGGCCGGCGTGCCGCCCGAGCTGGTCGAACTGGGGCGTTGGGTCGGCGAGGAGTACTGCTCGACGCCCGCCAGGGGCCTGGGCCTGGTCCTGCCGCCCGGGGTCGGCACCGGAGCCGAGGCGCGACGGGTCCGGCCGCTGGTCGAGCTCGAGGTGGAGGCGACGGCCGAGGGGCTCGAGGCGGTGTCCGGCGGAGCGCGGCTGGGTTTGCGCCAGCGGGCCGTGCTGCGCGCGCTGGTCGCCGGCCCGGGACTCGCGCGCAGGCTGGCGGCGACCGCAGGATCCGACCGGGCCACGCTGAGGCGGCTGGAGTCCCGCGGCCTGGTGACGACTCGGGAGGTGGAGCGAAGGCGCCGTCACGACTCGCCTGGGGTCGGCGCCGTGCGCGAGGGCGTGGAGCTCACGCCCGATCAGCGGGCGGCGCTGGGCTCCGTGGTCTCTGCCTTGCCCGGGAAGGGCGCTGCGGCGGGCGCCTCTTATCTGCTCCACGGGGTGACCGGCTCGGGCAAGACGGAGGTCTACCTCGAGGCGGCCCGGGAGGCGCTGGCGCGGGGGAGGGGAGCGATCGTCCTCGTCCCGGAGATCGGCCTGACGCCTCAGACGATGGACCGCTTCCGGCGGCGATTCGGCGACGCCGTCGCTCTGCTCCACTCCAAGATGCCCGCGGGTGCCCGGTATGACGAATGGCGCCGCCTGCGGTCGGGTGAGGCCCGGATCTGCGTCGGGCCGCGCTCGGCGATCTTCGCTCCGGTGGCCGATCCGGGTCTGATCGTGATCGATGAGGAGCACGATTCCTCCTACAAGCAGGAGGGAGACCCGCGCTACGACGCCCGCGAGGTCGCCGGCCGCCGGGCCGTGGAGTCCGGCGCGGTGCTCCTCTGCGGAACCGCCACGCCCCGTCCCGAGAGCTGGCACGAGCTCGAGCGGCTGGAGCTGCCGAGCCGCGTCGACGCTCGTTCGCTGCCGCCGGTGGAGATCGTCGACATGCGAGGCGGGATCCGAGGGCCTTTGCATCCGCGCACGCGCGAGGCGTTCGCCGAGGTGGCGCGGGAGGGGGGCAAGGCGATCCTGCTGATCAACCGGCGGGGTTGGTCGACCCACCTGACCTGTCGCTCCTGTGGCCACGCCTGGGAATGCCCGAACTGCGACGTCTCGCTGGTCCTGCATCGGGACGGAGGCCTTCGCTGCCATCACTGCGGGCACGCCGAGGCGCGGCCGGAGGCCTGCCCGGAGTGCTCGTCGGTGACCATCGCCCGGGTCGGGTCGGGAACGCAGCGGGTCGAGGCCGAGGTATCCGAGCTGCTCGCTCCGCTGGAGGTCTTCCGCCTCGACTCCGACAGCGCCGCGGGACGCGGTCACAGCGAGGTCCTCCAGCGCTTCGAGGCCGCCGAATCGGGGGTGCTGGTGGGCACCCAGATGGTGGCCAAGGGCCACGACTTCCCCGACGTCACCCTGAGCGTCGTCCTCGACGCCGACGGCGCCCTGCGGCTGCCGGACTTCCGCTCCGAGGAGCGCACCTTCGCGCTGATCACGCAGCTCGCCGGACGCAGCGGGCGGGGCGAGGCCGGGGGGAAGGTCCTCGTCCAGGCCCTGGCGACCGGCGCGTCGAGCATCCGCCATGCGGCGAAGCACGACGCCACCGGGTTCCTCGCCGAGGAGCTGGAGCGCCGCCGCGCCCTCCGCTATCCGCCCTTCTCGCACCTGATCGAGATCGGACTGGCCGGCGAGGCGGAGGAGCGGGTGCAGGCATCGGCGGATGTCGTCCGGGACCTGGTCGCCGACCGCCTCGGCGGCGACGATGACCTCCTCGGCCCCGCGCCGCTCTTCCGCCTTCGCGGCCGTCATCGCCGCCGGCTCCTGATCAAATCCGAGCGCCGCCAGCGGGCGGTCGAGGCGGTCCGTGACGCGGTCTCGTCCGCCGTCCGGGACCGCGCCCTGCGGCAGGTCTCGATCTCTGTGGACGTGGATCCGCAGTAGAAGGTCCGGGGAGGGGTATCCGACGACCTGAAGGCGGACTCTGCGGCGAGGGATCAGAGGATGAGCAGTCGAGGGAGATCCAGGACTGCCTTCTCGGGACTCTTCGCCACCAGGTCCCAGCTGTACCGGACGACCTGAAACCCTGCTGCCCGCAAGGCAACGTCTCGCCGCCGATCTCGCCGGTCTCGCCGCATACCCGCGGTGAGCTGCCGCGCGGTTTTCGGCCTTTCCGCAGCCCGGACTAGACTCGAATACGTGAGCGACGAAGCCACACCCACACCCGTCGAGGAGTTCCACGACGAGCAGCCGATCGAGGCCGAGGAGCCTGAGGGCCTCGACTCCGAGGCGCTCGAGCGCCGCTCGGAGGCGCTCTCACAGGTGATCAAGTTCGGCGATCCGGTGCTGCGGTCGGCAGCCTCGCCGGTGACCGAGTTCGATGATCAGCTCGAGCGCGAGGCCGAGCGGATGATCGGGCTGATGCGCGACGCGATCGGCGTTGGCCTGGCCGCCACCCAGCTCGGCACGCTGCGCCGGATGCTGGTCTTCCAGGTCGGCTCGGAGGCAGAGCCGACCGTCCTGGTCAACCCCGAGATCGAATGGCGCTCCGAGGTCGACCTCGCCACCGCCGAGGAGGGGTGTCTGAGCCTCCCGGGGGTGATCGTGGACGTCGAGCGACCCCTCCACATCAGGGCGCGGGGAGTGGACGCGCACGGAGACCCTCTCTCGATCGAGGCGTCGGGACTCGAGGCCCGCGTCATCCAGCACGAGGTGGATCATCTCGACGGCGTCCTCATGCTCGACCGCGCCGAGCGCGACCAGAAGCGTGCGGCGCTTCGCGCCCTGCGCGAGGGCGGGACCTACGCGCCCGAGCGCCCGGAAGAGACCGACGATGATGATGCGCCCGGTGGCCCCGGACGTGAAGTGGAGGAGCCACCGGCCAGATCGGGCGAGTGAAGACCGCCTACCTCGGCACCACGGAGTTCGCTGCGACGGTACTCCGGCGACTCGCCGACAGCCCGCATCGGCCGGTCCTCGTGGTCACCCCGCCCGACAGCCGCCAGGGCCGGGGGCGCAGGCTGAGGCCGTCGCCGGCCGCGAAGGCGGCGCGCGAGCTCGGTCTGGCCCTCCACCAGACAGCCGACGTCAACTCGCCGGAGTCGGTCGAGGCGATCCGCGCCGCTGGTCCTGAGGCGATCGCCGTCTGCGCCTTCGGCCAGCTGGTCAAGGAGCCGCTGCTGAGCGAGTGGACGATGCTCAACGTCCATTCCTCGCTGGTGCCGCGCTGGCGGGGTGCCGCCCCGATCGAGCGGGCGCTGATGGCCGGTGACCGGAAGACCGGCGTGACGATCATGCGGGTCACCGAGGGCCTCGACTCCGGCCCGATCGCCCTCGCCGAGGAGGTCGAGATCTACGGCGATGACGACTATGCGTCCCTCTCGGCGAGGCTGGCCGAGGTGGCGGGCGAGCTGATCGTGCGCGCCCTCGACACCCTTGCGGGCGGCGAGCTCGAGTTCACCGAGCAGGACGATGCCGAGACGACGTACGCCGAGAAGATCTCGCCGGACGAGCGGCGATTGGACCCCGCCCTTCCCGCGATGGAGCTCGAGCGCCGTGTGCGCGCTCTGACACCACACATCGGTGCCTATCTGGAGCTCGCCGACGGCAGCCGACTGGGGGTGCGATCGGCGGAGGCGGGTTCCGTGGATGGGCCCGGGATCTCAGATCCGCCGGGGACGCTCGACTGCGAGGGCAGCCTCGTGCTCGTTTGCGGCGACGGCATCCTCCGCCTGGACGTGGTCCAGCCGCCGGGAAAGAAGCCGATGAGCGCGGCCGATTTCCTCCGCGGGCACCATCCCCCGCAAAAGGCTCTGTAGCGCTCGATACCCTCGTGACATGGCGGAACGAATCGACAGCGGTTTGGGAGGCGACACGGCTCCGGAGACGACGGAAGGCGCCCTGCAGCGTCCCGATTGTCCGGGCTGCGGCGAGCCCTGGCTGCGCCCCGCGCAGCTCCCGGGCCGGTTCGTCTGCGTCTACTGCCTGCGCCGCTTCGAGCTGGTATCCCAGTGCCCCAACTGCGGCGAGCACGGGACGATCAGCCGGATGAGTCGGACCGAGGACATGAAGTGCCAGAGCTGCGGCCACTCGATGCTCAGCTCGATCTGACCTTGGAAGCCGCCACGGATACCGCCCCGACGAGTCGCCGCGACCTCTTCGCGAGCAAGCGGGTCGCCCCGTCGATTCTCTCCGCTGACTTCTCGCGGCTCGGCTCGCAGATCGAGGAGGTGATGGCTGCCGGCGCGCGCCTGATCCACGTCGACGTGATGGACGGTCACTTCGTCCCGCCGATCACGATCGGGCCGCTGGTGGCGAGCTCGATCGCGGACCTCGTCCACGACGCGGGCGGCGCGATCGACGTCCACCTGATGATCGAGCGACCGGACGAGCAGATCGAGGAGTTCGCCAAGGCCGGGGCGGACAACATCACCTTCCACGCCGAGGCCACTCCTCACATCAATCGCACGTTGAATGCGATCCGGGAGCTCGGCTGCCTCGCCGGGCTCGCGATCAACCCGGGCACACCGGTGTCGGCCGTGAGCGAATCCGTGAACGACGCCGACATCTTCCTCTGCATGACCGTCAACCCCGGCTGGGGAGGCCAGCCGTTCATCACCGACTCGCCGCACAAGGTGGACAGGCTGGGCGCCGTGGTCGGCGCCGGGACGATCGAGGTCGATGGCGGCATCGACCCGGGGACCGCCGGCGGCGTGGCGGGCGCCGGGGCGAGCCTCTTCGTGGCCGGATCGGCGGTCTTCGGGGCCGATGACCCTGCGGCGGCGTACACAGCGATAGTCGAGGCCGCGGGCGCTGCCTGAGCAGCAGGACCGCCTGAGCCGCTTCAGGAGCTTCGACAGCCCGGGCGCTCGCGGCGAGTTCGAGCCGTTCCTGCGCCGCCTGGCGGCGCTGGTCGTCCTCGTCGTCGGGATCGTGGCCGCGGGCTCGATCGCCTACTCGCTGACCGAGGACGTCTCGGTTTGGAAGGGGTTCCTCTTCACCCTCGACACGGTGGCGACGGTGGGGTCGGATCCGACGCCGCCGGATCTCGCCGGGCAGATCGTCAAGGTCCTGCTCATCGTCCTGGGCGTGGGTACGCTCTTCTACGCCCTGGTGACGGTCACGGAGTTCTTCGTCGCCGGGCACCTGGGAGAGATCCTCGAGGAGCGCCGCACCCTGAATCAGATCCAGCATCTAAACGGCCACCACCTGATCTGTGGATTCGGCCGTGTGGGGAGGCAGGTCGCACGCGACCTGCAGGCGGGCGGCGACGACTTCGTCGTCATCGACGAGCTCGACGAGAACAAGCACATCGCCGACCAGATGGGTGCGCCGTTCCTGCTCGGGCGGCCGTCGGACGACGAGATGCTCAGGGCCGCCGGGGTGGAGCGCGCGATCTCCGTCCTCGCCTGCGTGGACTCCGACGCGGAGAACATCTTCACCTGCCTGACGGCCCGCGAGCTGCGCAACGAGATCACGATCGTCGCCAGGGCGAGCGTCGAGGATTCCGAGAAGAAGCTGCTCCGGGCCGGCGCCAACCGCGTGATCTCGCCCTACAAGTCGAGCGGGGCGGAGATGGCGCGGCTCGCGCTCCAGCCGCAGGTCACCGGGGTCGTGGACGTCGCGCCCGAGTACCGAATGGAGGAGATCGACGTCGCGGAGGGCTGTGAGGCGGCGGGGCGGACCATCGGAGAGGTCCGCGGGACGACCACGGTCGCCGCGGTTCGCGGCTCGGACGGCAAGGTCCACCCGCAACCGTCCGCCGACACCGTCCTGCACGCCGGGGATGTGCTGGTCGCGATGGGCACCGTCGAGGCGCTGAAGAAGCTCGAGTCCCTGTTCGTCCCGCGCCCGGCCGGAGAGTCCGGCACCGTGCTCGGCGACCTCGGCTAGCCGGCCTCGTCGGCCGAGGCCAGTTGCAGCTCCATCTCCTCGGCGGAGCCCGGCTCGATCGGCCGCTCCGTTCGCTCCAGCGGCTGCCGGTAGAGCCAGTAGAGCAGCGAGCAGAGCAGCGCGGCCGCGCCGAGGTAGCCGATCTCGACCCGGTGGAAGTCGTTGCCGACGATCGGCACCAGCGTCCAGATCACGAAGACGATCGCGCAGCTGATCCAGCACATCGAGGCGCGCCGCACCTGTCCCTTGGCAAGCGCCGCCTGGTTGAGAGTCGCCGCGGACAGGTAGAGGCCCATGCCGATGCTGACGATCACCAGGTCGGCCCGCTGGTAGGTGTGCTTCTTGCCGAAGGCGATCTGCATCAGGTGGGGCCCGGCGATCGCCATGGCGAGGGCGACCAGCGCCGCGAAGCCTGCGATCGCCAGGATCGTGACGCGGATCGAGGCGCGGAAGTCCTCCTCGTTTCCCTGTGACCGGAGCGTGGTGAGGTGGGGGAGGAGGCTCGTCTGGACCGCCTGGAAGAGCTGGAGCGGCGCCCGAGCGATCATCAGCACGTTGAAGATGTAGCCCGCGGCCGCGGCGCCGGCGCTGGCGTTGACCAGCAGGGGCCCGGCGTTGAGGAACGTCTGCTCGGAGAGCATGATCAGGAAGACGCCTGCCGCGAACCGTCCACCTCGTGCGAGCGTGAACTCGTCGGTTGGGGCGGCTTCCTGGACCTCTCCCTCGCCGTCCGCGGGGGCCGGTTCGACCTCGCTTCCGAAGCGGCGCAGGAAGGCGAACGGGACGACGATCAGCGACAGGGTTGGGGCCGCCACGATCCCCAGCGCGACGGCTGTCTGGCCTGAGGCGATGCCGAGGGCCACGGCGAACGGGAACGCCGTCCGCGAGACCGATTCGCTGATGATCAGGAGCGCGTAGATCGTCAGCCGGTGACTGCCGGCGAGGAAGCCGCGGGCGAAGTAGCTCGCCCCGTAGGCGGTGATCGCCGCGATTCCGATCCAGTACAGGGTCGAATTGCCGTGCAGCAGGTGGTCCTGGATGGGCGTCCGCAGCGCCAGGGCGACCACGTCGAAGGTGATCGCGACCGAGAGCTGGATCGTGGCGGCTACTCGCACCGTGTGGCGGATCGGCGTCCCATGAGCCAGGTTCTCGGAGACCGTCCGCGAGAGCAGCTGCTCGACCGGCCGCTGCAGCACGGAGACGACGATGAAGACCGCCGACCAGAGCACGGCGACCTGGCCGTACTGCTCCCGCGAGAGCTCGTGGGAGGCGATCGCGAAGTACAGATAGGTGATCAGCCCGGTGACGCCCACGCCGATCGAGAGCAGGCTGGCGCGTCGCCCGTAGCTCCTCGCCTCCTCCGTAGCCTGCACCCGTCCCACTCTCGGCATGACGCGCAAGACTAGGGGGCGCGAGGACGCGCCATCTCGGGGCGGCCGCAGCGCGGCCGTGACTTCGGTTCGCGGCCGTGGCCCCGGACCGGCGTCGGTACAATTCCTGGCTGACTGACCAGTCAATCAGTCTGCTCGACCCGAAAGGAGGGGTGCGTGACCGCGGTCGGCACCGAACAAGAAGCCTCTTACCTGCGCAGAGCGCTGGAGCTCGCGGAGGGCGGTCGCGGACGTGTCAGTCCCAACCCTCTGGTCGGCGCCGTCCTCGTCCGCGACGACAGCGTGATCGGCGAGGGATTCCATGCCGAGCTCGGGGGTCTGCACGCCGAGCGTGCCGCGATCGACGAGTGCCGGGCCCGCGGCGTCGACCCAGCCGGCTCGACCATCTACGTCACCCTCGAGCCCTGCGCTCACACCGGCCGCCAACCGCCGTGCACCGAGGCGATCCTCGAGGCCGGGATCTCCCGCGTGGTCTACGCCTCCGAGGACCCCACCGACAAGGCCTCCGGCCGCGGTCCCGGGATGCTGCGGGACGGGGGCATCGAGGTCGAGCTTGCCAACGGACCCGAGGCGGCGGCGGCGCGGCTGCTGAACCAGCCCTTCCGCAAGCGCGCCCGGACCGGTCGCCCCCTGGTCACGTACAAGGCGGCGATGTCGCTGGACGGGCGCGTCGCCTCGCCGACCGGCGACTCCCGTTGGATCTCGAGCGTCGAGAGCCGCGAGCTGGTCCACCGCTGGCGGTCCGAGTGCGACGCGGTCG
The DNA here is from genome assembly GCA_963763955.1 of uncultured Solirubrobacterales bacterium. Classification (GTDB taxonomy): domain Bacteria; phylum Actinomycetota; class Thermoleophilia; order Solirubrobacterales; family 70-9; genus DASUPK01. The sequence continues at coordinate 41,411 of CAVXQP010000006.1, read as the reverse complement.
CCGTCGGGATCGGCACCGCTCTCGCGGATGACCCGCTGCTCACCGCCCGGCTCGAGGGCGATGCCCGTCAGCCGACCCGCGTGGTCTTCGACTCGGGGGCCCGCCTGCCCCTCACCTCGGCGCTGGTGACCTCGATCGATCAGGCTCCGCTGATCCTCATCTGCGCCCCCGAGGCTGCCTCGGCGCGACGCGACGGGCTGGAGCGTGCCGGGGCGGAGGTCATCGTGGCCACCGGGCGCAACGACCAGGCGCGGCTGGAGGCCGCGCTCGACGAGCTTGGGCGGCACGAGATCCAGGATCTGCTGGTCGAGGGTGGTCCCACCTTCGCCGGCGCGCTCTTCGACGCGGGCGAGATCGACCAGGTGAGGCTCTTCATCGCGCCCGTGTTCATCGGCGCCGCCGAGGCTCGCGCTGCCCTGGAGGGCACCGGTGCCATGCGGATCGCCGACGGGGTTCGGCCCCTGGCGACCAGCTTCGAGCAGATCGGCGAGGACATGCTGGTCCGGGCGAGGCTGCGGGAGTGGTGAGGCGCTGATGTTCACCGGGATCATCAAGGAGCTCGGGAGCGTCGCGGCCGTGGAGGCCTCGGACGACGGGGCGCGCCTGAGAATTCGCGCCGACCTCGCCTCCGAGCTCAGCCCCGGCGACTCGGTCGCGGTCAACGGCGCCTGCCTGACGGCGACCTCCGTCAGCGGGGGCGAGTTCGGCGCCGACGTCATGCACCAGACGCTTTCGCTGACCACGCTGGGCGAGGTCGAACCCTTCTCGAGGGTCAACCTCGAGCTGCCGCTGCGGCCGACGGACCGGCTCGGCGGCCACGTCGTCCAGGGCCACGTCGACGGGACCGCGGCGGTGGCGGACCTCTCGGCCGACGGCTTCGCCAAGCGACTGCGGCTCGAGCTGCCGGACGACCTGCTCCCGTACGTCGTCGAACGCGGGTCGATCGCGGTCGAGGGCGTCAGCCTGACGATCGCGGACCTCGCCGGCTCGTCCCTGGAAGTCTCCCTGGTTCCCGAGACGCTCGAGCGCACGACCCTGGGAGCGCTCGCCCCCGGCGACCGGGTCAACGTCGAGTGCGACATCCTCGCCCGCTACGTCCGGCGCCAGCTGCCCACCGATCCCGGCATGTCACCCTTATCAAGTGAGGGTGCTCCGCAGGCGGAGCCGAGGAGCAACCCGATTTAGGAAGAGAGTAGGACCCTTGTCCCAGATCGAGGAATCCAAACTGACCGACAGCAGGACCGATACTCCATTCGCCACGATCGAGGAGGCGATCGAGGACATCCGCCGCGGCCGGATGGTCGTCGTCTGCGACGACGAGAACCGTGAGAACGAGGGCGACCTGACGCTGGCGGCCCAGTTCGCGACGCCGGAGGCGGTCAACTTCATGGCCACACATGGCAGGGGCCTGATCTGCCTGGCGCTCACCGATGAGCGCTGCGACGAGCTCGGCCTCAACCTGATGGCGGCGAAGAACGAGGCCCCCTTCCAGACCGCGTTCACCGTCTCGGTCGAGGCCCGCGACGGGGTCACGACCGGCATCTCGGCGGCCGACCGCGCCCGAACCATCCAGGTGGCCATCGACCCGCATTCACAGCCCCAGGACCTGGTCCAGCCGGGCCACGTCTTCCCCCTCAAGGCCAAGGACGGCGGCGTTCTGGAGCGGACCGGCCAGACCGAGGCGGCCATCGACCTGGCTCGCCTCGCCGGCCTGATCCCGGCCGGGGTGATCTGCGAGATCATGAACGAGGACGGGACGATGGCCCGCGTCCCCGACCTGGTCGACTACTGCGCCAAGCACGACCTGAAGATGGTCACGGTCGCGGATCTGATCGCCTATCGGCGGCGTACGGAGAAGCTGGTCGAGCGGATCGTCTCCACCAAGCTCCCCACGACGTTCGGGGAGTTCAGCGCCGTCGGCTACCGCTCCCTGGTCGACGACAAGCATCACGTCGCGATGGTCAAGGGCGAGGTCGCCGGCTCCGAGGACGTCCTCGTCCGCGTCCACTCGGAGTGTCTCACCGGCGACGTCTTCCACTCGCTGCGCTGCGACTGCGGCGAGCAGCTCGAGGCAGCCCTGGCGACGATCGAGCGGGAGGGCAAGGGGGTGCTGCTGTATCTCTCCCAGGAGGGACGCGGCATCGGGCTGCTCAACAAGCTGCGCGCCTACAAGCTCCAGGAGGAGGGCCTGGACACCGTCGACGCCAATCTCAAGCTGGGGCTGCCGGCGGACCTGCGCGACTACGGCATCGGCGCCCAGATCCTGGTCGACCTCGGGCTGTCGAGCATCCGGATCCTGACCAACAACCCGAAGAAGATCCTCGGCCTGGAGGGGTACGGGCTGTCGGTCACCGACCAGGTGCCGATCCAGTCCGTCCCCAACCCCCACAACGAGGCCTACCTGCGGGCGAAGCGCGACCGCATGGGCCACGCGCTCCATCACCAGGGCCTGCCGCTCGACGAGCAGCTGCTCTACGAGGAGCACCGCAAGGACGAGGAGAACCGCCGGGAGTCGCCGCCTGGGGACTATCCGCCAGGTGACTGACGAGCACTCCTACGAGCACTTCAGCGACGGGGATCGCGAGGCCCTCTCGCGCAGCGAGTTCGCGGTCTGCGTCGCGACGTTCTACGAGGACATCGCCGAGCGGCTGCTCAATGGCGCTGCCGAGGGGTTCGCGGTCGGTGGCGTCAGTGAGGCCTCGGTCCACACCTACCGAGTGCCCGGCGCCTTCGAGCTGCCCTTCGCCGCGAAGCTCTGCGCGGAGTCCGGCCGTTTCGCCGGGGTCGCCTGCCTCGGGGTGGTGATCCGCGGCGAGACCAGCCACTACGACCACGTCTGCAACGAGGTCGCATCCGGGACCCAGCGCGTCCAGCTCGACACCGGAGTGCCCTGCGCCTTCGGGGTGATCACGGCGGAGAACATGGAACAGGCGCTTGCCCGGTCGGGCGGCGACAAGCGCGATCAGGGCCGCGGGGCGGCCATCGTCGCGATGCGGATGTCGCTGCTGAGAGACCAGTTGCGGTAACCGGCTTCGCCACATACGGCGGCCACAACAACCACCGCCGAATAGAGGACCGGCCATCTATGATGGCTGGTCCATGGCCAAGGTCTGTCATAGCTGCGGCAAGCGTCCCGCATTCGGCAACTCGCGGAGTCACTCCATGGTCGCCACCAGGCGGCGCTTCAACCCCAACCTCCAGAAGGTCCGGATCCAGGAGGAGGGGGGCGGCACGCGGCGCGTCTACGTCTGCGCGCGCTGCCTGAAGAGCAACAAGGTCACGAAGGCCGCCTAGGCTCCCGGCATACCTGCATTTCGGGGTCTAGGCTTGGCTCGCTCCCCGTATGGCTGATCCCTCCATAGAGCGATTCCGGCGCGTGGTCAGCGCGGCCGCCGCACATCTCGAGGAGCGGCGCAAGGAGGTCAACGACCTGAACGTATTCCCGGTCGCCGACGGCGACACCGGGGACAACATGGCGCTGACGCTGCGCGCGGTCAGCGACGAGCTCGATCGCCTCGACGGCCAGATGGTCGACGAGGTCGGCCGCACGGAGCTGGTGAATGCGCTGGCACGCGCTGCGCTGATGGGCGCCCGCGGTAACTCGGGTGTGATCCTCAGCCAGATCGTCCGCGGAGCGGCCGAGGAGCTCGCCAGCCGACCGGGGGAGCTGGTCGACCCGATGCTGGTCTCCGCGGCGTTCGCGCGTGCCGCCGAGGCGGCGTACGAATCGGTCCGCGAGCCGGCCGAGGGGACGATGCTGACGGTGTTCCGCGAGATGGCCACCTCGATGTCGCGCCACCTCGCCCACATGCAGGAGGTGCGCCTTGATTCCAACGCGACCCCGGCCGAGCAGGACGCGCTGCTCGCCGAGCTGCTCGATGACGCCGTCCGTGACGGCGAGGCGGCGGTCGCTCGCACTCCCGAGCAACTCGAGGTCCTCCGGGAGTCCGGGGTTGTGGATGCGGGAGCGCACGGCCTGGTGGTGATCCTCGCCGGTGTCGTCGCCGGGTTGCGCGGAGACGTCGAGACCTCGCCGGAGGTCCCGCATTACGCCCCTGCGGCCGACACCCGCCCCCACCACGAGGACAGCCGGTTCCGCTACTGCACGAACTTCATCGTCACCGGCACGGGTCTCGAGAGCCGCTCGTTCGTCCCGATGCTGGAGGAGCGCGGTGACTCGGTCCTGGTGGTCGGTGACGAGGCGACCATCAAGGTCCACGTCCACACGGACGAACCGGAGGCCGCGGTGGCGCTCTTCGACCGGGCGGGCGAGGTCAGTCAACTCGACGTGGGCGACATGCGCGAGCAGATCGCGGAGCGGACCGCGCGGCTGCAGGCCGGGCGATGCGCGGCTGTGGCCGTGGTTGCGGGCCCTGGGATGCGGGAGCTCTACGAGGGGTTGGGTGCCTTCGTCGTGGACGGGGGCGAGACCTTCAACCCCTCGATCTACGACCTGCTCGCCGCGATCCACGAAGTGCACTCCGAGGAGGTCCTGGTCTTTCCCAACAACGCGAACGTGGTGATGGCGGCCGAGCGCGCGGCTGAGCTCTCGGACAAGCAGGCCCGCGTCGTCCCCTGCACCTCGCAGCAGGCCGGGGTGGCCGCTCTGGTGGAGCTCGACCCGACCGCCTCCATCGACGACAACGCCGAGCGGATGGTCGACGCGCTCGCCGGGATCCGCGCCGGGTCGGTCGCGCCCGCCGCGCGGGACGACGCAAAGGGACGGTTCGTCAAGGGCGACGCGGTCGGCTTCGTCGGGGACGAGATCGTCGCCTGGGGCGGCGCGGGCTCGACCCTCGACGAGACCATGGCCAGGCTCGCCGAAGGAGCCGAAATTCTCACCGTGGTCAGCGGGGAGGGAGCGCCGATCGGGCTCGCGGACCTGGAGGGCCACGCTCCGGCCGGCGTCGAGCTCGAGCTCCACGAGGGCGGCCAGCCGCACTACTGGTGGCTCCTGGCGGCACAGTGACGTGAGCGACGGGCTGCCCGTCCTCTGGCAGTACAGCTTCTCCAACTACAACGAGAAGGCGCGCTGGGCGCTCGACTTCAAGGGCGTGCCGCACCGGCGGCGATCCCTGCTGCCGGGAGGACCGAGGGCGATGGCCTTTTCCCGAGATAAGGGAACACTGCCCGTCATCGACCTCGACGGAAGGCGGATCGTCGACTCCACCAAGATCGTCGAGGCGCTGGAGGCCAGGCAGCCGGAGCCCGCCCTCTATCCGGCGGATCCCGACGAGCGCCGGCGGGCGCTCGAGCTCGAGGAGTTCTTCGACGAGCACGCCGGGCACGACATGCGCCGGGTCGGCTTCTGGGAGGGGCGCGACCAGCCGGCCCTGATGTCCGCCTTTCTCGCCACCGACCACGGGGCGGCGGCTCGGGTGCAGCAGCGGGCGATGTTCCCGGTCGCCTGGCGCTATGTGGTGAAGCGCTACGGATTCGACCAGGACTCATATGAGCGCAGCAAGGTGGCTGTGGTCGGCGCTCTGGACCGGATCGAGGCCGAGCGCGCCGGAGGGGACTACCTGGTCGGGGAGGGCTTCACCGTCGCCGATCTGACTGCCGCCGCGCTGCTCTACCCGCTGGTCTGGCCCCCGGAGTTTCAGTACGAGCTACCCGATATGCCCCGGCCGGAGGCGCTCGAGTCCGTCGGCGACCATCCGGCCCTCGGCTGGATCTCCGAGACTTGGCGGCGAGACCGCGGCGCGTCCGCCGCGATCTAGCCGAAAGTTCGGCGATATCGCGCTCAGCCCGCAAGAAGCAGGGTTGACAACGATGCGTTGACTGGGAGAGGATGCCCCCGCAAACCGGGGCCGTCCGAGGGGAAGCCTCGACCAACTCGCTGGGGAGAAGGCTGTCCCGGCAGAAACTGGAGGGATCGATGAAGAGGGTCTTTCGACGCCCGTCGCCAGCGATGCTCGTCGCCATCGCGGCACTGATCGTGGCGCTTGGCGGTACCGCGGTCGCCGGTGGTGTCCTCAACAAGAAGAAAGTGAAGAACATCTCCAACAACCAGATCACGCAGAGGGCCCCGGGGCTCTCGGTGGCCAGCGCGAAGAACTCCGATGCGCTCGGAGGCCTTCCGCTGCGCGGTATCTCCATGTGGGCGCTGCTCAACTCGACGGGCACCGGAGGAGTCGTCGACAGCTCCGGCGGCGTGACCACGACGGTGCTCGGGACCGGAAGGGCCCGCGTCACCTTCCCGAACCCCGTGACGAAATGCGTAATCAATGCCAACGGCGGGATTGTGGCTCCCAGTAACACGAGCAACTTCGCGGACGGGTTCGTGATGGTGGGGCGCAGCAGCACCGGTCCGAATGAGGTTCAGTACGAGGTGGACAACGCCGCCGGCACCGAGATCGCCACAGAACCGGTCTACATGTCCGTTCAGTGCTGACCGCGTAGCGCGAATCCAGTATCAGGCGCGTTTGCGGCGCCGCTCCCGGGCGGCGCCGCAGCGCCATGTCTCTAACCCAGGTCGAAGAAGGAGGAAAACGAGGTGGATCGCGCTTTCCGATCCCCATCGCCGCTGGTGATGTTTGCGGTGGCCGCGCTGATCGCGCTGTCGACCGGCGGGTGTGGGGGAGGCGACAACCACCCGCAGGTCGCGCCCGCAGCATTGCCTAGCGTGACCGTCCCTTCCGCCGCCCAGGAGAAGGTCCCCCCGGGCCCCAAGGCCGCGACCTCTGATCCGGGAAATTCTTCCCGTGACCGTTCGTCGTACTCCGGCGTCAAGCGAACCGAGTCGACCATACTCCCCACAGCCAAGGTCCCTCAGCAGGGGGTCGAGAGCAGCCGTCATAGCGGATCTGCGGGAAGTCCTCCGACGGTCAATCTCCCTGCCAACGGAACGGAGCCGGAACCTCTACGGACCGGGCAGGGCTCAAGGGGGCCGCAGAACGGAATGCAGTAGGGGCGAAGAGACTTCGTTAGCCGCGTGGCCGCTACCAGCCCTCGGAGCCGGGCTCGCCCTTGAAAGGGCCCTCGATCTCCTCGGTGATCCAGCCGCCGTAGTAGGCGCCCGGTTGCGGGGTGACCGGCTCGTCGTCGAGGTAGGCGGCGTCGACGCGGCGCGGATAGAAGGCGAGGTGGTCCTTGAGCTGCTCGAAGCCCTGCTTCGGCTCCGGGTAGAACCAGGCGACCCGCTGCGCGCGCTTGCCGCCCGCCTCGGCGTGGACGTAGGAGGCGGTTCCTTTCCACTCGCACTCGGTGTGGACGTCATTCCCGGCCTCGATCAGCACGCCCTCGCGCACGTCCTCGCGAGGGACATAGATGGTCGGCGGGCTGGCCGTCTCCAGGACGCGGAACGCGCGGTCGCTCTCGGCGATCGTCTCGCCGCCGAGCACGATCCGCACGTGGCGGTCGAGCGGCTCGACGCGCGGCGGGCGCGGGTAGTCCCAGACGGATTCCTTCGCTCGCTGGGTGCTCATGCGCTCAGAGTCCGTCCTGGCCATCCATCGTTACGCCTAGCCTAGATGGCGATGGAGGCCGCCCTCGACCGCGACCCGATCCCGGCCCGGATCTACGCGCCGCGTCAATTGGGAACCGGGGAAATCCTGGAGAGCGAGTCGTTGCTGAAGGCGCCGCTGAAGACGACGCCGCGCCCGTCGATTCTCGATGCGCCGATCACCAAGCTGCGCGGAGCGGGGCCGAAGCTGGCGGGCGCGGCGGCCGAGATGGGGATCTCGAGCCTCGGCGATCTGCTGCGCCACGTCCCCCACAGCTACCGTGATCGGGCCGAGCCGGTCGGCATAGGGGAGCTGAGGCTGGGGGAGGAGGCGACCATCGAGGTCGAGGTGGGCAGCGCGAAGCTGCGGCCGACTCGGCGCCGGCGCCTGACGATCCTGCAGGCAGACGTATCGGATGCGAGCGGCATGGTGAAGGCCGTCTGGTTCAACCGGGCCTGGCTGGCGGACCGGCTCGTCCCCGGCACGCGGCTGCTGCTGCGCGGGAAGCTCGAGAAGCGCGGCTTCAACGTCGCCGAGTACGAGTTCCTGGACTCGGACGTGGCCCGAGCACCCGCGGGCCTCCACACCACCGGGGTGGTCCCGGTGCACCCGGCCTCCGAGCGACTGCGCCCGCAGCGCATCCGCGAGTGGGTTTGGCAGGCGATGCCGATGGCCCGGCACGCCGTGGAGCCGATCCCCGGGCGTCTGCGCCGGGAACTGCGCATGGCGGGCGCCGCCGACTGCCTGACGGCGGCGCACTTTCCCTCGGAGGAGCATGCCGCCGAGGCCGCCCGGGAGCGCCTCGCCTTCGAGGAGCTCTTCCTCTACCAGGCGGCTCTGGTCTCGCGCCGCGGCCGGCGGGTCTCCCGGAGCAAGGGGATCGCCCTGCCCGCGCCCGGCGATGGGGTCGGTGTCTGGTCGGACTCGCTGCCCTTCGAGCTGACCGCCGACCAGCGCCGGGCGATCGACCAGATCGACGGCGATCTCGTCCGGGCCCAGCCGATGCAGCGACTGCTCATGGGGGAGGTGGGCTCTGGAAAGACGGTCGTCGCCCTCTACGCGATGCTGCGCGCGATCGAGGCGGGCCACCAGGCCGCGCTGATGGCCCCGACCGAGACGCTAGCCGAGCAGCACTTCCGCACCCTGGAGACCCTGCTCGCCGCCGAGCCCGCCCCTGCGACCTTGCTCACCTCGGCCACTCCGCCCGCGCGCCGGCGCGAGCTGCTCGATTCGCTGGCTGCCGGCCGGCCGCAGCTGGTGGTCGGCACGCACGCCCTGATCGAGGAGTCCGTCGAGTTCTCCTCACTCACGGTCGCAGTCGTCGACGAGCAGCACCGCTTCGGGGTCCGCCAGCGGGCCGCGCTGGACGCCAAGGGACCCGGCAAGCGGCTGCCGCACGTCCTCCACATGACGGCCACGCCGATTCCCCGGACGCTCTCGCTGACCGCCTACGGGGACCTCGACACGACGGCGCTGCGAGAGCTGCCCCAGGGTCGTCAGCCGATCCGTACCCGAGTGGTCGGCGAGGAGCGGCGACCCGGGGCCTATGAGTTCATCCGGGAGCGGCTGGGGGAGGGACGTCAGGCTTACGTCGTCTGCCCGCTGGTCAGCGATTCGGAGGCGATAGAGGCCAAGGCCGCCGAGGCGGAGGCGAAACGGCTGGCCTCGACCGAGCTGCGCGATTTTCGCGTCGCCCTGCTCCACGGCCAGCTGTCCTCGGAGCAGAAGGCGCGGGCGATGGACGCCTTTTCCTCCGGCGAGGCTGACGTCCTGGTGGCCACCACCGTGATCGAGGTCGGGATCGACGTCCCCAACGCCACGGTGATGTTGGTCGAGGGCGCGGAGCGGTTCGGGCTCTCCCAGCTCCATCAGCTGCGCGGCCGGGTCGGTCGCGGCAGCCACGAGTCGTACTGCATCCTCTTCGGAGACCCGGAGTCCGACGCCGCGAAGGCGCGGCTCGAGGCGATCGCGGGCGAGGGCGACGGCTTTGCGCTCGCTGAGGTCGACCTCTCGATCAGGGGAGAGGGCGAGATCCTCGGCACCCGCCAACACGGGCTGCCGCGGTTCCGGGCCGCCTCGCTGCCCGGGGACACCGCGTTGCTGCTCGAGGCCCGCAGGCGGGTGCTGGGGCTGCGCGACCGCTTCGGCTCGCTCGAGGCGCCCGGGGTCGGCCCGCTGATGGACGAGGCGAGGCGGCGTTTCGGCGACGAGCGGATCGAGCAGATCGCCGCGTAGCCTCAGTCCGTGGCGGAGATCCGGATCACCGGCGGAGAGCTGCGCGGCCGGAAGCTCTACGTGCCGAAGGCGGGCGTCCGCCCGACGACGGGCCGGGTGCGCGAGGCGATCTTCTCGATGCTCGGCAGCGTTGACGGAGCCCGGGTGCTCGATCTCTTCTGCGGCAGCGGGGCCCTTGGCATCGAGGCGCTTTCTCGTGGGGCGAGCGAGGCGGTCTTCGTGGACGAGAAGACTGCAGCCGTCACCCGAAACCTGGAGGACCTCGGTGTCAGCCACCCGGACAGTGGGTGGAGCCGGCGGGTCATCAAGTCCGACGTCAATGCCTTCCTTCGGTCCCAGCCGTTCATGGAGCCGCAGGCCCGCTACGAGGTGGTCCTCTGTGATCCGCCGTATACACTCGCCGCCGATCTGGTCAGAGGACTCGATCACCTACTCCCGGACTCGGTGAGAGACGGGGGCAGGGTGGTGGTCGAGACAAGCACCCGCGATCCTCTGTCTCTTTCCATGGATCTGATCAAAGAACGCGAATACGGCGACACGCTCGTCCGGATCTACGGTGACGGGCAGTGAGCGCTGATCAGCCCCGCGTGGCGGTCTGCCCGGGCAGCTACGACCCGGTCACCAACGGACACCTCGACGTGATCTCGCGTGCCGCCAGGGTGTTCGACAAGGTGGTCGTGGGTGTCGTCAACAACCCGGTCCGCAAGGAGAAGACGCTGTTCACCGCGGAGGAGCGCAAGAAGTTCATCGAGGACGCCACAGCCGACCTGGAGAACGTCGAGGTGGGCGTCATGTCCAACCTGCTGGTCGAGTTCGCTCGTGAGAATCGCGCAATCGCGATCGTCAAGGGGCTGCGAGCGATCTCCGACTTCGAGTACGAATTCGAGATGAACCAGCTGAACCGGAAGCTCGCCTCGGACATCGAGAGCATGTACATCTTCGCCTCCGCCAACTACAGCTTTCTCTCCTCGACCGGGGTGAAGGAGATCGCAACCTTCGGCGGCGACGTCGGCGATCTGGTCCCGGCGCCGGTTGCAAAAGCCCTTGCGGAACGGCTCGCCCGGTAGATCCGGCATGCCTGGAGGATGGGCAGGAGGTTGCAAGACGGCGCAGAAAGGCAACCCGGAACCGGTCGAATGGCCCGATGCGTAAGCTTTAGCGACCGCAGATGGACGTTCTAGTACTCATCGACAAGCTGGACGACCTGGTCCACAACGCGCGGCCCGTGCCGCTCACGGATCAGGTGCGCGTCGATCGCGAGGAGATCTATGACCTCCTCGATCAGATGCGCGCCACGATCCCCGAGGAGATCAAGCAGGCCCGCTGGATCGTCAAGGAGCGCCAGGAGATGCTCGCCGAGGCGAAGCGCGAGGCCGAGCGGATCGTCAAGGAGGCCCGCGAGCAGCAGGCCCGCCTCGTCGCGAACGAGGAGATCACCCGCCAGGCCGAGCGCGCCGCAGAGGAGATCGTCGAAGAGGCCCGCGAGCGCGAGCGGGAGATCCGCCTCGGTGCCGAGGACTACGCGGACGACATCCTCTCGACCCTCGAGGTCAACCTCCAGAAGTTCCTGCAGGCCGTGCAGCGCGGCCGCGACCGGCTTCAGGGCCGCGAGCGCGAGCCGTCCGAGATCGGTTAGCCGGCCAATTGGCGCCTTTCTTCCGCACGTGCGGAAGGAAAGCGACACGAACGCCCGATTAGGCTTCCTGTCGGTTGCCCGACTCGCTGGCACTAAACGTCCGCAACGTCCTTGCTGAGCGCGGCTCCGACCCGGGTGATCTCGTCCTCAAGCCGATCCCCGGCGGGGCCTCGCGGGAGACCTGGTTGGTTGAGGGCGACGAGTCCCGGTGGGTCCTCCGCCGCGACCCGGAGGGCTCCGTGTCGCTGGTGCCGATCGAGGACGAGTTCGCGCTGATTACGCAGGCGCATGAGGCCGGCGTCCCCGTTCCCCAGCCGGTCTTGTCCGAGCCACGCGGCGGCCGCTTCGGGTCCGCAGGCATGCTGATGGCCTTCGTCGAAGGGACCTCAGTCGCCCCCCGCATCCTGCGCAAGCCCGAGTTCGAGCAAGCCCGTGCGCGCCTCACTGCCCAGCTCGGCGACGCACTCGCCCGGATCCATTCACTGCCGGTTTCGGAAGTAGGTGCGTTGCTGCCTGCGGTCGAAGGCGACCCGGCCCTCGCCCAGATCGAAGAGTGGGAGCGCCAGCTGGACGAAATCGGCGAGCCGCTGCCCGCGGTCGAACTGGGGCTGCGCTGGCTGCGCGCCAATTCTCCCGGGCCGGCCGAGCCGCGACTCGTCCACGGTGACTTCCGCCTCGGCAACTTCATCGTGGACGAGGACGGCCTGGCGGCGGTGATCGACTGGGAGCTCGCCCACCTCGGCGATCCGGCCGAGGACATCGGCTGGCTCTGCATCCGCTCCTGGCGCTTTGGCAACGACGACCGCCCGGTTGCCGGCGTAGGCGGTCTGGACGAGTTCATCTCCGCCTACGAGTCAGCGGGGGGCGCGAGCGTGGACCGCGACCGGATTCGCTACTGGGAGGCCTTCGGCAACGTCAAGTGGGCGGTCATCTGCGCCCGCCAGGCGCACGACCACCTGAACGGAGTGCGCCGCAGCCACGAACTGGCCTCGCTCGGCCGCCGCATCGCCGAGCCGGAGTGGGACCTGCTGGAGTTGATCTCGTGATGCAGGACAGGCCCACGGCACCGGAGCTGCTCGAATCTGTCGCCGAGTACCTGTTCGGCGAGCTGCGGCCGGAGGTGCCACGCGAGCAGCGCTTCAAGGTGCTGGTCGCGGCCAACGTCTGTGCGGTTGTGGCGCGGGAGATCCGGGCGGGGGAGGAGCCGGATCGGGAGGACCTGGCCCTCTTCAATGAGCTGCTCGGCGAGAAGGTCGACGACGTCCACGGCGCCGCTGTCGAGCTCTCCCGGCGGTTGCGGGCAGGTGAGCTGGACGACCACATCGACGAGCTAGCTCCTCGACTGGAGGAGCACGTCAGGCGGAAGCTGGAGCTCGCTCGCCCTGGCTACTCGGAAGGAGACAAATAGGGTTCGACCCTCACGAAGGAAGGAGCGGTCATGTCCGAGAGGTGGTTCTCCGAGCAAGAGCTGCGAGAGATGTCGCGTCCGACGATGGACCGCGCGACCGAGGCGATCGACCGCGGCAATCTCGAGGAGGCGAAGGGCCTCTGCGAACGCGAGAAGCACGAATCCCAGTTCATGCACGACATGCTGGTGGACGGCATGGCCGGGCTGATCTCGTTCGTCAAGGAGAAGCTCGGGGACGAGGGCGTGCGCGAGGCGTGGGAGTGGAGCCTCGAGCGCAGCTGGAAGCAGAGCGTCGAGAAGATCGACGCTGCCGACCGCAAGGCGATCGCGCAGGCGCTGGCCGCCACATGGCGCGGGCACTCGACCGGTGGGGTCGGCCCGAATCCCGGCGCATTCGAGATCGACGAGGACGACGAAAAGCTCACCTTCACCATGAACCCGTGTGGCTCCGGCCAGCGGCTCTGGCGCAACGGCCGCTATGGCCCCGACGGCTGGGGCGTCACCGACTCGGCGCACGACTGGAGCTACGGGCGCGAGGGGTTTCCCCTCTACTGCACCCACTGCGCCTTCATGAACGAGCTGGGACCGATCAACTGGATCGGATACCCGGTCTATCCCTCCGAGCCGCCCGAGGACTTCGACCGCGACCCCTGCGTCTGGCACTGGTACAAGGACCCGGCGGACATCCCGGAGCGCCACTGGGAGCGCTACGGGCGGGAGCGAAGCCTGCCCGACTAGTCCCGGCCCTCGGAGCCGAGGGTGAAGGTGTTGAGACCAGCGCCACCGTCGACCGCGATCTCCTGGCCCGTCACCTGGGCGGCCTGCTCCGAGCAGAGGTAGGACACGGCGCCCGCGATCTCGGCCGGTTCGACCATGCGGCCCGAGGGGAGCAGCGGCATCAGGCGCTCGAGGATCTCGTCCGGCATCGCCCTCACCTTCTCGGTTTCCACCATCCCCGGCAGCACGGCGTTGGCCGTGATGCCGCGGTGGGCGTTCTCCGCGGCGAGCGTTTTCACCATTCCGAGCAGCCCCGCCTTGGAGGCGGAATAGGCGACCTGGCCGCGGAGCCCCGTCTTGGCGGCGCCTGAGGAGATGGCGACGATCCTTCCCCAGCGTCGCTCGCGCATCCCGGGGAGGCAGGCCTGGACCGCGCGAAAGGCGCCGGTCAGGTTGACGTCGATGTCGCGGGACCACTGCTCCGGGCTCATGTGGTGGGCCGGTGCGATCGTGTCCGTGATCGCCGCGTTCGAGACGCAGACGTCGATCCCGGTCAGGTCGGGGAGCTCGTCCGAGCTCAGGTCGAGCTGCAGGTCGGACCCCTCGTCGCGGTCGAGGGTGGTCACCTCGAGCCCGTCGTCGCGCAGGCGCTCGGCGATAGCGGCGCCTATCCCGCGGGACGCCCCTGTGACGAGAGCCCTACGTGCCATCGCCGAGGGATGTCACAGCCCGGTCTCGTGCTCGCCGGCCCGGCCGGCGTCGGTCTTCTGGTAGAAGCGGCCGAGGAGGGCCATCGTCTCGTCGGGGTCGGCGCAGCTGTACGCGTTCCACGCCTCGTTGCGGAGCTGCTCGTCGAGGGTCTTGCCGACGGTGTCGAGGATCGTCTGCTTGGCGGAGCGAACGGCGCGCTGGGAGTTCCGGAGGATCTGGCGGGCAACCGTCTCCGCCTCCTCCATCAGCCGCTCATGGGGGACGACCTTCGAGACCAGGTTGCACTGCAGGGCTCGCTGAGCATCGATCGGCTCGGCGGTGAGCAGCATCTCCAGCGCGATGCCGGTGCCGCAGGTGTTGACCAGGCGAACGATCCCGCCGTCCCCGTGGTGGAACCCCCGTCGCGCCTCGAAGGAGCCGAACATCGCGCGCTCCGAGGCGATCCGGATGTCGCAGGCGAGCGCGGTCTCCAGCCCGCCGGCCAGCGCCCAGCCGTTGATGGCGCCGACGATCGGCTTGTAGATCCGGTGCATGCCGCGGGTGAACCCGTTGAGGCCGAGCTCCGCGATTGCGCGGATGTCGGTGGCGTCGCTGTCGCGGATGATCGGCGGGATGTACTCCTTCAGGTCCGCGCCCGCGCAGAAGGCGTCGCCGGCGCCGGTGAGGATCGCGACATCCACGGAGTCGTCCTCGGCGAAGTCGGCCCAGGCGGCGATCATCAGCCGGTGAACCTCGGGACTGACGGCGTTGCGCGCGTCGGGGCGGTTGATGGTCACATACGCGATCCGGTCGCGCTTCTCGTAGAGGACGACGCCCTCGTCGGCCGAGGGTGGCGGCCCCGGCCGCTCAGGGTTGTGGTGCATCGCTGCTCCTTTCAGTAGACAGCTCGGACGACCGCCAGGTCGTCTGCGGTCCAGGTGATCTCGCCACCCGACCACTCCGCGAGCTGCTCGGCGGTGTCGGGGAAGTCGAAGCCCGCCTCGATCGGGGTCACCTGCTGTTCGGCCTTGACCACGTCGCCGATCACGAGCGCCCGAGACTGCTCACGGACGCGGCGGAACAGTGTCTGCTTGGCGTCGTCTTGCAGATGGTGGACGGAGAGCACCGAGATGACGAGGTCCCACGGTCCGTCGGGCAGCGGGTCCTCCATCCGGGCGAGCTGGACATCGTCGTACTCCTCCCGCAGCCGGTAGACCATGTTGGGGTCCGAGTCGAGGCCGATCACCCACGCCTCCGGATAGGCCTCGAGCAGCACCCGGGTGGTCTCGCCGGTCCCGATCCCGAGCTCCAGAACCCGGTCGGGGGCGAACGGAATCGCTTCGATGGCCGCCTGCTGCAGCTCGTCGTAGCGCGGGACCTCGCCCCGGATCTCCTCCAGGTAGGTCTCCGGGTTCCAGTGGAATTGCGCGCACACGTTCGCTCGCTACCCTCGAAGCGAGTGTATGCGGAAGGGGGAAAAGTCGATCTCGAGCGGCTGGCCCTGTCGTCCGGCCAAGCTCGCACTCTCGATCTCGAAGTCGGGCTCGAGCCGATCGAGCTCGGCGGCCAGACCTATTCGCCCGCCGGTGGCCGGGGGAGGCCCGCCTCGACATCTCGCGGACCAGCACGGGCTACGCGCTCCGGCTCCGGTTCTCCAGCCAGTTGACCGGCCCGTGTGTCCGTTGCCTGGAGGAGGCCGCCACCCATCTGGAGATCGACGCGCGCGAGGTCGATCAGGGAGGGACTGCGGACGAGGAGCTGCGCAGCCCCTACGTCATGGAGGGCAACCTGGACGTTGACCGCTGGGCAGGCGATGCCCTGGTCCTCGCCTTTCCCTCGCAACCCCTCTGCCGCGACGATTGCGCGGGTCTCTGCGCGGTCTGCGGCGAGTCGCTCAACGACGCCGATCCCGAGGCGCACCGCCACGACCCGGGCGGCGATCCGCGGATGGCGAAGCTGCGAGACCTGAAACTGGACTGAGCGTCGCCGCGACCGATGCTGGTCAACCTCTATTCGGATACCCAGACCCGCCCGAGCGAGGCGATGCGCGCCGCGATCGCCTCGGCGGAGGTCGGCGACGAGCAACGTGGGGAGGACCCGACGACGATCGAGATCGAGCGCCGCGTGGCGTCACTCCTCGGCCAGGAGGCGGCCGTCTTCCTGCCATCCGGGACGATGTGCAACGAGATCGCGATCCGCGCGCATGTGCGGCCAGGCGGCGACGAGGTCTTTCTGGGCAGGAGGGCGCATCCGATCGAAGATGAGGCGGGCGGGCCGGCGATGCTCTCGGGTGCCGTGCTCACGGTGCTCGACGGGGATCGGGGCACCTTCACCGGCGCGGCGCTGGACGCGAGCGCCTCGGGGACGATCACGCGCGCGCCCGCCGCCTGGCGGAGGGCCTCGCCGGGCTTCCTGGGATCGAGCTCGATCCCTCGCTGGTGGAGACGAACATCGTGGTCTTCGGCGTCGCCGGCGCCGACGATTTCTGCCGCCGGCTCGAGGCCGAGGGGGTCCGCATGGGGTCCCTGGACGAGCGCACCGTGCGAGCCGTGACCCATCTCGACGTCGATGACGCCGGGATCGACCGCGCCCTGGAGGCCGTAGCTCGGTTTCGCCATCAGGCCGCGGCCACTGGCGCCCGCACCAGATGAGTCGAAGTGGAGCGGCCTGGTGGCCGCTACCATGCCGCCCTCATGGCGGTCCCCAAGAAGAGACAGTCGAGAACGCGGCGCGACAAGCGGCGCGCGCAGCACAAGGTCTCCGCTCCGCGCCTGAACGAGTGCCCCCGCTGCCACAGCCCGCGTCTGCCTCACCGCGTCTGCCCGACCTGTGGCACGTACGCGGGGCGCGAGGTGATCCGCCACGACGTTTCCGAGCCCACGGCGCAACCTGAGCAGCCCTCACCGCAGGACTGAGGTGCCCGTCCCCGTCGCCCTCGATGGCTACGGGACCGACGGCGGTCCCGAGGTCGTTGCGGAGGGAGCGCGGCTCGCCGCGGCCGACGGGATCCCCGTCCGGGTCTTCGGACCGAGCTCCATCTCGAGCGCCGCCGGGGTCGAACTCGAGTGGACCACCGAGTGGATCGGCAACGAGTCCGAGCCCGTCGCGGCCGTCCGCTCGACCCCGGAGGCTTCCGTCGTCCGCGCCGCGGCCGCGGTCGCCGCGCGGGAGTGCAGCTCGCTGGTCAGCGCCGGGTCCACCGGCGCGACGATGACCGCGGCCCTGTTCGCGCTGAAGCGCGCCCAGGGCGTCCACAGGCCGGCGCTCGCCGTCCAGATCCCGGTTCCCAGCGAGGGCGGCCCGCCCCTCCTCTTCCTGGACTGCGGCGCCAACACCGACGTGCGCCCCCAGCACCTGATCCAGTTCGCGTTTCTCGGCTCGGCCTTCTCGGCGGCGGTCCTGGGGGTGGAGACCCCCCGCGTGGCTCTGCTCTCGGTCGGCGAGGAACAGAAGAAGGGCCGGGCCGAGGTCGTCGAGGCGCACGAGGCGCTGGCGGAGACGGAGGGGATCCGCTTCATCGGCAACCTCGAGGGGCGCGACCTGCTCGCGGCTGAGGCCGACGTGGTGGTCACCGATGGATTCACCGGCAATGTCACGCTGAAGACCCTCGAGGGCACCGCCAGGGCGGTCGCCGACGCGGTCCGCGCCGCGGCCCGGTCGGGCCCGCTGGCCTCGGTCGGAGGGCTCCTGCTCCGACCCGCGCTGGGCGGTCTCCGCGAGAGCATGGACCCGAACTCCGTCGGCGGGGCGATCCTGCTGGGCCTGCGCGGCGTGGCGGTGGTGGCGCACGGAAGCTCCACCCCGGAGGGGATCGCGAACGCGGTCAGGCTCGCCGACCGCGCCGTGCGCGAGCGGGCCGTCGAGCGCACCGGCGAGCTGCTCGCAGCCTCGGGCGCCACGCGCGATGCCCTCCGCGAGGAGCCCTCGGGGACGGCTGAGCAGCGACCGCAAGGCCGCTCCACTCCGGAGCGAAGGGCGTAGCCTTTAGCGACTTCTGTTCGCGGCCGCAGCGGTCGCGCCTGTCGTTGGCAATACTTCTGTCGATGGAGCGTGAAGAGGTCATGACGCTGGTCCGCGAGCACCTCAGCACCGAGCTGGAGGTCGCGCCGGATCGGATTCAGCCCGACACCAGGTTCCGCGAGGACCTCGACGCGGACTCGCTCGACCTCTACGAGCTGGTGATGGAGCTCGAGGATCGCTACGGGATCCGGGTGAGCGAGGAGGAGGCGGCCGAGATCGAGACGGTCGGCGACGCCGTCGACTTCGTCTGCGCCCGGGTGCCAGCCACCGGCTAGGAGGAGGCGGGAGCTGAGCAGATGACACCCGGCACCGCTCCGCTGGCGGAGCTGTTCGCGGACACCCCCGAAGAGCTGCGTCGGCAGGCACTTTCCCACTCGTCCTGGGTCGAGACGCGGACCGAGTCATACGGCAGGCTCGCGTTCCTCGGCGACAGCGTCCTCGGCCTCTCCGTGGCGAGCCTCCTCTACGAAGACCATCCGGACGCCGACATCGGGGAGCTCACCAAGATCCTCAACCAGGCCGTCAGCGGCCGAGCCTGCGCCGAGGTCGCTCGCCAGCTGGCCTTGCCGGAGTTGCTCTCGGATCGGGCCCCGGACGATGGCGACGGGCTGCCGGTCGAGACGCTGCTGGCATCGGAGCGGACCCTGGCGTCGGTGTGCGAGGCCGTGATCGGCGCCTGCTACCTGGAGCACGGGTTCGAGCGAACCGAAGGTGCGATCGTGGACGCCTTCGCCGATGAGATCGAGCAGGCGACCCGCGAGCGGCTCGACTTCAAGTCGGAGCTGCAGGAGCGCCTCGCACGGGACGGTGAGACGGTCAACTACGAGGTCGCCAACGAGGTCGGCCCGCCACACGACCGCCGCTTCGAGGTCCGCGCCACGGTGGGGGGCGACGAGCTCGGTGTCGGCTCCGGGAGGAGCAAGAAGGAGGCCGAGCAGGCGGCAGCCCAGCGCGCCCTGGAGACGCTCCACGCCTAGGCGCGGTTGCGTCCGGGCGACGCGCCAGCATCCGCCTCCTGCCACCCTTCCGACTTCGATGTATCTGAAGGCCATCAATCTGAAGGGCTTCAAGTCCTTCCCCGACCGTACCCGGCTGACCTTCTCGCCGGGCGTCAGCGTGATCGTGGGGCCGAACGGCTCGGGCAAGTCGAACATCACCGACGCGGTGCTCTGGGCGCTCGGCGAGCAGAGCCCCTCGGCGATTCGCGGCCAGCAGATGCGGGACGTGATCTTCGCCGGCGGCAATGGCCAGTCGGCGCGGCGCTTCGCCGAGGTCGAGGTCGTGATCGACAACTCCGAGGGCCGGGCGGCCAGCGAGTTCTCGGAGATCTCGATCTCCCGCCGGATCGAGCGCAACGGCGACGGGGAGTACAGGCTGAACGGTGCTCGATGCCGCCTCACGGACGTCGTGGAGGCCCTCTCCGACACGAACATGGGCCGCGAGGCCCACTCGGTGATCAGCCAGGGCAAGGTCGAGGAGATCGTCAGCTCGAAGCCCCGCGACCGGCGCCTGTTGATCGAGGAGGCCGCGGGCCTCGGCAAGCACCGTAAGCGCCGCCACAGCGCACAACTCAAGCTCGACCGCACCCGCGACAACCTCGAGCGTGCGCACGACGTCGAGCGGGAGGCTCGCTCCCACCTGCGCCCCCTGAAGCGCCAGGCCGAGGCCGCCGAGCGCACAGCGAAGCTCGTCCGGCAGGCGAACGAGCTGCGAGCACAGATCGCCGCCGACGACCTCCGCGCCCAGCAGGAGCAGCTGACGGCCGCCGAGGCGAAGCTCGCCGAGGTCCGCGCCACGCGGGACTCGGTCGAGAAGCGCTTCGAGGAGGTGCGGGCGCGTCGCACGGCGATCGAGGAGCGGCTCGCGGCCGGAGAGGAGGGGCGGCGCCGCCACGGCGAGCAGCTCACCGAGGCGCGTGCGGCCACCGAGCGCGTTCGGGCCCGAGCGGAGTCCCTCGATCTGGCCGAGCGGGACCTGCGCGGCGCCCTCGGGGAGCGCCAGCTGCGGCTCGATGCGCTCGACGAGGAGCCCGACGAGACAGCAGAGGCGGCACGGATCGCCGAGCTCGAGGCCGAGCTCGAGAGGCTGGGCGCCGACGCCTCCGAGGAGGGCGAGCACCTGCGCCGCGAGGCTGAGGTGGCCGAGCAGCGCCGAGCGGCGGCGAAGGCTGCCCTCGAGCCGCTGGAGCGCGCCGAGGACGAGATCGGAGCCGCCCTGAGACAAGCCACCCAGATGCACGAGAGGGCCCGCGCCGAGGCGCAGAAGGCATCCGAGCGCCGGGCGGCCCTGGCCGGGGAGCTGGCCGCCGTCGAGGCCAAGCTGGCGGCGGCCGCCGTGGAGGGCGAGCACGAGGCGCTGGCCGGGATGATCGAGACCGGGTCCGGGCTCGAGCGGGCCGTATCGGCGGTGCTCGGCGAGAGGCTGCGCGCCTCGATCGTCGGCTCTGTCGGCGAGGGCCGGGAACGGCTCGCGGGTGCAGACGGCGCCGCCCGCGCGCTTCTGCGGGATGGAGCGCCGAAGCCGCCGAGCCCCTCGCCGAAGGACGGCGCCCGCCGCCTGCTCGACCTGATCGAGGCCCGGGGCGACGCCGGCCCGATCACCGAGCGCCTGCTCTCTGATGCGTGGCTGGTGGATGACTTCGACGGGATCGCCGAGGGGTTCGCGGGGGTTGCCGTCACCGTCGACGGGGAGTGCCTCGACGCCGCGGTGGGGGAGATCAGGCGGCTGCCGCGGGAGGGCACCGACCCCGCGCTGGCGGCTCGCTCCGAGCGCGGGGAGCTCGCGTCCCGGCTGGCCCAGCGCGAGCAGACCGAGGAGCGCTCCAGGAACGACCTGCAGCGAGCCGAGGTGGCTCTGGAGGAGGCGCGCAGCCGCGAGGAGGAGTCCCAGAGCGCGCTTCGGGACGCTCGCCGCGCGCTCGACCAGGCGGCCGAGGAGGCCAGTCGGACGAGCTGGCTCGCGGAGCGTTACGCCGAGCGCGACGGCGAGGGCTCGGGGACGGCGATCCAGCGGGCCAAGCTCGAGGCCGAGCTGGCGGCGGAGCAGCGACACGCCGAGAGCGCCGAGACGGCTCGCCGCAAGAGGCTTCGCGACCGCGAGGTGCTCGAGCGGCGAATAGGGCTGGAGAGCGAGACCCTGCCCGCGCTGGGACGGGCGCGGCATGCGCTGGGGCGCCTCGCCGACCAGCTCGAGCGGCGCGCGGATCAGCTGGCGTCCGCCGAGGAGGAGCACGGGGGAGACGTCGCAGCGGAGCTTCGCGAATGCTCCCAGAAGGAGTTCGGCCTCCAGGCAGAGCTCCGGGAGGCGAGCGAGGCGATGACGGTTGCGGAGGTCGAGGCGACCCAGCTCGGGGGACAGCGCGACGAGAGCACGGCCGAGCTCCATGGCCTCGCGGCCGCTCTCGGCGAGGAGCTCGGCGCGGCCACGGAGGCCCTCCGCGAGGAGGATCGCGACGGGATCGAGGCCAAGCTCGCCCGGCTGGAGCGCAGCCGCGAGCAGATCGGCCCGGTCAACCCGCTGGCCGAGCGCGAGTACGCGGAAGCGCGCGAGCACGTCACCGAGCTCGCCGAGCAGCGCAAGGACCTGGAGTCCGCGATCACGGAGCTGCGCGAGCTGATCCGGCGCACGGACCGCGAGATCACAGCGGCGTTCGAGGAGACCTTCGAGGCCGCGGCCCGCGGCTTCGAGGAGATGGTGGCCGAGCTGTTCCCGGGTGGGAAGGGGAGGCTGCGCCGCGTCGACGTCGGCGGAGCTCCCCGTCCCTTCGCCGGCCAGGCGCCCGAGCCCGACGACGGGTCGGAAGACGACGACGAGTTGACGCCGCCGGACGAGGACGGCGGTGTCGAGATCGAGGTCACGCCGGCGGGCAAGTCGACCCGGCGCCTCTCGCTGCTCTCGGGCGGAGAGAAGTCATTGGTGGCGCTCGCGTTCGTCTTCGCCGTCCTGATGGCGCGCCCGTGCCCCTTCTACATCCTCGACGAGGTCGAGGCGGCCCTCGACGACATCAACATCGACCGCTTCCTGCGGCTGGTGCGGCGCTTCGCCGAGCGCTCGCAGTTCATCGTCGTCACCCACCAGAAGCGGACGATGGACGCCGCCGACATCCTCTACGGCGTCAGCATGGGCGGCGACGGCGTCACCAAGGTGGTCTCGCGCAAGCTGCCGCGCGACGAGCTGGGCACCGGCCTGGAACCGACGGCCGGGTCTGTGGCCGACGGCGACGGTGGGCCGCCCGCCGCTGCCGAAGCAGCCTAAGCTCGCCGCGTGGCTACGAGCTGGCAGGAGGCCTTCGACCTCGGCGATCGCGAGGTCCCGCAGGTCGTGCTGGGTGAGGAGCGCGCCGGGGTGTTCCGGCGGTTGCGCCAGGGGCTCACCCGCAGCCGGCAGGCGCTGACCGCGGAGCTCTCCTCGAGCTTCACCGAGCGCATCGACGAGTCGACCTGGGAGCACCTCGAGGAGGCCCTGATCCTGGCCGACGTCGGTGCCCAGACCACGGCCGCGGTGGTCAGGCGGCTCGAGGACGAGGCGGAGGCCGGCGAGCTGAGCGGGGGAGACGCCCTGCGGGAACGGCTGATCGCGGTCCTCGCTGAGACCGCGTCTCCCGGGGGTGATGACGGCGCCCGGATCCGCCTGCGCGAGCGCCCCTCCGTGCTGATGATCGTCGGGGTGAACGGCACCGGCAAGACGACCACGATCGGCAAGATCGCCTGGCATCTGCAGAAGGAGCTCGGCCTGGACGTGATCGTTGCGGCCGCCGACACCTATCGCGCGGCGGCGGTCAACCAGCTGGCCGAGTGGGCCGACCGAGCCGGGACTCAGATCGTCCGCGGCACGGAGGGCGGGGACCCGGGAGCGGTCGCGTACGACGGCGTTGCCGCTGCCCAGGCTCGTGGTGCCGACGTGGTGATCTGCGACACGGCTGGCCGGCTCCACACCCACGGGAGCCTGATGGAGGAGTTGGCCAAGGTGCGCCGGGTGATCGCCAAGCAACTCCCGGACGCACCCCAGGAGACGCTCGTGGTGATCGACGCAACGACCGGTCAGAACGGGGTCCGCCAGGCCCAGGAGTTCGCCAAGTCGGTCGAGGTGACCGGTGCCGTGCTGACCAAGCTCGACGGCAGCGCCAAGGGCGGCGTCGCCCTGGCGATCGCCGCGGAGCTCGGCATCCCGGTGAAACTGATCGGGATCGGGGAGTCGCTCGAGGACCTGCGTCCCTTCGACGCCGAGCAGTTCGCGCGGGCCCTGATCGAGGAGTAGCCCAACAGCCCCGCCTGAGTCGACCGGCGTTACCGCGGGTGCAACCGACCTCGCAGCCCTAATCAGTTTTGGGTGGAGGCTGTTGATGTGCCATCAGGTGGCACCAAGCTCCTCGCCCTGCTCGGGGCGATCGCGGGGCTGCTCCTCGCAGCGCCCGCCACAGCCAGCGCGGGCAGCGCTGACATCGCCGCGCTGCAGGTCGCGATGAACGCCCTCGGCCTCTATCCGCATCCCGTGGACGGCATCAGCGGTCCATGGACCCAGGGCGCCGTTCGCACCTTTCAGTCGCAACGCGGCCTGGCCGTGGACGGGGTCGCGGGTCCGCAGACCCGGGCGGCGCTGGGGCGGCGGGGCAAGCCATCGCTCGGCGCTCGGCCGATGAGCGAGGGCAAGCGTGGCTGGGACGTCGCGGCGCTCCAGTTCCTCCTGCACGAGCGGGGCTTCGAGCCGGGCGGGTTCGACGGGGGCTTCGGGCCTAACACAGCAAGCGCGGTGCGTCGTTTCCAGGCGGCTGCACATGTCTCGGTCGATGGCATCGCGGGCTCGGCGACGATCGCGGCGCTGCGCGGAACCCAGGTGGTCGCGACGTCGCCCATCGGGCCCGTGCGCTTCTTCAACCCGGTCCCGGGAGCGATCGGTGACCGGTTCGGCTGGATCCCGCCCGGGCGCTGGCACACCGGCCTCGACTTCCCGGAGCCGATGGGGACCCCCATCCACGCCGGAGGGGTTGGGGTGGTCTCGTTCGCTGGCTTCAACACAGGCGGCTACGGCAACCTGGTGGTGATCACGCACAGGCTCGGTTTCGAAAGCTGGTACGCGCACATGTCGAGGATCGCCGCGTCGGTGGGGCAGCGCGTCGTGGGCGGTCAGACGATTGGCTACGTCGGATCGACCGGGCATTCGACAGGCCCGCACCTGCACTTCGAGGTTCGTCACTTCGGCACCCCGATCGACCCCACCCCGTACCTCCTCGGTTATCGGACAGCGGGAGCCCTGACGGCCAAGCACGGGCGACGCCAGAAGTGCCGCCCGAACGCCGATGCGCGCGGGCGGCGGGCTGACCCCCTGACCGCGCGCCTCGATCGCTGTCCGTGATTCTGGAGCCAGCGCCGGCGGACCGTGAACTTCTGCGCGTTCGCGACGCTGCCGCATGCCTGCTTGCTGATCTCCTGGTCCGCAATCGACCGCACCCTCTTCTTGTCCTTGCCGTTCAGCGCCGCATAGCCGACGCCGCCCATCGCCACGAACAGCGACAGGCAGGCGATCACCAGCGCAGGGGTGGGCCGCAGCCCCCGAATGAGCCTTCTCATTGCTTGCCTCTCTATTTGAGAGCGCGGCTGTCACGCCGGGCTCGGTTGCGCGGAGAAACCCTCGACAACCGAGCCTCGGCGCTCAGCCATCCCCCTGGTGTCTCCCTGACTTTCCCTTCTCTACGGGAATCCGGCGCACCGGGATTGTCCAAAGCCGAGGTGAGGCGTTGTGCGCCCTGGCGGAGGTGGCGCTCTAAGCTGGCACGCGATGTTCGATCAGCTTTCAGAGCGGCTGCAAGGCGTGCTCAGCGAGGTTCGCTCGCGGGGGAAGCTCTCCGACGAGGACGTCGACAAGGCCCTGCGCGAGGTGCGCCTTGCGCTGCTCGAGGCCGACGTCAACTTCAAGGTCGTCAAGGACTTCACCGCCTCGCTGCGGGAGCGTCTGGCTGGCGAGGAGATCTCGGAGGCGCTCAATCCGGGCCAGACGGTGATCAAGGCCGTCAACGAGGAGCTCACCGAGCTGATGGGCGGTGCGGGCCGCGACCTGGTCTTCGCCCCGAGCGGCCCCACCGTGATCCTGATGGCCGGCCTGCAGGGCTCCGGCAAGACGACGGCCTGCGCGAAGCTCGCAAAGCTGCTCGCCAAGCAGAACAAGAAGGTCGCCCTGGCCGCCTGCGACCTGCAGCGGCCCGCTGCCGTCGAGCAGCTCGAGAAGCTCGGAGCACAGGCGAAGGCCCACGTCTACTCGATGCCGGGCGAGACCGACGCCGTCAAGGTGGCGGGTTGGGCGCGCGAACAGGCTGTGCAGGAGAGCCGCGACGTGTTGATCGTCGACACCGCGGGCCGCCTGCACGTCGATCAGGAGCTGATGGACGAGCTCGCCGAGGTCCGGAAGGTCAGCAAGCCGCACGACGTTTTGCTCGTGGTCGATGCGATGACCGGCCAGGACGCCGTGAACGTGGCGGAGAGCTTCGCCGAGACGGCGGAGTTCGACGGCGTCGTGATCACCAAGCTCGACGGGGACGCACGCGGCGGGGCGGCCCTCTCCGTCAGGGCGGTCACCGGCAAGCCGATCATCTACGCCTCGACCGGCGAGAAGCTCGACGAGCTCGAGCGCTTCCACCCGGACCGGATGGCTGGGCGGATCCTCGGCATGGGCGACGTCATGTCGCTGATCGAGAAGACCCAGGGCGAGTTCGACGAGGACCAGGCGGCCGATCTCGAGCGCAAGATCCGCAAGCAGCAGTTCACCCTTGACGACTTCCTCACCCAGATGAAGCAGGTCCGCCGCATGGGCCCGCTCGGGAACCTGATGAAGATGGTCCCCGGGATGGGCAAGGCGACGCAGGGGATGGGGCAGGTCGACGAGCGTGAGCTCGACCGCCTCGAGGCGATCATCCAGTCGATGACGCCCTTCGAACGTGCCCACCCCAACGAGATCAACGGCTCGCGCCGCAAGCGGATCGCGACCGGGTCGGGGACGACGGTTCAGGCGGTGAACCGGCTCGTCAAGCAGTTCGGCCAGATGAACAAGCTGATGAAGCAGCTCTCGGAAGGGAAGATGCCCGACCCGCAGGCCCTCATGCGCGGCATGCGCTGACCCTCTAACCTCCGCCGCCGCATGTCAGTGAGAATTCGACTTCGCAGGGTGGGCAGCAAGAAGAACCCGATCTGGAGGGTTGTGGTCGCCGACCAGCGTTCGCCCCGGGACGGCCGGACGATCGAGACGATCGGCCAGTACAACCCGCAGAACGACCCGTCGCTGATCGTGATCGATCAGGACCGGGCGCGCCACTGGCTCGAGCAGGGGGCCCAGCCGACCCGCACGGTTGCGACGCTGCTGCGCACCCAGGGAATCCAGGCGACTGGCCGTTAGGCGGGCTGGGGACGTCCGGTGCGCGAGCTGCTCGACTTCCTGGCCCGCGCGTTGGTCGAGAACCCGGACGAGGTCGAGGTGAGCCAGGTCGAGGAGATCGACGGTGAGGTTGTGCTCGAGCTCGAGGTGGCGGAGGACGACCTCGGGCGGGTGATCGGACGGGGGGGCCGTGTCGCCAACGCGCTTCGGTCGGTGATGAAGGCCGCGGCGACTCGCGAGGACAAGCGCGTGGTCGTCGACATACTTGACTAATTGAACCTGGACGTCTTCACCCTGTTCCCGGAGCACTTCGAGTGGTTCGTGCACCAGCGCCACGTCTCCAATGCGCTGGCGGCCGGCAACGCGCTGAGCTTCCACAACTACCGCGACACCACCCCACTGGGCGCCGGCCAGGTGGACGACTCGCCCTATGGCGGCGGCGCAGGGATGGTGATGAGGGTCGACGTCGTGGACGCGGCACTGGAGGCGGCCTACGGATCCCAGCGCGAAGGCGTGCGCAAGATCGCGCTGACGCCGTCCGGCCGGCTCTTCGATGAGCGGCTGGCCACCGAGCTCGCCACCGAGCCCCACCTGGCGTTGCTCTGCGGCCGCTATGAGGGGTTCGACGAGCGCGTCGTCGAGCATCTCGCGGACGAGGCGATCTCAATCGGCCGCTACGTACTCGCGGGTGGCGAGCTTCCTGCGATGGTGATCGGCGACGCGGTGCTCCGAAAGCTTCCCGGCGCGCTCGGGGACGCGGAGAGCGCCGTGGAGGAGTCCTACAGCGAGGCTCTCGATGGCGCGCCGGAGTATCCCCACTACACCCGACCCCCCACCTACCGGGGCTGGGAGGTCCCGGAGGTCCTCCTCTCGGGCAACCACGCCTCGGTCCGCGAGTGGCGCCTCGAGCAAGCGCGCTACCGGGCCGAGTAGGCCTTCTCCGCTAGCATCTCGCCTCCCTGCGCGGGCCAACCGGTACGCGCTTTTTTTTGAGTCCGCCGGCGGGCTTTAGCCGTAACTCAGGCAGGGCTCCCAGCATCAGCGACACGTCACCCGCACCTGATGAGCACAGTCATCGACACCCTCGAGAAGCGAGTCCTGAAGCAGCGGCCCAGGTTCGACGCCGGCGACCGAGTGC
The DNA here is from genome assembly GCA_963763955.1 of uncultured Solirubrobacterales bacterium. Taxonomy (GTDB): domain Bacteria; phylum Actinomycetota; class Thermoleophilia; order Solirubrobacterales; family 70-9; genus DASUPK01. The sequence continues at coordinate 13,761 of CAVXQP010000006.1, read as the reverse complement.
GCGTGCACTTCCAGGTCGTCGAGGGCAATCGTCGCAGGACCCAGGTCTTCGAGGGGATCGTGATCAAGCGCCAGGGGAGCGGCGCGCGCGAGACATTCACGGTCCGCAAGCAGTCGTTCGGGGTGGGGGTCGAGCGAACCTTCCCTTTGCATTCCCCCAAGATCGAAAAGCTCGAGGTGGCCGCCCGCGGCGATGTCCGCCGGGCGAAGCTCTACTACCTGCGCGGCAAGGTCGGCAAGAAGGCTCGCGTCGCCGAGCGGCGCTGGGGGATCAAGGACGAGATGGTGGTGGCGGCCGAAGAGTCCGAAGCCGTCGATGCCGAGGGCGTCGCGGTCGGCGAGGCGGAGGCCGAGCTGGTCGAGCCGCCGCAGGAGGAGGGCGAGGCCCAGGAGGGAGAGGAGCAGCCGGCCCCCGAAGAGGGAGCAGCCGAGGAGCCGGCCGCTGATGCTGGTGGGGACAAGGCGGAGGCGGACCAGGAGCCAGGGGCCGAACAGGAGCCGGAGCCCAAGGCTGACGCCTCTCCCGACGAGGCTGAAGAAGACTGAGAGTCCCGCGGCCCCACAGCACCCAGGGCGCGCTCCTCGAGCTCGTCATCATCGTCGCGCTCGCTCTAGGGCTGGCGCTCGGGATCCAGGCCTTCATCATCAAGCCGTACCAGATCCCGTCCGAGTCGATGGAGCCGACCCTGGACGTCGGCCAACGTGTTCTGGTCAACAGGTTCCTCTACCACTTCAAGGACCCCCAGATCGGGGACATCGTCGTCTTCCATCCGCCCGAGGGCGCCAACGGCGGTGGCGCGGGCGGTGAGTGCGGCGACCCGAGGACCGGGGCGGGGGGAAGCAGTGGGGCCGCCTGCGATCAGCCGACTCCCCAGGAGGCGACCGTCAACTTCATCAAGCGGATCGTCGCCGGGCCCGGCGACACCCTCAGCGTCCAGAACGGTCACCCGGTGGTCAACGGGAAGATCGCCCAGGAGGACTTCATCAACCCCTGTACGCCGGGCGGAGCCTGCAATTTGCCCAAAACGATCACCATCCCGCCCGACCATTACTTCATGATGGGCGACAACCGTGGGTCGAGCGACGACAGCCGGTTCTGGGGACCCGTCCCGCGCGACTGGATCATCGGCAAGGCCTTCGCCACCTACTGGCCGCCGGACCGGATCGGGTTCTTCTAGGAAGCGAAAGAGGCGTACGGCCGCTCGTCTCTTCAAGTTCGACCGTTCCTTCGGCCGCCGGTTCGTGGCCGGAGTGGACGAGGCCGGACGCGGCTCCCTCGCCGGGCCGCTGTTGGCCGCCGGCGTGCTGATCGATCTGGAGCGAATCGGCCGGTCCGAGCGTCTCGCCCTCGCCAGGCTGGACGACTCGAAGCAGAAGAGCGCCGACGAACGTGAGGAGCTCTATCCGCACGTGATCCGCGCGGCCGCCTGCGTCTCGGTGGCGGTGCGATCCGTCCACGCGATCGACGGCAACGGTCTGCACGTCTCGAACCTGGCGGCGCTCACCGACTGCATGCGCGCGGTGGCACAGGAGGACGCGACGCGTCTGGTGGACGGGTTCCGGTTGCCGGCCTGCGAGCTCGAGCACAGGCCCGTCGTCGACGGCGACGCCCGCAGTGCCGCGATCGCCGCCGCCTCGGTGATCGCGAAGGTGACCCGCGACCGCTACATGCACCGCGTCGCGCCGCTCTATCCCGAGTGGGGCTTCGAGGGGAACGTCGGCTACTCGACCCCCGAGCACCGCGAGGCGATCATGCGGCACGGCATCTGTCCGCTGCACCGGCGCTCGTTCGCATCCGTCGCGTACTCACAGCTCGACCTGACGGTTCCCGCCGGCGAGTTCGAGCTGCCGCCGGGGTCAGAAGGCATTGCGGATGTGATCGACATCCGCGAGGCCATCCAGGCCGAAGCTGACCCCGACGACGTCGAAGCGATAGCCCGAGACGCCTGAGGGGCCTCGCCGCTCCGCGATCCACTCGCGGGCGAGCCGGCGCAGCTTGAGCTGCTTGCGGCGCCCGACCGCATGGGCCGGGTGCTCCGGGCCGACGGTCGCGCCGGCGCGGCCCGCCTTCACCTCGACGAAGACCAGCGTCGACCCATCGAGGGCGACGATGTCCAGTTCCCCCGATGGCAGGCGGACATTCCGCCCGACGAGCCGCCAGCCCGCCAGCTCGAGCCTCATGGCGACCAGCCGCTCCGCCCGCCGGCCAAGCTCCAGCCTCGCGAAGGTCATCGGGCGATCCTGATCTCGCCGATCCGGCGGGTCGCGCTCACCTCGCAACGAGGGCGTCACCGAACCGTCACGTTCCGCGCGCCAGCCGCGAATCGCGCTTGCCTACCGTCCCGCCATGTTCGCCATCGCCCGCACCTTCGCCCTGATCGGGGTGACGGCCGAGCCCGTGCACGTGGAGGTCGACATCGGGGCGGGCCTGCCGTCGTTCACGATCGTCGGGCTGCCCGACGCCGCGGTCAGAGAATCCCGCGAGCGGGTGCGCTCGGCGCTGGTCAACTCGGGTTTCAAGTATCCGCAGCACCGGATCACCGCCAACCTCGCGCCGGCGGACCTCCGCAAGGCCGGGCCGGGCTTCGACCTGGCGATCGCCGCCGCGCTGCTGGTGGCGTCCGGCCAGCTGCCGCGTGGCATGCTCGATCGATACGTCCTGGCCGGCGAGCTCGCGCTCGACGGCGCGATCCGGCCCGTGCCCGGCGCCCTGGCGATGGCCGAGGCGGCCTGCGAGTGGGGCATGCGGGGCGTCGCAGTGGCGCCGGGTGACGCGAGCCAGGCCGCGCTGGTCAAGGGACTCGAGGTCGTTCCGGTCGACCACGTCACCCGGCTGCGCGAGCTCGCGGAGGGGGAGATCGAGCCGGTGCCGCCCGCGGAGCCGCCCACTCCGCCCGAGCCCGGTCTGCCCGACCTGGCAGATCTGCGCGGCCATCCCGCGCTCCGCCGCTGTCTCGAGATCGCCGCGGCCGGCGCGCACAGCCTGCTGCTCATCGGGCCGCCCGGTGGGGGGAAGACCCTCGCCCTTCAGCGGCTGCCCTCCCTGCTACCCCCTCTGAGGCGGAAGGAGGTGATCGAGGTGACCCGGATCGCGGGCGCTTGCGGGGAGAACGGAGGCCCTCGGCTCCACCGGCCGTTTCGGGCGCCGCACCACACCGTCTCCGGACGGGCGCTGGTCGGAGGAGGGGCGCCGCCCCGCCCGGGAGAGGTGACTCGCGCGCACCGCGGTGTCCTCTTCCTCGACGAGCTCGGAGAGTTCCGCCGCGACGCCCTCGAGGCGCTTCGCGTGCCGCTCGAAGAGGGCGTCGTCACCGTGACCAGGACCACCGGAACGGTGTCTCTGCCCTGCCGTTTCATGCTGGTGGCGGCGTCGAACCCGTGTCCCTGTGGGAACGGCCCGGACTCGGGGGAGTGCGACTGCCACCCGGGCGCTGTCGCCAGGTACATGGCGAAGCTCAGCGGCGCGCTGGCCGACCGGATCGACATCACGCTGACGGTCGTCCCCCCGCCGCCGGAGGAGCTTGCGGCCGAAGAGGTGGAGGGTTCGGCCGCGGTCAGGGAGCGGGTCATCAGGTCACGCCGGGCCCAGGAAAAGCGATTGGGCCCGGGTCGCGCCAACGCCGAGATGACGCCCGCCGAGCTGCACCGAGACTGCGAGCTCGATGAGGAGGCGCGGCTGACCCTGGAGGCGGGGCATCGCCGACTCGGTCTCAGCGCCCGCGGCTGGGACCGGTGCCTGCGGCTGGCGCGGACCATCGCCGACCTGGGCTGGGGAGGAGCGCATCACGACCCAGCACATCTCGGAGGCGCTCCTTCGGCGTGAGCGGCCGGGATCGTGACCGGCAGCGAGCAGCCGCGGGCCTGCGACGACTGCCTCAGGCGCACTTGGCTGATCGGCTCGCTCGCCGGCCACATCGAGAACGCGGTCGAGGACACGTCGGGCAGCCGGGCACACGAGCTCCTCGCCCTCTCGAACGAGGACTTGGCTCATGCATTGGCGCGTTCGAGCGCGAGCGAGTTCCTGGAGCGGGCCGCAGCCCGGAACCCCGCTCAGATGCGCCTGGCAGTCGCCGGCGCGGGCGCCTGGGCGTGCTGTCGCCACGACGCCTCCTTTCCGGGGGCACTCGCTGCGCTCGGAGATCCGCCCGCCGTCCTCTTCGGCCGGGGCAATTCGGGGCTGCTCGACGGGCTCCGGGCCGAGGACGCCGTGACGATCGTCGGCTCACGGCGCCCGAGCAGCTACGGGCGCGAGCTGGCGGCCAGGCTGGGCCGAGAGGTCGGCTCCGCGGGCATGGTTGTAGTGAGCGGGATGGCAATGGGCATCGACTCGTGCGCGCATCGCGGGGCGCTCGAGGCCGGCGGGCTGACGATCGCGGTGCTCGGCACCGGAGTGGACCTGCCCTATCCGCCACGCCACGCGCGGCTCTATGAGGAGATCGTCGAGCGCGGGCTCGTGCTGGGGGAGCTGCCACTGGGGACGCGCGCGCGCCGGTGGACCTTTCCGGCTCGCAACCGGATCATGGCTGCGCTCGGCGGGATGACGGTGGTGGTGGAGGCGCGGGAGCGATCCGGCTCCCTGATCACGGCGACGATGGCCGAGCACCTGAATCGGGAGGTCGGTGCCGTCCCGGGCCGGGTGGGCAATGCCTCCGCCGCCGGGACGAACGGCCTGCTCCACGACGGCGCCCACGTGGTCAGGGCCGGACAGGACGTGCTGGACGTGATGCTCGGCCCGGGGGCGCACACCCCGCGTACCCCGCGGGGTCCCGCGCTCGACGACGAGCTGACCGACGTGCTCGATCTGGTGGAGCGGGGATCGAACAGCGCCGACGCGCTGGCCCGCGCCTCGAGGCTCGAGCCCGGACCCCTCGCTGCGGCCCTGGTCAAGCTGGAGTTGGGCGGCTACCTGCGGTCGGACTCCGGCGGCCGGTACGAGCGCACCTCGCTGGCGCCGTAGCGGCCGTCACTAGCCTTAACCGGGTGGCACCCGGAAGGCGCATTCCCGTCGCGATGACCATCGCGACCTCGGATTCCGGCGGCGGCGCCGGGATCCAGGCGGACTTGAAGGCGTTCGCGCGCTGCGGCGTGCACGGGACGTCGGCGATCGTCGCGCTCACCGCGCAGAACACCCACGAGGTGATCTCGGTCGAGACGCTTCCCCGGCAGTTCATCCTCGATCAGGTCCGCGCCGTAGCTACGGACATGGGTGTCGACGCGGTGAAGATCGGGATGCTGTTCGACGAGCCGACGATCGCGGCTGTCGATGAGGCTCTCGAGCTGGTCGGAGAGGCGCCCGTGGTGCTCGACCCCGTGATGGTTGCCGAGAGCGGTGCCGTCCTGCTCATGCCGGAGGCCAAGCAGGCGCTGATCGAGCGGATCGTCCCCCGGGCCACCGTCGTGACGCCCAACCTGGCCGAGGCCCGCGAGCTGACCGGGCTCGGCCCGGACTCCTCGCCCGAGGACCTCGCGCGGGCCGTTCGTGCGCTCGGCCCCGACGTCGCGGTGGTCACCGGCGGACATCTCGACGACGGCGCCGACCGCTTCTTCGATGGCCAGGAGCTCGCGGAGATCGAGGGCCCACGGCACCCCGAGGGCGCGTCCCACGGCTCGGGGTGCACGCACTCCTCGGCGCTGGCGGCCCGTCTCGCCCTTGGAGACACTCCGATCGAGGCGGCCCGAAGAGCACGTGCGATAGCCGCCGAGGCGGTGGCCAACGGCCTCCGCGAGATCGGCTCCGGGGCTGGGCCGGTCGACGTTCTGGGCATAATCGACTCATGAAGCTGCTTCGCATGACTCCGGGGAAGGGAGATGTGCTGCTCGCCGAGGGCGATCCCGAGGTGGCAGAGGACGAGAAGCGCCTGATCGAGGAGTTCCGCCGCCAGCTCGACCTCGGCATGTGGGCGGCGGTGCCCCACGAGGGGCCGGGCGGCAGGCGCGAGGCCACCATGGTCCGCGACTTCTCCGAGGTCCCCGCGGCGGCCGAGCGTGTGATCTTCTTCCCAAGGGCGGCCGGCGGCTGATGCGGCGGCGGTACGTCCGGGATACGGTGCGCGAGCGTCGCGCCGAGCGGCGAGCGCGCGAGCTGCTGCGCTCGACCGCGGGGGAGGCGGCGCTCGAGATGTACGAGCGCTTCGGGTTGCTCTCGGTGCAGAACGACCGGTACGGCTATCTGATCTATCCGCAGCGGCCGATCGTCGCCTTCGACGCCGAGACCGGCGAGCTGCTCAGCGAGTACTGCGTGCGCTTCCGCGACGGCTCCGACCCGGAGGCCGGGGAGAGGCTCCCCGATGCCGATGACGTGCTCGCCAAGTGGATGGCGTTGCGGGCAGACGAGCACGAGCTGATCGGAACCGCGAACGTCCATCCGCTCGGCCGCCAGCTCGACCCGGCGATGGTCCGGCGGGACCTGGCCGCGCTCCGCGCCTGGCAAGGTGAGCGACACGCGGTGACGGTATGAGCACCCCCGCGAAGGAGGCCGCGAAGACGAACGGCGCTCCCAGGCCGCGGTCCAGCGTCGTCTTCGACGGTCCTGAGCGCGCCTTCGCGCGCGCCTACATGAAGGGGATCGGCTTCGACGACGACGACCTGCGGCGGCCGACGGTCGGGATCGCCAACACCTGGATCGAGGCGATGCCCTGCAACTTCCACCTCCGCGGGCTCGCCGAGCACGTCAAGGAGGGCGTCCGCGCCGCCGGAGGCACGCCGCTGGAGTTCAACTCGATCGCGATCTCCGACGGGATCACGATGGGAACCGAGGGCATGAAGACCTCCCTGGTGAGCCGAGAGGTGATCGCCGACTCGATCGAGCTCACCGCCCGCGGCTACCAGTTCGACGCCGTGATCGCCCTCTCCGGCTGCGACAAGACGATTCCCGGCTGCGTCATGGCTCTCACCCGTCTCGACATCCCCTCCCTGATGCTCTACGGAGGCTCGATCCTGCCCGGCCGCTGGCACGACCAGGACGTGACGATCCAGGACGTCTTCGAGGCAATCGGCAAGCACGCCACCGGCGAGATGTCGGACGACGACCTCTATGAGCTCGAGGGCTGCGCCAGCCCGGGCGCAGGCGCCTGCGGCGCGCAGTTCACCGCCAACACGATGGCCTGCGCGTTCGAGGTGATGGGGATCACCCCCATGGGCTCGGGCATGGTCCCGGCGGTCGCGGGCGCGCGAGAGCAGTTGGCGCACGAGTGCGGCGAGCTGGTCATGAAGGTCCTCGCCGACGACCTGCGCCCCAGCCAGATCATCACCAGGGACTCGCTCGAGAACGCGATCGCCACGGTCGCCATGTCTGGCGGTTCCACCAACGGCGTCCTCCACCTGCTCGCCGTCGCAAACGAGGCCGGCATCGAGCTGACCATCGACGACTTCGACCGGATCTCCGAGCGCACCCCGCTGCTCGGCGACCTCAAACCGGGCGGACGCTTCGTCGCCAAGGACCTATACGAGGCCGGAGGGGTCGGAGTTCTGGCGAAGCGGCTCGACGAGGCCGGAGTTCTTCACCGCGACGCGATCACGGTGACGGGGAAGACAATCGGCGAGGAGGCCGATGCCACTCAGGAGACCCCGGCCCAGCAGGTCGTCCGTCCGCTCGACGACCCTCTCAAGCCGACCGGCGGCCTGGTGATCCTGCGCGGCAACCTCGCTCCGGAGGGCTGTGTCGTCAAGGTGGCCGGAGAGGAGCGCCGCAAGCACACCGGCCCGGCCCGGGTCTTCGGCTCCGAGGAGGAATGCTTCGCGGTCGTCGAGCGGCAGGGCATCAAGCCCGGCGACGTCGTCGTGATCCGCAACGAGGGCCCTTCGGGAGGCCCCGGGATGCGGGAGATGCTCCAGGTCACCGCCGCCCTGGTCGGCGAGGGGATCGGCGACCAGGTCGCTCTGCTCACGGACGGACGCTTCTCCGGAGCCACCCACGGCCTGATGGCCGGCCACGTCGCGCCCGAGGCGGCGCGCGGCGGCCCGATCGCCGCGGTACAGGACGGAGACGAGATCACCCTCGACATCGATGCCCGCCGCCTCGACGTCGACCTCTCCGACGAGGAGATTGCAAGGAGGGTGGAGGCCTACGAATCGCCGGAGCCACGCTACCGCCGCGGCGTGATGGCGAAGTACGCGGCCTCCGTCTCCAGCGCCGCTCAGGGCGCCGTCACCGGATAGCCGACATCACGCCCGCGCAGCGCGGCGGGTCGCAACGCGAAGGACCTCGCCGCCCACGAGGCGGTCGAAATGACCGACAACCGCCCAGAGCGCCCGAAGACGAAGCCCGGCCTGGCCATTGACCGGTTTGATCCGAGCCTCGCTCACCAGGGCATTTTGCCCGGGGCCGTCGCCCTCGATCCAATGACCCAGAAGCACCCTGACTGTGCCGCGCTCATCCCAGGCCAGGAAGTCCTCCGCCCCTTCGATTCGGGGATAGTCCCGGCGAAGCGTCCAGATGCGCCCGCACATGCCCGAGACCGACCAGCGAGCGCCCTCATTGATCACGGCGAAGGGGTATTGGCGGAACAGATCCCGGAACGAGAGGTCCGGAGTGGTGCCGGGGATTCGCCAGCGAACCGCCCGTCCAAGGGTGGGAGCCTCGCCGAGCCGAACTGTCTCTGCCGCGTGCCACAGTCGATCGGCGTCGGCTTTGGCGGAGCGGCGATGGAAGGTACGTACCTGCGGGTCGGGCAGCCACTCGTCGAGGTCGGGGTTCACGGTCTAGCGCAGCGAACCGCTGCGCGCGAGGAACTCCTCGAGCAGCCGGTTGAAGCGCGCCGGCCGCTCGATCTGCGGGACGTGTCCGCAGTGGTCGAAGATGACGAGCTCGGCGTTCTTTCCGATCCGCTTCCTGTAGGAGACGGCCGCCGGGACAGGCACGACGCGGTCGTTGCGGCCCCAGACGATCAGGGTGGGGACGCCGATGTCCTCCAGGCGGTCGCGGATGTCGTATCCCCAGAGCGTGGTGAGCGCGTCGTAGTAGCCGGGGCTCTGCAGGGCCGGGACGACGTTCTCCCAGAGCATCTCGCGGCGGAGGCCGTCGGGGTCGAAGAAGACGCCCTGGAAGTAGTTGCCGCCTCAGCCGCGGCCGCTTGATCCCCTGCATATGGAAGCGGAGGAGCACCGGCGCCGCCGCCCGGCCGACCCGACCGATCATCGCGGCGGGCTCGCGCCGGGCGCGGGCCCAGGTGATCCCGGCGGCGGAGACCAGGACGAGGTCATCGACCCGGTCCGGCTCGGTGATCGCGACCTCGGTCGCGATGAAGCCGCCCATTGAGTTGCCGACCAGCGAGGACCGGCCGACTCCGAGCCGTTCGCAGAAGTCCCGCAGGAAGCGCCCGTACGCCGGGATTGAGATCTCCCATGGAGGCATCGGGCTGCCGCCGAAGCCCGGCAAATCGAGGGCGACGACCCGGTGCGTTCGAGCGAAGTACGGGATGTTCTCGAGCCAGTTCTGCCAGCAGCCGGAGAGGCCGTGGACGAAAAGCAGCGGAGGCCCCTCGCCCATCTCGACGTAGTTGACCTTCGCTCCGACGACATCCACCTGGCGCCGGTGCTCCCGCCAGTCGATCCGCAGCCATTCGGGATCGGGGTTCCCGTAGGGGTCGGGACCGTCCGAGGGGGTTGCGGCGGGCAAGTCGATCCGGCCTCTCGCCAGCTTGAATGCGTAGGCGGTGTCCGAGGCGATCCGGCGGAGCTCCTCACGGACGGGATGGTCGGCGGGCTCGACGCCATCCGCCTCAGTGGGCAGCGTCGCGTGAGTCTCGCGGGAGCTCATGCGTACCCCATCCGCTCCAGGATCGGGATCTCGCGGATCTGGCGACTAGGCATGGGGCCCACCAACACGCACGAAACGTACCGATAGGACCCGGTTGTTTTGGTGTCCCACTGGCGAACAACTGGCGAACGGATCGGGCCGAGGCCAGCAACCATGGTCCGAGAGCCCTGCGGCTTGGAGGGCCATCCTCGGACTCCTTCGGTCTATTCCGCTTGGACTAGACGTCGTGCTCCCGGACGAACATCCCAGTCTCGTTCAGCCGTCATCGGAATGCGGTCGGCATGGCAATTGACTCTCCTCCGAGATCGCCCACGCAGTATCTACGGGCCAAGGGGACGGTCGCAAGCTGAAGCTAGGGCGAATCGTTATCTCCGCAGGAGGGGGCGCGATGACACCCCCGTGAGTGCGCGTCCCCTCCTTTAGGTCAGGAGCGAGCGGTCCCTCCGGGGGCCGTTCGCTTTTGAGCAACAGCGTCGAGGAATGAGAAGGAAAGCAGTGCTGTTGGCTGAGCGGAAGAGGTCGCGGCCCGCTAGAGCCGACTCAGGGCGTCCACTTCGCGGCCAGCGTGCTGAGGGTCGCGCCACCGCCCAGCTGGTTGCCGACGGACATGCAGAAGAACCGGCTTGGACAGGAGACATCAAACAGGCGCGGGGACGGGCTCCCGTTTGTCGGGACCGCCTCGAGCTGCCAGCTCGCTCCGTCGAAGCGCTCGGCGAACACGCTCGCAGGGGATCCGAACCCGAAGCCGACGGCGTGACACGCCCGAAGTCGCGGACAGCTGACGCCGTAGAGTTGGGGGGGGAACGAGGAGGGCGGCGGATTCGGGGTGGGCATGACCGACCACGTCGAGCCGGCTCGGCGCTCGGCCAGGGTCCCAGGGGTGGCGGAAGAGCTTCCGACGGCGAAACACACCGGTCCGTTCGGACAGGACACGCCGCTGAGCCCAGCGCTCGCGGCGCCTTCGGGCTTCGGCGCGGCCTGCTGTCCCCAGGCGTTGACGCGCCCGAACCAGCGCTCGACGAGGGGCGAGCCCACGCCCCCCGCGGTCGACTGGCCGACGGCCGTGCAGGTGCGTTTCAGCGGACACGAGACGCTCGACAGCTGGCTGCTGTCCGAACCAGCGGGGTTCGGGGTGGACTGCACGTGCCAGCCGCTGCCGTCCCAGCGCTCCGCAAGCGTGCGAGTGTTCGGGCCCGTCGGGCCCAGCGTGCCGGTGGCCACGGAACCAACCGCGGTGCAGGCGAGGAGCCCGGAGCAGTCGATGTCGGCGAGCGTGCCGCCCGGGACGGCCGGGCTCGGCTGAATCGACCAGCTGGTCCCGTCCCAGCGCTCGATCTGCTCGCGGCTGCCGACAGCGAAGCAGAAGTTCGCCCGCGGGCACGAGATGCCGTGCAGCCCGAACGAATCGGGGGTCGGCATCAGCTGCCAGCTCGTGCCGTCCCAGTGCTCCACTATGGGCTCTGAGTCGAAGGGCCCTGCTGTTCCGGAAGTCAGATCGCCGACAGCCATGCACGAATTCGCCGACGAGCAGTCGACTCCGTAGAGGGCCTTCGCCTGGCCCGAGATGACCGGGGTCGGCGTGACCGTCCACGACTTGGTCGTGTTCGCCGGGCAGGCCGGCTTCGCGGAGGACGGCGGGCCGACGAGCTTGTCCACCAGGTTGCCGTTGGTGACGTAGAGGTTGCAGCTCGCGTCCTCGCCGAAGGACTGGGGGCTGCTGAGGGCCCCGGGAGCACTCTCGGCCCGGTCGCCACCGGCGAACGGAATGCCGAGCTTGATCGAGCGCAGCTCGCCGGCGCAGAGATCGGCGTAGAGGTAGCGCCCCGCCAGGGCGGGGATCTGGGTGCCGCGGTAGACGTAGCCGCCCATGATCGCGCAGCCGTGGGCGACGTCGCCGCCGGGGTCTTGGTGCGGGTAGGCGAAGACCGGAAGGGTCGCCCCCGGGCAGCTCCCGGCGAAGCCCTCGCAGGCCGGCCAGCCGAAGTTGGCGCCGCGCCCGATGGCGGGCGCCGGCGCCAGGTCGATCTCCTCCCAGGTGCCCTCGCCGACGTCGCCGACGGTCAGATCCCCGGTGGCGGCGTCGAACGAGAAGCGCCACGGGTTGCGGAACCCCGAGGCCCAGATCTCGTGGCGGGCGGAGCCGGAGGTCGCGTACGGGTTGCCCGCCGGGATCGAGTAGGCGCCCGGGGTCGCGCCGTGCGGGTCGATCCGCAGGATCTTGCCGTTCAGGAGGCCGAGGTTGGGGGCGGTCGAGCCGCCCGTGCCGCCGTCCCCGACCGAGATGTAGAGGAGCCGTCGCCGCCGAATTGCAGCTGGCCTCCGTTGTGGTTGCCGGCCGTCGCGCTCGGCCGGGTGATCGTCAGGACCGTGCCGGCGGCTGGCGACGGCGGCGAGGTTCGGATTCGAGCTGGCGTGGAACTCGTCGACGTGGCCGAGCCCGGCTCTGGCCATCGGCGGCCGCGGTCCCCGTGTAGAAGACGTAGAAGAGGCCGTTCTTGGCGTAGTTGGGGTCGAACGCCATCGAGAGCAGGCCGCGCTCGCCCTCCTCGGTGGTCAGGTCGTGGATGTCGAGGAACTGGCTCTGCACCCCGTCGTGGACGACCTCGATGGTGCCGCCGCGCTCCACCACGAACAGCCGCGGGTCGCCCGGCGGAGAGGTCATGAAGATCGGGTTGTTGAAGCTCCCGACCGGCTGCAGGGTCGCCGCCCCGGCGCCCTGCGCCGTCGAGAAGAGGCCCACCAGGCATCCCGCCGCGAGGGCGATCCAGATCCGCGCTCTCATCCCGTCTCGCATCATCCCCACTCCGGCGGTGTCCTCTGGACGGATCTAGTAGCGATAGTGATCGCTCTTGTGCGGGCCCTCGACCGGGACGCCGATGTAGGCGGCCTGCTCGGGCCTTGAGCATAGTGACCGCCATGGCTTCATGGCTTCCACTTGATCGTGCAGCCCTCGGCCTCGGTCTCCGACGGGTCGGGCTCCTGTCCGGCCAGCACCGCGTCGAGCGCGGCGCGAAGCCAGGCCGCGTCCTGCGATGGATCGTCGTAGTCGGCATCCGGAGCGCCTCGGTAGCGCAGCTGCAAACCTGAGTCGAGCACGAATACGTGGGGCGTCCGCTCTGCGCCCCACTCGCGGGCGATCTGCTGGGTCTCGTCATACAGGTAGGGATGCGGCCAGCCGCCCTCTTGCTCGACCCGTTCGACCATTGCCTCGAAGGAGTCGGCCGGGTATCGCTCGGGATCGTTCGAGCTGATCGCCAGCACCCGCACGCCGCGATCCGAATAGTCGCGAGCGACGTCGAGGAGGCGCTCGTGCCAGGCGAGGGCATAGGGGCAGTGGTTGCAGGTCCAGTAGACCACCGTCGCCGGGGCGCCTTCCGCGCTCAGCGCCTGGCGCTCGCCGTCGGTGGCCGGGAGCTCGAAGTCGGGGGCCCGTTCCCCAATCGCAGTCGGCATCGACCGCAGGCTATCCCGTCAGCGGGGCGCGGCCGCTGCGAGCGCCTCGCGCAGGTCCTCCGGATCGGGGAGCGGTGAGGTCCGCCCGTCCCGGCGGCGGTATACGCGGCAAGCGAGCCCGGTTGGCTCACCCTCCACGGGCGGCTGAACGTCCACTCCGTTCACTCGGATCGTCGGCGAGCCAACGAACTCATGCCGCCGGGCCGCCGCCTCGGTGTCAACCTCGCTCATTTCGATCGAGTCCGGATCGAGTCCCTTGTACGCCATCGCCTCGCGCAACATGTCGAGCGCCCGCTCCCAGGAGGGGCACTCACGCCACCAGAGAAGCTCGACGCGCGGCGCAGAAGCCACGCATCCCAGGCTAGCTACCGAGGATCTTTCGCCTTCTACTGCTCAACGTCAGAGTCGGAGCCGAGTTCGGTCGAGCTCGTCTGGGCTCAGGATTCGGCTCTATACCGGGACTCGAGTTCTTCTGGCTTCGGCTGGATTCCGTCCCGTCTGTTGACCTCATCGAGGTCGGAGGTTCACGCCTACACACGCTGCTTTGCATGG
>CAVXQP010000005.1:0-71965 GCA_963763955.1 uncultured Solirubrobacterales bacterium | reverse complement strand
CAGATTCTCTCCATCCACGCGCGCGACCGCGATCAGCCTCCCCTCGTATGTGAGACGCACGTGCCTCGGGGGCACGTCGAACGGCTCCTCCACGGGGCGACCATGTCCCACACGGTCCGCCTCATCGTGGTCGAGCAGCCGCTCGGGGAGAAACTCCATCAATCGCTCGACGGAAACCTCCTCGCGGCCGCCGTCCGGCACGAAGAGGTCTCCGATCGCCGTCCGCCGCAGAGACTCGCAGTAGGCGTCCTCGAGGGTCTCCACCAACGTCCGGATGTAGGTGCCCGACGAGCACTCGATCTCGAAGGTCGCGCGCTCGCCATCCCGCTCGATCAGCTCCGCCCGGTAGACGTTCACCCGCCGAATGGGGGTCTCGACCGACTCGCCGCGGTGCGCCTTCCGATAGAGCCGCTCGCCATCGACCTTGACCGCCGAGGTCATCGGCACGCGCTGTTCGATCTCCCCGGTCGGCAGCTCGAGCCGGTCGGGGATTCGGCCGGTCTCGGTGAGCTCGCCGTCGGGATCACCGGTGGACGAGCGCCAGCCGAGCCTCGCCGTGGCCCGATAGGTCTTCGGCAGCTCGAGCAGATAGCGCTGCAGTCGCGTCGCGCGCCCCAGCAGCGCGACCAGCAGGCCGGTGGCGAACGGGTCGAGGGTGCCGGCGTGGCCGATCTTGCCCCCGAACTGCCGCCGGAGCTCGGCGACCACGTCGTGCGAGGTCACCCCGGCAGGCTTGTCGACCAGCAGCCCCCGGGCAGGGGTCGGCTCCCCCTCCGCCATGCCTCAGCTGTCGAGCTGCGAGGCGATCTCCCCGATCAGGAACTCGGTGACCTGCTCGTAGGGGAGATCGGTGCCGAAACCGGCGGCGCGACGATGGCCACCGCCCCCGTGGACTCGAGCGATCGCCGAGACGTCGACACGCCCGTCGGTCGAGCGCATGCTCACCTTGCGGTCGGCACGGCCGCTCTCGGCCTGATCGCGGACGACAGCGGCCACCAGGGTCCCGTCGATGGTCCGGAGGTGGTCGATTACCCCCTCGGTGAGTGCCTCGCTGGCGCCGGTCGCCGCGTAGTCGTCAGCGGAGATGTAGGTGACCGCGAGCCGGCCCTCATCCAGCAGCTCAATCTGGTCGAGCGCACGGGCGAGCAGCCTGAGCTTCTCGATCGGCGCGTGTTCATAGAGGCGGCGATATACCTCGTTGACCTCCACCCCGGCCTCGATCAGCCCGGCGGCCATGCGGTGAGAGCGCGCATCCGTGTTCTCGTACATGAACTTGCCGGTGTCGGTGACGAGGGCGACGTAGAGCGCATTGGCGATCTCCGGAGTCAGCTCGACGCCGAGCAGCCCGGCGATGTCGTAGAGGATCTCCGCGGTGCAAGAGGCGTCGACGTCGACCAGGTTGACGGTGCCGAAGCGGGTGTTGTCGTGGTGGTGATCGATGTTGATCACCTTGGCCCCGTCGGTCCGCAGGAAGTCGACCGGCATGCGGTCGATGTTCCCGCAGTCCAGGAAGATGACGACGCGATCGTGGATGTCCGCCGGCGGCTCGTGGAAGACCTCCTCCAGCGGCAGGAACCGGTATTCGACCGGGAGCGGGAACTCCTTCGCGGCCAGGAACATCACCGAGTCCTTGCCGAGCGCCTCGAGGATCCGCTGGGTGGCGAGCAGCGAGCCGAGCGCGTCGCCGTCCGGGTTCTCGTGGGTCGTCAGGATGAAGCGCTCGCCTGCCCGGATCTCCTCTACGACGAGGTCGAGGTCGCTGGTCAAGAGCTCGGTCGCTTCCGTCATTCGTCGTCCAGGAGACGGGAGATGCGGGCGCCGCGATCGACGCTCTCGTCGTATTCGAAGGTCAGGGTCGGTGTTCGCTTCAGGCGCATGCCGCTCGCGATCTTGCCCTGCAGGACTCCATGGGACGAACGCAGGCCGGCGAGCGAGCTCTCGCGCTCCTCGGGGGAGCCGAGCACGCTGACGTAGACGCGCGCAGCGCGCAGGTCGGGAGAGGTGTCAACTTCGGTCACGGTCACGAATCCGATTCGCGGGTCCTTGAGCTCCGTCGTGATCGCATCGCCGAGGATCTCGCGAATCGCCTCATTGACGCGCCGCATCCGGGCGGTCCCCATCGCTGGGCGACGATAACAGCAGATGCTCAAACAAACCCAAGTGCGCTAACAGAACGGACACGGCCCGGTTGCGAAGATCACAAGCTGTGAGCTTCACCTCATCAGTCGCGGATGTCGCGCAGGCTGAGCAGATCGCGCTCGACCGAACATCCGTCAGGGCAGCGGCTCTCGACGAAGCGAACCAGGCCGTCCGCGCGGTCGGAGACCCGTCCGTCGCCGACGAGCGCGCAGAGAAGCGTCGAGCGCTGCCATTTGTCGTGGCCCTCGATCTCGGCCACCGAAGCCCCGAATCGCTGCCGGATCCCGTCCTTCAGCGACTTGAGGAGCTTCCGCTTGCCCTTCAGGTCCTGAACCTCGCCGAAGTGAAGACGGATCTCGATCAGCTCGACGAACGCGGTCACGCGCCGAGGCTAGCGCCGGCGGTCTACTCCAGGGTCTGCTCGACCTGCCGCGTCTCGAAGAACTCGAGGACGTCGCCCTCCTTGATGTCGGCGAAGCCGTCGAGCACGATGCCGCACTCCTGGCCCTCGTCGACCTCCTGGACGTCGTCCTTGAAGCGCCGCAGCGAGCCGACCTTGCCCGACCAGATGATGGTGCCGTCGCGGACGAGGCGAACGCTGGCGTTGCGGGTGACCTTGCCGTCCGTGACGAGGCAGCCGGCGATCGTGCCGACCCGCGAGGCCTTGAAGGTCTGCTTGACCTCGGCCTGGCCGAGCGCCTCCTCGACCTCCTCCGGCTCGAGCAGGCCCTCCATCGCCGCGCGCAGCTCTTCCGTGACCTTGTAGATCACCGTGTAGGTGCGGATGTCGACGCCCTCCTGCTCGGCCGCGCGGCGCGCCTCGGCAAGGGGCCGCACGTTGAAGCCGATGATCACGGCGTCGGAGGCGGCCGCCAGCATGACGTCGGACTCGTTGATGCCGCCGGTCTGCGCATGGATGACGTTGACGGGGACCTGCTCCTGCGGCAGCTTCGCGATCTCGTCCTGGAGCGCCTCCAGCGATCCCGAGACGTCGGCCTTGAGCACGATGTTGAGCTCGTTGAGCTGGCCCGCGCTGGCCCTCTGGAAGACCTCCTCGAGGGTGACCTTACGGGCCTGGCGGCGGGCGAGCTGCTCGGTCTTCAGGCGGGTCTCGCGCTCCTGGGCGAGCTGGCGTGCCTTGCGCTCGTTCTCCACCACCTGGATGTGCTCGCCGGCCTCGCTCACTCCGTCGAACCCGAGGACCTCCACGGGCGTCCCGGGAGTGGCCTCGTCCACGCGCTCGCCCTTGTCGTCGAGCATCGCGCGGACCTTGCCCCAGACCGGACCGGCGACCACCGCATCGCCGACGTGGAGGGTGCCCCGCTGAACCAGGACGCCGGTGACTGGACCGCGGCCAGGGTCGAGTTCTGCCTCGACCACCGCCCCGGAGGCGGGAGCGTCGGGGTTCGCGCCCAGCTCCTCGAGGTCGGTGACCAGCAGGATCATCTCGAGCAGGTTGTCGAGGCCGTCCTTGGTCTTCGCCGAGACGTCCGCGTAGACGGTGTCCCCGCCCCACTCTTCGGGATTGAGGTCCTGCTGCGCAAGCTCCGTGCGGACGCGGTTCGGGTCGGCGCCCTCCTTGTCGATCTTGTTGACGGCGACCAGGATCGGGACGCCGGCTGCCCGGGCGTGGTCGATCGCCTCGACGGTCTGCGGCATGACGCCGTCGTCGGCGGCGACGACGATCACGGCGACATCGGTGACCGAGGCACCTCTGGCGCGCATGGCGGTGAATGCCTCGTGGCCCGGAGTGTCCAGGAAGGTGAGCGTCTTGCCGTCGTGAGCGACCTGGTAGGCGCCGATGTGCTGGGTGATTCCACCCGCCTCGCCGGCCGCGACCTGGGTCTGACGGATCGCATCGAGCAGCGAGGTCTTGCCGTGGTCGACGTGGCCCATCACGGTGACCACCGGGGGGCGTTCGACCAGATCGGCCTGGTCGTCCTCCTCGGCGACGGGCTCCTCTACCTCCTCATCGGCCGTGGTGACGATCTCGACCTTGCGGTCGAACTGCTTGGCGATCGACTCGACGGACTCGTCGGTAAGGGTCTGGGTGAGAGTCGCCATCTCCCCCTCCTTCATCAAAGCCTTGATCACCTCGGCGGCGGAGAGGCCGAGGCTCTCGGCGACCTCGCGGACGGTCGCCCCCGAGTTCACCTTGATCGGCGGCTGCTCCTCAGGCTGCTTCAGCTCCTTGTCACTGGGCTCCTCGAGCAGGGGGCGGCGGCGGCGACCGCCGCGCCGGCGCGGCGGTCGCGGCGGCGGCTGGGTCTTGGCGATGTGGTCACGACGCGCGGCCTGTGAGTCGATCACGACGCGGCGGCGGCGTTTGGCCGGGCCCTTCTTGGCCGCAGCGGATGTGCCGTCTCCGGAGGCCGGCTTCGGGGCTCCGTCGCTCTTCGTCTTCGCGGGGGCGGCCTGCTCAGCGGCGGTTGCCGCCGGCTTCGCCTTCGTGGCGGTGGCGGACGAGCCGGAGGAGGCGCCATCGCCGAAGCCCTTCAGAGCGGCCAGTGCGTCCGACTCCTCGACGCTCGACTGGGCGGCCTTCGCCTCGACCCCGGCAGCCTTGAGCGCCGCAAGGAGCTCCTTGCTGGTCAGGCCCTGGGCCTTCGCTATCTCGTGTACGCGCTTCTTCGCCATCTCCTACTCGGTTTTCTGCTCCTCGCCGGCGGTCACCGGGGCCTCCTCGGCCTCGGGCTCACCGCCGTCGTCGGATGTCTCGGTCTGCTTGCCGCGCTCGCTTTCGCCCTCGGACTCGGGCTCGAGGTTCTGCTCGGGGCCCTCGGCCTCCTCGCCGGCGTCCGGCGCATCGGCGGTTGAGGTCTCTTCCTCAGCGGCAGCCTCTTCGTCGGCCTCATCAGTCTCCTCGGCAGCCTCCGCCTCGGAAGCCGCATCCTCGGGCGGGGAATCGTCATCCTGTGCTTCGTCGGGTGAGGGCTCTTCCTCCTCAGCGTCCTCGGCGGGGGTCTCCTCATCGGCCCCGGCACTCTCGTCGAACTGGCTCTCGGCCTTCTCGACGATCGCCTTGACGGCCGCCTCATCCGCGGCGGTATCGGACAGGGTCGCGACCTCGTCGTCGCTCAGCGGGCTCAGCACCGCCACCTGGTTTGTGCTGAAGCGGGCCAGCGCCTGGTGCTGCGGCAGGCCGCAGAACTGGGAGCCCTGCAGGGCGGCATTCGGGCAGCGGCGGCCGGTGGTCATCACGGCCATGCAGCGGCCGTCGGCTGCCTCCTCGCCCTCGTACTCGATGTCCTCCTCCTGCTGGGCGAACTCGGTCTCCGAGGTGATGTCCACCTTCCAGCCGGTCAGACGCGCCGCGAGACGGGCGTTCTGGCCGTCCCGCCCGATCGCCAGCGAGAGCTGGTCGTCCGGGACGATCACCGTCGCCTCCTTGGTCTCGTCGTCGACGAGCACCTCGCGCACCCGCGCCGGAGAGAGAGCCTTGGCCACGAAGCGGGCCGGCTCGTCGTTGTAAGGAATGATGTCGATCTTCTCGCCGCGCAACTCGGATACGACCATGCGCACCCGGGAGCCACGCGGCCCAACGCAGGCGCCGACGGGGTCCACGCCATCGGCGTGCGAGATCACGGCGATCTTCGAGCGCCAGCCCGGCTCCCGGGCGACACCCGTGATCTCGACCAGCTTGTCGGCGATCTCGGGGACCTCGAGCTCGAAGAGCTTCTTGATCAGTTCGGGATTGCGGCGGGAGACGACGATGCTCGGGCCCTTGGTGTCGGCCGAGACGTCGGTGATCACCGCCTTGACTCGCATACCGTGGTCGTAGCGCTCGTTGTAGACCTGTTCGGAACGCGGCAACAGAGCCTCGACCCGCTCGCGGAGTTGAACCAGCGTGTAGCGGTTGTCGGACTGCTGGATGATCCCGGTGACCAGCTCGCCGACGCGGTCCTTGTACTCCTCGAACATCATGCCCCGCTCGGCCTCGCGGATCCGCTGCAGGATCACCTGCTTCGCAGTCTGGGCAGCGATGCGGCC
The DNA here is from genome assembly GCA_963763955.1 of uncultured Solirubrobacterales bacterium. Classification (GTDB taxonomy): domain Bacteria; phylum Actinomycetota; class Thermoleophilia; order Solirubrobacterales; family 70-9; genus DASUPK01. Next base: position 65,836 of record CAVXQP010000005.1, on the reverse strand, counting down.
GAAGTCGTCCGGCGTCACGTCCCGGGTCTCGATCTGGTCCATATAAGGCTCGAGGCGCTCTGGCTCGAGCTCCTCCTCCTCGGCCTCGCGGCGCTCGCCGGTCTCGGGATCCACCGCCGGGCCAGTGGCCTGGATCTCGGGCACGGGCTCGCCGGCCGCTTCCGCGGCCTCGGCGGCCTGCAGCTGCTCCTCGAACTGCTCGTCGAGCAGGCGCTTCTCGAGGTCCTCCGGCACGAGCAGCTCGTAGACGCGGAAGTCGGCGCTCGAATGGTCGAGCTCGACCTTCGCGTACTTGGCGGCGCCCGGTGTCTTCTTGTAGGCGGAGAGCAGCGCGTCCTGAAGGGCGTCCATCAGTGTGTCAGCCGCGATCCCCTTCTCCTGTTCGAGCATCCTGACGGCGTCGACGATCTCCTGGGTCATCTCACCCCTCCGTTCGCGTTGGGCAGCAGATTCGAGCGCCGGACCGCGGCGAGCGGGATCTCGACCGCTCCCTCCGCCGCCTCGACACTGACCCGCTTCTCGTCAGCATCGGCCAGACGCCCGGTGAAGGAGCGCCTTCCCTGGATCTCTTCGTTCGTCCGCACTCGAACCGTCCTGCCCAGAAAGCGCCGAAAGTGCTCCGGCTTGGTCAGCGGCCGCTCGGGCCCGGGAGATGAGACCTCCAGCGACCAATCCTCGAGCAGGTCGCGGAGGTGCCCGGTGACCCGCTCGCAGAGGGCGATGTCGACGCCTTCGGGGCTGTCGATCACGAGGCGCAGCCGCTCGGTGGCGGGCCGCTCGAGCGCGAGCAGCTCGACGTCCGGCTCCTGGTCGTGGAGCCGGGTCTCGACGGTCTCTTGTATCTGCTGAAGTTCTGCGTCCATATCCGTTTTTCCATCTGCGGGCCCAAAAAAAGGCGGGCGCTCGCCCACCTTTCGACACGCGGTTCGGTGCGAAAAAAGGTTCCTGGGCGAGTATAGCCCCGCAGTTGGTGTCTTCTTCCGGTAAATCCGGAAGAACTCCCCAGATCCTCTGCCTATACCTCAAGCATGACCGTGACCGGGCCATCGTTCACCAGCGCGACCCCCATGCAGGCCCCGAAGACGCCCTTCTCCGCCCCCGCCCGCTCGCAGAAACGATCGTAGAGCGGCTCCGCCTGATCGCCCGGGGCCGCCCGCACGTAGCTGGGCCGGGTGCCCTTCTTCGTGTCGCCGTAGAGCGTGAACTGGCTGACGCAGAGGATCTCGCGGTCGCCGAGCGGCTCGTTCATCCTGCCGTCCGCGTCGTCGAAGATCCGCAGCGCGCGCACCTTCTCGGCGAGCCGGTCGGCCTCGGCCTCGGTGTCGTCCCGAGAGACACCGAGCAGGACGAGCACTCCCGGGCCGATCTGCGCCACCCTTTCCCCCTCGACGTCCACGGCCGCCTGGCTGACGCGTTGGACGAGGGCCCTCATCGATCGCGCCCGGCGCGCTCGGCGCGCTTGGCGACGATCTCGAGCAGGCGCATGGCGATCGGCGGCACCCGTCCCTCGGGGTCGCACTCCGGGTCGTAGGCGGTGAGCGAGACCGCTCGCACCGGGCGGGCGTCGAGCAGCGAGCGAACCTGCGAGGTGAGCAGGTCGGCGCTGAGGCCGTCGGGGACGCTGTAGATGTTCACCCGGGCCTCCTCGGAGTCGAGCACGTCGAGATCCAGGTGGAGGTAGAGACCGGTCGGCGGCGGATCCATCGCGTCCACCGCGCTGGCGACCGCGCCATCTGAGTCGATGGCGGCAGGCGCGAGACGGTGGACGGAGGAGGAGTCGAGTCGCAGCTGCTCGAGGGGGTCGAAGTCGCGCGCGCCAGCGAGCACGACAGCGGACTCCGGAACGGTCCTGATCTCCCTCCCGGAGATCATCGTCCGCCAGCCGCCGCCGGTGAGGATCGCCAGCGGCATGCCGTCGAAGTAGCCGTCGATGGTCGACTCCGGCGTGTTGAAGTCGCCGTGCGCGTCGAACCAGACGACGCCCGGCGAGCGCTCGGCGAGCCCCGTGACCACCCCGATCCCGGCGAAGCAGCTGCCGGACAGCAGGACCGGAAAGGCTCCATCCTCGACCGCCCTTTGGACGGCCTTGGAGACCAGCCCGATCAGCTCGAATGCGGCCTTTGCCTCGCTGGCACCGCTTCGATCTCTGAGGTCTTCCTGCAGCTCGATCGTCTCGACGCTGACCTTGGCGCCTTCGCTGCCCAGGGCCTCCTGGGCACCCGCCTCGATCAGCCGCTCCGGGCCGCGCCCCACCCCCATACGCAAGGCGCCGACCTCGTAGGGAACGGCCAGAAGGCGGATCTCGGTCATCCGTCGCCGCTAGATGCCGGCTGCAGCGAGGCGTTCTCTGTATATGCGGTAGTCGCGCCGCTCGGGCCGCAGGTTCGACGCCAGTGCGAGGTGGTGGCGGGCGCGCCGCGTCTCCCCGGTCTTGCTGAGGGCGCGGCCGAGGCAGAAGTGCGCGTAGTCGTTGACTGGGTGGGTTTCAACCACGGCCTCGAACTCGGTCGCCGCTTCGGCGTAGTGCCGCGTCCTGAAGAGGGCGCGGCCGAGCGCCTCGCGCACCGAGCTCTTCTCAGGGGCCTGCCGCGCCGCCTCCTTGAGCGGAACCGTGGCCTCCTCGAAGTCGCCGTCCTCGAGCAGCTCCATGCCGCGTCGATAGAGCGAATAGAGCGACTCGTTCTGCTCGTCCAGGGTCATGGACCCAGTGTAAAAGGGCGCGCAAGCGAAGCCGGAAGATCCTAGTTCTGCGGCTTGGCCCTACCCGCCGGAGACTCGGACCGCAGCGCGTCGACCCGGTCGAGGATCGCGTCGGCCACCGCCTCCTTCGAGGCGAGCGGCACCTGACGCTCCCCGGAGCGCTCGACGATCACAACCTCGTTATCGGTGCTCTCGAAGCCGATTTCGGAGCGCGAGACGTCGTTGAGGACGATCGCGTCGGCGCCCTTTCGCTCGAGCTTCTCGTGGGCGCGCGACAGGTCCGCAGCGGTCTCGGCGGCGAACCCGATGATCGTCTGTCCCTCGCGGCGCCTGGCGCTGAGCGAGGCGAGGATGTCCTCGGTCGCCTCGAGGTCGAGCTCGAACCCGCCGCTGCCCTCGCGGTGGATCTTCTCGCCGGCGGCCCGTCTCGGCCTGAAGTCGGCGGGGGCGGCAGCCATGACGAGGACGTCGGTGGAGTCGAACTCCCGCTCGAGGGCGCCGGCCAGCTCGGCCGCAGTCTCGACATCGACCCGTCGTATGCCGGGCAGCGCCTGCATCGAGACGTTGGCCGCGACCAGGGTGACCTCGGCGCCACGGCGGGCGGCGCGCTCCGCGAGGGCGAGCCCCATCCGTCCAGAGGAACGATTGCCGATGAAGCGGACCGGGTCGATCGGCTCGCGGGTGCCGCCGGCGGAGACCAGCACGCGCAGGCCGTCCCAGGGGCCGATCGGGCCGGGCGCGGCCTGCTCGATCGCGTCGAGCAGCGGTCGCGGTTCGGGCAACCTCCCCACCCCGTGCTCCCCCCGCGAGGCGAGTGCGCCCTCGTCCGGCTCGATCACCGTGATGCCGCGCTGCCGAAGCGCCGCCAGGTTGGCCTGCGTTGCCGCGTCGCGGAACATCCGGTCGTTCATCGCCGGCGCGACCAGCCGGGGCGCCTCGCAGGCGAGGAACGACGTGGTCAGCATCGAGTCGGCGATCCCGGCTGCGAGCTTGGCGATGGTGTTCGCCGACGCCGGTGCGACCAGGTAGGCGTCCGCGTTGGCGACCACCTCGAGATGGCCGATCGGGTCGTGCTCCGGCACGGGATCCCCCGGGAAGGCGCCGCGCGCCGGATCGCGCTCGAACTCGTCGATGAGGACAGGTGCTCCGACGATCCCCTCGAACGAGGCCCTGCCGATGAACTTCTCCGCCTTCGGCGTCATCACGACGCGGACCGCGTGCCCCTCCTTGGTGGCGAGGCGAGCCAGCTCCAGCGACTTGTAGGCGGAGATTCCGCCGCTCACCCCGAGCAGGATGCGGGCCATCAGCCCTCCTTGGACGCTAGGCCTTGTACTCGTACTTGAGCTTGCCCTGCGCCGTCTCCTCCAGGGCAATGGTCAGGTAGTTCCCGCTGGGAACCTCGACCATCGGCGGCGTGTACTCACCGTAAGCGCCCTCGGAGAGCGAGTGGTAGTACGCGTTGATCTGGCGCGCCCGCTTCGCCGCGACCAGGACGGCGGCGTAGTGGGTGTCCGTGTGCTCGAGAAGCTTGTCGACTCTTGGTCGGATCATTGACATGGGCTCAGCAGTGTAGGGATAGCTCGTCACGGACGAGCTTCTCCAGCTCGTCGGCCGCTTTCTGCACCTCGTCGTTCACGACCACGTGCGGGAACTCGTCCCTCGCCGCCAACTCGGTGTCGGCGGTCCTCAGGCGCTCTTCGATCGCCTCGCCCGAGTCCGTGCCTCTGCTCTCGAGGCGCTCCCTCAAAACGGTCGGATCGGGGGGCGCGATGAAGATCTGGACCGCCTCGGGCATCGCCTCTCTCACCTGGCGTGCGCCCTGCAACTCGATCTCGAGGACGACCGACTGGCCCTCCGCAAGCCTGCGCTCCACCTCCTGACGGAGCGTTCCGTAACGGTTCCCGCTGTAGGTCGCGCTCTCGACGAAGTCACCTTCCTTGATCCGATGTTCGAACTCCGCCCCGTTCAAGAAGTGGTAGTCGCGGCCGTCCTCCTCCCCGGTCCGTGGCTCGCGGGTGGTCGCAGAGACGGATAGCTCGAGTTCGGGGACGCGCTCGAGCAACCGCTCGATCAGCGTTCCCTTCCCGACGCCGGACGGGCCGGTGATGACGAAGACCTTGCCCACGTCGAGGAGATCATGACCGCCGGGACGGCCGCGAAAAGGTCCGGAAATGCCCCTCTACTTGCGCAACTGTGCGACGAGTTCGGCGCGCTGGCGCTCGGAGAGGCCGCCGATGGTCTTCGACGGCGAGATCCGGCACTGATTGAGGATCCGATTTGTCTTGACCCGACCGTACTTCGGCACCGCCATGAGCATGTCGATGACCTTGGCGGTCTGGACGTACTCGGGCGGATCCATGAGGAGCGTCTGGATCTTGACCTTGTTGCCTTTCAGGTCGCGCTTCAGCTGGGCCCGCTTCGACCGGATGTCGTTGGCCCTCCGAAGAGCCTCCATCCGCTGGTCCAGTGATCTCTCAGGGGCGGCGTTGGAGGACTGGACCGGGGCCTGCATCGGGGCGGCAGTATATCCGCGGCCGCGAGGAGCGGAAAGGGGTATCTGGGGTTTGTGAAAAAAAATCCCGTCTAACCGGATATCCGTTCGAGCTCGCCACCCAGCTCGGCGGCGATCCTGGACCCGGCGGCCGGATCCCGGAAGCTCTCTGTGCCGACGGCGACGATCCTTGCGCCCGCGCGCAGCATCTCGGCGGCGTCCCTTCCCGTCGAGACGCCTCCCATCGCCACCACCGGGATCGTGAGGGCCGCCGCCACGGCGTGGATCTGGGAGAGCGCGACCGCCCGGACCGCCGCCCCCGAGAGGCCACCGGTACCGCCGCCCAGCCATCGATCGCCCGAATTGGGGTCGAAGGCGACCGCCCGCAGCGTGTTGATCAGCGAGACGGCGTCCGCACCGCCCACCTCGGACGCCAGCGCGACGGGGACCGGGTCCGCGATGTTCGGGGTGAGCTTCACGAGCAGGGGTTTTTCCGTCAGCGGCCGCAGCCGCTGGAGCAGGGAGAGCGCCTCCTCGGGCGATTCGCCGACGATCAGCCCCGACTTCACGTTCGGGCAAGAGACGTTGAGCTCGAGGGCCGCGACCTCCGCTCGGCCACCCACCCCCTCGACCAGCCCGGCGAACTCGTCGTGGCTGGTCCCCATCACCGAGACGATCAGGGGGACCGGCAGCTCGGCGAGCTGCGGCAGATCGTGCGCCAGGAAGCCGTCGAGGCCCTTGTTCGGCAGCCCGATCGAGTTGATCAGTCCCGAGGAGGTCTCCCAGAGGCGAGGTGGTGGGTTGCCCACGCGCGGCTCCGGGGTGATCGTCTTGGAGACGAAGGCCGAGAAGGGGAACTCGTCAAGCAGCCGATCGCCGAAGGCTCGGCGCGCCGCGAGCGCGTCGAAGGTGCCCGAGCCGTTGATGACCGGGTGGCGGAGCTCGAGGCCGCAGAACTCGACCATCAATGGCCCGACCCTGGCACCAGAGCGGTCGCGATCTCGTCGCCGCGCACCACGGGCCCATCCACGCAGAGGCGCATGTACCCCCCGGAGCTGAGCGGGATGGCGCAGCCGAAGCAGGCACCGAACCCACAGGCCATCGGGGCCTCCATGGCCAGCTCGCAGGCGACGTCTCGATCCGCGCAGAGCGTCCGGACCGCCTCGAGCATTGCGGGCGGCCCGCAGGCATAGACCGCAGCGCTGCCCGCGTCGTCCCCCTCGAGCAGCACGGCGAGCAGGTCGGTGACGTAGCCGTGGTGCCCGCTGTGCCCGTCCTCACTGGCCAGCCGGATCTCGCTGCAATCAAAAAGCTCGAGGCCGCCGGAATTTGGCCGATCGCGGAAGCCCAGCAGGATCCGCGCGGGGACCCCGGTGGCCAGCAGCTGCCTGCGCCAGATCGCCAGCGGAGCGACCCCGATCCCGCCCCCGACGAGGATCGCGCCCGGAGCGCCCTCCGCCAAGGCGGATGGTGCGGAGAACGGTCGTCCCAGAGGTCCGTGGATCCACAGCCCCTCGCCCGGCTCGAGCTGCGCGAGTCGGGCGGTGCCGGGGCCGACGGCCTGCACCAGGAAGTCGAGTCGGACGCCGCCGCTCTCACGCTCGGCGTCGGCGACCGAGAAGGCGCGGGCCAGGTATGGGCGACCCTTCTCCCCGCCCCAGCCCGCGTCCGCGGCGAGCATGTAGAACTGGCCCGCGGCGGGTGCCGGGCCCGCCGGATCGAGCGCGGAGAAGATCCGGTATCCGCCCGAGGAGAGATTGCGCGTCACCTCGCAGAGCCGCCGGCCGAAGGGGGCGACCACTCGCTCACCCATCCCGCGGGCCTCGCCTGTGGTCACCTCCGCGATGGCTGGCGCTCCTCCGGCCGGTGGAGCTCCTGAAGCGTCTGAACATCGGCGTCGCCTCGAACGGAGGCGAAGATGGCGCGCGAGGCCGCGGACGCGCCGGTCATCGTGGTCACGCAGGGGATCCCGTGCTTCACCGCGGCGGTGCGGATCTCGTAGCCGTCCGCGCGGGCGCCTGAGCCGGTCGGCGTGTTGATCACCAGATCGACCTCGCCCGACCGGATGCAGTCGACGACGTGCGGGGAGCCCTCGCCGATCTTGTTGATCTTCCTCACCGGCACGCCCATCGCCGAGATCGCCTGGGCGGTGCCGGACGTCGCGATCACCTCGAATCCAAGGTCGTGGAAGCGGGTGGCGAGCTGGGTTGCAGCGGGCTTGTCAGAGTCGGTGACCGAGATGAAGATCGTGCCCTCCTGAGGCAGGGAGACCCCCGCGGCGGCCTGCGCCTTGGCGAACGCGGTCGGGAAGTCCGCCGCGATTCCCATCACCTCCCCGGTGCTGCGCATCTCGGGGCCGAGCACGGAGTCAGCACCGGCGAAGCGGGCGAAGGGCAGCACCGCCTCCTTGACGCTGACATGGGTGGGGGCCTCGCTCGGCAGGGACTGCTCGTCGAGCGACTCGCCCAGCATCAGCCGGCAGGCGATCTTGGCGAGCGGGGCGCCGATTGCCTTGCTGACGAAGGGCACGGTCCGCGAGGCCCTCGGGTTTGCCTCGATCACGAAGAGCTCCCCGCCGGCGACGGCGTACTGCACGTTGATCAGGCCGATCACGCCGAGCTCCAGCGCGATCCTGCGCGTGGTCTGACGAATCTCCTCGAGCATCTCCTCGCCGAGGCTCATCGGCGGGATCACGCAGGCCGAGTCGCCGGAATGGACCCCGGCCTCCTCGACGTGCTGCATCACCCCGGCGACGACGCAGCCCTCGCCGTCGGCGAGGGCGTCCACGTCCACCTCGATCGCGTTCTCAAGAAAACGGTCCAAGAGGAGAGGGTGCTCCTGATCGGCCCGCACATTGGCGTCCAGGTAGTTCCCAAGCGCATCACCGTCGTAACAGATCTCCATCGCGCGGCCGCCGAGGACGTATGAGGGACGGACGAGCAGCGGGAAGCCGACGTCCTCCGCGATCGCCACCGCCTCCTCGGCGGAGAGCGCCGTGCCGTACGGCGGGTGCTTGATCTCCAGGCGCCGCAGGAGCGCTCCGAACCGTCCGCGGTCCTCGGCCAGGTCGATCGCGTCGACCGGAGTGCCGAGGAGCGGGACGCCCGCCTCCTCTAGGAACTTCGCCAGGCGCAGCGGGGTCTGGCCGCCGAACTGGACGATCACCCCCTCGGGGTGCTCGATCGCGCAAACCGCGAGGACGTCCTCGGCTGTGAGCGGCTCGAAGTAGAGGCGGTCGGAGGTGTCGTAGTCCGTCGAGACGGTCTCCGGGTTGCAGTTGATCATCACCGCGTCGCGCTCCAGCTCCCGCGCCGTCATCGCCGCGTGCACGCAGCAGTAATCGAACTCGATGCCCTGGCCGATCCGGTTGGGGCCGGAGCCGAGGATCACGACCGAGGGCCGGTCGCCCCGCTCGACCTCGCCCGCTCCGTCCGACCCGCGCTCGTGCGCGGAGTAGTAGTAGGGCGTCCGGGCCTCGAACTCGGCTGCGCACGTGTCGACCGAGCGGTAGGTGCGCTCCAGGCCGTCGGTGCCGTCGCCCTCCGTGGCGAGCGCCCGCAGCTCCCTCAGGAACCAGGGGTCGATCATGGTCGCCTCCTGGATCCGCTCGAGCTCCACCCCCCGCTCGAAGCCGGCCGCGATCAGGTCGAAGCGGTCAGGGGACGGGGTGGCGAGCCGCTCCAGCAGCTCGCCGGTGGAAGCCGGGATGTCCGGCTCGGTGTCCAGCTCGCGGGAGCGCATCGCCTTGGCGAAGGACTCGCGGAACGTCCGGCCGATCGCCATGCACTCCCCCACCGACTTCATGTGGGTGGAGAGCCGGCCCTCGGCGCCGGGGAACTTCTCGAAGGCGAAGCGCGGCACCTTGGTGACCACGTAGTCGATCGTCGGCTCGAAGGACGCGGGGGTCGCCTTGGTGATGTCGTTGGGGATCTCCTCGAGCGCGTAGCCGACCGCGAGCTTCGCCGCCATCTTCGCGATCGGGAACCCCGTCGCCTTCGAGGCCAGCGCCGAGGAGCGCGAGACACGTGGGTTCATCTCGATCACGGCCACCTCGCCCGTCTCGGGGCTAACGGCAAACTGGATATTGGAGCCGCCGGTCTCGACCCCGACCGCTCGGATCACCCGGATGGCCTGGTCGCGGAGCTCCTGGTAGAGGGCGTCCGTGAGCGTCTGCGCCGGCGCGATCGTCACCGAGTCGCCGGTGTGGACGCCCATCGGGTCGACGTTCTCGATCGAGCAGATGATCACGACGTTGTCGTTGCGATCCCGCATCACCTCGAGCTCGAACTCCCCCCAGCCGAGGACCGACTCCTCCACCAGCACCTGGTTGATCGGGCTCGCGGCGAGGCCCTCGGAGACGACCTGGGCGAGCTCCGTATCGCTGTTGCCGACGCCCCCTCCGTGCCCGCCCAGCGTGAACGCCGGCCGGACGATGGCCGGCAGGCTGATCGTCCCATCGGCGATGCCAGCCTCGGCCTGCGCGACCGAGGTGACGATCTGGGACCAGGGCACGCGCAGCCCGGCTTCCTCCATGGTCGTGCGGAAGGCCTCGCGGTCCTCGGCGCGGTGGATCGCTTCGTAGTTCGCGCCGATCAGCTCGACTTCGAAGCGCTCCAGTGTGCCGTCGTCATGGAGCGCCTTGGCGAGGTTGAGCGCCGTCTGGCCGCCGAGCGTCGGCAGCAGCGCGTCGGGGCGCTCGCGCTCGATCACCTTCGCCACCGGTCCAGGCAGCAGCGGCTCGATGTAGGTTCGGTCGGCGAATTCCGGGTCGGTCATGATGGTCGCCGGGTTCGAGTTGACGAGCACGACCTCGTAGCCCTCCTCGAGCAGCACCTTGCATGCCTGGACGCCGGAGTAGTCGAACTCCGCCGCCTGCCCGATCACGATCGGCCCCGAGCCGATCAGGAGGATCTTCTGGAGGTCATTGCGTCTGGGCACCCTGCATCTCCTTAGCCGCGTTGAGTGCCTCCTCATGCGATCCGAAGGCGGTGAGCCGGATGGCCAACCCGTCTTGGAACTCGTAGACAAGCCCCAGGTCTTGGCCGACCGGCACGGCACTCCCTCGCCCGACACCCTCGAGCCGGGTGAAGACGACGATCAAATCGTCACTCAGGGGTTCATATTCCTCCGGTGCGTAGCGAACCGCGCCCAGCATGTCGCGGAGCTCTTCGAAGAAGCGCCGGAGCCCTTCATGGCCGTGATAGGTGCGGTGCTCTACCTCCCGAGCAAGCCACGGCGAAAACTCGACCTGTGGGTCGAAGATCTCTGGAATGAGCGTGAGAGCCCCCTCGAGGTCGGTCCCCGTCTTGTAGGCGTCACGCGTGTGCGCATACCAACGCCGGAGGGTCTCGAGATTGCCCTCGGCGGCAGTCACTGGGCCAGCTCCAGGAAACGGTCAAAGAGGTAGCGGGCGTCGTGCGGGCCGGGGCCGGCCTCGGGGTGGTACTGAACGGTGCACCCGGGGACGTCCTTGAGGACGAGGCCCTCGACGGTGCGGTCGTAGAGGTTGAGGTGTGAGAGCTCGGCCTCACCGAAGTCGGTCTGCCAGCGGACGGGCTCGTCGCCGTCGATCGTCCGGTCGGCGCCCGGGCCGAGGACCGCGAAGCCGTGGTTCTGCGAGGTGATGTCGATCCGGCCGGTCTCGAGATCCTTGACCGGGTGGTTGGCGCCGCGGTGGCCGAAGCGGAGCTTGAAGGTCTCGAGGCCCACCGCCCGGCAGAGCAGCTGGTGGCCGAGGCAGATGCCCACCACCGGCTTCTTGCCCACGATCCCACGCACGTTCTCGACCACGTAGTCGAGAGCGCCGGGATCGCCCGGGCCGTTGGCGAGGAAGACCAGGTCGGGGTCCCTTTCCAGGACCTCGTCGGCGGAGGCGGAGCACGGAAGCAAAGTCAACCGGCAATTCCGCTCGCGGAGTTGCCGCAGGATGCTGTGCTTGATGCCGGTGTCGATCCCGACCACGTGGGGACCACCGCCGGCGATCTCGACCGGTTGATCTGGGGTGACCCTCTGGGCGAAGTCCGCGCCGTCCATCGAAGGCTCGGCGGCGACCCGGTCCCGCGCCTCGGACTCGGCCAACTCCGCTGGGAAGATGCCGCCACGCATCGCGCCGCGGTCGCGGATGTGGCGGACGAGGGCGCGGGTATCGATCCCGCCGATCCCGGCCACTCCGCAGTCGCGCAGCCAGTCGAGCCAGCCGCCCTCGGCCGTCGCGGCGTCCTCCCCGTTCTTTCCCTCCCGCATGATCACGCCACGGGCCTGGACGCACTCGGACTCCATCGCCTCCTGTGAGACACCGTAGTTGCCGATCAGCGGATACGTGAAGGTGATGATCTGGCCGGCGTAAGAGGGGTCGGTGACCGCCTCCTGGTAGCCGGTCATCGAGGTGTTGAAGACGACCTCCCCGGTCACCTCGCCGCCGGACCCGAGCAGTTCGCCGTCGAGTCGGGTGCCGTCCTCGAGCAGGACGTAGCCGCTCACGCGACCTTCGCCTTCCGCTCGATCCCCGGGTTCGGGGCATAATCGAGGATGAGCTTCTGCACGGTTTTGAACTCGTCGGTGCCGGCGCGGCCGAGCAGCTCGAAGAGCGCACCCTCGACGCTGGTGAGCATCGCGCCCGCCCGCTCCATCCTGTGCAGGCCGACGCGCTTGTTCTCATCGGTCCGCGAGCTCACCGCATCCAGCGGGACCTGGACGTCAACACCCGCTTCGAGCAGGTCGAGAACGGTCTGGCTGACACAGACGTGGCTCTCGATCCCGCAGACGAGAGCCTGCTCGCGGCCGCCGAGGTCGAACCCCTCGGCGTCGGCGGCGGAGAAGACGACCTTCTCGAGCGGTTCGGTCCCCTTGGGCAGATGGTCGGCGACCTCCGGCGCGGTGTTCCCGAGTCCCTTCGGGTACTGCTCGGTGATCACGATCGGGACGTCGAGCGCCTCGGCGCCCTCGATCAAGGTCGCGATCGCCTTCGCCACCCGCTCGAAGTCCGGGATCGCCTTGCGGAAGCCTTCCTGGACGTCGACCACGACCAGCGTCGTCTGGTCCCGCCGGAGCTTGCCGCTCACGGGGCGACCCCGAGGGCGAAGCTGCGCTGGCGGAAGGCGACCGTCCCGGCGGCCACCGTCATCAACACCCGGCCGGTCAGCTCGCGGCCGCCGAAGCAGTTGTTGAAGGAGCGGCTCTCGTAGCCCTCCTCCCCCACCGTCCAGGTGAGATCGGGATCGATCAGGGCGACGTTGGCGGCAGCTCCCCGCTCGAGGCGGGGGGCCTCGATCCCGAACGGCTCGCCGCCGCAGGTCATCCGCTCCACCAGCAGCTCGAGCGGGATCACCCCGGGCCGGACCAGGTCCGTGAAGAGCGCGGCGAATGCGGTCTCGAGGCCGGTGACGCCCCAAGCCGCCTCCTCGAAGGGCACCTCCTTCTCCTCGGCGGCGTGCGGGGCGTGGTCGGTGGCGATGCAGTCGATGGTGCCGTCGCGCAGGCCTTCGATCAGCGCCTGGCGGTCGTCCTCCGTCCGCAGCGGCGGGTTCATCTTGAACCGAGCGTCGAGGCTGCGGACCGCCTCGTCGGTGAGCGTCAGGTGATGGGGCGTCGCCTCGCAGGTGACCCGGACACCCGCCTGCTTCGCACGGGCGATCTCCTCCACCGAGGCACGGGCGGAGAGATGCTGGACATGGATTCGGGCGTCCTCGTAGAGGGCAAGCGAGCAGTTCCGGGCGATCATCGTCGACTCCGAGACGGCGGGCACGCCCGCCATGCCGAGGGCCGCCGAGACCTCGCCCTCGTTCATCACCCCGCCCGCGGAGAGGTCCGGGTCCTCCTCATGGAGAGCGATCACTCCGCCGGCCAGCCGCTGGTACTGGAGCGCGCGGCGCAACACGCGGGCGTTGGCGATCGGCAGGCCGTCGTCGGAGAAGCCGATCGCCCCCACCTCGCTCAGCTCGGCCATCTCGGTGAGCTCCTGGCCGCCCATCCCGCGGGTGACGTTGGCGACGAAACCGACGGAAATCGAGGCCTCCCGCTCTGCCCGGTCGCGGACCGAACCGAGGATGGCGGCCGAGTCGATGGGCGGCGAGGTGTTGGCCATCGCGATCACCGCGCAGTAGCCACCGGCAGCGGCGGAGCGAGTTCCCGTCTCGAGATCCTCCTTGTGCTCCTGGCCCGGGACGCGGAGGTGGACGTGCGGGTCGACGAAGGCCGGCAGCGCCAGCAGGCCGTCCCCGTCGACCACCTCCGCACCCTCGACCTCGGGCGCGCTGCCGGGCTCCGCGATCTCGGCGATCTCGCCGTCGCGGACGACCAGGTCGCGGAGGGCATCCAGGCCCGTCCGCGGGTCGAACAGGCGAGCGCCTCTGACGAGCAGATCGGCGCCCGGCCCCGGCCGCGAGATCAGCTTCGGCCCCCCGGCGCCGCTGCCGGATCCGTTGGCAGTGAGGTTCACGCCGGCTGTCCGATCGTCGGGGTGTCGGCGGGGGCCGGCCCGCTCTCCGGCCGGGCTCGATCGCTGCCCGCGAGCAGCTCGTAGAGAATCGCCATCCGGATGACCAGCCCGCTTTCGACCTGAGCGGTGATCAGCGACTGAGGCGAGTCGATCACCTCGGGCGAGAGCTCGACGCCGCGGTTGACCGGGCCGGGGTGCATGAGGAGCTGGCGCGGTCCGAGCCGCCGAGAATCGATCTGGTAGCGCGCCGCGTATTCCCGGAGCGAGGGAACGAAGCTCTCGCTCATCCGCTCGCGCTGCATGCGGAGCGCGTACACGACATCGGCCTGATCGAGGCCGTCGAGATCGAAGGAGACCTCACAGCCGAGCGCCTCGATCCCCCGCGGCATCAGCGTCGGGGGGCCGCAGAGCGTCACCTTCGCCCCGATCGTCTGGAACGCGAGCAGGCAGGAGCGAGCGACCCGGCTGTGCAGGACGTCCCCGACGATCCAGATGTTGGTGCCCTCGAGGGAATCCAGGCGCTGGCGAAGCGTGAAGACGTCGAGCAGGGCCTGCGTCGGATGCTCGTGCTTGCCGTCCCCGGCGTTGATCACCGAGGCCTCCGTCCAGCGGGCGACCAAGCCGGCTGCGCCCGCGTAAGGCGAGCGGATGACGATCGCCGCTGGGTCGTAGGCGGAGAGGGTCGCGACCGTGTCCTTGAGCGACTCGCCCTTGTCGACCGAGGAGCCGGCCGACTTGACGCTGACGACGTCGGCGGAGAGCCGCTTCGCGGCGAGCTCGAAGGAGGAGAGCGTCCGGGTGCTCGCCTCGTAGAAGAGGTTGACGATGGTGCGACCCCGCAGGGTCGGCACCTTCTTGATGTCGCGGCGACCGACCTCGGCGAAGCTCTGGGCCCGCTCGAGGATGCGCTCCATCTCCTCGCGTGAGAGCCCCTCCACTCCGAGCAGGTGCTTCATGAGTCCTCCCTCGTTGTCGCGGCGGCGGTATCCGCGGGAGTGATCGCGACCTCGTCGATTCCATCCGTCTCCTCCAGCCGCACGTTCACCCTCTCCCCGGGCGCGGTCGGCAGGTTCTTGCCGACGTAGTCGGGGCGGATCGGGAGCTCGCGGTGGCCGCGGTCGGCCAGCACCGCCAGCTGCACCCGAGCGGGACGGCCGTAGTCGAAGAGGGCGTCGATCGCCGCGCGCACCGTGCGCCCGGTGTAGAGCACGTCGTCGACCAGGACGATCGTGCGCCCGGCCAGGTCGAAATCGAGGTGAGAGTCGTGGACGACGGGCGCGTCGCGGGGCTCCCGCCGCTCGATGTCGTCGCGGTAGAAGGAGATATCGAGGTCGCCGAGTGGGACGTCGGCGCCGGAAAGCTCGCCGACCAGCGCGTGCAGACGGCGGCAGATGACGGCCCCGCGGGTGTGGATGCCGACCAGCGCCAGCCGGTCCGAGTCCTCATTCTTCTCGACGATCTCGTGCGCGATACGGACAAGCGTCCGGCGTAGATCGTCGTGATCGAGCACGACCTTCTCGTCGCTCACTGCTGCTCCTTCCTGGCCTCGCGGGACCGGGTTAAAGGGGCTTGCGCGGCCAGCGTAGCAGCGAGCCCAGACCGCGATGAACGGCGAACACGCAAAGCGCGATGATCCATTCGTGCGAGAGGCCGTCGCGGAGGCGATCGAGCAACACCGGAGAGCCGGCCGGGATTTCGAGGCCGGCGGGGTACGCAGCTTCGTACGTGAGCAGGGCGAGGGCGATCCCGTGGTACTGATGCACGGCATCCCGGTCAGCTCGTTCCTCTACCGCAAGGTGCTGCCGCTGCTCGCCGAGCGCGGGCTGCGCGGTGTGGCCTTCGACCTGCCTGGCCTGGGCCTCGCGGAGAAGCCCGACGCCTTCGACTACACCTGGTCAGGGCTCGGACGCTGGACGGGCGAGGCGATCGACGCGCTGGGAATCGACGTCTGCCATCTGGTCCTGCACGACATCGGCGGTCCGATCGGGCTCGAGTGGGCCCTCAGCAACCAGGAGCGGATCGCCTCCCTGACGGTGCTCGACACTCTGCTCGACGTCGGGCACTTCCGCCGGGTCTGGACCATGGATCTGGCCGCACCGCCGGTGCTCGGTCCGCTCTGGGTCGCGAGCGTGCGCCCGCCGGTCGCCCGGTGGCTGTTCTACATGCAAGGAATCGGCGATCGCTCGGCGACACCGGCGCACGAGGTCGATGCCCACTTCGCCCTGCTCCATCGCGACGGCGGTGGGAGATCGTTCCGGAAGATCGTTCGCGGCTTCGAGCTGACCGAGGAGAAGGAGCGGTTCTACACCGAGGGACTGAGCGATGTGGGCTGGCCGGCGACGATCCTCTGGGCCGATCGGGATCCGGCGCTGGGCGAGGACCGTCGACGTGTCTTCGAAGAGGTGCTCGCCACCGAGGCGAAGGTCATCTCGGCCAAGCACTTCCTGCAAGAGGACCAGGCGCCAGCGGTTGCCGACGCCATCGCCAGCGTCGCCTCCTAGTCGCCGGCCGGCGCCGGGTCGGCCAGGGGCTCGGGACGCTGTTTCGCGCCCTCCTGGATCAGCTCGGGATCGCCCCGTTCGGGGAAGGGGATCTCGACCAGGTCGAAGTCGCGCGGCGCAACGGTGTTCGGGAAGGCCTCGCGCGCTTCGGTCAGCACGGCCGAGACGTTGTAACGGGAGGAGACGTGGACGATCGCCAGCATGCCGACCTCCGCGTCGGCGGCGAGCTGGGCGGCGTCACGGGCGGTCGAGTGTCCCGTGTCTGCCGCGCGCGCCGACTCCTCGACCGCGAACGTCCCGTCGTGGACGAGGAGCTGGGCGGCGTGGGCGGCGATCCGGGTCATTTCGCAAGGGGCGGTGTCTCCGGTGATCACCACCTTGCGCCCCGGCCGCAGGTCGCCCATCACCTGCTCGGGCCGGACCTCCGAGCCGTCCACGGCGATCGTCTCTCCGCGCTGCAGACGGCCGAAGTCGCGGTCGTCGGCGATGCCGAGCCCGCGCGCCGCCTCGACGTCGAAGCGTCCGGGCCGCTCGGGCTCCACGTAGGCGTAGCCGAGCGCCGCCATCCGGTGCTCGACCTCGAAGGCGCGCATCTCGAAGCCGTCGTGCCCGATCCCCTCCCCCGGCGCGAGCTCGACCAGCTCGACCTCGTAGCGAAGCCTGCCGAAGATCCGCTTCAGCGCCTCGAACAATCCGATCAGCCCGGCGGGCCCGACGATCCGCAGCGGCGCCTGCCGCTCCATCAGGTCATAGGTCTTGAGCAGCCCGGGCAGGCCCAGGTAGTGGTCGGCGTGGAAGTGGGTGACGTAGATCTCGTCGACCTGGACGAGCCCGGTCGAGTTGATCATCTGGCGCTGGGCGCCCTCCCCGCAGTCGACCAGCAGGCGGGCGCCTCCAGCGCGGATCAGCACGCACGCGGTCGCCCTCCGCGCCGAGGGCACGGAGCCACCCGTGCCGAGGAAGACAACTGAGAGATCCATGACGCGCCTAGCGTAGAAAGCGCCGGGTCCGCCTGGCGGGCGCCCCCGCCCGGGCCGCACCTACACTTCCGCGCCTAGCGCCCGTAGCTCAGCTGGATAGAGCGTCCGCCTCCGGAGCGGAAGGCCGCAGGTTCGAATCCTGCCGGGCGCGCTTCTGCTCAGACGATGCAGACGTTGCCCACGCGCAGCTCCACATGGGTGAAGTGGTGTCGGCGGACGGTGGCCTCCTTGCTGTCCCCGACCCAGCAACGGGGCGGCATCACGACCCGGGGCCCGCTCGCCGATGGCTGCGGCGTGAGCTCGTTGATCGCCGCGCTCACCTGGTAGTGGCCTCGCGCAAGGCGATAGCGGAACCGCCCGTCGGTGGGCTGGGTTGATGCCACCACCGCACCATCGGCGATGCGCGTGACCGTCACCGTCAGCCCGCTACCGGTGTAAGGCGGTGCCGGCGGCGGCGGCTCGGCGCAGGCGCCGCTGCAGGTCGTGTTGAGCACTACGCCGTCGATCCCGGACGACTTGTGCTTGTGGTGTTTCTTCGCCACGGCGCTCGCCGGCAGGCAGACCAGGGCCGCCGCCGTCAGCATCAGAAGTCCTTTTCTCATCGCCCCCCTCCTCACAGTCGATCGATACCCGGCGCCCTCCCGCTCCAATCCCGGCGCTAGTGCCGCTTGCAGATGGCGCGGTCGATTACGCCCAGATGCGTGACCTTTCCCCGTGAGCGGAAGCGCACGTGCAGCACGCCCTTCTTGGCAGACCAGGCCTTTCGCCGAACTCGGCGTCCATCGACGCGGACCAGGCAAGGGGTGAGCTTGTGCCGCAGGGACCTGAGTGAGGCATCGAGCACGATTCGATGCCCCTTCGCCCGCCTGATCGTGAGCTTCCAGGAATGGCTGAGCTCCTTCGAGCGCAGCCCGCCGTTCTCACCGAACGGAGACCGCGACTTGCCGCGCGGGAATGCGATCAGGTGTAGCCGGTTCCCCAGATCGTCCAGCCCGACGGTCACTGCGGAGCCGTAGCCGCTCAAGGTCTGCACCGCGGGCGGGAGCAGCGGCAGGATCGCCCCGGCCCGGACCATCAACGGAAGCTGGTCGAGCGGCGCGGGCACGCTGATGCTGCGCGCCCCCTTCAGGATCGGCGCGCGCCGCAACCGCAGGGCTCCGTCCGCGGGGCGGTAGGCGAGAGCCCGCCAGAAGTCGATCCACCGCCCGCCGGGGAGATAGAGATTCCTCTCGGTCTGCCCCGGCTGGTGGACCGGCGACGCCAGCAGGTCGGGACCGAACATGAACTCGTCCTCCTTCCCCGAGGCGGTGGGATCGGCCGGGTAGACGAGCCCCAGGTCCCGCATCGTCGGCATCCCGGTCCGGCGGTAGTTCGCATCGGCGGCCACGAGGTAGGGATAGAGCTGCGTGCGCAGCTTCGCGTAGCGCCGCCAGATCGGCAGGATCTCGGGGTCCGTCACCTGCGGCCTGGCGTACGAGGCCAGCTTGAACCCGTTCGCCTCGGTCCGCATCACCCCGGAGACCGCGCCGAGCTCGATCCAGCGGTCGAGCAGCTCCGGCGTCAGCTTGCCCGCGAAGACGCTGAAGTACCCGCCGATGTCGGAGCCCCAGCGTGAGATCCCGGACGTCCCCAGCGAGAGCGCCTGCTTGATCGCCGAGTCGAGCCCGTCGTATCCCCAGTCGGTGGTCGGGTCGCCGCCCCAGACGATCTGGGCACAACGCTGGGTCCCGGTCCACCCGGAGCGCACGAATGGCGCCACCGGGTGCGGTGACCCGCGCGTGTAATTGAAGGTCGCGCAGTGGTAGCGGGTCGGATAGAGGTTGTGCATCCGGGTCCCCGGGGTGCCGTCCGCCGATTTGGCATCCAGCGGCGTGTACTCGCCGAAGTCCTCCATCCAGCCGTCGTAGCCGTGGCCGACGGCCTCCGAGATCAACCGGTCCCAGAAAGACTGCGTCCCCGGCGCCGTGAAGTCGAATTGCGAAACCGGGCTGAAGAGGTTCCCGGTGTTGAGGTTGTAGACGTAGGGCTGGTTGGCCTGGTTCGTGTTGAGCACTCCGGCGGCGACAGCCTGCGAGTAGGCGGGCTGATAGCTCGTGCAGATCATCGGGTTGAAGTAAGCGGTGATCGCGTAGCCGAGGTCGTGGAACGCCGCCGTATACGGCGGCTGCTGTGACTCGACGCCCTGTTGCGCTCCGCAGGGCAGGTAGTGCAGGTACGTGTTGACCGCCGAGCCGGGCACGTCGGCCGCCCGCAGGGCCCTTGCCTGGCCGAGCTGGTCGTTGCCGGTCGGCTGATACCAGGGACCGAACACCCACGGGGCGGCCGGGGCGGGCTGGCGGCCGGTGATCTCGGTCAGCCGGCTGAGGGCATCGGCCGGCGCCGGGCCCGCGACGAAGCGAAGGCTGAGGTTCGTCGCCTGAGCCTCGACGCTCCAGGCGGAGGGGTCCGAGTTTCCCAGCCGGAAATAGCTCGTCTCGTCGTTGCCGAGCAGCACCCCATAGCCCGCGGTGGAGAGGAGCCACGGAACCGGGAAGTAGGTCGCGTCGTCGCGCGGATGCCACCCCTGGGGCGGGATGACCGCCCCGATCAGCGCCCGGTCGGCGGGCGCGTAGGGACCATCCGAGACGTAGTCCTCGACCTCGTTTCCGCGCTGATCGACCGCGTTGGAGCGCTCGCCGAAGCCGAGGTAGCGCTCACCCGGCCTCGAGTCGAAGCCAATGCCCATCGCGGTGACGCCCGCCGTCGAGCCCGTGACGGACGCCGTCAGCCCGATCACACCCTCGCGGTCTGGCTCGAGCCGGACCTGGATCCCCCGCGCCGGATCCGTGGTCTCGAGCTGGGCGACGTAGGCACCACCTTGCATGCCGCCGGAGATGACGCGAGTGGCGTGGAACCATCCCGTGGCTGTGCTGAAGCCGAGCGTGCCGGTCGGCCCGGTGCCGAGCCCGCGGTTCTCGCTGAGGACGGCGTGGCCGGATCCGTCCGTGATCGTCAGGTGCCAGGGGTCCGGCTCGACCCCGGCGTGCAGCTGTCCCGAGGAGACATCCCCGAAAGCCGAGGCGGCAGGAAGGATGAGAAGGGCGAGTGCCAGCCCGGCGGAGAGCCCGAGCCCGCGCCGGAACCCCATCCCGCGGAGAGCCTCAGCCGCCGGCCACCGCGGGCAGGATCGTCACCTCGTCGCCGTCGTTCACGGCGGTGTCGAGGCCGTCCTGGAAGCGGATGTCCTCACCTGAGACGTAGACGTTGACGAAGCGGCGCAGATCGCCGTCCTGGGTGATCCGCTCGCGAAGGCCGTCGTGCTGGTCGAAGACTGCGTCCAGCGCCTCGCCTACGGTCGATCCCTCGACCTCGAGCTCCCCCTCGCCCCCGGTGGCGGCCCGCAGCTGCGCTGGAATCTTCACCGTGATGCTCATCGTGCGGCGGAGATCTTAGTCATCCCTCCACCTCGGCCGCATTGCTACGCGGAAGCGGACACGCCCGCGAACTCTGCCTCGAAGGCATCGAGCGTGGGCTCGATCTCGTGCATCACGAAGGACTCCCGCACCGCATCCAGCGTCTTCAGTCCCTCGCCCGTGATGTAGGCGACCACTCGCTCGTCGGAACCGATCCGTCCGGCCTCGGCGAGCTTGGTGAGCACGCCGATCGTGACGCCCCCGGCCGTCTCGGTGAAGACACCGGTCGTCTCCGCCAGCAGGCGGATCCCCTGGCGGATTTCGTCGTCGGTCACCGACTCGATCACTCCCTCGGTCTCGCGTGCCAGCTCGAGCGCATATGGCCCGTCGGCCGGATCGCCGATCGCGAGGCTCTTGGCGATCGTGTCGGGACGCTGCGGCTTGCAGACCTCCCAGCCCTCGGCAAAGGCGGTGGCGACCGGCGAGCATCCTTCGGCCTGCGCGCCCGAGAAGACGGGCAACTCGCCCTCCACCAGCCCCAGATCCAGCCAGTCCCGCATGCCCTTGGCGAGCTTCGTGAACATCGACCCGGACGCGATCGGCGCGACGACGCGATCGGGGAGGTTCCACCCCAGTTGCTCGATTGTCTCGTACGCGAGGGTCTTCGACCCCTCTGAGTAGTACGGCCGGAGATTGACGTTGACGAAGGCCCAGGGATGCGTCTGGCTGAGCTCCGTACAAAGGCGGTTGACGTCGTCGTAGGTGCCCCGGATGCCGACCAGGTTGGTCCCGTAGACGCCGGTGGCGAGCAGCTTCTGCTCCTCGAGGTCGGAGGGCACGAACACATACGACTCGAGTCCGGCGGCGGCGGAGTGCGCCGCGACGGCGTTGGCGAGGTTCCCGGTCGAGGCGCAGGCCACGGTCCCGAAGCCGAGCTCCTTGGCCTTCGCGACCGCGACCGCGACGACGCGGTCCTTGAAGGAGTGTGTGGGGTTGGCGGCGTCGTTCTTGATCCAGAGCTCGCCGAGGCCGAGGCGCTCGGCCAGGCGGTCGGCGCGGATCAGGGGTGTCAGCCCCGGCTCGAGCGGATCGCCAGGCCGGCCGTCGAAGGGGAGGAAGTCGGAGTAGCGCCAGATGCCCCGCGAGCCCGCCTGGATCTTCCGGCGCGCCTCCTCGGGATCGAGGCCCGAGAGGTCATAGGAGACCTCCAGCGGCCCGAAGCACTGCTCGCAGACGTAGCGAGCGTCGAGCGGGTACTCCACCCCGCACTCCTTGCATCTCAGCGATTGGACTGCCATCGGGCTCCTCTACGAACAAACCTCCGCCGGGCTCGATGTGGGCGGAGGTTCCGTGAGGAGCGCTCTTCCCACATCTTCCAGGCCTTACGACCAAACCTGCTGGAGTTGGCACCTTCCTCGGACCGAGATCCGAGGGGGTTGCCGGGGTTTCATCGGGCCAGTCCCTCCACCCCTCTTGATGTGGTGCGTATGTGCAGGGAATATAGCAATGGCCGGTCCGTCAATCGCCGGCTGCGCCGCTTCGCGTCCGCGCCGCATTGACATGCGCAAATCGGGGCCTGGATGTGCGCCCGGCGACCCTTCCGCCGCAGTACAGTGGATTAACCATGGAAATGGAAGCGATGAAGACCCACAAGGAGTCCGGAAGATGCCGAACCTCCCTCGCCCGAGACTGCGCAGGACCCGCGCCGGCGAGCTCGTCGCGCCGCTTCCGCCTGAGCCGCAGGCGCCGAAGGTCGAGGAGATCGCGGCGGAGGGCCTCCGCTGGGTGAAGATCGACCAGCCGGGCGCGCCGGAGCAGGCCTGGCTGGAGGAGAACTTCGATTTCCACGCCCTCGACTATGAGGACGTTCTCTCGCGCAACCAGCGGCCGAAGATCGATGTCTACGACGACTACCTCTTCATCGTCCTGCAGTTTCCGATCTTCGACCGCGCCGCCCGGCGCCTCGGCGCGGGTGAGCTCGACCTGTTCGTCGGGGACGGCTTTCTGATCACGCTCCCGAACCAGCCACTCCAGCCGATCGAGTACCTCTTCGAGCGCTGCCGCCAGAAGGAGGAGATCCGCGAGCAGCTCTTCTCCCGCGGCTCCGGCTACCTCCTCTACCGGATCGTCGACGACGGCTTCGACTACTGCTTCCCGATGCTGCGCAAGATCGGGAACAAGCTCGACGTGCTCGAGGAGGAGATCTTCGAGGGTCACTCGCAGGAGATCGTGCGCGACATCTCCAACGTCAAGCAGGAGATCATCAACTTCCGCAAGGTGATCCGGCCGCAGCGCCCCGTGCTCAGGGACCTGGAGAAGGTCAAGCAGCGCTACCTGGCGCCGGACATGGACCTGGAGATCTACTTCGACGACATCGTCGACGCGCACGAGCGCATCTGGGACATCCTCGAGAACTACAAGGAGGTCGTCGAGGCCCTCGAGGAGACGAACGAATCGGTGATCGCCCACCGCTTCAACGACATCCTGCGGGTGCTCACCGTGTTCAGCATCGTCTTCCTGCCGGCCACCCTCGTGGCGAGCATCTGGGGCATGAACGTCGGCCTGCCCGGCGGCGGCGATCCCGTCACTTCGTCCGACACGATGTTCTGGGTGCTGATCGCGGCGATGGTCGGGCTGATGGGCGGCATGCTCTACTGGTTCCGCCGCCGCGGCTGGTTCTAGCTACATACGATCTTGCTGTGGAAAGGATCTGGGCGCCCTGGCGCCTCGAGTACGTGAAGGACGCCTCCAAGGACAAAGAGAGCGAGTGCATCTTTTGCGCGGCCCTCGCGGCGGACGACGACGAGGCGAACCTGATCGTTCATCGTGGGAAGAGCTGCTTCGTGATTCTCAACAAGTACCCGTATACGAACGGGCACCTCATGGTGGCCCCTTATGAGCACCACGCGACGCTGCAGGCCCTCGACCCCGTGACGACCACGGAAATGATGGCCCTCGCTCAGCGCGGCATAGCGGCTCTCGAGGCGAGCTATGCG
Source organism: uncultured Solirubrobacterales bacterium (assembly GCA_963763955.1). Classification (GTDB taxonomy): domain Bacteria; phylum Actinomycetota; class Thermoleophilia; order Solirubrobacterales; family 70-9; genus DASUPK01. The sequence continues at coordinate 42,339 of CAVXQP010000005.1, read as the reverse complement.
CCACACGGGTACAACGTCGGTGTGAACCAGGGCCGCGTCGCGGGCGCCGGTGTCGAGCACCACATCCACATGCACGTCGTTCCCCGCTGGGATGGCGACACCAACTTCATGCCCGTCCTCGGCGACACCCGCGTGATGAACGAGACCCTCGAGGACACCTACGCGACGGTCCGAGAGGCCTTCGGCTGACCATGGCGATCAGCTCTCCCCCGGCCGGGATCTTCAAGGCCTACGACATCCGCGGCATCTACGGCGAGGAGCTCGACGCCGAGACCGCCCACCTGATCGGCCGCGCCTTCGCCCGGGTGCTGGCGAGACTCCGGGGCAAGGATGTCTCCGAGCTGCGAATCGGGCTGGGCCGCGACATGCGCCTCAGCGGCCCGGAGATGGCCGCCGGCGTCCGCCAGGGCCTGGTCGAGGAGGGCGCCACCGTGATCGACGCCGGGCAGGTCGCGACGGAGATGAGCTACTACCTGGTCGGCTCGCGCGAGCTCGACGGCGGCGCGATGGTCACCGCCTCGCACAACCCGAAGGCCTACACGGGCGTAAAGCTGCTGCGCGAGGGCGCCCTGGCGCTGTCGGGCGACGCCGGGATCCAGGACGTCCGCGCCGAGATCGAGGCCGGGCTGCCGGATCCGCCGGGTGGCGGCTCGGTCGAGGAGATCGACATCTATCCCGACTTCCACCAGCACATCCTCTCCCTGATCGACCCGGAGACGATCGGCCCGCTCCGGATCCTGGCCGACGGCAGCGATGGGATGGCCGGCCCCATGGTCGGACCCCTGCTCGATCAGCTCGATCTCGAGGTCACCACCAGCCGCTGGGAGCCGAACGGCGACTTCCCCGAGGCGGGCCCGAACCCGTTCCTCGAGGAGAACCGCCGGATGCTCGTCGAGCAGGTCAAGAAGGAGGGCGTCGACCTGGCGATCGCCTGGGACGGCGACGCCGACCGTTGCTTCTTCATCGACGGCGGGGGCCGCTTCTGCGATGGCGACTTCGTCTGCGCGCTGCTGGCCCGCGCGGCACTGGTCAAGGACCCCGGCGCCACGGTGCTCTACGACCCACGCTCGAGCCGCGCGGTCCCCGACACGGTCGCGGCGGCAGGCGGGACGTCCGACCTGAGCCGGGTGGGTCATGCCTTCTTCAAGATCCGGATGCGCGAGACGGGCGCGATCTTCGGCGGCGAGGTCTCGGGCCACTACTACTTCCGCGACTTCTACTGCGCGGACTCGGGGACGATGCCGGCGCTGCTCATGCTCGAGCTGATCTCGCGCGAGGGCCGCCCGCTCGCCGAGCTGATGGACGAGTTCCGATCCAAGTACTTCATCTCCGGCGAGATCAACTCGGAGGTGGCCGACCAGGAGGGCAAGATGCGCGAGATCGCCGAGCGCTACTCCGATGGAGAGGTCATGCACCTCGACGGCGTCTCGGTCGACTATCCCGACTGGCACTTCAACGTACGCCCCTCGAACACGGAACCCCTGCTGCGCCTCAACCTCGAGTCGCTGGTCTCACCGAAGGACATGGAGGCCAAGCGGGATGAGGTTCTGGGGCTGATTCGGTCGTGAGCGATGACGACGTTTCGCCGGAGACCTGGCGGCGGATAAGCGAGGCGGGGATTCGTCTGCTCCGGATCCCCACTCCGTTCCAGGTCGGCCGGGTCAACACCTACCTGCTCGAGGACGACCCTCTCACCCTGGTCGACTCGGGACCCAACTCCGGCAAGGCGCTCGACGAGTTGGAGCGCCAGCTGGACGCCCTCGGCCATCGGATCGAGGATCTCGAGCTGGTCATCGTCACCCACCAGCACATCGACCATCTCGGGCTGGTCGACATCGTCGCGAACCGCTCGGGAGCCGAGGTGGCGGCCATCGACCTCGCCGTTCCCTTCCTCGAGAACTTCGGCGACGATGCCGAGCGCGACGACGAGGAGGCGGCGGCGCTGATGCGACGCCACGGGATCTCCGAGGAGGTGGTCAGGGCACTGCGCCAGGTGACCGGCAGCTTCCGTGCCTGGGGATCCAAGATCAAGGTGAGCCGCCCGCTGCACGACGGCGAGCTGCTGGATCTCCGCGATCGGAGCCTGGAGGTCCAGCACCGTCCGGGCCATAGCCCCTCCGACACCGTGTTCTGGGACGGCGAGCGCCGGATCCTGCTCGCCGCCGACCATCTGATCAAGCACATCTCCTCGAACCCCCTGATCTCCAGGCCGTTGGACGGGTCGGCTCAGCGGACCCAGGCGCTCGTCACCTATCTGGAGTCGCTGAAGAGAACGCGGGAGCTGCCCGCGGAGATCGTGCTCGCCGGCCATGGCGAGCCCATCACGGGCCATGTCGCCCTGATCGACTCCCGCTTCGCGATGCACCAGCGGCGGGCGGAGAAGCTCTACGGGCTGATCTCCGAGCAGTCTCGGACCGGTCACGAGCTCGCCCAGGCGATCTGGGGCGACGTGGCGGTGACGCAGGCCTTCCTCACCCTCTCCGAGGTGATCGGGCACGTCGACCTGCTCGTCAACGCCGGGTACGTCCGAGAGGTCGCCGACGGTGATGTCGTCCGCTACGAGGCGACCTCGGACACTCCATCGGACCGGCTCGGCGACCTGATTCCGGGCGGTAACCCGGTCACGGCCGAGGGTTAGAAGAGACCGTGCCGCCGACGATGGCCCCTGCCCAGCGAGACCCCGCCCCGGCGGCCCCGGCCACCCCGCTCGCACCAGACGCGGACAAGAAGCGAATGCTGATCATCGTCAACCCGTACGCCACGACGGTGTCGGACCGGCTCAAGAACCTCGTGGTCTACGCGCTCCAGGCCCGCTACGACGTCGAGGCGGTCGACACCAAGGCCGCGGAGCACGCCATCGAGATCGGCAGGGAGGCCCGCCACGGCGGCTACGACATCGTCGTCGCCTTTGGCGGCGACGGAACCCTCAACGAGGTGGCCAACGGGCTGGCCGGGACCGACGTGCCCGTCTCGGTCCTTCCCGGCGGATCGACCAATGTGGTCTGCCGGACGCTCGGCATCCCCAATGACGTGGTCGACGCCACCGAGCACCTGATCGGGCTCGCCGACGACTTCCGGCCCCGCAAGATCGACCTCGGCCGTTGCAACGGCCGCTGCTTCGTCTTCGCGTGCGGGGTCGGGCTGGACGCAACCGTGGTCAAGCGGGTCGACGCCCACCCCCGCCTCAAGGCCCGCGCGCGGCAGTGGTACTACACCTGGGCCGCGATCTCCGGGTTCTACCGCCACTACCTGCGCAACCCGGTGCGACTCGAGCTCGAGGTCGCGGGCGAGACGCACGAGGGCGTCACGGCGATCGCGCAGAACTCCGAGCCCTTCACCTACTTCGCCAACATCCCGATCCAGATCTGCGAGGACATCGGCCTCGATGACGGCACGCTCTCGATGGCTCTGCTCCATCGCGCCAAGCAGCGCGACATGCTGCCGATCGCGGCTCGGGTCCTGAATCGCCGGCTCCACGCAACGAAGCACCGACAGATCGACGAGTTCGATGACGTCTCGGAGGCCATCGTGCGCTCGATCTCCGTCGACGAGGACGACCAGCCCCGCCCGTTCCCGGTCCAGGTCGACGGCGACTATCTGGGCGAGTACACCGAGCTGCACTTCAGCGTCGACCCGGGCGCGCTGACCATCGTTGCGTAGATTCGGCGGCGGTTTTTCGCCGTTTACTTGTGCTTCGCCTTGAAGTTGACCTTCGTCTTGCCCTCTAAGCAGAGGTCCTGCGCGAAGAAGTGATAGATCGCGTAGCCCTCGACCTCGTTCGAGCTCACGAACCGGCCGTGGATCTTGTCGATCTTGCTACCGAAGAAGGTGTGGGTCAGCGTGAAGGTCCGGTTGCGCCCGAGCTTCTTGCTCGAGGTGCCATCCTGCGTGAAAACGTCGGTTGAGAGACAGAGCCCCCTGGCGACGATGGGCTCGGTGGTCAAGGTCACCTTTCCCTTGCTGACGGTGAACTGGATCCGGCGGAAACCCGTCGCAACCGCATCCTGGTCGGTCTTGCCGCTGTAGGTGCCCCGCTTGATCGCTGTCCCTGCGCCGGCCGATCCGGGGGCGATCACGATGAGGGCGGCGAGCAGCACGAGCGCGAGCACGACCAGACGGTGCTGCACCGTTCGCCTTCTCCTGCGGGGTGTCCTCACTGGGGTCAGCTCTCCTCTCCGGCCCCCTGCGCTCTGACAGTATCGCGGACCTGGCCATCCAGGACCCTAACTGCCGCTTCTGTCAGATCATCGCCGGGGACGAGGCGGCCCACCTGGTCTTCGAAGACGAGGGCTCGATCGCGTTTCTCGACAATCGCCCGCTCTTCCCCGGGCACTCGCTGCTCGTGCCCCGGGACCACCACGAGACGCTGGGCGACCTCCCGGACGAGCTGGTCGGACCGCTCTTCGCCAACGCGCGGCTCCTCTCCGTCGCGGTGCCCAAGGCGATGCGAAAACCGGGCTCCTTTGTCGCCCTCAACAACGTGGTCAGCCAGAGCGTGCCCCACGTTCATGTCCACGTGGTTCCGCGCAAGCCGAAGGACGGGCTGCGCGGGTTCTTCTGGCCGCGCACCAAGTACGCCTCAGAGGCCGAGATGCGAAAGGTCGCCGAGCGCGTGCGGAAAGCCGTAGACGGCGCTAGGTGAGCTTCGCCTTGCCGGTGGCAGGCGCGCCGAAGGGGATGTCCGCCGTGACGCTGACCGTGGCCTTCTGCTTCCCCTTGAGCTTGTTCCTGCCAGCCTTGCTCAGCTTCACGGTCTGAGAGCTCTGTCCGGCCGCGAACGAAAGGCCGCCGGCCTTGCCGATGGTCGTCTTGCCGAGCTTCGCAGTCAGTGAGGCGCCGTCCACCGTCGTGCTCGCGGTGACCGCGACCAGGATGCCCTTCTTGGAGACCTTGGCGAGCTTCTTGCTGCGGACGCTCAGGCTGCCGGTCGGCCGGGCCTGCGGGGTGCCGCCGGGACCGACCACCAGTGTTGCCTGCATCGTGTCGGATGGACTGTGCAGAAGAAGGTGTAGGTACCGGTGCTCAGGTACTGCGTGCCCTGGACACCTGCGGTGCCCCCCGAGATGGTCGGGGTGCGGAAGAGCGCTCGCCCCGTCGGGGCCGTTCTGGTGGGCGGTGACGTTGTGGCTGCTGCCCGTCACCTGGAATGGGACGACCTCGCCCTGGTCGGTGGTGTAGGTGGCGGCGTTGAAGGTGTCGTCGACCTGCCCAATGATCGTCTGCGAGGCCGCCAGGGCGATCCCGCCGGCGAAGAGCAGGCCGGCGACAATCAGTCCCGCGACAAATCCCAGCCGCCTGTATCCGAACCACCGTGTCCCGTGCTCCCTCACTGTTTTCATCATACGAGCGAACACGCGAACGGGATTCCCGATGCGGTAGGGACCTGCGACCGGCGTCAGGCGGTCGGCGTGACCCGGTAGGCGTCGAAGACCGAGTCGACGTTCCGCAGACGCGAGATGCACTGCTTAAGCTGCTCGGTGTCGCCCACCTCGAGGACGAACCGGTTCTTCACCATCGGGTGCTTGGTCGTGCAGCGTGCCTCCAGGATGTTCAGGCCCGCCTCCGCAAAGGTCCTGGAGAGATCCTCAAGGAGGCGGGTTCGGTCCCACGCATCGACCTGGAGCTCCACCCGGTACGAGGACTCGTTGTCGCCGTCCCAGTTCACCTCGGTGAAGCGCTCCGGCGCCTTCTTCAGCGCCACCACGTTGCGGCAGTCGGCCCGGTGCACCGTGATGCCACGCCCGAGTGAGACGTAGCCGACGATCTCGTCCCCCGGAACGGGACGGCAGCACTTGGCGAGGCGGACCGCCACCTGCTCCACGCCCTTCACCTTGATTCCGAAGCTGGTGGCCTCCCTCGTCCGGCGCCGCGCATCGTCGGTCCCCTTGATCAGGCCCTCGGCCGGCTCCTCCTCGACAGCCTCGCCGCGCTTGAGACGCTGCATCACCTTGTTGGTGACGACCTTCGTCGAGATCTTCGACTGGCCCAGGGCGATGTAGAAGTCGTCCGCCTTGCGGAAGCCCATCTCACGGATCACGTCGACGAGCAACGGCGAGCCGGCGAGCTTCTGGTAGGGCAGGCTGCGCTTCTTGAACGCCTGGGCGAGCTGGTCGCGCCCCTCGTGCTCCGCGTCCTCGCGCCCCTCGCGCGAGAACCAGGCGCGGATCTTGTTCCGGGCGCGCGTCGTCCGGACGAGCTTGAGCCAGTCCCGCGAGGGGCCACGGCCCTGCTTGGCGGTGAGCACCTCGACGATGTCGCCGCTGCGCAGCTGGTAGTGGAGCGGGACGATCTTGCCGTTCACCTTTGCCCCGACGCAGCGGTGTCCGACGTCGGTGTGGATCGAGTAGGCGAAGTCGAGTGGCGTCGAGCCGGCGGCCAGGTTCTTGACCTCGCCCTTCGGCGTGAAGACGAAGACCTCGTCCTCGAAGAGGTCGACCTTGAGCGCTTCCAGGAACGCCTTCGGACCCTGATCCTGCTCGTTCTCGATCAGCTGGCGGAGCCAGGTCATCTTCTCCTTGCCGCCGTCGCCCGAGGAGTCGCCTTCCTTGTAGATCACGTGGGCGGCGATCCCGTACTCGGCGAGCTCGTGCATGTCCGGCGTTCGGATCTGGATCTCGAGCGGGCGGCCCTCAGGTCCGATCACAGTGGTGTGGAGCGCCTGGTAGGCGTTCGCCTTGGGCATCGCGACGAAGTCCTTGAAGCGCCCCGGGAGCGGCTTCCACAGCGAGTGCACGATCCCGATGGCGCCGTAGCAGTCCTTCACCGATCCGACCAGGACGCGCATCGCGGTCAGGTCGAAGATCTCGTTGAACTCCCTGCCCTTGCGGGTCATCTTCGTGTAGATGGAGTAGAAGTGCTTGGCCCGGCCTGAGATCTCGGCCTCGATCCCGACCTTGCCCAGCTCCTTGGCGAGGAACTTGCCCGCCTCCTCGACGTAGCGCTCGCGCGCGGCGCGCTGTTGAGCGACCAGCTCCTTGATCTCGTCGTACTTCCGCGGGTGGAGCGTCGCGAAGGAGAGGTCCTCCAGCTCCCACTTGATCGCGTGGATCCCGAGGCGGTGCGCAAGCGGCGCGAAGATCTCCAGCGTCTCCCGCGCCTTCTCCTGCTGCTTCTGCTTCGGGAGCGCGCCGATGGTGCGCATGTTGTGGAGGCGGTCGGCCAGCTTGATCAGGATCACCCTGACGTCGGTGGCCATCGCCACCATCATCTTCCGGTAGTTCTCGGCCTGCCTCTCGTCGCGGCTCTTGAAGGTGATCTCGGTGAGCTTGGTGACGCCGTCGACGAGCTGGGCGACCTCGTCGCCGAAGTCGTCCCGGACCTGATCGAGGCTCGCGCTGGTGTCCTCGACCGTGTCGTGGAGGAGCGCCGCGCAGAGGGTCGCCGTGTCGAGCCGGAGGCCGGCGCAGATCCGGGCCACCCCGAGGGGATGGGTGATGAAGTCCTCGCCGGAGCGGCGCTCCTGGCCGGCGTGGCTCTCGCAGGCGAAGGCGAAGGCGCGCTCGAGCTCCTGGCGGTCGATCGGCTCGACCTCGTCGGACTTGTGCTCCTCGATGACAGCGAAGAGGTCGCCGAGGAGGGCGCGCTGGTCGGCGGTCAGCTCGCGCGTGATCGAGTCGGCACGGGGCGCGCGCGAGCGCCCGGCGGACTCGCCGACCCGAGTGTGGCCGCGACGATCGCCGTCGCGCAGGGCCCGGCCGTCACCGGGCGCCTTGCCCTTCTCCGTGCTCGCTATGCCTGTGCTCTGCTTCGCAGGAATCGGATGGCCTCCTGGTGTCTGGCGAGACAGTCCGCGTAGGCCCTGGATCGCCCCAGATCAGTCCTCTCCGAGGATAAAACGCGCAGAGCGCCGGTGCCGCGATCGTGCCGCCACTCGCACAGGTCGAGCTCGCCGAGAACACGCACGCAGCGGGCGGCCGTCTCGGGCGTCCTCGGGTAATCGGAGGCTCCTTCGAGGGTTGTGCGGAGGGCTGCGCCCTTCGCCTCTCCCCCGGCCTGGGAGAGGCCGCGCCAGATCTCGGCGATCGAGCCGCGCAGCTCCCACTCCCGAACGAGCAGCCGCTCAGTCAGCTGCAGCTCCGCCGGGCCCCAGGCCTGATGGAGGTAGCCGGTACCCGCCAAGGCCAGGCTCTCGAGTGCGTCGCTCGGCGGGGGATCGACCGCCACCACGTGGTTGAAGAGGCGCGGGGCCTGTGGGCGTCGCGCGACCGCCGTCCAGTCGACCAGCGCGAGGCTCGCGCCGGGCGCTTCGCGCAGGGTCGCATCCAGCGACTCTGCCCCGCAACGGCAGCAGGCGATCCGGGGCAGGGCGGCTCCGAAGCGGCGGGGGTCCGCAGCGGAGGAGGCGAGCTTTGCCCGGCGGGCGGCGTCCGCGCAGATGGCGAGCACCGACTCGCCGCTCGAAATCAGCTCCGCGAGGGAGGCGACGGCCGCGCCGCCGCGGCGGTCGACGACCTGGCGCTGGGGGGCCTGCGCCGCCCTCACGTCGAGGAGCGCTCCGGGGCGGCCTTCGGCGACCCTCGCCAGCTCATGGCCGAGCCTGCGCCACCACTCCTCGTCCGCGGCGGGGCAACCGTCGCCGCAGGGGCGGCCGGCCGGTTCGGTCTCGGCCCGCTCCAGCGGGTAGAGCTCGCGGACGACGACGCGCGGCTGCTCGGCGCCGTTCCAGCGGTCGACCTCGAGCTCGATGGAGAGATCGAGCGCCTGGTCCTCGCGGCGCGTGATCTCCCCGTTCATGCCGAAGGCCACGCCGACCGCGCGGCCGGCCCCGCTCTCGAGCTGGAAGCGCGAGTGCTTGCCCTCCTCACCGAGGGGACGGACCTCGCGCAGGCGACCGGAGGGCACGAGCAGGCGCGGCCCGGGATTCCCCATACCGAACGGGCCGAGGGTCTCGAGCTGGCGCGCGAGGTCCATGCCGATCCCGTCGCGGCCGACCCCGACGAGGGCGTCGAGGCGGTCCGTGCGGACCAGGTCGGCGGGGTCGATGTTCTCCGCCGCGTGGGCGATGAACGCCTCCCGGAATGCATCGAGACGATCGGCCTCCAGCTCGAGGCCCGCCGCGGCGCGGTGGCCGCCGTAGCGGCCGAGGTGCTCGGAGGTGGCGTCCAGGGCCGCGACCAGGTCGAAGCCGGGGATGCTGCGGGCCGAACCCTTGGCTCGCACGCCGTCGACCGAAAGGAGGATGGCCGGCCGGAAGTGGCGCTCCACCATCCGTGAGGCGGCGATGCCGACGACGCCGGGATGCCATCCCTCGCCGCTCAGGACCAGGGCGGGGGCGTCGGCCAGCTCGGGCGGGAGGGCGGCCCGGGCGCGCTCCGCCCCCTCCACCACCGTCTGCTCGGCCCAGCGGCGCTCGGCATTGGCCCGGTCGAGCTCGGCGGCGATCGCCGCGGCGCGATCGCGATCGTCGGTGAGCATCAGCTCCACGCCCGCGTCGGCCCGGTAGAGGCGTCCCGCTGCGTTGATGCGGGGAGCGAGGCGGAAGCCGAGCGCACCGGCATCGACGGTCTGCGGATCGACGGTGGCCGCGGCCATCAGGGCACGCAGCCCGACCCGAGCGCCGTCGCGCATGACCCGCAGCCCTTCGCGAACCAGGCGGCGGTTCTCGCCGACCAGGGGGACCATGTCCGCGACGGTCGCGAGCGCCACCATGTCCAGGTCGTGGTCGCAGGGGTGGCGGCGGCCACCCACGGTCTCGACCGCCCCCCGCCCCGCCGCGTCGCAGAGGGCGATGGCGAGCTTGTGCGCGACGCCGGCTGCGCAGAGCCCCTCGAAGGGGTAGTCCGAGACGACGGGGTGGATCACCGGGCAGTCGGGCAGGCGCTCCCCTGGCAGGTGGTGGTCGGTGACCACGACCTGGATCCCGGCAGCGCCGGCCGCCGCGACCTCCTCCACAGAACCGATTCCACAGTCGACGGTGATGACGAGGTCCGTGCCCCGGCGCTGAAGCTCCTGGACGCTCGACATCGTCAGCCCGTAGCCGTCGGCGAGACGATCGGGGATCAGCCAGTCGCAGCTCGCGCCAAGCGACCGGAGCGTCGAGACGAGGATCGCGGTCGAGCAGACCCCGTCGACGTCGTAGTCCCCATGGATGGTGATCCGTCCCCCGCTGCGCGCGGCGGTGAGGATCTGCTCGCAGACCTCCTCCATCCCTCGGAACTCCGTGGGCTCATGGGACTCGCGGGCCTCGAGAAAGCGACGGGCAGCGTCGACCGTCCGGTAGCCGCGGCGGACCAGGGTCACCGCGACCGGCTCGGCCAGCTCTAGCTCCGCAGCGAGGCGGCGGACCTCCCCGTAGTCGTAGGGGTCCGCCTGAAACGCCCGTGCGGGTCCCGTCGAGGCCATCCGCCCAACTTAAGTTCGGCCCCCGACGGAATCTCCGGGCCGGCCGGAATTGGCGAGTTCTTCCGGGATATCCGGAAGAAGTCACCCAAGGCGAGGACCGGGCCCAGATCGGCCCGCCAGGAGAGCGCGCAGCAAGCTCGCAACCTCGCGTCGCTCCTCATCGACCTGTCGCCATGTGAATCGAACGACCTCGAACCCGAGCACGCGAAGCCGCCTATCCCGCGATCGATCGTCCTCGAACGCCGAACGTGTCCGGTGGGTTGCCCAGCCGTCGAGCTCCGCAACGAGATGCGATCTGTGCCAAAGGAAATCCACGACGAACTCATCAACGCGAACGTTCACTTCCGGCTGGGGAAGACGGTGACGCCGGAGCAGGGCAAGGAACCTGGCCTCGAGCTCGCTGCGTGTGTGGTCGACCTCCAGCTGGTCGCTGGCAGGAAGTCCAAGGTATTCGGCCTGCCGTAGCGCCGCCCTGAATATCCGGCTGGGGAAGGTGCGCCGGAGGTCCTTCAGCGTCCGAGCTGGCCTGGTGACCGGGATGTTTTCCCGACGAGTGCAGTCGGCCGGCGACCAGGTGGATGAACGATGAACCCGAATTCCCTGTCGATCCTTGCTCTCGCCGGGAACGGTGACATGAACGAGTGGCTGGTCCCCACCGGTTACACCCTTCCGATCCGGAAGCATTTGCCAGAGTCGGGCGGCACTTCTATGGCTGAGCACCGCAGCCCGCCCGCATGCCAGTACCGCCGCCATCCATCTCCCTTCATTGCTCGATGCTTGCGATGGCCGACCGCGTAGACACCGCGATGAATGCGGTGCAGGCGGCCGGCGGAGACGCGGCTCGCGACCGCACTCGAGGAGAGCCCGCAGGCCCTCAACTGCGTCGATGAAAGGACACCGTGCTGGCGTGCGGCGATGCGATGCGATCGCGGCATCCCGCGCTGGCCTTGGTGAGTTCTTCCGGCATATCCGGAACAAGTCCCCACTCACGGCAGATTTCGCCCCCTTGATCGCCGGTGTTCGGCCCGGCGAGGCCGCCTAGATGTGCTCGGCCTCGACGCCCGAGCGCACGCCGATCGCGTAGACGATCGCCAATCCGATCACGCAGCCCGGGACGGCATACAGGGCGGTCGCGAGGTCGGTGTCCCCGACGCCCTTGCCGAGCGCGATCTGGGCGATGGCGCCGCTCACCATGGCGCCGGCCGCGGAGCCGATGAAAGCTCCCACGATGCCCCCCCAGAAGCGGTCCGGGACGAACACGGTGAAGTGCCAGAGCGCCACACCCAACGTGAACCAGACAAGGATCGACATCAGCGATTCCTCCCGTGCTTGCGGCGGCGCTTGCGGCCTCCGCCCTGCTGTTCGCGCACCTTGCGCAGTGCCGCGGCACTCGCCTCGCTGAGCTCGGGGCGCTGCTGCTCGGCCCCGCCGTTGCCGCCGGCCGCGGCATCACCGTCGCCACCGGTTCGACCTTCACTGTCCTGCCCATCAGCACCGCCCGGATCAGGAGCGCCATCCCCGCCGTCGGGGCCGGGTGCCCCGACCGGTACGGAGGGCTCGGGTCTCGCGCGGGCAGGCGCTTGTGGTGGCTGAGCGGGCGGCTCGACCGGAGCAGGTGGCTCCGGCACGACCCCCGGAACCTGCGAGCGGCTCGGCGCGGGCGCCGCCGGTACCGGCGTCTCGGCCTGGACCGGCTCCTCGCGCCCGCCTTCGGTCCGAGCGACGACGTTCTCCTCCGGGAACGCAGGGACCCGGCCCATCTGCTCCTCGATCCGCTCACGCCGGCGCCGGTAGGCGGGCTCGCGCTCCTTCCAGTGGGTGAGCACCGGCGTCGCGATGAAGATCGACGAGTACGTACCCGAGGCGAGGCCGACCATCATCGCGAAGGCGAAGTCCTTCAGGGTCGCGCCGCCGAAGATGAACAGCACCGTGACCAGGAAGACGCTCGACAGACCCGTGATCAGCGACCGGGTCAGAACCTCGCTCATCGAGCGGTTGGTGATCTGGGAAAAGGTCGCGCGCGGCAGCCGCGGCACGTTCTCGCGCACCCGGTCGAACACGATGACCGTGTCGTACAGCGAGTACCCGAGGATGGTCAGGAATGCGGCGACGGTGCCGCTGGTCACCTCCCTCCCCGTCAGCGAATAGACGCCCCCCGTGATCAGGATGTCGTGGATCACGGCGATGATCACCGGCACGGCGTACTTCGGCTCGAACCGGAAGGCGACGTAGGCGAAGATCACCAGCAGCGAGAAGATGATCGCCTCGATCGCGCTCCTCGCCACCTGCTGGCCGAAGGTCGGCCCGACCGTGGTCGCATTGAATCCGTTGGGGACGATCCCGTACTTCGATTGCAGCGCCGGCTGGATCCCCTGCACCTGCTCCGGCTGCGCCTTCGAGTCGATCTCGAAGGTGTTCGTGCCGAGCTGCTTGTTGTGGGCCTTGGTGATCTGGGCGTCATTGATCCCGGCGGACTCGACAACCGACCGCACGTCGTCGACCGTCGCCGACTTCTGCAGCCCGACCGTGATCCGGCTGCCGCCCTTGAAGTCGATGCCGAGATTGAGCTGCTTGGTCGCGAACGACGTCGTCCCGATCAGCAGGATGACGCCGGAGAGCGTGAAGAAGTACCTGCTTGCGCGGCTGAAGTCGAAATGCCAGCGGAAGCGCTGTTCGCGGGCCCCGAGAGCTGCCGGGGAGCGCATGAAGCGGGCCCGCCCGAAAAAGCCGAGGAAGGCCTGCGTGAAGACGACCGCCGTGAACAGCGAGGCGATCGTGCCGACGCCCAGAGTGAACGCGAACCCCTTGACGTTCGAAGTCGCGAGCGCGAAGAGGATGAACGCCGTGATCAGCGTGATCACGTTCGCGTCGATGATCGTCGCGATGCCGCGGCGATAGCCGGCGGCAATCGCGCTCAGCATCGATTTGCCGCCCCTCGCCTCTTCCTTGATGCGCTCGAAGATGACGATGTTGGCGTCGGCCGCCACCCCGATAGTCAGGATCAATCCCGCGATGCCCGGCAACGTCAGGGTGATCGGGATCAGCTTGATCAGGGCGAAGAAGAGCAGTCCGTAGATCGCCAACCCGACCACTGCGACGAAGCCGAGGAATCGGTAGTAGGCGAGCAGGAAGAGGCAGACCAGGATCAACCCGACGATCCCTGCTTTCAGTCCCTGGTGGAGCGCCTGCTGCCCGAGGGTCGCCGAGACCGTGGAGCTGGAGATCTGCACCAGGTCGACCGGCAGGGCACCGATCTGGAGGATCTGCGCCAGGTCCTGGGACTCCTGCTGGGTGAGGCCGTTGATCTCGGCGCCCGTGCGGCCGTCGATTCCATTGGGGTTGTCGACGAAGTTGACGATCGGCCGTGACTTGATCGCCTGGTCGAGGACGACCGCGAAGTGGCCGGAGTACTGATCGGCGAGCTGAGAATTGCCCGCCACTCCCGGAGGAGCGTTCTGGAGCCCCCGCTGCGCGATCGTCTTTGTGACGTCGGAGAACTCCTGGCGGCCCGTTCCCGTGAAGCTGAAGGTGACGTCGGGGTTGTTGAACTGGTCGAAGTTCGGCTTCGGGTCGGTGATGTCCGTGCCGGAGAGCGCCGGCCGGTCCCTGATCACGAACCAGGACGCCGAGTTCTTGCCCGCGACGGTGTCGGGTGGGGCGGACTCTCCCTGAGCGGGCTCCTTCTCGACCACGAGGGTGCCCTGGGGGACCGTGAGGATCTGGGTGTTGGGAGGCCGCTTCTGACCAGGCAGGTCGGCGAACAGGTCCTTCGTGTTCTCCGCGGGCCCGGCGATGTAGGCGTGGGTCTGCGAGTTGAACAGGTAGTACTGCGGACCGTTGGTCGTGCACTTGTTCTGGAAGCACTCGGGCGTCTGCTGGGCGGCGACCTTGACGGCGTCGTAGTAGCGCGGGAACGATGCCTCGCCCCTGGGCACGTTCGTGGTCACCGGGTTGGGGATGACGTTCGGCTCCCAGTCGTAGAAGTGGAGCTGCGCCGTCTGCCCGACCTGCTGGCTGGCGTTGGCCGCGTTGCTGACGTCCGGCAGGCCGACCCGGATCGAGTCCGAGCCGATCCTCGAGATCTCCGGCTCGGAGACGCCGAACGCGTCGGTCCGCTTGCGGATGATCTCGATCGAGCGGTCGATGTCCGACCCATTGATCGAGGGGTTCTGCGGCGTCGGGCGGGCCTGGAAGATCAGCTCGGTCCCGCCCTTGAGGTCGAGGCCGAGAGTGGTCTTCTTGGTCGCGACCACGATCCCGGAGGCCACGATCAGAAGCGCCACGAAGGCGAGGATGAAGAGGTTGCGGCGGCGGTTGCTCACGGTGTTGAAGGGGTCACGCTAGCGGTCTCAGGCGTGGTCTCCTGTCCCCATTGCAACACAGCAAGGGGCGTACAAATTCGGCGGCCGGCAAAGGCCGCATCTACTCAGGCGTCAGGACGAGCAGTAGTCCGCCGTCGTCGTCATACGCGGGAAACAGGTCCGCCACCGCCTCGGTCGGCAGGTCGCCCTCGGCCTTCACTGCCACCCGCTTTCCCAGGGAGCGCACCCCCCACTCGAGCGTCGTCTCGATCGGATCCGTGTCGCCGTTGCCGTCGGTGTCGGCGGTCTCCCCACCGTCGCCCTGGTCGATCCATTCCAGGCCGAGTACGTCTCGGACCGGACGCCCGATCACCTGCTCGTCCTTCAGCCCCGTGAGCTCGAAGGCGCCCTTGCCCAGGTCGAGGACCCTGGCCTGCTGGTCGAGTGTGAAGAACGCGGCGCCGGGCGCGGGCATGTAGTCGTCCAGCAGCTCGAAGAGGAAGCCGAAGCCGCACTTGGAGCAGCCCTTGGGGCGGGTCGAGAAACCCGCGGTGCGCTCCCCGCTCAGCTCGCGGTTTCCACAGTTCGGACAGATGAAGTACGGCATTCCTACCGAAGGCTAGCCAACGCGTCCAGGCAGCCGACCGGTTGACGACGCCTAGAACAGGCTCGCCACGCCCTCCGGGACCGGCAGCCCCAGGTGTTCGTAGGCCCTCTCGGTGAGGACCCGGCCGCGAGGGGTGCGCTTCACCAGCCCCTGCTGGAGGAGGTAGGGCTCGAAGACGTCCTCGATCGTGTCCGCCTCCTCCCCGATCGCCACCGCCAGGGTCGAGAGGCCGACGGGGCCGCCGCCGAACTTGGCGGCCATCAGCTCGAGCAGCTGACGGTCGTGCCTGTCCAGCCCGGCGCGGTCCACCTCGAGCATCTCCAGCGCGTCCGAGGCGAGCGCGCCGTCGATCTTGCCGCGTTCCTTGACCTCGGCGAAGTCCCTCACCCGGCGCAGTAGGCGGTTCGCGACCCTGGGCGTTCCCCGCGCTCGAGAGGCGATCTCCTCCGCCCCGTCGGGGCTCACCTCGATGCCGAGGATGCCGGCCGACCGCAGGACGATCTGGCGGAGATCGGCCGCAGCGTAGTGCTCCAGTCGATGGCAGACCCCGAAACGATCCCGCAGCGGCGTCGTCAGCAATCCGGTCCTGGTCGTCGCGCCGATCAGGGTGAAGGCCGGCAGGTCGAGGGTGACGGTGCGCGCGCCCGCGCCTTGGCCGAGGACCACCGGCAGCCGGCTGTCCTCCATCGCCGGGTAGAGCGTCTCCTCCACCGCCCTCCCGAGGCGATGGATCTCATCGATGAAGAAGACGTCCCGGGCTCGAGCGAAGTCAGGAAGGCCGCGATGTCGGCCTTGCGCTCGAGGGCGGGGCCGGCCGTCTGCACCATCGGCACGCTGAGCTCCGCCGCGATGATGTGGGCGAGCGAGGTCTTGCCGAGGCCGGGTGGACCGGCGAGCAGCACATGATCGAGCGCCTCGCCGCGGCGGCGAGCCGCCTCGATGAAGATGCCGAGCTGCTCGGTGACCTGGAGCTGGTTGACGAAGTCCTCGAGCTTCGGCGGCCGGAGCGAGCGGTCGAAGTCATCCTCAGCGCCGGCGGCCCGGGCATCGTGGATGACGATCTCCTCGTCGTCGTCGATCCCCGGCGTGCGGATCCCCTTCCCCGGCTCTACCACCGCTCCGCCTCCTCAGCTTCGCTTCCGGGGGCTACGCGAATCATGCAGCCTTCGCCCCAGCCGCGCTGCGGAGCGCCGACTGGACGATCTCCTCGGGGCTCTCGCCCTCGGCGCCGGAGAGGAGCTTCTCGGCCTCGGGCGGTGTGTAACCGAGATTGAGCAGGCCCTCGCGGGCCAGCGAGCGAGGGTCCTCCTCGCCCGTGGCGAGGGCGGCGCCGTCGGCATCGCCCTCGATCTCCCCGGCCACCTTCTCGCGCAGCTCGACGATGATCCGCTCGGCGGTGCGCTTGCCGACGCCGGGAACGGCCTGAAATCGCTTCGCGTCCCCGCCTGCGATCGCGCGCAGCAACTCCCGCACGGAGCCGCCCGATAGGACGGCCATCGCGACCTTCGGCCCGACGCCGCCGACCGAGATCAGGTGCAGGAAGAGGTCGCGCTCCTCCTCGCTCGCGAAGCCGTAGAGGCTGAGCGAGTCCTCGCGCGCCACCAGGTGGGCGTGCAGGGACGCGCGCTTACCACGCGCGGGGACCGCCTTGAGCGTCTCGGCCGAGATGGCGAGCCGATAGCCGACCCCGGCCGCGTCGATGACGACGTAGTCGGGGCGGCGAACGAGAACCTCGCCGCTGACGGAGGCGATCATGCCTATGGATTCTGGGCTCCGAACCGGATGCCTTCACTTCCCATCGCCTCTAGTTGGGCTGACGGGGCCGTGGGGGGTGCCGAAGCCCGCGCCGCCGCCTACGCCCGCGCCGGCTCCGGCGGAACCGCCGGCGGGGCGCCGACGCCCACGAAGTCCCGCGATCGCACCAGCACATAGCCCGCCACGGAGCCCACCGCCGCCACGGCGACGGTCACCATCGCAATCGTGTTGAAGCCCGTCACGAACGCGTGGTGCGCGGCGTCCACCACCTTGGCCTGGGCGGCGGGCGGCACCGCCTGCAAGGCGCGCCCGGTCCCGCCCGACGCCACAGCCCGCGAAAGCTCGTGGACGTGCGGCGACGCGGGCGTGCCCGCGACCAGCGGGGTGAGCGTCGACTCGATCTTCGACTGGAAGATCGAGCCGAGGCCGGCGATCCCGGTCGCGAGCCCGAGCTGGCGAGCCGTGTTGTTCGCGCCCGACGCCATGCCGCTCAGCTGCGGGCCGACCACGCCGACGGCGGTCGAGGCCAGCGCGGGGGTGGCCAGGCCTATCCCGATGCCGGCCAGGATCTGGCCGGGCAGCAGCGCGGTCCACCCGGACGAGTCGGACAGGTTCCCCATCAGCAACAGGCCGACCGTCACGAACGCGAGCCCCGTGCCGAGGAGCAGCCGCACCGGCACGCGCGCCGTCAGCCGGCCGCTCAGCGGCGAGACGAACAGCAGCATCCCGGTGACTGGCAGCGTCCGGAGCCCCGCCTCGAACGGCGAGAAGCCCAACACGTTCTGGAAGAAGAGCGTGATGTAGAGGAACATCGAGAAGATCGACGCCGACAGCGCGAAGCCGACGATCGTGGCGCCCGTGAAGGCCGGCTTGCGGAACAGCGAGAGGTCGAGCAGCGGGTCGGTGGCGCGGCGCTCCGCCACCACGAACAGCACGAGCAGCAGTGCGGAGGCCGTGAAGCAGCTGACGATGAGGGCGCTGCCCCAGCCCTCCTCGTTGCCGCGGATCAGCGCGTAGACGAGCAGGAAGAGCGCGGGGCACAGCAGTGCCACGCCGCGGAGGTCGACGCCGGAGGCGGCCGGGTCGCGCGACTCGCGCAGCCGCAGCCGCGCGACCACGAGCGCGGCCAGGCCGATCGGCACGTTGACGAGGAAAATCCAGCGCCACGACAGCGCGTCTACGAGCGCGCCGCCCACGAGGGGCCCGGTCGCGACCGCCACGGCCGTGGTCGCGCCCCAGATGCCGAGCGCGGTCCCGCGGTCGCGACCCTGGAACTCCTGCGCGATCAGCGCCAGCGAGGTGCCGAACATCATCGCCCCGCCGACCCCCTGCGCCGCGCGCGAGATGTGCAGGAAGAGCGGGTCGGGAGCCAGCCCGCAGGTCAGCGACGAAGCGGTGAAGACCGCCAGCCCGAGCATGAAGACGAGCCTGCGGCCGACCTTGTCGGCCAGCGACCCCGCCGCCAGAAGCAGGCCCGCGAGGGTCAGCGCGTAGGCGTCGATCACCCACTGGAGGTCGCTGAAGTTGGCGCCGAGGGCGCGCTCGATCGACGGCAGCGCGACGTTCACGATCGTCACGTCGAGCAGCAACATGAAGATCGCGATGCAGCTCGCGAGCAGCGTCCACCACTTGCGTTCCACCGGGTTCCGACACTACACGCGCCGGTGGTCTTCGCGAGAAGCCGGCGACCCGGCTGGTTGCCACCCAACCAGCCCCCAGGCGCCGCGTGGCCGCTAGCCGGCGAGGCGCTGGCGCCTGGCGAGCGCCGACTGCGTCCCGGCCCTCGACCGCCCGAAGTGCGAAACGGCGTTGCGCGATCCGGCGGTCCCGGCGTGGCAGATCGCGACCGCGAAGGCGTCGGCCGCATGGTCGGGCGTGGGCGGCTCCGGGAGGCCGAGGAGGCTGGCCACCATCCGCTGCACCTGTTCCTTGTCGGCGGATCCCGATCCGCAGACCGCCTTCTTCACGGCCTGGGGCGTGTAGTCGAAGCAGGGCACAGCATGTCTGGCCGCGGCCAGCAGCGTCACGCCTCGCGCCTCTCCGACGCTCTGGGCGGACGCGAGGTTCTTGCCGAAGAAGAGCTCCTCGATCGCCATCGCCTTCGGCTCATGCCAGCGCGATCAGCTCGCCCAGCGAGTCGTGCAGGCGGACCAGCCGCTGCTCGGCGGAGAGATCCGAGGGGACCTCGATCACGCCCCCGTCCAGCGCCACCATTCGCTCACCGGAGGTACGGACCACTCCGAATCCGGTGTTGGCGATACCCGGATCGATACCGATGACGATCACGCTCTTTCATTCTCACTCGCACCCCGGATGTCCTTCAACGGGCCGAACGGGCGGAGCAGGGGGAGAACGCCCAACGCAGACGCCGGCTGCCCCAAAAGAAGGACGCCCTCCCCAAGAAGAGGAGGTGGCGGCGCCTAACTCGTCGCGGCCGCCTTCTCCAGCACTTCCTCCGGAACGTCGAAGTTCGCGTGCACGGAGTCCACGTC
Source organism: uncultured Solirubrobacterales bacterium (assembly GCA_963763955.1). Taxonomy (GTDB): domain Bacteria; phylum Actinomycetota; class Thermoleophilia; order Solirubrobacterales; family 70-9; genus DASUPK01. The sequence continues at coordinate 22,843 of CAVXQP010000005.1, read as the reverse complement.
GTCGTGCTCCTCGAGGGCGTCCATGAGCCGCAGCAGCGCGGGCGCGTCGCGCTCCCCGACCTCGACTGTGCTCTTGGGCTCCATCGAGAGCTCGGCCGACTGGACCTCGACCCCGGCCTCCTCCAGCGCCGAGCGGACGGCCGCCAGATCGGAGGCGGCCGTGGTGACCTTGATCAGGTCGCCATCCTCGGAGACGTCCTCAGCGCCGGCGTCGATTGCGGGCATCAGGTCGTCCTCGCTGTAGCGCTCGCCGTCGACGAGGATCACGCCGCGGTTCTCGAACTGCCAGGCGACCGAACCCGGCTCGCCGAGACTTCCGCCGTGCCGCTCGAAGGCGTGGCGAATTTCGGAGCCGGTCCGATTGCGGTTGTCGGTCAGCGCCTCAACCAGGATCGCGGCACCCCCTGGGCCGTAGCCCTCGTAGGTGACGCTCTCGATGGCGGCGGCGTCGGCGCCCTCGCCGGTACCGCGGTCGATCGCCCGCTGGATGTTGTCCTTGGGCATCGAGGCGTCGCGTGCCTTCTGCACCGCTAGCCCGAGCCCGGGGTTCGCGTCCAGGTTGCCGCCACCGTCGCGCGCGGCGACGGTGATCGCGCGCGCCAGCTTCGTGAAGAGCTTGCCGCGCTTGGCGTCCGCGGCGCCCTTCTTGTGCTTGATCGACGACCACTTCGAGTGACCCGACATGGCGTCGATTCTAGGTCGAACGGGAAAGCCAAACGGGGCGCCGCCAGGCGCCCCGTTCCCTCCCGGTTTGACAGACGGCTACTTCGGGTTGCTGGCTGTCACGCTCAACTTGAAGCAGTCGAGGGTGCCGGTGCCGTGCAGGTTGTTGTCGTCCATCACCAGCAGGGACCAGACGGCATTCGTCGCCTTCTTGGCGCCCAGGCCATTGACCAAATTGAGGCTCTCCTGTGGCGCGAAGAACCCGACGAAGGGAGCGTTAAGGCCGGGCGTCGCGATCGAGGTCGGCGTCTGGCTATCGAAGGTGGTCAGCCCACCCGAGCACCCGGCGAAACCGTTCCCGTAGTTGTTGCCGTTCCCGCCGACGTCATGCGAGAGGTTGATGACCCCTCGCGGCGTAGCGAGATAGATCTCCAGGTCACTGGCGAACGGGTGCGAGATCCTCACACCCACGTTCACATCCTTGATCTTGCCATGCGGATTGAGACCCTTGACCGCGACCGGATCACGCACGAGCTGGATGGCAGCGCCACCGCCATCCGGGATGTTGAGCGGCACTCCGCCGGACGGCGCGCCGACGCCCACGGCGTAGGTCTTGTTGATGACCTTCTTCCTGGCCAGCGCTGACGGTGCAGCCAGAACGAGACCCAGACTCAGGGCCGCGACGGCCACCAAGCCCAGCTTGCGTCCGAACATGCTGTCCCTCCTTGCGGTGCGATGGGCAACTTCGTCATGGAGGGCTCGTTCTCCCCGACCGAGCGCCTACCGTTTCTGCCGGGTAGAACCCGGTTTCGGGACGAGGGTTGCGGCCCTAGACCACGAACGCGCCGTCGCGCTGCAGCGGCTCTCCGTCGACCTCGATCTGGCCGCCCTTGCGCAGGTCGCAGATCATGTCCCAGTGAATCGCCGACTCGTTGACGCCGCCGGTCTCCGGGTATGAGCGGCCCACGGCGAGGTGGACCGTGCCGCCGATCTTCTCATCGAGCAGGATCTCGCCGGTGCCGGCGGCGATCCCGTAATTGGTGCCGATGCCGAGCTCCCCGAGGCGACGGGCCCCCTCGTCGGTGTCGAGCATCTCGATCAGGAATTCCTCTCCCTTCTCCGCGGTCGCGTCGACGACCTTGCCACCCTCGAAGCGGAACCGCACGCCGGCAACCTCGCGGCCCGCATAGGTGGCGGGGAGGTGAAAGCTGATCTCGCCATCGGCTGAGTCCTCGACGGGTCCCGTGAAGAACTCCCCGTCCGGCATGTTGTGCTTGCCATCGGCCGCGATGAAGGTGCGGTCCTCGATCCCGAGCCGCAGGTCCGTGCCGTCGCCGGTCACGTGCACCTCGGAGCGGCCCTGGATCCAGTCGGCCAGTCGCTTGGTCTCCTCGGAGGTCCGCGCCCAGGCCCCCACGGGGTCATCGTCCGTCGCCAGGCAGGCGCCGTAGTAGAAGTCCTCGTAAGCGGCCAGGCCCATCCCCGCCTCGGACGCGTAAGCGTGGGTCGGGAAGAGGGTGAGCGCCCAGCGGTAGGTCCCCTCCGCGCTCCGCTCCATCGCCCGCTTCATCAGCTTTTGTGTCGCGGCCTGCCGCGTCGCCTGGCGCTCGGGCGGAATCTGGGAGAGGGCACGTGTGTTCTGGCTCGCCATCACCGCGATGCGGACGTCCGCGTTCTCGACCGCCCACTCCGCGACCGGCGAGATCCACTCCAGCTGTCTGTCGGAGGCGAGCTCGAAGTAGGAGGTCGACTGGCCCTCCATCGCCACGTTCACGATCGGGTTCCCGCCGGCCCGCAGGACCTCCTCGTAGATCGCCTGCAGCAGAGGCTCGGCCGCCGATTCGCCCTCGATCGTGCAGACGTCCCCGTCCGAGACCCCGGTGGAGTGCCGAACGAGGATCTGCGCGAGCGCCGTCACCCGTGGGTCCCTCATACCGACAACCTAGCGATGAGCCGGATCGCCGGACCGCGCCGCCGTACACATCGCCATGAAGGCGGCGTGCAGGCGGCTGTCGTCGGTGAGCTCGGCGTGGAAGGCGACGGCCAGCACGTTCGCGTCGCGAACCGCAACCGGGTGGCCGTGGACCTCGGCCAGGACCTCGACGTCATGACCATGCTCCTCGACCCAGGGGGCCCGGATGAAGACCGCCCGCAAAGGCTCGTCGCCCAGTCCCTCGACCCGCAGGTCCTCCTCGAAGCTCTGCAGCTGCCGGCCGAAGGCGTTGCGGCGACAGAGGTAGTCGGCCAGCCCGAGGTGTGCGCTGTCGGAGACGATCATCCCCGCGCAGCTACCGAAGATCGGCCCCCCTTCGCGGTGAAAGGAGCGAATCGCGTCGTCCAGGCCCTCGTGCTCCATCCCCATCGAGATCGTGGTGGACTCGCCGCCTGGGATGACCAGGCCGTCGAGCGCCTCGAGCCCGGACGCGGTTCGCACCTCGCCCACCTCGGCACCGAGCGACTCGAGCGTCCGGCGATGGGCCTCGAAGTCGCCCTGGATGGCGAGGACGCCGATGCGCAGGGGAGGTCGGCTCAACTCAGGTGCCGCGGCCCTGCAGCAGGCCGCCGTCTTGGGCGAGCGCCTCGATCTCAAGGCCGGGCATCGCCTCGCCGAGCTCCATCGACGCCTGGGCGACCCGCTCGGGGTCGTTGAAGTGCGTGGTCGCCTCGACGATCGCACGGGCCCGCCGGGCGGGGTCCTCGCTCTTGAAGATCCCGGAGCCGACGAAGTTGCCCTCGGCGCCGAGCTGCATCATCAGCGCGGCGTCCGCCGGGGTGGCGATGCCGCCCGCGCAGAAGAGCGGCACCGGCAGCCAGCCGCGCTCGGCGACGTCCTGGACCACGTCGAGCGGCGCCTGGTGCTGCTTGGCGGCGCCGGCGAGCTGCTCGGTGCGCAGCGAGGCGAGCTGCTTGATGCCGTCGGTGATCTCACGCATGTGGCGGACGGCCTCGACGATGTTGCCGGTGCCGGCCTCGCCCTTGGAGCGGATCATCGCCGCGCCCTCGCCGATGCGGCGGAGCGCCTCGCCGAGATTGGTGGCGCCGCAAACGAAGGGCACCTCGAAGGCGAACTTGTCGATGTGGTTCGACTCGTCGGCGGGGGTCAGGACCTCGGACTCGTCCACATAGTCGACCTCCAGGGACTGGAGCACCTGGGCCTCGGCGAAGTGGCCGATCCGCGCCTTGGCCATCACGGGGATCGTCACCGCCTCCTGGATCTCCTTGATCACGGCGGGATTGGACATCCGCGCAACCCCGCCCTGGGCCCGGATGTCGGCCGGCACGCGCTCCAGCGCCATCACCGCGCAGGCGCCCGCATCCTCGGCGATCTTCGCCTGCTCGGCGTTGGTGACATCCATGATCACCCCGCCCTTGAGCATCTCGGCGAGGCCGGTCTTGACACGGAAGGTCGCTCGCTCGGCCATGGAAACCGAATAGTAGAAGGCGCCCGCCGCGGCCCCACCTGACGCCCCCGATGAATGTCGGCTGCGACGTTTGCCTCATTGGAGGGTGGGCAACCTTGTTCCTACCTCGCCCTGGGGGTGCGTATCGGACGAGGCGGCGTAATCACTTGGGGTCCTCCCCCGGACCCCGGTATCGACTGCAGGTCCGGATCGCCCCCCGGGCCTGTGGTCTTCTGTCTGAAGAGATTCTCAGCCCAGGCGTGGACCTCCTACTTCAGCTTGAAGGCGCGGATGCGGTCGCGGTGGGCGGCCTCGTCACGCGAGTAGACCCCGTGGGCGAGCGCCTGGACCAGGCCCATCAGCGCCGCGTTGGAGCGGATATACGACGGGCCGTTGGAGGAGTAGTAGAGAACCAGCTCCGAGTGCTCCGCGACGTCGGAGAGCGTCGAGTCCGTGATCGAGATGGTGCGAGCGCGACGATGCCGGGCGAGCTTCAGCGCCCTGAGGATGAGCGGATGGGCGCGCCCTGCGGTGAGCACCACCAGCAGGGTGTCCTCGTCCATCCGCGAGAGCTTCTGGATGTTGTCTTGGCTCGGCGAGGCGACGATCTCCGCTCTCACGTCGAGCAGCCCGAGGAGGTGGCGCAGGTAGCTGGCGAAGAACGCCATCTGCTCCACGCCGACGATCAGCACCCTCCTGGAGGTGGCGAGCGCCGAGACCGAGGCCTCAATCTGTTCGCGCGTCAGGTTCCGCGCCGTCTCCTCGATGTTCGAGTAGTCCGCGCCGAGCGAGGCCTCGAACTCGGAATGATCGAAGTTGAAGAGGGCGGCCGCGCCGCTGCCGCCATTGGGGTTCGGCTGACCCTCGGCGACCTTGTGCCGGTATTCCTCGATCGCCGCCTGCTGCAGCTCGGGGTAGCCGTCGAACCCGAGTGCCTGCGAGAAGCGAACGACCGTGGAAGAGGATGTGTTGGCTCGGCGGGCGAGCTCCTCGGCCGTCTGGAAGGCCGCCTCGTCGAGGTGGTCGACGATGTAGCGGGCCACGTCCTTCTGAGAGCGCGAGAAGTCGTCGAAGCGCTCCGTGATGAAGTCCGAGAGGCTCTTGCGGGCGGGATGGGTCTTGGTCGCGGTCCGTGCCACGGGCGCTGATTTCGCTGCCCGCCGGGTTTCCCTTCTCGGCTCCCCGTGAATGTGCTTGGATCGTCGCCGTGAGCCTCGACGGGCAGCTGCGGAGGACGAACCGGAACATGATCGCCTTCGATCTGGTCCTCGGGTCGGGCGCGCTGCTGGCGCCCGTCGCAGACCCTGCGCGTGCTCGGTCACGACGAGCCGTCGGACGACGCGAGGGAGCTCTTCCGCCGCTGCGGCCCGATCTGGCTCACCTTCGCGGCGGCGCACCTGGTCGCCTACCGCCGCAACCGCGCCAAGGACTGGTGGGCACTTTCCTGGCTGCGCGGCACGGAGCTCGCCACCGACATCCTCTGGTCCCGCTCGCCGGCGTTCTCCAGACCGGGCGCCCGCGCGGGCCTCTGGCTCGCGGGCCTCGGCAACCTGGCGATGACCGCCGGCTTCGCCTACCTCTCGCAGACCGAGTCGTAGCCGAGGATCAGGCGGAGCCCGCGTTCGCACCGCAGACCCTGAAGCCCACGGCGCGCGCCTGCCTCTTTCGCTCCGGAGCGCTCTTCACCACGGCCGCCTGCGCCGCCCCGTAGGCCCTAGAGTCCTGGTTCTCGGCCGCGTCCTCCCCCCTCTTCATCTGATCGACGGCCCGGTCCCGGGCGCTCATGTAGTTCTCGAAGGGCGCTCGGAGCTCGTCGGGCGGCTCGAGGTCTCCGAGATGGGAGCTGGCACTCTCGGCGGTCTTGATCAGCTCCTTGGTCTGGTCCGCCGCGATCGAGGCGTTGGCCGGAGGGTGGGCCTGGATCTGGCTGAAGCCCATCTGCTCTGTGCGGCAGATCTGATCGCCCTTCTGGACCAGCTCGGCGGCGGTGACCGACTGCTTCCCCCCGCCACAACCTGTGCCCAGCGAAAGGATCGCGAGAGCCGGAACCACCAACAGGAATCGCTTATCGCGGGACATTGCGAACCGGCACTCTAGCCACGGCCGGAGCGCCTGCTTCAATACGAGTTACCAGAGAAAGGAGGTGGTCCTAACTTGAATTCCATGCTTGACGGGACTCTGGAGGTGCAGGGCCGCTAGGCCTGGGCACTGGGAGGCTCACCGTTTTGGACGGGTCTCCTTGTATTGGGCCCTTGGGGCCGGTTGACGGCACGCGGCCGTCAGGCGGAATCCAACCCGGGCACCGACGAGCGAAGGGAGGTGGGAGCTGTCCCGCCCCACCGTCAATCCCCAGCCCGTTTTCAGACCGCGTCACAAGCGAAGGGCCACCTCATGGAGGTGGCCCTTCGCCTTTTCGGCTTCGGACCGTTGGCCACCGAGGTTGCTGACCCTGGTGACAGGGTGTTGACGTCGTACCTCCTGTTTGGATCCTTCGATCCGTGACAGGCGGGATACCCGCGAATCCGCGCACTCGAGCCGGCTCGATAATTCGGCTCGCGGGAGTCCATTTCGCGCCCCTTCATTCGTCCTCAGGGCGCAAACCCCCAACCAGGAGGAAGCAAATGAAGTACGTGCTGCTGATCCACCAGGGGACGACTCCCCTCCCGGGCACCGACGAGTGGGAGAAGCTCTCCGAAGACGAGCAGAAGCAGGTCTACGCCGACTACGGGTCGATCAACAAGACCCCGGGCGTCACAGCCGGGAGACGCGCAGCTTGGTCCGCCGGAGGCGGCGACCACCGTCCGCGTCCAGGACGAGAAGACTCTGACCACGGACGGGCCGTTCGTCTCAGTCAAGGAAGCGCTCGGCGGCTGGCTCACCTACGAGGCCGACGATCTCGATGCAGCCATCGAGCTCGCCTCACGGATTCCGGCGGCTCGCATGGGCGGCGGGATCGAGATCCGGCCGGTCGTGGAGCGTTAGCGATTCTCGACCAGGTCTTCCGCGACGAATGGGGTCGTGTCCTCGCCACCCTGATCGGCTTCCTCGGCAGCTTCGAGCTGGCCGAGGAGGCCGCTCAGGAGGCGTTCGCGATCGCCGCCGAGCGCTGGCCGCGAGACGGCACGCCCGACAACCCGCGCGCCTGGCTCGTGACGACGGCTCGCAACCGGGCGATCGACCGGATCCGCCGGGACCGCACCCTCGTCGAGAAGACCAAGCTGCTCGACGTGCCGGAACCGGTTGAGATGGAGATCGAGGACACCGAGATCCCAGACGAGCGGCTCGAGCTGCTCTTCACCTGCTGCCATCCGGCGCTGGGCCTCGACGCCCAGGTCGCTCTCACGCTCCGCACCCTGGGTGGGCTCAGCACCGCCGAGATCGCGCGAGCCTTCCTGGTTGGCGAGCCGACGATGGCCAAGCGGCTGGTCCGCGCGAAGCGGAAGATCGACGAGGCGGGGATTCCCTTCCGGGTCCCGCCTCCCCATCTGCTCCCGGATCGGCTGGCCGCCGTCCTCGCCGTCATCTACCTGATCTTCAACGAGGGCTATGGCGGCCGCGGCGACCTGGCATCGGAAGCGATCCGCCTGGGCGGGGCGCTGGTCGAGCTGATGCCGGACGAGCCGGAGGCCCAGGGGCTGCAAGGCCTGATGCTCGTCAACGACGCGCGCCGCGAGGCGCGGTTCGAGGACGGGACGATCGTCCTGCTTCGCGACCAGGACCGCTCCCGCTGGGACCTCGACGAGATAGAGCAGGGCAAGACGGCAATCGACCGGGCGCTGGCGCTCGGTGGGCGCGGCCCCTACGTCGTGCAGGCGGCGATCGCGGCGCTGCACATTGACGATCCTCAGGACTGGCCCCAGATCGCGGCGCTATACGGCGAGCTTTCGCGACTGACGGACTCGCCGGTCGTCGAGCTCAACCGGGCCGCCGCCATCGCCGAGGCCGGCGATCCTGAGGCGGCTCTCGAGCTGGTGGACCGCCTCGAGCTCGACCGCTACCACTACCTGCACGCCACCCGGGCGGAGCTGCTGCGCCGGCTCGATCGCGTCGAGGAATCCATCGCGGCCTATGAGCGCGCTCTGGAGCTCGTTCACTCCGATGCGGAACGGCGATTCCTCGAGCGCCGCCGAGCGGAGCTCAGACCCCGGTGACCGCCTTCAACCTACCCTCGGAGATCGCAGCCTCGAACTCCCTGTAGTCGGCATCGTTCTGATCGGCGTAGACCTCCGCAAAATCGCACATGGCGCTCTCGAACGACTCACCCTTGCCGAGGTAGGAAGCGATCGCTATGCGATTGCCGGACCGGGCATGGGCTCGGGCCAGGGTCCAACCGCAGAGCCGGGCATAGAGCCCCATCGTCGTCGGAGTCATCAGCTCCACCTGTGCCGAGCCCTTGCCGTCCCAGAGCTGGCGGATATAGAAATCCCGAGTCTTGCCGTCGGGTCCCTCCGCGGTCAGCCAGCCGAGGAAGATGTCGCTCGCCGCCTGCATGAGGCGCTGCCCTTCGACGACGCGGCGGCCCTCCTGATTGAACCGGCTCTTGCCGGCGAAGCCCTCCAGGACCGAGGCCTCGGCCTCCTTCGCCTGCAGGAAGAGCGGGTCCCCCTCGTCGCGGCCGAGCAGAAGCACGATCCAGGCGCGGGTGCCGACGCTGCCGACGCCGACCACCTTGCGAGCGAGATCCACGAACCGGTAGCCCTCCGCGAGGCGGCGGACATCGCGGTCCAGCGTCCGACGATAGGCCGCCAGGAGCTCCCGCAATCGCCCCATCACCACGTTCAGTTGGCTGTCGCTGTCCGCCATCTCCTCGACGGGCACGATCAGCGGTGGGTCGCTGATGATGCGGAGCTCGCCGTTGACCGAGTGAGTGAGCTTGTTGAAGGCTCGCAGGCTGTTCTTGCTCTCGGCCTTCGCGCGCGCCTTGTCAAATCTTTTCGCGGTTTTCTTGGTGACCTCGGATCGATACCTCTCGAGGGCCCCGACATCCAGGCGCTCGTACCAGACGTCGATCGTGCGCATCGCGGCGAGCCGGCGCATCTCGCGCCGGTACTCGCGTGCGGCCTCGGCCACCGCTCCGCGCCGGTCGCGCTCGTTGAAGCCGAGGTCCCGCCCGCCGATCGCAAAGCTTGCCACGAGCCGCTTCACGTCCCACTCGAATGGGCCCGGATGGGTCTCGTCGAAGTCGTTGATGTCGAAGATCAGGCGCCTGTCGGGGGCGGCGAAGACACCGAAGTTGGAGAGGTGCGCATCGCCGCAGAGCTGGACGTTCAGATCGGTGTTCGGCGCAGCACCGAGGTCGGCCGCCATGATTCCCGCGGCGCCCCGATAGAAGGTGAAGGCTGAGACGGACATGCGCCCGTGACGGATCGGGACGAGCTCGGGGACCCGGGTCCTGTCCTGCCCCAGAAGGATCTCCACCGGGCTCTTTCTCTTTGCGCTCCGCCCCCACTCCCCCAGCGCCGAGCGAGGCGTCCTGCGGCGGGCAGCCTTGCCGGCCGCCTCGCTCTCGCCCGGAGACAGCGGCTCAGCCATGTGGGTCGTCCTGTTCGCTGGGCATGATCACCATGGGTGATGCTCTCACCTTTTTCCCCTAATTGGAACCAGCCGTGAACGGCGCCTCCGTCTATGCGCTGACGGCCGCCCTCAATCCCACCCTGCTCGGAGCGACCACGGTGATGCTGTTGCTCGACCATCCGAAGCGGCTGCTGCTCGGCTATCTGGCGGGCGCGCTGCTCACAAGCGTCACGCTCGGCCTCGTCATCGTCTTCGCACTCGATGGCTCGGCCAGCACCGCGCAGCACAAGCTCAGCCCGGCCCTGGACCTCGCCCTCGGAGGGATCCTGGTGGTTGTCGCCTGGGTGATCCGCCCAGGTCGCGAGCTGAATGAACGAGGCTGGCTGGCCGAACGGCGCCGCAGACGCCAGGAGGCGAAGGAGGGCAAGGGGCCGCCCAAGTGGCAGCAGACGCTGAGCAAGGGCTCCGCGCGGACCACCTTCGTGGTGGGCGCCCTGCTGACCCTCCCTGGCGCCTCCTACCTGATCGGCCTCCACAAGATCGCGGACTCGGATCCCAGCACCGTCGAGGCCGTCGCCGCAGTCCTCGGCTTCAACGCGATCATGCTTGCACTGCTGGAGCTGCCGCTGATCGGCTACGTGTTCGCGCCCGAGTGGACGCCGCGTGCGGTCGACCGCTTCAAGGAGTGGTTCGGTCGCAACGCGCGTCGGCTCGCGTTCCGGCTCGCCCTGGTGATCGGCGCCCTCCTCGTCATCAGGGGCCTGATCTACATCACCTGATTGAGCTCACCCGAGCGCCGCTTCAATCTCGGCGATCGCCGAGCGCTCGGCATCACTGACCCGCTCCCCGCTCAACCCCATGAAGCCCTCCTTGCGGGCCTCGGCAACGCGGTTCGCCAGCGCGACGATGAACTTCTTGTATTCGTCCACCTCCTCAGGGGTCGCCTTCTCCTTGAGCACCGCGACGGCATCCCTGATGTGCCCCAGGGAAGCCTGCTTGAGCTCCTCCTGCGACTTGAAGCGGGTGTGGTCCATCTCGGGCTTCGCCGTCACGATCTCGTCGAGCAGCTCGCTCTCGCCGTGCTCCTTGCGAGCCTCGGTGTAGGCCTTCGCCATCGAGAAGGTCTCCCGGACCGAGCCTCCGCGGTCCGAGGCGATCACGATCAGCCCGGCGCTCGGCGGCGCCTCGAGAACGAGCTTCCATTCGTCTTCGGTGAAATCGGCCTTGCCAGTCAAGTCGCTCCTCCGTTCTGTGGTCCAGTACCGACGACAGCATCACGCATAATCGCTGGCCGATGAGGAGACGGCTCGCGGTCCTGGCCCGCGACGACGCGCTGCTCGCGCGCCTCGCCCGGATCGCGATCTGGGTGGCCGCGGTGACGCTGGCGATCCTCGTCCTCGACCTGCTCGGGATCCCGGTCTCCGAGTGGATCCGCGCCCTGTTCAGAAAGATCCGCGAGGTCCCGGCCTGGGCGGTGGTCGGGGGCGTCGTCCTGCAGAGCACCCAAACGTCGCTCGCCGCGTTGGCTTGGCTGACGATCCTCCGCGCCGCCTATCCGCGTGCCGAGATCACCTTCCGGCTCGTGCTGGCCGCCTACGCGGTCTCGGTCGCGATGAACAGCTTCCTGCCGGCGAACATCGGCACCTGGGTGATGCTGATCATGTTCACGACCGTGATCGCCGGGGCGACCTTCACGGCGATGCTCTCGGGCATCGCGGTCCAGAAGATCCCCTTCTCGGTCTTCAACATCGCCGTCTACCTGTACCTGTTTCTCTCCGTCGCGGGCTCATTCTCGATCAAGCTCAGCGGACTCGCCGACCACTGGGTACTCGCGTTCCTGATCGCCGCGGCTGCCGTCGTTCTCTGCGTCCTTGCGACCAGGGTCTTCCGCAAGCAGTGGGCGAAGCTCCGCGAGCAGCTGCTGGTCGGTGGGGCCATCCTGGGTAACCCGCGCAAGGCGCTCACGGGGCTCGTCCTGCCAGAGTTCGGCAGCTACCTTGCGCGTCTCGCGATCATCGCGGTCTTCCTCGGCGCCTACAGCATCCCGGTCACCTTCCACAACGTCGCTTCGGTGACCGCTTCGAACTCGATCTCCAACAGCGTCTCCCTGACGCCGGGCGGCGTGGGCGTCACCCAGGCGATGAACAGCGCCGCGCTCAAGAAGGAGACCAGCGCCGGCAACGCGACCGCCTACTCGGCCTCCCAGCAGCTGATCATCTCGGCCTGGAACGTCGTGTTCGCGGTGATCCTCGTCTCGTGGGTGTTCGGCTGGTCCGGGGGCAAGCACCTGGTCAGAACCTCCTATGACGAGGCGAAGGTGAAGAGCCGTGAGATGAGGGAGAAGCGCCGGACCCGCCGCGCCGCGAAGAGGCCCGCCTAGCGCACCGGCGGGGGTTCGCCCTCCGCGGTTCGCGCCAGAACTGGATCCCACCCGCAGACGTCGCACGCGTGGCGAAACGCCGAGTGAGCGAACTCCAGCGCCAGGGCGTGCGGGTCGGGCGCTCCGCGGATGTCGTTCCAGTCGAGCACGAACTCGCCGAGGTCCGGGTCCCAGTGAGCGGGCTCGGGATCGAGGTCTGCATCGGAAAATCGGTCCGGCGTGGGGTGCGCGAAGGCGAAGAAGGCGGCCCCGTCGTGGTTTCGGTCCCCCGGCCACCAGCCGACCTCGATCAGCTCCGCGTCCCCCCCATTGCGTGAGATGAAGTCCTCGGCCGGTGGATCGGCGGGCTTCCCGGAGAAGAGGGCGACCGCCATGTCGAAGGTTCCCCACCAGGCGTTCACCGGCGTCGAGCGGCCGCGAAACGAGGCCCTGAACGCGCCGAGGACGAGGGCCGCCTGGCTTGCGGCGGTGAAGTAGGTGGCCACCGGATCGGAGTCGTAGGTCGTGTGCTCGGTGTCCTGATCGAGCGGCACCTCCCAGGGCACCTCCTGGGGCGCAGGGTTGATGGTGACGGGGCCCGCCAGCCGCTCGACCGCCTCGAGCACTTCGCGGGTCACCTCGGCAACCGGGCGGTTCGGCGTCAGCGCGATCCGGGTCTCCTTCCCATCGCTGTGCTCGACGAAGGCCTCGTGTGCCCGCAGGTCAAGCCCCGCCGTGATCGCCCCGGAGCGGTCAGGCGCCGGCAGCAGCTCGGTCTCCCAGCCGCGCGCCGTCAGCCGGAGGGCCGCATGCTGGAGCTGGGGCTCAGGCGGGGCAAGCTCGACGGCGAGCTTGCCGAGGACCTGGGTGTGCGCGTGAAGCGTGTCGCAGGTCGCGCTCCACGCCTTGTAGGAGAGCTCCGGCCAGTCGGAGGCCATGTCTGGAACCTACAGACCGGATGGCGCCGGCTGCTAGACCAGCTTCTCGACCCGATAGGACTTGGTGCCCCTCGGGGTTTCAACCGAGACGGTCTCACCGAGGGGCCTGTCCCTGAGGGCCCTCCCCACCGGCGATTCGATCGAGAGCTTGCCCTCTGCGAGGTTCGCCTCGGTGGACCCGACCAGGGTCCAGGTCTTGACCCGGCCCGTCGATTCGTCGAGCACCTCGGCTGTGCGGCCGAATGCGAATGACCCCGGGGGAGCATCATCCGCCTCCACCACGGTCGCCCTGCGGAGCCTCTGCCGCAACCGCCTGATCCGCGCTTCCAGATGGCCCTGGTCATCCTTGGCGATGTGGTAATCGGCGTTCTCCTTCAGGTCGCCGAGCTCCCGCGCCGTCTTGATCCGCGCAGCCATCTCGGCCCTCGCAGGGCCCTCGAGCTGCTCGAGCTCGGCCCGCAGTGCGACGATGCCCTGCGGCGTGATCGACTCTCCCGATCCGGTATCGCTCATCGAGTGGGCCGCTATCCGCCCAGTGGTGACGGCGGAATGCGCGTTTCGCCGGTCACCTCGGGGATCAGCATCGCGAAGTCGTCCACGAAGCACCACGACCATTCCTCGCCCGGCTCGAGTGAGCGGATCAACGGATGATCGCTTTCGCGGGCGTGAGCACTGGCGTGACGGTTGGGCGAGTCGTCGCAGCAACCCACCTTTCCGCACTCGAGGCAGATCCGCAGATGGAGCCACGGATCGCCCGTCTTCAGGCATTCCTCGCATCCCTCGACGGACTCGGGGAGCTCGGTGACCTGGATCTGATCTAGATGTGTACAGGTGGGCATGGTTGGGCTCTTCCTCAGCTTAGGGCGGCGAGCCGCTCGTGGACCAACCTGACCGCCATGGAGCCTTCGCCGACCGCCGATGCGACTCGCTTGATCGAGCCCGAGCGCACGTCGCCGACGGCGAAGATGCCAGGCCGGCAGGTCTCCAGGAAGAGGGGGCGATCGCCGTCGTACTCGGCGAGATCCTCGACGTCCCGGCCGGTGAGCAGGAATCCGGCGTCGTCGGCGGCCAGCTGCCCATCGAGCCACTCGGTGTGCGGGTCGGCGCCGATGAAGACGAAGAGGGCCTTGGCGGGATGGGTGGTTCGCTCACCCGTGCGGGTGTCGTGGACCGTGATGCTCTCCAGCTCGCGGTCCCCGTCGAGCCCGACCACCTCGGTGTGCTTGCAGACCCTGATCGAATCATTCCGCTCGATCTGGTCCACCAGGTAGCGCGACATGGACTTGCCGAGATCGTCCCCGCGGATCAGCAGCCGGCAGCTCGCCGTGTGCTTGGACAGGAACATCGCGGCCTGGCCGGCCGAGTTGCCGCCACCCACGATCACGACCGAATCGCCGGCGCAGAGCTGGGACTCGGCCTGGGTCGCCGCGTAGTAGACGCCCCCCATCTCGAACTGCTCCAGGCGCGGCACGTCGAGGCGCCGGTATTGCGCACCGGTCGCGATCACCACGGCCCGCCCGGTGGCGACCTCGCCCGTGGAGAGCTCGATCTCGTGTCGGCCCGGCGAGCTCCTCAGCCCCACCGCCCTGGCGGGCGCGGTCAGGCGAACGCCGAACTTGATCGCCTGTACGCCCGCCCGCTGGGTGAGCTCGGTGCCTGAGACCCCGGCGGGGAAGCCGAGGTAGTTCTCGATCCGGGCCGAGGTGCCCGCCTGGCCTCCGGTGGCGACGCCCTCGATCCCCTGGGTGTCGAGCCCCTCGGAGGCGGCGTAGACGGCCGCTGCGAGGCCCGCCGGGCCGGCGCCGACCACGAGCACGTCGCAGAGGGCTGGCGGAGGTCCCTTGGCGCCGATGCCGATCGCCCGGCCCACCGCCTCGTTCGCCGGGTTGCGCATGATCTCGCCGCCCGCAGGGATCACGACCGGGGTGTCGGCGGGGTCGACTCCGAACTCCTTGAGGGCCGCCTCGGCATTCTCGTCCACCTCGAGGTCGAGCCATTGATACGGCATGCGATTGCGCGCCAGGAACTCCCGCAGCCGCCTCGTGTCCGGCGAGAAGCGGGAGCCGATCAGCTTGATCCCGGTCCCAGCGCCGATCAGGATCGAGCGCCGCGCCATGAACGCTCCGAGGATCAGGTCACTGAGCGTCTTGTCCTGGTCGATGAGCTCGCGCAGCGTCTCGACCGGGATCTGAATGACCTCTCCGGGCTCGCGGACCACACCGGCCAGGTAGAGCCGCTGTCCCGTGATCATCGAGAGCTCGCCCGTGAAGCGCCGCGGACCGTGGATCGCCATCACCCGGTTCTCCTTGCCGTACCCCTGGACGATCGCGATGGAGCCCGACTCGACGATGAAGAAGTCACTGCCCTGGTCGCCCTCCGCGAACAGGATCTCGCCCGCCTCGACCCGCCGCACGCGGCCGAGAGCGCGCAACCGCGCCAGCTGCTCATCGGCGAGGCGGGGAAAGGCGCCGTCCCTGTCTGGGGTCTCCTCCTCACCGGCGCCGATCGGCTCGACTGCACCAGTCACGTCAGTCATCGCTCAGGACCCCGGGAACGATCTGGGCGAGTTGGCGCCAATGCCCCTCGAGGCGGACGCCGTCAACGAAGAACGTCGGTGTGCCGTGGACGCCGGCCCTCTTGCCACCCTCGACATCCTCCTCCACCCTCTTCCGGAATAGGTGATCAGCCAGAGCCTTCTCCGCCTCCTCCTGGCCGAGCTCGAGGCGCCGCGCCACGGAGAACAGGTCCTCGATGGAGATGCTCTCCCGGCCGGCCAGGAGCAGGGAGTGCGCCTGCCAGAACTTCCCCTCCGTCGCGGCGAGCTCGGAGAGCTCCGCGGCGAGATCGACTCCCGGATGAAGCTCGGGATCGGGGAAATGGCGCCAGACAAGCCTCAGCTCGTCGTAGCGATCGAGCAGCGATTCGAGCGGGCGCTTCGCGGCGAAGCAATAGGGGCAGCCGAAGTCGCCGTACTCGACCAGGGTCATCTTGGGCCGGTCGGCCCCGAGCTTGTGATCGCGCTCATCGACCGGCGGCAGCTGGCTGGAGGTCGCGGAAGGCATGACTCAGACAATACGGAGGCGGAGAGGTCGCTCAGAGTCTTTGATCGCCGAGCGTGCCGTGCGTAAGCTACGACCCTTGAACGGGTTCATCTCCAGGGGATTCCGCGGCCGGCGCCGCACTCCCGAGGAGCTCGCCGATCGGCTCCCACCGGGTCAGTACTCGGAGACCGGCTTTCCAGTCCTGACCGCCGGGCCGACGCCCGACATCTCGACCGACGAATGGAGCTTCAGGATCGACGGCATGGTCGGCCAGGCGCACGAGTGGACCTGGGAGGAGTTCCACAAGCTGCCCTTCGAGCAGATCCCCTGCGACATCCACTGCGTCACCAAGTGGTCCAAGCTCGGTACCACCTTCGGGGGGGTCTCCATGGACGTCCTGCTGGAGGAGGTCGAGCCGCTCGACGCCTTCGCGATGTTCTATTCCTACGGCGGCTACACGACCAACCTCACGATCGAGGACATCACCGGCGGGAAGGCGTGGGTCGTGACCGAGCACGAGGGGGAGCCGCTCCCCCGCCAGCACGGTGGCCCGGCGCGGATGCTGGTCCCCGGCCTCTATTTCTGGAAGAGCGCCAAGTGGGTCCAGGGTATGCGCGTGATGGATCACGATGAGCCGGGCTTCTGGGAGTCCAACGGCTACCACAACCACGGCGACCCCTGGAAGGAGCAGCGCTATTGGACCGACTGATCCGAATCGCCGGTGACGCCCGTGGAGCAGCGAGCCCCCGGCCGCTGGCAGGTCGGCACCGTCACGTCCATCAAGACCGAGACCCCGCATGTCAAGTCGTTCCGGATCGAGCTGCCGATGTGGGTGCCGCACCTCCCCGGTCAGCACTACGACGTCCGCCTCACCGCCCCGGACGGCTACCGGGCCCAGCGCTCATACTCGATCGCCTCCTCCCCCCTTGACGAGGGCGAGATCGAGTTGACGATCGATCGTTTGGAGGACGGCGAGGTCTCCCCCTACTTCCACGATGTGGTGGTCGAGGGCGACCAGGTGGAGGTCCGCGGGCCGTTCACCTCCTACTTCGTCTGGCGCGGGGAGAAGCCCGTCCTGCTCGTCGGTGGCGGCTCGGGGGTCGTTCCATTGATGGCGATTCTGCGCCATCGCCGACGGACGATGCCGGACCTGCCGATGCGGCTCGTCTACTCGGTCCGCCAGGCCGACGACGTGATCTATGCCGATGAGCTCGGGGGCGACGCGGTGCTCACCTTCACGCGCGAGCCGCCGGCGGACTGGAGCGGGCACCGCGGGCGAATCGATCCGGAGCTGATTGCCGGTGCGGGCATCGACGACGACGGAATCGCCTTCGTCTGCGGATCGAACGGGTTCGTCGAGGCCGCCTCGGAGATGCTGCTCGGACTGGGCTATGAGCCGCAGCGGATCCGCACCGAGCGCTTCGGCCCGACCGGCTGATGAAGCCATTCGAGGACGACACGACGGCCCTTCAGGTGCACGCAAACGGCGAAGCCTGAGAGGATGTCGGCGTGGGATTCGACCAGTACCACGAGCCCGCCGCTGAGCTCCCCGCGGAGACCCGCACCTTCGCCCGCCTCTGCGCCTCGCTGACCGAGGAGGCCGAGGCGATCGGCTGGTACGAGCAGCGCATGGCCGTCGAGCCCGACCGTGAGGCCCGGGCGATCATGCACGACGCGCAGGGCGAGGAGTTCAAGCACTTCAGCATGGACCTGGAGTTCCTGCTCCGTCGCACCCCTCTCTGGCGCGAGATCGCGGAGGGAATCCTCTTTCAGGAGGGGGACATCGTCGAGCACGGTGAGGAGTCCGAGGAGGAGGCGACCGAGGGCGAGGCCGATCGCGGTGCGCCGCTGGCGGGCGGTGAGTCCCTCGGACTCGGCAGCTTGCGCGGGAGCGACGGATGAGCCACCTGCTCCGCGAGCACGCCCCGATCACCGAGGCGGGCTGGAAGCTCCTCGACTCCGAGGCGCGCGGGCGCTTGGCGCCCGCCCTCGCCGCCAGGAAGCTCGTCGACTTCGCCGGCCCACACGGCTGGGAGCACTCCGCGAGCAACCTCGGTCGAACGGACGAGCTTTCCGGCGTGCCGGAGAAGGGCGTCGACGCCAGGCAGCGGCGGGTCCTCTCCCTGGTCGAGCTGCGCGCGCGGTTCTCCGTGGCTCGCTCGGAGCTGGACGACGCCGAGCGTGGTGCCGAGGACGTCGACCTGAAGGCACTCGATGAGGCGGCCGGGCGCATCGCCCGCGCCGAGAACGCCGCCGTCTTCCATGGCTGGAAAAAGGCTGGGATCGCGGGCATCATCGAATCGGCGGGACAGGAGCGGATCGCCCTGGGCGAGGACTGCGAGCTCTACCCGCGCCACGCGGCGAAGGCGGTGGACGCACTACGTGAGGCAGGGGTCGATGGCCCCTACGGGCTGGCGCTCGGTCCCGACGCTCACACGCGCGTGCTCGAAACCAGCGAGCACGGCGGCTATCCGCTGCTGGAGCACCTGCGCGAGATCCTCGGCGGACCGATCGTCTGGGCGCCTGCGGTCGACGGGGGCGCCGTGATGAGCATGCGGGGCGGTGACTTCCTCTACGACAGCGGCCAGGACATCTCGATCGGGTACGAGAGCCACGACGCCGAGGCCGTCAATCTCTACCTGGAGGAGAGCTTCACCTTCCAGGTGGCGACGCCCGAGGCGGCTGTCGCCCTCACGTCCTGAGCGTTGCTCAGCGGTCGCGGTGAATCCTCAGCCCGCGGGCGCGTCAGTCAACGTCGTCGATCAGATCAGCAACAGAGTCGACGATCCTCGAGGCGCGATAGGGAAAGCGGTCGGCCTCGGCCCGTGCTATGAGAAGGCCGGAATGCCTATCGGATAACGGCGCCGGTCGGCGCCCGGGCGTCCGCCGCCCACTGACGGGCGATCTGTCGGATCATCGCCGGGTAGACGACCAGGTGACGGAACGGCCTGATCGCCGCCATGTAGGCGGAGCCGAGCAGACCGTTCGGCTTCACCAGGACGGCCATCTGTCCCCGGTAGCCCCCGCTCCCGTCCGGAACCCAGCCGAGGTGCATGACCCCGTGCATGGTCCGGTTGGCGATCTCGGCGGCAAACTCGTCGTCGACCAGGTAGAGCGGGCTGAAGGGAAGCGAGTCGAACCGAGGTGCAGCCGCGGCTCGGAGATCGTCCGGTAGCCGGTCCCGGAGCGTCGGGACCCGGGAGCCGATGCCCGCCTCCCCGTCATCCCAGCCCAGCAGCTTCCCCAGCTTCCAACGAATCGCGAAGAGCGTGCGGGATGTGCGAGAGGGGCTTTGGGACGGATCGCCCGAGGCGAATCGCTCCACCAGCCGCGGGAAGTCGTCGCGGTCGCCTCGCGCTGGCAGTGCCCAGACGTCCTCGACCCGGAAGTCGCGCGTCAGCTCGTGGATGCGCCACGGCCGGGAGGCGTGTGCCGAGTCAGGGAGCCTCAATGAAGAGCTCTTCATTCCGGAATCGACGATAACATACATTCATGTATGTAAGTTCACAAAGGACCGCGCGCGGCGGCGGAACGACCGCGCAGTCGCCGCCAGACCCAGGCGGAGCGGAGGGCACGCTCGCGGAGCGCACTTCTCGAGGCGGCGGCGCGCGGTCTCTCCCGCTATGGCTACGGACACCTCCGGCTCGAGGAGGTGGCCCGCGAGGCGGGCTACACGCGCGGCGCGCTCTATCACCAGTTCAAGGACAAGGCGGACCTGGCCCTGGCGGTGATCGATTGGGTCGACGAGAACTGGATGGCAGAGGTCGGCGAGCCGGCCAAGCGGGAGCCGGACCCAGTCTCCGAGTTGATGGCGCTGGCGCGCGGCCACGCCGTCTTCTGCCGGCGGGACGTCGCCCGGGTGGTGATGGCCCTCAGGGTCGAGTTCAGCGGCAATGACCATCCCGTCGGGCGAGAGATCCAGCGGATCTACGAGACGGGGATCAAGCGCGTCGCGCGACTGGTCACTGCTGGGCGCCGAGACGGCTCGATCCCGCCCGGACCACCCGCCGGAACGGTTGCACAGGCCTTCATGGGAGCGCTCGAGGGCACTGTAATCGCCGTCGCCGGGCAGGTGCCTTACGACGCGGAGCTGGCCGCCCGGGCGACGGCGGGGGTGCTCGGGCTGCAGATCAGCCAGGCGGTCACTGGTACGTCGGGCTCAGCGACCGGCTAGGTGCGTCTCGCGTCCGCGGCTCCGGGGCCGAGCAGGCGCGCGAACCCCATGACGACCGCCTGCGCGATCAACGCGATCGAGAGCGCGCCGACCAGGAACCTCTCGTGCCCAGGTATCCAGCCGGCAACCGTTTCCGGGCGTGCGACGACGACGGCAAGAACCAGGGTGGCGCCGAGTCCCCAGGTGACGACATAGGGCGGCAGCGAGCTCCTCAAGAATGATCGCCAGCTGGTCGGCGCCAACCCTTCCTGATGGCGCCTCAGCACGGCAAGGGCCAGCGCCGTCCAGAACGCGGACACGAAGAACGCCCCGACCACATCGCTCGGCAGGTGCCCACCGGCGATGACCAACGCGTAGCTGACTGCAATCGTCAAGGCCGCCCCGGCCGCGGCGATCAGTTGGCGCCGAGCCGGCGGGCTGGCCATGATCGCGCACATGGAGAGGCTCATAGCCGCAGTTGCATGACCGCTGGGCCAGCTGGCTCCGCCGATCGACCAATTCGGTGAAATCCAGTCCCCCGGGCGGGATCCAGCGAGCACCACCTTCAGCACCTCCGAAGTCGCCACGCTCGCGAAGAGAATCGCGACGATTGCCAACGCCAGACGGGGCTGTTGGCGTCTGTGCGCGGCGAGCGCGATCAGCGCACCCAGGAAGGCGTAGATGACCGGGTTGCCGACCTGAGTGACCAGGACGATCACCGGATCCACCACCGGTCGATCAAGACCCATGAAGCCATGCAGCGTGGTCGCGTCGAGCCCGCGCCCAGCGGGCAACGCCAGGGCAACGGTGCCCGTGAGAATCAGCCCCGCCAGAGAGAGCGCCGCGGCCCGAAGGGCGGCTCGAGAGGTGCCCATTCCGCGCATCGTAGGCGCCGGACCTAAACGTTCCTGCAATGCCCGTGGATCAACCCTGATCAATCTCTTAGGCACCCCCGTCACGTAGGTAGTTGAAGTGTCTGACGAGGTCGCCCGGATCCAGGATCACACGGAGAGGACGAAGGCCCTCGAAGCCCCCGGGCTGTCGGCGCACGCGATCTCGCAGCAGCGAGCTGCCTTCGGTCTCCGCAAACGAGGCGATCGTGACGTAAGCCACATTCAGATCGTGCCCTCTGTCACACACTTGGCGACGGCACTGGGGGAGCATGGAAGAGGACCAGCGAACCCCGAGGAGGGGTCGAGCGGAGGAGAGGACCATGTCCCAGGTTGCGGTGTCGGTACTCGAGCAGAATCAGGAGAACGGCCGAGCTGCCATCCGCATTCCGAGGGTCCGCCAGGAACCCACCGTTTTTGCCTCGCTTGAGCTCAGCCGGAAAGTGGCCGAGCTCTACGCGCTGGAGGAAGAGGATTTTCGGGTTTTCCGCGACCTGTGCGACGCTTTCAACAGTCTCGGAAAAAGTCATCTCGGTGGCCCGTTCGAGGCCAAGCCGTTTCGGTATCTGCACGAGGACGTCGAACTCCAAGACTATCCCGGCATTCCAGGGGCGACCTGGCATGAGGGGCACCCTGGAGCCCTGCAATGGACCACGAATCTCTGGGAGTCCTTCGGGGACTTCCGCTTGGAGCCGCGGGAATTCATCCGTGCAGGACGAGGCCGGTTCGTGTGCGTCACCGCCACTGTCGGGCGGGGTCGCCGCAGTGGCCTCCAGCTGAGCCTGACCGCTTACGCCGTCGTCACCGTCGAGGACGACAAGATCAGGCGCATCGCGATAACCGCCGATCGGCAGGAGGCCCTCGAAGCCGCCGGGCTGTCGGAGTAACGGGCGCGCCGTCTGGCCTGCAGCGCACGCTCTACCCGGCCACCACCCAGCCGCCATCCACGTGGATCACCTGACCGGTGATATACCCGGCCCCGTCCGAAGCCAGGAACAGGACGGTCTCGGCGATCTCCTCCGGCTTGCCGAAACGCTTCAGCGGGTTCATGGCGATTGCCTCGTCGATGTGCTCGGGCGAGACTCCCCACTCTGTCTCCCATTCGCCTGATATTGGCCCGGGGGCAAGCGCATTGACGCGGATTTCCGGGGCAAGGTCCCGGGCCAGTGTGGTGGTGAGGCCGCGGATCGCTCCCTTCGCGGTGGAGTAGGTGACGGGAACGAAGTTGATCGCGTTGTCGGGGTCTATCCCGTTCCCGTAGGTGCTCGAGAAGTTGACGATGGCACCGCCGCCACCTTCGAGCATCATCGGCCTCACCGCGTGACACATCCGCATGGCTCCGATCACATCAACCTGTAGGAGGGCGCTCGCCGCGGCTGTGTCCAGCTCGCTGAACCTCACCGTGTCCGCCTCGTCGAGGCGGCCGGCCGCGTTGACGAGGACGTCCAGACGACCGTAGCGCTCCACGACGTCGGCGACGAACGCGTCTACCGAGTCCTGATCCGTGACGTCGAGGTGACCGGACTGAGCCTGCCCGCCGCGGCCCTCCAGCTCCGCCACGACCTCCGCGGCCTGGGAGCGAGAGGAGCGATAGCCGATCGCAACCGAGGCGCCCTCCGAACCGAAGCCTCTGGCAACCGCCCCGCCAAGCGTCCCTCCGCCGCCGGTGACCACCGCCACCCTTCCCTCGAAGCGCCTCCCATCATTCCATTGAGCACCCATGCTTCTCCCTTGGTCGGTGGTCTCTGTGGCCAGGCGATTAGATCAGAGGCCGGCTGAGCCCGACCGCGGGCAGTCCGTTCTCGACTGGACTGTTCACGCGCAAGTTGATGCCACGTCCAGGGTCAAATAGCATCGAGGCGCACCTTCATAGGCGGTGTCCCG
>CAVXQP010000004.1:0-103932 GCA_963763955.1 uncultured Solirubrobacterales bacterium | reverse complement strand
AGCCCCGCAAGCGGGTCGAGGTCGAGGGCTGCGGCCTCGCTGGCGGCCGCTGCGGCCTCGCTCGCGGCTCGGCAACGGTGCTCACAGCGCCCCCACCGTCCCGCCCTCGCGTTGGGCGCGATGGATGCTCCGCAAGTAGTAGAGCATCAGGATCGTGAGGAAGGCGGCAAGCACGATCGTGAGCGCGGCGCCGATCGTCGGCTGCGGGCCGCCGTGGAAGTAGAGGTCGATCTGGTTGCCGATCAGCGACGTCTTCGGCGAGCCGGAGACGATGTTCGGCGTGTAGTAGTCGCCGAACATCGGCAGCGTGATCAGGACGGCGCCCCCCAGGATGCCGGTTTTCGAGAGTGGGAGGGTGACCTTGCGAAACGCGTACCAGGGGCTCGCACCGAGGTCACGTGCCGCTTCCAGGTGGCTGCGGTCGATGCGATCGAGGGAGGCGAAGAGTGGCAGGATCAGGTATGGGATGTAGCCGTAGACGAGCGCCAAGATGACGGTCGAGGCGCTTCCGCCAAGCCAGTCCCGCGGCTGGCTGAGCACGTGGGTGAACGTCAGGACGCTGTTCACCCAGCCGTCCTGCTGCAGGAGATTCACCCAGGCGAGCATTCGCATCATGTAGCTGATCCAGAGGGGAAGGATGATCAGGATCAGGACGACGCCCTTCCACCTCCCCGCGTGCCGGGCCGTGTAGTAGGCGACCGGATACCCGATCAGCAGGCAGAGGGCCAGGGAGATGAGGACGTAGACGAGCGTCCTGACCTCGACGTCGAACCAGATTCCTCCCGGGGCGAGCCGACCGAGGACCTCGGTGAGCCAACCCACGTTCCATTCGAGCGGGTTCCAGATGGGGACCGGCTGGAAGAGGATCGGGTCGACCGTTCCGAACGCGACCCCAAGGACCGCATAGAACGGAACGATGAAGAGGAGAACCAGCCAGAGAACGCCCGGGAGCGCAAGAGTGGGCCACAACGAGCGCCGGTACACGACGCCCTACCGCTCGCGTCCCGGACCTGTCAACTCCCTCCTCCGGCGAGGAAGTTCGAGTAGCCGTCCTCCCACAGCTGCTGTCCCTTAGACGTGAGCGTGCAGTACTGCAGCGAGTCGGGCCCGAGATCGTCGTTCGTCAGAACGCTGTTCGCCAGGTTCTCGGGCACGACTCCCTTCTGCACCAGGGTGCTCGGGTCGATCTCGTTCAGCGGGGGCTGATACCCGTTGAAGTCGACGAAGTTCGAATAGGAGACGCCGTTGTCGAGGAGGTAGTTGAGGAAGAGATGCGAGAGCACCGGCTTCTTCGTGCTTGAGCAAACCGCGAAGCAATCGTTCTGAACCGGCACCTTGCCCTTGGGCGCCTTCCAGAAGGCGAGGGCGCTCGCCGGCGTTCCCTTCGGGAGGTAGTAGATGTAGCCCGCGATCATGTCCCCGGACCACGCCTGGTTAAGCCAACTCGACCCCTCCGGGACCGTCTGGAACTGGAGGTCGCCCACCTTGATGTTGCTGATCCCGTAGAGCTCCTTGAGGTCGGACACTGCCTGGTTCACGAGCCCGGGATCCTCGGTGTTGATGTCCGTGATCCCCTTGCGCAGGAGCGCCATGCCGATCGTCTCCCGGTTCTCGGAAAGGAGCGCCACGTTGCCCTTGTACGCCTGAGACTCCCAGAAGATGTCCCACGGCTGGTCTCATGCCGGCGATGTCCTGCTTGACCTTGTCCGTCCGCCATGCGATGCCGGTGGCGTAGACGGTGTAGGGAACGGTGTAGCGCGACTCGCCGTCGTAGAACGGGCTGTGGAGCTGCGGCCAGATGTTCTTCTGGAGGTTCGGGATGTAGTCGAGGTTGAGCGGCTTGATCAGCTTGCCGGCAACGGCGATATCGAGGACGTCCGGCGTGATATTCGTCACGTCGGGCGTGACCGCTCCGGAGGCAAGCCGCTGGATTCCGGAGTTGACGTTGTCGAACGGCGTGTACTGGACATCGACGCTGTACTTGGCCCCGAAATCCGTTGAGGACCTTCCTGTAGAGGTAGGCGGGATAGTTGAAGACGGTGAACGTCCCGCCTGTCTCCGGCTGGAGCCCCGACGCGATGGGATCCTCCCAACGCGGCAGGGTCACGCGGCTTGTCGGGCCTCGCGAGCGGCAGGCCTCCCGGACCGACGAGTTCGCCGCCCGCGCCGGTGCTCTCGGGGACGCTCGTCGTGTTGCCGCAGGCGGCGAGCAGGGGACCGGCAGCGGAGAAGGCCACGGCGGCACCTGCGCCTCGCAGCAGGAAGTTGCGCCTGCTCAGGGAGTTCGGCCGTTCCTTCGGGTGGTGCGTCATTCGAGTTCCCTCCTGAGTTCGGTGTCCGCGAGGTGGGGCACGGTCTCACGGACAGCGTATTTTGCTGCCTCGCCGAGCCGGCTCTCGGTCATGACGCCGCCTTCAGCGCGGGACGGCGCCGAGAGGTCGGCGTGGAGCAGCGTCTCCGCGCTGGACAGGCAGATCGCGAGCATGCGCTCCCGGGTGACGGCCGGGTCCTCGATCGTGACCTGGACCGCCAGGCCGTCGATCATGGCCCCGATGGCGAGCGCGGCGTTCTCGGCGGAGTCGGTGGCGAACTCGCCCGTGCTCCGGCCCTCCTCGATCACCTCGGTCAGCAGAGCCCGCCAGCGGCCCTCGACCTGACGCTCGGCATCGCGCATCGGCTCGTCGTGCAGCGATCGGGTCCAGAGCTCGAGCCAGAGGGTCCAGTTGGCGTCCTCGGCGCAGATCTCGAAGACCGCGCGGAGCTTCGCCGAGGGGCTGTCGAGGCTCTCGAGGCGCTCGGCGACGAGCTCGTCGAACTGGCGCTCGTCCTCAAGGAGCGCCGCCGTCAGCAGCTTGTTCTTGGTGCCGAACCAGTAGAGGACGGCGGGGGAGCTCGTCTCGGCGCGCTCGGCGACGTCGGCGATCCGGGTCTTGGCGAGGCCGCGCTCCGCGATCACCTCGGCGGCGGCGGCGAGGATCTGGGGTCGCCTGACGTGATCGATCTGGGGTCGAGGGCTCACCTGGCCAGCGCTCTCCTCCTTGAAAGCTGAACCGTTGTTCAGCTTACGCAGCGAGAGACGCCGGGTCAACCCCCAGTTCCGCGCCCAGGCGCTCCGCCGCGATCCGTCGGGCGCGGTCGAGGCTCATGGCGGGATCCCGAATCAGGGCGCGAACCCCCAGCCCGTCGAAGAGCGCCATCGCCAGGTCGGCGACCTCGTCCGGGTCCACCTCGCGGAACTCGCCGCTCTGCACCCCGCGGCGGATGACGCGGGCCACCCACTCCCTGTAGCTCTCGTACATCCGCCCGGCGACC
Source organism: uncultured Solirubrobacterales bacterium (assembly GCA_963763955.1). Classification (GTDB taxonomy): domain Bacteria; phylum Actinomycetota; class Thermoleophilia; order Solirubrobacterales; family 70-9; genus DASUPK01. The sequence goes on along the minus strand of CAVXQP010000004.1, from coordinate 100,620 downwards.
GGGCGCAGATCCGGCTCCCGGGTCGCGCGCAGCCAGAGCTCGACCCAGAGAACCCACTCGCGCTCCCCCTCCCCCGGGGTCGGCAGGCACTCGTCGATCGCGATTGCGAGCCCCTCCGTGGCCGAGCCGGCCGCCGCGGGGCCCGCCCCGAAGCGCTCGTCCGCCGCGAGCTCGAACGACTGGAGCAGCGCCTGCGCGAGCAGCTCCTCCCGGGTCGAGAAGTAGTGGTGGACGAGCGCGGTCGAGGCGCGAGCCCGGTTCGCCACCCGGGCGATCCTCACCTCGTCGATCCCGTCGGAGGCGATCAGCTCGGAGGCGGCTCGGAGGATCCGCTCCCTGGCGTCGGGGGCTTCCCGGCTGGGAGCACTGGCCTGCTCCATGGATTCAGCCTTAGGCATGGCAAGAAGGCGATGCGCGCGGCTCAGGCGGCCACGGCCGCCAGACAGGTCTCGGCTGCCCGTCTGCCCGAGCGGATCGCACCCTCCATATGGATGTGGCCGACACCGGCGATATCGGTGCAGGCCCAGTCGATGGGTCCCACGGGCCGGCGCAGGTCGGCGCCGAACCGGGTGAGGCCGCCCAGGCCGAAGCTGGTTCCGTACGCGCCCCGAGTCCACTCCTGAGCGGACCAGTCGGTCTCGATATAGCCGACCGGCTCGAGCGCTCGCGACCCTACGTATTTGGCCATCCCGTCCAGCACCTCGCGGCGTCGCTCCTCGTCGCCCAGCCGCCCGGCCCGCTCGGCGCTCTCGCCGGCCAGGAAGGTGCAGAGGACGCCGGCGGAGGCAGAGGGCGGCGAGTTGTCGTAGAGCTCGCGCACCAGCTCGTAGGGCGCGAAGCCCTGGCCCGAGAGCCCTTCCTCCCGCCAGAACGGAGTCTCGTAGACCGCCAGCACCTTGTTGATCGATCCCTGCGACAGCGACTGCGCCATCCGCATGCGCCAAGCCGGCAAGGCCGGCCGGAATCGGATCGAGTTGGTGAGATTCGGCGGCACGGCGACTATCGCCCTGCGACCCTCGGCGATCAGGCCCTCTGCATCGACCACGACCGAGTCGTCGTCCCAGCGGATCTCGCGCACCGGGGCGCTCACCGACACGCGATCGCCCAACCGCTCCGCCAGCCGCAGCGAGATCAACTGCGAGCCGCCGACGACCCGTTTATCCAGGCACTGTTCGGGCGCGAACAACTCGTACGTGCCGCCCGCCCCCGCGATCATCCACAGCCCTTGGAGCAGGGAGAAGGTGTGTGCCGGCTTCGCTAGGAAGCCCCCAGCGAGCCACGAGCGCATCAGGTCGCGCGCCATCTCGTCGGAGATCTCCTCCCGCAGCCAGGACTCGAAGGTGATGCGGTCGAGCCGCTCGGCGTCCGGGTGCTCCCAGGGGGTCTCGGGGTCCATCTCCTTCGCGAGCGAATCGAGCTTGGATTCAGCCTCCTCGAACGCCTTCTCGGAGCTTTCCCCCAGCGGCGCGTCATGCCCGTCGTAGCGGTGGCTCTTTCCCTTCTGATCCACGAAAACGTGCTGCCCGGTGCGGAAGGTGTCAAAGAGCTCGATCTCCAGATCTGCCAGCAGCTCGTGCATCGCCGACTGGTAGGGCGCCACCCACTGCCCTCCGAGCTCGTTCGCCTCGCCGCCGATCTCGGTGTTCCAGGTGCGGCCGCCGACGCGATCCCGCGCTTCGAGCACGAGGACCTCGCTGCCCGCAGCGGCCAACTCGGTGGCCGCGGTCAGCCCCGCGATACCTCCTCCGACAACAATGACCTCGGTTTCGATCCTGCGGGCTGCCGGGCCGACCTCGCCGAGACTCTCCGCGATCCCGCTCACGCCGAGACCGGCTCGCGATCGCGGAGGGCCTCCATGTAGCGCGCGGCGATCATCCGGTCGAAGGCGTGGGTATCGGTCTCCTCCAGCGAGTATCGCCCCGAGGTGTAGCCCCTGGAGCCGGCGCCCATCTGGGCGAGCTGGCAGACGTACCAATCCTGGCGGTTGGTGGTGTCCCAGAACTCGATCGCGTCGGAGGGGTCGAAGCCGGGCGCCTCGATGGTGGCGGGCTCGAAGAAGAACTCGCAGACGACGTCGGTCCGGTCGGCCGCGCGCGGGTAGAGGGTGTGCAGCATCACGTAGTCGGGATGGAACGAGACCAGGGCGTTCGGGAAGAGCGCGACGTAGATGATCGAGCCCAGCTCGTCCGCCGAGAGGCCTGCGATGGGCGGCCGCTCGCTGGCGTGGCCCCCGCCGCTCCCCATCGTCGCCGCACCCTCGCCCGTCAGGGTCATGGAGCCGCCGCACCAGGCGCCCTCTCCCTCCATCTCCTCGCCGCTCATGTAGTTGCTGAGCGCGTTCAGCTCCGGGTGCACGCCGGGGCAGTGCAGGCACTCGTTGTAGTTCTCGACGATCCCCTTCCAGTTGGCGGCCACCGTGTAGTCGACCTTGCCTCCGCTCCGAAGCTCCGCGGTCCGGTAGCGATCGAGGTGCTCGAGCAGGTCACCGATGTGCTCGGCCGGGATCCGGTGCCTCGCCCCGGAGGTCGATCAGGAGCAGGCCGCCGATCGTCGAGAGGCGCACCGGCGCCAGCCCGTTGCAGGTCGGGTCGAAGCCCTCGACCCCGTCCATGTGCGGGGAGGCGCGCAGCGAGCCGTCCAGGTCGTAGGACCAGGCGTGGTAGGGGCACCGCAGGCGCCGTTTGACACTGCCCTCGCCCTCGGTGATCAGGCGGGAGCCGCGGTGCCGGCAGACGTTGTGGAAGGCGCGCGGGCGGCCGTCCTCGCCCCCGATCACGATGACGCTGTCGCGACCGATCTCGCGCATCAGGAAGTGCCCGGGCTCGCTCACCTGGGAGACATGCCCGACGCAGATCCAGCCCGCAGCGAAGATCTCCTCCAGCTCCCAGTCGAGGACGGCCGGGTCGGTGAACGCGGCGGGCGGCAGCATCGTTGCCTGCTCCAGGGGCCGCAGCGTCTCCGAGACCTGTGCGGAGTCCAACGGCAGGGCGGGCGTCATCGGGCCCATCGTATGGAGTCTTGACTTTGTAGTCAAGCAGCATTAACGTGCCCACGATGCCGGCCACGGCGCCCGTCGGCGACCTTTCGAACCCGATTCCGGGGCTGGACGACCGAGCCAGGGAGATCCAGGCCCGCGCCCGCGCGTTCGTCGAGGAGGTGCTGATGCCGCTCGAGGAGGAGGCGGAGGCACGCGGCGGCCGCCTTGCCGAAGACACGATCGCCCGGGTCAAGGCGGAGGCGATCGAGGCCGGCCTGGCGGGCGGCCTCCATTCCCCCGAGGCCGGCGGCCAGGGCTGGACGCGGACCGAGTGGGTACTCGTCGAGGAGCAGTACGGGCGCAGCACCAACGCGATCAACTGGCACGTCCCGAACGCCTACAACGTCTGGGAGCACGGCAGCGAGGCCCAGATCGAGCGCTACCTCCGCCCGGCGCTGCGCGGGGAGGCAAAGGACGCATACGCCGTCACCGAGCGCGACGCCGGGTCGGACCCCTCGCGCATCGAGGCGACCGCGATGCGGACGGACGGCGGCTTCCTGATCAACGGGGAGAAGTGGTTCGTCACCTCTGGCGACGTCGCGACGGTGCTCGTCGTGATGGCCAACCTCGTCGACGGGGCCGACCGTCTGCCAACGCTGTTCGTCGTCGATCGCGGCCGCCCGGGTGTCGAGGTCGTCGACGATCCGGACTTCACGCACAGCTATCCGGACCGCCACCCGACGATCCGCTTCACGGACGTCGAGGTAGGTCCCGAGGACTTCATCGGGGAGATCGGCGGCGGCGATGACCTCCAGCGCTCCTGGTTCAGCGAGGAGCGGCTCGGGATCGCCGCGAGGGGCGTCGGGTCGATGTGGAGGCTGCTGGAGGAGACGGTCGACTGGGCCACCGCCCGCGAGCAGGGCGGCGAGCGGATCTACGACTATCAGGGCGTCTCATTCCCGCTGGCCGACTCGGCCGCCGACGCTGCCGCGGGGCGGCTGCTCGCCCTCCAGGTCGCCGCGATGATCGATGCGGGCGCCGACCCCAAGCTCGCCCACCACAAGGCCTCGATGGCGAAGCTGTTCGTCAGCGAAGCCGCCTGGCGCTGCGCGGACCGCTGCGTGCAGGTCTTCGGCGGCCGCGGATACGTGCGCTCCAACGTCGCCGAGCGATTCCTGCGCGAGCTCAGAGTCGACAGGATCTGGGAGGGCACCAGCGAGATCCAGCGGCTCATCATCGCCAGGGGCCTCGAGCGGCGAGGGGTCGAGCGCATCCTCCACTAGTGCCCGAGGGAGCCCCGCACCGGCCGGATCCGGCGCCTCTTTTGGAGCCGCGCTCGGTGGCCGTCGTTGGCGCAAGCGATCGCCCGGGCTCCTACGGCGACACGGTAATGCGCAACCTGGAGCGGGCCGGATTCGCCGGCCCGGTCTGGGGCGTCCACCCGACCAGGGACACGGTGCACGGGCGGGATTGCGTGCCATCCCCATCGGATCTGCCGGAGCCGGTCGACGCGGTCGTCTTCGCCATACCCGCCCCCAAGGTCGCCGCTTCCCTCGCCGAGGCGGCCGAGCGCGGTTGCCGGGGTGCGATCGTCATCGCCGCCGGCTTCGGCGAGGCGCCGGGCGGGGACTCGCTTGAGCGCGAGCTGGCGGAGGTCGCCGGGAGGGCGGGGATCCCGCTCTGCGGCCCCAACGGCAACGGGATCATCTCCGTGGGGGCCCGCGCCCCCCTCTGGGGGGACTCGGTTCCGGAGCTCCGCCCCGGGCCCGTGGGGATGATCACCCAGAGTGGCAATCTCGCCGTCAACGCGATCGGCTCGCGGCGGGGGATCGACTTCCACACCCTGGTCTCCGCCGGCAACCAGACCATTCTCGATGCTGGCGACTGGCTCGCGGCCCTTGCTCGCAGGGAGGGGATTCGCTCGATCGCACTATTCCTCGAGGAGGACGGCGACGGCGCCAGGCTGGCCGAGTCGCTCGCGCTTTGCGCCGAGCGGAGAGTCGGCGTCGCGGTGCTGAAGGTGGGTGAATCCCGCGCCGGCGCGGAGGCGGCTGCCGCGCACACCGGCGCGGTGGCCGGCGATCAGCGGGCCTTCCGAGCGCTCGTGGAGGAGGCAGGCGCGACGTGGGTCCGCGACCCCCACGGGCTCCTCGAGGCCGCTCGCGTCCTCGCCGAGCCGCGTGCGCGGCCTAGCCGAGGCGAATCGGGCGGTCTCGCCGTCCTCACCTGCTCGGGCGGAGACTCGGGCATTGCCGCCGACCTCGCCGAAGAGGAGGGGATCGAGCTGCCCCCCCTGGCCGACGAGACCACGCGGAGGCTCGCCGAGCTTCTTCCGTCCGCGGCGACGCCGGGGAACCCGCTCGACTACACGTCCCTGATCTGGGGCGAGACCGAGCTGCTGGCCTCGATCGTCGAGGCGGTCGGCCGCGACCCCGGCATCGACCAGCTGCTGCTGCTCTACGACCACCCCGCCGGCCTGCGCCCGGAGCACGAGGCGGAGTGGCGCGCGGTTCGAGCCGGACTGGCCGACGGCGCGGAGCGTTGCGATGCGGCTGCGCTGATCGCGTCGACATTGCCGGACCTGCTGGACGAGGATGCGGCGCGCGAGCTCTCCGGCCGCGAGATCCCGGTGGTGGCGGGCCTGGCCACGGCGCTGGCGTGTGTCCGCGCACTGGCGGGCGAACCGGGCGATCCGGCCCGCCTTCGGGCGATCGCCGCCGCGGCCTCCAGGGCCCGCCAGGGGGCGAACGGAGCCGCCGGCGAGTGGCTGGGCGAGGCGGAGTCGAAGCGACTGCTTCGCGACCACGGGCTTCCCGTTCCCGAGGGCGTCGAGCTCGAGGTGGCGGACGAGGACGGCTGCGTCGCCAGCGCGAAAGAACTCGGCTGGCCTGTGGCGCTTAAGCTCTCCGGCCCGGCATTGCGACACAAGAGCGACTCGGGCGCGCTCACCCTCCACATCGCCGGCGAGGCCGACCTGCGCCGGGCCCGCAAGCGCCTGCTGGGATTGCCGGAGGCGGACGGCGCGGCGCTGCTCGTCGAGCGCATGGCTGAGCCGGGCGTCGAGCTGCTGATCTCCGCCCGCGCCGACGCGGTGGTCCCGGTGGTCACCGTCGCGCTCGGCGGTATCTGGACCGAGTCACTGGGCGATGCAGCCGTCGTCCCCCTGCCGGCCGACGCCACGCGGGTCGCCGATGCGATCCGGTCCCTGAGGGGCGCCCGCGTGCTGACCGGCGGACGAGGCGGCGATCCCTTCGACCTCGACGCGGCGGCGGAGCTCGCCGCGCGGCTCGGTGATCTGCTGCTCGAGCGGGGGCTGCGGCTCGTCGAGCTCAACCCGGTTGTCGTGCACCGGCGGGGTTGCGTGGCGGTTGACGCGCTCGCCTGTTTGTGAAATTGACTACAAGGTCAACACTCTGCTAGGGTGCCGCCATCGAGGCGGCGACCAGCACCCCCGCTCCCAGCGCACCGGCCATCCCGGGACCACCGCCCGCGAGCTACGACGCGATCGTCGTGGGCGGGGGACACAACGGTCTCACCACCGCCGCCTATCTCGCTCGCACCGGGCTCGACGTAGTCGTCCTGGAGCGGCGGCATCTGCTCGGCGGCGCGTGCGTGACCGAGGAGGTCTGGCCGGGAGCCCGGGTCTCGCGGGCCTCCTACGTCGTCTCGATGCTCCAGCCGAAGATCGTCTCGGACCTGCGGCTGCACGAGTTCGGATACCGGGCGATCCCCCTCGACCCGGCCTATGCCGCCATGACCTCCGACGGGCCGATCTTCTTCTTCAACGAGCCCGATCAGACCGCCGCCTCCATCGCGGCGCACTCCCGCCGAGACGGCGAGGTCTATGCCGACTTCGAGGAGCTGTTCGAGCGGACGGCGGAGTTCCTGCGTCCGATGCTCCTTCGCGAGCCGCCCGCGCCGGGCTCACGCAGCCCGCTCGACATCGCCTCGCTCGTGCGCGAGGCCGCCCGCGCCGCGGGCCTCTCCAAGCGCGACGTCCACGACCTCGTCCGGATCTTCACGATGTCGGTGGGGGATCTGCTCGACGACTGGTTCGAGCACGACGCGGTGAAGGGCTCGATCGCCTCGAGCGGCGTGGTCGGCGTCTGGGCGGGCCCGCGCACACCGGGGACCGCGTACAACCTCTTGCACCACGCGCTCGGGGAGCTCGACGGCATGCCGGGCGTCTGGGGCCAGGTGATCGGCGGGATGGGGGCGATCAGCCAGGCCATCGCGCGCTCCGCCGAGGCCGCGGGCGCGACCATCCGCACTGATGCCGAGGTCGCATCGATCGACGTCCGCGACGGCAGGGTCGTCGGAGTGACCCTCGCGAGCGGCGAGGAGATCCTTGCGCCGGTGGTGGCCTCCGGCGCCCACCCGAGAACCACGATCCTCGACCTGGCGGGCGCCGAGAACTTCCCCTCCGAGATCGCCGAGGACATGCGCCGCTACCGGACCCGCGGTGGCTCGGTGAAGATCAACATGGTGCTCTCCGAGCCGCCCCGCTATGAGGGCGTGACCGAGGAGCAGCACCGGATGCTCCACACCACCGGGGTCAACCTCTGCCCCTCGATCGACTACCTCGAGCGCGCCTGGCAGGACTGCATCATGGGCCGGCCCGCGAGGGAGCCCTACGTCGAGGCCGAGCTGCCATCCGCAATCGACTCAAGCCTGACCGACGACGGGCGCTGGGTGATGACGATGTTCACGCAGTACGGCCCACCCGATGAGGAGGCCTGGGAGGGCGATGCCCGGGAGCGCTACGCCGACGCCTGCGTCGAGCACCTCGCCCGCTACGCGCCGAACGTCCCGGACGCGATCCTCGAGCGCGAGGTGCTCGCACCGCCCGACCTCGAGCGGATCTTCGGGCTGCAGGGCGGGAACATCTTTCAGGGGGAGCAGGGTCTCGACCAGATGGCGTTCATGCGCCCATCACCGGACCTCTCCCATTACGCGACGCCCGTGCACGGGCTCTACCTCTGCGGCGCCGGCACCCACCCGGGCGGTGGGGTGATGGCCGCCGCCGGCCACAACGCCGCCCGCCGCATCCTTCGCGACCGGCGCGTCGGTCGGCTGCGTGGCCAGCTGCGACGCCGAGCCGGCCGTCGCGCCGTTGTACCAGCCGTCGTACCGAACTGAGAGAAACTGAGGCGACCTCAGCGCATCTCAGCTTGCCTTGCGTCGCCCATCGTGAGCCCACCGAGCGTCTTCACGGCTTCTCATAACCCGAAGGTCGCGGGTTCGAATCCCGCCCCCGCTACTCCTGGATCCGGCGCGGGCGGCGATCGGCGATGCGGCCGCCGACGCAGCCTATGCGGACGGTAATGCGCTGCCGCGAGACAGAGCGATTGAGGCGTTCTTTGCGATTCAGGTCGAGGCTGCCGTCGCCTGAAAACGGATCCGGCCGCCCGGTCGCGCTCGTGTGAGAAGCAGGCGACGGTGCTTCCGGCAATCCAGACGCCGCCGCCGGATGCCGCGACCATCAACCGCGGCTCGCGCAGTGGGGAAAGCCGAGGCCGTCAGCGACATCCGCAGCCGTCGCGCTGCGCCACCACTTGGTGGGTACCAGCGGTGGCACGAACTCAGCGAATGCGGCCCTCTCGGCTAGGAGCGGGCGGGCCCCGCTCTCTCGAGCGGGGCCCGCTTAGCTCCGAACTGGGCTCAACAGCTGCCTAGTTGTTGACCGTCAGCTGAATCTGGTTGCCGACGTTCTGGACCACGTTGTCCGCACCCGCGAGGGTGTTGACGGTGAGGTGGTCCGGGGTGGCGCTGTCCGCCGGGTCCGCATGCCGGACCGAGACGGCTGTGGCCAGTCCGGTCACATCGGCGCCAGAGCCGTTGCCCTGGACGTTGATGTTGTCGTCACCGTTCGTGCCGTTGACGACCACGTTGTCGACCGCGCCGTCGCCGGCGGTGCCGCCGAACGCCCCCGCGAGATCGATGTTGGTCTGGGTCACGTCGGTGCCCGTCAGGTCGTTGACCGTGACGTTGTCAGCGCCGCCGACGACGTTGTCGTCGACGATCTCGACTCCGTCGGTGTTCATCGTGACGTTGCCCTGGACGCGGAAGAAGGTCAGCCTTCCTCCATTCGCCGACATCGTCACGTTCTCGGCCACCGCGGCACCGTTGAACAGCATCGTGTCGGTGCCGTTCTGGCCCTCGATCACGTCTGAACCCTCGCCGTTGTCCCAGCGGAAGGTGTCATTGCCATTGCCCAGGTAGGCGGTGTCGTTGCCCTTGCCGCCGTCGACGGTGTCGTTGCCGTTGCCGCCGTAGAACGTCTCGTTCTCCGCGGCGGTCTGGAGCTGCCCGCCCTGCAGCGAGTCGTTGCCGTTGCCGCCGGCGATCGTGGTCGGGATCGAATCGGTGAACGCGCCGTTCGCGTCATCGATCCGGATGGAATCGTTTCCGTTGCCACCCCTGACGTTGATCGCGGAGACGTCGCTGCGCGCGAACGAGAAGTCGGCAGAGCCGTCATCGCCGACGTCGACCTGGATCCGGCTGGGATCGCCGGCCGCGAGGCGAAGGGCGATCGCGTCGCCGCGATTGCCGCCCTTGACCGTGAGGGTGCCGTGCTTTGCCGCAGCTCGGACGCCGTCGACCTTGTAGCTGTGCGCGCTCGAGTGCGCGGCCGCGACGACGAGCGCCGTGACCGCGAACGCGACGACCGCAGCGGCCAGGTAAGCCAGCCGCACGGGCCATGAATTGGTGGTGGGAGGTGTCATCTGGTTCTCGCTTTCGTTGGTTGTGTCGTGCCCAACCAATGACGCCTCGCGGCGGAATTACTTCCCAAACCCAGATGTGATCTGCGTCACGTTCGACTCGGCGGGGTGCCGAAGGTGAGGCAGGCGCCCCTGATCAGAGCGGATGGCCCTGCGTGTCGCAGAGCTGGGGGGCGCTGACCTGCTCCGCTTCGACGATGACCAACTGGCGCTCCATCTCGTCCGGCTTGATGCTGCCGCTCTGGTTCTCGTAAGGATGGTCGAGGAACCAGATCAGGAGCAGGCCCGCGACGACCATCGCCGTGATCGCGCCGATCAGGCTCCCCTGCACGATGAAGTACTCACGCCGGTCGGCGAAGAACATGGCGAACCCGATGGTCACGAACGCGCCGAGCCCGAGGATGAACCAGGCCGGCGCCGGCAGGGCGCGGTTTGCCTCGCTGAGGCGGGCGCGGCGGGCGTCGGTCCGTTTGTCCTGTTGCTCGAGCAGCTGCAGGAAGGCTGCCTGCTGCGCAGGCGTGTCGGGGTGCAGTTGCTGGAGACCGTCCTCGAGGCGGGTCACCCAGCCCTGCACGATCGGGCTGCGGGTTCCATCCTTCATCGCGGGCCACTCTTCGTGGATCACCGCCCGCCCGTAACAGATCAGGACGCCCTCGGTCGGGTCGCGCTCCGCAGGCGGAAAGAAATCGGCCGTCCGTGACAGCTGGAGAACGGTCGTGGCCTCCTCCTCGGCTCCGGTCTTGGCATCGTTGAAGCTCTGGAAGGCCTCGAGAACGACGAAGGCGAGCAGCACCGCGAAGGCCGTGCCGATGAAGGCGAAAACCCCGGCGCCGCGCTCGACTTCGATGAAGAAGTGGTCGACCCGCGCCCGACGCCGGATCGCGTACATGAGCCCGACCGCGACCGCGGCAGCGCCCCCCACGATCAGGGCCATCAGCCAAAGGCTCACTCAGCCATCACCAAGCTCACCGTTTCGAGCCTACTCGCGCTCGTGCGGCCTCTCACCCACCTTGATCCATCAGTGTTCCTTTTCGTCCAAAGCGGCTATTTCGCTTTGCACGGAACGCGCAACGCCTTCAAGGCGCGAGATACCGGCGGGTACGACGATTGGGTAAACCTAGAGGCCCTTCACCTCGCCGTAGTCATTCCGCTGCCATTCGGCCGCAGCACGTTCCAGCAACTCCAGCCGAGGCACGCCAGTGACGACGCAATAGGCGTCAAGGATCGCGTCGATGAGTGGATCGGACGGGAGCGCCATGCCGTTCTCAAGGCGGGAAACGGTTGCCGTGCTCGCCCCCGCGCGCTCGGCGACTTCTCGCTGCGTCACGCCGGCGCGCTCGCGGGCGGCGCGTAACACCGGACCGGCGTAGTGGAGCAGGCGACCGGCCATGGGCCCAGCTTACGCCGCCTTACATGGGGCGTAAATGGGGCCGGTACCGTCGTTTGAGGGCCGCCCGAAAGTGGCTCGCTGATCTAAAGAGAGGGAGAAGGGGCATGCGGAAAGCTGTCTTGCCGTTCGTTCTGTCAATGGGGCTGATCGCGGTTTGGGCCACCCCGGCCGACGCCGCCTCGACCCGGGCCGAATACGTCGCCCAGGTGGATCCGATCTGCCAGTCATTCGTTGGCCCCACGGTCCAAGCCGGGACGGCATTCAACAAGGACTACAAGGAATGGACTCGCCGTCTGAGCAAGGGAACGCTGAAGGGCTGGGTGAGACAGACGGGACGGACCGCACACTCGCTCAGACGGTTCAACCAGCTCCACGCTGGCCTAACTGAGCAAATCGCAGCAGTTTCCCCCCCGGCGGCGGATGCGGGGGCGGTTAGCACCTGGCTGGCTGACCGCAGACAAGCCGACGTGTTTTCGGAGTCGGCCGCCTCGGCCTTTGGCCGATTCAAGTTTGGAAAGTTTCATAAGAAGATCGGTCAGGCGAATGCGGCAGATGGGGCGGGGGTAGACGCCATTTCTGCGCTCGGCTTTCAGGTGTGCGGCGTGAGCGTCTAATCGGGTTGAGCGAGGGGACCACCGCCCAACACCCAGGCGTTTAGGGCCCGGTTTCTCCCTCCAAGAGTTCCCGGTTCCCCGGTCCTCTCGCTGAGCCCGGCTTCTCGTCCAAGGCGTGCCTCGCCTGGGTTGACAAAGGGGCCGTCGTCGTGAAGGCCCTGGCCTGCATCCTCCTGATGTTCCACGGTGGTGGGTTCGTCTCGGGCCAGCCGAGCATCCCCGACGCCGAGGCTGCGGCCCCAGCCCACTGCCGGGGCGTGGAGGTCAACTAGACCTTGGGCAATCTCGCGGCGGCCTGGGCCGACTCCCGGCTCGCGGCCAAGCGCGCCGCGCGCCACGCTCCGGTCGTCCTCGCCTACGGCGAGTCCGCCGGCGCCGCGATCGCCGCGAGGCTCGCGGAGGACGGGCTGGTCGATGCCGCCTCCGCATTTCTCGGCGGCGAGCTGCTAGTAGACCGCTGCTTTGCATGGAAAGCGGCGCTTTTCGGCGAGATACTGCGTGGCGATGTCGGAGGAGAACATCGACACGGTGCGGGCTCTCTACGGTGCGCTAAACCGGGGGGACATCGATGGCCTCGTGCAGCACCTGCACCCGGAAGTTGAGATACATCCGGCTACCGGGGGCATCTTGGACATGGACACCACGTAATTCGGTCGCGAGGGGATGAGGCAGTTCGCGGAGACAGCCTGGAAGTCCTTTGACATGGCCGTCGAGCCCGAGGAAATGACCACGGCCCCAGACGGCCGGATCCTCGCGACCGAGCGGTGGTACATACGAGCACGAGACGGAATCGAAACCGGATTCCAGCTCACCGACATCTACACGTTTCGGGATGGGCTGATCATCCGCATCGATGGCTTTCGTGAGAGAGCGGAAGCCCTCGAAGCCGCCGGGCTGTCGGAGTAGCGCTTTGGACGAAAAGCAGCTGCTTTGCATGGAAAGCGGCTATCCGGTTAGCTGCCCCTGATCACGCGGAAGGGCACGCCCAGACCGCGAGACTGGAGAAGAGATGAGCTTCGAACAGACCATGGATGACATAGCCAGGGGCGTGGAGATCCTCGGCGTCGCGACTGTCCTCGTGGGCCTGACGGCATCCCTAGTGAGCGGCGCACTCGGCCTGCTCGGAGGCGAGGGTGCGGGGAGCATCTACCGGGCGATCCGAGGCGTCTTCGCACGCAGCATCCTGCTCGGGTTGGAGTTCCTGGTGGCCGCGGACATCATCCGGACCGTCGCCGTCCAGCCCTCGCTCGAGAACGTCGCTGTCCTTGGGCTGATCGTCCTCATCAGGACGTTCTTGAGCTTCTCGCTAGAAGTCGAGCTCAACGGTCGGTGGCCGTGGGCTCGCGCCTCCAGTGGACTACCAGCGGCGGCACCTCAACCAGACTGAATCCGCGCCTGCTTCTCGTGCAAGGCAGCACTCGCTCGGGTACTGGCAATCCGATAGCTTGCTCTCAAATCTAGAATCTAGAGAGGAGCCCCGATGCTACTTCTTGCCGATTTCACCTTGGGTGACTTGCTGCTCGGGATTCTCGCCTTCTTCTTCGCGATCCTTGCGATCTGGCTGTTCATCGCGATCTTCGCTGACATCTTCACTCGCCCCGATCTTTCTGGATGGGCGAAGGCGGGTTGGGTCCTGCTGATCTTCATCCTCCCGGTAATCGGGATCCTGATCTACCTGATTGCACGCCCGCCGGAGACGGAGGTCGCGGCGCGCGGGATACTTCGGAGGGACTAGGAGCCTGGTCCTTACGCCTGGCCCGAGGGGCCGGGCTTTGGCAGACCTACCTACACGATCAGCGGGGGCCGTCCTCCAGCCGTACGGGGACACGCTGGGATGCTGAGACAGTAGACAGTAGTCCGCCCGTTTCCCGATCAGCAATCCGCCCTCGAAGCCGCCGAGCCGCGGGAGTAGCGGCTCGCTATCGCCTTCGACGAGAAGCGGCTATCCGCTTTGCATGGAAAGCAGTACCCCCGCCGAGAGATACTGCGGGGGCGGGAGAACGTGTTGATCTAGGCGCCTTGATCCAGCCCGCGACTGATGCGAGCCTTACGACGTGCCGTCTGACCACCCAAGCCCCGGCGCATGCTCGACCTGCTGACCGTCCCGTTCCGGCGCATGCTCGCGGCGATGAAGTACGCCGCCCAAGAAGAGTACTTCGCCGCCGTCGCGGGAGCCGGGGCCTTCCTCCTCTTGCTCGGGACGGTCGTCTATTCGCTTGGCGAAGGCTGGAACGCGGTCGACGGGTTCTACTTCGCCGCCGCCACGCTGACCACGACGGGCGTCGCCGACCCGCACCTCACGCTGACGCATGACGCGCTGAAGATCTTCACCCCCTTCTACGTGCTGACCGGCATCGGGATCCTGGTCGAGCTTGCGCGAGAACTCGGCACCGGGTTCGTGAAGGAACGCGAGGAGCGACACGCCGCCAGACACGCCAGGCGCCACAAGGAAGATCCTCCCGAGACAGGATCGGCGGGATAGCTCGAAGCCGCCGGGCTGTCGGAGTAGGGCGGGAAGGTCGGGAAACCGCCGCTTTGGACGAAAAGCGGAACTAACGCCCGTCACGCAGCGCCTAGGGTCCCGAGACCTCCACCGAAAGGGGCGGCAGTGCCAGCCCCTCAAACAGAGGACGGGACTCGTGGGGTTTGGGGTGAGGAAAGCGGCTGGCCGAGTAGTCCAAAACGATCGGTAGCCCAATGAGGCCCGCTCCCCGGTTTCGTCAGTCGGTGCCAGCTCACCGAAGGTCTCCCGCTGCCGCTCGATGACCTCGGGGCCTCGGCCCAGGCCGCTCGGAACATTAAGACGGGTGTAAGGTTGCCGATTGGGGAAATCCGGAAAATGGGGCAAGTCGTTTAGGGCCTCAATTTGGAGTGGTCGACAATGGAGTGTCGGCAGAGCAAGGCGGCCAGGAGCGCATCAGGGCGGTTGGCTGTAAGGCGATCGCGCGTGACGAACTGGCGGCAGCGAGCGTGAGAGTCGAACGCGCCAGACGAATCGCCGAGCGCGCACTCCGAGGGTCCCTCGAAGCAAACGGCACACCTGTGATCTTCCACGTCAGGCGGGTCGCCAAGTCCTCTCCGATCTTTGCCCGATCGGTGGCCTGGCTTCATGACGTCTTGGAGGATTCCTCGGTTTCCGAGGAGGAGCTGTTGGCCAGTGGGCTCACCGACGAGGAGCTGCGGGCGCTGAGGCTGCTGACCCGGCACCGTGATAGTCGATCCGCCAAGCACTATCTCTCCCACATCTCCCTCATCGCCCGCTCCTCCGGACCGGCCGGCGAGATCGCCCGCGCCGTCAAGCGGGCGGATCTTGCCGACCGGCAGCGGTATCCGAACCGGCGCGCAGACGGATGGCATCCGCCCTATCAGGCCGCACTCGCGCTCTTGGAGAAGGAAGCGTCTGAACCTATGTCCCAGCCGCGACCCTCGTCTCGACCGCCAGTCGCCAATCCGTCGGGCGAGGGAACTCCCGCACTTCAATCACGCGTAGCGACAACTTCTCACTGAGAAAGGACCTCGACCATGCCCTCCGCGCCCACCAAATCCCGACCTGCCGCCTCCACCAACTCCCAGCCTGCCGAGCCCGTAGAGACTGCCACCGCCGATGAGCGCGCAGCCGCCGGCAAGGCGGCGCGCGAGAAGACCTCTCGCGCGAGTCACGGAGAGTGGGAGCCGGCCGCCCGCCGGCGAGATCCGGTCAAGCTGCTCGAGGACCAGTCCAAGAACCGCGTCCAGGAACTCGTTCCGATCCGCTACGGGCGGATGCTCGCCTCGCCCTTCACCTTCTTCCGCGGCGCGGCGGCGATCATGGCGATGGACCTCGCCAAGACGCCCCGAGTCCGGCTTTGCGGTTCCAGCTCTGCGGCGACGCGCACCTCTCGAACTTCGGGGTCTTCGCCGCCCCCGACCGCCGGCTGGTGTTGGACGTCAACGACTTCGACGAGACGCTTCCCGGGCCCTGGGAGTGGGACCTGAAGCGCCTCGCCGCCAGCTTCGAGATCGCCGGGCGCGACCGCGACTTCACCCCGAAGGAGACCCGCGCCGCCGTCCTCACGAACGGTCCGCTCCTACCGCGAGGCGATGCGGAAGTTCGCCGCGATGCGGAACTTCGACGTCTGGTACGCGCGCCTCGACGTCGACACCCTGCTCGCCGACCTGGCCAAGGTCGCCGACCGCAAGCAGATGAAGGCGGTGCACAAGAACGTCACGAAGGCCGAGAAGAAGAACAGCCTCAAGGCGTTCGACCGCCTCGTCCACGAGGTCGATGGCGAGCCGCGGATCATCAGCGATCCGCCGCTGCTGGTTCCGGCTGGCGAGCTGGTTTCCGAGGATCAGCGCAAAGCGCTCGAGGAGCGGATCATCGAGATGCTCGGCCGCTACCGCGAGAGCCTCAAGGGGGACCGCCGCCACCTCTTCGACAGCTACCGCTTCGTCGAGATGGCCCGCAAGGTGGTCGGGGTCGGCAGCGTCGGCACGCGCGCCTGGGTGGTGCTGATGATGGGCCGCGACGGGCAGGACCCGCTCTTCCTGCAGGCCAAGGAGGCCGAGGCCTCGGTGCTCGAGCCCTACGTCGGGTCGAGCGAGTTCGGAAACCACGGCGAGCGGGTGGTCGAGGGCCAGTGGCTGATGCAGGCCGCGAGCGACGTCCTTCTCGGCTGGCTTCCGGCGACCGGGTGGGACGACGGCAAGCGAGACTTCTACGTGCGCCAGCTCTGGGACGGGAAGCGATCGGTCGAGGTCGAGACCCTGCCGCCGGAGGGGCTGGAGATATACGGGCAGGTCTGCGGCTGGACGCTGGCCCGAGCCCATGCACGATCCGGCGACCGGATCGCGATCGGCGCCTACCTCGGCAAGGGCGACAGCTTCGATCAGGCGATCGCCGAGTTCTCCGAGCGCTACGCCGACCAGAACGAGCTCGACTACGCCGCGCTCGCCGATGCGGCCAAGTCGGGGCGCATCGAGGTTGAGACGGACCTCGACTGAGGGGTGGTCCTTGAGGCCCTATCTGTGGCCGGCCCGGCTCGCCGAATGCCGCCTTCGCGTCAGGGGCGTCGGATGGTCCGGCGCCTGGAGCAACTCGGCAGGGAGCCACTCGGCATGCGGTGCCACGGCCTCGCGTAGCGGATGTACGGCGGTCCCTAGCTCCCGGGTGACTTGCGGACTCGGATCGGGCGCGGTCACGGGCGAACACAACCCAGTCCAGCAAGCGACGGCACCCGTTGCCAGGTCTGCGTGGCGCTGTTGGTCGGACCGCTCGCGGGGGCGCTGATCGCGGTTGCCTTCGCCTACGTCCTGCGCGGCCGCGGCGGCCGCGACGCGATCGCCCATGCCGCCGGCTCGGGAGTGCTTACGCCCGGGCGCGTGACGGAGAAAGCTCGGCTCGCCGCCGACATCGAGGCCGGTCGCGTCACCCCGCCGGGGATGCCCAGCCGAAAGGAATGACCGCTGATGACTGCGGTGATCGCCCTACATCCCGAGACCGATCGAGGGGGCGAAATCCTTGACGAGCTTGAGAAGCAAACAGAGGTGCTGCCTGAACAGGTCATCGACGACGGCACACGTCGCTACCACCTCCATGGGAAGGGTGTCTACATCAGCGCCCTCGACCCGATGCTCGACAAGATCGACCCGGACTGGCGAGAACACATCACCATCCGGCGCGGCAAGCCACTTCGAATTGACGAAGATCATTGACCCGCAAACGCACCCGTGCTGAACACGTAGATGAAGGGGACTGGTTGTTGTGGCGCGAGATACTGCGTGGGCGATGGCGGAGGAGAACGTGGAGTTGGCGATCGCGGTGGCTGAGGCTTTCAACCGGCGGGACTTCGATGCCCTTGCGGCGCTTGCCGACGACGACATACGGCGGAGTCGCGGCTCGCTGCGATGGAGGGGGTTTACCGGGGCCACGAGGGGCTGCGCCGTTGGTGGGACAACTTCCTCGGCGTCTTTCCCGACTACACGATCGAGGTCCGGAGTTGCGTAATCTCGGCGTCGACCTCACGCTCGCCCACATCCGGGGTTGGGGTCATGGCGCTGACAGCGCAACACCACTCATCGATCCATCTTGGATGCCGCAGAGGTGGCGCGACGGAAAATGCGTCTGGTCGCGCAACTGTGCAACCGAGGCCGAGGCCCTCGAAGCCGCCGGGCTTTCGGAATAGCCGCTTTGGACCTTGACCTCAACCGGTCAATGCACCACCCCTGACGTGTCGCATCGTCTCACCTGGTCCGAGCGCTGTCGAGCGAAGGCCGCAGGCCGAAGCGAGTCAGCGCTCGGCGCCGGCCCGATCGAGGCCGTCGATCAGCTCGGCGAGCTTCTCGGCCGGGGTCCGAAAGCCGAGCGTCTGGCGCGGTCGATGGTTGAGCTTTGCAGCGACCTCGTCGAGGCGCTCCTGGCTCACCCCGGCGAGGCTCTTGCCCTTTTGG
Source organism: uncultured Solirubrobacterales bacterium (assembly GCA_963763955.1). Taxonomy (GTDB): domain Bacteria; phylum Actinomycetota; class Thermoleophilia; order Solirubrobacterales; family 70-9; genus DASUPK01. Next base: position 82,488 of record CAVXQP010000004.1, on the reverse strand, counting down.
AAGTACTGGCGAAGGAGGCCGTTGGTGTTCTCGTTCGAGCCCCGCTGCCAGGGGCTTCGGGGGTCGCAGAAGTAGACCGGCAGGCCGGCCTCGACCGAAAAGCGCCGGTGCTCTGCCATCTCCGAGCCCTGGTCCCAGGTGAGCGAGCGGCGAAGCTGGGCCGGCAGCGTGGTGATGCTCGCCTTGAGCGCATCCGCGACCTCGACGGCGCCGGTCCCCTCGGGCAGGGCGACGAGCTGGCAGTAGCGCGTGGAGCGCTCGACCAGGGTCGCGATCGCGTTCGTCCTTCCGCCCATCAGGAGGTCTCCCTCCCAGTGGCCGGGGACCGCTCGGTCCTCCACCTCGGGCGGGCGCTCGGAGATCATCACCATCCCGGCGATCTTGCCCTGGCCCTGGCGCTTTGACGACTGCGAGCGGGCAAAGCGCCGCCCTCGCCCCGTCCTCAGGTGCCGGGTGAGCTCTCGCTTGAGCGTCCCCCGCGCCTGGACGTAGAGGGCGCGGTAGATCGTCTCGTGAGAGACCCGCATCGCCTCATTGTCGGGGTATTGGAGCCTGAGCCAGCCCGCGATCTGCTCGGGGGAGTAGTCCTCTCGCAGCCGCTCTGATAAGCGCCGGCGCAGCTGCGGGCAGAGCTCGAGCTTGGTCGGCCGCGGCCGTCGTGAGCGGCGCCAAGCCTCGCGGTCCGCTTGGTGGGCGCGGTAGCGCCGCCGGCCGCCGCAGCGGTCGATCTCACGGGCGATCGTCGTGTGGGAGCGTCGAAGCGCCCGGGCGATGGCGCGGGCCGAGGCGCCCGCGGGCGATCACGCGCGAGATCCTCGGCGCTGCTCGTCCAGGGTCAGGCACTTCTCGGGGCGCCTGCGCGCCCTTGGCCGGTCCCTCCCGTTCTCGCCAGGTGGCTGCTCACGGTCGGGCGGGCAAGGCCGAGCCGGCGCCCGATCTCGCGATCGCTCAGCCCCTCCGCTCGCAGCTCCCAGATCCAGTCCTTCGTTATCTCGCTCAGGCCGTAGCCCTTTGGCATCACCGCACCTCCTTCGTTGGTCAGCGAGTCGCTGACCCTCTCGGGTGGTGCGGCGGCAGTTTGAGACCGCCGTCCAAAGCGGCTATTTCGGCAGACGCTCCCGCTGGGCGATCAGGCTCCGCATTCACGCGAAAGCTCGAGCGGCCCAGCGGCGCGCGACGTCGCTTGCTCCTGCTATGGGACAACGGCTATAGGCGAAATCGCAGAAGCCGCAAGTCGTCTGTGGACTGAGACCTCGCTCGAACGCCGCCTCGGCCCGCCCTGCCCGAAACGGCGCCACCACTTGTGGTCTCTACCGCCGCCGTTGAGTGTCCCCGGGATCACGGGCGGACTGGTGATACGCGGGCGACCGCAGTTTCGCTTGGTTGGTCCGTGGTCCGGGCGATTCGCAGCCTTCACGGGCCGGCGTGCGAGCTCAGAGCCGCATCGGCGTCGGCTTTCAAGGCTGCGAAGGCAGATGCGAGGTCGGGCGCCTGCCCTGCCCGCGCGGTGACGACCTCGAACGTCTTTCCGCGTGCGTCTCGAAGAAAGAGCACCTGCGTGCAGACATCGGCGAGGTCCGCCCGTGAGATCCGGCCTTCGACCGTATCGCCCTGCGACACGGCCAACGGCTCACCGCCATCCCCGTCCGTGAGCCAGCCGGGGCGGATGATGCAGTACGGAAGCCGAGAGCCTCGGATGACCTCTTCGGCCCTTGCCTTCCATCCCAGGCTCGTCGGCTCCACATCTTCGTAGTGGTCCGGACGGCTGGCGTAGATGGTGGAGACGAAAACAACGAGGTCGACGTCCGCGGCACTCGCCTGCTGGATGAGGTGGCGCGTGCCGCAGTAGTCGACCATCTCGAGGCTGTTGTCCCGCTCCGCGCCGCCGCAGGCAACGCTGATCACACTGTGCGCGCCGGCCATCGGTTCCGTCAGCGTCTCACTACGGCGAACGTCTCCAACGAATTGCGGCACGTCCGGCGGAAGGACCTCGTGGCCCTTCGCCGGATCTCGGACCAGGGCGTGGACGGAGACCCGGCCCTCGACTCCAGGCGCCCGACGATCAGGCGGCCGGTCCGGCCGGTTGCTCCGACGACCAGGACGGAACATCTCCGACATCTTCCCGGGCATCGACTCCTTCCTCTCTCTAGGCACCTTACTCAACCGGCGACCAGCGGCCATCCGACAAACGGCTCGCGGGGGAAGACGTCCCTCCCGACTCGTTTCGGTCCTTCGGCTGGGCGCGTGCGAGAAGCCGCTGCGGCCGGCACCTCGCTGGTGCCTCCTCTGCGCGAGAAGCGAGCGCCAGGTCGAAAGCGCCCCTTTCCATGCAAAGCAGCGCCCCCGCCCAATCACAACGACGTTGTCGCCCGTGTCGAGGAACTCCGTCGCCTCAACGCGAAAATTCTCGTAGTCATGCATGCCACTCGGCCCGGCCTTCGGCACTCCTCGCCGCTAGCGCCCGTGAACAGCGGGGGGCCGCTAAGGGCCGCCGCCCGGGAGCGTCCGCCCCAGGCAGCGGACATAGGATGGCGCCATCCCCCAGCGCTTGTAAAAGCGCAGCGCGTCCTCGTTGCCGGCGATGACGGCCAGCCCGATGAAGCCGACGCCCGCGGCCGCGAGCCGCTGCTCGACCTCCTCCATGAGCAGCGAGCCGATCCCCCAGCGGCGCAACTCGGGCTCAACCGAGAGCGCCTCGACTCGCCCTTCCGTCGCTGGTCTCGAAGCTCCAATCGCCCTCGCAAATCCGGAAGAAGGCGAAACCAACCGGCGAGCCTTCGCGCTCGGCGATCAGCAGCCAGGCGTCACCAGCGCGCATCCAGCGCTCGAACTCACCCCTGCGCCGCCGCCGGAATCTTTCGCGCGCCGGAATGGGGCGACCTCGCGGACTTCGCCAGCCACCTCGGCGTGGTACTCGTGCATGGCTCGCCACAGCGACTCAATGTCGTCGAGCCGATCCGCACTCGCCTCGATGATCTCGACCTCGGGCGGCGCTGTCTGCTCCGCGGTCACGCGACGAGCCTACGCCCACTGAGCGATCCTGGCGAGAACTCCGAGCGCGGCGCCGCGACTCCGGCCAGCTGTGGGTACCCGCTCATGCCCCCGCTGCCGCGCCGCGCGAAAGCTCCTTCGGCTTCACGAACGAAACCAGCTCGGCGCTCCCGGGCGCCAGCTCGCGCCAGGTTCCGTTGAGCTCCTGCGTTGCCAGCGCCGCGGTCGGAAACTTGCTCCTGACTCGCGCGCTCTTTGAGCCCGGGCGGGCAAGGCTCAGCGCGAGGTCCTGGATCCCCGGGTTGTGGCCGATCAGCATCACCGACTCGACCTCGTCCGGCACCTCGTGCAGCACCTCGAGGAGGACGGCCGCGGAGGCCGCGTAGAGCTCGGCTTCGATCCGGACGTCGGCATTCTTCCCCAGGCCCTGCGCGATCCGCGTCAGCGTCTCGCGGGTGCGCCTCGATGGCGAGCACAACACCAGCCCGGGGGCGATCCCCTTTCGCCCCAGGTGCTTCGCCATGACCTTCGCGGCGGGGCGACCGCGAGGCGCGAGTGGCCGGTCGTGGTCGGCAAGCGTCGGATCGTCCCAGCTCGACTCGGCGTGGCGCAGGAGATAGAGCCGTTTCATTCCTACCTGGAGAATGCCGGGAGCGGGCAGCCGAAGGCAAGGCGGAAGCGGAAACGGAAGGTGCGCTGCCGCTTATCGCGCAAAAGGGCGGGACCGAGCAGGTTCCAAGAGTGCTGCTTTGCATGGAAAGCAGAGGTTTCGCCACTCAGGCTCAGGCTCAGGCGTGGTTCAACCGGGCTGGCGGCAGGGCGCGTCGAACGATGTGGCCGTTCTTGACGGCGATCACGACGGGATCGCTTGCCTCATTAGAAGAAGAACGACACAGGTTAAATAGGCGGCACGCCTTATTAGAACAAGAACGAGACAGGTTAAATAGGCGAAATCTAAAGATCCGTCCGTAGCTGAGGTGTGTGGGTTTTACCGGATTGACGGCGGCTCGCACTTGCGAATAGGGTTGGAGTGTGCGGCACTAACGGCCGCCCGTCTCGACTCAAACTGGAATTAGGGGAATGCCCAGCTCGGCACAGGTTAAGGAATCACGGGTTGCGACACTGAGGGCACCGAGGCAGCAGCTCTACCGCCACTGGTGGGAGGGCGTTGACTGGCCGGTGTTCGCCGTCTGGATCAGCGGCGCGGTCCTCGCCGTCGCTTTCTGGACAGCAGTGGGCCTTGGCATAGCGGCTCTCGTCTGAGGCCAACGGCGGCCTGGAGGTCGTCACGGTACGGATCGCCGACGGCGGTTCGCGGCGGGATACTCCGTGGGCGATGTCGGAGGAGAACGTCGAGACCGTCAAGAAGGTGATGCAGCTTTTCAACCTCGCGGCCCAAGGCAAGCCGACTCCGGAACTAGCCGAGCTGTTCGCCCCCGACGTGGTCATTGATATGACCAGACGGGTGTTTAACCCGGACACCTACGAGGGGCACGACGGGCTGCGTCGTCTCGGCACGGAGGTCGGTGAGGTTTGGGAAGAGTTCCACGTCGAGCCGGAGCGGTTCATCGACGCCGACCCACAGGTGATTGTCATCGAGATGCGCCGAGCGCGGGGCAGGGGGAGCGAAGTAGAGGTGGGGAGCAGATCGGGTGTGATCTGGACCCTCCAAGACGGCAAGGTCGTCCGGATGGAGACAGATCTCGATCCGGACGAAGCCCTGGAAGCCGCCCGGCTATCGGAATAGCCGCTTTGGACGAAAAGCAGTAGTCCGCCCTGGAGCGCTGCTTTGCATGGAAGGCAGCGGTCTTCACGAGATACTGAGCAGGCGATGTCCAAGGAGAATGTCGCCCGGATGCGTCGGTCGCAGGCCGCCTTCGAACGCGGCGACAAGGACGCCTGGCGCGCCCTCGTTCATCCCGACGTCGAGGTCGTGCCCATAGGCGACTGGCCGGAAGGACACGTCCAGGGACGCGATGCGGTGTGGGACTTCCTCGTGACCGTGGATGAGCAATGGGAGCCCGGCACCTATGAGCTTGACGAGGTCAGTGATGGCGGCGACCGGATCGCAGCTCGCATGCGTCGAGAGCTGCGCGGCAAGTCGAGCGGCGTCGAGGTGGAATACGACTACTGGGTTGTCTTCACTTTCCAGGACGGGTTGGTCGCTCGCGCAGAGTGGTTCGAGGATCGTCAAGAAGCCCTCGAAGCCGTCGGGCTCGACGAGTAGGCGATGTCGCAGGAGAACGTCGATCGGTTTCGGGCGGGCGTTGAGGCCTACAACCGGGGTGATGTCGAGCGCTGGTTGGAGACCTTCCACCCAGACGTCGTCTTCGAGGCTCGGATCGGTCCACTGGAGGGCGACTATTCAGGGTATGAAGGCCTGAAGCGGTTGCTTGCCGACATCGCCGACTCCTGGGAGGTATTCGAGCTTGACTTCCCCGACGTGCGCGATCTCGGAGGCCGTGTCCTGGGACTGGGCACAGTCCACATGATCGGAAAAGGGAGCGGGATCGACGCCGAGGCTCCCGTGGCGTTCGTGTCGACCGTCCAAGACGGCCTCACCACCCACATCAAGGACTACGGCGAATGGGCCGAGGCCCTCGAAGCCGTCGGGCTTACGGAGTAGGCGATGTCGCAGGAGAACGTCGAAAGCTTCAAGTGCGCCGTGGAGGCCTGGAACCGTGACGACTTTGGCGCGTGGATCGACCAGTTCGATCCTAAGGTCGAATGGTCAACACTCGTGGAGGTCTATCGCGGGCATGCCGGAGCCCGGCAGGCTTGGGAGAGCCTCAAGGGCAGCCAACAGCCCAGAACGCGAATTGACGATTTCCGTGACCTCGGGGAGACCGTGCTCGCCCTGGGGGAAGTCACGACCGTGGGACAGACAACCCGGTTGCGCTTCACTGGTGAACTCGCACAGCTGGCCACCTATCGTCGCGGCAAGCTGATCACTCTCCGCGATTTCCCCAGTCATGCCGAGGGTCTCGAAGCTGCCGGGCTGTCGGAGTAGCTCCGGCTACCGCTTGGACGAGAAGCGGCTATCCGCTTTGCATGGAAACGGGGGTATCCGGTTAGCTGCTCCATCTCGCGCAAAGCGGTGGCTCCGGGACGGCTAGGGCTGTGCGTCCAGAGCAGCAGCCGCTTACGAAGTAGCGGTTCTGTGTTTACGCTCAGCCAGTCCATATGTATGACGCAACCCTCAACCAGGCGGAGTGGGCCGATTACAGCGACCATGCTCCGATCATCGCGACCTTCGGGAGGATTTGCCCGGGAGTAAGGGATGACGATTGATCAAGTCGCGATGTTACCCGAACCCGTGGCGGATTCGGGTGCGTGGACACCCAGCGCGCGTCAAGGCAATCCGCTGGAGGGAGGCCATACGCGACGCCGTGACGGACGCCTATCCGCATGCCCCATTCCTTCGCCGCCCTTGGAAACCAAGTTCGACGTCAAGGTGATCTTTCGAATGACTCCAGAGGATCTGGCTAGACCGGCCTGCGACCTCGACAACTTCGCCAAACCTGTCCTCGACACACTCTTCACCTCGCAGAACGTCTCGCGACGTCACCGGCGTGCTTTTCCCGGCGTGAATGACACCTGGGTGTTTCGGCTCCGTCCTCGAGAAGGTCGGAGTGGAGCTTCCGCAGGACCAGGGTGCCGACATCACGGTCACTCCGCACCCGCCGGGTACGCCGGATCTCAGCGCTGCTTCGGCTTCTCCCTCCGCGCCAAGCGGCAACCGTCGGCCGGGGCAGCTAACCGGATACCCCGTTTTCGGAACAACTGCGCTGAAAGTGGTGCAGCTAACCGGATACCCCCATTGCATGGAAAGCAGTACTCCGCCGAGAGATACTGCGTGGGCGATGTCGGTCCAGAAAGTCGAGTTGCTGCGTGAGGCAACAGACGCCTTCAATCGACGGGATGGCGCGGCATTCGATGCACTTCTCGCTCGCGACGCAGAGATCGTGCCGGTGAGGGCGGCCCTGGAAGGGACTGTCTATCGGGGCGACGACGCTGGCTCCCAGTACTGCGCGGCCGTCGATGAAATCTGGGAGTCCCTCCACTGGGAGGTCGAGGAAGTTCGCGACGTCGGAGACGCCGCTCTCGCCTTGGGACACATCCGCGGCAGGGGACAGGACAGCGGTGCCGCCATCGACACATCTGCGGCGTGGGTCGCCCACTTCCACGGTGGGCTGATCGCTCGCTTCCGTACTTACACCGACCGCGGTGAAGCCCTCGAAGCCGCCGGGCTGCGGGAGTAGGAGATGTCGGAGGAGAACCTGGCGTTTGTCCGTAAGGCCATTGAGGCCTTCAACGGGTTCATGCGGGGCGAAGTGAGCAGAGAGACGATCTTGGAACTTGGCGATCCACAGTTCGAGTTCAACTGGCACGACGAGCGGACCATGCCTGACCTTCCCCAGCGTCTCCGGGGTCCGCTTGAGCTTCTTGGTTTCTGGGAGGACCTGCGAAGCGCCTGGGACGATCTGACCCTGGTTCCCCTTGAACTCATCGAAGCGCCAGACAATCGCGTCTTGACTCTGACACGCCAAGCTGGCCGAGGGCGAGAGAGCGGCGTCCCAGTCGAGGTCCACGCCTTTAACGTCTGGACGATCCGGGACGGAAAGGTGCGGAAGATGGAGCTCTTCCGTCATCGCGCCGAAGCCCTCGAAGCCGCCGGGCTGTCGGAGTAGGCGATGTCGGAGGAGAACGTCGAGGTTGTGCGGCGGTGGTTCGAGGAAGTATTCAGTAGAGACCTGAAAGATGTTCAGGCGCGGGTTGCGGAGTTCTGGGAGCCCGATGGCGACTACTACCCCGTGCGCGGCTTCCCGGAGGCGCGACCATGCCACGGCCACGAGGAGATTGCCGCCTTCCTTTCCGAGTACCTCGCGGCTTGGGAGACCTATGCATACACCGTCGCGGACGCCATAGCGGTCGGCGATGACCGCGTCCTGATACACGGGGACATTCACGCGGCGGGACGGACGAGCGGCTTGGTGCTCGAGGGCCACACCCATCACTGCTTTTGGCTCCGGCATGGCCGGTTCATCAGGCAGGAGGACCATCTGAGCGCAAAGGGCGCCCTTTACGCGTTGGGGCTGGGTGGCGATTCCCTCGAAGCCGCCGGGCTGCGGGAGTAGCGCTTTGGACGAAAAGCAGCACCCGTCCGAGAGATACTGCGTAGGCGATGTCGCAGGAGAACGTGGAGAGGATGCGCAGAGCTACGAGGCGATGAACTCGGCCATCGCCAGCGGCGAGGACCTTCTCCCGCTCATGGAGGGCATTGATCCGGACATCGTTGTCGAGATGGGCGTTCTGGAGGGCACGTTCCACGGACGCGAAGGGCTCACGCAATTCATTGAGGGCCAGGCCGCGGTGTTTGAGAACCTGCGCTGCGACCCCGAGGAGTTCATCGACGCTGGTGACCAGATCGTCGTTCCGATGTGCCTTAGCGGGAAGGCGAGGAGCACGGGACTTCCGCTTGAGTACCACGCAATCCACGTGTGGACCCTGCGGCAAGGCCTGGCGACCCGTTTGCGGCTCTACGAAAGTAAGGACAAGGCCCTCGAAGCCGCCGGGCTGTCGGAGTAGGCTCGCCGCATCCCCTAGAACGGAGGCAACCATGGCCACACCGGAACGTCGCGGCGGCGGCATTGGCGGTATCTCCCTCGGAGGCATCCTCGTCATCATCGGGATCGTGGTGGCGCTGTTCTGGAGCCTCGTAATCGGGCTGATCATCGTGCTGATCGGACTGATCGCCTTCGGAGGCTTCGCCCGGGGCAAGTGGTACTGAGACATCCTCGAAGCTGCCGGTCTGCGTGGGAATAGTCGCTTTGGACGAGAAGCGGCGCTTTCGCTAAGCCGCGAGATACTGCGTGGGCGATGTCGGAAGAGACGTGCAGGTGGTTCGCCGAGCCTATGAGGCGTTCAGCCGAGGCGACCTCGACGGCATGGTCGCCGACGTCGCGCCAACATTCGAGTACGTGGCGACCGGAACGATCCCCGGCGCCGTGGGCGTGTCCGGGGGGTCGGGGGCCAGAGAAAGAAGTCTTGGAGCGAGCGGGTTTCTGGGACGAGTTCCAGGAGGCCCGCGTTGAGATACGCGAGCTGATCGAGGCAGGAGATCATGGGTGGTCGTGCTGGGCCGTAAGGAGCTGGGCCGTGGCGAATGAGAGTGGCGGACGCACGTGGCCCATGTAGGTGGACCCTGCGGGGGGGCAAGGCGTTCGCAGGGAGAGGGTTTCAGGACCGAGACGAAGCCCTCGAAGCCGCTGGGCTGTCGGAGTAGGCGATGTCGCAGGAGAACGTGGAGATCGTGCGGAAGGCGTTCGAGGCGCTTGCTGCTCGGTTTTTTTTTTTTTTTTTTTTTTTTTTTTTGGGCAGAGATGCAGGGGATGACGCGTCGGCGGTTCTTGCGGTACGGCGCGGGTGCGGGTGTGGCGCTGGCTTTTCCGTGGGGCGCGCGGATTTCGGTGGCGCGGGCCGCCACGGTCGGCAAGCTGACGAAGTTCCTCGAGCCCTTGCCGTTCCCCGGCGCCGGCATCGTCGTCGCCACGCCGACCGACGCCAATCACCTGTTCGTCCACCCAAAAGGAGATCAGTCGGCAGCTCCATCCCCACCTTGCCACCGACTCCATTGTGGGCCTATGACGATGGCTCCGGTCTGGCGGGCCAGGCGGGCTCGTTCGGGATGGCGGTGGTCGCACAAAGCGGCACCCCGCTGACGTGCAGCTACACGCATCCGCTACCTGCGGACGTATCCTGCCTGGATTCCCGTGGACACGCGGCTGACGCCTCTCGGCAACCAGGTGCGGCTTATGACGCATCTCCACGGCGCCTTCGTCGCGGCCGACAGCGACGGCAATCCTGCGGTGACGCCGAACGGGTTCGGCCCCGGCGAGACGCAGACCGTTTTCTACACCAACCAGCTGCCGCAGATGCCGGCGTCGCTGCTCGTGGTTCCACGATCACGGTCTGGGCGCGACGCGTCTGAACGTCTTCGCCGGGCTGGCGGCCGTCTACATCCTGCGCGACGAGTTCGATACGGCACCGAGCCGAACCCGATCGGCATTCCGGCGGCGCCTCGAGATCCCGCTGGTCGTCCAGGACCGCCAGTTCAACCCGGACGGGACGTTCCTCTACCCGACCAGCGACATCCCGGGCGCGACCTGGATCGGCGAGTACTTCGGCGACGTGATGCTCGTCAACGGCAAGGTCTGGCCGTTCCTGGACGTCGAGCCGCGGATGTACCGGTTCCGGATTCTGAACGGCTGCAACGCGCGGATCCTGAGTCTCGATATCGGCGGGGCGCGCTTCTGGCAGATCGGCGCCGAGGGCGGCATGTGGGACGTGCCGGTGCCGGTGAAGCAGCTGGTGCTGGCCCCGGCCGAGCGGGCCGACGTGCTCGTCGACTTCAGCCAAGTTCGCCGGGCGCGACGCTGATGATGAAGAACCACAAGCCGCCGAAGCCGGTGTCGACTCCGGCCCCCTCACTGGAGCAGGTGATGCAGATCCGGGTCGGGACGACGGTCAGCCAGCCGGGGCCGACCACGATCCCAGCGAGCCTGCCGGGGCGTGCCAGGCCTACCTGCCCAATCCGGTCAAGAGACGCGCTTCATCACGCTGAACGAGATCGACGTCGGACGAGCCGACCTGGTTCCTGAACCTGAACGGCGTGCACTTCGATGAGGCCTCCGGCGACCGAGACGCCGAGGCGGAACTGTCGAGGATTGGGTCTACGTTAACTTGACCGGGGACACCCACCGATGACATCCATCTCGTCACCTTCCAGGTGTCGGTCGGACGCCGTTCGATGTCGCAGGCCTATGAGGAGGCCTACGAGGGCGCGATCGGCGTTCCCGGTGGGATCGACCCGAGCCCGTTCGCCACCGGGCCGATGGGCCGCCCGACCCGAGGAGCGCGGCTTCAAGGACACGGTCAAGGCGAACCCCGGTTACTTCACCACCATCCGGGCGAAGGTTCGAGCTGCCGACCGGCGTGACGGCACCGCAGACCTACGTCTACCACTGCCACATCGTCGAGCACGAAGACAACGACATGATGCGGCCGTTCACCGTCATGCCGTAGGCCACTACGCAGCAGCTCGTGGGGACCCAGCTCGTTGGCTTGAAGGGTTCGATGCTCTCTTCCGCGTGAAAGCGGACGTTTCGGCCGCTAGGACGAGGACTCCCGGTATAGCCGCTTTGGACCTTGACCTCAACCGGTCAATGCACCACCCCTGACGTGTCGCATCGTCTCACCTGGTCCGATCGCTGTCGAGCGAGCCGCAGGCCGAAGCGAGTCAGCGCTTGGCGCCGACCAATCGAGGCCGTCGATCAGCTCGGCGAGCTCTCGGCCGGGGTCCGAAAGCCGTGCGTCTGGCGCGGTCGATGGTTGAGCTTTGCAGCGACCTCGTCGAGGCGCTCCTGGCTCACCCCGGCGAGGCTCTTGCCCTTCGGGAAGTACTGGCGAAGGAGGCCGTTGGTGTTCTCGTTCGAGCCCCGCTGCCAGGGGCTTCGGGGGTCGCAGAAGTAGACCGGCAGGCCGGCCTCGACCGAAAAGCGCCGGTGCTCTGCCATCTCCGAGCCCTGGTCCCAGGTGAGCGAGCGGCGAAGCTGGGCCGGCAGCGTGTGATGCTCGCCTTGAGCGCATCCGCGACCTCGACGGCGCCGGTCCCCTCGGGCAGGGCGACGAGCTGGCAGTAGCGCGTGGAGCGCTCGACCAGGGTCGCGATCGCGTTCGTCCTTCCGCCCATCAGGAGGTCTCCCTCCCAGTGGCCGGGGACCGCTCGGTCCTCCACCTCGGGCGGGCGCTCGGAGATCATCACCATCCCGGCGATCTTGCCCTGGCCCTGGCGCTTTGACGACTGCGAGCGGGCAAAGCGCCGCCCTCGCCCCGTCCTCAGGTGCCGGGTGAGCTCTCGCTTGAGCGTCCCCCGCGCCTGGACGTAGAGGGCGCGGTAGATCGTCTCGTGAGAGACCCGCATCGCCTCATTGTCGGGGTATTGGAGCCTGAGCCAGCCCGCGATCTGCTCGGGGGAGTAGTCCTCTCGCAGCCGCTCTGAGACGAGCCGGCGCAGCTGCGGGCAGAGCTCGAGCTTGGTCGGCCGCGGCCGTCGTGAGCGGCGCCAAGCCTCGCGGTCCGCTTGGTGGGCGCGGTAGCGCCGCCGGCCGCCGCAGCGGTCGATCTCACGGGCGATCGTCGTGTGGGAGCGTCGAAGCGCCCGGGCGATGGCGCGGGCCGAGCGCCCGCGGGCGATCTCGCGCGAGATCTCCTCGCGCTCGTCCAGGGTCAGGCACTTCTCGGGGCGCCTGCGCGCCCTCGGCCGGATCCCTCCCGTTCTCGCCAGGTGGCTGCTCACGGTCGGGCGGGCAAGGCCGAGCCGGCGCCCGATCTCGCGATCGCTCAGCCCCTCCGCTCGCAGCTCCCAGATCCCGTCCTTCGTCGCCTCGCTCAGGCCGTAGCCCTTTGGCATCACCGCACCTCCTTCGTTGGTCAGCGAGTCGCTGACCCTCTCGGGTGGTGCGGCGGCAGTTTGAGACCGCCACGAAAAGCAACCCTTTGCATGGAAGCAGCGGTCTTACGCTCCCACCGCGAAGGTGTGCGCGCCCGTTACCTTCTTCAGCTTGACGACGTCGGCATGACGCTTGGGCGTGGGAGCGGCCGATCGCGTGTCCGCTCTGCCAGATCACCTGCCCGTCCATCGCGATCGTGCGACCGTGGCCCTGCAGCGGGATCTCCACTACGCCGGCGGTCTTGCGCGGCGCGGAGAGGCCGCCTAGCCTTTCAGCCAGCCGGGCTCCTCGATCTTCGGCACCTCGCTCGAGATCCGCGACATGACGCCGTAGAAGCGCGGCAGCTCCGGGTAGACGATCGCCTTGCCGGTGGTGATCAGCCCGACCGAGATCGCGCGCTCGGGATCGGCCCAGCCCATGATGTTGATCAGCCCGAGGTGGCCGAAGGCAAGGTCGGTGTCGCGGCCGTAGAGGCTCACCAAGTCCGCGCCGAGCATCAGCCCGTAGGAGAAGCGGGTCGGGAAGATCAGGGAGAAGTCGATCTCCAGGTGGGACTGCTCGGTAAGCGCCCGCCGGATCGTCCGCTCCTGCATCACCCGCACGCCGTCCATCTCGCCCCCGGCCCGGAAGATCTCGAAGAAGCGGCCGAGCTCGTTGGCGCTGGTGACCAGGTTGGCCGACGGGAGCACGGCGGTCAGGAAGCGGGCGTCGTTGGAGGCCTCGACCACCTCGTCTAGCGGCGCGCCGAGCACACGCGTGGCGAGCGTCGAGAGCGGCGGCAACAGGGGCGGCCCCGTGACATAGCTCGGCGCCACCTCGCCGACGTCCTCCTCCGCGACGCCGTAGTTGCCCCACCTGAAGCCGAGCGGGTCGAGGATCTCCTCCGCCAGCACGTCTCGGATCGACTTGCCCGTCACCCGCTTGACGATCTCGCCCAGGATGAAGCCCCCCGAGACGGCGTGGTAGGCGAGCAGCCGGCCGGGCCGGATCGCCGGCTTCGACTTGCAGATCAGCTGAAGGATCCGATCGGCATCGATCAGGGAGTCGAGCTCCCGCGCCTCCTTGGGCATCGAGGCGACGCCCGCGCGGTGCGCCAGCACATGCGCGATCGTCGTTCCCTCCTTGCCGTTCTGGGCGTATTCAGGGATGTACTCGCTGACCCGGTCCCCGATGTGAAGCAGGCCCCTCTCGTCGAGCTGGTGGACGACCATCGCGGTGACCGCCTTCGAGGCCGAGAAGATGCAGGCGGGGGTGTCCGGCCTCATCGGGACCTTCGGCACGTCCTCGGGGTCGTCGGGACCGTTGCCCCGGGCGTGCCCGATCGCGCGGTCGATCACCACCTTGCCCTCGCGGCGCACGCAGAGCGACAGGCCCGGGTGGACGCCAGTTCGGTAGAGGTTGACCGCTCCCTCCCAGATCCTCTCGACCGTCTCGGAGTCCAGGCCAGCGGCCTCGGGCTCCTCCTCGGCGCCGCGGGTGGTGGCGGCATCGAGATCGTCGGGGATCCGGACGCGGTGGAAGACGTCCGGCACGCCGGGCAACCGATGCAGGCTGAGGACGTCGGAGAGGTGTGGTCGGCGGGGCACGCCGAGCGACTCTAGTGCGTGACCGAGGGATCCCTCGGGGAGCGGAGGGAGCCCATCGCCGAGCACGTTATCCGCCGACCTCCCTGTCCATTGGCTGAGAACGCGACCGCTGTACTTAGTGCGGCCCTAACCGGAATTGCTAGCCACGGCCGGACGAATCCACACGAGATGACGTTGCTGTTGAGGCAAGGTCAGGCGGGTGAAGAGGGTGCCCCGAATTGGCTCGGAAATAGCCGCTTTGGACGAATACCGGCGCTTTGCATGGAAAGCGGCACTGCTGAGCGAGATACTGGGTGGGCGAATAGTCGCACCTGGCCCGCTCCGTCAGGCGACTGCCGGTGTTTTGAACTATCGACGGAGCGATTCCGTCTCGAAGCTTTAGGAAAAGGCTGATGCGACGAGGAGTAGCAACTGCTTTCACTTTCCTGATCGCGCTGGCGCTGCTGGTGCCGGGAGCCTCTAGACCGCGACCGCGCATCCGGAGAAGAAGAACCCGCTCGTGCAGGTGGTGTGGGCCTTCGGCTCCGCCGAGACCGCCGGGGATCGAACCGCAACGGCCACGTGTCCGAAGACGATGCGGCCGGATCTGGGACCGTGGCGAGCTATCAGCGCCGGTTTCGATTGGGCGGCGTCGTCCCCGGATTCACCAATGGGGCCCCGCCGTCGCCGCCGAGCGGCAGCGGCCTCGTCTACGAGTCGCGCAAGCTGGGGCAGCGCTCCTGGCGCGTCTCGGCTCAGAGTCTCTGGGGCACATTTACCCTCACGCTCTCCCTGTATTGCCAGAACGAGGTGCCGAAGACGACGCACGCCAGCTCGACGGTCGCTACAGCGGGGACCTCCCAGATCGGCCCCGCAACCGTGGCGCCCTGCCGCTCCGGCAAGACGGTCTCCGGCGGCTTCTCGACCCCGCCGCCATTCACGGCCGCCGGCGCGTCCAACACCGTGATCGCCTCGATGCCCACCAAGAAGGGTTGGGAGGCAAAGGTGCTCTCGAACCAGGCAAGCAGCCTGACCAGCTACGTCTATTGCGCCAAGAGAAAGCGCGTGCGATACGGAACTCGGGCCGCGCCTCGGCCACGGCGACGCTCGACGGCACGCCAGCCATGCCAACACCTACGATCCCAACGCCCGCCAGGGGCAGGTTTCTCCCTGGCGGGGGTGGATTCTCCGAGGAGGGCCTGACCACCTCGCAATACCTGATCCCGGTGGCGTCTTTCCAGCAAAACGTACGGACCTCCTCCTGGCATGCCACCGCGCTCAAGGTCGGGAGCGGGGTCCCCGTGACCCTCATAGCGCATGTCGTCTGCGCTTGACACCTGAGCGACTGCGGTGACAAAGGGTGGGCCTCGAAGCCGCCGGGCTGCGGAAATAGCGGCTCGATAGCCGCTTTGGACGAGAAGCAGCTATCCGCTTTGCATGGAAAGCAGTACTCCCCGGCGAGATACTGCGTGGGCGATGTCAGAGGAGAACGTCGAGATCGTCGAGAGGGCGCTCGCGGCAATCAATGAGCGGGACATCGACGGCTACCTCGCTTGCTGCACCGAGGACATCCAGTTGCAAACGCCAGTGTCGCCAGTCGCGGGCGTGTACGAAGGAGCTGATGGCATCCGGCGGTTCTTCGCCGACATCGAGGACGCGGGTCCCGACTTTCGGCTTGACCTTGAACGCCTCGAGGGCTTGAGCGCGGAGAGAGTCCTTGCCTTCGTGCGTATAACCGCTCACGGGCGCGCGAGCGGCCTGCCCACCCCGGCTGAGACCGGGAACGTCTACGAGTTCGAGGAGGGCAAGATCAGGCGCATTCAAATCTTCCTCGATCGTGGAGAGGCCCTCGAAGCCGCCGGGCTTGAGGAGTAGGCGATGTCGGAGCAGAACGTGGAGGTGGTGCGGCGGTTCTGCGAACGGGACGAACAGACCAGCGTGGATTCCCAGATGGCGCTCCTGCACCCGGATATCGAATGGGTCCCGGTGGAATCCGACCCGGAGTACTCCGTACACCGGGGGCACGACGACGTTCGCGCGTGGTTGACGTCTTGGGCCGAGTCGTTTCCTGATCTGCGTTGGGAACTCGATCGCATCCTCGATGCGGGGAGCGATCTCGTAGTCGCGTTCGTACGTCTGGCGGGCCGCTCTGACGCGACTGGCATCGACCTGGAAACCCCGTCCTACGCGGTGGTATTCACGCTCCGGGGCGAGAAGATCGCGCGGATCCATGAATACCTCGACAGCCAGGAAGCCCTCGAAGCCGCCGGGCTGCGGGAGTAGAGCCTCTCCATTTGGTCGGTGCGAAGCCTCTAGGGACCGGTCCAGGTCCCTGCGTAGCAGGGCCCGGTGCCGCAGGTGTTGACGATCACGCCGTTGGGCTGCAGGAAGCTCGAGACCAGCTGCTGCTCGGCGAGCGCGGCGCGTGGCGCCACGTGCGGGTTCTGGCCGGAGAGGTTGGGCGTGTTGGTGAGCGGTGGCGGGTCGGTGCCGATCGTGTTCGGCGGATTGTTCGGATCCGGGCGGATCGGGCCGATGTCCCAGTAGAAGATCGCCGAGCCGCCGAACGGGTAGCTGCCGATCCGCGGGATGCCCCAGAGCTGGTCGACGCCCGGCCAGCGGCCGGGATCGAGGATCGGCGCGTGCGCGGCGGCGCCGATCGTCCTCGCCTCGACGTCCGCTTGCCAGGTGGTGACCTGGTGATCGCCGAAGGCAACGTCCAGCAGCACCTTGTGCGGCGGGGTGTTGGGTAGGGGATCGGTTGTCATCCGGTGCGCGTAGCCATTGGAGTCGGCGCGATCCCAGAGCATCTGGATCAGCGACAGGCCGAGCTGCTGGCTGAGCTTGTCGGGGTAGGCAGGATCGAGGACCAGCGGGAAGGGGTCCATGTCGGTCGATCGGCGGCGGTTGAACAACACCGAGTAGTTCATCGCCGGCTCCCCGAGCGAAGCGCGGGTGAAGTCGGGGGCCACCGCGGTCAGTGCTCCGCCGAGGACGCCGCCGTCGCTGTTGCCGTTGTAATAGAGGCGCGTGGGGTCGATGACTCCCGGCGAGCCCGGGGTTCCGTCGACGTGGAAGGCCCCGTTGCTCAGGAAGCCGTTGGGGTGGATCATCAACCGCCCCAGGAAGAGCTCATCGAGCAGTCCCTGCTGCACCCGGTCTCCCAGTTTCGGGAAGTTGGAGAGGTTCTGCAGGAACGAGATCGCGGTCGGTAGGTCGGCGGATGAGAGGCCGATCTCATCGGTGGCGCAGAAGGTGATGTCGGCCAACTGCGCCAGCGTCTGCTGGTTGATAAAGGTGACCTCCAAGGCGCTGGCCAGCAGGCCATGTCCGTGAAGGGAGGGGCGCGACGGCCTGGCGCCGGGATCGATCGCGGCGCGGGGGATGATGCAGACGAAGTTGGCGGTCCAGTTGCCGTTGCGAGTCGGCAGCCCGTTGGAATCGAGCTGGAAGGCGCCCCCGGGCGCGCAGTCGGGCCGCAGGTAGCAGGGCACGGTGAACGTTCCCAGCACGAGGCGGGCGACGTTGGGGCTCTGGGCCGCCGTGAGGTTCTGCACGCTGCTGACGCTGAACTGCGGCGCTGCTCCAGCCACGGCGAGGTCCGCGAGGTTGGTGTCGCCGAGCTGGGCGAAGGCGTCGTTGCGGATGTGAAGCATCCGGGCGGCGATGTTGTGGTCGCTTGAGACAGTGAAGTCCCAGGCGAGGTAGAGGTCCTTGCGCTTGATGTGCGCCTTCCGGAGCGTCTTGAAGATGCTCTTGAAGTGGTGGCGGCGCTGGTTGATCACCGCAGCCTTTGAGCGCAGCATGTCGCGGTAATAGAGGAAGCCGTTGGGGGCCGGGATCTCCCGGCCGCCGGCAGTCCGCAGGTCGCGCAGGGCGACGATGTAGCGGTGCTTGGCGGCGAAGTCCACCGCGGGGTGGATGAGCAGCGCGACCCAGTCCGGGTCGGTGGCGTTGGAATCGATCTCCGACCAGATCGGCCAGCGCTCTCCGGTCGTCGCGTCGATCACCACGATCGGCTGATCCGGGCGCGCGTACTCGCCGATGTGGTTGATCGGCACCGCGCCGGTCCTCTGCATCGCGGCGATGCTGTTCAGCCCCGGCACCTTGACGACGATCGTCTGCCCGGGGCTGAAGCCATCGTTGAGGTTGTAGGGGGCGGTGTCGATCCGCTGGCCGGCGAGGTTTGGAGGCGTCGCTTCGGTCTTCAGGTTGATGCGCAGCCCGGTCGCCGTGCTGACATCGGGGACCGCGTAGTAGTCGTCGGGGAATGGCAGCAGGCAGAGCGACCCCTGCTGCTGGCCGATGAAGTCGCAGTGATCGGCGCTCGAGAGGTCGACCGACGGCGACCTGGTCTTGGCCGCGGCGCCGCCCGGCAGGGCAGCCAAGCATGCCGCGCACGCCAGCAGCCCCACCGATCGCTTCGAAATTCCTCTCATCCCACAGTCCTGCGTCGGGGCCAGTGCCAGATCCGTAGCCCCGTGGCGGGCGCCCTATCGAGGGCGGCTGTACAGACGGCAACCGCGAGCAATGGCTTCATGCTCATTGCTTACCTCCCTATCAATGGGCCTCAGGAGCACGTCTCAAACAATCGCCGGGGCCGATTCGGGTAGTTACCCGACACTACGACCCTGAGGGGGCTGTCAACCGTGACATCGCCCACGCAGTATCTCTCGGCGGAGTACTGCTTTCCATGCAAAGCGGCACTCTTCGCGCTGGGTCGGAATGCCGCTTCCGCATGAAACAAAAGCCGGGCTCTTCAGGGTGGGTGGCGGTTGGTCTCTCGAATCCGGGGACGGTCGTAGCGAGAAACGAATCGGGCCCCCGCTATATCTTTCAATAAGACCAGAGAGCTCTCCTTCGGGAGGGCTTTCTGCTTCTAGAAGACGTTGGCGACGGCCTCGGAGACGGTGGCCGAGATCGCGATCGTCCGCCCGGCCTTGTCGTAGAGGATCTCCAGGCACTACACGAAGTGCCTCTCGATGCTGGAGGAGCCCGCTCCAGAGGATCGGCTGGTGGAGCTGCTCCGCTTCGAGCTGGAGGCGCCGGAAGACCTTCGCCAGAAACCGCGCGCTAGCGCAGGAGGGTATTCGGTCGCTGCCTATCCGCAGTCCTTCGGCGGCGACCAGCTGGCGTTTGCCCCGGTCCGTCCCGCGCTAGGAGAGGCTGGGCGCGCGAGACCGACCCTCTTGCGGACCGACTGGTCCCGATCCTAGCTCGAACCCAATTGCGGGGAGGAGGAGCGAACCGATCGGCGACTACCACGTCCGGTGCTACCGCTTTCCATGACGGCGCCGCTTTTCGCCGAAAGCGGTTACTTCTGCGCTCCGAGCAACTCGCGCGCCCGTTGAGCGTGGTCCCCGGCAACCGTCAGCTCGTAACGGCCGGCGACGAGGTTGCTCACGGACGTGAAATCGCGCTGCCCTCGCGTCATCCGGTGCGCGAAGAAGCCGAACACGGCGCCCCAAAGCGCGCCGATGAGCAGTCCGCCGAGCACCAGACCGAGCCACGCCGGGCCGGTGGTGAACAAGCCGACCAGCAATCCGATGAACAAGCCGAACCAGGCACCGCTGGCCGCGCCTGCACCCGCCGCGGTCGCGGTGGTGAGCCGACCGGTGACGCGCTCGACTTGCCGTAGGTCGTACCCAACGATCTCGACGAACTCCACCGGGAAGCCGCCGTCTGACAGCGAATCGACGGCCCGCTGGGCCTCTGCATACGTTGGGTAGCTCGCGACCGTTTGGCGGGCCTCTTGGGTGTCGGTGGCATCGGTCTGGGCTTCCATCTTGGACCTCCTTAGTGGTCGCCTTCTATGGGACCGTGTCGCAAGGCCAATCCCGTCAGCAACGCCGGGCGCGACCTCGCCGCGTTCGGGGAGATGACCGTCGGCCGGTCATCGCAGCGAGCTGAACGCGGCCCGGAGCTCGGCCGAGAAGAGCTCCGGCTCCTCCCAGGCGGCGAAGTGCCCGCCCTGGTCGACCTTGTTGAAGTAGGTCAGGGTCGGGTAGGCCTGCTCGACCCAGCTGCGAGGGGTCCGCGACGATCTCGCCGGGGAACTGGGTGAATCCGACCGGGACCTTGACCGGCGGTGGAGCCTGGCCGGCCGCGCGAGCCGTGGCCTGTCCGCTCTCCCAGTACGACCGGGCCGCCGAGGCCCCGGTGCCGGTGAGCCAGTACAGCGTGATGTTGTCGAGGATGTGGTCCCGGGTGAGATTGCCCGAGGGCTGGTCCTCGACGAAGGCGCTCGCGATCTTGTAGTAGCTGTCAGTGTCGTGGTCGAGCATCCAGGCCGCCATGGCGACCGGTGAATCCAGTAGGGCGTACCCGATCGTCTGCGGCCGCGTGGCCTGCTCGAGGAAGTAGCCGAAGCCGGTCGCCCGGAACGTCGCCCCCGCCTCGACCGCGGCGCGTTCCTCCTCGGTGTTCTTCGGGAAGGCGTCGGTGCCTGCCAGCCCCGGCACGAACAGGTTCGTGTGGATGCCGATCAGCCCCTCGGGTGCCTGGCGCCCCATCGCGTCAGTGACCGCGGCGCCCACGTCGCCGCCCTGAGCGACGTAGCGGGTGTACCCGAGGCGGCGCATCAGCTCGGCCCAGGCCTCCGCGACGCGGCCGGACGTACCAGCCGAGCTCGCTCGGCTCGGCGGAGAAGCCGTACCCGGGGATCGACGGCAGCACCAGGTCGAACGCGTCCTCGGCGCTTCCGCCGTGCGTGGTCGGGTCGGTGAGCGGGCCGATGACCTCGAGCAGCTCGACGATCGAGCCGGGCCAGCCGTGAGTCATGATCAGCGGCAAGCGCGTCCTCGTGCGGCGACTTCACGTGGATGAAGTGGACGTCGACGCCGTCGATCTCGGTCTTGAACTGCGGCAGCGCGTTCAGCCTCGCCTCGCACCTGCGCCAGTCGTAATCGGTCGTCCAGTACCGAGCGAGCTCCTGCATCGTCTCGAGCTGCATGCCCTGCGAGCGATCGTCGACGAGCTCCTTGGTGGGCCAGCGGATGGCGGTTATGCGTCGGCGCAGCTCGTCGAGTTCCTCTTGTGGGACCTCGATGCTGAAGGGTCGAATCGCCCCATCCTTGGACGTGCCCGGATCGGCGGCGGTCTGCTTGGTCGAGGCTGAGGATTCCATCTGCGGCTCCTGACTTGCGATTTCCGGGGCCGGTCAAGGCCCTCGCTAGTTGTGAGGCGCAGACGGGGTCGAGGCTCGGCGCCATCGCGCCCGGCACAAACCTACTCGTCTGGTGGGGAACAGGTCAACTGCCGCAGGGGCACGCTCGGTTGGCGACGGGACTCAGCGGGGACGAGACCCGTCGAGACAGGGTCGAACAGTTCCG
Organism: uncultured Solirubrobacterales bacterium; assembly: GCA_963763955.1. GTDB lineage: Bacteria > Actinomycetota > Thermoleophilia > Solirubrobacterales > 70-9 > DASUPK01. The sequence goes on along the minus strand of CAVXQP010000004.1, from coordinate 61,089 downwards.
CGCGGCCTTCGTCAGATCACACCCCAAGGCGAGCGACTGCCAGAAGCTGTATACTCCGACAGCCCGGCGGCTTCGAGGGCTTCTCTCTTTTCGGTGAATCCGTCGATCCGCGCGATCAGCCCGCCTCGGAAGGTGAACAGGGTCGGGAGCTCTCTCTCGATTTCGATGCCGTCCCTGCCTAGGAAGCGCCAGAGATCAACGGAGAGAACGCGGCCGTCCTCGGCCTCGACCACCTCCTTCGGCTCCACGACCACCGCCTCCCAGGGGCCGGTGACGATAGACACCCAGAACTCCCGGTACGCCTCACGACCGACATATTCCTCGTTCGGGTCGTCGGGAGGCCGCACGCCGGGACGGAGGACAACTTCCGGATCCAAGTACGGGAGGACGTCGTCGATCTCACCCCGACGGGTATACGCCTCGTAGAAGGCGCCGAGGGTCTCGACGTTCTCCTGCGACATCGCCTACTCCCGCAGCCCGGCGGCTTCGAGGGCCTCGCTCCGCTCGTTGAACCACTGTGTTCGGTTGATCCGACCGTCGCGAAGCTTGTGTACGGCCCAGAGCTTGAAGCCGACCTCCGCGGCGCTTGCTCGGCCACGCATCGGCGCCTCCTGACAGGCGATGAGGCTGTCTCCGGCGTCGATCAGCTCAGTGATCTCGTACGCCTCCCTTGCAGGCAACATCTCCTCGAAGTGCTTGTAGAAGTCCCAAGCGGCATCCGGGCCGATGAGGGGACCGGATTCGGGCCATTCAGGAAGGGGAAGCGTCTCAAGCTCGGGATCCATGAGGTTTGTCCAGGCATGCTTGTCGCCTCTGTTGTAGGCATCCACCCAATCCCTAAAAGCCCGGACGTTCTCCTCCGACATCGCCCACGCAGTATCTCGCGGCTACTTGCGAACAGCTGCTTTCCATTCCAAGCGGCTATTCCGCGACACCGCTAGGCAGGTTTCTGTTTCTCGAAGGCGTCGGCGACCGCCTCGGAGTCGGTGGCCGAGATCTCGATCGTCCGCCCGGCCTTCGGGTGCCGACGAGCTTGCCCTACTTGCGGTGCTCGGGAGTTCGCCGTAGTCGTCCGCGTAGGAGCAGGAGTAGTAGTGGTGGCCCTTTCGCGCCTTGCCCCTCCATCGAGCAGTTCCATAAGGCCGTCTTTTCGGGCGTTGCGGGACCTGCTTTGCATGGAAAGCAGTGGTGGAGGCGCGTCAGCTGGCGGGTGGCGCAGGCGTTAGGCCGTGCCGGCGCATGACCTCCGCGATCTTCGCCAGGTCCGGCGGGCCCCCGGGAGTTGCCGCCAGTACCTCGTGAATCTCATGGAAGTAGTCCGGCGTCATGACGCCGGGGCTGGATATCGCCAGGAACTTGGCGTCTTCGGTCCCGTGGTTGTCGAATCCATGGACTGCGCCGCGAGGTACGCAGAAGGCTTCGCCAGGGCGAATGTCGAGCGTCCGGCCGTCAACCGTCCAAGTCGTGGTGCCCTCGAGCCCGTAGATCGTCTCCTCGAACGCGTCGTGACTGTGCGGCGCCGGCATCTTGCTGTCGGCGGGAACGAAGCACTCGAAGACGCTCGCGCTTCCGTTCGAATCAGCCGCCTCGACCAGGAAGCGCACGCTGAGGGCCCCCACCTGATCGCTTCCGTCGAAGCCGGAGTCACCGTGCCTCGAGCCTAATGGCTCCCGTTCAGGCGTGCGATTTCAATCCGCCGCTTTGCAAGCGGCGCTTTGAATGGAAAGCGGCGGTTTTTCGAGGAGAAGCGGAAGCTTGAGCTACGAGTGCCGCTCGGACGCCGTACTACGCGCCCGCCGCAGCAGCCTCCGGAAGGCCGATCGCATTCTCATCGTCGATCGCGATGTAGGTGTTCTCGGTCACGCCGGCGGTCGCCGGATCGAGCCACTCCTGGAGCGAGTCGATCGAGTCCGCTTCCCACAAGCAGGTTGCTACCGACCCGTCCTGGGGCGGGAGGAACTGCCGCAACTTGAAACCGGGCCCGCCCCCGCCGGCGACCTCCGCGGCGTCCATTGAAGAGAACTTCTCCAGATCGGTGATCCGGTGCTCTACGACGATATGCATAGTTACCTTTCCTGAGTCGAGTGCCGCGACTCTACCGCCCGTTGCCTAAGCGGATGCAAGGGAGCGCGACCCGACTCGATTCGGGTCAGATGCGCTTCCGCTTCTCGCACCGAAGCAGCGCTCTCCTTGGGGAGTCCAACCGCTGGTCCCTTCGCGTGAAATAGGAGGTCTGGCTGCCGGTACGCGGACCCCCGAAAGCGCCGCTTTGGACGAGAAGCAGTCCTGCTTTGCATGGGAAGCGACAGTTTCCAGGTGAGCCGTTAGCCGGGATACTCAACGGCCTGATGTCACAGGAGTGGGTTGATCTGGTGCGGCTCGGGTTCGAGGCAGCGCAGCGCGGCGAAATGGCCGCTTTTGACGGGATGACCACGCCGGACTTGGTCTTGGTTCAGCCACCTGAGGTTCCCGACGCCAAGACCTATGAGGGCCGGGGCGCAGTCGCCGAGGCTATGGAGGACTGGCCCAACCAGTGGGAGGACTTCCGCATGGACCTCATCGAAATCTTGGACGCAGGCGACGAGGTAGCCGTGAGCGTGACCCGACATCGAGGTCGGGGCCGAGAAAGCGGCATCGAAATGGACTTCGAGGTCTTCTATGTGGCGCGAGGCCGCGACGGAAAGCTGGCTCGGGTGGAGATGTTCTTCAACCGCGAGCAGGCCCTCGAAGCCGCCCGGCTGTCGCAGTAGGTGCTTTGGACGAGAAACGGCGCTCTGCATGGAGGGCGGAAGCGATTTAGGACTTGTCTTGAGCGTCCCTTGTCGTACAGGTTCGCCAGATCGGTGTGAGGTGCCTCGGGTCCAACGAGCTGGCCCGTTATCGGGCACCCAAGGGAGAGGTCAGGTGCAGGTGGCGAGAAGGGTCAAGTGTGTCGTCTTGACGTGCGGAACTTCTGCCCGTGGCTGCGCGGCACGGGCCGTTCGCGCGGGTCGGCATCTGGATCTACGGACAAACCCAGCAGCGCATCCACCGGGCGGTTACCCGCGGGTTCCTGAGACGGCTCGCGAGGACTGCCCCGGACGCCTAGCTCGGCGGTGGCGCTCGCTTCTCGCGCAAGGGAACACGGCTCCGCGGAGCCGTTGGAACTGCTTTGCATGAAGGCGGTTGCGTGCAGTTCTATCCGACCGGCGCGACATGGACTTGGAGGCCGTACCGCAAGCTGTATCCCGAACGCTGAGTGCCAACGTGGTATTCCCGTGGTACGCACCGCATCCGTGCCTGGATCAGACGGCCGCACGGTTATGTAGACCGCCACCTGGCGCGATGAGGGGTTGATAAGCGCGTATCCGCAGGTTGCGACGGTGGCTCACCAAACAGAGGGAGAAGGAGATGCTTAAGAGGCTCGCGCTGGGTGTTGCAACCACGCTGATCGCAGTGGTCGGGTTCGCCCCGGCGGCGAGCGCGACGGCGATCCCGATCACAACGACTCTGGACACATTCGGGATCGACAACGGCACCTGCTCGCTGCGCGAGGCGGTCCAGTCCGTCAACACCCTCACGGGCTTTTCCGGCTGCACGGCCCCCGATCCGTTCGCGGGCAACAGCATCGATCTCGTCGCCGGGCAGACCTACACGTTGAACCTCAGCGGTTCGGAGCCCAGCGCCAACAACGGCGTGAACGATCTCGATCTTCTCGGCTCCGTCGCGATCCGGAGCACGGGCGCGGGCACAGGGGACACGAAGATCGTGGCTCCCGCCGGCGACCGCGTGATCGAGGTGGGCGGGTCATCAGGGAACTCGCTGACCATCAGTGGAATCAGGATCACCGGAGGCTCGACCGCCGGCATGGGGGGCGGGATCTTGGACAACGTCTCGGGCAGCTCGCTCAACCTGATCGGAGCGACGGTAGACGGCAACAGCGCGGTGGGCGATGGCGGCGGCATCTACAGTGGCGCGGGCACGACCCTGAGCCTCACCAACGTGACGGCGTCGGGCAACCACTCCGACGGCAACGGCGGCAGCGTCGCCTACAACAGCGCCAACGGCAGCTTCATCAGGAACAGCACGATCGTGGACAGCAGCACCGAGGGCCTGGGGGCGGGGATCGCCAACCTCAGCTCTGGCACGGTCAACATCACCAACACGATCCTCGCTGGCAGCAACTCCGGGGGTGAGCTCAGCGAGTGCTCTGGCACCATCACCTCGGGGAACAACAACCTGATCGGCACGAACAACTTCTGCACGATCTCGCAGCCCGTCAACAACGGGACTGATGTGATCGGCGCCGACCACGCGGAGATCCCGGCCAACCTTGCCGCTCTCGCGGACAACGGTGGGCCCGTATTCACCCGCCTGCCGAACCGCATGAGTCCCGCGATCAACCGCGGATACGCCGGCGCTCCCGCCGTCGGCACGTTGTGCGAGACGACCGACGCACGCAACATCGCCCGTCCGCAGGAGGGCCGCTGCGACATGGGTGCGGTCGAGGTTCAGCCGCCTGGCCCGCAGACGCTGACCGTCAACACATCGGCCGACCAGTTCGACGGGCCGGTCCCAGGCTCATGTGGGCTGCGCGAGGCCGTCACGGCCACCAACAACAACCAGGCGACCGGGGGCTGCCCGGCAGGTAGCTTCAACGACACGATCAACCTCGGTCCCGGGACCTACATGCTGAGCCGGGCCGGGGTCGACGACACCAACGTCCTCGGTGATCTCGATCTCCTCACCCTCCCCACCGACACCATCAACATCGTGGCGACCGGGGGGGGCCAGACGACCATCGACGGCAACGGCGCGGTGACGAACGACCGGGTCCTGCAGGGGAGCTCAAGCGTGTTCGGATCAATTAGCGGCGTCAACATCCAGAACGGCAAGGCGACCGGCAATGGCGGTGGCCTCGAGAACGCGGGCGAGCTCGACCTGAGCAACGTCACCGTCAGCGGCAACACCGCGACCGGCGACGGCGGCGGCATCCACTTTGCCAACAGCACCTTCGGCGACATCGAGAACTCGACCGTCTCCGGCAACCAGGCGAATGGCAACGGCGGTGGAATCGCCTCCGCCAACACCGTCAACACGACTCCACGTCTCCACAACGTCACCGTCACCGGCAATACCGCGGCGAACGGCGGCGGGCTCTTGGGCACCGCCCCCGGCTTCCCGCTCTCCAACACGATCGTCGCGGGCAACACCGACGCTTCGGGCGGGGAGGCGCCCGACTGCGCTGGAACCATCACCTCGACTGGCTACAACCTGATTGGTACCCAGCGGCGGCTGCACGTTTGGCGCTACGACCGGCGACCAGGTCGGCTCCAATGTGAGCCCGTTGGCGGCCGGACTGAGCGGGCTGGCCAACAACGGCGGCACCTCGCTCACTCACGCGCCGGTGTTGGGCAGCCTGGTGCTGAACGCCGGCAACCCGGCGGCTCCGTTCCTGCCCCCCGCCTGCCTGCAGACCGACCAGATCGGGACGGTCAGGCCCCTGAACGGACGCTGCGACATCGGAGCGCTCGAGTCGAACCCGCCGCCGGTCACCGGCGGCGGCACCACGGCCGCGCCGGCGGCCAAGAAGAAGTGCAAGAAGAAGGCCAAGAAGACCGCCGTGGCCGCCAAGAAGTGCAAGAAGAAGAAGAAGTGACAGGGCGATCACGCTGCCGTGGGGTGCCCGCCAGTCGCGGCCGTCGTCAGGAGCATTGGCGAGGGGGTTTTGCCGCCGCCACAGCGAGCAAGATCAAGGCATGACGATCGGAACCTCGCTGTTCCTGATCGCGGTGGGAGCCATCCTCCGCTATGCAGTCCAGGACACGTGGAAGGCGGTGGACATCCCCACCGTCGGCTTGATCCTGATGATCGTCGGCTTCTTCGGTTTGATCCTCGGCCTCTATCTGACCTTCGTGCGCGGCAGGCCGGATCCGTCGCTGGGCGACGAGGACGTCGCGGTTCGGCGTCGCCGGACGCGCTAGTGCAGATCAGCCAACCGAGGCATGATTGAAGCTCCTTAGGCGCTGCTGGTAGGTTCGTCCTCGGGCTGCTGGCCCAGTGGCCACTTGCACAGGCATAAAGGAGCGTCGAATGAACGACACCACGTCCCTCGCCGAGATCGCACGTGGCGACCTCGCCGGTCTGAAGGGCGGCATCGTCGGCCCTGATGATCCAGGCTACGACGAGGCACGAGCCGTCCACAACGGCATGATTGACCGGCGCCCGGCGGTGATCGTGCGCTGCTCGAGCGCCGACGACGTCGGACGCACCATCGCCTTCGCGCGTGCCCACGACGCGCCTATCGCCGTGCGTGGCGGCGGACACAACGGCGCCGGCTTCGGCGTCGTCGACGACGGGGTGGTCATCGACCTAGCCGGGATGGCCGAGGTCGTGGTCGATTCGGACTCCGACACCGTCCGCGTCGGCGGCGGCTGCACCTGGGCCGATGTGCACGAGGCGACGGAGGAAGACGGCCGCGCGACGCCGTCGGGGATCATCTCGACGACCGGCGTCGGCGGGCTGACCCTCGGCGGCGGCATTGGCCACCTGACGCGGCGCTTCGGCCTCTCGATCGACAGCCTGGTCGGGGCCGACGTGGTCCTCGGCGACGGCTCGCAGGTACACGCGAGCGCCGACGAGCACCCCGACCTGTTCTGGGCGTTGCGCGGTGGGGGCGGCAATTTCGGCGTCGTCACGTCGTTCGAGTTCCGCACCCACCCGGTGGGCGCTGCCGTAATGGCCGGGCCGACGTTCTGGCCAATCGAGCAGACACCCGAGGTGATGCGCTTCTACCGCGACTTCCTGCCCGCGGCCCCCCGGGCCGTCAACGGCTTCTTCGCGCTGATGACCGTGCCGCCGGTGGATCTCTTCCCGGAGGACCTCCATCTGCGCAAAGTCTGCGCCGTGATGTGGTGCGTTATCGGCTCCGAGGAGGAGGCGACCCAGCTGCTCGCGCCGGTGCACGACGTCGGCACGCCGCTGCTTCACGGCGTCGGACCGATGCCGCACCCCGCGCTGCAGAGCCTGTTCGACGGGCTCTACACGAAGGGCCTGCAGGCCTATTGGCGCGGCGACTTCTTCGACGAGCTCTCCGACGAGCTCATCGAGCGCAACCTCGAGTGGGGCCAGAAGCTGCCGTCGATGCACTCGACGATGCACCTCTACCCGATCGACGGTGCGGCTCACGACGCCGGATCGTCTGAAACCGCCTTCAGCTATCGCGACGCGAAGTGGGCCGAGGTCATCTTCGGGGTCGACCCCGATCCCGCCAACGCCGACGCAATCCGCGACTGGTGCGTCGGCTTCTGGGAGGCGACCCATCCCTACTCGGCCGGCGGCGCCTACGTCAACTTCATGATGGACGAGGGCAAGGAGCGCGTCCGCGCCACCTACCGCGACAACTACGACCGCCTTGCAAGCGTCAAGGCGGAGTACGACCCCGACAACGTCTTCCGCGTCAACCAGAACATCCAGCCTGCTGCCGCCGCCGTCTAGGTGTAAGACCCGCAGCAGCACCGAGAGCCCTCCTCCAGTGGAGGGCTTTCTGTTTCTCCAAGGCCCTGCCCCGTCGTTAGGGCGCTCGGGAGGCGAGACGAGGCCGGATCAGTGTCTGCGCTCGAGCTGGTAGGTGTTCATCAGCTCGTCCTGCACGACGATCGCCTCGCCGGCGGTCCGCAGTGAGAGGTCGTGACGCGGCTTCCGGGTTCGATAGCTCCAGCCGGCGGGCAGCTGCAGTCGCGAGCCGAGGCCCCTTAGCGCACCCAGTGTGAGCGCGGGGTCAACGATCTGCGAGTAGGCCTGCATCACGTACACGCTGCCGTCCGGGCCAACCAGCTCGTAGATGCGGCGGCGCTGACCCCAGGTGAAGGTGTTCCTTCGCAATACGGTCGTCTCGCTGTAGGGGGCGAGGCCGGGGACGCCGTTCGTGATCGGCACCTGGACCTGGGCGATCTCGCGCATCCTCAGGGAGCCGAACGTGCGGATCTGCCCCATCCCGGGGGCGAGTCGGATGGAGGCGCGGTCGATCAGCCAGTAGCGCGGCCCGTTCAGGCGGACGGCCAGGGCGCCGAGCTCGGTGGCCAGCGCCTTCTCGTCCAGGGCCTGCCAGGGGACCGACGGGCAGTTGTTGAGGCCGTAGGTGTTCCACACGTCCGCCAAGAGGTTGGGGAAGGTGCCGTGGACCGCGAGGACCTCGCAATAGCGGTCGTTGAACATCCTGACCGTGACCTTCGGCTTCGCGGTCTTGGGCTTGGCTGCCGAGGCGGTTGCGGCGGGTGACAGCGAGGCGGCGATGATGAGCGCCGCGGCAAGCAGCCGCCGTGGCAGTCGAGGGACTCCGAGCATTGCGCCAACCTACAGCGAGAAGCGGATCGGGCCACCAATCAAAACCCCCTCGTTGGACGCGCGTTTCTTGTTCAGACAGCGCGTGGCGTGGGCGCGCCTTGGCGCCACGCTTCGGCGCGCGCCGCCTTCAGCCGCGAGAGGAATGACAATCGTCGACCGTTACTTGACAGCCGCCCCTTCTTTATTCTTTGAAGGAGACGTTAGGGCGGAGGCGTTGTGCTCCCGCCGGAGCGACCTGCGAGCAGCCTGATCCGTGCCTAGCGACCCCCACCTGACCACCAACCCTGAGCGTGCAAAGCCGTTTGCAGCGGTTCCATTCCGGGTAGCGACGGCCGCTTGGTTTCGTTCTCAGATCCGCGATTCCGGCAAGGGAAGAATGGCCACCCGATGACCAAGCCGACCGGCAACCTCCGTCGGCGCGTCCTGATCACGGATGCCGAGGCGAGGGCTGCTCTGGCGGCGTGTCGCGCGCTTCGCTCGAGTGGATACGAGGTCGACGCCGTTGCGTCTGCTGGCCCAGCCGCAGTGCATTGGTCGCGGTCTTGCTCACGGCGGCTGTGGGCACCGGACCCGCGAGCCGACAGAGGCGCCTTCGTGGACTCGCTCAGCGAGTTTCTGGCCCGTCGGCGGTACGACCTGCTGCTGCCGGCGAGCGATGCCGCCCTGCTCGCGATTTCCGAGGATCGCGATCGCCTCTCTCAGCTGGTCACCCTCGGCCTGCCCGCGCACGAGGCGGTCCTTCGGTGTCTCTCCAAGGCTGCGGCCTTCGAAGTTTCCGCAGCGACACAGCTCGCAGCGCCGCGCACGGTAGCCTGCCGCACTCTCGATGAGGCGCGCAAGGCGGTGACTGAGATCGGCTTTCCGCTGCTGGTCAAGCCGTGGATGTCGGCGCGGCCTCAGGGGATGGGGCTGCATCAGCGCAGCAGCAGGCGGGTCAGCAGCGAAAGCAAGCTGGCCGCAACGATCGAGGATTTCGGCATGCCGATACTGGTGCAGCCTTGCCTGGGAGGTCCCGTTCACTCTCTCGGCGGCGTGGTCACAGACCAGGGGCTCGTCGCGGCCGCCTATAGCCGCTACGTGCGGACCTGGCCCCCCGACGCGGGGAACGTTTCCTGCTCGGTCTCGCTGCCGATGCCCGCCCAGCTGCGGGAGGCGGCCGCTACGCTTCTCGACCGCCTCGGATTTCGGGGCATCTTCGAACTCGAGTTGATGGAGAAACCCGATGGAAATCTTGGCTTGATCGACCTGAATCCAAGGGTGTACGGATCGCTCGAGCTGGCGGTGCACGCAGGGGCCTCGCTGCCGGCGATCTGGTGCGATTCGCTCCTGGATGGCCCGGTCGTTTCGGAGATCCGCGATGCACGAGCGGGTGTGTGGTACCGGTGGGAGGATGCGGACGTCCGATACACGTTGCATCGGCTCAGGTCCGGCAGGGTGAGGGACGTCGCACCGGTGCTCAGGCCTCGCCGGGGTACCGCACATGCTTTCTTCCGGCTGTCCGACCCGGGCCCCTTGTTCGCACGGGTGATCTCGGCAGTCCGTGGCAGACGTCAAAGCCGACGGCAGAATCATCAATCCCGGCCCGGTGCCGAGGACAAGACTCCGGCCGCGGGTCCCGCGCCCAGTGCCGAGGACAAGACTCCGGCCCCGGGTCCCGCGCCCAGTGCCGAGGACAAGACTCCGACGGCGGGTTCCGCGTTGTGAGCCCCGACGCGGAGGTCGCGGTGATCGGGGCGGGCCCCTACGGTCTCGCCTGCACCAGGTTCCTGAAGAAGGCCGGCGTCGACGTCATCACCTTCGGCGACAAGATGCGCTTCTGGCAGGAGCGGATGCCGGAGCAGATGATCCTGCGCTCCCGCCGTCGCTCCTCACACATCGCCGATCCGGATGGCTCTCTGTCGCTCGACGCGTTCGCAGCCGAGCACGGTCATCCCAGGTTCGACCCGGTCCCCCTCACTGAGTTCGAAAACTACGGAGCCTGGTACGGCGAGCGGGCCGCGCCGGACCTGGACGGGCGCCGGATCATCGCCGTGGTGCCGAGGGGCGAGCGGTCGTTCACCCTGCAACTTGAGGACGGTGCGGAGCATACGGTCAGCAGGGTGATCGTGGCCGCCGGGATCTCACCCTTCGCTTGGCGTGACTCGCCGCTGGCCGACCTGTCGGACGAGCTGGTCTCTCACTCCTCATACCATCGGAGCTTCGGACGATTCCGCGGTCGCTCGGTGGCGATCGTCGGCTGCGGCCAGAGCGCCCTGGAGTCGGCGGCGCTCCTGCATGAGGAGGGAGCCGCCGTCGAGCTGATCGCCCGGAGACCTGCGCCGGTTTGGTTGGCTGGACACGGTGATTCGCTACGAGCGCGAGTTCGCGCGGGGATGGCGCCGCCGACGGATGTGGGGGGCAGGGTTACCGGATGGTTGGCGGCTGCGCCCGGCGTGATGCACGGGTCGCCGAGGGCTCTGCGGGAATGGACCACGGCACGCTGTGTCGTTCCGGCGGGGGCTGACTGGCTGCCGGAACGCGTTCGAGACGTGACCATGACGATGAATCGCCAGATCAGGTCGGCCGAAACGCGGAACGGCACGGTCCGGATCTCGCTCGATGACGGAAGCGAGCGAGAGGTCGACCACGCGATCCTGGCAACCGGCTGGCGCATCGATGTCGCGCGCTATCCGTTCCTCGATCGATCGATCGTCGAGCGTCTCGACCTTCGTAACGGCTACCCGGTGCTCGGCCCCGGGCTCGAGTCCTCAATCCCGGGTCTGCATTTCGTCGGAACTGCGGCGGCGATGAGCTTTGGTCCGATCAACCGCTTCGTCGTGGGCAGCTGGTACGCGGCGCCCGTTATCGCCCGCGCGGCCAGCGGCAGGAGACAGCGCCCTCTGAGGCTCTCATACCGTCCCCGCGGCGGCCGTCTCACCGTAAACTGAACGAGTGATCCCCCGCCGGTGGTCCCGGCGAAGATGAGCGCCGACCTCGAACCTCCGGCGCTGGTCCCGAGCAATCCCGCGGGGATGCCCCCGCGTAGTACCCGCGGGAAGAAGTGGGGACAAGCGCAAGGAAGACAAGATGGGCGAATCATCAGCTGGTCTTCGATCTCACCGACGGCCACGGAAGTTGAGCCAGGGAGGGCGTCTGGTTCGCGGATTCCTGCGGGACCCCGTCGAGGGCGTCCTCAACGTCCACGCGAAGGTCGCGGAGCGTAAGGAGACAAGGGCGACGCGGACAAATGGAGTCGGTGGATTCATGCCCTGGCCGCCATGCCCATATGACGTCGACGAGAACTGGGAGCAACACGTCCACGAGTTCGCGGGCTCGCCGTGGCCCTGCTCCGATTCCGACGAGTTCCGGGAAATGTGGCCGCTGGTGATGGACTCGCTCGAAGAGAAGGGCTTCCAGCTGGGGCGTGGCGCCTTCGGCGGTTGGGGGGACGGCGAGCCGGGGCTGGTGCGTGCTGTCTGGTGTCTCACGCGCCATCTGCGGCCGGCCAAGGTGGTTGAGACGGGCGTCGCTCGTGGCATCACATCGCGCTTCATCCTCGAAGCTCTGGCGCAGAACGGGGCTGGTCATCTCTGGAGCGTCGACCTTCCACCTCCGCGTGACAGAAATCTGCATGCGCAGATCGGCTCGGCCGTGCCCGAGGGCCTTCGTGATCGCTGGACGTACGTCCGCGGATCCAGCCGGCGCCGCATCGGGAAACTCCTTGCTCAGCTCGGAGAGATCGATTTGTTCATACACGACAGCAGGCATTCCGAGCGAAACCTGCTGTTCGAGCTAGACCACGCTTGGGGTGCCCTGAAGCCGGGCGGGGTGCTGGTCGCGGACGACGTCGATCTGAACTGTGGCCTCCACTCGTTCGTGGACTCTCATCCCGGGCAGCAATGGTGCGCTTGCCACGCTGAGCCCCTCCGGCCCGATTACGGACGCCAAGACGACCGTGGCGTCTTCGCCGTCATTCAAAAGAATCCCGACGGCTAGCCACCGCATGCGTCCGCCTCGTGGCGCAAGGTCGCCTGACCGGCGGCTAGTCCGACAGCCCGGCGGCTTCGACGGCCTTGGCCTTCTCAGTGTGGTCATCGATCCGGGCGATTTTGCCGTTTCGCACAGTGACCGCCGTGAAGATCGGCTGGTGGATGGGAGCGCCGCTGCCCCTGCCGCGCGCCACGACGCGCCCAACCAGCAGGACACGGCCCTGGCTCCCTTCGATCAGATCCTCGACGTCGATGCGCCAGTGGCTCACCGTTTCCAGCCAATCCGCCACCGCCTGCAGAAGCTGCTCGCGGCCCCGGAAGGTCTCCGGGCTAAGCGGCCAGTCCCATTCGGCCTCAGGGTCAAGGCGAGCAAACACCGCATCCAGACCCGGCGACTCCTCGAGCGCCCGCTCCGGGTCAGACCAATATGAGGCGAGCCACTTGTTGAAGACCTCGAAGTAGCCTCGGACCACCTCCACGTTCTGCTCCGACATCGCCCAAGGAGTTCGTCGCGTGTACGGCTCCTTCGCTCTCATTCCGTTCCCCTCTGTACGGCCGGTCCGATCCCGGCTCGGTTCAGTGATCCAGGGCCAACGACGACGATGGAGACCCACGGCGGTGGCCCACCCACTTGGTCTTCCGTGTTCGCACACACCTACGGGCCTGGCCGCGGTCCGGATGGTCCAAAGCTGACGCAGCGATTTGTGCGCCTTGGCAAGTCGGGGGTTCTACGAAGCGACGGACCTACTCGGCGATCCTGCTCACATACGAGCGGCCTGAGGAGTCGCCGTGCGGCTATCACTACTTGGGTGAGCCAGCACGAAGGCGCACTCGTTCGGGCTGAGGCGCAGGTCGCGGCCGTGCGCGACGATCCTGCGGCCCGTCTTGCATTGATGGCGCGGGTCTTCCACGGGCCGACCGGCCGCGCGCCGCGACACCTGCCATTCAGACGTGCGGCGTTGTCGTTCATGCGCTGGCAGGCGCGCCGCGGGGTGCTCGATCCGCTCGACGCGTCGCCGCCCGGCAGCACGTGGTGGCGGTCGGTCAACGAGCGACTGCTGCGGGACGGGTGCGAAACCGTCGCGCTCCTGGGTGGCTTGGCCGGAGAGCCGTCGTCGCAAGCCGTGCGGCTCTGGCTGGAGTTCGGTGCGAGGCCGACGGGGCGTAACTGGTACCGAGCACACAATGCGAGCATTGTGGGCGGCTACCTGGAGCATCGGGGACTCGCCGAAGCGGATAGCGCGCCGGAGCGGTTCTTCATGAACGTCGCGCTGGTGCGCGTGCTGTACGCGCACGCGCTCGTCTCGGCGCCGCGCCTGGCGCTGGGGCGGTTGGCTCCGCTCGGCCACCTGGCGGATCCACGGCTCGGGATGACGGGAGTGTTCGTTTCACTCAGGCGTGTGCTCCCGGACCGCTATCCGCTCGATCGCGACGTCGAGCGTTATATCGCCGAAGAGCAGCGTCTGGGCCGGATGCTCGACTACGCGGTGATCGTCCCGCGGCTGCAACGCCTGTACGAGTGGTCCGCTGACGAGGTCGCCGAACCGCGCCTGCTTGAGCTGGTTCGCGACGGCAACCCAATCTACGCCTGGCCCTTCGAGGAGCGACACGTATGGCGCTCTCGGCAAATGCCGTTCGCAGCCCGGGTACTTACACGTGTCACACGCCCATATAGGGTGGAATTCACGGAACGCAAGGACGCCAGCGAGGTTCTCGAGATCGACGTTGCCGACAGCGGAGGCCTGCGGGTGCTGCGCCTGACGGGCGAACTCGACATGGCGGGCGTCGACCGGTTCGAGCGGCTGCTGACCGCGGACGGGTCTCCCGAGGCAGGGACGTTCGTCGTCGACCTGCGAAGGCTGACCTTCATCGACTCGTCGGGCCTGCGGGCTCTGATCATGGCCGACCAGCGCGTGCGCGACGAGGGGGGACGCTTCGTCGTGGTCAGGGGCCCGGACCGGGTCAATCAGGTGCTGGAGATGACTGGAGTCTCAAAGCAGATCGAATTGGTCGACGAGCCTCCCGCCGGCTAGGCGACCGTCAGCCTGAAGTTCGGCCCAGCTGATCGATGTCCACCTCGAGCCAGACCGTGGTCCACTCTCCGTCCCGATCGACCCCCCAACGATCCGCGAGTCGCTCCGTCAGAAAGAGGCCCCATCCGCCTGGCCCCCTGGCGGTGGGCTCGGGGATCTCGGCGACGAACCCCTCACCCGGATCGCTCACCTCGACTCGAAGCACGAGGTCCGAGGCCGCGACTCGAAGCCGAATCAGGTCACCCGGCCGAAGCCGGGCGTGACGGACGCTGTTGGTGACGAGCTCGCTGACCAGCAGGCAGAGGTCCATGTAGAGCAGGGGGGAAGCGCGTCGGCCAGCGGCGAGAGCGCCGCCCGCGCTTCGGCCGGGGACCCCAGGCCGGGTTCCAGCACTGCCGTCATGGATTTGCCCGGTGCAGGCGTGGCCCCCGTCGCTGCGCCGTTTCCGTTCCGCGAGTGGATCCGGCGCAGGACGACCACCGCCACGTCGTCATCGGGCTTGCCGCGGTCCCCGAGGGCCAGCTCGCCAAGCCGGCCCGCCATCTCGCGTGCGCTGGAGCCGGCGCTCGATCGCAGCAGCTCCCTGACCTCCCCGGGGACATCGACGTGGGGGTCGCGCCGCTCGGCGAGCCCATCCGTGAAGAGCACGAGCGAGTCACCGGGTCGCAGCTCGAGGCGCTGATCGACCAGCTCGGGGTCGGAATAGATCCCGAGCAGCATTCCGCCTTCCCCGATCACCTCCTCGACGTCCCCACCGGCTCGGACCAGAAGCGGAGGCGGATGACCCCCGTTGCTCAGGGCCACGCCGTCGTCGGGACCCCGGACGTCGAGCTGCACGAGGACCGCGGTCATGAAGCGATGGTCGGATCGCTGCTCGAGGATGGCTTCGTTGAGAGCCAGCAGCGCGGCGCTGGGACCGGTCGCCTCGCGGCCGACTGCTCGGAGCGTGTAGCGGGCGAGTGCGGTCAAGGAGGCCGATTCGGGCCCCTTCCCGCAGACGTCCCCGATCACCGCCACCCAGCGGCCGGGGCTCGCCTGGAAGACGTCGTAGAAATCGCCGCCGGCCTCCTGTCCCTTCATGCCGGCGCGATACCAGCCGCCTGCCTCGAACTCGGGTATCTCGGGAAGCTGAGGAGGCAGCAGCTCCGCCTGCAGATCGTGCGCCAGCTGCTGAGCCCTGCGCTCGGCCGACCTGCGCTGGGAGGTGACGGTCGCGAGAATCAGGCCCGTCAGGGCGATGATCATCGAGAAGCTCTGGGCGAGGAGAAGGCTGGCGTCCTGCGAGGAGCGGACGAACGGTCCCGAGTCGTTGGCGGTGAAGGCCACCGCGAGGATGGCGAGGGCCACCGCGGCGACGGTTGCGCCCGGCTGCAGGAAGCGGAGCGCCGCCCAGACGATGATCGGGAACGTCAGGTAGGGGGCAGGAGCGTCATGACTGAAGACCACGAGTCCGACGCCGACCAGGGCCAGCCCGAGGACGAGCGCCTCGCCCGCCCTCCCCGGCATGTCGCGATAGGGCCAGTGGGTGAAGAGCACGAAGATCAGGGACGCCACCAGCAGGTCGCCCCCCATGTCGCCCAGCCACCAGACGCGCCATGCTGAGAGCGCACCCCCGGAGAGCGAGTCCCCGACGCTGAGGCTGGCGATGCCGATCGTGGCGCTGACCGCGGTGCTGAGCACCCCGGCCAGCAGGACGAGCGCGAAGATGTCGCGCAGTCGCAGCAGTGCGGGCCGGAATCCGAAGCGGTCGAGCAGCCACGCTCCGACAACCGCTTCCAGCGTGTTCCCCACGGCGATTCCCGCAGCCGTGTAGACCGGTACGTCGGTCGTGACATTGGCGAGGAAGGCACCGAGCAGGACGCCCGGCCACAGGCCCCGTCCGCCGAGCACCAGGGCGGCGAGCGCGATCCCCGTCGGCGGCCAGACCGCAGTCACGCTCTCGTTGGAGAAGGCGAGGCCCAGCCCGAGCTTCGCCGAGGCGAAGTACACCAGCGCCAGGACAAGTGCCCATCCGGAGGTTGTGAGCCTCCCTGATCGGATCGGCGTGCTGATCACACCGCGCTTGAATCTATCCGGGTTCCGCGCCGGACGAGCGATCCCCGCTGATCGCGGGGCTCGTTTGTCGAGCCCCGCGACCGCTCGAAGTGAACGTGGGACAAGGCCTAGGCGGTAGAGAGGATTTGTTCGGCCGCCCGCCGTCCGCTCCGAAGCGCTCCCTCCATCAGCCCGTGCCACTCGCCGGCCGTGTGCTCGCCGGCAAAGAACAGTGGGCCGATCGGCTTCACCAGGTCGTCGTCGCGAAGCGGCGAGGAGAGGCTGCGCGCGGAGTAGGAGCCGCGCACCCATGGGTCGTCGTGCCAGCTCGACAGCACGGCGCTGCCGGGTTCCGGATCCAGGTCCCCGCGAAGCGCGACCATGGCCGCGCACCAGCGCTCGACCCCCTCTGAGCCACCGAGGGCATCGATCGCGGACCTCGTGCCCGTGTAGCCGACCAGGAAGGGAGCGGGCTCACCATCCGCGCCCAGCTGGGTGTAGGACCAGAAGTGTCCGGCCACGGACATGATCGCGCTCGGCGGCGCGGGCGAGCGCAGGCGCAGGAAGAGTTTCGAGTTCTGGCCGTAGGTGACCGTGCGCAGGGCCTCGGCGGTCGCGCCCTCGAGCGGAGGATCGAACTCGATCTCGGCGAGCGGCGCGGTGGGGATGGCGATCACGACTGCGTCGGCCCCGATCTCGCCGTCATCCGTGGCGACGGTCACGGCGTCCGGCGACCAGCGCACCCGCCGCACCGGGGCGGAGAGGCGCACGGCCGCGCCGAGCTCGCCCGCGAGCGCCTCGGCGAGCCGCATGTTTCCCCCGTTCAGCGTGTGGTTCTCGAAATCGCCGAAGGTCGACGCTCCCTCGTCCAGCACCGAGGCCGCCAGGTCCTCAGGGGGATGGCCGTTCGAGATCGCCACCCGGGTCCGAATCAGCGCCTCGACGGGGGGGTCCAGGCCCAGAGCGGCGATCGCGTCGGCGGCGCTCGCGGCGTTCGCCGGTGCGCCCTCTGCGAGGCGTTCGAAGGCGGCCTCGAGAGCAGTCTGGGGCACGGCCTCCTCGCCGACGGAGACGCGCCGCCCGTAGGGCGTTCCCTTGACCACCAACGGGATCCCGAACCGCTCGGCCAGCCCCTTCATCACCTCGTACCCGGGCAGGATGAACTCGGCGCCGCGCTCGACGATCGCCCCATCGCCGAAGGGCACCGACCAGACCCGGCCCCCCAGGCGGTCGCGGGCCTCGAGTACGGTCACCTCCGCTCCATCGGCCCGCAGAGCGTCAGCCGCGGCGAGGCCCGCGAAGCCGGCGCCGATGACGACGACCCGCTTCACTCAGCTCCCCTCGCTCACGCTTCATGGCCCTCACGCTTCACGCCCCGGGATCCTTCCAGAGAACGGTCCCAAGAACCCCGGGCGCGGCGGGCTGTTTATCGTGGCTCTGCGGGCGGGGGCGCCCACGACCGAAGGGAAGAGCATCAAGAGCTGGAGCATGCTGATCGCTGCGGGCAGCGCCGGGGCCTACGGCCTGCGCGGGCGGATCGCCCTGGCCGTGACCAAGCGGACGCTTCCAGGGCGAATGAGCGCTGATCCCGTGGCCGAGATGCCGGACGGGCTGCATGCCGCGATCTGCGGCTCCGGATCGCCACTGCCCGACCCCAAGCGGGGCAATCCGTGTGTGGCCGTGATCGCCGGCGGGCGGGTGTTCATCGTCGATGCCGGCGAGAGGGCGTCCGAGACGCTCAACCGGATGCGGATCGAGCCCGGTCGGATCGAAGCCGTGCTGCTCACTCACTTCCACTCTGACCACATCGGCGGTCTGGGCAGCCTCACCATTCAGCGCTGGGTCGCCGAGCGGTCGACGGGCAAGATGCGGGTGATCGGCCCGCCCGGAGTGGAGCGGGTCGTTGCCGGTTACAACGAGGCCTTCGCGCTCGACAGCGGTTATCGCACCGCCCACCACGGCGAGGCCATAACCCCATCCGCTACAGCGGGCATGGCCGCTGACGCGTTCAGCATCCCGGAGGACTCCGACTCGGTCGTCGTCCTCGACGATGGCGGTCTGAAGGTCACGGCATTCGAGGTCGACCATTCACCAGCCGAGCCGGCGGTCGGTTACCGCTTCGACTACAGGGGCCGCAGCATCGTGGTCAGCGGCGACACGAACTATTCCCCGACGTTGGTCCGCGTGGCCGAGGGCGCCGATCTGCTGATCCACGATGCTCTCTCCCCCGAGCTGACCAAGCTCGTCGAGGATGCTGCCGGTGCGGCCGGTTTGGCGGCCCGCGCCAAGATATTCGCCGACATACCCGACTACCACGCCAGTCCGGGCGATGCGGCCGACGCGGCCCGCAAGGCAGAGGTCCGGACTCTCGTGCTGACCCACATAGTCCCGCCGCTGCCGTTGAAGGGGCTCGAGGGCCCGTTCCTGGGCGACGCTCGGGAGCGGTTCACCGGGGTCCTCTGGATCGCGCGGGACGGGGACCTCTACAGCCTTCCTGCCGGCGGCGATGAAGTCGAGCGCTCCAACCTGATCGGCCGAGGACCGGGCTCCTGAATCCGGGTCTCCCGGGCAGACCGCGTCGTCGCCTGGTTCCAGGGACTGCACCCAGCCGCCGACGGGGAAGAAGTACGATCGTGGCGGGTCTATTGCTGAGGAGAGTGGTTGTGGCGTATCAGGATCTGACAGACGCAGATGCGGTCGTCGCAGACCGAAAGCCCCAGAACAGCTCGACGACCGTCCTGGTGAGTCGCCGTGAGTCGTTCAACGCCGCCCACCAGCTTCGAGATCCGGGCAGATCTGACGAGGAGAATGATCGTCTCTTTGGGAAGTGCGCGAATCTGCACGGGCACAACTACGTCCTCGAGGTCGTCGTGGCGGGCGAAGTCGAACCGGTCACCGGCTATGTCCTGGACCTGAAACAGCTCTCGGACGTGATCCATCGGCGCGTCATTCAGGACGTGGACCACCGCAACCTGAATACCGACGTGCCCTGGCTGGAGGGGCGCATCCCGACCGCCGAGAACCTGGCCGTGGCGTTCTGGGAACGGATCCGCTCGGAGCTGCCGGAGGGGCTGCTGCGGACGGTCCGCCTTTGGGAGACCGACAAGAACTGGGCCGAAGTTGGTGACAACACCTAAGACGCCGCGGCGGCGGGGTCGAGAGGTGCGAAAGCGCTACACCACCGCCGACCTCGGCGTGCTCACTCGAGATGAGGCGAGGCGGTTCGTTCCCCGAGGCGACGGCGATCCACAACTCGACCTCGCCCTGGCCTGGGAGCTGCTTTACCGGCTCGAGCCGGAGCTCTATGACCGGCTTGTCAGCGCGGAGCGGCTCCACCCAGATGTGCTCGGTTGGCTGCCTGACGAGGTCGAGCGGATCGTCGAAGTCGGCGCGGGCGCGGGTCGCCTGACGCTCGAGCTGATCCAGCGTGCGGGGGAGGTGGTTGCGGTCGAGCCCGCGGCGCCGTTGCGCCGGCTCCTCGACCGCAAGCTCTCGCGAGTGGACCGTCGGAATCGCGTACGGGTCACGCATGGCTTCTTCGACGACTTGCCGGTGGTCGACGACTTCGCTGACCTGGTTGTCGCCTGCTCGGCCCTCACCCCCGCCCCCGGCCATGGCGGCGAGCCGGGCTTGGCCGAGATGGAGCGGGTCTGCAGGCCGGGTGGCCGAGTGGTCATCGTCTGGCCAAACCATCTTGACTGGCTCGCCGCCCATGGCTATCGGTACACGAGCTTCGCCGGCGAGATGTTTGTCGAGTTCGCCAGCTACGAGGAGGCGGCTGAACTCACCGAAATCTTCTATCCGAGCGCGGCCGATGAGGTACGTCGCCTCGGTCAGAGGCGGGTTCAGTACGAGCTTCTGGGGATCAACCCGCCCCGCGACGTCGCCTTCAAGGTGATGGCCGAATGAGGATCGCGATCATCGCGCCACTCGTGGCCCCGATTCGCGAGCCTCAGCGCGGTGGGTCACAGGCCTTCGTTGCCGACCTCGCGCGCGGGCTGATCGGCAGACGTCACGAGATCCACCTCTACGCGGCCTCCGGATCCGACGTTCCAGGCGTTCGGGTCATCGATACCGGAGTCGACCACCGGTCGTTGAGTGCCACGCTCTATCGAGCTTCCGGCGCCGCCGATCGCCCGTCGGCCGCGACCGAGAGCGCGTTCGCCCGCGTCTACTCCGCTGTGCGGGAGGACCAATACGACGTCATCCACAACCACGCCTTCGACGCACCCGCGATCCGGCTCGCCACCGGACTGGGCGCTCCGGTGGTCCACACGGTCCACCTACCCCCGGACGACGCGGTCGCCGCTGCGCTCCGTCACGCGGCGGAAACCGACGCACCGCCGACGGTCGCCGGCGTATCCGAGTTTCAGGCAAGCGCCTGGCGCCGGGTCGTCCCGATCGACGCGATCCTCCCGCCTTACGTGCCGACGAGCCTCATCGGCTGGTTGCCGGGGGCGGGGGATGGCGCAGTCTTCGCCGGCCGGTTGAGCCCGGAGAAGGGAGCAGCGGAAGCCATCGACATCGCCCGGACGGCAGGGGTCCGTATCGATGTCTACGGCGATAGCTACGACGCCGAATACGTGCGCGCGTGGATCGATCCGCTGCGGGCCGAGCCGGGCGTCGGCGTCCATCCAGCGGTGCCGAGAGCGTCTCTCTGGGAGGCGATGGCACGCGCGGCCGTCGTTCTCTGCCCCGCGAAGTGGGACGAGCCGTTCGGCATGGTCGCCGCTGAGGCGCAGGCGTGCGGGACACCGGTCGTCGCCTTCGATCGCGGCGCACTCGGCGAGGTCATCGTGGACGAGCGGACCGGGTTCCTCGTCGCTCCCGACGACATCGACGCCGCAGCCGATGCCGTCAAGAGGGCGTCGGGACTGTCGCGTACGGAATGCCGCGCGCATGCCGAACGCCGGCTGGATCTCGGGCGGAGCCTCGAGGCTCATGAACGGCTCTACCGGGGAGTCGTCGGCGCTGGTTCCGGAGCCGCGGTCCATGGTTGAGTCGAGGCATTGGCTCTCGGGGCGGTTGGCGGTGGTCACGGGGGCCAGCCGCGGGATCGGCGCCGCGACGGCCGAGACCATGGCGGCCGCCGGCGCTCACGTCGTGCTTGCCGCCCGTGACCGGGAAGCCCTCGACGGAATCGCCGCACGTATCCGCGACAGCGGCGGCCAGGCGACGCCGGCCCCAACGGACGTCAGCAAGGCCGGCGACGTCGAGCGCCTGTTCGCTGACGTCGACGGCATGGGGAGTCTCTCGGCTCTCGTCTGCGCGGCCGGCATATTGAAGTCGGCGCCATTCGCGGAGATGACTACCGAGGTATGGGCGGAAACGCTCGACGTCAACCTCACCGGCTCTTTTCTCTCCTGTCGCGAAGCGTTCAATGCCATGCGCCGGTCGGGCGAGGGGCGGATCGTCAACTTCGCCTCCCTCTCCGGTGTCTACGGCACGGAGAAGTTCCCGGGCCTGGCCGCATACAACGTCTCGAAGTACGGAGTCATCGGGCTGACCGAGGCGATCGCGGCCGAGGGGAAAGAGCATGGCATCAGCGCCGTCTGCATCAGCCCGGGCGCGGTCGACACCGCGATGCTTCGTCAGGCCAATCCAAGCCTGCGCCCCGGCCTGACGCCCGGCGATGTCGCCGAGCTGGTCGTCGCGCTGCTCGACAGCCCCCTCGAGGCCGCCAGCGGGGCGAACATCCCCCTCTTCTCAAACGCCTAGCTCGAGAGTCAGGCGCGTGTCACTGGGCAACGGACCACAGGTCCACGTCCTCGTCGGCGAGCTGACCGGTGTCAGGGCGCGCTCGACTCGCAACGAGGCGGGCGCATGCCGCCATTTCCCCGTCGGTGTCCAACTCGGGGTCGCCTCCACGGTCGAGTCCGACGGCTGCCTGTAGCTGTCCCTGCTGCACGTAGAAGCCGATCAGCTTTCCTTCCTCCAGGCTTCCGCGGACCACGAACTCGTCCCACTCCGTCGCGTGGCCGACGTACTCGAGCTTGTGGTCGTACTGATCGGACCAGAAGGTGTGGATGTAGTCGTACGGAGAGCTGGAGCCGAGCATCGACCTCGCCGCGGCGCCCCCCATCTTCTCGGCGTTGTTGTAGTGCTCGACGCGAACTCGTCCGAACACCGGGTGGAGCTGGTTGGCGACGTCGCCGGCGGCGTAGACGTCAGCGGCGCTGGCCCGGCAGAGCTCGTCCACCAGGACGCCGTTCTCCTGTTCCACCGGCGACGCGAAGGCGGGCACGTCGGGCTCGATCCCGATGCCGACGACTGCGAAATCGCACTGGACCCGATCGCCGTCGGCGGTCACCGCCGCCTCCACGCGTTCGCTCCCTTCGAAGGCGGTGATGTGAGTTTCGGGCAGTAGCTCGACGCCCTCCGCGCGGTGAAACCCGCCGATCACCGCGCCGACCTCCTCGCCCAGAATCCTTTCGAGGGGGACGCGCTGAGGAAAGGCAGCTGTCACCCGAACCCCGAGCTCCGTCATGGAGGCCGTGACCTCGCAGCCGATGAAGCTCATGCCAAGAACCACCGCGTGGCGATTCGCCACAGCCTCGCGCTTGATCGCATCGCACTCGGCCACTGTTCGAAGCTGGTGGATTCCGGATAGCTCGGCGCCGGGGATGTCGAGCCGCCGGTTACGCCCGCCCGTGGCGATCAGGATCTTCTGGTACTCGATCTCCTCCCCCGACTCGAGGACCACCTCGTGCTCAGCGGGATCCACCTCGGCAACGGTCGACTCGAGCCTTTCGACATCGTGCTCCTCGTACCAGGTGGCGGGTCTGACGTACCAGCCATCGAGATCCTCCTCCGACCGGAGGTAGGTCTTGGACAGCGGGGGACGACCGAATGGGATCCCCGGCTCGTGGCCGATGAGCACGACTCGGCCACGAAACCCCTCATCCCGAAGAGTTGCCGCGGCGTTCCCTCCGGCGAGACCGCCTCCGACGATCACGATCGGCTTGGCAGGGTCTTGCGCGGACATCCGAGCGCATTCTTTCAGGGCCCGTGACAGAGATTCGTCACGGTGTCCGCTCTCGTCTCGCTTCAGCGCCGTTCGTCGCGGAACATCGCGAGCGCGTACGCGCCCGCGGGATGCGCGCGAAACTCCCGCACGATCGCCGCCATTGCAACCGGCAGCTCCTCGGGTTGCGGCAGGGGCACCCCATACTCGGGCGGCATCAAGACAGACGCCGCGAGCGCGGCGAACGTCAGGTCGGCTGCGGTGAACCGATCGCCGCAGAGATATGGCCGGTCGTCGCGGAGCCGCTCTGCAACCGTGTCGAAGACCATCCGTACCTGGGCCTCGGACTGCGCCGCGGTAGCCGCCGAGATGTCGAGGAAGCGATCGATCACCCGCGTCACCGCCGGATACGCGAGCGGTAGCGCCCGGCGCTCCCAGGTGGGGACGCCGGTACATCCGTAGGCGATCGCGAGATCGCGACGTCCGCGCAATTCGTTGTACATCCACCTTCGTCCATGAGGTCCCAGGTTCGTGTCGAAGTCGCGTTGCAGCGCTCGAACCTCTGCAGCCGCGCCCGGATCGTCCGGATACAGCCGCTGACCCGGCGGTGCATGGGCGTCGGCCTCGTCAACGATGTCGGCCGAGTCGGCCAGCACCCGATCGCCGCAGACGAGCACCGGGACCGTCGTCCCACCCCCTGCTCGACGCGCAGCAACCCAGTGGATGAGCTGCAGGTGCGCCTGCTCTCGGTAACTGACGCCCGCGCGATCCAGCGCCCAGCGAGCCTTTTCGCAGTAGTGGCTGATTGGAATCGTGATCAAGACACAAGGCTGGCCGTGTGAGCTCATGGTGCGCAGGATGCCCAATACTCAGGGGTCGATGTCCGCCGCGTTGATCGAATTCCCTGCCGATGACCCCGCGCGTGCTCGCCGGTTCTGGGGCGGTGTGCTCGGAGCCGAGCTCGAGCCAAGGCCCAGCGATGCCGGATCGGGCTGGGAGCTCGACGATGGCGAAGTTCGCATCGGGGTGCACAAGCGGGGAAGGGGTCCCGGTGACACCGCCTCACTGCCCTACTTCACGGTTGCCGACCTCTCGGCCACGCTTCACCTCGTCCGGGAGCTCGGCGGTTCGGTGATTCATCCCGGCGAGCGTTGGGCCGTGTGTCGTGACTCCGAGGGCAGCCCATTCGCCCTCGCGGCGAGCCCGATGGACGCTCCGTAGGCAGGCTTGAGCGGGCGCGCTCGGTATCGCACGATGCCCTTTCTTCAAGTGAACGGAACTCGGCTCCACTACGAGCGCGCCGGCGCCGGGAACCCGCTCGTCCTTGTGCACGGATCCTGGGTCGACTGTCGAGTGTGGGAGGCCGTATTGCCCTCACTGGTTCGCTCCTTCGAGGTCGTCGTCTACGACCGCCGTGGCCACAGCCGAAGCTCGTGCCCGCCGAGACAGGGAAGCGTCCGGGACGACGTCGATGACCTCGCTGCCCTGATCGAACTCCTCGGGCTGACTCCGGCTCATGTCGCCGGCGCCTCGTGGGGAGGCTCGATCTCGCTGCGCCTGGCCGCCGCGCACCCCGAGCTCCTGCGCAGCGTGGCGGTTCATGAGCCGCCGTTATTCGATCTGCTCAATGACGAGGCCACGGACTGGCCCGAGCTGGCCGAGCTGCGTGCGCGGCTCGCTACCGTCGCGACCCGTCTCGAGTCAGGCGACTTGGAGGGCGCGGCCGGGGACTACTTCGATCGGGTGGCGATGACGAACGGAGGCTGGGCGGGCCTCGACGCCGGGCAGCGGCACATGCTGCTGGCCAACGCCCTGACCTACCTCGATCAATGCCGCGATCCCGAGGCGCTGGACATAGAGCTCGAAGGCCTGGCCGGGTTCCGTGGGCCGGCCCTCGTCACCCATGGAGACCTCAGGCCACCTTTCTTCAAGCACATCGTCGAATTGATTGTGGCCGTCATGCCCGGGGCGAGAGCCCGATTGATTCCGGGCAGCGCGCATGACCCACAGGTCACGCACCCCGACTCCTATGTGCGAGCGCTTGAGGACTGGTCGGCTGTGACTCGGCGGTTGCCGTCCCGCTAGTGCTCGAAGTCGTTGAACTGCACCGTGACCGTGTTGTTGGACGACGGGTAGTTCGGGAAGCTCACCTCGCGAGTGGGCCCGGATCCCCGAGACCTGAGATCCACTCGGACCGTCCCCGTCGGCGGCGAAGCGGCGGGGATGAACAGGTCCACGGCGCTCAGGAACGGGATCCCGAAGAACACCGGGATCGGTGCGCTGACGTTGCTCTGCCCGTCCGATCCCTGGTCGAAGGCGAACATCGCGTTCGTCCTGTGGCTGATCGGGCTGGTCGCCGCGTTGATGACGTTCGTTCCGTTGACCGTGAGCACGTCGTTCTCGGCGCCTTGATCGCCCCAGAGCTCCTTGTATCTGAGCATGATCAAGTCGACGTGGTTCTCGCTTCGGGAGAGGATCAGGTCGAAGCTCGTGCCCGGCACATTCGTAAGCAGCCGGATCAGGTGGTCGCTTCGCCGGAACCGCTCATAGAAGAAGTGATGGACCTGTCCCTGCTGCTCGAGGGCGAACTCGTATCGCTTCCCGCTGCGGACTCTTACCGGTCCCCAGGACCCGTCGCTCGCCAATGCCGGGGTCGCGACCGGATGGCCGATCCGCTCGCCGTTTGAATTCCTCACCCTCCAGATCGTCAGCGTGGTGCCTGCAGGGACGCCGACGTTCTGCGGGAACAGCATCGCCCTTCCGGCGATCGTGATCTTGCCGTGCTGTCGCAGGATGTCGGTGGTACGGGGGCGATGGCCGGTGAAGAACCTGAACATCGCAGCGAAAGACTCCGCCGAGGTCGCCGACTGGACGTGCGTCTGATTGGGCACCGTGACGTTGATCGCCCCTCCGATCGAGCGACCCGGCGTCCCCCTGCCCGCCCAGATGGCCAGGGTCGGTACCCCGCCCGGCGGCGAGGCCGCCTCCGCGCCGTCGATGTTCACGTAGTGGGCGACGTTCGCGGCGTGTGCGGGAGAGCTGTTGAGGTAGGTCTGGGACACGAATGTCCCCAGCGAATGACCCAGCAGATCGACCTGCCTGCGGCCGGTCTCCTGCTTCACCTGGGCGATGAAGGTGTCGAGCCTCGCCTGGACATCGGCCGGCGATTCCACTGAGAAGGTCGAGTCGTACTCGAAGACCCGAACGTAGTCGTCCGGATAGCCGTTTTCGGTAAAGCGCATCTTCTGCGAGGCGAACTGGGCGCCTGACCCAGTGGCACCGTGCACGAAGATCATCGGGTGGATGCTCGAGCGGTCGAGGCCGGACCCGTGCTTGGCGACCGCTGCCGGTGCCGCGAAGAGCAGACCCAGCACGACCGCCGCCGACGCTGCGAAACGAAGCGCAAACAGTCTCTTCATCACTCTCTCCCTGTGGTCGACGTCCGCCGATGGATGATACAAAGGGCGGGGCATGTATCAAAGCTTGGCTCGAACTCGCGCGTCACGAGCGTGCCGTATGGGAGCCCTGGGATTGAGCACGGTCCTGGCGCTGGTGGCGTCGGCTGCGTCCCCCGCCGTGGCGAAGAAGGGCCCAGCAGGATCGGCTTGCGATCCAGCGCGGCCCGCCGTCGCTCACTACAGCGGCGGCGTTCCCGCCCCCGGCAAGCGGGCCTCTGCCCCTGTGCCATGCATGAGCTTCGTCGGGACGACCAGCGAGGCGGGCTCGGTCGGCGTCACCCGCTCCGGCTCGCTCTTCTATGCCCCGCTGCTCGAGAACACATCTCCGCCGCCCCAGAACACGCTGCAGGGGCCGGAGTGGGTCGTCCGCTCCCGGGATCTGGGTGCGAGTTGGACGAAGCTCGACTCCGGAGGCCCGACCACGGGCGGTCTCGTGCCGCCCTGGATGAGCATCGACCCCCATACGTCTCGGATCTGGTTCGCCACCACGCTGCCGAATCTCTGCGGCGCACGGATCTCGTGGAGCGACGACGATGGCAACCATTGGCGGACGAATCCATCGGTCGGGTGTCCCGCACAGGGAGGAGAGAAGCTGCTGGAGGGTCCGCCTCCTCCCGCCGGACCGCGTCCGGTCCGGCTATCCGCACGTCGTCTACTACTGCGCGAATACGATCGACATCGCTCCGAGCAACCTCTGGTGCTACAGGTCGCTCGATGGCGGTCAGAGCTTCGGCTTCACCGGCGCTTTTCCCGATCCCGTCGCCGCCGGCGGGCTGCACGGAGAATCACCCGTCGCGACCCGGGGTCGCCGGCCCCGACGGGGTGCTCTACTTCCCAACCGAGCTGTGCGGAGCCCTGGGCGTCGCAATCAGCCACGACGAGGGCGCGAACTGGCAGTTCCGCCCGATCGTCGGCACCGGGCTCGAGGACATCTACACATCTGGGACCGCCGCGGACTCCCGGGGCAACCTCTACTTCGCCTGGAGGGGCCCCGGCGCCCTCCCGTACCTGAGCACGTCCAACGATCACGGCGCCACCTGGAACGCTCCACTAATGGTGGCGCCTCCGGGGGTGCGGGCCGTACGACGCGTGGCGGTGGCGGTTCGCAAACGTGGGGAGGTGGCGCTCTCGTACCTGGGAACCACCGACGGCGCTCACTTCAACGGCTACATCACCGAGAGCCACAACGTCTTCAGCAGGCGACCCCGCTTCTGGAGCGCCTCGGTGAACGACCCCGCCAAGCCTCTTGTCAACGGCGCGGACAGCGAGACCTTCGGCGACCGCTTCTTTTACGGCACGGACACGATCGGCCCGGATGGCACCGCCTGGGCCGGCTTTCACTGTGCCAAGACCAGCGCCTGCCCCGGCAGGCGGATCGGCGTCGTCGGCCGGCTGACCAAGTAGCGGTGGCTAAACCGAGGGTCGCGGGTTCGAATCGCGCCCTGTCGTCGATACGCTGGTCCGCGTGCGCCGTGCACGGTCACTGATCGCCGTTCTCGCCACCGCGCTCACTCTCCTCCTGAGCGTTGCCGCCACTGCGGTGGCGCAGGATCCTGGGCGCTGGCTACTCACCGGAGCGAGCTCGGTTCCCACCGTCTACTGGCAGGGGCTCACCTCCGACCCGGCCGAGACGAATCTGTACTTCGTAGGGGTTTTCGAGGGCCTGTGGCGGACCACGCCCACGCTCCAGCAGACCGCGGGCGTCGCCGCCGCGATCCCGCCTGCCGTCACGCAGTCGGAGGGCTACAACCACATCGGTGACCCGACCTGGAACCCGGGCGAGGGCGGCCGCGTGCTGCTGCCGATGGAGTGCTACACGCCGGGGGTCGGCAACACCTGCGGCACGGGCGCGTTCGGGGTCGCCGACCCGGCCACGCTTGCCTTCCGCTACTACGTGAAGCTCGATCCGGCGGACATCCCGAAGGCGATGTGGGCCGAGACCTCGCCCGACGGCTCGCTGATCTGGACCAGCAGCGGTGACGATCTGCTCGCCTACCGCTCGGCTGACGTATCCGAGGCGAATCGCGCCCCCGCGGGGCCGCTGCTCCGACCCGCCCGCCGTCTCGTCGGCGCCGTGCCGCCCACCGGCGTCACCGGCGCCGTCTTCTGGCGCGGCCGTCTGCTGCTGGCCGGTGAGGCGAACGGCACCTATCAGGTGTGGGCGATCAACACAAACACCGGCAAGCGGCGGCTGGAGCTCGAGATGAGCATCTGCGGCGAGTCCGAGGGCCTGGACGTGACTCCCACCCTCGGCGGAAAGCTTCATTGGCTGATCGGGCCATTCGATCCCGGATGCCAGCTCACCTTCGGGCCGACCAGCGCCCTGCTGCACTTCGTACCCACCCCGCGCCACCAGCGTTTCCAGGTGGCGGTTACGGGCACGGACGTCGGGACGCTGCCGGGCGAGGTGCGCGCGACCGTTCATGCGACGCGTGAGGGTCACCCGCTGCGCAGGGCGCGGGTGACTTTCGCCGGCGCGACGGCTCGCACCGACAAGCACGGCAACGCGACCGTATCCGCCTTCCTCGAGCTCCCGGGGCGTTTCAGGGCATTGGCGCGGAGAGGTCAGAGCTACGGCGTGTCGGAGCTCGTGCCGGTCGGCATCGCACCCTTGGCGCCAAGCGCTGCGACACCGCAGTTGCGCGCCGGTTAAGCCGAAGCAGTCACCTATCCACGATGGCTCCGGCCCCTCGTGTGTGAAAGACTGGGCGCGTCTCGAAGGAGGGTCTCTGGTATGGACACCAGGTCGTTGGGTACAAGGAGCTTCGTGACCAAGCGACGCCTGCTCATCCTCTTCGCAGCCATGCTGCTCCTGGCTTTCGTCGCTTCCGAGCAGGCACTGGCCCACAGCCGCGGCAACCGCCAGCGCGGCGACGTCGCCCGCTACATCCTGCCGCCCGGCAACTACGGTGGGATTCCGTTCACCCAGAACTCGACGGACCAGCTGCCGCTCTACAGCGGGCTGACGCCGCTCCGCGACAACATCACCAACGGGGACATCGACCACTTCTTCCTGCCGGAGGACTTCCAGCCGATCGAGCCGGCACACGAGGAGCAGACCGGCCGGCCGGGCCTGCGGCTGATCTACGACTCCTACGGGATCCCGCACATCTACGGGCAGACCCGCGCCGACGTCGCCTTCGGTGCCGGGTGGGTCACGGCGCGGGACCGCGGGCTCCTGCTCCAGTTGGGCCGGGGACCGGCACGGGCCGCCGTGGCCGACATCCCGAACCTGGACGCCTTCTCCCTGGTGACCAGCGGCCAGTCGTTCGTGCCCAGCGCCGCGACCGAGGCGCTCGTCACGAAACAGCGCCAGCTCCTGGTGGACACCTACGGAGCGAAGGGACAACAGATCATCGACGACGCGCAGGCGGGCGCCGACGGCGTCAACGCCTACTGGGCGGCGCACGGGATCAACCAGCCGCCCGCCACGGTCAACGACGTGATCGCGGTGACGGCCTTCATCGGCTCGATCTTCGGCTCTGGCGGCGGCGGTGAGGCGTCCAACGCCGACCTGCTCGCGAAGCTGCAGGGGTCGCTCGGGCCGATCAAGGGCCACAAGGCCTGGGACGACGTCATGCTCGCCGACGACAGGGAAGCGCCGA
This sequence comes from uncultured Solirubrobacterales bacterium, assembly GCA_963763955.1. Classification (GTDB taxonomy): domain Bacteria; phylum Actinomycetota; class Thermoleophilia; order Solirubrobacterales; family 70-9; genus DASUPK01. The sequence continues at coordinate 30,702 of CAVXQP010000004.1, read as the reverse complement.
CGACGATCCGGAAGCGCTTCAACTACCCGCCGCTCACGGGCGGCCCCGTGACCGGGTCGGTGGTGCTCGACGCGAACTCGATCCAGAGCCTGGACCCGCGAGTGCCCGCCACAACCGCGGCCGCCGCGCCCGCGCACAAGGAGGCGTCGAACTTCCTGATCACGGCGCCCCGGCGCTCCGCCACCGGCAACTCACTGGCAGTGATGGGCCCGCAGCTCGGCTACTACTACCCCGAGATCGTCGAGCAGGAGGACCTGCACGGCCCCGGTATCAACGCTCAGGGCGTCGCGGTGCCCGGCCTCAACATGTACATCCTCATCGGCCGCACCCCGGACTACGCCTGGAGCCTCACCTCTGCCGACGGCGACGTCCGTGACGTCTACGCAGAGCGCCTGTGCGAGCCCGACGGCTCGGCGCCGACGCGCGCGTCCACCCACTACCTCTACAGGGGCGAGTGCAGGCCGTTCGAGAGCTTCGACGCGGGCCTTCTGAATGGCCAGCCGATCCGCTACCCGGTGTCGGTCCACGGCCCAGTGTTTGCGACTGCGACGGTGCACGGCCAGCCCTACGCGCTGACGCGCAAGCGCTCGACCTTCGGGCGTGACGCTCTCAACCTCGCGGCGCTCAAGGACATGACCGAAGGCAAGGCGACAACGCCGCGGCGCTTCTGGAGCATTGCGAACGAGTTCGGCTTCACCTTCAATTGGGGCTACATCTCGCGCAAGGCCACGGCTTACTTCTCCTCGGGGCTGCTACCGAGGCGACCGCGGGGCCTCGACCGCCGCCTGCCGACGCTGGGCACTGGTCATGACGAATGGACCGGCTTCCTCAGCGAGCGACAGCATCCTCATGACACGACCGGCCCGCGCGGGCTTCTCCTCAACTGGAACAACCGCTCGGCCCCCGGCTTCATGCACGGCGACAACGAGCCGTTCGGGTCCGTGCAGCACGTGGAGCTCTTCAACCAGTGGCCGAAGCACGCGCGCATCACCGACAACGTCGGGATCATGAACCGGGCGGCCACCGAGGACGACCGCGCGCTCGTATGGCCCGTCGTCAGCCGGGTGCTCCACACGGGGCCGGCGCCGAGCGCGCGGGACCAGGAGGTCGTCGACATCCTCGACCACTGGGTGGGTCGCGACGCCCCTCGCCTCGATGCCAACGGCGATGGGCTCTGGGACGAGCCCGGGCCGGTGATCATGAACCAGCTCTGGCGGCCGATCGCCGACGCCGTCATGTCGCCGGTGTTCGGAAGCCTGATCCCCGACCTCAACGCGGTGCGGGGCCTGGGCTCGTCCTCCGGCGAGTCCTACGTGGACAAGGACCTGCGGACGCTGCTCGGGAAGAGGGTGCGGGATCGGTTCAACCTCTCCTACTGCGGCGCCGGCTCTCTGGCAGCGTGTCGGAGTTCGCTCTGGAACGCGGTCCATCAAACCGCCGACCAGCTCGCGAGTCAGCTCGGCGAACCCGACCCGGCGAAGTGGACGGGACAGGCGTCCCGCACCGGTTTCGCCCCCGGGCTCCTGCCCAACACCTTCCCGACGACTAACCGGCCGACCTTCCAGCAGGTGCTCGAGCTGCAGCGCCACGGGCACTGACCGAGGCCGGGGGACGGAGGAGGCCCAGACGTGAACGGATGGCGCAAAGCGACGGTGGCGCTGGTCGCGCTGCTGGCGGTGGCGCTGATCGGCGGCTGCACGGTTCCAGAGCCACCCGGAGCCGCGCCGCTGCGCTATCGCGACCAGGTCTTCAACAACGTCACGGTCACGAGCAACCTGCAGTACGGCAGCGCCCCCGACGCCCAGGGCAACCCGGTTCCGCTGATGCTCGACATGTACCGGCCGACGGGTGACACGCAGACCAGCCGGCCGGCCCTGGTCTGGGTGCACGGCGGCAGCTTCACCGGAGGCGACAAGACGAACCTGGTCCCAGTCGACGTGGCCAACACGTTCGCCAAGCTGGGCTACGTCGTCGTCTCGATCAACTACCGCCTGCTCGGCTCGAACTGCATCGCCAACCCGTCGCGGCTGCACCGCGGCGGCGATCGAGGCGAAGCGCGACGCCCAGGCGGCGGTGCGCTGGCTGCGTGCCAACGCCGCCGACCTACGGCATCGACCCGACGCGCATCGGCATCGGCGGCGAGTCGGCCGGCGCCATCACGGCGACGCTGGTGGGCCTCCTCTCCGAGGACGTGGGCACCAGCGGCAACCCCGGCTGGCCGTCGACCGTGGGCGGGTTCGTGTCGGTCTCAGGCGGCCTGCCGACGGCTTCGATTGCCAGCCCCGGCGACGCCCCCGGGCCTGTTCTTCCACGGCACGGCAGACAACATCGTGCCCTACGCCTGGTCGGTGAACACCGCCGTCGCGATGCTCAACGCGGGCGTGGCCGCCTTCCTCGAGCTTCAGGACGGAGCCGGCCACGTGCCGTGGGCGCAGTATCGGACGCTCTACCTCCAGCAGGCGGACTGGTTCCTCTACCACAGCCTGGACCTGGCACACGCGGCCGGCCAGCCGCCCGCGGCGGCCAGGGCCTCGGAGCAGCAGCTGAGGAAGCTGGGGGCGAGCCCCTCGGTCAAGCGACAGCTGAAGAAGCATCCGAAGCTGAAGCGGGTGAAGAAGCGGGCGCTCAGAGCCGGGGTGCTCGGCGCGCCTTAGCCCGGCTCTTGGTGTTAGATCCCGACATGGCCAAGCGACTTGTGTGCATGACGACCGCCTGGCTCGCGCTCGGCGCGACGCCGGCCCTCGCCGCCCCCATCGCCTCGAGTGGCCCGGCGCCCTCGCTTCCCGCCTTCCAGGGCAAGGCCGCCAAGGCCCACGCGATCAAGAACCGCTCGGTGGCGCCGCAGAACCCGTTCCTGGCGAAGAACCCCTTCAGCAACATCCACGACGACACCTGGATGACCGACTCGTATCTGTACCGCGGTCCCCTCGGGCGCTCACTCTCCGCCACCTCCGAGGCCAAACCGGTACGGCTTTGCGGCAGCCTGACCTTCGACACCCACGGCAGGATCGTCTCCGTATGCCCATCGATCGCCGGCCCGCCGGAGGCCAGGATCATGGATCCCAACACGCTGGCCACCCTCGCGACCTTCACGCTGCCGGATGCGCCCAATCCGCCCGGCACGAAGCTGTTCCAGAACTTCAGCGGTGGCGGCTACTTCTTCCTCGACAACCAGGACAGGCTCTGGGTGCCGACCAAGACCGATCACATTTTCGTCCTCAGCGAGTCGCCGGACGGGAGCACGCTGACGAAGACCGGCGACTACGACCTCACCGGGGTCGTCGACCCCGCGAGCGAGCGGATCACATCGGCGCTGCCGGACTTCAGGGGGCTGATCTGGTTCGTGACGAAGCAGAACGGGAAGGTCGGGACCCTCAACCCGAGCACCGGCGCGATCCGGGTGAGGACGCTGGGCCAGGAGATCGAGAACTCCTTCGCCGTCGGCAAGCGAGGCGTCTTCATCGTCTCGGACCGGCGGATGTACCGCTTCGACGCCGCGAAGAACGGCGCCCCGAAGATCACCTGGAAGGCCGGCTACAAGAACTCCGGGATCGTCAAGCCCGGCCAGGTGGACGCCGGCAGCGGCACCACTCCGACGGTCATGCCGGGCGGCTACGTCGCGATCACGGACAACGCGGAGCCGATGCACGTGGTCATCTACCGAACGGCGAAGAAGCTCCGCCAGCCAGCGACGCATCGTCTGCCAGGTCCCGGTCTTCGGCAAGCACACGGGCGACACCGAGAACTCGCTGCTCGGCGCCGGGCGCTCGCTGATCGTCGAGAACAACTACGGCTACCAGGACCCCTTCGGGCCCAGCGCCGGTGCGGTCACCACGCCGGGCTTCGCCAGGGTCGATCTCAACAAGAGCGGGAAGGGCTGCAAGAAGGTCTGGACCAACCGCGAGGTGAGCGCCCCGTCGGTCGTGCCGAAGATCTCGACGAAGACGGGGCTGATCTACACCTACGCGCGGCCGCCTGATCCGAGTGGCTCTGAGGGCTACTACTGGACCGCGCTCGACTTCCGCAACGGGAAGACCGTCTGGAGCCAGTACGCGGGCTCGGGCCTCGTCTTCAACAACAACTACGCCGGGCTCGCCCTCGGGCCCAACGGGACCGCCTACCTCGGCGTGATCGGGGGAATGATCGCCCTGCGAGACGGAACCTAGGCACCGCCGGAAACACGGGGTTCGAAAGAGGGCCCGGGTCGCATACGACAACCGGCGGCAGTCAATGCCCGCAGCCGATTAGGTGGTCTCGGCCGCGGCCGCCCAGGCAGCGATCGCGGCCCGTGCCGGCCCAGATCCGGTCGGCCCCGGCGCCGGCCCGGATCCGGTCGGCGCCTTTGCCCGTGCAGATCAGGTCGCGGCCGGCTCTGGCCTCGACGCGGTCTGGGCCACCCCCGGCCCAGATCACGTCGGGGCCGATGCTGCCACGGAGCAAGTCCCCGTGGCCGGTGCCCAGCACCGTGGCCACCCGGCCGCCGCATCGCCGCGGGCGGGGTCTGTCGGTACCGATCGACTGGATCGCGGAGCGGAGGGTCGCGAAGGCGGGCTTCTCGGCGTAGTCGTCGCGGAGGACGCCGACGGCGTCGAAGAGGTCGGTGCCGCTCGAGTCGTTGTCGCGGAGGTTGAACCAGCGGTAGTCGGTCACGCCGAGGGTGCCCGAGTAGCGATGGATCGAATCGAGGGTCGAGGAGAGGGAGCCGACCTGCTCGGCCTCGCTGCGCCCCAGGTTGGTCGCGTAGCCGTTCTCGGTCACCCAGAGCGCCACCCGGCGGCCGAGCCCGGCCATCGGCATGTAGCAGCCCCGCAACAGGGTCAGCGCCTCCACGATCTCGTCGCCGGCTGATCGGCCGGGCGCAAGGACCGGCGGGTAGACGAGCCCCGGGTAGATCTGCAGGCCCACGTAATCGACCGCCTGGCGGAAGCGGGCGTTGCCGAGAGAGCCGAGGTCCTGCCAGAAGGCGGCGTCGGAGCTCGGCAGCCAGCGCCAGGCGAAGGAGAAGCCGAGCTGCACGTCGGGGCGACCCATCCTGTCGAGCCGCTCGCGCGCCGCGATCGTGCCCGAGACGATCGCCTGCTTCACGCCCCTGAACGCGCCGTCGGAGGTGTTGGGGGAGACGGGGAAGTTGCCCTCGTTCGTGATCGTCAGCGCCTTGACGCTCGGGCGCTTCCCCAAGACCGAGACCGCATCGCGTACGTACCGGGTCCAGGCGGCCATGTCCCCGTCCTGGCCCGGCCCCGGGTGGTAGCGGACCTGGAGCTCGGTGTCGAAGCCGGCCTTGGCGTAGTCGTCGACCAACGAGGCGTAGCGATGGATGCCGGCCTCCCCGTCGGCCATCGACATCCGGTTGAGCCGGAGGATCAGCTGCCTGCGCCCGGGACGCAGGCGCCGGAGCTCTGCAAGGGCCGCGGCCGGGTCATCGGGCTTGGGCTGGGCCTGCGAGGCCCCGGCCGTGCCGGCGCTCAACGGCGTGATCCCGAAGCGGAGCCGCTGGGCGGGTGCATCGATCGCGGGGGGATTCGCCGACACGCAGGGGCCGCCCCCGAGCTGGGCGGGCGCGCCGCCCGGGAACGCCACGGCTGCGGCCAGCATGGCCAGGCTCGCCGCCGCGCATATCGGCCACCTTCCCCTTCCCATCCGGCCGAGACTAGCCAAACCCGCAAGGGACGCCGATCCGGTTGGATTGGGGCATGAGGCTGTTGCTCGCCATCGGCGCGGTCTGCCTGATCGGCGCCGGCGTGCTCGCCTTCGTCCTGATCGATCCTCTGGCCGACGAGTCCGATCCCACCGTGAGCCGTCATCTCAGCGGCACCGCCTGCGAGCGGCTCGCCGGGCTCGCCGGCCAGCTGGGAGAGGCCGACGACAGCGTCAACCAGTTCCTCCTGGACCTCGGCCAGCAGGCGGCGGGCATCAGCAAGGGGCGAAGAGCCCTCGCCGACCTGGCCCGCGGAGGGCGCAATCGCATTCCCGGCAAGGGGTTCAAGCGGCGGTTCGACGACGGCAGCATCGGCCAGGTCCGCCACTTCGTCGGCTACGTGCGCGCGTCGATGTTCGGCGGCACGACCGTGACCCGCTGGATCGGTGAGCGGCTGCGGCGCGATCCGCCGGACTCCCCGGACGGACGCCTGGGCGACGAGGGGATTGAATTCGCGCAGGAGCTGCTTGCCCGGCGCCTGGCGCTCTCCGACGCCTCTGGCTGGCTACGGAATCGTCTCTGCAGAGCGCCGGACTCGCCCAGCGCCGGAGAAAGACCTTAATCAGGATAAGCTTTAGGTGTATTACTCAGAAGAGAGGAAACGAGGCGAAAATGGCTTTGAAGATTGGTGACACCGCCCCCGATTTCGAGGCGGAGACCACCGAGGGCAAGATCAAGTTCCACGACTGGATCGGCGACGACTGGGCGGTGCTCTTCTCGCACCCCAAGGACTTCACGCCGGTCTGCACGACCGAGCTCGGCTACATGGCGAACGCGAAGCCGGAGTTCGACAAGCGCGGCGTGAAGATCATCGGACTCTCCGTCGATCCGACGGGCAAGCACGAGGAATGGGCGAAGGACATCGAAGAGACGCAGGGAGCAGCGCCCAACTACCCGATCATCGCCGACTCCGACTACAAGGTCTCGAAGCTCTACGACATGCTGCCGGCCGAGGTCGAGGGCGACCCGGGCGATCGCACGCCGGCGGACAACCAGACTGTCCGCAACGTGTTCGTCATCGGTCCCGACAAGAAGATCAAGCTGATCCTGGTCTATCCGATGACGACCGGCCGCAACTTCGACGAGGTCCTCAGGGTGATCGACTCGCTGCAGCTCACCGCCAAGCACAAGGTCGCCACCCCCGTCAACTGGCAGCAGGGTGATGACGTGATCATCTCCGGCTCCGTCTCCGACGACGAGGCCAAGGAGACCTTCGGCGAGTGGGAGTCGCCGAAGCCCTACATCCGGATCGTTCCGCAGCCGAAGTAGAGGGCTAGGCGAGCCCTTCCCAGAGGATGTCGAGCGCGGCGGCGACCGGCTGCCGCGGATCGACGCCGGCCGCCGCGGCCTGCGCGCCGGGCAATAGGGCCCCGGCGACCACAGTGAGAGCGGCGGCCGATGCGTCGACGTCGGCCCTCATCTCGCCGCGGTGCTGGGCCTCGGCGAGCAGCTCGGCCGTGAGCCCGACCATCGGCTGGGGATGTCCGTCGTCGACCAGCGCCGCGAAGCGCGCCGGATTCGCGAAGACCTCGAGCAGCGCGTCGCTGTGCAGGGCGGGGGAAACGCCCGCGGGACGAAGTAGGGCCCCGAAAGCGCGTTCGGTGACCGTCCGAACCCGCAGCCGCCCGTGGCGCAGCCCGCGCTCGGCCGCCGCCCTCACCTGGTCGCGGAAATGGCGCGCGGCGTGCTCGATCAGCACGTCCTCCTTGCGGGGGAAGTAGCGGAAGAAGGTCGCCCAGCTGACGCCGGCCTCGGCGATTACGTCCTCGACCCGGGCAGCGTCGATGCCGTTCGCCTCGTAGAGCACAACGCGCCGCGTCGTAGATGCGATCGCGCTTCTCGGCGCCGCGAGCCTGGGTGGGCGGAGAGGGCAGGCGGGCGCCGGGACTCCCGGCGGCTCCGTAGCCGACCAGGGCCTCCGCGGCTCTTGTGCTCGAAGCCATATTGAGTATGGTACGTCGTGAAGCGATACTCCGTATGGTTTTGGAGAGAGGAGAGAGGGTCTTGCGGATAGGGGCACCCGGGCGACCTGGTCTGCTGGTTGTCCTGGCGGCGCTCGCCGCCGGCTGTCGGCCTGCTCGCTCCGGCCGGATCGCTTGCTTCGGCGGCCGGCGGCAGGCTGACGATCTCGCCGCAGCCGAACACGCCCGACGCCTCGCCCGGGACCCAGATCAGCATCCTCGGAGTCGCCGCGCAGCCGGATCCGTTCCGTCTCCGTGACCGGCCAGAGCTCCGGCGTCCATTCGGGCCGCCTGCTCTCCTACTCCGGCGCACCGAGGCGCCAGCTTCGTTCCCGACCAGCCCCTCACCCAGGGCGAGTCGGTCGCCGTCATGGTCCGGATTCGCGGCAGGAAGCCGATCCGCTTCTGCTTCACCGTCGCCACCCTCGGTGCCAAGCTCGGGCCGCTCACGTTGACGGCCACCCAGCCCGACAAGCTCCAGCACTTCGTCAGCGAGCCGGGTCTGCTGCCGCCGAAGATCACGATCAACAAGAGCTCGAAGCGGACCCGCGGGAACGGCAAGCTCTTGCTCACGCCGCTCCCCTCGCCGGTCGTCCACCCGGAGAGCAACAACACCGTGACGATCAAGCCCGTCGGGCCCGGCGGTCCGATGATCGTGGACGGTGCGGGCAACCTGGTCTGGTTCCGGCAGCTCACTCCGCCGGAGGTCGCCGCCAACCTGAGGCTGCAGACCTTCAAGGGGCGCAAGGTCCTGACCTGGTGGGAGGGGACGGTGACGCCGTCGGCCTACGGCATCGGTGGCGGCGTGATCGCGAACCGCTCCTACCGCATCATCAAGGTGGTCCACTCCGGCAACGGCTATCCGATGGACCTGCACGAGTTCGAGCTCACGCGGGATGGCGACGCGCTCTTCACGATCTACTCGCCGATCCGGGTGCACCTCCCAGGCACGCCGCCCGGCACCCTCTCGCCGCTCCTCGACGCGATCGTCCAGGAGGTCGACATCAAGACCGGGCTGGTGGTCTGGGAGTGGCATTCCTACGGCCACATCCCGCTCGAGACCTCGCAGGCGACGTCGCAGAACAGCGCCTTCTTCGACGCCTTCCACTTCAACGCCGTCCAGGCGGTGAAGAAGGATCGCGTGCTGATTTCCGCGCGCGACACCTCCGCGATCTACAAGGTCGACCGGCCGACGGGCCGGATCCTCTGGACGCTCGGGGGCAAGGGGAGCAACTTCCGGCTCGGGCCCGGCGCCCAGTTCTACTTCCAGCACGACGCCCGCATGCTGCGGAACGGGCGGCTCAGCATGTTCGATGACGGGGCGGGCCCGCCGCAGCTCAACCCGTTCTCGCGCGGGATCATCCTGCAGCTCAACGCTCGCCGCCACAAGGCGACGCTGGTGCGCCAGTTCGCGCGGTCGAACAGTACCTCCGCCCAGAGCGAGGGCAGCCTGCAGCGACTCCCCGGCGGCAACGTCTTCGTCGGCTTCGGCTCTGAGCCGTTCTTCTCGGAGTTCTCCCAGCGCGGCAAGCTCCTCCTCGACGGCAGCCTGCCTCAGGACGACGGGACCTATCGGACCTACCGGTTCCCCTGGACCGGGACCCCGAAGACGCCGCCGGCCGTCGCCGCTCGGCGGACCGGCCCGGCCTCGGTCTCCGTCTTCGCGAGCTGGAACGGCGACACAGAGGTCGCCAAGTGGCGGATCCTCGCCGAGGGGGCCGACGGCTCACTGCGGCCCGTGGCCACCGCTCGCCGCAGCGGCTTCGAGACCCGAGTCGACCTCAACACCACCGCGACGGCCTTCGCCGTTCGCGCCCTCGATTCGAGCGGGCGAACAATCGGCCACTCGGGCGTCATCCCAGCGTCATAGGGAACAGGTCCTGGGGTCCGCGACCGGGCCGGGGGGCCGCTGCCGAGCTAATTGGCGCAGTTCCCGATTTTTTCCAACAAGGAAGTAACCTGCTGGGAGCCGGCGTCGCTTATACGAGTAGCCACCGACTCACTCTCGAAGGAGAAGAACCGATGTCACAGGGGAACCAGGGAACGTCGCGACGGGATGACCGTGGCTTCACACTGCGGAGCGAGCGCACGGAGGCCGGCGAGCGCATCCGGCTGGTCGGCGAGCTGGACCTCTCGGTCGTCGGCCGGCTCGAGCTGGAGATGCGCCGCGCCGAGGCAACCGATGCCGAGAGCATCCTGCTCGACCTGGACGAGCTCGAGTTCCTGGACGCCTCCGGCATACGCCTGCTGCTCGATCTCAATGATCGCTCGGAGAACAACGGTGGGCGACTTCGCATCACCAGGGCCCGCGCCCCCCAGGTGAGGCGCGTCATCGAGCTGACCGGGGTGGGGGACGTCCTGCCCTTCGTCGACTGAGAAGCGCATTCCTCCTCTCACTCCGCGTCAAATCCCCCCGTAAGGTGTTCCGGGGTAGGAGTGTCGATCGTCCGAAGAAGCTCGATTGCGGTGCTGGTTTCGCTCGCGGCCCTGGCGCTCGCCGGGCTCGCCTGTATGCCGGCTGGGGCCGGGGCGTTCAGCGCCAGCCAGGCGCGCTACCTGAAGGCAGCGAACCAGGGGGTCAAGCAGACCAACCGCTGGTGGAACCGGGGCCGTCGCTGGTACAGCTCGGTGATGGGCGGGTCGAACCAGGCTTCGCTCTGGGGAGTCGTGCCCCTCTTCGAGGCGCTCGCCGGGCTGCAGATCGCGGCTCCATCCAGCCGCCACCTCCATCAGCTCAACCGGTTCGCCTGGGGAGCCCAGCGGTATCTCAATCCCACGCTCGAGCCGGTCCCCGGCTTCGGGCCCAGGCCCCGCCAGCACGAGCCGGGAAAGACCACCTGGTTCGACGACAACGGCTGGTGGGGGCTGGCGTTCCTCGACGCCTACCGGGCGACCGGCAACGGTCGCTATCTGACCGACGCCGAGATCGCGCAGAACTTCATCAGCGTCTCGGGCTGGGACAACACCCCGGGCCGGCCGGGAGGCATCTGGTGGAACACCAACCACAGCTTCTATGCGGGTGAGTCACTGGCGTCAGGCACACTGCTCTCCGCGCGCCTCTTCGCCATCACCCACGACAAGCACTATCTGGACGACGCCACCAAGTTCATCGACTGGGCCAACGTCTGGCTCGTCGATCCCGCAACGGGGCTGTACGCCCGCCTGCGCAAGCCCGGCACCTACGGCAAGGTGACGACCGTGGGCTCCGACACCGCGGGCGGTACGTCCCCCGCGCAGGCGGCGGCCGCCGATGCGAAGGCGCTGTCGGCGAACCCGGACGAGGCCGCGAAGCTCGAGGCCGCCGGCACCCCGGTTCCCGCTCCGGGCGAGGCGCAGGCGTCGAACAACTATCCGCCGTTCGCCGCCTCGCCGATGCCGTACGTGAACGGCCCGATGATCCTGGCCCACCGGATCATCTGCGACCAGACCGGCAAGAAGTCCTACTGCCAGCGGGCGCAGCAGCTGGCGAACACCACCCTCGCGGTCTACCGCCGCTTCTGGATGGGTCCGCAGTTCGACTTCTGGTACGTGCGGACGATGCTCGAGTTCGCCCAGGAGGACAACAACGGGAACTGGTACGGGATCGCCCAGCGGAGCGCGCGCAGCGCACTACACCGGGCGCACGACAAGCACGGCCTCTACCTGCGCACCTGGTACGGCAAGAAGGCGTCGAGGGCCGGTTCCCCCAAGGGCAGCTTGCAGCTGCACGCCGCGAACGCGGCCCTGTTCGCGTGGATGGCGGCCCTCGGCCGCTGAGCTACGGGCCGGTTCCCGCCGCCAGCAGCGCGACGATCGCCAAGGCGATCCCAAAGACCGCGCCGATCGAATAGGCGAGGATCAGTCGCCCGCCCCGGATTCGATCGGTCGCCAGATGATCGATCAACGTGCCCATGCCAACCTCTCTTTCTCGGGCCTACGGGGTTAGCTGACGGGCTCGCGCCGAAAGAGTGCGCTACGGATGTACCGATTCGCCCACGGAGCTGTCGCTCCATTGGTTCCCCCGCTCACGCCGGACGAGGCGTGATTCGGCAGGTGCATTTCGCCTGCCACCGTACCCGATTTTGAGGCGGAGAACTAAGCGGCCTTGCGGAGCTTGCCGTCGCGCTCGAGCTCTTCGCGGACTTTGCGCACGTGTCCGGTGGAGCAATTGGCCCGCTTGGCGATCACGCCGTCGGGCTCCTCGGGACTGCGGCGAAGCTCGAACTCGAGCAGAGCCTGGCGCCGCGAGGCCCAGCCGTCACCGTTGGCGCCGATGGTCGCCTTCTCGACGGCCTTCTCGCGCTGACAGTGCAGACAGAGCCACTGGCCACCCTGCTTGGTCCAGCCCTCGGGCCGGCGTGGGGTGGACTTGCTGCCCGCGGCGTAGCGCACGGTCACCTCGCAGCCGGAGCAGGTCCAGCGCCGCGTGCGGGGCGTGCGGGAGCGCGCGTTGTGGTTTGCCGTTTTCGTCTTGGTCGCCATGAGTTACCTCCGCGGTCTCGAGCGCTGCTTTCGCGAAGGCTGCCACTACGGGAGAACTGCGCGAAATACGCTGCAAATGCCGGGTTTCCGTGCCCCGGCGGGGCCGTACATATTAGCAGATGCTGAAATCCCTGCAAATCCCAGTTTTTCGGGCCGAAAATGGCCATTTTCACGCCTTCGTGACCCAATCGGACCGGCCGAAGCGCTACGAATACCGGCCCCCGTGCGTACTCCCGACCCCACCGTGATCAGCGGCGGGCGGCTGACCTCGAGATCGACGATGGCCCTGATCGGGGCCCTGATTGCTTTGGTCGGCGCCCTCGCTCTCTGCTTGGACCGCGTCCACAACGGCGACTTCTACCTGTCGCTGACGAGCGGCCGGTTCATCGCGGAGCACGGTTTCGCCACCCACGATCCCTTCTCGACCGTCTCGCAGGGAGGGACCTGGCTGAATCAGCAGTGGCTCTCCGAGCTGACCTTCTTCCGGGTCTTCTCCGCACTCGGCCCGACTGGGCTCACCGTCCTCTACGCGTTCCTGATCACGATGCCGCTGGGGCTGCTGCTCTGGCTTTGCCGCCGGAAGGGGTGGCCGATGCTGGTCGCGGTCTCTGCCTTCTACTTCCCCGGGGTGCTAGCCGTGATCCATCCGCGGGCCGCCGGCTTCACCGTCCTGATCTTCTCGCTGCTGGTCGCGCTGCTGCTCCTCCTCTGGCGCGAGCGCGGCGAGACGACCGCCGGGCAGCGCCAGGCTTGGTGGGCGCCACTGGCGATCCTGGCGCTGTTCGCGCTTTGGGCGAACCTGCACGGTGGATTCATCGCCGGCTTCCTGCTCCTGGGCCTGGCGACGGTCGGGCTCGCGATCGACCATTGGCGCGGGATCCCGGGCTCGGTCCCGCTGAAACGGGTCGCGGTGCTCGGCGGCGTGGGTGTGCTCGCGGCGGTGATCGTCACGGTCGCCACGCCGCTGGGGTCGGCGATCTGGTCCTATCTGCTGAGCTTCCAGAACCAGGCGATCTCACTGGCGAGCACCGAGTGGGAGTCGGCCTTCAGCTCGCCCCTGGCGGTCGTCTACCTGAGTCTGGCGGCCTGCTTCGCGGCCTGGATGTGGGTCCGCTCGCCGCGGCCCCGCCGCATCACCACCCTCCTCGTGACCGCCGGGTTCCTCGTCTTCGCCGGGTACTCGGTCAGGAACATCGTCTTCATCGGCCCGGTCCTGGCGCTGCAGGTCGCCTGGACCGCACCGAATCGGACGCACACGTCGCTGCGGATGCCCGTTGCGCTGGTCGGTGCGGCGGCGGTCGTGGCGGCGATCCTCGCCGCGGTCCTCGGGCCGGCGAAAGACGATCCGACGCTGGACTTTCCCGTGGCCGACTACGCGATTGCGCATCCTCCCAAGCACGGCCGCATCGTCACCTACGCCGGGGTGGGTTCGTACATCAACTGGCGCTCGCCGAGCACGCCGGTGGTCTTGAACGGATGGCTCGAGCAGTACACGCCGCAGGAGCTTCGGGACAACTATGCGGTCCTGCGCGCCGGAACGGCGGGGAACCTCGCCGAAGCATTGCGACGAACCCACGCCGGCGCGGTGATCGCTCATTTGCCCTCAGCGATCAGGCGGCTCGAGGCGGCCGGCTTCCGGCCGGTGTTCACCTCGGCCGACGGCACCTATCTGGTCCATGTGCGGCATAAGGGCAAGCTGAGCGGGCCTTAAGGGACCCCTCTAGCATCGCGCCCCGTGGAGTCCGTCCCCAGCACCGCTGACCCGGCGATCCAGCCTGCTGCAGTCGCACCCCCGGCGATCCCGGCGCTGCCCAGAATCGAGGCCCGCCGCCGTGCTCTGATCGCCAACTCCTTCCTCGGCGGCATGATCGGCGCCTCCTTCCTGATGGCGGCCGGGGCGGCGGCCAAGCACTACGGGCCCACCCTCCACATCCACCATGGGCTGCCGAGCTCAATCAGGGGCCCGCTGCACTGGCTCGGGCTGTCGCTGAGCGGCACCGAGTTCGCCATCCTCTTCATCGTTCTGGGCGTCTGCTACCTCGGCGTCCTCTACTTCGCGGACTCGGTGCGATTCCGCGTAGGCGTCGGCGCGATCCTCGCCCTTCATCTCATCTTCGTGATCGCCCCGCCGCTGCTCTCCAGCGACATCTTCAACTACGTCGGCTACGCGCGGCTCGAGGTGGTGCACCACCTGAACGCCTATGTGAAGCCGCTCGCGGCGGCCCCCACCGACCCCTCCTACATCTACGTGGGCTGGCCGCTCCACACCACCGCCTACGGCCCGCTCTTCACGCTGGCCAGCCTGCCGCTCGGATGGGTCAGCTTCCCGGCGGCGATCTGGCTGCTCAAGGTGTTCACCGGGCTGGCGAGCCTCGGCTGTGTGGCCCTCGTCTGGCTGTGCGCGACCCGCCTCGGCCGTCCCGCGATGCCGGCGGCCCTCTTCTTCGGCCTCAACCCGATCCTGCTGGCCTACGCGGTCGGCGGCGCCCACAACGACCTGCTGATGCTGGCGGCGGCGCTGGGCGGGATCTACCTGATGTTGGCCGGGCGGGAATCGGGAATGGCGGCGATGGTGGTCTCCGTGGCGGTGAAGAGCTCGTCCGTCGTGCTCGTGCCGTTCGCATTGCTCGGCTCACGCCGGCCCCTGAGAGCGCTGGCCTGGGGGGCGGGGGCGGCGGTCGTGCTGGGGGGCATCACGCTGATCGCCTTCGGTCACCACGTCTCGAGCATCCTGCACGTGCTCCACGACGACGCGCGCCTCGAGACACCTAACGACATCCCGGGCGTGGTCAACGACGTGTTCGGGCTCGGCATCAGCACTGCGCGACAGGGGAAGATCGGGATGCTCCTGTTGGTGCCGACGATCCTCTTCCTGCTCGTCCGGACCTACCGCGGTGGCAACTGGCTCGAGAACGCCGGCTGGGCCACCTGCGCGGTGATCGTGACCACCACCTGGTTCCTGCCCTGGTATCTGATCTGGTTCCTGCCGCTGGCGGCGCTCGCGCTCAAGCCCTACCAGCGGCTGACTGCGCTGGTCCTGACCGGGCTCGCGATCGGGCTGCAGCTACCGCTGATCTTCGGGCACTAGCTTCGGATGATCTTACGAGGCCGGGTGAGGCTCGTGTCCAGCAGCGATCCGGCCGTAGAGAACCGCCCCGATCCCCCCGAGGACGCCGACGATCAGAGCGCCGATCGCCCAGACCGTGCTGTGCAGATCGAAGCCGAAGGCGCTGTCGAGCGACCAGTTGCCGGGGCCGATCCCGGCCAGTGCGAACACCGCGGCGGCCATGACCAGGTTGAACTCATAGCCCTGGTTGCTGTTCCAGATCCCGTTGGGTGCGTGCACCGTGATCACGGCCGCGGTCATCACGGCGATCAGCGCCGCGGCGGCAACGGGCGTGAACAGGCCGAGGGCGAGCAGCGCGCCGCCGAGGAGCTCGGCCGTGCCGGCGGCTCGGGCGTGGAGCCAGCCAGGCCGGAGGCCGATGCTGTCGAACATCCCGGCGGTGGCCTCCAGGCCGCCGCCGCCGAAGACGCCGAACAGCTTCTGGGCGCCGTGGCCGACGAACAGCAGCCCCACCGCCAGGCGAATCACAAGCAATGCGAGATCCATGGGGATCCTCCTAGGTCGAGGTCCGGAGCTTTGCGGAGATAGTTGCCTCCGCAAGCATTTTCTAAACCTCGTTGGTGTCGGCGGGACTACCGGGGCGGCCCGGTGTACGCCGGCGCGCCGAGCAGCGGCAGGACGACGGTGCACGGCACCGGGGATGAGTGGCCGGGATCGAGGGCGTTGAGCACGTCCTGCGCGACGACCGGGTCGGCGGCCATGGAGACGTGCTCGGCCTGATCGAGCGGGCACTGCTGCTGGACGACGAGGTTGGTCATGTTCGGCGCCGTCTCGATGCCGCTCGTGTAGGGCACGACCAGCTCGTCGTTGCGGGTGACGATGCTCGTGTAGCTGACACCGGGCACTGCGATCCCGCGGTCGCGGAGCTTGTCGATGAACGCCGAGCCGGCGAGGAACTCGGGGCAGGAGGCGCAGTACGTCGCGATCCCCTGCTCGAGGGCGTCCGAGAGCCCGAAGGCTCGCCCGATCTGATCGATCGTGGCGAGCCCGGCGGGGTTGGTCCCATGCCAGAGCGTGGTGATGCCGACGTAGTGGCGCACCACGGCCGATCCGCCGAGGAACTTCACGTAGTAGTCGGGCATCAGGCTGCCCTCGGAGTGACCCACGATGTCGACGCTGCGGGCCCCGGTCGCCGCGCGGACCCGGTCGACGAAAGCGGAGAGCTGCTGGGCGCTCTGCTCCATGGGAGCCAAGCCCCCGGGCTGGTAGAAGGGCGTCGAGACGTTCGGGTTGGTCCCGTAGGTGAGCGAGAAGACGCAGTAGCCGCGGTTGGCGAGCAGCGGCGAGATCGTCTGCCAGTTGTCGGTCTGGTTGGCGAGCAGCCCGTGGACCAACACGACCGGCCGCGGGTGCGCCTGGCTCGGCCGGCAGGACCAGTCGTTCGCCCCGGGGGGTGGCGAGTCGGGATGTGCCGCCTGGGCGAGGACCCCCTGGGAGAAGTCGTAGCTGACCGGATACGGCGCAGCGGAGGCCGGCGACGCGGCGACGAGCGCCGCGGTCGCGATGATCGCCGCGATCAGGAATCTCGCTGCCCCGGGGATCCCCATTGCCAGTGCCAAACCTACATCAACGGCGGCCACAAAAATCGCCGCCGAATCTATGATCGGTCGATGCGTCAGTTGACCAGCCTCGATGCCCAGTTCCTGGCGCTGGAGAGCTCGAACCAGACCGGACACGTTGCGGGGCTGACGATCCTCGATCCCTCGACGACCCCGAGCGGGGAGCTGACCTTCAAGGACATCTGCGCGCTGATGGAGGAGCGCCTGCCTCTCCTTCCCCCGCTCCGCTGGCGGCTGGTCCAGGTGCCCTTCGGGCTCGACTACCCCTACTGGTTGGACGATCCGAACTTCGACCTCGACTTCCACGTCCGCGAGCTCGCCCTGCCGCCGGGCGGCGCGAAGGAGAAGCTCGCGGAACAGGTGGCGCGGATCGCGTCTCGCCCACTCGACCGCTCGCGGCCGCTCTGGGAGGTCTATTTGATCCACGGTCTCGAGGACGGCCACAAGGCCCTGCTCACCAAGATCCACCACTCGCTGATCGACGGCCTCTCCGGGGCGGAGATCATGGGCGCGCTCTTCGACCTCGCCCCGGAGGGCAGGGAGCATGCCGGAGCCGAGCGCGAACGGCGCAGACCGGCAGCCCACCGAGCTCGAGATGCTCACCCGGGGGCTGATCGCCTTCCCGCGGTATCCGCTCCGGATCCTGCGCTCGCTGCCGAGGGCGTTGCCGAACCTGGATGAGTCGCCCGTGTTCGCGACCCTGCCGGGGACCGGACTGGTTGCGAAGGTCGCCGACCGGTTGACCCGGCCGCTCAGCAACCGGGAGAGCGGGGTGCTCGCGCACACGACCTACAAGGCTCCGAAGACGCGCTTCAACGGGCGGATCTCCCCCCATCGCCGCTTCTCCTTCGGGCAGCTCGACCTGGACGAGGTGAAGGAGGTGAAGAACAAGCACCACTGCACCGTCAACGACGTCGTCGTCTCGATCTGCGCCGGGGCGGTCCGCAGCTGGCTGCTCGACCACGATGACCTGCCGGCCGATCCGCTCGTGGTCCAGGTGCCTGTCTCGGTGCGCACCGACGAGCAGATGGGGACCTTCGGAAACCGGATCATGCTGATGAGCGCGCCGCTCTTCACCAACGAGCCGGACGCGGTGCGGCGCCTGGAGAAGACCCACAAGGCGCTGGCGGCGATGAAGGAACACCATCGCGCGCTGCCCGCCGAGCTCCTCCAGGACACCAACCACTTCATCCCTCCGGCCGTCTTCGCCCGTGCGGCTCGCGCCACGTTCGCGATCTCGACCAGCGGCCGCGGGCGGCCGACCTGGAACCTGGTCGTCTCCAACGTCCCGGGGCCGCAGTTCCCGCTCTACTGCGCCGGCGCGCGTTTGGTCGCGAACTACCCGGTGTCCGTGATCACCGATGGCATGGGCCTCAACATCACGGTGATGAGCTACTGCGGGAAGATGGACTTCGGCATCGTCGCGGACCGCGACCAGATGCCGGACCTCTGGTCGATGCTCGACCGGCTGCGCGAATCTCTCGAGGAGCTCAAGTAGGCACCGCGGATGCGAGGGTGCTCCGAGACGGAGTCGAGGAGCAACCCGTTTAATGGCGAAGCCGGTTACCGAAATCGTTCAGTGGTCCGCGGGCCGCGCCTATGAGCAGGAGATGCGGCCGGGGATCGCCGACGCCGACGGGGCGGGTCGCTGCAGGCTCGACGCGATGGCGCGCTGGCTGCAGGACATCGCCTACGCCGACCTGATCGACGCCGGCTTCGAGGGACGCGGCGCCTGGATAGTGCGACGCACCCGTATCCGGGTCGACTCCTTCCCCCGCTTCGGCGACGAGCTCACGGTGCGGACCTTCTGCAGCGGCATCGGCCGCTTCTCAGCCGAGCGGCGCACCTCGATCAGGGGCGGGAGCGCCACCGTGGAGACCGTCGCTCTCTGGGTCTGCCTCGATCCCGAGCGCGGCCGCCCCATGCGCTTCCCTCCCGACTTCATCGAGGCCTATGAGGAGAGCGCCGCCGGCCGTGACGCCAATGTGCGACTGCGCCACCCGGAGCCGCCCGCCGACACGGAGCGCTCGCCCTGGCATTTCCGGTCGGCGGAGCTGGATCCGGCCGGTCACATCAACAACTCGCACTACTGGGTCCCGCTGGAGGAAGAGCTGGCAGAGGGGCCCGAGCCCGAGGCGATCGACGCCGAGATCGAGTACCGGGACCCGGCGATGCCGGGCGAGGCAGTCGTGACCATGCAGGGCTCATCGATGTGGATCGCAAGCGCCGAGGGCGTGCTGCACGCCTCGCTTCTCTGGCGCTAGGCGGCGGCGCTCGCGCGGGCCCTGTCAGCGGCTCTCGCGTGCTCGGAGATCGCGTCGATGATCTGCGGCCAGACCCCGCGGGGCAGGTCGTGGCCCATGCCCTCGATCATCATCAGCCGGGCGCCGGGGATCGCGCGGGCGGTCGCCCGCCCGCCGGAGGGACGGATCATCTTGTCGACGGTGCCGTGGATGACCAGGGTCGGCGCCTTGATCGAGGCGAGCTTGCGAGTGCGATCGCCCGAGGCGACGATCGCGCCGAGCTGGCGGCCACCGGCCCGCACGTCGAAGCCGCGGTCGTAGGCGCGGCCGGCGCGCTCGCGGATGTACTGCTCATCGCGATCAAAGCCGGTGGAGCCGACCAGGCCGAAGACCTCTGCCGCGCGCTGGATGTAGCCCTCGCGGTCCCGGGGCGGAGGGCGGAGCAGGTAGCGATAGACGGAGGGCGCGGGCTGGCCGTGCCGGCGGCTGCCCGTGGTGGACATGATCGAGGTGAGCGAGCGAACCATCTCGGGATGCTCGGCCGCCAGCATCTGGCCGATCATGCCGCCCATCGAGGCCCCCACCACATGGGCGGGCGCAATGTCCAGCCTGCGGAGCAGCTCGGCGGAGTCCTCCGCCATGTCCGAGAGCGTGTATTGCTCGGGGCCCGGATTGCGCCGCAGCATCTGTCCCAGCGTCGGCGGGCGGAATTCGAAGTGGGTCGAACGGCCGATGTCGCGGTTGTCGAAGCGGACGACGTAGAAGCCCCGTTCGGCGAGCTGGGAACAGAAGTCCTCGTGCCAGGCGATCATCTGCGTCGCCAGGCCCATGATCAGCAGGATCGGGGTGTCGTCGGGGTCTCCGAAGCCCTCGTAGCAGAGCGTCACGCCCCGTCCGACATCGCAGAATTCCTCGGGCATCCGACGATCCTAGTGGGGGAGGGGCCTGGGCCGAGCGCCGCCGCCCAGGCACGATTGGCCTTTTCTGGGTAGCCGTTTCGCAACGGATCTTGCACGTCTATTAGCAAGCGCTGACATTTCGGGGCCGAAGCACTAGCCTGGCCAACTGCCGCGGCGCTGCAGGGCGCCGCACAGTGCCGATGCCGACTCGTACCCAGAGACCGAGAAGCACGCGTCGCGGGCGCGCGGCCGTGATCGCCGTGATGGTGCTCGCGACCCTCGTGATCGGCGGGATGATCGGCCAGAGCGCGATCGGGGACCCGGCCTCGAAGATCGCCCAGAAGCAGAGCGAGCTCTCCCGGATCCAGTCGAACGAGGGACCACTGCGTTCCCAGATCGACGCGATGAACTCGCGGGTCGATCAGCTGATCGGCGAGGAGTCCCGGGTCCGCCAGGAGCAGGCCGCCGCCCAGCACGAACTCGATCAAAAGCAGGCCGAGCTCGATCAGGCGACCGCCCAGCTCAACGCGGAGAAGGCGGAGCTGGCCCGGATCCGGGCCAAGCTGAAGGCGGCGACCGCCGCGCTCTCCCAGCTGCTGGTCGACATCTACAAGTCGAACGACCCGGACGTGACGGCGGTGATCATGCGGTCCTCCAGTTGGTCGGACCTGCTGACCCGCACGGAGTACATCGACCACATCCAGAACTACGACAACCAGGTGGTCGCGCGCGTCCGCGGCCTACGCGATCAGATCACCGCCCTGGTCAACCAGCTGCAGGCGACCCACGACCGGATCCTGGCCGCTCGCGACGCGGTCGCCGCCAAGGAGCGGCAGATCGCGGCCCAGCACACGCAGATTCAGCAGCAGCAGGGGCAACTGGTCGCCGCGCGGAACGCGCGGCAGGGGGTCCTCGCCGCGCTGCTCCGCAAGGAGCAGTCGATCCAGACCGACCTCTCCCAGATCCCGGCGCCCGCCGGCCACGCGACCCTCGACTCGAACGGCGACGCGATTCCGCCATCGAACGCGCCACTGGCCGTCCGAGGGGTGATCGAGGCGGCCAATCAGATCGACGACCTCCCCTACATCTGGGGCGGCGGCCACGGCTCGTTCACCGCCAGCGGTTATGACTGCTCCGGCTCGGTCAGCTTCGCTCTCCACGGCGGAGGCTTCCTCTCCAGCCCGCTCGACTCCACGGGCCTCGAGGTCTGGGGCGAGCCGGGCGGCGGCAACTGGATCACGGTCTTCGCCAACAGCGGTCACGCCTGGGCGTACATCGCCGGCCTTCGCTGGGACACCGGCGGACCGGGCGGAGGGAACGGCCCCCGGTGGTCGACTGTCATGAGGGACGACACTTCGTCCTTCGTCGCGCGCCACCCAGCCGGGTACTAGAGCTCGATCCGGGGGAAACGCCGCTTCCTCCCTCATCACCGTGCGGAGGAATGGGCCGGCGACGGTAGTCGCCGTGCGAGTCAGTTTCACCGCGAGCAGTAGGCGACTGCCGGCGTCGGCCCACTGCCAGTGACAAGCTGCCGAACACGATCACGGTTTCGGCGAGCTCGGATCGCCTCAGCCGCACGGACAAGGACAGCGGCCAGAAGGTCGTCTGCTTTGACGCGAGCGGCATCAACGACTTCACGGTCTCCTGATCGAGGCCTGAATCGAACTGTCTGAACGGCCCGCCTCGGCGGGCCGTTCGCATTGGGTTGCGCGACGAGGCACCGCGCCCGCGATTACGCCCGATATGTCAGCGATAGACCGCTGCTTTGCATGGAAAGCGCGGTTCCCGCGAGATACTGCGTGGGCGATGTCACGGTTTGACAGCCCTTGGGGGTCATAGGGTTCGGAACTACCCTCAATAAAGGTCGACCGATGCAAGCAGTCAAGCAAGACACTGCACAGGTCATGTCGGAGAACGTCGAGTTGGCCCTGCGCACTCTTGACGCGTTTAACGGGCGAGACGCCGATGCCTTCGTCGCTTTTCTCAGCCCCGATGTTGTGTTTGAGGAAAACCCCGAACTTCCCGGACTTCGAGAGGTCTACCGCGGGCGAGCGGAGGTCCGTGAGTGGATGGCGGCGGTCCTCGAAGTCATGGAGAACCTCCATAGCGAAGTTGAGGAACTGACGGAGCTGGGCGATGAGCGAGTCTTCGCCGAGATCGTTCTCACGGCCCGCGGTAAGGGCAGCGGGGTGCCGGTAGAACTCCGATTCTGGACGGTGCTCTGGTTCGCGGAGAGCAAGATCACGAGGCGTCAAGTCTCCTGGAACAGGGACGACGCCCTCCGAGCCGCCGGTCTGCGGCAGTAGGCAAACCGCCGCTTTGGACGAAAAGCATCTCCTCCGTACCCAACCACGGAGGAAGCATGCTCGAGCTCAGCGACCACCTCACCGGCACGTCACACCAGGTCATCGCCAGACGGCGACCCGGGAACAAGGGACGTCGTTATCCGGCTGACCCGCCTCGGGTGAAAGAAATCGTTGCGGTCATGAGGCAGGCGTGAACCGATCTATACGGCCGCCGGCTGCGGGGACTGATCGTCGTGCGCTGGCGAGCAGGTCTTCGTATCTCCGAGGCGCTTGCCCTAACCGAATCGGACCTAGAGGTCACCCGCGGGTCGGTGCTCGTCCGCCGGGGTAAGGGCGGCCGCCGCAGGGAGGTCGGGATGGATGAGTGGGCTCGGGGTCAGCTGCATCCCTGGCTCGAAGCGCGTCTCTCGTTTCCCATTGGACCCCTCTTCTGCGTCATCAACTGGCCGACCTGTGGCCGGCCCTGGTCACACTCGCAGGTGCGAATTGCGCTTCGACGCACCGCGACCCAGGCCGGCGTACGGCGGCGTTTCGCTCCATACCAGCTGCGCCACGCCCGCGCTGTCGAAATGGCCAGGGAGGGCGTGCCGCTGAACGTCATCCAGCGCCAGCTGGGACATGCCAACCTCCGGGTCACCTCGATCTACCTGCAGGGATCGATAGCGGCGAGATCATCGAGACGGTCCGCACACGCCTCGCCCTCCGGTGATCCCGGCCCCGGCAGCACTGGCTCGCTAGTGCTTTTCGTCCAAGGCAGCTATCTCACTAGTGCGAGCTGACTACCGGTCATCGCACCGAGCTGAACGCTGCCCGGAGCTCCTCCGAGAACAGCTCGGGCTCCTCCCAGGCGGCGAAGTGGCCGCCTTTCTCCACCTCGTGGAAGTAGGCGAGAGTCGGATACACCTGCTCGGCCCAGCTACGCGGAGCCCGGAAGATCTCGTCGGGGAACGTGGTGAAGGCGACCGGGAGCGAGACTTCCGGAGGAGCCTGGCCTGCCGCCTGAGCTTCGGCTTGGGCTCGTCCGCTCTCCCAGTACGACCGCGCCGCCGAGGCCCCGGTGCCGGTCAGCCAGTACGTCGTGATGTTGTCGACGATGTGCTCCGGGGTGAGATTGCCCGCGGGCTTCGCGTCGAGAAAGGCGCGGGAGATCTTGTAGTAGCTGTCCGTGTCGTGATCGAGCATCCAGGCCGCCAGGGCGACGGGTGAGTCCAGTGCGGCGTAGCCGATCGTCTGCGGCCGCGTGGCCTGCTCCAGGAAGTAGCCAAAGCCGCTCGCCCTGAATGTGGCGAGCGCATCGCGCGCCGCGCGTTCCCCCTCTGATTCCGCTGGCAGTTGGTCGGTCATGCCCAGCGCCGGCGCGAGCAGGTTCGTGTGAATGCCGAGGAGCCCCTCCGGTGCCTGGCGGCCCATCGCGTCGGTGACGGAGGCGCCCACGTCGCCGCCCTGGGCGACGTAGCGGGTGTAGCCGAGCCGGTGCATCAGCTCCGCCCAGGCGCGCGCGACGCGGCCCGGGTCCCAACCGACCTCCGTAGGCTCTCCCGAGAAGCCGTATCCGGGCAGGGAGGGCAGCACGAGTTCGAACGCGTCCTCGGCGCGGCCGCCATGCGCGACCGGGTCGGTGAGCGGGCCGACCACCTCGAGCAACTCGATGACCGAGCCGGGCCAGCCATGCGTCATGACCAGCGGCATCGCATCCTCGTGGTCCGACTTGACGTGGATGAAGTGGATCTCGACCCCGTCGATCTCGGTCGTGAACTGCGGGAGCCCGTTCAGCTTCGCCTCGCACGCGCGCCAGTCGTAATCCATCGTCCAGTAGCGGGTGAGCGCCTGGATCGTCGCCAGTTGCACGCCCTGCGAGCGATCGTCGACGAGCTCCTTGGAGGGCCACCGGGTGGCGGTTATGCGTCGGCGAAGCTCGTCGAGATCCTCTTGCGGAACCTCGATGCTGAACGGTCGGATCGCTCCATCTTTGGCAGTGCCCGGATCGGCGGCGGTCTGCTTGCTCGAGGCTGAGGATTCCATCTGCGGCTCCTGACTTGCGATTTTCCGGGGCCGGTGAAGCCCCTCACTCGATTGCGGGGCGCGGACGGGGTCGAGGCACTCGGCGCCATCGAGCCGCGGCTAACCCTATTTCTCTCCTGAGTGCCGGTCAAGGGCCGCGGGAGGCGCGCCTCGGTGGCGAAGAGCTCGGGGACGAGACCGCCGCGTTCCCTGCAAAGCAGGGGAAGGGGAGGTTCCGTATGGCCGTTCGGCGCCCGGAATACCGCTGCCTAGAAGGCTCGCGCCGGTCAGTCGGATCTATCTCGCCCTCACCGCTGCTTTTCGTCCAAACCGGTGATCCGACCAAACAGAACGGCGGGATCGGGAGTCAGGCGCGGGGAGAGGCGATTACGTCGAGCCATGCGGTCTGCGGACCCGCTCCCGCTGAACTCGCGGAACGCTCCTCCGACTGCGTTCGCGACGCCATCCGGCCTCAGGCGGATCGGCGAGAACGAGCCGCCCTCCGGTTGGGATTCGAAACTCGTAGTGCCCGTTCGTGAGTGTTACCGCTGGTCCCTTCATTGCTCATTCCTTGGTCGTCCTTGCTGCGTTGTCTGATCGGGATACGGGAACCACGTGCAGCGGGATTCGGAGGTGTGCTCAAAATCACGCTGGTAAGCACCGGAACGCCTCCGGGTTAACCGGGCGAGGTATCTCGCCGAAAGTGCTGCTTTCCATGCGAAGCAGCGGTCTTGTCCGAGCTACTGCTTCTCGTCCAAAGCGGCACTCAGGCTACTCCGACAGCCCGGCCGCTTCGAAGGGCTCGGTTACCGAGCAGGCGGTCCAGGCGGTGCCGTGGCTTTATGGTGCTGGGTCAGGGCCGGCTCTTTTTTAACCGCGCTGGCTACCTGGCCTTGGTTGACATGTAGGCCGCCTGTGACCGTGGCAATCGCTTCGTCGAACGACCCGCCGGTGGGCGGATTTGCCTCGGCGAAGAAGGGCACCGCGTCGTTGTGGACGAACGAGGTGGAGATGTAGTCGCCGACCATGCGCCCCTGGGAGGTGTCGGGGAGCCAATCGAGGCTCAGCGGTCCCGCCAGCTCGGTTGGCGAGCTCCAGGTCGAGCCGCCGTCACGGGAGGAGATGAAGCCAACGTTCAGCTCGCAGGTGGCGGGGTTGCAGGCGGCGTTCGGATAGCTGTAGTAGGTGAGGGCGAGCCGCGCGTG
Organism: uncultured Solirubrobacterales bacterium; assembly: GCA_963763955.1. Lineage (GTDB taxonomy): Bacteria > Actinomycetota > Thermoleophilia > Solirubrobacterales > 70-9 > DASUPK01. The sequence goes on along the minus strand of CAVXQP010000004.1, from coordinate 5,242 downwards.
GTCTCCCGATCGATGCGGGTCGACCGCGAGGCCGGGGATGAAGTGGTCGGCGCCGCCGTCCACCGGGTCGATCGGGATGCGGGTCGGGGACGTCCAGTTGAGGCCGTCGGCCGACTTGCTCAGCACCAGGTCGTTCGACGTGCAGCCGGCCCGGAAGCGGCAGTCCGCCCAGACCACGTAGACGTTGCCGGCGCGGTCCACCTCCGCCGAGGGGGCGGGCGGGGCACGCAACCCGCCGGCAACGATATGCCGATTAATCGGCGAAACGCTGACCGTGGTGCTCCAGCTGGCGCCGCCATCGGTCGACCGGAACGATCGGACCTCAGTTTCCACGAGGTTGTTGATCGGCACGATCACCGTGCCGTTGGGCTGCACCACCGGCTGGCCGTCGATCCCGAGCTGGGTGTACACGCCCAGATCGCCGGCCGGCAGCCCCTGCGGGGCCCCCCACGTCTTGCCCCCGTCGGTCGAGGTGCTCATCTCGATCTTGTCGCCCTGAGCGACGTCGTCGAACTCCGTATAGCAGTGACCGAAGAAGGGGCTAGAAGGGTGGTTGTCGAAGGTCGTCCAGTTCTTGTCTAGGTCCCCAGTGGGTCCCCCATCCGCAATGGTCACGGGGTCGCCCCAGTGGATGCCATCGGGCGAGCGGCTCACGACTATCGCGGCGCCGACGGGAAGCGGGTCGTCGACGAGTGCGAGGCTCGAGATCATCCAGACTCGGTGGGCAGCGTCGTAGGCGACGCTCGGGTCGCTCATCGCGTTGTAGGGATCGCCGACTGCCTTGGTCGTCCCGGGCAAGAAGCCGCTGGTGAAGGTCTTCCCGCGGCCTCGCGATGTAGCCCAGCCGATATTGGTCGCTCCGCCGCCGAACTTTCGCCCCACCTGAAACGCCGCTACCACGGTCGACTTGGTCGCGAAGCTGTCGGGCTCGACCTCGGTGGGATGCTGACCTGCGGGGTCCGAGTAGGGGTCGGCGCTCACCCGAACTACCGCTCCGCCTTGCTTCGCCAATGCCGGCGCCGCCCACAGCGCGAGCGTGAGGATGGCGAGAAGAGGGAGGAGGATCGAAGAACAGGTCGTTGTTCGGCGCGGGAAGATCGCCAAGCCACACCTCCTTGTGCCTGACCGAATGGCGGGGGCCAAGACGGCGAGTCCTTGCGGGCTCGTCGGCGACTCAGCTGCCGCCGATTGAGGCCAAACTCTCACTTCGGATCGAGCGGGTCAAGGGAGCGTGGGCTAATGAGAGCCATCAAGGCATCCACGTCGCGCCGGGTCACATGCGTCAAGTGCGAGCAGGGCCAGCTGGACGTTCTCCTCCGACATCCCCCACCGCAGTATCTCGCGACGGAGTACTGCTTTCCATGCAAAGCAGCACTCCTGCGGCGTAATCACCAGGTCAGGCTGCGAACCTCCAGCTACTTCGCCGGCAGGCAGTAGCCGTAGGCGGTGAGCTGCGGGACAGCGCCGAAGAAGCCGTAGCTCGTCGCCGACCAGGTGCCGTTCGCCTTGAACTCGCCCGTCGTGAACAGGCCGTTCGTCGATCCGTTCGAGCTGAAGCCGCCGGCGATCAGGCGTTTGCCCTTCGGGCAGGTGGGCGTGGTGGTCGTGGCCGTGGTGCCCGAGGCGACGGGCGCCGGGGAGGAAGCGACCTCCGTGAGGATCGGCCGCTTCATCCGCGCGCAGTAGGCGATCGCGGTGAGCTCTCCCGAGCCGGTGCCATAGGCGTGGCCGCTCACCGTCCATGCCTTCGTCCCCGCCGCGCGCGACTCGGTGATGTAGTCGCCGCCGTCGCTGCGGAAGTCGGTGCGCTGGAAGCCGCCGGAGACCAGGGACTGGCCGCTGGGGCAGCGCGCGGTCACGGTCTTGGTCTCGCCCGGCCTCAGGTAGACCGTCCGGTGGGGCGTGGGGGTCGCCGGGATGACCCCGAAGCCGCACATCGCCTGCACCGTGGCCGTGCGCGCGGTCGTGCTGCCCGGGCTCGGATCGAGCACGACGACGCTGATGTGCCAGCCACGCTGGGCGCCGAGGCGCTCGTAGCTGTGCGGATAGATGCCCTCGCCATCGGCGCCGGTTGGCGGACTGACGGTCATGCCGCCGCCGACCGGGAACCTGCCGCCGGGACAGATCGCCTCGAGCCGGGGAGCCGTGTCGGGCTTGGTGAGCCGGAAGGACCTGGTGGCGAGGGTGAGGTTGGTGAGGCGGCGGGCTAGTCCCGGTGTCGAGGCGCCCTTGCGGCCCTGGAGCCGCACGGTCCCCAGCTTCGAGTCGAGCACGTAGATGCCGCCGGCAGCCCGCAGCGCCATGCGGAGGTGCTCGCAGGTGGTGCCCTGCTTGAGGACGTAGACCTGGTTGACGTTGCCGAGACGCCGCGTGTTCCGGGCCACGCCCACCTTCCGCTTGCTCGATGCCTGGATGTCCTTGGCCAGCTCCGCCGGCGCCGGGTAGCAGCCTTGTGGGTCGAACCGGCGCTCGAAAAGGGCGACCTTGTAGGCGGCCTCGAGCCTCTCCGTCGCCAGGTTGAAGCCCGCCTTGATCCCGAAGGCGCTCGGCGCGGCGGCGAGGCCGGCGAGCAGGCTGATCGCGATGGCGAGGAGGGCGATTCGCCTCATGGCTGAGAGAGAACCCGGGCTGTACCGAGAAGTTGCGAATTTGAGCAGGCGGGCGCGGAGCGAGACTTACCGATACATTCCGTGTTCGGTGTATCAGTAAGTGTGAGGGACTGACCAAGAGGAGGCAGGATGCAGATTCGGCAGAGGACGCCGGCCGGGTTCGCGCTGATTGCGGTTGCCGCGACGGCGCTGTTCATGGGGCTCGTCCCGACGGCAAACGCGAAGGTCCAGGTCCGCTTCTCGGTGATGGACGGCTATTCGTCACCCGGGACCCCGTCGAACCTGAACAAGGTGGGCGTCCTGAAGACCGGCGACCCGCATGCCCGGAACGTGCTCGTCCTCAATCCCGGCACCTCCGCCAGCGCCGCCTACTTCGAGCCGCTCGCCAAGTCGATCGTCAAGGTGCTGCCGAACTGGCAGGTCTGGGCGGTGGAGCGCCGCGAGAACTTCCTCGAGGACCAGTCCGAGCTCAACCTGCTCAAGCAGGGGAAGGCCAGCCCGACCGACCTCTTCAACTACTACCTGGGCTACATCGGCAATCCGAGCGTCACCCACCACATGACGGCGATTCCGGACTCGGCCGTGCCGTTCGCGAGGCAGTGGGGCATGAACACCGAGATCAACGACCTCCGTGTGGTCGTCAAGGCGGCCGAGCGAAGGGGGCGGAACGTCGCCATGGGCGGTCACTCCCTCGGCGGCTCGATCACGACGGCCTACGCGACGTGGGACTTCAACGGCAGGCCGGGTGGCCGGGACCTCTCCGGACTCGTTCTGATCGACGGCGCGAGCAACCCGACGCCGGTGACCCCCGAGCAGGCGACGATGTCGCTCAACAATCTGCAGACCTCGTCGCCCTGGCTCAGCTTCGGCGGCTTCCCCGCGCCGCTGGCGGGACTCTTCGGAATGGTCGGCTCCGCGACGACAAAGGCGGCGCCCAACAGCCTCTCGGTCTTCTCCGGCTGGCCGTTCCTGCCCACCAGCCTCCAGCCTCCGCCCGGTGTCAACCTGACCAACGAGGCCGGCTTCGGCTACACGACGGATGCCGCCACTTCGCCCCCGAACCTGCGTGCGGCGCAGGTCCACTCCGGACATCTGGCGGCGAGCGGAGATCCGCGTGGCTGGGTGCGCGACGGAGCGATCACCCCGATCCAGCGCTGGGCGAGCATGTTCTCCGGCTGGGGCCTGCAGAACCTGGACGGCACCGCCTGGTATCACCCGATGCGCCTCACGATCGACTCGGGCGCCGTGGGCAATGGTGTCGCCAACCCGGCCCAGTCCGTGCTCGACGTCCACTCGACGGACGCCTCGAAACTGCCGAAGCGCCTGCGGATCTACGCCTTCGGTGCGGCGCTCGGTGGGCCGAACGTGCTGGCGGCCGCGCAGGCGCTGGCCGCCACGGCCGGGATCCCGAACCGGAACCTGAAGCTGGTCAACCGGCAGGCGACCTATGCGCACAACGACCCGAGCGCGGCGGAGCCGAAGGTCAACGCCTTCTTCAAGCGGCTGATCCCGTTCCTGAGCAAGATCAGCGCGGGGAAGGAAGCGAAGGCGAAGAAGAAGTAGGGCCGTCAGTCGCTCTCGACCGGGCGCCCGCTGCGGCGCCAGGTGCCGACGCCGCCGTTGGCGACGTGAAGGACGCGCTCGAAGCCCTCGCGCTGCAGGATCGAGGCGGCCAGTCCGCTGCGCTTGCCGCCGCTGCAGATCGCGGCGATCGCCCGGTCGCGCGGCAGCTCTCCCTGGCGATCGGGAAGCTCGCCATAGGGGATGTGGATCGAGCCGGGGATGTGTGCCTCCGCGAACTCGTGCTCGTCCCGGACGTCGAGGACGATTAGGTCCTCGCCGTCGAGCCGCTCCGCGAGCTGCTCCGGGTCGATCAGCTCGATCCGTCGCACCGGCCGCCCCTCGGAGCGCCACGCGGTCATCCCGCCCCCCAGATAGCCGCGGACGCGCAGGCCGACCGACGCGAGCAGCTCGGCCGCCTCGAGCTCGTAGCCGTCCGAGGCCGCGACGACGATCAGCTCGACGTCGGGCGGGACGATTTTCGCGACCTTGGTGGCGAACCCGGTCTCATACGCCGAGGCGCTGATCGCGCCGGGGACGTGGGCCTCGTCGAACTGCTCGTTGGTCCGGGCGTCGACGAGCAGCGCGCCCTCGGCGATGCCGACCTCGACGGCCCGCGGCGCCAGTGGGATCGGGGTCCCCATCTCCTCGATCAGTCGACCCCGGTTGATGGCGACGATGTGCTCGACGTTTGGCGGCCGGTCGCCCAGGGTCGCGATTGCGTCCTCGACGAACTCGCCCTCGCTCTCGAACCGCAGTGCGCGGTTGTGGCCGCGCTCGAAGCCGATGGTCGAGGTCGACTTGTGGTCGATGCCGGCGCTGCCGCAGGTCGAGCCGCCGAGGTGGCCGGGCCAGACCTCGACGTCGTCCGGAAGCGACATGAGCCGCTCGTGGAGCGAGCGGAAGATCCCGGCCGCGCCTTCGCGCGGCTCGATCGCGAGGTCGGGGCGGGCGACGTCGCCGACGAACAGCGAGTCCCCGGTGAGCACGGCCCAGGGGTCCCCGCCGCGATCACCGTCGCGGAGCAGGAACGATGTGTGCTCGGGCCGGTGGCCGGGAGTGTGCATCCCCTC
>CAVXQP010000003.1:0-27523 GCA_963763955.1 uncultured Solirubrobacterales bacterium | reverse complement strand
GCCGATCTGGATCGGCCCGCGGCGAGCCCCATTGCGCCTGCGCAGCACCGCCGAGACGCGGGCCAGCAGCTCCGGATAGTGGAAGGGCTTCTGGAGGAAATCGTCGGCCCCGGCCTCGAAACCCCTGAGCCGATCCGCCTCGCTGGAGCGGCCGGAGAGGACCAGCACCGGCAGCTCGGGGTCGAAGCGCTCGCCGGAGGACCGGATCTCCCGGAGCACGTCGATCCCCGGCGCGTCGGGCAGCCCCAGATCGAGGAGCATCAGGTCGGGGTGGTTGTAGCCGCAGAGCCGCAGCGCGTCCGAGGCGCTCGGGGCGGGAAGGGCGCGATAGCGGTCGGCGGTGAGCTGGTCGCAGAGCAGCTCACGGGTTGGATCGTCGTCCTCGCAGACCACCACCGTGGCGATCTCTTCGACGTTGGGCAGCACGCCTCACTAAGCCGGGTGCGGGCGTCAGTCTCCCCCTACCTCAGAGATGGAGGCGGCGGCGCTCCAGCGGGTGCACCGGATGCTCCTCGGGCGCGGGTTCCTCTCCGCCGGTCCGCCGTACGAGTGCCCAGGTGAGCACGGCACCCACCGTGACCAGCCCGACGAGCACCCAGGTCGAGTCGGCCAGCGCCGTCGCAAATGCTCCAGATGCGTCGCCCGGATGCTGGTCGAGCTGGTCCGACTGAATGCTCTGGAAGACCGAGGCCACGACCGCCAGGGCCAGGGCGCCGGCCGTCACCCGCACCATGGCGAGGACACCGGCCGCGATGCCGGCCTTCTCGCGCGGCATCGCCAGCATCGCCGCGGTCGACATCGGCGCGTAGACGAGGCCGAGCGCGATCCCGAACAGCAGATAGCCGGGCAGCAGCGCCCCGTAGGAGCTGTCCGCGTCGATCTGGGTGAGCAGGGCGAGGCCCACCGCCCCGCAGACCATCCCGGCGGTCATCAAGACTCGCGGGCCGACCCGCGCGATCAGGGGACCGCAGAACGGAGAGATGAACACCATCGGCGCCGTGATCGGCAGCACCAGCACGCCCGCCGCCACCGGGCCGTGATCGAGGACGTCCTGAAGGTATTGGGGCTGGAAGAAGATCACCGCCCAGTACGCGCCCACCAGCGCAAAGGCGGCCGCCGACGCACCCAGGTAGGGCCGGTTCCGGAAGAGGCCGAAGTCGACGATCGGCGAGGCGACCCGGTGCTCGATCGCCCAGAACGCTGCAAGCAGCACCAGGCCGGCGGCCAGGAGGCCGAGCGTCCTGCCTGATGTCCAGCCCCAGTTGTCCGCTCTGATCAGCGCAAAGACGATCGCGAGCAGGCCCGGCGTCAGCGTCGCCAGGCCCGGATAGTCGACCTTCGGCGGCGAGGTCTCGTCGCGCGACTCGCGCGCGGCCCACCCGGTGATCGCAATGCCGGCCGCGCAGATCGGCAGGTTGATCCAGAAGATCAGGCGCCAATCGAGGTCGATCAGCACGCCGCCTACCAACGGCCCGATCGCGAGCGCCAGCGCCGAGACGGCCGCCCAGATGCCGAGCGCCTGACCCTGCTGGGAGACCGGAAAGGCGTGGCTCACGATCGCCAGAGACAGCGAGAGCATCGCCGCGCCCCCCGCCCCCTGAATTGCCCGCGCCGCGACCAGCACGGCATCGTCGGAGGCGACGGCGGCGAGCACCGACCCGGCGCCGAACACCGCCATCCCGATCAAGAAGACCAGGCGCCGGCCGTAGATATCTCCGAGCCTGCCCGCCGTCACGACCAGGACGCTCATCACCAGCAGATAGCCGTTCAGCACCCACTGCACGTTGTCTGCGGACGCGTGCAGCTCCCGCTCGATCGTGGGCAGGGCCAATGCGACGACTGTGGAGTCGAGCATCAGGATGAACAGGCCCAGGCAGGTGCCGACGAGCACCCACCAGCGCCGCCCTGATTCGGCGGTCGAGGTCATGTCAGGGAGCGGGCAGCTCGAGCACGGCCATCGCGCCGGGGCAGCGTACGAGCCGGCTCGGCGGGACCGCGCGGCGCGGTTCGATCACCTGACCCTCCAGGTCCAGGAAGAGGAGATCCAACGGGAAGCGCATTCCAAAGGTGTGGACGCTCCGGCAGCGCGGGATCAGGAGGCCAACTCCCGCCCGCCGCCGGGGCAGCAGGGCCAAGCCGAGCAGGCGGCTCAGCCGAGTCGTCGCGACCGGGACCTCGAAGCCGAGCAGCCCGGAGCGCTCGAGCGGGCGAAAGCGAAGCGGCGTCCCCACCCTTCCATAAGCTTCTGCACCGATGGAGTACGCGGCACAGCCCGTAGAGATCGCCCGGGAGGAATCCAGCTTCCTCCAGAGGGTCTTCCTCTGGATGTTCGTCGGCCTCGCGATCACGGGCGGGGTCGCGGCCGCAATCGGGTCATCGGACAAGCTGCTCACCGACATCACCGAGAGCCCGGGAATCGTCATCGGGGTGATCGTCCTTCAGCTCGCCCTCGTCCTCGGTCTCGTCTTCCTGTTGCCGCGGCTCTCCGTGGGGCTGGCGACCTTCCTCTTCCTGCTCTACTCGGCGACCGTCGGCGTCACCTTCGCCTTCATCTTCGAGCTCTACACGACCCAGTCGATCTTCACCGCGTTCCTCGTTACGGCGGGGATGTTCGGGGCCCTGGCGGTCTGGGGCGCGGTGACGCATGTCGACCTCTCGAAGGTCGGCTCGATCGCCTTCATGGCCCTGATCGGCCTGATCCTCGCCACCGTCGTCAACATCTTCTGGGCGAACAGCACGCTCTACTGGATCACCACGTATGCGGGCGTCGCGATCTTCGCCGCGCTCACCGCCTACGACATGCAGAAGCTCAAGCAGATCGGCCAGCAGGGACTCACGGGCGAGGCCGAGGGACGCGCGGCGATCATGGGCGCGCTCTCCCTCTACCTCGACTTCATCAATCTCTTCCTCTTCCTGCTGCGGATCTTCGGCCAGGAGCGCTAGCTAGAGGAGCTCGGCGAGGCGCCTGGCCGCCCTCGCGGCGCCGTCTGCCTCCACATCGCGACAGTCGACCTGGCGGCCGATCTCATCCGCGATCGCCGCAGCGATCAGCTCCGGCGGTGAGCCGTCGAACTCCATCCGACGGCCGGCGCCGTAGCGCTCGAGCCGGTGGCGCACGTGGAAGTTCTGCTCGAAGTGGTGGCGCAGCGGGAAGTAGAGGAATGGCCGCTTCTGCGCGGTCAGCTCCATCGACGTGGTCAGGCCGCCCTGTACCACCGCCAGGTCGCAGGCGGCCAGGTGGCGGTAGAGATTGTGCACGTAGGGAACGACCTCGAGTCCGGCGTGGGAGGGGAGCGACTCGGGATCGATGCGGGGGCCGGCGACGACGATCATTCGCAGGTCCGGAACCCGCTCCTTGGCCGCCGGGAAGGAGGCGATCACCCGCCGCAGTAGGTCCCCCCCCACGCCCGACCCGCCGACGGTGACGATGCAGACGCGCTCGTCGTCGCCATAGCCGAGCTCGGCTCGCAGCTTGGTGCGGTCGCCGAGATCGGCGGGGTCGAAGCCGGTCACATAGCCGGTGAAGTCGAAGTGGCGCTCGGTCCAGTCGCGGATCATCGGCAACTGCGGCCCGAGCCGCTCCGGCACGATGTCGTCGGGGTTGCCCACGAACAGGGCCATGTCGCGAACCTCGGGGTGGTCGGCGATGTGGTCGACCATGTCGGCGTTGTAGTCCGCGGTCAAGAAGCTCTCCCGCTCGCCCCCGTCCTCCATCGGCAGAAACCCGACGAAGTCGGTCAGCCAGGCGAATGGAACCTTCTTCTCCCGCGGGTTCTCGTGCAGGTAGTAGTCGAGTTCCCACGCCTCGTCCCCGATCCAGAGGTCGTAGCGCTCGTCACGAACGACGTCGTGGAAGAGCATGAAGTTGGCGGCGAGAATCTCGTCCATGCGGCGCAGCGCCTGGAAGCAGTGCAGATCGTGCTCGGCCGACTCCGACTCGATGTGATGGGACTCGTTGGCCAGGTGGGCGCTGGCGGGGTGGATGCACTCGCCCTCTCCCTCGAGTACTCGGGTGACCGGGTCCTGGGCGAGCCAGTCGATCTGCAGGTCCGGCTCGAGCTGTCGCAGCTCGCGGGCGATCGCCACGTCCCGCTGCGCGTGACCGAGCCCGATCGGGGAGGAGATGTAGAGGGCGCGCGGGCGGCCGTCGGGCCGGTGGACCGTGGGGTCACGCGGCGTCCGCTCCCGGCCGAAGGCGTCCTCGGAGAAGTCGCGCAGGGCCAGGTTGACCTGTACCGGCTTGCGGGCATGCGGGAAGTGGCCGGCGCCGCGGACCCTCTCGAGCTGCCCGTCGCCGAGGCGCGCCAGCGCACGTCCGTCGCGAGGCGGCGCGATCTTGTCACGGTCGCCCTGGACCACCAACACCGGGCAGTCCAGGCTCTCCGCCAGGCGGCGCAGGGTGGGCCGGTCGCGGTGGACCTGGCCAAGTGCGGTGGCCGTCAGCGTCGCGGGGTCGGTCTCCAGTCCCCATCCGACCCCGTCCTCGATGCCCTTGGTCGAGTGGCTCTCCGAGAAGCACCGCGAGATGAACCACTCCACGAACTCCGGGTACCTCTCGGGCCAGCTGTCGAAGTTCATGTGACCCCACCAGCGGAAGGGCATGTGTCGGCGGGCAGCGCCCGGGAGGCGCTGGCTCAGCAGGAGCGACCAGTGCGACGGGGTGTATGGGAAGAGGGGGCCGATGAAGGCAGCGCCGGCGACGCGCTCGGGGGCTAGGCGCGCCAGCTCCAGCAGGTACTGGGCGCCGCGCGAGAGGCTCGCGATCACGGCCCGCTCGGTGCCGGTCGCGTCCATCACGGCAAGGCAGTCGCGGGCGAACTCCTCGGCCCCGTAGCGCTTGGGGTCCTTGCAACGATCGGAGCGCTCCGTTGCCGAGGCCATCCATCGTCAGGACCCGGAAGTGGCGCGCGAAGTAGGCGATCTGCATCTTCCAATGGCGAGAGTGGACCAGCGACCAGGTCGGCAGCAGGAAGATCGTCTCCTCGCCGTCGCCGTAGACCTCGTAGAAGAGCTGCTCGCCGTCGCGGTCGGCGAACCCCTCGGTGTCGGGGTAGACGGCGCGGCTCTGCTCGCCGTCGCGGCCGATCGCTCGGTCAGCCGACGGGGGTGCGACGGTGGGTTCCGTGATCGTGGTAGTCATGACCTTCCCTCCTCCAGTGCGGTGAGCCAGCCGTCGATCGCCGCCAGCAGCTCGGCGTGACCACGGTCGAAGCCGAGCAGCCGCTCGTTCAGCATGCCCTTTTGAAACTGCATCACCAGCGCCGCCCAGGCCTCGGCCGAGAAGCGATCGCCGTCGAGGCCGAGCTCCTCGATCGCCTGGGCGAGCGCGTCGCGCAGCAGGGAGCGCCATCTGTCGCTGACACCGCGCAGCCGGTCGCGCAGCTCGGGGCGGTCCCAGGCGAGCGCCTCGAGCTCGGCCCAGACCTTGGGATAGCCGGCCGCGAGGTCCTCCTCGATGTAGCCGACCGCGGTCCGCCACTTCTCGGCGAAGGGCGCGTCCGTCGCGTACATCGCCCGCTGCCGGTCCAGGACGCGGCCCGTGAACCGCTCCAATGCCTGAAGCAGCAGCTCGTCGACCGAACCGAAGTAGTAGTGGACGAGCCCGTGGTTCTGCCCAGCTTCGCGCGCAAGCTGTCGCGTCGAGATCCCCGCTGCTCCCTCCCTGACCAGCAGCCGCTCGGCGGCGTCCAGAAAGGCCTCGACATTGGCCTCCCTGACCGAGGGCCGGCCGTTCGCGGGTCCGACAGCCGCTGTCGCGAGTTGTTTAGTCATCTGACTTAGTCGTATATCTAAGCACAAACCGGCCGCGCCGGGTCGCTAGCTTCATGGGATGGCCGATTCGGGGGATCCACCGTCGCTCTATGAGTGGGCCGGCGGCCGTACTGCCTTCGAACGACTGATCGATGCCTTCTACGACCGCGTCGAGGGCGACGAGCTGATCTCGCCGCTCTTCCCCGGAGGGGTCAGCCGCGAGCACCGCGAGCACGTGACCCTCTGGTGGTCGGAGGTCTTCGGCGGCCCCGCTGACTACACCGAGAAGCTGGGCGGCTACCACCGGATGGTGGGCAAGCATCGCGACCTGGGGATCACCCCCGAGCAGCGGCTGCGGTTCGCGACCCTGATGAGCCTCGCCGCCGACGACGCCGGGCTGCCCGACGACCCCGAGTTCCGCTCGGCGTTCATGGCCTATGTCGAGTGGGGTACGCGGCTGGCCCTGCACAACTCCCAACCCGGCGCGGCCGACGTCCCGCAGGAGGCGCCGGTTCCCCACTGGGGCTGGGGCGTGGCCCCGCCATATCAGCCATGAACGGCGTCGAGGAGGGACCCGACGGCCGCCCGCGCTGCCCATGGGCGTTGGGGAAGCCCGACTACCTGGACTACCACGACTCCGAGTGGGGTCGCCCCCTCCACGGCGAGTCGGAGCTCTTCGAGAGGCTCACACTCGAGGCCTTCCAGTCCGGGCTCTCCTGGCTGACGATCCTGCGCAAGCGTGAGAACTTCCGGCGGGCGTTCGACGGCTTCGACATCGAGCGGGTGGCCGCGTACGGCGACGGTGACGTCGCGCGGCTCCTCGCCGACGCCGGGATCATCCGGAACCGGAAGAAGATCGAGGCCGCGATCACCAACGCGGGCGCCGCCAGGGAGCTCTACTCGCAGAATGAGACGCTCGACGCGCTGGTCTGGGGCTTCGCCCCGGATCCCCAGTCCCGTCCCGCGCCGCGAACCGGCGCTGACCTGGAGGCCATCACCCCGGAGTCGACCGCGATGGCGAAGGAGCTGAAGCGGCGGGGCTTCGTCTTCGTCGGACCCACCACCGCCTACGCGACGATGCAGGCCGCCGGGCTCGTCAACGACCACCTGGAGGGGTGCGCCTTCCGCTAGCAAACCGTCGACGCCAACCCTGGGTTCCCTTTTGCTGCAACCGGGCGTTCAGGAGCCCCTAAAGACTGGCGACGGCTCGCCTCATGCGCCAAGATGCCCCAACGCCGTGGACGAGACCGCACGCAGAGGAAATTACGAATCGGGCGCCGACTACGTGCTCGAGTACGGAGAGCTCCGCTTCTCCTTCAACGAGCGGGACTTCGCCCAGCGCGTCGAGCAGGCCGCGGTGAAGCTCGACTTCGTCCGCCAGGGCCTCGATGAGCATGAGCTCGAGGACCTGCTCGAGCTTGCAGTCAACGGCGAGATCCGGGAGCCCTGCTCTCCCCTCGGCGGCCACGTCAACGAGAACTGGGACGAGCTCGTCGGCCCCTCCAACAAGAGTCTGGTCCACTGGCTCCGGCGGCTCGTCTTCCGCGGCGCCTGGCTCGATCAGCGTGTCAAGGAGGGCGAGCTCGACATCGTCTTCGACGAGTCGACACAGACCTTCGGCTACGTCCAGCCGGATCGCGATTCGGAGCTGATCGAGCTCTCCGCCGAGCCCTCGTGGGGCGCCGTCGCCTACGGCGGCCGCGACCGCGCCTAGGGCGCGCGACGTCAGAACAACCGGATCGTTGGCGCCCCGCAGGTAGCGCGCCCGCTATGGGCCCGCGAGCACGTCCTTCGCCGAGGGCAGCTTCGCCCGCGAGCGGTCCACCAGGATCGGGGCATCCGGCTCCGACGAGAGCGGGCCCGGGGCATCCGGAGAGGAGCGCGACAACGCGCGTGAGACGACCTCGGCGAACTCCCGAGGTTGATCGTGCTGGAGATAGTGGTTCGCGCGGGGAAGTAGCCAGAGCTCGTTGGCGCCGGGCTCGGCGGCGAGATAGGCGTTCCAGACGTGCGCCGCCACTCGTAAGGGGGAGACGACGTCGTAGAGGCCCCAGATGACGGTGGTCGGCACATCCGATCGGGCGAGCGCCTCGAGCCAGTCCTCCTCGCGTTCGGAGCGCTCGACCAGATATTGGATCGTGTCGTGAATGACCGCCAGACCGTCGTTGAACTCGAAGGTCTGCGCGAGTGCCGCGATTGCCGGGTCCTGCAGTGATCGCGACGGAGTGAACGTGTTCTCGCCCAACCCGGTCGCGAGCGCGTCGGGCGTCACCGCGGCCAGGACTTCCGGCGCGGAGGAGGGATCGAGAACGAGCCGCTGGAATGGATTGAGATTCGAGAGCGGGAGGAAGAGATTGCCGTTGCTGAGCACGAGATGGCTGAGCTCGAATGCGGTCTCCCCGGAAGCGCACCGGGCGGCGAATGCGAGGGCGACACTGTCGCCGCGATCGTGCGCGACGATCGCCCCGGTTCGTGCTCCGAGGACCTCCTGGAGGTAGTGATCCACCAACTCGCAGTCACGCCGGAGCGTGTAGTCCTCGCCGGCGGGCTTGTCCGAGAAGCCGAACCCGGGGAAATCCAAGACGCAGACCCGGTGCTCCTGGCTGAGCGCGCCGACGACGTCGTACCAGTCGATGCTGCTCGTGGGAAACCCGTGGAGCAGCGCCAGGATCGGTGCATCGGGATCGCCGAACTCGCGGTGAAAGATGCTCAGCTGGTTCACCTGCTGCAGGGGCTCGGTGGGCACCCACTCGAAGAAACTCCCTGCATCCAGCCATTCCCGAGTTCGCCCGTCAAGCATCGCGCGGCACCTTTCTAGAAACGGTCCAAGAGCTCGGCGTTGTTGGCGGTGTCGGCGATCAGGTCGGCGAGCTTCTGCGCGGCCTCCTCGGGGTCCATCTCGCTCAGGTCCCGGCGCAGCAGCCGGACCTTCTCCAACTCGTCCGCATCGCGCAACTGGTCCTCGCCGGACGCGCGTGAGTCGGACGCCACCAGGGCGGGCACGATGCCCTTGGCGGCCAGGTCGGCATCGAGGCGGAGCAGCAGGTTCTCCGTCGTCTCCAGCGACTCGCGGACCTCGGCGCCGCGGTCGTCGGAATCGAGCACGGTCGCGATCAGGGTGAGCGAGCCGCTGCCGTCCTCGTCCAGCTCACGGCCCGCTCCGAACAGCCGCTTCACGCGCCCCGGGTCCCGGTAGCCGAGCGCCAGCCGGCTCAGCGAGTCGACGAGCACGACGACATCCTCGCCGCCCTCGGCCAGGCGCTTGGCGTGCCCCAGGGCCAGCTCGGCGGCACGGATCTGGTCGCGCGGCTCCTGATCGGCGGTCGCCGCGAAGATCTCGGCCTGCGGAAGGGCGCGCTCCCACTGCGGGACCTCCTCCGGGCGCTCGTCCGCAAGCAGCACGCAGACGTGCGCGCCGGTCTCAGCGATCGCCGAGCCGAGGGCGCGCAGCAACGTGGTCCGGCCCGAGCGCGGCTCTGCGAGGACGAGGACGCGCTGCCCGAAGGCCAGGGGGCCGAGCAGGTCGACCGCGCGCACCAGCGGATCTGCTGCGGCGTCGGGCGGCAACAGCCGGCGGTGAGGTGGGGCCGCGGTGAGCTCCTCGAAGTGCGTGCGCTTCTCCTCGGGGCTCTGCCCGTTGACGGCCTCGACGCGGACGAGAGCGCGGTGGCGCTCGCCGCGCCTCGGCTCCCGGGCCGGGCCGGTGACGCGATCGCCGGGGCGGAGCTCGCAGCGGCGGATCTGCGACGCCGAGACGTAGACGTCCCCCTCCGCCTCGCTCATGCCGTTCAGCCGCAGGAAACCGTACCCCTGCGGCATGCGGTCGAGCACGCCGGTGACCTCCTCGGTCTCGACCTCGGGCTCAGGCGCCTCAGGCTCCTCCTCCCGCCGCGAGTCCCCCTCACGCTCCGGAGACTCGGCGGGAGCTTCCCGCTCGGGGGCCTCGACCTCGGGCCCCGCGTCATCTCCCCCTTCCCGCTCGATTGCCTCGATCAGCTCGTCCCGGGTGAGCATGCGGTAGCTCGGCACGCCGAGCTCACGTGCCCGCCGGTGGAGGTCCGCGAGATGTTCGTCGGTGAGGGCCATCATTAAACGGGTCGCGCTATCGCGCGCCCTCGAATCAGCGCATGCTAATCGGGAGCGGCGGTTACTTCGCCAGTGCCGCGCTCGGGTCGAGGCCCTCGGCGCGGGAGACCCCGCCCCATGCCTCGGCCTCGGCGGAGATCCGCGAGCGGCGCCAGCCGAGCTCCTTCCCAAGTGTCTTTGCCACCGCCGCGACTCGATCTCGATCGCGAAGCTCAGGCGCTGCCACCAGCCCTAATCGGGTGCGCCGCAGGAGCACGTCCCCCACCGAGCGCGCCTGCTCCCGCCTGGCGGCGATCACGACCTCGGCCAGCAGGTCCGGATGGCCGGGAACGATCGGCCGGGCGAGCTCGGCGCGCTCCTCGCAGAGGTCGAGCACCGCCCGGGCGGCGTGTCCGTAGCGGAAGGCGAGCTGGTCGGCCGTCCCGTCCGGGAGCTCGAGGTCCGTCGCGAGGTCCTCCGCGCGGGCGCCCATTCCGAGTGGGATGTCGTCGGTGCGGCACTCGGCCTCTCGCCCGTCGCGCTCGACGATCCGGTCGACGACCTGGGCGGCCATCCGCCGGAAGGTCGTGAGCTTGCCGCCGGTGATCGTCAGCATCCCCGACGAGGTCTCGTAGAGCTCCGCCTTGCGGGAGATGTCCACGGACTTCTTCGGGTCGCCGGTCGAGATCAGGGGCCGCACGCCCGCATAGGCGCCGGTCAGGTCATCGACACCAAGGCTCGTCTCGAAGTAGGCGTTCAGCGCGTCGAGGATGTACTCGACGTCGTCGCCGCTCGGGGGCACGGTGTCGATGTCCCCCTCGTAGTCGTTGTCGGTGGTGCCCGCGAGCACACGCCCGTACCAGGGCAGCGCGAAGATCGTCCGATCCCCGCCGGCGGGGACGATGCAGGCGGCGGACCCGATCGCGAGGTCGTCGGTGGAGAGCGTCACGTGGGTGCCCCGGCTCGGACGGATCCTCGGGATCTCCTCCTCGGTGAGCAGCTCATCGGGCCGGATCCGGTCGGCCCAGACCCCGGTCGCGTTCACCACGTTGTCGGCACGTACCTCGAGGCGCTCGCCCGATTCCTTCTCCGTGAAGGCAACCCCTGCGGCGCGGCCGCCCTCGTCCAGGACCTCGGTGACCTCGGCGCCGTTCACCACCACGGCACCGAAGCGCTCAGCCTCGCCGAGGACGGTCAGCACCAGCCGAACGTCGTCGGTCTGGCAGTCGTAGAAGAGATAGGCGGAGCTCGGATCGAGTGGCTCGAGGGCCGGGATCAGCTCCGCCGCCTCCTCGCCCGAGATCGTCCGGTGGCGGTCGGGCGACCAGTACTCGGCCTCCTCCGCGTGCTCGTTGCGCTGGCTGCGGCCACGCCCGATCCGCGAGGTCGCCATCACGTCGTACATGTTCAGCCCGATGCCGATGCGGCGATCGCGCCGCTCCTCCCCCACCGCCGGCACCAGGAACGGCGTCGGGTAGACCAGGTGGGGCGCGAGCCGGACTAGCAGCTGGCGCTCGAGCAGGGCCTCGCGGACCAGGCCGAGATCGAAGTTCTGCAGGTAGCGCAGGCCGCCGTGGACCATCTTCGAGGAGCGGCTCGACGTCCCCCGGCCGAAGTCATGGCGCTCGACGAGCGCGACCGAGTATCCGCGCGAGGCCGCGTCGAGGGCCACGCCGGCGCCCGTGATGCCGCCGCCGACGACCACCACGTCGAAGTGGTCCTCCTCGATTGCGGCGAGCGCCTGGTCGCGGGAGATCATCTAGGGGAGAAACTCCACGACCTGGTCGGCGGGCTTTCGCTCCGGGGGCTTCTGCTCCTGCACTGGGCGTCCCAGGTGAAGCAAGCCGACGAACCGCTCGCCCTCGCGCATGCCCACGGCCGCGCGTCCCTCGGGTGTCCGCAGCACCTCGGGCGTCCGCCAGTAGGTCGCCAGCCCTCGGCCGTGGGCGGCGAGCAGGACGATGTAGGCGGCGCAGGCCGTGGCGTGCAGGTCCTCCTCGTCCTGGATCGGGTCTCCGGTGAGCGCGCTGGAGCAGACCACGAGCGTCGGGGCGCGATCGAGCTTCGAAGCGGACTCCGGGCCGGCGGCCTGCTTGAGGCGCTCGAGCGCCTCCGGGCCGATCACCCGGAAGCGCCAGGGGTTGGTCAGATTGTGGTTGGGGGCCCAGCGGGCCAGATCGAGCAGCTCCTCGAGCGTACCCCTGTCCACCGCCTCGGGCCGGAAGGCCTTGTGAGTGCGGCGCGTGCGGATCGCGTCCTCGACTTCCATTGGGGAAACGTAGTCGAGCGCCGCTGCTGGCTCAGGGAAGGCGGCGCCGGTAGAGGACCCAGCCGCCCCAGGTCGCACCCGCGATCAGCCCCACGACCAGGACGCCGACCAGCCAGCCCGGGAGGCCGCCTCCCCCGCCGTCCCGGGTGGAGGAGGCCGGCGCGAAGGGGATGGGGTCGGCTGGGCCCGAGGGCGCAGACGGCGTCGTCGCGGTCGCCTTCGCCCTCTTCCCGGCCTTGGCGCTCGCCGTGCCGGCCGGCGCTTTGGCGGAGCCACCCTTGGCGGTGCTCGACCCCGTTACTCCAGCCGCGTCGGAGACGGCCCTCGGCACCGGCGCGAGCGGGAAGGGCCTGCCGTTGACCGCGAGCAGGGCCTGCCCGGTCACCCAGACCGGCGTCTGATCGGTGGAGGACGAGTAGCGGTAGTGGCCGTCTCGCGCCTGGTCAGAGGCCAGGTAGTCGAGCGCCGAGCGGCCCCCACTCCGGACCGAGGCCGGCGAGAGCCCTGCGGAGGCCAAGCCCTGCGCGGCCCAGGCCGTGGACTGCGCGTTGACCGGGCCGCCGGCGAGAGCGAAACCGCCGCCCGAGCGCTGCACCCCGCGCAGGTAGTTCACGCCACTGCTCGTGCCGGCCCTGCTGCCCGATGCCGCCAGGGCCTGCAGCGCGGCGCCGGTGCTGTCGGGATCGCTGGCGGCCTTGGCGGCGAACCCCCAGCCGCCGTCCTGATTCTGGTTGTCGCGCAGCCAGGCGGCGGACCGGGCGTTGCCGGAGGCCGACCCCGCCGCACTCAGGGCGAGGATGCCGAAGGCGGTCGGGTTCACCTGCTGCGCCCAGGCTCCATCGCCGCCCCGCCGGGCGAGCAGCCGCCGGACCAGGTCGTGTCCCTGAAAGCGGTGCGGATCGAGGCCGGCGCCGCGGAGGAGCAGGATCGTACGCTCGATGTCTCCGGTGGTGCTGATCTCGCCCGCGGTGCCGGCCAGGTAGGTGATCGGAGTTGCATCCCCGCGGTCGACGTCGAGCGGGTTCACCCCGGCGGCCTCCAGGCCGAGCGCCGCCCAGCCGGTCATCGCCGGGCTCGACGTTTCGCCACGGGCGAAGCCGAAGCCGCCGTCTCCGTTCTGGGCCCCGCGCAGCCAGGAGACGGCCGCGGCGGAGCCGTCGCCCGAGGCCCTCGCCCGCTCGCCTCCGGCCAGCACGGGGGTCGCGATCAGCAGCGCCCCGATCACACAGGCCGCCCCCGCGGCGATCCCGCCCCCTCTCGCGCTCGGGGCGGCGGCATCCTTCCTCCAGGCGAACTCGAACCGGTGCCGGTAGCGGAGCAGCATCCGGGTCATCGCGGGGCCGGCCACCAGAGCTAGAGCGGCGTTGCCGGCGGCGTGCGCGATGTTGAACGGGAGGCCGCGGGCGGAGAGCGCCAGGAAGCGACCGAGCGACTGCTCGCCGCCGTAGGTGACCATCAGCGAGAAGTCGAGCAGGGCACCGTAGGCGAAGCCGGTGAAGGCGCAGATCAATGCGAGCGGGAAACGGCCGATCCTCTGGCCGCTCGCCACCGCGACGGCGGCGCCGAGAATCCCGGTCAGCCCCCAGCCCGCCATCTGCCAGGGAGTCCACGGCCCCTGCCCGAGCCAGAAATTGGAGACGAGCCCAGAGAGCGCACCGACCGCGAACCCCGGGGCAGGGCCGAGGGCGAAGCCGGCGATCAGCGTGATGTCGGTGGTCGGGACCACGTTCGGGATCGGCGAGAAGGCGACCCGCCCCGCGACCGAGATCGCTGCGAGCGCCGCCACCAGAGCGACGATCTGCGAAGGGGGCCGCGAGTGCTCGTACCAGGCGAAGCCGCCGAGCAGCGTCAGACCCAGCATCGCCATGACGCCCGCCTCCCAGCTCATCCGGTCCCTCCGGCGGCGGGCGCTGCGGCGCCGCCGCGGCGGGGTTCCACTCCGGCGCGAAGGGCCGAGACGCCTTCCTCGACCGTGACTGCGGCGCCGTCGAGGATGCGTGCCACCTCGCTCGAGAAGTACCAGCCACCGGAGAGCAGCTCCCGGGCCGTTCCGTCGGCGGCCACCTCGCCGCGCGCCAGCAGGATGACCCGGTCGGCGAAGGTGGCGGCGAACTCGACGTCGTGGGTGGCGATCATCACCGCGGCCCCGCGATCCGAGAGCTCCCGCGCGAGCTCGGCGAGCTCGCCCTTCCGCGCCCGGTCCATGCCCCGCGTCGGCTCGTCGAGGAGCAGTGCCCCCGGCAGGTCCCCGTCAGCTGTCTCCCGGCCCGCGACCACGATGGCGAGGGCGAGACGCTGGCGCTCGCCCCCGGAGAGATCGCGCGGGTCCGACTCGGTCATACCGTCGAGGCCGAAGCGGCGCAGTGCCTCGGACCCGTCCCGCCCGCTCAGCTCTTCGCCGACGCTCTCGTGCACGAAGAGGTCGCCCGGCCGCTGTGGGAGCAGGGCGACCTCATGCGGGGCGTCGATCCGTCCGCGCTGCGACTCGACCAGGCCCGCCGCCGCCCGGAGCAGGGTGCTCTTGCCCGCTCCGTTGCTCCCCATCAGGGCCACCCGCTCTCCGGCGGCCAGCTCCACCTCTACGCCCCTGAGCGCCTCGGTCCGCTCCTCGCCCGCGCCCAGCTCCACCCAGACGTCCCGAAAACCGAGCGCGAGCGAATCCTTCCGCCCGGGGGGCGATGCTCGCTCCGGCCGTCTGGGCGCTGGCGGCCCAACGGCCTCGGGCGATCGCACGCCTCGCTCGGCGAGCGTCCGCCGGGCCTGGCGGACGCTTGCAGGGACCGGGAGCCCGATCGCGTCCATGAGCCGCGCGCCCGGAGTCGTCAGGACTCGATCGTGGCCCAGGGCCCAGGTGAGGAAGTCTCCCGGGGCGCCGTCGAAGGCGATGCCCCCGCCCTCCAGGGCGATCACTCGATCCGCGGCCGCCAGGCAGCGCTCCAGCCGATGCTCCCCGAGCAACACGGCCACGCCCCATTCCTCGTTCAGGCGCCGGAGCAATGAGATCAGCTCGTCGCCGGCCACTGGGTCGAGCTGAGAGGTCGGCTCGTCGAGGAGGACGAGCCGTGGCCTGATGGCGAGCGAGGCCGCCAGGGCGACCCGCTGGAGCTCTCCGCCCGAGAGGGTGTCGGTGGCGCGATCCATCAGCCCGTCGATGGCGAGGGCCAGCGCAACCTCCTCGACCGCCCGCGACCGGGCCCCGGGTGAAACCCCTCGAAGCTCGAGCGGCAGCTCGATCTCGGCCCGGACCGTGGTGCTGATGATCTGAGTCTCGGGCTCCTGGGCGACGAGCCCGACCACCTCGGCCAGCTCCGCGGGGCCGTGCGAGCGGACATCCATCCCGGCGATCTCGAGCTCGCCCTCGATCCCGCCTCCGTGGAAGTGCGGCACGAGCCCGCACCCGGCGCGCAGCAGCGTCGACTTGCCGGCGCCGGACCGGCCGGCCAGCACGACGAACTCCCCCTCGTCGATCCGCAGATCGATCTCCCGCAGGGCCTCCGTGGCCCCCTCGGGATAGCGGTAGGAGAGCCCGCTCGCGTGGAGGACGGCATCAGCCACGAGAGCGCCACATCCTCAGCGCGAACGGGGCCGCCGCCAGCGCCACCACGATCCCGCAGAGAGCGAACGTGGACGGCCCGGCCTCGAGCCTGACCATTGGAAACGCATCGAACTCGCCGACGCCGGCGATCGCGATTGCCAGGGAGGCAACGAGGATCGCGATGCCGGAGACCGCGACGGGCACCGTGTCGCGCGATCGCTCGGAGCGGGGACGCGGCCGAGTCGGCAGCGAATGGCCGCGGAGCTCGAGCGTCGCCGCGACGTCGACCGCGCGATCGAGTGAGCTCTCGACGACCCGCCGCGCGAGTGCGCCCCTCCCAACGGGCGTCGCGGCGGGCCCACGGAGCGCCGCAGCCTCCCGCAGGCGCGCTCCATCGCTGACCGCGAGCGGAACCATCCGGGTGACGAGCCCGGCGCTCATCGCCGAGCGGCGAGCGATGGGCCGCAGCGCTCGCAGGACCCGGTCCGGGTCGACGCAGGCGGAGTAGACCGCGAACACGATCACCGCCACCACGACACGACTGCCGAGGACAGCCCCGTCAACCATTGACTCGAGCGTCACATCGGTGTTGCCGAGCACCGGGACATCCCAGCCGCGAACGAGGACCGTGTCCCCGCGGTGGTTGACCAGGATGTTGACCGCCACCATCACCACGAACAGCGACAGCCCCAGCCAGAGGGAAGCGATCACCGCGCGACGGGCGCCGGCCCAGAGCCCGGCCATCACGGCGGCGACACCTGCGGCCACCAGGACGATCGGATCGGGGTAGACGAACGCGATCGCCGCCAGGGAGCCCAGATAGGCGATCGCCGCGCCGGGCGACGCTCTGTGAAGCGGGCTCCGTCCCGGTGTATAGGCGAGTGCTGGCCTCACTGTACGGGCACCCCGATCGCCCCCGCGCCGGGCTGAGTCGCGACCGCGTAGCGGTCGCGGAGATCGGCACCGAGCAGGTTCGCCGCGGCGGCCACCCCCTTGGCGTCGGTGCCGGTCACCACCCACGTCGGGGGGCCGTCCCCGGGCCGGAGAGAGGCGATCAGCCCACCGCCCTTGCCGATGCTCCCGGCGGGCTGACCCTGCTGGTTCAGCAGTTCGAGCAGGGGCTCCTTGGTGCCGACGAAGCGCGCGAAGACGCCGCTTCGGTCCGGGCCCTGAAAGAGCAGGTGTGGGGTCGACTCGCCCGCGATCCTGCTCCAGGGGCCGACGAAGACCCCGATCTTCTCCCCCGTGTTGCCCTGCCTCGTGGCCCCCACTCCCACGGAGCCCAGCGCCGCAGCGACGCGACCACACGGCTTGCTCGACCCGTCGCAGGCGATCTCCGTCGAATAGCGCTGGCCCTGGAACCCGTGCACGAAGGGTTCGGGCCACGAGCCGACCACGGCTGGGACCCGCATCGCCGCGGTCCAGTCGCGGTAGTCCCACCAGACCCGGTCGCCACCGGAGAGGTCGTATTGGGCCGAGCCGATCGGGGACTCGATCCCGTTGACGTAGAAGAACCAGTCGCTCGAGCGCCCGCCGCTCTGCGAGCCTGCCAACCCGTTGACCGACTGTACGAACCCGCCGCCGTAGCGGGTGCTCACGTCGGCATTCCGATCCAGGACGCGAAACACGGTGTCGGACTCGTTGATCGAGTCGCTCTTCTGCAGCAGGACCTTCGAACCGTAGTCGCGCGTGACGGTCAGGCTGACGTCGCCCTGGTCCTTGCCAGGGCCGAGTCCGCAGCCGGCGGCCGCCGCGGCGCAGAGCGCCAGGGCGGCCACCATGCCGCGGGCGAACCTCACTTCCCGCCCTTGCCCTTCCTGCCCTTGGGCCGCCGGACCTTCTCGCAGTTCTTCGCGATCTTGTCCGTCCGATCGGCCTTGACGATGTCTATGCCGGCGCCGCATTTGACCGTGTCCGCACCGCCGCCTCTCACCGAGATTCGGTCGGCGCCCCCACGAGCCTTGATCTTGTCGGTTCCGGGTGTGCCGTTGATCCGATCGGGACCGTCGCTCCCTGCGATCGTCAATCCGCGATGTGCGGGGCAGGCACCGAGGTCATCGGAAAGGCAGACGGGCACGTACTGACTGGGAATGTCCCGCCCCCGCGTGGCGAACAGCTGAGCGAGACCACCGTTGCCCAGGCGGACCTGCGCATTCCCATCCGGCCCGGTGATGACCGGGACTGTGCCGCCATCGACCTGCGCTCCTGCGGCACTCGATTCCGCGCCGGTGCGCGAGAATGCGTCGACGTGCACGGTGGCCAGGGAATTCGGGCGGGCCCGAGCCTGAGCCTGGAGTTGCAGGTCCGAGATATTGCAGAAGAAATCCGGTGGCGGACAGGCGTCCGTGCGGATCAGGTACCAGATGACGTCATCGCCTCCGGAGAGCTTGACCTGATCTCCACCCACCGAGGACTCGACGTGGTTCACCTTCAGGTACCAGAAGTGCCCGGCGTCCGCCTTGTAGCCGCCGAATCCGCAGATCCCCAAGCCGAAGCCGAAGGCGTCGGTGACGGAGACGGGACGGATCGCCTTCTGGGTCGCCTCGGCGTCGTTTACCACGCCGAGCGCGGTTGGGCCATTGTCGGTCACAGTCCTGCCGGAGCCACCTGAACCGGGGCCGAAGCAATCCGCTTCCGGGTCGGTCTTGATCTGAGCGGTGTCCGTGAACTGGCGGAGCTGCGCGAGGGCCTTGCCCTCCGTGTTGAGCACCCGCAGATCCGCGCCGACGCTTGCATTTGCACTGGCCGTGCCGAACGCGGCAAGCGCCAGCAGCGACGCCGCCGCCGCAATCGAGACAGTGATTCTCATCTCTGAGCCACCCCTTCCTCGAGGGTCGTGTTGGCTGGCCGGGGACAGGTCTCCTGGCTTCCGGGCTCGACTGCCGCGCCTTCCCAGGGAATCGGTGACTCCCCAGTGGACTAGTGCGTCAGCATCACCCGGTCACAGTGGCGGGACCGCGCCGGCTTCTCACCGGACTTCCCTTGACCACCGGCCCTTATGCCCGGCCATCCTACCCCGGCCGGTAAAAGAAAGGGGCGGCCCGCAGGCCGCCCCTTTCAGGAACTTCAGTTGGAAGCGGTCCTTACTTCTTGGACGGCTTCTGCTTGCACTTCTGGGTGCTCGTCGCGGTGATCGACTGACCGTTGCTGTAGGTCGTCGTCTCCGAGTTGACCCACTTCTTCTTCTTGCAGCGAGCCATCACGTAATAGGTCGTCTGACCCTTCTTCTTGCCCGACTTCTTCTTGTTGATCGTCGTCGAGAAATGCGTGATCGACGTACCGGTCGGCGGGATCGACACGGTCAGCGTGTTGCTGCCCGTATTCAGAATCCCGGTCAGCGTGGTGCTGAACGCGTAGGTGCCGGCGGTCGTGAACACGTCGGTGTGCAGGCCGATCGTCGGGCTGCCACCGCTCGGGATGCCGTTGTACGCGGCGACCTTGCCGGTGAGGATCCCACCGTTGATCGTGGCCTCGCCCGAGCCGACCTTGCTGGCGCCGCATGTAGCGTCCGAGCTGGGACTGCGGCACAGTGCTGATTGAGCTCAGGTTGCACTGCGGGATGTTGCCCGGAGTGAACTTGATGTCCTTGGTGAAGGTCAGCACGGTCTGGGTGCCGGTCGGCGTGAACCCACCGGTATAGGCCGTGTCGACCACGTTCGTGAACGCATTGACCGGCCCGAACGTCTTCTTCTGCTGCTTGCCAGGCGACGTGGTCGTCGTCAACGTCTGCCCGGTGACGGCCGCCGAAGCCGAGCTCGAGACGACCAGCGCCCCGACCACGCTCAGCAGCGCGCCAATCACATATTTGCGCTTGCGCATACCACTCCTTTTCCGTTGGGCAAATTCCCTGACGGCCACCCCAAGTTGCAGTACCGCCAGCCCTTTGGATTGCCTTCTGTCGCTGAACCTAACACAGCCAAAAGGGTGTAGTTGTGCAGCGATTCCGCGTGAATCTCGCTACCCGACTACTAATCGGTCGCGACAGGAACACGTCGAACGGCTCAGGGATTCGCGTAGACGTGCGTGTAGTCGGTCGACTCGCTGATCTGCCCGATCGAGGGCTGCAGCGGCGACTTGGTGCAGGCCGGCGAGGGGAACGCGCCCGCGGTGGTGCTCGGGTTCTGCCCGGCGAAGGCGAACCTCTTGATTTCGTCCAGGATGTCCTGCGGCGGGTCGAAGGTCGCGCGGTTGCTGAAGAAGGGATTTCCGGTGTAGAAGCTGTCCAGCGGATTGAGCTGGGCGACCAGCCCGACCGCCCCCGAGCAGGCCCGGGTGTCGAAGGTGTCCAGCCCGTTCGCCACCTTGAGTGCGCTGTTGGGCGCCGGATACGGATTCGCGCGTGAGTAGGAGAGCCGGTGGGTCGGGAAGGTGCCGAGCGAGTCCGGATACAGAGGGGCCGAGCTGCGGATGTAATGGATGTTCTGCCCGGTCTCGATGGTGCCCGTCGCGTTCAGCGCCGAGGCGACGTTGCCCAGGAAGCCGGTTACGTCGCTCTGATAGCGGCCGACCCCGGCGACGATCGGGGTGATCTGCCTCGAGAAGGGCGTGATCTCGGTGAGCAGGGGCGGCAGGTCGGTGTCGAGCAGCGTCTGCAGCGAGGGCAGGCCGGTCTCGGATCGCTTGGCGAGCTTCCTGAGGCCGATGAAGAAGCTGTTCAAGTTCGGCGCCACCTTCGCAACCTGCTTCAGGTTCGCGCTCAGCAGCCTGGCCGACGGATGGAGCTGGGTGATCAGCGGGTTCGCGTTGCGGGAGAAGCTGGCCAGCCGGTTCAGTGTCAGCCTCGACTCGTCCAGGAAGGTGGGCAGCGCCCTGAACGTGGCCTCGAGGTCGCGATTCCGGACGGCCGTCGTGTGGAAGACGATGCCCGAGTTCCGGATCAGTCCCTGCAGCTGCCCCTGGCGCTCGCTCAGGGCGCCGAAGACCTGGCCCGTGTCCCGGACGAACTGCTGGACGGCGCCCTGCTGCGTGTCGAGGACGCGCAGCACCTTGTTGGCGTCCTCGGCGAACGGCGCGAGGTTCCCGATCGCGGCGTTCAGGTCCGCCCCCCGCCCGGCGCTCGCTATGGCGAGTTGCTGCATCCACGTCTGGAACGCGGCCCGGGTCTTCGTGTCGAACGTCCTGAAGATCTCGTCGAGCTGCACCGCGGGTTGGACCTGCGCCTTGGGCAAGGATCCGCCCTCCGGGAGCTTCGGCGCATTGCGATCGCCCTGGGTGAGCTCCACGTAGGTCTCGCCGAGCAGAGTCTTCTGCCGCAGCATCGCCCGGGTGTCCGACGGGATCGGCGCGTACGGGGTGTCGATCTGGAGGGTGGCGACGGCCAGGTCCTTGTTCGGCCCGGAGTTCGCCAGGTCGATCGACTTGACCTTGCCGACGGAGACGCCGTGGATGCGGACGTCGGACTCCTGGGCCAGCTGGGTCGCCTCGCTGAACGGGACCTTGATCCGGTAGCCCTCGGGCTTCAGCGGGATCGGCCCTCCGAAGGTGACCCAGAGGAAGAGGAGCAGTCCGAAGCATGAGAACGCGAAGGCCACCGCGACGGCGATCTGACCGACTGTGGGTGCACGCTGGCCCATCAGCTACATCCCGGGATCTTGGCCGCGCGGGGCTGGCCGGTGAGCTGGTAGAGCAGGCGCAGGTAGGGCTCGGCGAGCAGCGTCTGCTCGGCGGTCTGGGCGGTGCCACAGCTCTCCTGCACGAGGCCGCGGCGGATCGGGCCGTAGGCGTCCTGCAGCATGTAGTTCGCGGTCAGGTCGTGGTTGAGCCAGGGGACGTAGAACAGGTAGCCCTCGGCCGCGCCGGGCGGGTTGAAGGCGAGGGCGTTGAGACCGTCGTTGAGCCGGGTGAAGCCGGTCTTCAGGCCCGGAGTGGCGATGCCCAGGCCCTGGCCGATCTGGGCGACGTGCTGAACGGGGCTCGCCACCTGCTTGGTGAAGGGCCGGATCTGATTCTGGATCGGGCCGGCCGTCTGCTGGAAGAAGGGCCGCAGCGCCCGCAGCGCCGGCGCCGTCGCCTTGGCCCCCGGGATCGACTTCTTCAGCGCCGGCCCTGACTGGAGCGCCAAGGCGTTGGCGCTGGTCAGGGCGCCCTTGGTCTGCTGGAGCGTCGCAGGCAGCTCCGCGACGGCGCTCCGAATCGAGGCTTGCTCCTTGGCGAAGGAGCCCAGCACTGCGTTAGAGGAGTCCACGAAGTTGACGAGGTCCTGATCGCGATTGCCGAGCTCGGTGGAGAGAAGCTGGAAGTTGTGGATCGAGTTGGCAATGTTCTGGCGACGGGTCGCGAGCGCGCCGCTGATCCTCGAGATGTCTCGCGCCAACGGGTCGAGACGGCGCAGCGCGTTGGAGAGCTTCACGTCCCGTCCCTGGGCCGGGTCGAGGGCCTCCGCGCCGTTCGCCAGCAGCAGCTTCAGGAACTGCTGGGTGTCAGCGTCAAGTGATGCGAGGATCTCGTCCGGGTTCACCTGAGGCTGGGTCGAGGCCAGCGGGACCGTCGTGTTCTCCTTCATCTCCGGAGCGGTCGTGGTGCCCGGATCGACCTCGACCACCATGTCGTTGAGGCCCGTCTTCGGGCGGAGCAGCAGCGAGGCGTTGTCGTGGATCAGCGGGGCGTACTTGTTGTCGATCGACATGCTCACCACCGCGTGCCCGTTCTCGAGCTTCACGCCCGAGACCTCGCCCACCTTGATCCCGGCGATGTCGACCGACTGGCCCTGGCCCGGAGTCACGGCCTGCGCGGTGGAGAAGTCGGCCTCGAGATGGAAGAAATCGGTGCCGATCACCGGCACCCAGCTCGGCAGGCTGGCCCGCTGGTTGACCAGGATCACGGTGACCGCGAAGAGGCCGGCGAGGACCAGTCCAAGGATGGCCAGGACGTCGCGGAGGTGTGCTCTCATGGCGCGTCTCATGGGAACGGGGCCGGGTCCGGCGGGCCCTGTGCGGCCGCCGGCCCGTTCAGGTCGGGGATCGGGTTGCTCTGACAGGCGACGTCGGTCCTGAAAGGCGGCGTCGCGGGGGCGACCGGGCGCGTTCCGATCGGCGTCGCCGTGCTTCCCGCCCAGAACGCGTCGCGGCCAGGGCTGCCGCCCGGGATCGTTGCCCGGAGATTCGGCACCGGGCCGCCGGCCGGCACCGGGCCGCCGGCGGAGAAGAACCGGAGATACGGGCCGTTGCCGTCGAAGGAGGCGCTCTCCCCCGCGAGGTCAGCGGCCGCATAGCCGAACTCCTTGAAGTTCGGCACGCCGGTGTTGAAGTTGTAGCCGGTGCCGGAGTCGCTGAGCACGACATCGCTGGCCGGCAGCAGCACGTTGTCCACGCAGCCGCTGGTCAGGCCGATCTGGGAGAAGAGACCGCGCCCGTCGTCGGCCGCCTTGGCGGATCCCGGTGCGGCCAGGCGGAGCTGGTTGGCCACGAAGCCGAGCTCGCTCGGCTGGAGGAGTGCAGCGGTCTGGTCCAGCCAGGGTTGCGAGGCCGCAATCGTCGCGGGGAGCTCGCGGATCCCGGGGGTCAGATCCCGGGCGAAGGTCCGCAGGAACGGCAGGGTGGCGTTGGTGTGGCGGAGCGACGGCTCGGCGATCTGCAGGGTCGGGCCGAGCAGCTTGATCGTTCGCTCCAGGTTGGCGGACTCGTCGGCGAGGGCCCCGGTCACGGTGTTGAAGTTGCTGACCAGCCCTTGAAGCTGGGACTCGTGGCCGCTGAGCGCATCGAAGATCTTCGCCCCACCGGCGATCAGGGCGGAGAGATCATGCGGCGAGGTGCCCTGCAGGGCCTCGTTGACGATGGCCGAGTCCCTGGTGGCCGTCTGCGCGTAGCCGAAGGACTTGTTGATCGCCTCGGCTGCGGTCAGCCCCTGCACCTCCGGATCCTGGGTCGCGTCGTCGGCGGCGCTGGGCTTGTGCGTGAGCGAGTTGCCGTAGCCCTCGAGCAGCTTCTGCAGGTTCGCGCGGTCGGGTGCCTGGAGCGAGGTGAGGATCTGGTCGAGTTGGACCGCGGTGGAGGTTTGGGTGACTGGGATCGTGTCGCCGCTCGAGAGCGAATGGGCACTCGGGCTGCCGGGGCTCACGTCGAGGAAGAAGTTGCCCTCGAGGAAGATGCGCGGTCGGATCGCGATCTGGGCGTCGCTGTGGATCGGCTGCCCGCTGTCGTCGACGTTGAACGTCACGTCCGAGTAGTTGCTGGCGCAGTTGCCGGTCAGGCCGTTGTCGCAGACGCTCTTGATGTTCACGACCTTGCCGACGTTGACCCCGGCGATCCGGACCGGCGAGTCCTTGCGGATGTTGGCCGCGTTCTTGAAGACCGCGTGCAGCTCGAAGTGGCTCTGGAAGGGGATCGCCTTCGTCCAGGCCAGATAGGTGCCGATGATGACGAGCACGATCAGGATCAGGCCGTTGCGGACCCGGTGTGGAGGGTTCCCCTTGCGGTAAACCCGCTCGTCGTAGTCCTTGGGCTGCGGCGAGGTCGGCGGTGTCGGGCGGGCGTCGGGGGTCACTTCTTGCCCTTCTTCTTCTTCTTCGGCGTGCCCTGCGACGCGATCTGCTGGAGGATCTGGCCGGAGGTGTGGATGCCCTGATTGCCCGGGACGTTCCCAATGGCGAGCCCTGCCGGATAGCCTTCGTTGCCCGCCTCGCACTCGCGCGTCTGGCCCGGCGAGGCGGTGTTCGGGTAGGGGTTGTAGTGGAGGAAGTTGGTGGGCAGCCCACCCTGGCCATTGGCCGGCCCGGAGCTGGGCCCGGTCGCGCTGCCCTCGGCGAGCGGGGGCTGGAGCACGATGAAGCGCTGCCCGTTCGCGACCCCGTCGTTGTAGCTGGCCAGGCTGGCGGCGTTGCTGAACAGGATCGATGCGTAGTTGCAGACGGACTGCGCCGGCGTGATGAAGCCCAGCGGCGGGCCGAGTGTGGTGTTGAACTGGGTCAGCTGCTGGATTCCGAGCCGCGCCGGCGCGTTGTTCGACAGGTTGAGGAGGGACTGCGCCGTCGGATCCAGCTGGGCGTTCAAGGCGGGCGAGAGGGCCAGGGCCTTGACGCCGTTGACGATCGAGTTTCCGACGTCCTTCTGCACCGGAGCGATTGCGCGCAAGCCCGGCCGCAGCTCGGCGAAGAGCTTGGTCGTGTTGGCGAGGAAGGGACGGATGGTCGGCAGGGTCGCGATCGCCGTGTCCTCGGCCGCGGGACCCTTCGAGATCGACTCCTGGATGAACGGCCGTGCGACGCGGGCGAAGGCACCGAAGGTCGTGTCGAGGTCGACGAAGAGCTGGCCCTGGATCTGCGCCACAGGAGCGACCTCGGCGGCAGTGGCTGACAAGGAGGAGACGAAGTTGGAGAGACCCGTGTTGGGGTCCGCCAGGTTCTTCATCACCGGTGTCAGGAGCTGAACGAGGGGCTTGAGCTGGCCGATCGCCTCGTTCAGGTCCACCCCGCGGCCGGCCAGGGCGTTGCCGAACTCGAGCAGGTTCTGCTGGATGGCGACCCTGGTCGGGTCGTCGAACATGTTGAAGACCTGATCGATCTCCACCGGTTCGGGCCGCGCGGCGCTGAGCGGCACCGTCGCCCCCGGCTCGAAGCCCTTGGTGGAGTTACCGCGGTCGATCTCGAGGTACTTGAGCCCAAGGGCCGACTTCGCCCTCACCACCAGAGTCGAGTTCTCGGGAAGCGGCTGCAGGTCCTGGTTGAGCTCCATGTTCAGCTTGGCGACCTGGGCAGTGCACTGCCGGGTCGGGTCGTTCGGGCAGGGAGCGTTGTTGACGACCACGGGATCGACCGACTTGATCTGACCGACGCGGATGCCGCCGATCCGGACCTCGTTCCCGGGCACGAGGGTGTCCGCGTCGGGCAGCTCGGCCGAGATCTTGTAGGTGGGGACGAACGGCAGGCCCTGATTGGCCTGGTAGGCGAGGAAGACCGCCACCACGACGACGAGGACGGTCACCGCCCCGACGAGGGTCGGACTGGCGGCGAGGCTGCCGACGCGCCCGCTCCTCATGCCCCGCCCCCGAGTAGGAACTGGAGGAACATCGAGGCCTGGCGCATGGAGACGGTCTGGTCGCCGGCGGCCTGCTTGCCCTGCTGGTCATCCGGCGTCGTCGTGGTCGTGCCGGAGTCGGTCCCGGAGCCGGAATCCGAACCGGATCCGCCGGGTGCCGCCTGGCCCGGGTTGGGCAGGAGCTGGGGGATCAGGTCTTGGATGTTCGGGACGTTGACCTGCGGCAGCTGCGCACCGCGGATCTTCGCCTTGCTGACCTTGGCCTTCTTGCCCTTCTTCTTCTTGGGGGGTGCGCTGCCGCCGCCTCCTGCGCCGAAGAACGCCTCACACCCGCCCGCCGGGGACGCAACGATCTCGACGCAGGTGCTGAGCTGGAGGTTCGAGCGCTGGAAGTGGCCGAAGGCGTCGAACCCGTTGATGGAGCCGGTCGTGTTGTAGATGAAGCTCATCAGGCTCTGGAAGCCCTGGGTCTTCTCGAACGTGTCGAGCAGGGCCGAGAAGTTGTTGCCGACGGGGACCGCGCTGTTGGCGGTGGCGGCCAGGTCGGCGAGCAGGCCATCGGAGGCGGCGAGCTTCGGACCCGCGCTCTGCGCCGCGGTGCCCAGGGTCTGGAGGGCCGGAATACCCAGGGTGGCGAACTTCGGCAGGTTCACGGTCGCCTTGCTGAGGCCTGGAGCCGCCCTGTTGATATCCGCGAAGAGCGGCGTGCCCTGGTCCGCGAATGCCTTGAGCTTCGACGACGTCAGGCGAACCTGACGGAGGGTGGCGGGGAACTTCCGCAGGCCCTCCTCGAGAGCGGGGCTGCGCTCGGCGGTGGCCTGTCCCGCGATCGCGGCGTTATGGAAGAAGCTCGTGATGTGGGCGCGTTGATCGGCGAGCGGCTTGAGCACGGTGTCGCCGTTGCTCGCCAGGCTGGCGAGCTGCTTGTTCTGCGCCGCGAGGATGGCGAGGACGCGATCGGTCTGGCGCAGCGCCGGGTTCGCCCGGTCGATGACCTCGCCGAGGTCCTGGCCTCGCCCAGCGAGGCCAGCGCCAAGCTCGTTGAGGATCAGCCTGAAGCGGTCGCGATAGGGAAGCCGCTGGATGTTCTGGATCAGATCGAGGTCCACGGTCTTGCCGTTGTTCTCGAGCGGCAGGAGATATTGGCCGCCACCGGTTTGCCCGTCCGGGATCTTCTGGAGGAAGGGCGGCGGGGTCGTCTCGGGCGCGCGGGGCTGGGTCGGGGTGCAGTCGATGTACTTCTCGCCGATCAGTGACTGGGGGCGGATCAGGCAGCTGGCGTCCTGGCGGAAGTTCTTGAAGCCCGAGTCGTCGATCTCCATGACGACGACGGCCTTGCCGGGCACCGCGTGCGGGCCACCCTCGAGGCTGGCGATCTCGTGGTCGTTCGAGACGTCCACCGACTGAACCGTCCCGACAGTGGCGCCGGCGATCCGGACCTGCTCGCCGGAGACGACGAAGGAGCCGTTGTCGAAGTAGCCCCGGACGAGGTAGGTGCCACTGGCGCCGTTGGAGCCGATCGCCGGCAGGGCGATGAGCAGCGCGGCGAGCAGCACGCCGGCGACTATCAGGGCGAGACGCCTCACGGTCCCGGCACCGTCGCGGTCTGGTCACAGGAAGCGGGAGCTGCCCCGGCGGTGACGGTGCCGTTGGGAGGCCCGAGGAAGACGCCGGCGGGCGACGGGGTCGAGAACGGGTTGCTGCCGGCGAGGACCGCGGTCGACCCGCCCGGGCAGCGGCGGAAGAGATCGTAGTTCGGGCCGCCCAGGGCGCCGTAGTCATTGAAGACGGTCGAGGCGTTCTGCGGCGCGAAGGTGCAGCTGCTGCCCGCGACCGTCTTGCAGGTGGCGGGCGTCGGCGAGAAGACACCCACGCCGACCGGTGCAACCCGAAGATAGTGGGCGTCAGCGTCGTAGTAGCCGGCCACCTGGT
>CAVXQP010000002.1:0-28260 GCA_963763955.1 uncultured Solirubrobacterales bacterium | reverse complement strand
TCCTCTACGCGGTCCTCAGCCTGACTGTCGTGCGAATGGTCCCCGTCGCGATCGCGATGCTCGACGCACACCCTCGGCTGCCGACGCTCGGCTTTCTCGGCTGGTTCGGCCCGCGAGGTCTGGCCTCGATCGTCTTTGCCGTGATCGTCATCGAGGACTCCCAGCTTCCCCACGAGCACCTGATCGTCCTTGTGGTCTACCTCACCGTGGGGCTCTCGGTCTTCGCCCATGGCCTCACCGCCGCCCCGCTGGCCGATCGCTACGCGGACTGGTTCGAGCGCCACCCCCGAAACCAGGCACCGCCGATGCGGACCGCTCACCGGCGCGGATAGAGTTTGCGCCGTGCGGCTGATCCACACCTGCTACCGAATCACCGATCCCGATCGATCGGTCGCCTTTTACGAGGCCCTGGGGCTCGAGAAGCGCCGCGAGATGCCGATCCGCGACGAGGCAATCAACATCTTCATGGGTGTGCCGGGTGAGGAGTTGCCCGAGCTCGAGCTGACCCATAACTACGGCGTCGAAAACTACGAGCTGGGCACCGCCTACGGTCACGTAGCGCTCACGGTCGACGACCTGGACGTCACCCTCGCGGACCTCAAGGAGATGGGGATCGAGCCGGAGAGGCCCCCGTATCGAATCCACGAGGGCGGTTCGCGTCTTTGCTTCGTCAGGGACCCCGACGGCTACAGGGTCGAGCTTCTCGAGCTGGGGGGCTGAGCAGCTACCTCGTCCTCATTTCCCGCCCGCTAGCTTGGTTTCGTGCCAGGCGCGGAGACATGGAAAGCACCACTGCTTGGTGGCTCTGAAGCACCACGGTGTAATAGGCTCGGCCCTACGAGTTGCAAGGGAGAGGAGCAGGCAAGGAGCCTCTGCGACGGATCCATGAGATGCCGCCAGGAACGATCGGTTTCGAGGTGATCGGCGAGGTCGAGGACGACGACTCGGAGGAGCAGGCCGAGCCCTTGCTGCCGCAATACGAAAAGGAAGAGGAGTGAGATGAGCAAGCGCAAATACGTACTCGCGGGGTCACTGGGCGTCATCGGGGCCCTGTTGGTGAGCGGGACCGCCTCGGGGGCCGTCACCGGGTTCACCTACTCGGACACCATCTCGCCGAAGAAGCAGTCGGCCAAGACCTTCGGCCCGGCGGCGCTCCACAACAGCCTCGACACGTTCTACACCCAAGGGGGTGGGTTCGCCCCGACGCCGACCACGACCGTCGTCCAGTTCAGCAAGGACATCAAGTTCACGGCGGGCAACCTGCCCCAGTGCAACCTGAACTCGATCAGCACCGTGCCGGACACCACGGCGATGAGCATGTGCGGCGCCAGCAAGCTCGGCACGGGCAGCGTCCTGGTCAACGGCGGCGTCCTCACGGGGAAGGTGACCGCCTACAACGGTGTGCCGAGTGGTGGCGGCGAGCCGCCGATCGGTTTCCATACCGACCTGTTCCTCGCGTCCGGCGTCTATTCGTTCAGCACGACCGGGATCGGCACCCTGGACCCCAAGACCAACACCCTGACCACCCCGATTCCGCCCACCGGGACCTCGCTCACGCATTTCGAGGTGGCGATCGGCAAGGTCAAGTCGGGCAAGAAGAAGGGCAAGCCGACCTACTACGTCATGGCGCGGTGCAAGAAGAAGAAGTGGACCGACGTGGCGACGGAGAGCTTCTCCGACGGCTCGAGCAGGAGCGCGACATCAGTCCAGAAGTGCAAGGCGAAGAAGAAGTAGGCGATTCCCTCAGCTGAATCCGCGGGGGGCGGCCGTCCAGGCCGCCCCCCACCTCCGCGTCTGGGCGATGGGAAAGCAGAATTTTGGTCTGGGGCGCTACTGGACCTGCTTGTCCTTGCCGGGGCCGCCATTTAACTTGTCCTTGCCGGGGCCGCCCTTCAGGATGTCCTTGCCTTCCTGGCCGTCGAGCTGGTCGCTGCCCTTGCCGCCCTTCAGGGTGTCCTTGCCTGGGCCGCCGCAAATCAGGTCATTCCCGGCGAGGCCGCTCAGCTTGTCGTTGCCGCCCAGGCCGACGATCACGTCCCGGCCGGGGGTGCCGCTCCGCACGTCGCTGCCGTCCGTCCCGATGATGGTCGCCGGGATGCCCTTGCAGGTGGGCGGCGCCGTACCCGGAGGCGGGGGTGTTTGCGGCGCGCACGGGAACGCGCCGTCCGTCGGCTCCAGCCTGTAGACGGTGCCCCCGAGCGTCGCCACGTAGATGTGAGCGCAGGCATCCTCGCCGAAGGAGACGACATTGCTGGCGGTGACTCCGAGGGCCGAGTCGCCGCTCGAGCCGCCAGCCGCGAGCTTGACCGTGTGCAGCTCATTGCCCAGGCCTGCGAAGCTGTCGGCATAGATGTAGCGGCCGAGCAGCGACGGCAGCGCTCCGTCGCGGATCACGTAGCCGCCGTTCACCGCGCAGCACGGCGAGGTGGGATGCGCGTACTCGAGCACCGGGGGGGTGGGGTTGGCGGGTGGCGACGACGTGCAAGAGGGCGGCGCGGCAGAGAAGACGTGATTGCCCTCGAAGCAGTTCCAGCCGAAGTTGGCACCGAGCCCCGAGCCGCGAGGCATGAAGTCGACCTCCTCCCAGGCGTTCTCTCCGACGTCGCCGATCGTCAAGTCACCGGTGAGGCGATCGAATGAGAATCGATACGGGTTGCGCAGCCCATAGGAGTAGATCTCGTCCCTGCCCGGCGTGGTGCCCGCGAACGGGTTGTCGGCGGGGCTCGAGTACTGCATCGGCATCGTCCCGGCGGGGTTGATCCGCAGCAGCTTGCCATTCAGCGTGCCGGTGTTCTGCCCGTTGCCGGCCGGATCCGGGCAGCAGTCGCCATCGCCGACGGAGATGTAGAGGAAGCCGTCGGGACCGAACTGCAACTGGCCTCCGTTGTGGCCGGCGGTCAGGCCCCCGCTCGGATTTTTCTCGCGCGGAATCTCGAGCACGATTCGCCCGCTGGCGGGATCGGCGACATCGGGGTTGGCGGCCGAGCGCCGGAACTCCTCGACGCGCAGGTCGAACAACTCGGTGCCCGTCGGAGCCCGCGTGTAGAAGACGTAGAAGAGGCCGCTCGTGGCGTAGTCGGGGGCCAGCGCCATCGAGAAGAGGCCGCAGTCGCTACATAATCCCGAGTCCCTGTAGACGTCATTGCTGATGTCCAGGAAGGGGGTCGCCTGGGTGACTCCGTTCTTGACCAGGCGAATCGTGCCTCCTCCCTCGACCACGAAGACTCTGGTTGGATCCCCAGGAGCGCCGGTCACGTAATAGGGAGAGTTGAAGCTCTGCCCGCCGATTGGAGCGAGCTTGACGCTCTGGGCTGAGGCCGGCGCGGCCGCGATGAGCAGCGCTGTGGCCGTTGCCAGGCCGACGAGTAGCGCCCTGCGCCTCAAGAATCACCCCGCACGGGGTGACCCTAGCCAGAGCGAGAGGGTCAGTCAACCGACAACCGTGGCGCACCGGCCGCGGCGAGCTCTCGCGTGGAGGAAGCCCTTGAACCAGGGCTCGAGGAGTAGGGTGGCGCTCGGAACGGTTGCTGGGCTCGCTGACGAGCCGACCCTGACTCGCCATTCTGCCCAGTTGCCGGTCCTGGGGACACCAACGAGGATGAATCCGTTGGAAACACATAAGGAGTCACGGACCCGATCAGGGAGCAACGTCATGAGCGGCGGGTTTGGATGAACCGCTCGCAACAGCTGGCCGGAGCGGGAGCGCCCACTTGAGCCAGGACTACGACGTGATCGTGATCGGCGGCGGCTCGCCGGGCGAGCACTGCGCCGGTGCGCTTGCCGAAGGCGGGCTCCGGGTCGCGCTCGTCGAGCGGGAGCTGGTCGGGGGCGAGTGCTCCTACTGGGCGTGCATCCCCTCGAAGACCCTGCTGCGCCCCGGTGAGGCTGTGGAGGGCGCGCGCAATGCGGCGGCGAGCGCCGAGGTCGACGTCGAGGCGGCGCTCGCGTGGCGTGACTTCATGGTCTCGGACTACTCCGACGCCGGACAGGAGCGCTGGCTGGCCGACCACGGCATCGACCTGCTGCGCGGCAGCGGCCAACTGGCCGGCCCAGGGGCGGTCGACGTCGACGGCGTGCGTCACACCGCCGACCACATCGTCCTGGCCTGCGGCGCCGATCCGATCATTCCGCCGATCCCGGGCCTGCGCGAGCTCGATGGCGTCTGGACCAATCGCGAGGCGACCGGGATGAAGAGCATCCCTCGTCGCCTGCTGATCCTCGGCGGCGGTCCGGTCGGGGTCGAGATGGCGCAGGCGGTGCGCCGCTTCGGCGGCGAGGCCATGGTCATCGACATGGCCCAGCACCTGCTCGGCCGCGAGCCGGCACCGCTGGGCGAGGCGCTCGGCGAGGTTCTAGACCGCGAGGGCATCGAGCTCGTCCTGTCCGCGAACGCGGGCGCCGTCCGACAGGACGGTGACGACTACGTGATCGAGATCGACGACGGGCGCGAGCTTCGCGGCGACCGGCTGCTAGTCGCCACGGGCAGGCGCCCGCGCGTCCGCGAGCTCGGCCTCGAAACCGTCGGCGTCGAGCCAGACGCCCACGGAGTGCCGGTCGACGCGCACCTGCGCGCGGGGGAGCATCTGTGGGCGATCGGCGACGTAGTCGGGATCTGGCCGCTCACTCACGTCGGCAAGTACCAGGGCGAGGTCGTCGCCGCGAACATCCTCGGCGAGTCGCGAAAGGCCGACTACGAGGCGGTCCCGCGAGTGGTCTACACAGACCCGCAGGCGGCAGCGGTGGGCGCGGCCTCTGGCCGGTTCAGCGCCATGGCCCGCGCTGGCGGAGGTGCCGAAAACCGCCACCTATACGCGCGCATACGCCGAGTCCAACGGGTTCCTCACCCTGCTCAGCGACGGCGAGCGGCTGACCGGCGCCTACGCGCTCGGTCCCGAGGCGGGCGAGTGGCTGCAGCAGGCCACGCTGGCGATCCGCGCCCGCGTACCGCTCGAGGTGCTCCGCGACACCATCCAGCCCTTCCCGACGTTCTCAGAGATCTACCTCGCCGCGCTGAAGGCGCTCCGCGCCGAGATCGCGGCGGCGCCGGGGCCGGTCGGCGCCGGACCGCCGATGCCCAGTTGATCACTGCTGGGAATTGGCCCCATGGGTCCCGACCTGAGTAGGGTGGCGCCATGTGGCTGCCGCCATTGCTGAAGGAGCACCCGCGGTGGCTGCAGGTCGCGCTCGCCCTGGTGCTGCCGGCGGCCTACGGTGCGGTCACCGGATATTTCCTCGGAGTCTCGGAGGGCACCTACCTGGTGCTCTCCATCATCGGAGTGCTCGGGGGCATCGGCGCCGGCTTCGATCACATGGGCGCGGCGATCGGCCTGCGCCGCGGCATCGTCGCCGGCCTGATCTTCGGGTCGGCGATCCTGATCGCGCACGAGATCCACGGGGCGAAGGCGAAGGCCGACCTGCCCGACCCGGAGATCCTGCTCGTCGCGATCACCACGGGTCTCGGCGCCGCCTTCGGCGCTCTCGGCGGCTGGCTCCGGGAGCGGGCCACCACACGCCGTCAGATCGCCTGAGCTCGAACCTCCACGTGGACGCCTCGATCGCCGATCCCCGCTAATCGGGACCGCCTCGGGCGACGCCGCCCGGGCGTGCTCAACTTCAGCCGCGAATAGGCCGAAAAGAGCTTCGTGAGCCACCCCGGATTCCCTCGTCCATGGCGCGGACCAGGCGCTCTACGAGGCTAAGGACGCTGGGCGCAATTTTGTGCGGGTCTGGGAGGACGCGTCCAGCGTCAGTGCACGGTGATCTTGGCGAGCCCCTTGCCCAGCCGGTCCATATCGACTCGGCCCGAGATCCCGGGGACCCTCCCCGAGCTCGTGAACTGCCAGACGGAGTAGCCGCGGCCGGCCCAGTTGCCCGCCGGCACCGTGGGAGCGGAGACGCCCCACTCGGCGACCCAGAGCGGGAATCTCGCCTTGGCGAATTCGCGGGTATTGCCGGTTGCGCTCCAGCTCGTGGCGTTCGTGTAGATCATCGGCTTGCGCCCGAGCCGCTTGGTGACGCGCTTCACGAAGACGCGGATCCAGGTGCGGAGCGTGGTTGGGGTCATCCCGGTGAACGGCGTCTCGACATCGAGCACCGGGATCAGCTCGCCGCCCTGCAGCGCGCCGACCGTCGAGAGGAAGACATCCGACTCCGCGAGCGCGTCCAGACGCGCGTCGGCGATCGTGCTCCCGCTCGCGAACGCGCGGTGATAGGCGCCGACGCGAATGCCCACCGACTCGGCGGCGGCACGGTTGACCGCGAAGTAGGGGTCGGCTCCGCACTGAGCGGGCTTCACGGTGCAGTCCGTGCCGCTCCCGCGGCCAGCCTGCACGAAGGCGAACCTGACGCCGGCGCCCGTCACGCTCGGCCAGTCGATCGCACCCTGGAAGCGCGAGACATCGATGCCGATGGCCTTGGTGCCTGCGCTCGCCGAGCCGGGGGCAAGCCCGGCAAGGGCCAGACAGACCGCAGCCGCGGCGATCGCTCCCTTGGTTGTCCCTCTCAGCTTCATAGTCTTAGACGAGCCGCAGCACTCCGGTGTCGATTTCCGCCGTCCGGGTGAAGCCGCTCAGCGCCATCGTCAGGTCGAGTTCCGCCAGCAGGCTGCGCAGCACCGTCTCGACCCCGGTCTGGCCGTCGAGTGCAAGCCCCCAGAGGTAGGGACGGCCGACCAGCACGGCGTCGGCGCCCAGTGCGAGCGCCTTGAAGATGTCGGCGCCCGAGCGGATCCCGCTGTCGAGCAGCACGGACATCTCGCCGCTGACCGCATCGACGATCGGGGGCAGCGCATCGAGAGAGGCGATCGCGCCGTCGATCTGCCTGCCGCCATGATTCGAGACGACGATCCCGTCGACGCCGCGCTCGCGAGCCTCGCGGGCGTCGTCGGGGTGCAGGATGCCCTTGAGGACGATGGGGAGGGAGGTCGTGCCTCGCAGCCAATCCAGGCGCTCCCAGGTGAGTGCCGGGTTCGCGAAGACCCCGAGGAAGTGGCCGACGGCCGCGCCCATGTCCTCCTCCGGCGTCTT
The DNA here is from genome assembly GCA_963763955.1 of uncultured Solirubrobacterales bacterium. Lineage (GTDB taxonomy): Bacteria > Actinomycetota > Thermoleophilia > Solirubrobacterales > 70-9 > DASUPK01. Next base: position 21,235 of record CAVXQP010000002.1, on the reverse strand, counting down.
CTCGAGCCCCTCGAGAAAGACCGGGTCGGAGAGGTACTGCGCGATCCCAATGCCCTCGAGGAACGGGAGGTAGGCCTGCTGGAGGTCGCGCGGCTTCCAGCCCGGGAGGTAGTTGTCGACCGTCAGGACGATGGCGGAGTAGCCGGAGGCCTCTGCGCGCCGGACGATGCTGGCGGCGATCTCGTCGTCGTTCGGCCAGTAGAGCTGATACCAGCGCGGCCCATCGCCGTTCGCCTCCGCGATCTCCTCGAGCGCCGTCGCCGAGGCGGTGCTCGTGATCAGCGGCAGGCCGACCGCCGCCGCTGCACGAGCCGAGGCGAGCTCGCCCTCCTCGTGGAGGAGGGTCTGGACCCCGATCGGAGCGAGCATCACCGGCGCCGGCATCCGCGTGCCGAGCAGCTCCACGGAGAGGTCGCGCATGGAGAGGTCCTGGCGCAGGACGCGAGGCACGATCCGCCAGCGGCGGAAGGCCTCGAGGTTCGCGCGCATCGTGTCCTCCGAGCCGGCGCCGCCGAAGATGTACGCGATCGCGCGGTCGTCGAGCGACTCACGCGCTCGCTCCTCGAGCTCCTCCCATGCCATCGGCAGAGTCGGCGGCTCGCCGGCGAGCATCCCCTTCGCGTAGATCTCGCGGTAGTAGTCGCCGAACGTGGGCGGGGGAGTCTCGGCGCTCGCCATCCCCGGGACTCTAAGGGCGGGCGCGGTGCTTCTTCGGCTTCGCGAGTGGCTTGGGCGGCTTGCCGATCTCCCGGTCGCAGGCGGCGCCGCTGCAGTGGACCAGCTTGGCGAGCTTCTTCAGCAGGAACTTCTTGACCGGGGCATAGCGCCCGTTCTTCCAGACGGAGTCCAGCATGAGCGGATCCTTGGAGATGTCGTACATCTCCCGGCCCCCGTCGGAGTACTTGGTGAGCAGGTAGCGGCCGGTGCGGATTGCGCGGTAGCGCGGCGCGACGATCGCGCGCGCGAATTGTGCGGTGTGGTCGAGGTCGGTGTTCTTCACGTAGGTGCCGATCTTGGCCGGACGCCCGTGGCCGCCGGCAGCCGCGGCCGCAGTGCCGGTGCCGGGCTCGAAGGTTGTGCCCGGAGGCCCGGTCTCGAAGAGAACCGGCCGGGTCGACTTCTTGGCCGGATCCTGTGCGTACGGCAGGAGCGAGTGACCGTCCTGCGGCAGTCCCGGCTTGGCGCCGGTGATCGCCAGGATCGTCGCGGTGATGTCGCCGTTCCAGGCCAGCGCCCGCGGCTGTGATCCGGCCGGGATCCCCGGGCCGCGGATCAGTAGGGGCACCTGGGTGGACGGGTCGTAGGGGACGAACTTGCCCTGGTGGAGGCGGTGCTGGCCCTGCATCAGGCCCTGGTCGGAGGTGAAGATCAGATAGGTGTTGCCCAGCGCCCCCCTCGACTGCAGATCGTTGACGATCCGTTCCACCGCGTCGTCGACCGAGAGCAGCGTCTCGAGGCGGTGCTGGTAGCGCGTCTGGATCTTGGCGATCAGCCCCGGCCCGAAGCGCTTGATCCGCTTGATCCAGGCGGGCTTGTCCTTGACGTTCTTCTCATTGAAGCTCGGGTCGATCGGCAGCGGGGCCGTGGCGAAGGCATTCGCGTACTTCGGCTCGGGTGTGGCGGGATCGTGCGGCGCGAAGAACTGCACCTGCATGTAGAGGGGAGAGTTCGGGAAGTTGGTGAGGTGGTTGTTGATCCGCTCGACGGCGAGGTCCGAGTAGACGTTGGTGGAGTAGTCGTCTGCCGAGTAGGTCTTGTCGACGCCGTTCTGGTCGAGGGTGAAGCCGGTGTACGCGGAGGGCGGACCGATGAAGCCGTAGAACTCGCCCTTCGAGGAGGAGCCGACGCCGCCCGCGAACGGGCCCCAGCCCGGCGGCACGTAGGTCTGGTTCGTCACCTCTCCGAAGCCGTTCGGCATCTTGCCGATGTGGATGGTGCGGTAGCCGTCGGCCTGCAGCCAGACGGGGAGGTCGTTCTTGTCGTTGAAGGATTGGTAGCCGCCCTGAGGAGGCGTGTTGCCGAGGACGCCGGTGTTGTGGGCGTAGTCGCCGGTCTGCACCGTGACGCGGGACGGGCAGCAGAGCGGATCCGAGGCGTAGGCGTGCACGAAGTTCGCCCCGGGGTTGCCGATCAGGGCCCGCGTCTTGGGCATCACAGCAATGTCCCGGAACGTCTGATCGTCCGTGGTGAACATGATCACGTTGGGCTTGGAGCTCGCCGCACGCGACTCCTCTCCGCGGGCGAGCAGCACGAGTGTGGCCAGGAAGGCGATTCCGGCCAGCAGGATTCCGCCCCTGAACAGTCGGCGACTGGGCATCAATCGAACATAACTAGCCTGCCGCCGCGAAGTTGCGGGTCATCGGCGCCGGTGGCTGAGCGGGTGTGTCCCACAGCGGAAGAAGCGCGGCAGCTCCGTGAGCGGGGCCGAGACTACGGCGGAGCTCCTGCCTCGGTGCCGCCGGCCCGTCACCGCGTCCCTCCAGCACCCCCGGGGGAAATAGACGCTCCTGGAGGTCGCGCCTTGCTCGATCACCGGGGCGACCAGGACGTCCCGTCCCAGCAGCCATTCCTGATCCTGCGCCCGGGCGGTCGGATCATGCGGATAGGTGAGCCAGAGCGGGCGTGTGGGGGGTACTCCCGTCCGCGCCGCCTTGCGCCAGAGGCGAAGGATCAGCGGTACGGCCTTCAGATGGAGGCGCGAGAGCCGCTCGTAGACCCGCACCGTCTCCTCGTCGAAGCTCCACGGTGTGTGGGTCCCGGTCGGCCCGGCGCCGTGGAGCCGGAAGACGGGGCTGAGTGCCGCCCACTCCGCCCAGCGCAGGAAGAGCTCCTTGGTGGTGGGAGGCGTGGTGAGGTCGAAGTAGCCGCCGATGTCGGTGCCGAAGCCGTAGGCCCCCCCGATCGCGCGATTGAGCATGTCCGGGGTGGATGAAGCGAGCCCCGAGGAAGGGGTCCAGTCGGTCGTCTCGTCCCCGGGGAAGTTGGCGCTCTCGTACGCGGCGGAGCCGGGGCGACCGGTGTAACCCGCGCGCGTGAAGAACCAGAGATGACGCTTGGGGTGCTTTTGTTCGTAGCGGCGGATCTCCTGGCGGGTGGCCTTCGCGTAGAGGACGAGGTAGCGGTTGTGCATGGTCGCTCCCGTCTCTCCGTCGTGGAAGTGCATCCCGTAGAGCACCTCCTCGCCGAAGTCCTGCATGAACCCATCGGCGCCGAGATCGAACGCCTTGGCGACCTCCCGCTTCCAGAAGGCGACCGCGGATGGATTGGTGAAGTCGAGGAGCGCGATCGGCTGGCCCGATGTCCCGGTCGTGATGTAGGGCTGGCCGTTCGCCCTGGTGGCGACCCAGCCGTTGGCGACCGCCGCCGAATCAACCGTCATCCACGGCCTCAAATAGACCAGCGGGTGAATCCCTCGAGCGCGCAGCGTGGCGATCACCTGGGCCTGCTCGCCGGGGCTCGTGTAGGAATGCAGGAAGAAGCCGTCGTTCCCACCCGGGAAGCCCCATCCCTCGATCCGGTACGCCTTGAGCGGCAGGCCGTAGCGCGCGATGTTGTCGAGGTCGGCCTGCACATTCGATTGGTAGTCGGCCTCGGTCTCGCCGAAGTTCTTGACCAGCCTGTCGAGCATCGGGCCCAGCGCCCAACGGGGAGGGACCGGTTGCCGGCCGGTGATCGCGGTCAGGGTGCGGATCGCTTGCGGGCCGCGCCCGGGCGCGACGACGTAGCGCAGCCCCGTCGCGGAGGCGCTCACGTTCCAGGAGGACGGGTTTTCGTCGTCGAGCTGGAAGCGAGCCAACTCCGGCTGGTCCAGCAGGAACCCGTAGCCCCGCGATGAGACGAACTCCGGCTGCGGGTAATAGGCGGCGGCGGGCCCGTTCGGATAGAGGGAGGTCCCGCCTCCGCCGGTGCCGATGCCCGTCAGGCCATCGAGGTTCTCCTCCTCGACGAAGCTGGAGAAGGTGTTGCCGTGCTGGTCGAGCGCGTTGTGCCGGCCCCCGAAACCAAAGAACCCCTCGCCGCGTGTCGATGTGAAGGAGTCGCCCAAGGTCGCGACTCCGCTGCCGGGACGCGGGCTGACGTGGACGCCGATTGCGCAGCATCCCATCGGAGCGACGCGAACTCGGAGTCGCCGGCCAGACGGATCATCGGTGGCGACCGTCAGGACCACTCCGTTGCCAAAGCGTCTCGCGCGTCGCACCGCTCGCGCCGAGTACTCGGTGCCGGAGCGTTGGCCGCTCTGCAGGTTGCCGCCCCAGATGCTGCCGTCGTACTGCTGGATCGACTCCGAGCCGACCAGGAAATGGAGCGGGGCGTAAAGCGTCGGGACTGAGCGGCTGTCGAAGCCCGGGGCCACCGGGTCAGCCACCGGACCGACGCTCAGCGGCGCCGAGCCGCCCGCGACCTCCCGGAGCACGGGGCGACCCGAGCGATTCTCGATGCGCAGATTGAAAGGGGTCCGGTGAATGACCGCGTTCGCGGCCTGCGCCGTCACCACCACCCGGTCGTGCGAGATGCGCACGGCCGCCCAGCTCGGTCCGGGTTGCAGGAGTGCCGTCGCGGCGGTCACCACCACCACGGCGCCGATCGTCCGCGCCATCTTCTCCTTCCTGCGTCCCACGGTCAGTCCGACGACCCTATTGCAGCGTGGGCGGGTAATAGAGTTGCCCGACGGGCGATGGGATTCTTCGAACCTTCACCGCCTCCGTTCGATCTGGAGGAGTGGAAGACCAAGCCGCATCTGACGCGGCTGAAGCCGCTGGTGCAGGACTGGGGGATCAACGGGTTCGGCTCGCCGACCTTCGTCTACTTCATCTACGTCCTCAAGCTGATCGTCTTCAGCGTCGGGGCGCTGTTCGTGATCTCGCTGACGCCCGGGCTCGGCTCGCTGGGCAACCTGAGCGACTGGTGGACGCAGCCGATCGTCTTCCAGAAGCTGGCGGTCTGGCTCCTGCTCTGGGAGATCCTGGGCCTGGGGGCGGGGTCGATGCCCCTCAGCTTCCGCTTTGTGCCCCCGATCGGGGGTGCGCTCTACTGGCTGCGGACCGGAACGGTCCGGCTGCCTCCCTGGCCGGACAAGGTCCCTTTCACGAAGGGGACGACCCGCACCGTGCTGGACGTCGCCCTGTATGCGGGTGTGCTGGCCGCGGGGATCTTCCTGCTGGCCGCCTCCGGCGTCGACTCGGTCGCCGGCTCGGCCGGCAAGCTGCCGCCGGCGGGGATCGCTGTGCTGCTCGGGCTGCTCGGACTGCTCGGGCTGCGCGACAAGGTCTCGTTCCTCGGCGCCCGGCCGGAGATCTACGCGACGGTCCTGATCGTCGGGCTCTTCCCCGTCCAACACTGGATCGTCGCCTGGCAGTTCATCTTCCTGTTCATCTGGTGGGGGGCGGCGTCCTCGAAGCTCAACCACCACTTCCCGTTCGTCGTCTCCACGATGATGAGCAACGCGCCGCTGATCCAGTCCCGCGCCTTCAAGCGCCGGCTCTGGCGTGACTACCCGGAGGACATGCGGCCGTCGCGGCTGGCCGCGGCCATCGCCCACCTCGGCACGGTCCAGGAGTTCCTCTGGCCCTTCCTGCTGATCACGGTGGACAACGACACCGTCCGGACCATCGCGATCATCGGGATGATCCTCTTCCACCTGAACATCACCTCGATGTTCCCGCTCGCCGTGCCGCTCGAGTGGAACCTCTTCATGATCTTCGGTCTGCTCTTCCTGTTCGGCCACTACGGTGACACGCCGCTCTCGACCATCGGCGACCCGCTCTTGATCGCGGTGCTCGCGGTCCCATGCATCATCCTGCCGCTGCTCGGCGGACTGCGGCCGGACAAGGTCTCCTTTCTGCCCGCCATGCGCTACTACGCCGGGAACTGGGCGACCACCGCCTGGCTCTTCCGCAAGGGGAGCGGAGCGGAGGAGAAGCTCGACACCCAGATCAAGAAGCCGGCGCGAATCATCGTCGAGCAGGTCGGGGACATCTACGACCCCGAGACGGCCGAGTTCCTGCTCAACAAGGGGCTGTCGTTCCGCGCCATGCACTCGCACGGCAGGGCGCTCAACGGCCTCCTCCCGCACGCGGTCGACGACGTCGAGGATTACGACGTGCGTGAGGGCGAGCTGATCTCGAACATCGTCAACGGCTGGAACTTCGGCGACGCCCACTTCCATGGCAGGCAGCTGCTCGAGGCGATCCAGGAGCGATGTGATTTCGGGGCCGGGGACGTGCGGGTGATCTTCCTCGAGTCCGAGCCCACGGGATGGGGTCGGGGCCACCAGCGCTTCCAGGTCTGGGACCCCGTTGCCGGGCTGGTTGTGGAGGGGTCCGTCGCGGTGGCAGACCTGATCGACCGCCAGCCCTGGCTCGATGAGCGCTACGACCTGCCGGTCGCGGTCGACCCCGGGGCGGCCGTGGGCGACGAGCCAGTTCCGGTCGCTTGAGCGACGCGGTCGTCGTCGGCTCGGGCCCCAACGGGCTTGCCTGTGCCGTGGAGCTGGCTCGGAATGGCGTGCAGGTGACGGTGCTCGAGGCCCAGGCGACCATCGGCGGCGGCACCCGCACAAGCGAGCTCACCGTCCCGGGACTGCTGCATGACGACTGCTCCGCGACGCATCCGATGGCCGCCGCGTCGCCCTTTCTCAACTCCCTCGACCTCAGGAAGCACGGGCTCGACTGGCTCCGGCCCGAGGTGGACCTGGCCCACCCGCTCGACGACGGCAGCGCAGGGGTGATGGTGCGCTCGATCGATGAGACGGCTCGGGCGCTCGGCGAGGACGCGGATGCCTGGAGGCGGGTCTTCGGATCGTCCTCGGCCCACTTCAAGGAGCTGCTCGAGGACGTGCTCATGCCGATCGTCCACGTGCCGCGACACCCCTTGCGCCTGATCCGGTTCGGGATCCCGGCGGCGGCCCCGGCTTCGCTGCTGGCGCGCTCGTGGAAGACACCGCAGGCGCGGGCGCTGTTCGGCGGGGTCGCGGCACACGCATTCGCTCCGCTCGGCCGCCCGATGAGCTCCTCGGTCGGGTGCGCCCTGATCGATGCCTGTCACGCGTTCGGCTGGCCGGTTGCCAAGGGTGGCTCCCGGGCGATCACCGACGCGCTTGCCTCGGTCCTTCGCGAGCATGGCGGCAGGATCGAGACGGGGCGACATGTTGGCTCTCTCACGGAGCTTGGCCACCCCGATGTGGTCGTCCTCGATCTGGCGCCCGGCGCCGTGGCGGAGATCGCGGGGGAGAGGCTGCCGGTGCGGGTCGTCCGGGCGTACCGGCGCTACCGCCACGGGCCGGGCGCCTTCAAGATCGACCTCGCGGTCGAGGGGGGCGTGCCGTGGACGAACGAGTCCTGCCGGCGGGCCGGGACCGTCCACGTGGCAGGGACGTTCGAGGAGATCGCGATCGCCGAGCGAGCGATCAACCACGGGTCGATGCCCGAACGGCCCTTTGTGCTCGTCGGCCAGCAGTACCTCGCCGATCCGAGTCGCTCCAAGGGGAGCCTTCATCCGGTCTGGATCTACGCGCACGTGCCGAACGGCTACTCCGGGGACGCAAGCGAGACCATTCTCGGCCAGCTCGAGCGCTTCGCCCCGGGCTTCCGCGAGCGGATCGTGGCCAGCTCGATCCGCGATCCCGCCGACCTGGCCGCCTACAACAGCAACTACGTCGGCGGGGACATCATCACGGGGGCCAACACGCCGGTCCAGGTCCTGATCAGGCCGCGCTTCGCGCTCGATCCCTACAGCACCGGCATCGACGGCGTCTACATCTGCTCGGCCGCGACGCCGCCGGGAGCGGGCGCCCACGGCATGAACGGGTACAACTCCGCCCGCTCCGCGCTGCGGCACCTCGGCTGAGGTGCGGCATCCGTAGTTATCCCCGGGGCTCCCCAGTATTAAGTCCCGTTGCAACCCAGTATTAAGTCCCATTGCAACCGCCACTCGGCACACGCGATCCTTTGTCTATGGCCCCAAGAGAGGATGCCGGGCCGGGGAGAAGCGAGGGGCTGCGCCCGCTCGACTGGTCGCGCCGTATCGAGGGGGCTCTGCAGAGGAATCACTTCGTCCTGCACGGCCAGCGCATCGTCGACGTCACGACCGGCGAGACGATGCGCCATGAGCTCTTACTGCGAATGGTCGGCCGTCAGCGGCTGATCCCGGCGGGCGAGTTCGTGATGGCCGCGGAGGAGTTCGGCTCGATCCGCGAGATCGACCACTGGGTCGTCGGCAGGGCGATCGAGGTCGCCGCGACCGGTCATCCCGTGAATCTCAACCTCAGCTCGAGGTCAACGGATGAGGTGATGGTGCGGCTTATCCGGGACCGGCTGGAGCAGGCCGGGGCCGAGCCGAGCGACCTCGTCCTCGAGCTGAGCGAGGCCCAGCTCTCCGAAGCCGGGGAGACCGGGGCGGAGTTCATCGACGCGATGGACCAGCTGGGCTGCCGAATCGCACTCGACGGCTTCATCGAAGGCGGCCAGGACTCAATGCTGTTGCGACGATTCCCGATTGCCTACGTCAAGCTCGGCCATCCCTTCATCGACGACCTCGCCACAGACAACGGCCAGCGCCGTCTGATCTGGAGCACCGTCTTCAAGGCGCATCGCCTGGGCCAGCGAGTGATCGCCCAGGGGGTTGAGGACCTGGCGACCCTGGAGCAGCTCGCGGACCTCGGCATCGACGAGGCCCAGGGGTACGCACTCGGGCCCCCCGAGTCGCTCGAGTCGGTGCTCAGCGCTCCAGCCTGAATCCGGGCAGCAGTCGATGCGGCTGAGAGGAGTCGAACCTCCACGTCCCGAAGGACACAGGCACCTGAAGCCTGCGCGTCTACCAGTTCCGCCACAGCCGCGGGCCCGCGAAGCTTAGCCATCCCCTGGCTACACTCCCCCCGATCAACGGCGGCCACAATATCGGCGCCGCAGATAACACGCCGCTATCGTCTAGGGGACTAGGACGCCGGATTCTCAGTCCGGAAACCCGGGTTCGAATCCCGGTAGCGGTGCCTCACGAAAGCCTCGCGGGAGCGGGGCTTTTTCATTTCGGGACTTCGGACGGATCCGGAACTTTGTCCCCAATTTGTCCCGAAAAGTGCATTCGGCGAAAAGCGCCGCTTTGCATGGAAAGCAGCACTCCGCCGAGAGATACTGCGTGGGCGATGTCGGAGGAGAACGTCGATCGGTTTCGGGCGGGCATTGAGGCCTACAACCGGGGTGATGTCGAGCGTTGGTTGGAGGACTTCCACCCGGATGCGGTCGTCGAGCCTCAGATCGCTGCGCTGGAGGGCGACTACTCGGGGCTCCATGACCTGAGGCGGTTATTCGCTGACATCGCGGACTCCTGGGAGGTGTTCGAGTTTCACTTCCCCGATGTGCGTGATCTCGGAGACCGGGTACTGGCGCTGGGGACGCTCCGCATGATCGGAAGAGGGAGCGGGATCGAGCAGGAGATTTCCGTGGCGTTCCTGGTGACCTACCGGGATGGGCTGTGCACCCATGTCAAGGACTACGGCGAATGGGCTCAAGCCCTCGAAGCCGCTGGGCTGCCGGAGTAGGCGATGTCGGAGGAGAACGTCGAGAACTGCCGCCGGGCGTTCGAGGCCTGGAACCGGCGCGATATCGACGGGTGGCTCGCCCAAGCGGCTCCCGATTTCGAATGGATTCCGGCCAACCCTGCTGCCGTCGAGCGCAACGTCTACCGGGGGAAAGAAGAGATTCGTCAGGCGTTCGCTGAGATCTGGGAGATCTGGGAGGTGTTTCGCTTGGAAGAGAGCGAGATTCGCGACCTTGGGGGCTCCGTCGTGTGGTTGGGTCGTGTTCACGCGAGAGGCAGGACCAGCCATGTCGAGCTCGACCATGACTTCGGCGTGCACATACTGCTGCGCGACGACGAGGGGATCCGTGCCGAGGCATTCCTCACCTGGCAAGAGGCTCTCGAAGCCGCCGGGCTGCGGGAGTAGGCGATGTCGCGGGAGAACGTCAAGATCGTGCAGGCGTTCTATGCGGCCTTCGACCAGGGTGATGAGGCGGCGATGCGAGCGATCCTGGATGTGGAGGTTGAGTGGGATACGACTGCTCGGATCGATGGACGTGTGACGCATGGGATCGAGGACACACGCGCCTCCGTGGAAGAGGGCTTTAGTTCGTTTGATGGCGTCCGTATCGAGCCCCAGGAGATGCGCGACGCCGGCGATGAGGTAGCCGTCCGGCTCCGGGGCTGGTTCCGGGGCGCATCGAGCGGAGTCGAGACCGAAACGAGTTGGGCCGCGGTGTTCACTATTCGGGACGGGACGATCCGCCGGTATCGGGACTACGTCGGCTGGCCGAAGGCCCTCGAAGCCGCCGGGCTGTCGGAGTAGCGCTTTGGACGAAAAGCGGCTATTCGCTTTGCATGGAAAAGGAGCGCTCTTCGACCTCGCGCTCGCTTCTCGCGCAATGCGGAAGTGTGGCTGGGCTGCGCCGTACGTCACTTGTGCCGCCCTGGTCCGCCCCACAAGCCTAGAGAGCGCCATTCCCTCCAGGAGTCTCTCCGCAGCGCCGGCCACTGTGGAGTGTCTACCCGAGCTGGAGAAGCGTTCTCGATAGAGCCTCGGGCGCCGTGATGAAGGGCTCGTGAGCGGCAGCAATGTTGACCCGGTTCCAGGCCGGGTCGGCACTGGCCGCCTCTGCGAACGGTTCGAAGAGTCCTCCGAACGATCGCTCGTTGCAGAAGACGTAGGTTCGCGGGAGCCTCTCCCAATCCCCCGATGGAAGGCGGACGGCATCTTCGTAGGTCTTGAGAGGCTGAGCGGTGAGCCGTGGGCCGACCCAGCGAACGTCTTCGTCGGCCACAATGCCGAGCATCTCCAACGGCCAGCCTGGGAAACGCCATCCGCCGCCCTCCGCTTGGGCCTGCTGGCGCATCCATTCGGCCGACTCGGCTGGCATCAGGTCAAAGCAGCGGTCGCCGTCTTTGGGCACGAAGGCGTCCAGAAACACCAGCCGCGCAAGGCGATCCGCCGCCCTCACGGCTACAGGCGGGAGGATCATACCCGCGTAGCTGTGGCCCACGAGCACGACATCCGTGAGGTCCTCCTGCTCGAGCACGCGCACGACGTCATCGACGTGGGTGCTAAGGCCGACGTCGGGCGAGAGTTCGTCCTCGCGCTCTCCGAGCCCAGTCAGCGTCGGGGTCACGACGTCCCGCCCCGCTTGCTCCAAGAGGGGGCGAACCCGGTCCCAGCACCATGCCCCGTGGCATGCACCGTGTAGCAATACGAGCATCACGCGATCGATCGTTGGAAGTTGCTGAGCCATCGTACTTGCCACCAGGGCTTCCGCTTTCGCGTGGAAGCGGAAGCTGGACCGCCAGCGACGTGACCTACCGAAATAGCCGCTTTGGACGAGAAGCGGTGCTTTGCATGGAAAGGAGCGCTTCTTGGTCGACGCTTGCTTCTCGCGCATTGCAGGAGTGCGGTGAGTAGACGGAGCGTCAGGTGTGGTCCAGTGCGGTCCAGCCGTCCGCATGGTGCTTGACCGGGATCGGTGGCCGCGATAGGGTCGCCAGAACGTAGCCCGAACGGCTATGGGCTGGTCTCGGTGTCGCTCGGTGCTCGATATTTCGAGGACAGACGAGGGAGGTCCGAGATGAGCGCGCACGGAAGGGACTCGCATCCGAGGTCCTGCGGCCGGGTCGACATGCGGAGGTTGAGCCTTCTCCCGGTTTGCCTCCTCGCGGCGGCCGCTGCGCTTCCGGCTCAAGCCGCTGGGGCCTCGACTCCGACTTGCTTCGGCAAGCCAGCCACGATCGTCGGCACCGGTGCCATCACAGGGACTTCTGGCAACGATGTGATCGTCGGATCGAACGCCGCCGACACGGTCGACGGCCAGGGCGGCAACGACTTGATCTGCGGGCTTGAAGGGGACGACATCCTCGTCGGCGGCCTCGGCAATGACAAAGTGGAGGCTGGCGGCGGAAACGATCAGATCGTTGGCGATGTTTCCGCGGGCGGTTCTCAGCTTCCCGGACCCGATCCGGAAACCGGTGACGCCATCGGTGGAGGTAACGACTTGCTCCTCGGCGGAAACGGCGACGACGTGATCAGCGGCGACAGCTTCTCGCCGAACGGAAACGCGATTGGTGGTGGGAACGACCAGATCTACGGAGGGGACGGGTTCGACCGGGTCGCCGGAGACAGCAACACTAAGGGCGGAGCGGCTACCGGCGGCGGAAACGACCTCCTTGTGGGCGGCCCTGGCTTCGAGAGCCTGGTCGGAGACTCCCACTCGATCGACCACGCGGGCGACGTCTCTGGGGCGGGCAACGACGTGCTCAACGGCGGTCCCGGAGCGGAGGGTTTGGTCGGCGACAGCGAGGGACGTAATGCGACGGGGGCAGGCGGCGACGATGTCCTCGACCTCGGCACGGACGGAGGGTTCTTCGCGATCGGCGACCACACCGCGAGTGGTGACGTGAGTGGCGCCGGCAACGACACGATCATTGGCGGGGATGCCCCCGAGATCCTGATCGGCGACGGCTCGCCCGGTTTCCCGGGCCCGACGACGGCGACGGGGGCTGGCAACGACACGATCAGCGGAGGAGGCGGAGGCGACCTCCTCCTCGGCGACAACTCGGCCGACGCCTTCACGACTCTAGGGCCGGACGGTGGTAACGACAATCTCGACGGCGGCTCCGGCGACGACCTGCTTCGAGCCGGTCCTGCTAACGATCGCTTGGACGGCGGTCTCAACAGCGACGACTGCGAGGGTGAAACCGGCATCGACACTGCGAAGCGCTGCGAGTTCCTGGTGGGCATCCCCTAGACCGACTGCACATCATAGGAGTCAAACGCCGCGGGATCTGCACCCACTCGACCCCTCAACCTCGCCTAGCGGCACCGGCCAAAGTTCCCGCCTTCCATGCAGAGGAGGCATGGGTATCCCGTCGCTGATTGCGACTCCCTTCGCGTGTCGCCGGCACTGGCCGGCGATCTCGAGCGGTATCGCTCACTTCCCTTCCTCGCGTAAAGGGGAAGTGCGGGATTGCTCTACTCCCGCAGCCCGGCGGCCTCACGGGCCTCGACTCCGTCCGTGAACCACTGCACGCGAAGGATCTTCCCTTCCCGGGCCGTGGCGACGAGCCAGTAATCGTGCTCGACCTCGGCGCCGCTTTCCGCTCCGCGCAAGTCGTACCGCGGATGGACCAAGACTTTGTCGGCCCCGGCATCAACGCGCTCGACCTCACTCGGAACCACCTCGAAGCTGTCGATGAACCTCATGTTGAGTTCCCAGGCAGCCTCGCGACCGCGCACGGCACCCTCGGGCCACTCGCGGATGGGTACGAGTTCGAAGTCCTCATCGTGGATCGCGAACCAGGCGTCCCGGTCGCCCCGCAAAACGGCTTCCTCCCCTTGACGCACAAGCTCGACGTTCTCCTGCGACATCGCCTACTCCGACAGCCCGGCGGCTTCGAGGGCTTCCGCGTGGCTCAGGAAATCCTCGGACCGGAGGATCTTCCCGTCTCGGAAGGTGACGAGCTGCCCGAATTCCTGATTGGACTCGATGCCAGTTGTCCGGCCGGCCACGTCGAGGTGACCGAGGATCAGAACCGACTCGCCGAGGTCTCGAATCTCCTGAATCTGATTCATCAAACCGCCCCACGCCTCGCTGCGATATTCGTCCCAGGCCTTTCGCAGACCGTCGTGGCCTCGATAGGTGCTTCCTCTGCCCTCCAATGCTTGCTCAAGGGCGGTATGCCACTCGGCCTCGGGATCAAGCTCGGCCAGCCAGCCGTCCAGATCCTCGGCGTTCCAGGCCTCTTGGGCTCGCTGGAGGGTCTCCAAATTCTCCTCCGACATCGCCTACTCCGACAGCGCGGCGGCTTCGAGGGCTTCGTCCCTGGTCCAGAAAACCTGACGCCTTGCGATCAGGCCCTTCGCGAGCCAGTGGATCGACCAACTGCGCAGTTCTCCAGGCAGGCCACTGCCCCTACCGCGCGCGATCTGGGTGTATCCGATGAGGACTCTGTCATCGCTCAGGGCCGTTATCTCCTCGATCTCGAGGTGGGCTTCCTCAAAGACTTCGAGGAGCAGCTCATACCACTCTCGCGCCTCCGCCCGCCCGCGGTAGACGTCTCTAAACCCAGGGAAGGGCAGGGACTCCCATACGACCTCTGGGCTGAGGAAACCCAACCAGGCATCCCAGTCGCCCCGATTGGCAGCATCGATCAATTTCCGCACGATCTCCACGTTCTCCTCCGACATCGACTACTCCGACAGCCCGGCGGCTTCGAGGGCGGCGTCCCTATTCATGAAGAGCTCCATCCGAGTGAGCTCCCCGTCTCGGAGCGTCATGAGCGACCAGGTCGGGAGCTCAACCGGTACATCACTCCCGGCGCTCCAGCCACGCTGGATGAACTCGGCGAGCACGCGGCCATCGCCAACGTCCCTGAGCTCCACCAACTCTTGGGTCAGGCGTTCGAACGACTCCGCCCACGACAGCATCCATTGGCGGGCTTCGGCGCCTCGGTAGGTGCCAGCGTCCGGCATCTCAGGGGCGAGGATGAGCTCCAAGTTGTCAGGCAGATCCGCCCAAGCGCTGAACTCCCCGCGAGAGAAGGGTTCGAACGCGGCACGGACGATCTCGACGTTCTCCTCCGACATCGCCTACTCCGACAGCCCGGCGGCTTCGAGGGCTTCGGGCTTCGTCCGATGCACTTCCAAGCGCGTCACCTTCCCGTCCTTGAGGGTGATCAGGTGGACAAACGAGAACTCAACCGGGAGGCCGGTGTGCCTGGCGTGCCCGCCGAACCGATAGGGAACGATCAGGTAGTCCCCATGGTCGATGAACTCCGTCGCCTCCAGCCATCCCTCGCTGAACGCCTCCATCTGACCACCGATGAACGCGAGCACGCCGTCCCATCCCTTATGCGGGCGGCGGGTGCTATCCGGGAGCACCCCGGCAGGCTCGAAGACAACATCCTGATCCCAGTACTCCTCCAGAATCGGCCGGAAGATCGACGGGTCGCCGGCTCGATACGCCTCGTTCAGGGTCGCATAGCCGCGCCGAGCGTTCTCGACGTTCTCCTCCGACATCGCCCACGCAGTATCTCTTGCCGGACCACTGCCTTCCATGCAAAGCAGGACTACTGCTTCTCGTCCAAAGCGGTGGTTTAGGACAACCGGTCTCGCGTCGATAGCACCCGCATGAGTGCTCATCTCCGTCCATGGTGGACGCGGCTTCTCAACCTCTACGGTGGGCCGCAGGTCTGGCGTTCAGTTGAGACGTGGCGGCGGCGCGACAGCTTCCTGTTCGTTGGCGTCTTCACATTCGCCGCTTATCTCCTGGGCGCGGTTGCCGTGTTTGCCCCGCTTGGATGGCTCTTCTCGCTCGGAGCGGGGGTGATCGCGGTATTGGTCGCGGCAGTAGTCGTGTCGGAGACCGTGTACGCGGTGCGGCCAAATCAGGAGCGCCTGGCCCGGTCTGACCGACTGGTGATCGTCGCCTTCGTGGCTTTCGTTGTGATTGTGGGTCGGCGGAACCCTTAGCGCTCTCGTCCTGCTTGGACAGCGGATCCTCGGATAGAAGCGCCGCTTTCCATGCAAAGCAGCGCTTTCAGAAGTGTCCGCGAAGTGTCCGCAAGGTGTCCGCGAAGTGTCCGCGGCGCGGACACTTTCGGGCCCGCGCCGCCCCATAGACATGCGGAATTCGGGGGTCGGCGCGCCTCGACTCCCATTCCTCCACGAGTTATGGGAGTCGAGGCGCTTGACCAAACAACAATTGAAAAGGGGCGGCGCGGACCCGGATCGGTTGAAGCTGAGATTGAGCCGAGGAGATGCAGAGTGGATGGAGCGAGAGGTGCTTAGGGATGGGGCGAGTTAGACGGTTTGGGCTTGATTGACCGCAGTCGCGATGTCTGAGTGCCCAGAGAGGGCTTGTGCCGGCGTGTCATGGGCGAGCTCGAGTGGGACAGCTGGCGCCCGATGCCGTCATTCGCTCTAGATGACCGGAGTCGATCATGACCACAGATCCAAGCCGGCGCGACCTGAGAGCCAGCCTAGCGGCGGACTAGGCGCGGACCGTCAACCCCCGAAGGGGGTCGGGGCGAAGCCCCTTGACGGCCGCGCCGCCGCCGCTACAGTCGCGGCCAGGTCGGGGCGGCATCCGGGTCGAGAGTGAGAATGGATCCGTGGTGCGGACGAGCGGTCACGTGAAGCTTCGGAAGGGCAAGCGGGGCTCGATCTGGTACCTGAAGTACCGACCTCCACACGGGAGCCAAACGCAGGTGCGACTCGGGCCGAACTGGACGGGTCGGGGTCGTCCGCCAGCCGGTCATTACACCCGGCGCATGGCAGAGGAGGCGCTCCAGGAGGTCCTCACCGACGCTCGGCGCGGTGAACTGGACGCGCCAGTGTCGACTGGCGCGACGTTCACTGACGCGAGCGCTGAATGGCTGCGCCACGCCGCGCAGGAGCGCGCCTGCAAGGCATCGACGCTGACTGACTACCGCCTGACCGTCCGGAGACTCGACGAGGCCCTGGGCGCTCTCACCCTTGAGGACATCACCACGACGGCAATCGAACGCTGGCGAGACGACTGGATCGCTCGTGAGTCTCCATCGAACCGAACCATCCAGAAGTACCTCGTCATCCTCGGCTCGATCTTTCGGCACGCGAAGCGCCGGTATGGCCTGCGGGCCAACCCGATGGACGAGGTCGAGCGACCCCGCGTGCGCAGCAAGGTCGAGATCGATGTGCTTTCGCCCGAGGAGATCTGGGCGCTTGTCCGAGCGGCCGACTCAAAGCAGGACGCCGCGATCTTTCTGACCGCCGCCTTCACCGGGCTTCGTCAGGGTGAGCTGCTCGCGTTGCGTTGGCGCGACGTCGACTTCGAGCGTCGCGTAGTCCGTGTGCATCGGACCTACAAGAGCGGCAACGGCGTCGACACACCGAAGTCCGGCCGGGGGAGGGCGGTTCCTATGGCCGACGAAGTCGCTCAGGCCCTGGCGCGGCTGAGCGAGCGCGAGCACTTCACTGAGGACGACGATTTGGTGTTCCGCGGCCCACGCGGCCACGTCAACGCCCAGAAGCTCGGCTATCGCTACAAGGCCGCGCTGGAGCGGGCCGGCCTCCGCGAGCTGCGCTTCCATGACCTGCGCCACACGTTCGGGACGATCGCGATCAACCGCGCCGACATCGTGCAAGTCCAGGCCTGGATGGGCCACGCGGACATCAAGACGACTCAGCGCTACCTGCACTACAAGAGCCGTGGCGATGAGGCTGAGTTGCTCTCAGGCGCGTTCGCGACCAAACCGCCGACGCTGGCATCAGCTGCATAGTCGTCGTAACGATGTTCATCCCGTCTGTTCACGGGGCTACGCTCTGGGCACCGAGGGCGGGCCCGAAGGGCCGAACCTCTACGAGGCGCCCTCGGTGCCCACTGATTAGTTCATGTCCTGCGGCTCTCAAACCGATGCAACGCTACGATGAGCGGGCGATGACACAGAGGATCCACATTGACCCCAGTTCGCGTGCACGCGCCAAGCAGGCTGCCCGTGCCGATAACGAGCGCCTTATGGCGTCTGGGGAAAAGTCCGTGGCGCAGCTGAAGCGCGAGAACGAGGCTTTCGCGCCGCTCGCTCGTTCCGCGCGCGTCAATCTCTCTGCTTCGCGTTCGCTCAGCTAGGCGAGCGTGGCTGAACAGCCACCTCTCCCAAGTGGGGAGCTGGAGCGCATCCTTGTCGAGCTTGAGCCTCTCGTCACCGATCGTCGAGTGGTCCTGGTTGGCGGCCAGGCTGTCGCGTTCTGGGCCGAGTACATGAGTAGGCCAGGACTCCAGCTTCCCGTCGTCGCGACGAAGGACATCGACTTCGAGGGAGCGAGAACGGTCGCCCAGCGCGCCGGAAAGTTGCTCGACGCGAAGGTGAGGCTTCCCCGTGCAAGTGACCGCACGCCGCTGACGGGGGTGGTGACGTTCGTCGACTCGGCAGGGCACGAACGCGAGTTGGACTTCATCGAGTCACCCCGTGGACTCAATGCCCAGGATGTCCGCGACACCGCCGTGCAGGTCGCCGTTCCAGACCCCGCAGGAGGGAACGACATCCAGTTCTGGGTCATGCACCCGGAGCGATCGATGGAGAGCCGTGTCCACAACGTTGTGGAGCTGCGACGTACCGGCTCGATCTCGATGAGCCAGCTGGAGGTCTCGATCGACACCGCCCGGGAGTGGTCGCGAGAAGTTCTGGGCGACGGCTCGCTGGGCCCCCGGACCCGTCAGCGGGCGGTGCTCGACCTGAATGAGCGGATCTTCCGGAAGTGCCGATCTGACAACTCTTTTCGGACACTCCACCGCCGGCATGGCATCGACCCATTCAACGCCGTCCTCGTCGACGACCGCCTGCCAAGGCAGTTCCGGGAAATGCGCTATCCACAGATGGCCGCCGCCCTACGGGAGAAGCGCGGGGAGCCGAAATCGTGACTCGAAACTTTGTCCCGAGTTTGTCCCGAGATGTGCATTTCTAAAGGCAACTCAGGGCAACTGAGAGCAACTGATCCCTGCCTAACGGCACTCGTTCGCCTATATTCAGTGTGCTTCTCAGTCCGGAAACCCGGGTTCGAATCCCGGTAGCGGTGCCTCTCGACCCGCATGGCTATGCGGGTTTCCTCTTTCTTGGTCGCATCGGCCGGTGACCTCCGCCGAGCAAGCGACGCGCTTCCCGGACCGCACCCGACAGGCTCAGCGCGGATTGCGGGCCGCGAGCCACCCGTCCCGGTACGGGGCCAGGAACCCGATCAGGGCGGCGAGCATCGCGTCCGGAGCCTGCTCGGCGACCCAGTGTGCGGAGTCGGGCAGGACCGCGGTTTGCACGTCGTCCGCGACGAGTTCCATCGTCTTGCCGACCTGTTCGCCGAAGCTTTGCGCTCCGCCGATCGCCAGGACGGGCATCGTCAGCCGCCGGGTCTTGCGCTGCTCGTTCTGCGCCTGGCTCACCGGGAAGGCGCGGTAGAGCTCGAAGCTGCCGCGCAGCGCCTCCGGGTCGGCCGCGAGGAGGTCGACGTAGTACTTGACGGCGTCGGTGGACAGCTTCTTCTTTCCGGCCGCGTTCGAAAACTTCTCGCCGAAGAAGATGTCCTCCCGCCCGCTGACGAGCTTCTCGTTGACCTCTGGAAGTGCGTTGAACGGGATGTGCCACAGGCGTTCGTTGAGCGGCGCGGGGAGGAACAGTGGCGGCGTGGGAGACACGCCCGGAAGCGGGGCTTCCCCGAGGGCCAGGCGGTCGACCCGGTCGGGGTGATCAGCGGCCAGGGCGTAGCCGATGAGCAGTCCGGTGTCGCAGCCGACCATGGCGAACCGCTGGTGGCCGAGCGCGTCCATCAACGCCACAAGGTCGTTTGCGACGGTTGCGGTGTCGTAGCCGTCCCGGGGCTTGTCGGACAGCCCCATACCGCGCTGATCGACCGCGATCACCTCGAAGTTCTCGGCCAGCGCCGGCATCATCAGCCGCCATGCGTACCAGGTCTCGGGCCAGCCGTGTACCAGCAGCAGCGGCGGCCCGTCGCCTCCGATGACCGCGTGCAGGCGCAGTGCCCCGGCGTCGACGTACCGGCTGGTGAACGTGTCAGTGAACCCGTCCGCCAGGTTCGGAGCCTGCGAGACGGAGCCGGGGCCCTCCGCGGCGAGCAGGCCGGTGGACGATGCGCTCATGTGGGGATCCGCTCTCACCGCAGATCACGGCACTGGAGTGCCGCTTCGGACGCACCCTACAGCGCCACTTCTCGTAGCGCACCTTTGGCCGCCGGCTAACTGTCCCACTGACCGGCGCGCGCCGAAAGGTGCCGCTTTGCATGGACGGCGGCCCCTTCCCCCTGCCGGCTCCGGGCGCTTCTGTTCAGGATGTCGTTTCAGGCTGGCGCGACCTTGTCGGTAGGGTCGATGTCCCGATAAAAGGAGTCGACTCATGGCATCACCGAACATCGTCCTTGTCCACGGGGCCTGGGCAGACGGCTCCTGCTGGAGCGACGTGATCCAGCGCCTGCAGGCCGACGGCTACAAGGTCACGGCCCCTCAGTTGCCGGAGAGCTCGCTTGCGGACGATGTCGCGAGGGTGCGCCAGGTGCTCGCCCGCCAAAGCGGCCCGACCGTTCTCGCCGCCCACTCCTATGGGGGCCAGGTGATCACCTCACTCGGCACCGATGCGCCGAACGTCGTCGGCCTCGTCTACATCGCGGGTTTCGGGCTCGACGAGGGTGAGTCGGTGGGCGCGCTACTACAGCAGGGTCCTCCGACCCCGGCGACGGCGAATATCGACGTCGACTCGGAGGGCTTCGGCTGGCTCCCCGAGGACGACTTCCTCGGTCACTTCGCCGCCGACATCGACCCGGTCAAGGCGAAGGTCATGTACGCCGTGCAGCAGCCGCTGACCATGTCCGCGTTCGAGGACGTGATGGGCACGCCCGCATGGAAGTCGCTGCCATCGTGGTATCTGGTCGCCCAGAACGACGAGGTGATCCCACCCGATGCCGAGAGGCAGTTCGCGCAGCGGATGGGCGCCGACACGATCGAGGTCGAGAGCGGTCACGTGGCGATGGTCTCCCACCCGGAGGAGACGCATGAGCGGATAGTGGCCGCGGCCAACGCTGCCGCCGGGTAGGAGCAGGACCCGCCCGACGGTCGGGCCGATCAGGTCCGTCATCATGAACCGAGAATGAGCAAGCCGCGCATCTTCCTCGGGTCGTCGGGCAAGCAGGGCAAGCTGCTCAAGGCGATCGAGCGCGGACTCGAGGACGTCGCCGACGTCGAGCCCTGGACGACCACGTTCAACCCGGGGCGGTCTACCCTCGATCGGCTCGTCGAGCTCTCTCAGGAGGTCGATTTCGCCGCGTTCGTCTTCGCGCAAGACGACTGGACCACGACGGATGCATCGGAGTCCGGCGAGGCATCGCCGCGCGACAACGTGGTGTTCGAGGCCGGGCTCTTCGGCGGCGCGCTCGGCATCCGGCGCACGTTCATCCTGCACGCGAACGGCTCGAAGCTGCCGAGCGACCTGCTCGGGCTTACCTCAGTCCGCTACGACCCGGCGACCAGCCCGGCGGAGGTTCGCTCGATCAACCAGAAGCTCCGCAAGGCGATCGAGACCGAGGGTCGCCGCGGGGCCGTCGAGGGGCTGTGGTGGCAGCTGTCGCTAACCGAACGCAGCGAGGTCGAACCGTCGGCGGTCAGCCTCCTGCGCATCTCGCGAGACCGCGACGGTGGCCTGAACGTGACCGGCCGGTCCTGGC
>CAVXQP010000001.1:0-9292 GCA_963763955.1 uncultured Solirubrobacterales bacterium | reverse complement strand
AGTAGCGGGGGCGGGATTCGAACCCGCGACCTTCGGGTTATGAGCCCGACGAGCTACCAGACTGCTCCACCCCGCGTCGGTACTGACGAGTTTACCGCGTGCCTGGGTGTTCGTAAACGGCGCCCAACCGACCGACTTGCATGCTAATTTTCGCACCACAATTGACCTGCTTAATCGCTGGCCCACGGATGGCCGGCGACCGGGGGACCCAAGGTCCCAGGGGCGAATTGCCGAATAGCCGGTATAGCGCGACTCATTCCGCGCGAGCCCGCCAGCTAACCCCGGAAGCACGAAGACTGAGAGGTCGGCAATGGGCCAAGAACCATCGCCGGAGAACGCCAGCCGGCAAGTTCCGTTCAAGTTCGTACTCACGATCGCGGTGGCGATCACCGGCATGCTCGCGGTCTGGGCGCCGTCGGCGCTCGCCTGCCCGGGCGGCCGCGTGGGCGCGGCCAACCTGACGGTCGCTCAGGCACGGACCGCTGTGGTCTGTCTGATCAACCACAAGCGCGCCCGGTATTACGTCAGGTCGGTGTGGGAGCACCCGCTCCTGGATGTAGCCGCGCAGTCCCACACCGACGCGATGACCAGCGAGAACTTCTTCTCCCACGAGGGTGATGGAACCCCGGCGTCGCGCGCCGCGAACGCCGGCTACATGGCCGGCGCCAGGGCCTGGGGAATCGGAGAGGACCTGTTCTGGGGAGCCGCCACGCTGAGCACCCCGAAAGCGACCGTCAACGCGTGGATGCACAGCGCGCCGCATCGGGCGGTGTTGCTCTCCAGGTCGTTCCGCCAGGTCGGCGTCGGCGTGGATCACGGCTCTCCGGCCGGAGCGGACAACACCAACACCGGGACGTACACGGCCCTCTTCGGCTACCGCAAGGGGGGCTAGTTCGGGTTGACCCGGGCCTTCTGCGGGTATGGATCCGCGGATGTCAACCGGGGCGGTGCCGGCCAGGAAGGCCGCGCACAGGTTGTTCGGATTCAGCGCTCTTTGTGAGCTGTGGGAGTCGCGCAGCAACACGCTCGTCGCTAGGATGCCCGCGGGTGACCGGGGAGTGAGGGACACGGACGCGGTGCGGGTTGCGGTGATCGACATCGGCACCAACTCCACCCGCCTGCTGATCGCCGACGTCGAGGGCACGACCGTGCGCGAGGTCGAGCGCCGGACCACGGTGACGAACATGGGCCGCGGCGTCGACCACACAGGGATGATCTGCTCGGACGCAGTCGATGACGTCTGCACCGTCATCGCCGGCTACAAGGCTCGCTACGAGGAGATGGGCGCGGAGCGGGTCATGGCGATTGCCACGAGCGCCGTCCGTGATGCCGTCAACGGCGAGGCGTTCATCGCCGAGCTCCGCGAGCGCTTCGGGCTCGACGCGCGCCTGCTCACCGGCGAGGAGGAGAGCCACCTCACCTATCTCGGCGCGACTGCCCATCGCACCGAATCCGACCCGACCCTCGTCTTCGACATCGGCGGCGGCTCGACCGAGCTGATCGTCGGCTCCGGCACGGAGGTCGGCTTTCACGCCTCGCTCCAGGCCGGCACGATTCGCCAGTCCGAACGTCATCTGACCTCGGATCCGCCGGACCCGCACGAGCTCGAGGACCTCGCCGCCGACATCCGCAACCTGATCGCGCGGGCGATCGCGGCGCAACCGGAAGGCAATCCGATCCACGCGATCGCCGTGGCCGGGACGCCCACCTCACTCGCCGCCATCGACCAGGAGCTCGAACCCTACGACCCGGGCCGTGTCC
This sequence comes from uncultured Solirubrobacterales bacterium, assembly GCA_963763955.1. Lineage (GTDB taxonomy): Bacteria > Actinomycetota > Thermoleophilia > Solirubrobacterales > 70-9 > DASUPK01. The sequence continues at coordinate 7,531 of CAVXQP010000001.1, read as the reverse complement.
ACGGTTACCACCTCGGCCTGCAGCGCGTCCAGCGCATGCTCAGCCGCCTCTCGTCGCTGCCCCTGGCCGAGCGCCTGCGCGTGCCCGGCCTCCATCCGGGCAGGGCGCCCACGATCGTCGCCGGCACGGTGATCCTGGTCCAGGTCATGCGCGCGTTCAGGCTGCAGGAGATCGAGGTCTCCGAGCTCGACATCCTGCACGGCTCGGCCCTCTCCGCCGCGATGGCGCCTACCTGAACCGGCAGTTGGCCAGTCAGTACCAAATAGTGCAAATCCACCCAGTTTTTGGTATTGCGTTCGTTCGCACCCGGATCAATACTTTTGGGTGTTGGGAGGATTGGTGCTGGGCCGGACGCTTGGCACCGCCTCTCGGCTCATAGGGACCGGGCGTTTGCCGCAAGGCGCCTCCCGTCGCCTGGTTCCACTACATACCCCCCAAGTAAGGCCCCTGAGACGTACCCCTGCCCGTCCTGACGGGGCCTGTTTGCAAAAGACCGGCCGCCATGGATGGCGGTCGGTCTTCGTTTTGCTCGGGTCCAACGGTCGCTAGGGTGAGTCGATGAGTTCAGCGGTGCCGCCCGGCAGGATCTTCGACGAGTGGGAGATCGAGCTGCACGGCCACCGCGTCATCTACCGGATCGCGGGAGACGGCCCGCCGGTCGTCCTGATCCACGGGATGGTCAACTCCTCGAAGCACTGGGAGCAGGTCGCGCTCGAGCTGGCGGACCGATACACGGTCGTCGCCCCCGACCTGCTCGGCCACGGCGACTCGGCGGCGGTGCGCGGCGACTACTCACTCGGCGCTCACGCCTGCAGCATCCGCGACCTGCTGACGACCATCGGCATCGACCGCGCCACGATGGTGGGGCACTCGCTCGGCGGCGGGATCGCGATGCAGTTCTTCTACCAATTCCCCCAGCGGGTCGAGCGCCTCGCGCTGATCTCGAGCGGCGGACTCGGCCACGAGGTGAGCCCGATGCTGCGCGGGGCCGCGCTCCCCGGCGCGACAGCGGGGATCTGGCTGGTCGCAAACCGGCGCGTCCGCGCGGCGATCGAGCAGACCGGGGAGCGCATGCGCGCCCGGGGCAGCCGCAAGGGCGTCTACCTGCAGGCGCTCGGCCGCGCGATGCGGCCGCTGGAGAAGGCAGCGGCCCGGCACGCCTTCCTGCAGACGCTGCGCTCCGTGATCGACGTGCGCGGTCAGCACGTCAGCGCCCGGGACCGCCTCTACCTGCTCGGCGAGCTTCCCACCCTGATCGTCTGGGGCGAGCGCGACAACACGATCCCGATGGCCCACGGCCGTGCGGCCCACGAGCTCATTCCGAACAGCCGCTTCGTCACCCTGCCGAAGGCCGCGCACTTCCCCAACCTCGAGGACCCCGACGGGCTCGCCGAGGCCCTGCTCGACTGGCTCGATGAGACCGAGCCGGGGCTGATCGAGGACTCGGAGTGGGGTCAGATCGTCGGCGCGCGCTCGCCGCGGCGCCAGCGGCCGAGCGTCGAGGGACTCTCGCGCTAGGCGCTAGGCAGCCGCCAGCGCGATCGAGTGGTTCGCGAGGATACGGCCCTCGGGATCCCAGCTTCGCTTCACCAGCGAGAGGCGGTCGCACGTCTCGGCCGGCAGGATCGCCCTGACGTCGCTGGCACGCTCGGCGTAGTTGAAGTAGCCGCCGTCGGCGGCCCAGGGCTCCATTGCGCCGGAGAGCTTGTCCAGCTGGCCCTCGATCGGCTCCCGCATCGCCGGGTCCATCAGCATCCCGATGCCGAGCATCACGAACTCCCCGTCGAGCTTGTCTAGGGCACCGCCGTTCTCGGCGGGACGGGCAAGCGCGCCCCCCAGGTGGCGGAGCTCCGCGAGGAGCAGAGGCGAACCCGAATCCGGCCCGGCGTTCTCCACGAAGGCGTCGATCGCCTCGTCCGGGAGCTCGTTGATGACCCGGTGGTGGCCGAGGCCGGGAACCGGCGGCTCAGGATCCATCGCGATCCGGGTGAGGCCGGGCGCCGGCATCTGGGTGAAGGTGTCCATCACCGGCTCGCCGATCTCCCGCAGCGGTGCGAACGCCTTCTCGCCCTCCTCCTGGCTGCCGAGGAATGCCCCGGCGATCGCCAGCAAGCTTCTGACCTCGCAGCGGCTCGGGAACGTCGGGGATCGGCGGCAGGTTGAGGAACCGGATCATGGTGGCCGTCTCCTCCGGCGCGCTCGCCGCCCAATCCCGGTAGCGGCGCACCCCTTCCGCTCCCAGCTCGGACGGGAAGAGCAGCCCGCCCGCATAGGCCTCGGCGACCGGCAGCAGCTCCAGGTGCAGCGCCGTGACGATTGCGTAGCCCCCACCGCCGCCGCGCAGCGCCCAGAAGAGGTCCGGCTCGCTTCCGGCGTCCACGGTCCGGGCCTCCCCATCCGCGGTGACGAGCTCGATCGCACTCACGCGGTTGCAGGCCCACCCATACTTGCGACCGAGCCAGCTCAGCCCGCCGCCGAGCGTGAATCCGGTGATGCCGACGTTGGGCGAGGTGCCGGGCATTGAGCAGCGCCCATCCTTGACCGCGGCATCGGCCACGTCCTCGGCCAGGGCGCCCGCCTCGACACGCGCCTTCTCGCCCTCAATCGTGACGTCGCGCATCCGTACGGTCTTGACCAGGATCGCGTCCTCGAGCGAACCCAGCGGCACGGCACCGTGGCCCGTCCCCTGTCCCGCCACCTTCAGGTCGTTCTCCCTGGCGAAGGTGACCACCTTCGCGACGTCATCCGCGCTCTCCACAAGCGCGACCGCGGACGGCTGCTGATCCGCCGCCAGGTTCCATGCCTGGCGCGCCTCGTCCGGCGACGTCTTCGGCAAAGGCGCCTGCCTCGACCCTCGCCCCCTCGTCCACGACGACCACGTCGCGCATGTGCTCGATCTTGATCAGTGATCGTGTCGGACAACGACCCGAGGGCGACGGCGCCGTGGCCGGTCCCCTTCCCCGTGACCTTGAGGCCGTTCTCGCGGGCGAAGCCAATCACCTTGGAGACGTCGTCCGCGCTCTCCACCAGCGCGACCGCGGGCGGCTGCTGATCCGCCGCCAGGTTCCAGGCCTGGCGCGCCTCGTCCCAATCGGAATCGCTGGGAGTTGCCACCCGCCCGCGGATCGAGAGTCCCGAGAAGTCCGTCATGCCGGCGCTCACTCTATGCCAGGTGAGGCGCGACTGGCAAGACAAGTCAGCTAGGCCGGGTGCGGCCTCGCGTCGGCCGGGATCCGGGCGACCCGGTCGAAGGCGATCCGCGCCAGGAAGGCGCCGAGGATCGCCGCGATGCCTCCCATGACCAGCGCGGCGCGCGGATCCACGGCTTCCGCGAGCCAGCCCGAGAGCGGGCCGCCGATCGGTGTCGAGCCGAGGAAGACGATCGAGTAGAGCGCCATCACCCTGCCCCGCATGCTGGGCTCGGAGGCGAGCTGCAGCGAGGAGTTGATGCTCGCCGCGAGCGTCACGGTGGCGGCGCCGAGGGGTGCCAGCGCGACTACCTCGAGGGCGAGCGTCGGAGCGCCCGCGGCCAGCAGCGAGAGAATCCCGAAGAGGGTGGCGGCGCCGACCAGGAGCGCCGGCGTGACCGAGCCGCGCGCGCCGTTGACCAGCGCGCCGATGATCGCGCCGATCCCCATCGCGGCCACCAGCACCGCGTAGGTCGACGGGCCGCCGTCGAAGGTGAAGCGGGCGAGCAGCGGCAGGACGGACTGGAAGTTGTAGCCGAGGGTGCCCACGATGGCCATCAGTCCCAATGGGATCCAGAGTTCGGGCGCGCCGCGCACGTAGCGGAGGCCGGCGCGGACCGCTCCCGGCTCGCGCTCCGCGACCTCGGCGGGGCGCAGCGCCTCGGTGTCCAGCCCGGCGAGCACCCAGATCATGAAGGCGAAGCTCGCCGCGTTGAGCGCGAAGCAGGGCTCGACGCCGATCGTCGCGATCAGGATCCCGGCGAAGGCCGGACCGATCACGCGCGCCCCGTGCACCAGAACGCTGTTCAGGCTGACCGCGTTGACGACCCGGTCGCCGCCGACCATCTCCATCACGAAGGCCTGGCGGGTCGGGTAGTCGACCGCGTTGACACAGCCGCGGACGAAGACGAGGGAGAAGATCATCCAGGGGACGAGCACGCCCTCGAGGGAGAGCGTCAGCATCGTCAGCGGGGCAATCATGTGCAACGCCTGGGTGAGGAGCAGGAGCCGCCGCTTGGGGACTCGATCGGCGATCAGCCCGCCCCAGGCGCCGAAGACCAGCATCGGCAGGAACTGCAGGGCCGTGGTGACTCCCACCGCGACGCCGCTGCCGGTGAGCGCGAGGACCAGCCAGATCTCGGCGATCATCTGCATCCAATTGCCGGACAGCGAGACGAGCTGCCCGGTGAAGTAGCGGCGGAAGTTGGGGATCGAGAGGCTCGCGAAGGAGCGGCCGAGGGCCTCGGTCACTCGAGCATCCCCTCCAGCAGCTCGGCGGCGCGCTCCAGCGTGTGGCGATCCTCGGCGCTCATCTCCCCGAGCCGGCGAGCCAGGTAGGCGGTCTTCCGCTCCCGCAGGCGGCGCAGGTGCGTGCCGCCCTTGCCGGTGACGGTGAGGATCGAGCCGCGGCCGTCCTCTGGGTCCCTGACCCTCTCCACCAGGCCGGCGGCCTCGAGGTGACCGACGATCCGGGTGGCGGTCGGCCGCTTGATGCGCTCGCGGTCGGCGAGCTCGCTCGGCGAGAGCGGGCCGTGCCGCTCGATCGTGGCGAGCGCGGCGACCTGCGAGGGGCCGAGGTCGGTCCCCGCCTCCTGGCGGAGCCTGCGCGCCGTCCGGGTGATCGCCCACCGCAGGCGAGGAGCAAGCTCCTCCTTTACCTGCGGCGTTAGGGGCGTGGCTGTTGTTCTTTGACTCAAAGTGATTCGCCTCGCTAATTAGCTTAGCGAATCACCTTGACTAGCTCAACTCCAGGCGGCAGCCCAGGCGTCGGGGTCCGGCTTGTTCTCCATCCGAGTCACCTTCCCGTCCCTGAGCTCGTAATCGTGCTCGAAGGCCGCATCAAGCTCGGCGCCGCTCTTGGCCGTGCCCTTGAACCGGCCCGTGACGATCACCTGGTCTCCTTCGTCCTTGAAGTCGTCGGGCTCCGCCGAGAACTCATCGAAGTTCTCGGGAATCGCCGAGAACACCTCGCTCCCAACGGCCTCAGGGCCGTTGAAGGTCCCCGAGGGGGCGTTGCCTCCCCCGGGCTCGATCCACTCCACATTGCCGTCGAGCCTCCCCAGTACACCCGCGGTGTTGCCGGCATTGAATTCCGCGTACGCGCCGCGAACGATCTCCACGTTTTCCTCAGACATCTCGTTCTCCTCTCGCCCCCCGTGTCGAGCTAGGTCTATCACGTTAGGGCGGCCTAATGCCAGTTCTGTTAGGGTGCCCGAATCTTGAAGCGCAAGAGAGGGCTCCGACAACCGCTACACCCGCCTGGCCTGGTGGCTGAGCGGCCTCGCCGTGATCACCGGCGTGGTCTATCTGATGGCCACCGCGAACACCGGTCCGGCCGATCCGACCGAGACCCACATGAGCCACGCGACGGCGGTCTTCAACTCCGGGATGATCGTCTTCCGCGAGGGGCTCGAGGCGATCCTGATCTTCGCCGCGGTCACCGCCAGCTTCCTGGGGGCCAACAAGTCCAAGCGCCGGCCGGTCGTCGCCGGAGCGATCATGGCCTTCGGTGCGGCGATCGCGACCTGGTTCGTGGTCCAGGCCGTGCTCGACGCCGCCTCGCCGCTCGGGCCGAAGCTCGAGGCCATCACCGGCTTCCTGGCGATCGTGGTGCTGCTGATCGTGCTCAACTGGTTCGTCCACAAGGTCTACTGGAGCGACTGGATCGGGCGGCACCACAAGCGGCGGCAGAAGCTGCTCACGCAGACCGGCCCCTGGGTGCTGATCGGCCTGGTCGCGCTCGGCTTCACCACCGTCTACCGCGAGGGCTTCGAGGTCGTCCTCTTCCTCCAGAACCTGCAGCTGCAGAGCGGCACCTCGACCGTCTTGGAGGGCGTGGCGATCGGCCTCGCCTGCACGGCGGTGGTCGGCGTCCTCACCTTCTGGCTCCATCACAAGCTTCCCTACCGCCGGATGCTGATCCTGACCGGGGCGCTCGTCGCGGTCGTGCTGATGGTGATGATCGGCGGCACCGCGCTCTCCTTCATGGACCTCGGCTGGATCCCACGGACCCCAACTCCCTTCAGCGTCCCGACCTGGATGGGCACCTGGTTCGAGATCTACCCGTACTGGGAGACGATCGGTGCCCAGCTGCTGGCCGGCACCCTGGTGGTCGGCTCCTATGTGCTCGCCGAGCACGTCAAGGTGCGCCGCCGGGTGGCCAAGGGCGAGCAGCCCGCCGTTCGCGCCGAGGCGCCGCCCCAACTTCAGACGCAGACCGAGTCCTTCTAGCCGCCCCCGGCCCGATTACTCTGCGGGCATGGGTCGCTCGCCGGGGAAGGTGCTGCTCGTGGTCGCGCTCGGCCTCCTGCTGGTCGCAACGGGCGCGGCGATCGCCAAGAAGAAGCACCACCGCAAGAGCCTGCCGCGCGGCCCCTACCCCGCCCTCGGCGCCTGCCCGGTCTTCCCTCCCTCGCACGCCGCCGCCAACGCACCCTCTGCCGGCGATGAGTCGGCATGGAATCAGGACATCTCCGCGGCTCCGCTCGACCCCAACTCGGCGGCCTACATCTCCTACATCGGCGCCCACGGCGGCGACTTCCTCCACCCGGACTTCGGCTCGCCGCGCCAGTACGGCTTTCCCTATGCCGTGGTCGGCAAGCGGCAGAAGCGGACCAAGGTGAACTTCACCGCCTATGGCGACGAGTCCGACCACGGCGCCTACCGCGTCCCGCTCAAGGCGTTGGTCGAGGGCGGGCAGACCTCTGACGGCGACCGCCACGTGCTCACCGTGGACAGCGCGCGCTGCAAGCTCTACGAGCTCGGTCGCGCCTTTGCTCGAAAGCGGCCGAAACCTCATTGGAACGCCGACGTAGGCGTGATTTGGGACCTGCGCTCGTCGGCGCTGCGGCCCGACGGCTTCACCTCGGCCGACGCCGCCGGCCTGCCGATCTTCCCCGGCCTGGTCCGCTACGACGAGGCGGCGGCCGGTCACATCAACCACGCGATCCGCGTCACGGTGAGCTCGACCCAGGATGCCTGGGTCCACCCCGCCTCCCACTGCGCGGGCTCGACCACCAGCTGCGAGCGCGCCGCCGATGGGGCTGCGGCTCCGACTGTCGGCCGGCTACGACATCTCCGGGATCACAGGCCCCGCGCACGCGATCGCCGTCGCCCTGAAGCAGTACGGCGCGATCGTCGCCGACAACGGCTCGAACTGGTTCATCTCGGGGACCTCGGACCGGCGCTGGTCCGACGAGAACCTCGATCAGCTCAAGTCGATCCCGGGCTCGGCCTTCCAGGTCGTGCAGAGCGCTGCCGCCGATCCATCAGTGCTGAAATAGCTCTCGACCATGAAACGGAACGCTCGCCTTGACGACCGCTTCGATCAAATGGACAAGCGG